>NZ_JAHUWR010000003.1:0-648775 GCF_019218905.1 Pseudomonas sp. PDM24 | reverse complement strand
TCGACCTGATCGACGACCGACAATTTAAAGGTCAGCGTGTAGTCGCGCTGACTACGCCTTTTTGCTGATTTCATTACGTCCTCCTGAAAAACGGATCAGAAGGTGTAAACCTTATTCAGGACGGGACATGCATAGAAAATAAATCTGTCCCCTTTTCTTTTGTCCCCTTTCTTTTCCCTTTTCTTTTCTTTTCTTTCTCTTCTTTTTTTGCCGATTCGCCTTTCAGTCTAGCGGATAGTCACATGTCCAAGGTGGAGTGAATAGCTCTGGATCGATGTTGTTCTCTTGAAGGTAGTCATTTATCTCTTCTTCGGTTTCTAACGTTTGACACTTGACAATGGTAGTGTCACTGCTTCCAATGCTATCTCTTGTTTCAATTATTAACTTAGGTATTGTGAAGTCTATTGCTACATATTTTGAATTTTTTGCGTCTTCCAAGAACTTATAATAGAGTTCTCCCGGATATCTGTTTGTAAAATTCAAATGGTATACCGCGTATATAGCAATCCATCTGCGTAAGGAGTCGTCGTTTGTAGGGAGTTCTTGCGCGATTTCTGTATACGATTTCGCTTCCAGACCCCACCAGACTTTTCTTGGAATTATTTTTGGATTGCTCATTTTTGACCTTCAAATGGATTTGGCCAGTGGATTCGAATTGCTTCACCTTTGACAGGGTGTAGTTGTAAGTGCGGGCGATCACCATGAGGATCATTGGGGTCGTGGTTTGCCATGGTGACTTTCCTTGCAAAAAAGGGGACAGATTTTATTTTTATGAGCGCTGAAATATATCTGTCCCCTTTTCTGAGAAAAATGGGAGGCTTATGAGTTCGAAAGTAAATTTAGTTCTCCTACCCCATTATTTACCTTAATTTTCGAGCATGTATGTCTCGATTTTACTTATGTATTCTTGTTTGCTTTTTGTTTTAAAAATCTCAATGGTTTGTACAGAGTCGCCGATAGGCTCGCCTTTTTTGTCGTATTTTATTGTTAAAAACTCAACGACGAACTCACCGTCAGGATCCCCCTCAGGTTCGACTCGTGAGTCAAAGCAGTATCCTGTGCCTTTACGGGCGCCACCCAACAATACAGAGCTGCTGAACCAATGTGCTGTTTCTGGTTTTAGGTCTACTTCAAAAAGATTGTTTATGGTAATGGTCCAGCCACTGGGCACTCTAATAGGCTGCAGCTCGAACTCTAGTTTCTTTTTCATTTGACTTTTCCCATGTGTTTTTTAACTTGCTGGGGGGAAGCTGGGAAGCTATGGATAACGGGTTTATTGCCGCCATTAGTTAATTCGATTCTTACCCAGTGTGTGAGTTGTCCTTCGTTATATCCAACAGGTTTGTCTGCTTTGTAAAACATGAAGCGAGTCCCTCCATGGTCGAATACATTACCCTCCTTGATTGCCCCATATGCTGCTTGTTTTTCGAACCCTTTGACATTGTTTGCAATGTCCGGAAGGTAAGAAGCTTCAGGTTGGCCACCTCGGGATCCATTTCCTAAGCTTAGCTCTCTAGCTTGGTCAGCTGAGCGAGCGTTCAAGTGCTTAGTTTTATGGAAATCGCCAGGTCTTTGAGCGTTGTAAACGTCGGATCTTAAATCCTTCCGAGATTGGTAGTCACTCGTATCTACTTTCTTTGGGCAACTATTGCTACTTAGGCCTAGCGGATCGACCCATCCTGTTGGGTTAGGGACATATTGGTAGCTGTTTAGTCCTCCCGCAAGCTTGATCGGATCCGGCGTCAGAAACCGTCCAGTACCCGGATTGTAGTAGCGATGCCGATTGTAATGTAACCCTGTCTCGGCATCGAAATACTGGCCCTGAAAGCGCAGCGGGTTGTTGATTTCGGCGACGTCCAGCGCAGCGAGGTTGCCATAGGCGCGGTACTTGGCCGACCACATGATTTCGCCGCTGTAATCGGTGAGTTCCTGCGGGGTGCCGAGGTGGTCGAGTTGGTAGTAAAACGGCGCGGCCTTCAGCGGGCCTTCGCCGTCGAGCATCGCCAGCGGGCGGAAGCTGCCGGGTTCGTAGATGTAGCTGCGATAGCGATTGTCGCCGCTCTCGGCGATGAGGCGTTCGCCTTGCCAGAGGAATTCGGTGGTGTGGCCATCGACGGTCTTTTCGATGCGTCGGCCGAAGGCGTCGTATTTGTAGGATGCGACGCTGCCACCCGGCAGGCTGACGCCGATCAGGCGATGTTGGCAGTCGTAACGGTACTCGGTAACCAGTTTCTGCCCGGCGCCGCGGCGTTCGCGGATCAGGTTGCCGTAGGCGTCGTAGTCGTAATGACGGTCGCCCTGCATCAGCAGGCGGTTGCCCTTGACGTTGGCGAGGTTCGCGGTCGGCTCGTTGTTTTGGCCGAGGAGGTTGCCCGCCGGGTCGTGGGCGAAGCTTTCAGGCGTAGCGCCGCGTACGTTGATCAGGCGGTCAAGCGGATCATAGTGATAGCTGCGGTGGCCTTTGCGGCTGTCGTCGATGCCGGCGAGGTTGCCATTGGCGTCGTAGGTGTAGCGGCGCTGGAACAGATTCTTTTCGCGCTGGCTGACGCTGTGTGCTTGCAACCGACCCTGTTCGTCGTACTGGTATTGGCTGAGCAGCAGCCCTTGTTGGCGCTGTTGTTCGCGGCCAGCGTTGAACTGGTGGCTGGTCAGGCGCGAGCCGTTGAGGTCGATGCTGCTCAGCTGGCCGCCAGGCTGGTGGCGGTAATCGAGCTTGCTGCCGTCCGGCAGGCGGCAGTGTTTCAGTTGGCCGACGCTGTCGTATTCGTAGCGCAGAGTGCCCCAGCCCTGGTGTTCGGTGATCAGGCGATCTTGCAGATCGTATTCGTAGGCGAGGGGCCAGTGGCTGTCGTCGACGTTGACAAGGCGTCCGAGGGCGTCATAGCTGTAGTGAATTTCTTCACCGTCAGCCAGGGTTTTCACCAGCAGACGGCCAGCAGCGTCGCGCTGGTATCCGGTGATCAGCTCGCTGCCGTCGTCGCCGAATTCGGTTTTCTTCAGCAGTTGGCCATTGAGATCGTATTCGTAAGCGGTACGGCGACCGTCGAAACCGGTTTCCTGCTGGATCAGGCCGTTCGGGTAATAGTCGAGGTGGTAGTGCTCGCCACGTTCGTTTTCGATCTCGGTGAGCAGCAGGCGCGAGTTGTCGTACCGGTAGCGAAGCTGACTGCCGTCGGGGTTGATGCGGCGGCTCACGAGGTGCAGGTTGTCTGCGTATTCGTAGCGGGTGATGCGCCCGAGTTCATCCCGTTCGGCGGTGACGCGACCATACGGGTTATAGGTGAAGGCACGGGTGGCGCCGCCGGGGAGGGTGATTTGTGTCAGGCGATCAACGGCGTCCCATTGATAGTGGATGATGGCACCGGTTTCATCCTGACGTGTGATTTGCCTACCTAGCGCGTCGTAACGGTACTTGCGTTGTCCGCCGCCGGGCAGGCGTTCTTCCAACAGTTGACCGAGATTGTTCCAACCCAGTTGATGACGACTGCCATCGGGGTGACGAATCTCCAGCAGGCGACCCTGACGGTCGTAGTTGTAGTGAGTTTCGTTGCCGTGGGGATCGGTTTGTTGGGTGATATCGCCCTGGCGGTTGCGCTCGTACTTCCAGCGGGCTTTACCTCGCTGGACATCAATGAGTTGACCATTGAAGTAGTTGTAACGGGTCGGTTCGTCTTCTGGCGAGATTACGGCCATCAAGCGCCCGGCATCGCTGTACTGATACTCGGTGATGGCGCCCATCGGGTCTTTTACTGCGACCAGACGTCCCTGATCGTCATAGGCTTTCTGCGTTTTCCCACCATCGGGAGCGGTCTCGCTGATCAAACGCGCATTTTCGTCATGCACATAGACTTGTTCACTGCCGTCGGCGTTGTAAACAGTCACCGAACCTTTGTCATCCCACTCGTAACGGGCTTCCAGTTGCGAGTAGCTGGCCCAGTGGCGGACGCAACGGGAGAGTTTGCCTTCGCGCTCCCATTCCCAGAAGAAGCTGGCGCCCCCGGCCAGTTGCCGTTCCAGAATGACATGCTGATCGTTGTAGCGGTAATACTCGGTTTCACCTGCTGCATTGGTCGAGGATACGAGCTGATTACGCGTGTTGTAGCGGTAGGAGACCAAGGTCTGAATGGTTAGCCATGGATCCTGGCGCTCACCGCGATCGTTGTACTCGGAACGTTGTTGCTGATGATCCACCGCCGCAATATGGCGATCGTCGTAGCGCAAGAGCAAGGCACGGCCTGCGCCGTTGTCGATGCGCTGAATGCGGCCGACCAGGTCATAGCTGATGTGTATCCGGTTGTCATAGGCATCGCTGATGGTGATCAGACGCCCGGCATGGAAATGGTAGAAGCGTGCCTTTGGCCCGGCTTGGGTGAGGATTAGTTCGCCAGGTGCCTTGCCCAAGTAAATCGCGGCTTGGGCAAGGCTGTTGGTGATGGCCGGGCGTTGTTCCGTTGGCACCGGGAAGCGGGTTTGACGGTTTTCGTTGTCCGTCCACAGCACGCCTTCATCGTCCAGTTGCAAACGGTGAGACAGGGAATGACTCCAGCCATGACCGAGACGGCTGTCGATTTCGATCGCACTGCTGCGGTACAGGCGCGTCCATTCCAGAGGCAACAAACCACCCAGTTCGCCATCAGTGAGGGTCAGCAACTCCTCGCCGGTCACCATAGACACCGGTTCGCCGTTGGTGCATGTGTTATTGGCACACTCGGCGGGTTTACCGGCCGGATTTTTCGATTGATCGGGAGCGTTATCGACCGGCTCTTTCTGCTCGAGGCGGGTCGTGCTTTGCGTCTTGCCGCGCGCCTGGATCTGCGCATCCGTTTTCACTTTTCCACCGGCGACAGGTGGCTTTTTCTTCGGCGCCATTGCTGTTTCGGCGGGTTTGGGCGGGGCGATCTCAACGTTGGCTTTACGCGCCGGGTTGAATGCCGAATTGCCATTAAGCAATAAAGGCCGAGCAGCCTCGGTATGCGGTGTGGCGCTTGTTTTGCTGACTTTCATCAGCATGCCGGTAAAATCTTCAATCAGTTTCACAACTTTGCCGCTGTTTTGCGTGGCTTTTACTACCTTCGTGCCAATGCGCACGGCCAGGCCGAGACCACCGGTCAGGACCACACCGACCAGAATGTTCAGCAAGAATTCTGTGCTCATTTGCGCCAGCACTTCTGTGCATGTCTGCGGTGGCAGCATCTTCACCCAGGCCATGATGGCGGCAACGTAGATCCACATTAGTGGTTCATCGCTGGCGATCAACAGGGCGGTGTGAATGGCCTCAGCGGAGGCGTCATAAATCTTCTTGATTTGCTCTTCGGTGAAGAAGTTTTTCAGCTTCTCGTAGTTCTCACGAGGATGCGCAACCAGGTTGTAGAGGCTTTTGATATCGCCCCACAGACCCATGATCGCTTTCAGAAAGCCTTCCCATGCGGCCTCCAGTTCCTGCAGGGCACGGCCACCCATCGAGGCATCGGTATGTGCCTGCCAAAGCGGTAGGAAACTGGTGCTCCATTCAGTCTGCAACCAACCGCTCAAATCGCCGATCACGCCCTGATAGGAGTTGAATAGGCTGTCGATCTGCGCGCGTGTAGGGTTCGGGAAGAACGTGATTTTGTATTGCTGATTGGGCGTGAGGCCGGTGACTTCCAGAATCCCGGTCGAGTCGATTGTCTTGTTGATCTCCGGTCCGGCTTCGTTCTTGCCAATGAACCGGCCATCCACCACAGGCACCAGACGGACCGGCGTATTGCCGATCGGAACAAATCGCGCAGACTCGAAGCTATGTACAAGCGTGAGTTTGCCGTTTGCCGGGCAGTTGGCATAAAGGGTGTTTTCCTTTTTGCTGTCCTTGTCCTGAGTGTGGACCTCATCACCGACCTTGAATTGCTGTTCCGCGTCCAGGACTCCGCCGTACCAGGCCTCGGCATGCTCACGGTAATCCTTCAGGCACTTTTTGAAGTCACTGATGATGGCCTGAGCATCTGGTTGTTTTGCCGTGAGGTTGCCTACGATCTCACCCATCAAAATGCTCATACAGCCACCTCATTTTCCAGATGGGCCTTCAACAGCCCGGTGAAGTTTTCTTCCGTGAGCGGCGTGCGTTTTACGAAGCGCGCCACTTTTGTTCGCAGGTTGGATTCGGGGAACGAGAAGTACAGGTCGGCGTGATCCTCCTTCAACCACTGCATCATGTTGCCGACTACGGTCGATGGGTTTTGCTTGGTCAGGCCATCAAGCAACGCCTTCGGCACCTCCCACCAAGGCCAATCTTTCGCCGGTGGCACCACCCTCGGCCCCACCTCCAGGCTTTTGCCATTAATCAGATACCGATCAAACACCGGCAGCACCTCACCGGCGGCATCGCCGAGGCCTTCCAGAATCGGGTAGATATGCCGTCCATCCCAGAACCGGAAAAACACTTCAGTCCCGTCCGGCATCCGAACTTGAGTGAGACTACGCAGGTGTTCGAACACCACGTTCGGTTCGCTGCGGGAAACGGCCAGCCACCCCCAATTGAGGGCATCCGTTTCGGCAATCCATGACAGGAAGCTTGAGTTGGGTTTCAACTCGGTGAGGTAGGGCATCACCGGCTGCCAGGCCGCGTAGGGTGTACCGCCCCAGATCGGAGTCGCCTGGGTTGTGGGTTCATTTAGGTAAAGCGTCTTGAGCGCTTCGGCATCGCTGGCGGCGCTGACGATCAGGTACAAACGTTCGCCCGTTTGCAACGGCCGTCCTGCGAGCCAAGCCTGCGGAGTCATCAGATCAGATCGCACAGGCACCTGCCTTGCACTTCTCGCACTCTTCACAGAACGGCGCATTACGTTTCAGCGTATTGATCTGCGCCGGGCTCAGAACCGCACCAGCCTTATCCGCATCCGCCTGCTTCAACACCCCCGGCAACAACGGCGCAGCCCCCGTCCCACTTCCCGGCCCACCTCCAGAGTTCATGTTGATCACCGGCCCGCTCAGCGTTACGCCGCTGGCGTCGATCTTGATGAAGCTGCCCCCGCCCTTGAGGGTGAGTTCGCTGCCAGCTTCGAGCACGACTTTCATGCCGCTGCTCAGGTGGATTTCCTGGCCGGCTTCGATGAACTGGCCGGTGCCGACCTTGATGTGCTGGTTCACGCCCACGGTCAGGTGGTCGTTGGCGCGGGTTTCGACTTTGCGGTCTTTGTGGACGGTGTGGTGTTCTTCGGCCTTGAATTCGCTGTAGCTGTTTTTTTCCACGGTGTCGTGGCGTTCGTTGCCGACGCGGATTTTCTGGTCGTGCTCGACGTTTTCGTCCCAGTCGCGCTGGGCGTGCAGGAAGATTTGTTCCTGGCCTTTCTTGTCTTCGATGCGCAGTTCGTTGTAACCGCCGCCACCCGGAGAGCTCAGGGTTTTGAAGGTACTGCGGGTTTTGTTCGCTGGCAGGGCGTACGGGACGACGTTTTCCTTGTGGTACAGGCAGCCGCTGATCAGCGGTTGGTCGGGGTCGCCTTCAAGGAAGCTGACCAGCACTTCCATGCCGATCCGCGGGATGGCGATGCCGCCGTAATGGGCGCCGGCCCAGGCGGAGGAGACGCGCAGCCAGCAGCTGGTTTTGTCGTCGGCCTGGCCTTCGCGGTCCCAATGGAATTGCACTTTGACGCGGCCGTACTGGTCGCAGTGGATCTCTTCACCTTTGGGCCCGGTGACCACGGCGCTCTGGCTGCCGAGGATCCGTGGTTTGGGGTGGTTCAGCGGTGGGCGGTTCGGCACGTCCCAGGGGGTGGCCTGGAAGCGGTTGCGGTAGCCCTGGTGGAAATCGTCCTTGAGGTTAGTCGTACTGCTGGTGACCGACTCTTCCAGCACTTGCGGCTGTTTGCCTTCGTGGAGGATTTCGGTCAGCAGCCACAGGTCGTTCCACTTGGCCTTGGGGTGTTGGGTCAGGGCCAGGAAGTGGCCGCTGACCAGCAACGGCTGATCGCTTTTGCCTTCGACGAGCTGGAAGTCGCTGCGGTGACGCTCGAGGGCGCGTTTGGCCAGGTGTTTACCGCGTTCGCGGTCGATGAAGCGGCCGGGGTAGTCGTAGTCTTCGAGGTCGGGCAGGGCGTCGCCACGGTGTTCGCTTTCCAGGGTCAGGCGTGGCTTTTCGAAGTCGTAGTCGCGGCGGGTGGTGCGGCTGGTGCGGGTTTCCAGGCGCAGGTCGAAGCGCTTGATCACCGGGTCGTTGGCGACCATGCCGGAGTCTTGTTGATAGGCCACGGGCGCGAGTTTCGGGAACACCGTCTGGTCATCGCCGAACACCAGTTTGTGGGCCGTGGCGCTGTGCTGGAAGTGGTAATGAATACCTTCTTCCTCGCACAGGCGCTGGATGAACTGCAGGTCCGATTCATCGTACTGAACGCAGTAAATGCGCTCGGGATAAATCGCCCCGACTTTGAATTGGTAGGCGTTGCTCTGGATGCCGTGCTCTTCGAGGACCATGCCAACGATTTTCGGCACGCTGAGGTTCTGGAAGATGCGTTGGTTGATGCGGTGCGCCAGGTAAGACAGCTGCGGACGCAGGGTCACGGCGTAGCGGGTCAGGCGTTTGCCCGAATCGCCTTGGGCGGCGCGGTAGATCTGGCCATGGATGCCGCTGCCGTCAGGCGAGAGCTGCAAAAAGGCCGGTTTGTGCAATAGCGTTTCGAGGTCCAGGGACGGCTGTTCACTGACCAGCTCCACCTCAAACACAAAAGGCTGGCTGATGGCTTCCCGACCTTGCAGGGCAAGGACCTGGAGATCGTTTTCCAGACCTTCGACAGTCAGGGCAAAGTGAGTCTGATTGGCCGGCGCGAACATCCCTTGTTCCTCGTGCAGTGCTACGGCGCACGCCGACACCCAAACGGGCGCTTGCGGACGCGAAAATTCCTGGAAGGCGCAAATGACATCGACCAGCAGAGCTGGCCGATGTTTGGAACCGTCAGCCGCGATTAAGCGACTGGAACACGCCAGTCATCGGAACCCGAAGTACCGGATACTTCGTGGGTCCAGGTGATTTTGCGGTAGGTGAATTGCACTTCTTCCAGGTGCGTGAAGTGCGAGTTCGACGGGTCCTGGCAGTTGTGCATTTTGTTGTTGATGGCGACGATGATCGCGTCTTCCAGTTTGGTGGTGTAGTAGTGCTCTTGGGTACCTTGAGCCGAAGTGCGGTACCACTGGATAACGATTTCGCTCATGCGCTCGCCGGAGGTCAGGGCCGCTTGCAGCAGTGGCGAAGACTTGTCGTAGACCTTGGTGATCACGACTGGCTTGTGTACACGCTGACCGGTCGGTTGGCCGGACTGTGGGTCACGCGGGATGATCACGTCGTGGCTGAAAGCCTGAACCATGACCTGGTCTTCGTGACCTTCCTGGTAGGTGTTGCCAACGGAGTCGGCGGTGAATGCGCCGGCAGTGATCAGGCCTTGTTTCTCGCCAGTAACGGACATGTACGCTGGTGTAGCCATGGATGTGCTCCTTGCTAAAAGTTAGGGTGCCCGGGAGGCGGTATCGCCCGGTGGGTGCCTGACTGTTATCAAGGAGCGTGCCAGAAATGATTAATACTATATAAATCAGGTGGTTGAGGTGGTTTTTCCAACGCTTGAGAGGTTTTTGGCAAGGATCAGCTGAAAAAGTGCGCAAGAAGTTGCGCACCACTGCGCAACTTCTTGCGCACTCGGCTGGAGGGCTTGATAAATCTGACGTCCAGCCTCGCTCGAGGACTTTTCACTGACACAGTTGCGCAACTTCTTGCGCATCAAGGCCATGAGCCGTCACCCCCGACAATGGGCGCAACGAACAGCGCTGTCCGATGGTCAAACCCAGCGCCGAGATCATTGAATAACCCGGACATCGACTGGAGAACGACATGAAAATCCTGATGGTTTTAACGTCCCACGATCAATTGGGTAACACCGGTAAGAAAACCGGCTTCTGGCTCGAAGAGTTCGCCGCACCGTATTACACCTTCAAGGACGCTGGCGCGCAGCTGACCCTGGTCTCACCCAAGGGTGGCCAGCCACCGCTGGACCCCAAAAGTGATGAGCCAGACGCGCAGACCGCGGCCACCGATCGCTTTCGCAAGGATTCCGCTGCCCAGTCTGCATTAGCGTCTACCGGGTTGCTGAGTACCGTGAGGGCCGAAGATTACGACGCTGTTTTCTATCCAGGCGGGCATGGACCGTTATGGGATCTGGCTGAAGACTCCTTTTCAATTGCGCTGATCGAGTCGTTTTACAAGGCGGGCAAACCGGTGGCGGCGGTCTGTCATGCGCCGGGGGTATTGCGCCACGTCAAGGATGCGGACGGCCAGCCATTGGTCAAAGGCAAGCGAGTGACAGGCTTCACCAACTCCGAAGAAGCCGCTGTGCAGCTGACGGATGTCGTGCCGTTTTTGGTGGAGGATATGCTCAAGGCCAACGGTGGCCTTTACTCCAAGGCCGATGACTGGGCGAGTTACGTGATAGCGGATGGTCTGTTGCTGACCGGTCAGAACCCGGCGTCTTCTGAAGCGACCGCCAAGGCGTTGTTGGCGAAGCTGGGTTAAGCGATGAAGCCTGCGGGTCGACACTTTTTATGTGGCGAGCGAGCTTGCTCGCGCTGGGCTGCGCAGCGGCCCCAAAACTCTGCGTACAAGCGGAGATTTTGTGAGTGCTACGCACTCAAGCGGGAGCAAGCTCCCTCGCCACAAGGTGTGTTTGACTAGTCAAGTCAGACTCGGCAATCCCAATGTCTTGCAACACTCTTCAATCGACCGCCGCTGCGTCTCGGCATACAGCCCCAGCTCATCAATCGTCGGCCGTCCCAAGGCCTTTTCGAACGCTTGCTGGTTCGAATGCACGCCATAGTGGGTTTGCGCCGCATCCCCAAGGTTCGACTGAAAAATCCCCGCCGCGCTGACCGGCAAAAAGTCTTCATACACCAGCGGTTCAACCCGCACATAGCCGTCGCGGAGCAAATCCTCCAGTGACACGCCTTTCAGTTCATCCGCGGCCAAGCCTTTTTCTGTCACGAAGTAACGGAAATACGCCAGTTCCTGTCGGCGCATATCCTCGACGGTGTCAGGGAATTCGCCAAAGTGCTGCGTCATTAGCGCGTTGTAGCGTGCGGCGTTGGCTTCGTTGGGGAAATCCTTGAGTTCATCCCGGGCAGCGTTGAGCAAGCGGTCGTAAAGCGCCCGGCCTCTGGGGGTGAGCGCCGCGCCGCGTTGCTCGATTTCACCGAAACGGGCGCTATGACTGCCGCGGGTTTGGGTTTGATCGGTGAAGGTGACAGGCTCGTCCAGCGCCTTGAAACTGGTTTGGCGCAGCAGGATCGGGCATTGGCGGCGGGGCGGGCCTTCGATCACCGCTTTGGGGGTGATGCCATGGGCGGGCATTTGCGCCTGCACAATGTCGATGTCCAGGGTGCGTGGGGTCAGGTGGTTGATGTGCGGGCCTTTGAACGCCACCACGTCGGCGATCAGTCGATGCTGGGCGCTGAGTTGCTGGTACTGCTCGGCGGTGACGGTGGCGCTGTGGTGCCAGCGGAAGGTTTCCAGGGCTTGTGCGACGAAATCCTGCGCCTCGTCTTCGCTCAGGCCGCCCTGGGTTTCAGCGCGCTCGATGAGGGTCAGTGCCGCCGGGGTGAAGATCGAGCGCTTATCCAGCACCGACTGGGCAAAGGCCCGCAGTTCGGCATCTTCGATCAGTTCCAGGCGCAGCAGCGAGGTGAACACCCGGAATGGGCTGATCTGCAACGCTGCTTCATGCACAGCGCGGAACGCGGTGGAATGCACCGGCACGCCGGCCGGGGTCAGGTCGTAATAGCCCACTGGCTGCATGCCCATCACGGCGAACAGGCGGGCGAGGGTCGCCAGTTCAGCGGCAGTGCCGACCCGGATCGCGCCGTGGCGTTCCAGGTCCAGGCGCTGGATTTCGCCGGTGCTGTGTAGCTGTCGGGCGATCTGCGGGTCGCTGTCCAGCACGTGGCGGTTGGTCTGTTCCACCAACGTCATCAGCGCGCCATACAGCGGCACTTCTTCGCGGTACATGTCGGACATCGCTTTGGAGAAGCGTTGGCGGATCAGGTCAGGGCTGACGAAGTTCGGGTGGCTCATGAAAAAAATTCCTGGCGCGGTGTGATGGATGTGGGAAAAGATCGCAGTCTTCGGCGGCGCCGACAAACGAAGTTTCTGACGAACTTCATTCTGCCAAGGACTGTTCTTGCGACTCAGGCTATTCGGTTAACGCAGCACTTGGTCCACCAATTCGATCCAGTGCCTGACCGGCGTACGTCCGGCGCTGTTGAGGTGGCTCTGACAGCCGATGTTGGCGGTGGCGATGACTTCAGGGTGGCCGCTTTCCAGAGTGTTGAGCTTGTTGTCGCGCAGTTGCCGGGCCAGTACGGGTTGGGTAATCGAATAGGTACCCGCCGAGCCGCAACACAAATGACTATCGGGCACCGCCGTGAGATTGAAGCCCAACCGCGTCAGCACGGCTTCTACCGCACCGCCGAGTTTTTGGGCGTGCTGCAAGGTACAAGGGCAGTGGAAGGCGATCCGCTGGTCAGTAGCAGCGCAGACCCGTTCCAATGGTTCATCGGCCAGCACTTGCACCAGGTCCAGGGCCAGTTCGCTGACCCGCTGGGCTTTGGCCGCATAGACCGGGTCGCGTTCCAGCAGATGCCCGTAATCCTTGATGAATGCGCCGCAGCCGCTGGCGGTTTGCACGATGGCTTCGGCGCCGTTTTCCAGGTGCGGCCACCAGGCGTCGATGTTGCGTCGGGCGCGGTCCAGGCCCATGGCTTGGGCGTCGAGGTGATAGTCCAGCGCACCGCAGCACCCAGCTTCGGGCACCGGGATCACGCTGATCCCCAGCCGATCCAGTACCCGCGCCGTCGCGGCATTGGTGTTCGGCGACAGACCGGGCTGCACGCAACCCTCGAGCATCAGCACCCGGCGAGCATGCCGAGGGGCAGGGCGCTCGCCTGCGGAGAGGAGGTCGTGGGGCAATTTTGCCTCGATGCCCCGTGGCAGCAATGGCCTGAATGTGGCGCCGATTTGCAGCAAAGTCTTGAACAGATTCGGATTCGGCGCCAGCGCCCGCAACCCCTGGCGCAACAGCCGCTGACTGGCCGGGCGCGGCACCGCTTGATCGATCACGGCGCGGCCGATGTCCAGCAGGTTGTGATAATCCACCCCGGACGGGCAGGTGGTTTCGCAGTTGCGGCAGGTCAGGCAGCGATCCAGGTGCAATTGGGCTTTGGCCGTGGCGGGGGCGCCTTCGAGGACTTGCTTGATCAGGTAAATGCGCCCGCGCGGCCCGTCCAGTTCGTCGCCCAGCAGTTGATACGTCGGGCACGTCGCGTTGCAGAACCCGCAATGCACGCAGGTGCGCAGAATCTTGTCCGCTTCTTCGGCGCGGGGCAGTAGTTTTGACTGTTCGCTGAGGTTGGTTTGCATGCTAAAGGTCCGCGTACATCCGCCCAGGGTTGAACAGCCCTTGCGGGTCCAGTTGCGCCTTGAGTTGCCGGTGATAGCGCAGCAGCGCCGGGGCCAGCGGCTGGAATGGCGTCTCGCTGACGCCATGGCTGAAACAGGTGGCGTGGCCGCCGAGTTCAAGGGCCCGCGCTTGAATGTTCTCGGCGGTGGATTTCAACCAGCGTTGCGCGCCGCCCCAGTCGATCAGTTGCTCGCCGGGCAAGTCCAGAGGCCCGAGGTTGTTGGGCAATGACAAGCGCCACAGCGGCAGGCCCTCATTGAAAAAGTCTAGTCGTTGTTCGTTCAGGTCAGCCCAATAACCGGAGTCCAAGGGTTCGCCGCCGAGTCGTTGATGGGCGGCCGTCACCGAACCTTCGCCCCCTTCGAGCCGCAAATACAGACGCTGACCGTCATGGCAGGCGGCGCTGATGGGCAGTGGCTGCTGGCCCCATTGCGCCAGATTGGCCAAGGCGCGGGCGCAGTCGATGTCCAGGCTGATGCTCAAGCATTGCCGGGGTTTGGGCAGCACTTTGAGCGAGACTTCGGTCAGTACCCCGAGGCAGCCATAACTGCCCACCATCAGGCGCGAGAGGTCGTAGCCGGCGACGTTTTTCATCACTTCGCCGCCGAAGCGCAGGTGGGTGCCGAGGCCGCTGATCACTCGGGTACCGAGGACAAAATCCCGCACCGAACCGGACCACGGGCGTCGCGGCCCGGACAGCCCTGCCGCGATCATCCCGCCGACGGTGGCGCCTTCACCGAACGACGGTGGCTCGCAGGGCAGCATTTGCCCCGCTGCATCCAGTGCGGCAAACAGTTCGCTGAGCGGCGTGCCGGCGCGAACGCTGATCACCAGCTCCGTCGGGTCGTAACTGACGATGCCGCGATGGGCGCGGGTGTCGAGTATTTCTCCGGCCACTTCACGGCCGAGAAACGCCTTGGTGTTACCGCCCTGAATGCGCAGCGGCGTGGCGTTCTCCTGCGCCTGTTTGACCTGCTCCAGCAGGGTTTCACTGGCATCGAAGTCCGGCATCAGAAACGCTCCAGCTCAGGGAACGGCAGTTGCCCGGCGTGGATGTGCATCGCGCCGAATTCCGCGCAGCGGTGCAGGGTCGGGATGTTCTTGCCGGGATTGAGCAGGCCCTTTGGGTCGAACGCGGCTTTCACGGCGTGAAACAGGGTCAGCTCATCACTGTTGAACTGCGCGCACATCTGATTGATTTTCTCCCGGCCGACGCCATGCTCGCCGGTGATGCTGCCGCCGACTTTGACGCAGAGTTCGAGGATCTTGCCGCCGAGGGCTTCGGCCCGCTCCAGCTCGCCGGGTTGGTTGGCGTCGAACAGGATCAGCGGGTGCATATTGCCGTCACCGGCGTGGAAAACGTTGGCCACGCGCAGGCCGTACTCTTGCGCCAGGCTGGCGATGCCCTTGAGTACACCGGGCAATTCGCGGCGGGGGATGGTGCCGTCCATACAGTAGTAATCCGGCGAGAGACGGCCGATCGCCGGGAAGGCGTTTTTGCGTCCGGCCCAGAACCGCACACGTTCGGCTTCGTCCCGAGCCTGGCGCACGTCGCTGGCACCGGCCTGTTGCAGCACCTCGCGGACCCGCTCGCAATCGTCATGGACATCCGCTTCGACGCCGTCCAGTTCGCAGAGCAGGATCGCTTCGGCGTCCACTGGATAACCGGCGTGGATGAAATCCTCGGCGGCACGGATCGCCAGGTTGTCCATCATCTCCAGGCCTCCCGGGATGATCCCGGCCGCGATGATCTCGGCCACCGCGCGGCCGGCCTTTTCCACGGAATCGAAACTGGCCAGCAGGACTTTGGCGACCTGGGGTTTGGGCAGCAGTTTGACCGTGACTTCGGTGATGATCCCCAGCAAGCCTTCGGAGCCGGTGAACAGGGCCAGCAAGTCGAAACCCGGCGCGTCCAGCGAATCGGCACCGAGGGTCAGGTGTTCGCCTTCAAGGGTAAGCACTTCGAGTTTCAGCAGATTGTGTACGGTCAGGCCGTATTTGAGGCAATGCACGCCGCCGGCGTTTTCTGCGACGTTGCCGCCGATGGAGCAGGCGATTTGCGAGGACGGGTCCGGCGCGTAATACAAGCCGAAGGGCGCCGCTGCCTGGGATATCGCCAGGTTACGCACTCCCGGCTGGACCCGTGCGGTACGGGCGGCGGGGTCGATGTGCAGGATGTTGTTGAACCGCACCATCACCAGCAGCACGCCTTTGTCCAACGGCAGCGCACCGCCGGACAACCCGGTGCCGGCTCCGCGCGCCACCACCGGCACGTTGCGGGCATGACAGAGCCGGAGCAGCGCTTGTACCTGTTCCAGCTGTCGGGGCAGGGCGACCAGCATCGGCGTGGTGCGATAGGCCGAGAGGCCGTCGCATTCGTAGGGTTTGAGTTCTTCTTCGCGCCAGAGAATGTCCAGGTCCGGCACCTCCTGCTGCAAGGCCTTGAGTAGCGCGGCCTTGTCGACATTGGGCAGAACACCGTCGATGCGTTCGTCGTAAAGAATGTTCATCGTTCACCACCCAGAGCAAAGGGGCTTGCCCCCTTTGTCACAAGGGATCTCATCAGGTTTTCCTTCCCAAAAACTCCCGATACAGCCGCGCTGTCTTGGCCGGTTGCTCAACCATCGGCATATGGCCGACACCGTCCCAGATCTCCACCTGCAAATCGGCGATGCCCTTGCTCCAGACCGGTACGCTGCTGACGTCGATCAAGCGGTCCTTGCGCCCCCACAGAAGCAGCGCCGGGCATTTGATGTCGGGCAGTTTTGGCTCCATGGGCGGGCTGGCGTGGAAGTCCCTGAAGATTTCTTCCAGCTCGTCGCGCTGCTGTTCATAACGCTGGGCGACGGCGTCCAGCACGATCCCCGGCACCCATGGCGGCGAAACCATGGTCATGGCATAAAAATGCTGGAACTCTTCACGGGAATGAATCAAAAACGGGTTATGCCCGCGAGCCAGGTGTCGCTCCATATCGCTGGGCTCCGGGGCGGTGACCCCGGCCGGGTCGAGCAGCGCCAGCGAGATAATGCGCTCCGGGTAATTGGCCGCCAGCCACGCCGCGATGTAGCCGCCCATGGAGTTGCCGATCACGTGTACCTTTTCGACCCCACAGATATCGAGCAACTGGATCAACCGTTTGGCCTGGACCGGAATGTCATAGCCACCGCCGGCCTTGAAGCCGGTTTCGCCGTGCCCCGCGAGGTCAGGAATAATCACCCGGTAGTCGTCGACAAAATGCCGGGCGAAGCGCAGCCAGATGTTCTTGTCGGCGCTGTAGCCGTGCAACATCAGCACACTGCTGGCGGCTTCGTAAGGCCCGCCTTGCCAGGTCGAAACGGTCATTTCGGGGATTGGCACGACGATCTTGTGCAACCGGTACAGCCGGGCCTCCAGCGCCATGTTCAAGTCATAGAGCCAGTAACCGATGGCCGGATAGCTCAACCAGCTCCAGGCCACGAAGACGGCGATAGTGACAACCAACAAAAGCATCAGGCTATTCCTTTGCAGTGATCAGGACAGCGTGTGGTCGGCGGGTTTGAGCGCTCGGGTCAATGGCTGTAACTGAAATCCAATTCCGCCGCGACACACTCTTTGTAGCAGCTGGCGAAGCCTGCGTTCGGCTGCGAAGCAGTCGTCAAACCTGAGCTCGCGATGCAATAGGGCAAACCGCATCAGCCGGATTCACGACTGCTTCGCAGCCGAACGCAGCCTCGCAGGCTCGGCAGCTGCTACAACCGAACGCAGCCTTCGGCAGCGGCTACAAGGCCTCCTCTTTATCGTTGTTATCGATCCCTCCCTTCATGTATAGACCAAACATTGGGTATTCAGCTCATGGGAGGTGATGCTATTCAGACCGCCAACCGGTGATGGCTATTTGCCGTTCCCCTGATAGACTTCAAACACACTTTCAACCCGTGTGTTGTCAGGCTCCGTTCAGCGGTACAGAGGCCTCTATGGAAAAAAAGGGAGGAAAGGGACTTTCACTGGCCAGGAGGCTTTATGGGTCGCGAATCCTGGGGCTGGCCCTTGGATTATTGTGCGTTGGCGCAGGGATGTATCCACTCGATCCGGCGCCATGGGTCTGGGGGGTAATGCTGTTCAACGGGCTGCTCTGGCCCCATGTGGCTTATCAATGGGCACGCCGGGCGGAAATTCCTTTTCGTGCCGAACACCGCAATATCCTGGTGGACGCGTTTCTCGGCGGTTTCTGGGTGGCCGCCATGCAGTTCAATCCGCTGCCCAGCGCGGCGACCCTTTCGATGATGGCGATGCACAACGTGGCCATTGGCGGTTTGCGTTTTCTGTTGATGGGCGTCGTCGCGCAGGTGCTTGGGATAGGCCTCGGACTGTTGGTGTTCATGCCGGCGTTTGTCCCGCAAACCAGTCCGTTTCAGCTGTACGCCTGCTTGCCTTTGCTGTCGATTTATCCGCTGTCCTTTGGCTGGATCTGCTTCCGTCAGGCCGACACCCTCGGCCGGCACAAGCGCGAACTGCTGGCCCTGAGCCGCACCGACAGCCTGACCGGCCTGCTGAATCACGGTGCCTGGAAAGATCAGCTGGAAATCGAGTTTCAGCGTTGCCAACGCCAGCAGCAGGGCGGGGCGATTGCGCTGATCGACATCGACCATTTCAAAACCATCAACGACACCTACGGCCATGTCGCCGGGGACATCGTCCTGCGGCAGCTGAGCAAAATGCTCAAGCAGAACCTGCGCGCAGCGGATGTCGCCGGGCGTTATGGCGGCGACGAATTCTGTGTGCTGCTGCCGGATCTGCCGCTGGACCGCGCTGCCGTGGCGATGGATGCGTTGCGTGATCGTTTCGCCACGTTGGGTTACGAGCAGAACCCGGCATTGAAAGTCAGTTTGAGCATCGGCCTGGCAGCCTTCAATCCGGCCCACGACGACGCGACCCTGTGGCTCAACGACGCCGACCAGGCGCTCTACGAAGCCAAGACCACCGGCCGCAACCGCGTCATTTGCCACAGTGATGGTAAACCGCATAAGGCGATGCTCGATTCGGTGTAAGCCAATCACCCCAAATCCCTTGTGGGAGCGGGCTTGCTCGCGAAAGCGGTGTATCAGGCAACGATGATGTCGACTGACACTCCGTCTTCGCGAGCAAGCCCGCTCCCACAGGGGGAGTGTGGTCATTCAGGTTTGTAGGTGTCGCATCCGGTGTAGAGCCTTGTGTCGTAGTCAGGTAGGGTATTTTCGACCCCGACACGAAACAAGGATCGATTCATGACGTTCAAACGCTCTCGCTCCCTCCTGGCCACCAGCCTTTGCCTGACCCTCGCCCTCGGCGCCTTCACCCCTACAGCCTTCGCCGAACCCCATAAACAAGTCCTCGCCGATGCCGAACAGTACAAAGGTGAAGCCCTGAAACTGCTGGAACGGTTGGTGAACATTGACTCCGGCTCCGGTTATGAGCCGGGCCTGACCCAGGTGAGCGACATCGCCATCGAAGAGTTGAAGAAACTCGGTGCCACTATCGAACTCGTGCCCAACACTCCGGACAAGAGCAACCATGTGCTGGCCACGCTCAAAGGCACCGGCACGGCGAAAATCCTGCTGATGGCGCACATGGACACCGTGTTCAAGGAAGGCTCCGCCGCCGCGCGCCCGTTCCACATCAAGGACGGCCGCGCCTACGGGCCGGGCGTGATGGACGACAAGGGCGGCATCGTCGCCGGGATCTATGCACTGAAGGTCCTGAAAAACCTTGATTTCAAGGATTACGCGCAGATCACCTTCCTGCTCGACGCCAGCGAAGAAACCGGCTCGGACGTCGCCACCGATCTGATCAAGAAAACCGCCAAGGCCCACGACGTAACACTCAACCTCGAACCGGGCCGCCCGGCGGATGGTTTGGTGGTATGGCGCAAAGGCAGCGCCACCGCCGTGGTTGAGGTCAAGGGCAAGGCATCTCACGCTGGCGTCGCGCCGGAGCTGGGACGTAACGCGGCCATGGAAGCCGCGCACCAGATCCTGCAACTCGGCAAACTGGGGGATGCGCAGAAGAAAACCACCATTAACTTTACCGTGCTCAATGCTGGCGATCGCACCAACGTGATTCCGGATCAGGCCACCGCCAAGGCTGACGTGCGGGCAGCGGTGCCGGAAGAGTTCGACCGGATCGAGAAGGACCTGGCGCGAGTCTCCAAGGACAAGCTGATTCCCGAGACTGAAGTGACCACTACCCTTAAACGCGGCTTGCCACCGATGCCGCAAACGGCGGAGTCGGATCGCTTGATGGCCATGGCCCAGGGGATTTACGGCGAAATTGGCCGTAAGCTGACGGAAGAAGGCAGCGGCGGGGCGGCGGATGCCAGCCTCTCGGCCGGGGTGGGTACGCCGACGCTGGATGGGTTCGGGATTGTCGGCGGCAATATTCATACGCCAGAGGAATACGCAGAGGTTGAGAGTGTGGCGCCACGGATTTATCTGTTGTCGCGGATGATCATGGAATTGACCAAGAAGTAATCGGCCAGATCATTCCTTGATGTGGGGCAGGTTCTGTTGTGAGGGGGGGGAGTTGGCCCTGAGGAGGGAGGTTCAAGGTTGCGATTTTGTGGTGTCTCATCTGGCCCCTTCGCGAGCAAGCCCGCTCCCACATTTGATTGCGGGCGTGCACAAATAATGTGTCCACAGAAAATCCAGTGTGGGAGCGGGCTTGCTCGCGAAGGGGCCAGACGTCACACCATCATTTGCGCCGAAGACTCACTCCTTGACGCTCATATATTCCTTCGCCCAAACGATGTATTCCTCAGGCTGCGTGTACGTATGCGTCAGTTCAGTCGCGCTCAGATCCGATGCCTGGGTGAAGATCTGGCGTTGTTCGCGCAGGCTGTCATAAGTCGCCTTGATTGCCGCGAAGTACGCACCATGCCCGTCGATGGTGACGCGCACACCCAGTTCGGCCAGGCGATCGTCGTCGCGCAGCAACGGGTTGCCATAGGTGACCAGCATCAGCGGTACGCTCAGGTGCTCGGCGATTTGTTCTAGGTGGTCGAAGTCCCGAACGCCCACCATGCAAATCCCGTCCGCCCCGGCCTGTTGGTATTGCTTGGTGCGGCTGATGATCTCCTGAACCGGCAGGATCCCGGCATTGGTCCGCGCAATGATCGCCATTTCCGAGTCGACCCGGGCTTCCAGAGCCGCGCGAATCTTGCCGACGCCTTCCGCGACCCCGATCAGGTCAGTGGACTTGCGGCCGAATTGCGCCGGCAACAGGGTGTCTTCAATGGTCAGGGCGGCCACGCCAGCGCGTTCGAGTTCGACGATGGTGCGCATGACGTTGAGCGCGTTGCCATAGCCGTGGTCGGCGTCGGCGATCACCGGCAATTGGGCCACGCGGCCGATGCGGGTAGCCTGCTCGGCGAACTCGCTCAGGGTAATCAAGGCAAAGTCGGGGGCGCCCAGCACCTGCAACGACGCGACCGAACCACCGAGGATTCCCACCTCAAAACCCAGATCAGCGGCAATGCGTGCCGACATCGGGTCGAAGACCGACGCGGTGTGATAGCAGGCGTTGGAAGCGAACAGTTGGCGGAAATTACGGCGCAAATCTTGATGTGACAGCCTGGACATATGAGTTCCACCATACAAAGGAATGGAAGGGCTTGAGCAAAAGTGTCAACGCCGAAGGAACAAAAGGCTATCACGGGGATGGGTAAAGAATGATGACGAATTTGCCGGCCAAGGAATGCAAGATCAAAAGATCGCAGCCTGCGGCAGCTCCTGCAGAGTGCATATCATCCGGATTGACACGATCCTGGCCTCGCCGCGATCCCTTGTAGCAGCTGCCGAAGGCTGCGTTCGAGTGCGAAGCGCTCGCCATCACGGATCGGAAGTCATGCATAAAAAAATCGAGTCGGCGATCAGTCTCAAAGACTGAGTTGGAAAGTTTACGACTGCTACGCAGCCGAACGCAGGCTTCGCCAGCTGCTACATGATCACGCCGCCACCGCCTGCTGCTGTTGATTGCGCAGCGGCACGGCACGCACCGAGTTGCCGGGTTGCAGTTGCAGGCGTTTGGCAGTGAGTCGGTCGACGATCAGGCTGTTGCCCACCAGCCGCGCCTGGGCAGTGGTGATGCGGCAGTTTTCCAGGCGGCGGTTGTGGATCAGCCATATTGGCGCCTGGTCGTCGGGCGTGCCGATGGCCAGCTCCAAGCGTTGGCTGTCACGCACCGTGCGGATTCTCGATACCGGGGCTTCGATCACCGGGCCGGCGTCGAAGATGTCGATGTAACCCTTATGAGCAAATCCCTCGGCGGTGAGGAGCTTCAGTGCAGGTTCGGTGTTCGGGTGCGGCTTGCCGATCACCGCCTGCGCCTGTTCGGTGAGCAGGCAGGTGTAGAGCGGCTGGCGCGGCATCAGTTCGGCGATGAATGCTTTGCTGCCAAGCCCCGACAAGTGATCGGCATGGCTGAAATCCATCTTGAAAAAGTGCCGACCCAGGCTGTCCCAGAACGGTGAGCAGCCTTGTTCGTCGGCACTGCCGCGCAGTTCGGCGATAAGCTTGTCGCCGAACAGATGGGGGAACTCGGCAACGAACAGCAGGCGCCCCAGCGACAGCAGTCGACCATTATTGCCATGACGTTGATCGTGTCGCAGAAACAGCGAACAGATTTCCGATTGGCCGGTCATTTCGTTGTTCAGGAACAACGTGGGGATCTGGCGCGCAATACCCAGGTCCGGCGAGGAGCTGACCGTGAGCCCCACCCGGTAGTTGTACCAGGGCTCCCGCAGGCCGACGGCTCCTGTCAGGGCGCTGACGCCGACCACTTGTTGATCGTCGTCTTCAAGCACGAACAGGTAATCGGCGTCCGCACGCTCCACCTGTTCGGCAAAGGTGCGCTGGGCCCAGCGTACACGGTGGGTCAGGCGCTCTTCACTGGCCGGCAGGGTGGTGAACCCGGGGCCGGCCCGTTGCACCAGATCAAGCAAGGCGGGCAGGTCGGTGACTTGGACCGGGCGGACAATCATGATGCAGCTCCTTCTTCGCGCATGTTCGGGCGCTGTCGTTGGGCACGGGGCCGGTGGCGGCTCACAGGGCGATCAACCGGATTGCGCTGGCGTCGGTCACATTCAGGGCTGCGCACATCTCGGCGCTCAAGGCCACGGGTTGCCCGGCGTGGTAGTCCAGTTCGGCAACGATGGCGCGGTAACCCTTCAACGAATCGTTGCTCACCAAGTAACTGCCGCGGGCATCGATGGTCGGGCCAGGATGCACCGTGCCGGTCTGGCTCTGGGCGATGGAGCGAATGTTCGAGGTGCGTGCGTACAGCGTCGGGCCAGCGTCGAACAGGTCGATGTAGCTGTTGGTCTCGAAGCCTTCGCGTTCAAGAATGTCGAAGGCCTCTTGACCGTCAGGATGAATCCGGCCGATACAGGCCTGTGCCTCCGGCGGCAGCATCGGCACGTAAATCGGGTATTGCGGCATCAGTTCGGCGAGAAACGTCCGGCTCTGCAGACCGCAAAGCCGCTCGGCCTCAACGTACGGCAGGTCGAAGAAATGCTTGCCCAGCGCATCCCAGAACGGTGACTGGCCCTGTTCGTCGCTGTAGCCAACGATTTCGGTGATCACCGCTTCGGCAAAGCGCGCCGTGTGGGCGGCGATGAACAGCAGCCGTGCCCGGGACAGCAATTCGGAAAACCGCGTGCGTTCCAGTGTTGCGTCGATATGGAAGCCGCGCAGCAACGTATGACCACTGAGGTCGTGGCACAACGACAGTGCCGGCACCCCGTGCTCGATGTTCAGCTCCCGTGAGGCGCTGGTGAAATGGCGGTTGCGCAAACTGTAGAACGGCTCGTTGAACCCCGCGGTGGCGAGGACTTCCGAGCAGCCGACAAGATGGCGAGTCGTGAGATTTTCCAGCACGAAGAAATAGTTCTCCGGGCCATGACCCTGGACGTCTTTCTCGAACGAAGCGCAGGAGGCGAGAATCTTCTCGCGCAGGCGTTCGGTGTCGTCCGGCAAGGACGTGACCCCCACCAGACTGTCGCGCGCCAGTTGCTGCAACTGGGGCAGGTCGGTTAACTCCACCGGGCGTAAGACCAGCATGGATGTACTCCTGTATCAAAGGGTTCGGCGATTTGCACCGAACCTGACTATCACTGTCGGTTTCCACGCTTGAAATCAGCAGTCGCCTGAATTCATGTCAGACGCTGCCCTTTTTCTTGTCAGCCATTGCTTGGGTCGGTGCTCGGATCAGGCAGCGCCGTGCTGGCACCCAGTTTGTTGAGGAAGAATAGATAGACCAGCCCCAGGGCAATCCATATCAGGCCGAGTTTCTGTGCATCGACGCCCATGTTGTACATGATGGCCGCGACGATGATGAAGCCGATTACCGGGCAGATCAGGTGACGGATCACCTGGCCGGACTTCTGCCGACGCCAGTAATAGTTGATGACGGTCAGGTGCAGCAACATGAAGCCGCTCAGGGCGCCGAAGTTCACCAGGGAGGTGAGGGTGTCCACCGAGTTGATGAACAGGTAGCAGATCACTAGCGACAGCACCGCCACCAGATAGATGCTCAAGTACGGCGTGTTGTGTTTCGGGTGCACCTTGGCCAGCACTTTCGGCAGTTTGCCGTCCCGGGCCATGCCGAACAGCAGGCGCGAAACCGCCGCTTGCGAGGTGATCGCGACGGCTACGCCCCAGGCCAGGGCGGTGGCCACGGCGGTCAAGGTTGCCAGCCAGCTGCCGGCGGCGATTTCGGCAATTTCATAGAACGCAGTGTCGGCGCTCTTGAAGCCCAGGCCGGCGGCCAGATCCGTGGCAATCCAGGTCTGTACGACGAAGATCACGCCCATTACCAGCAATGTGATCAGCGCAGCCTTGCCGACGCTACGGCCCGGATCGCCCTTGATCTCTTCGGCGAGGGTGGAAATCGCATCGAAACCGAGGAACGACAGCACGGCAATCGACACCGCTTGCATCAGCAGGGCGAAGTTGAAAGTCTCGGGGTTGTACAGCGGCGCCAGGGTCAGTTGACCATTACCGCCGCCGCTGTGCAGGGCATTCCAGGCGTAGAACAGGAAGATCCCCAGCACCACCAGTTGCGCCAGTAGAAAGACGATGTTCATCCGCGCGGTGAAGGTAATGCCCCGCAGGTTGACGAAGGTCGCGCTGACCAGAAAGGCCAGGATGAAGCCGACTTTCGGGATATCCGGGTACAAATGATTCAACGCCATCGCCGCGTAGACGTAGAGCAGCGGCGGAATCAGCAAATAATCGAGCAGCATCAGCCAACCGGCGATAAACCCGACATGAGGGTTGAGGCCGCGTTGTGCGTAGGAATACACCGAGCCTGCAATCGGAAAGGCCCGGGCCATGCTGCCGTAACTGAGGGCCGTGAACAGCATCGCCACCATGCCGATGATGTAGGCCAGCGGCACCATCCCCGGGGCTTCGGCGTTGACGTAACCATAGACGCCGAACGGGGCGATGGGGATCATGAAGATCATCCCGTACACCACCAGGTCCGTCAGCGACAGGCTACGTTTCAACTCTTGCTTGTAGCCGAATTCTTCTATTTCCATGAAGCCCTTCTCCTTGATTTGGAAGCAGCTGCACGCTGCGAGTGTGAAGCTATTGCTCTACAGCAGTGGCGCCAGATAATCGGTCCAGCGACCGATGTTTTCGGGTGTGCGCAGCAGATCGTTGCGCACCTCGATCAACACCGACTCCAGCCCTCGTGCATCGCCGTGAACCGGCACGGTCATGTCGCCCAGCGGATCGACTTTGTAAGGCTGATTGCCGGCG
Organism: Pseudomonas sp. PDM24; assembly: GCF_019218905.1. NCBI lineage: Bacteria > Pseudomonadati > Pseudomonadota > Gammaproteobacteria > Pseudomonadales > Pseudomonadaceae > Pseudomonas > Pseudomonas sp. PDM24. The sequence goes on along the minus strand of NZ_JAHUWR010000003.1, from coordinate 623,538 downwards.
ACTTTCAAGGGATGCCGACTCAACCCGTCGATCACTCGCTGGGCGTACTCCCCAGCCTGCCCGTACAACACGCCGACTTCCAGCGGTCGCGGCTGGCCGTAATATATCGGCGTGAAACTGTGAATCCCCACCACGCGAACCGGTCGACCTTGCGCCACACGGGCGTCGATCAAGGTTTGCAGGCGTGCATGAAAGGGCTTGAACAGGCAGTGTCGGCGATAATCGCGGGTGGCCTCGTCCAGATCCCGATTGCCCGGCACCTGATAAATTTCGCTCTGCAATGGAATGCTGTCCGGCGCATGGCGCGGGCGGTTGAGGTCGATCAACAGCCGTGAATAGTTGGCCGCTAACAGGGTCGCGCCCAGTGCTTCGGACAAGCCCTCGGCCAGCGCTAGGGCGCCGATGTCCCAGGCGATGTGTTCGCGGGCGGCTTCATGGCTCAAGCCCAGGTCATTCAACCCGGCCGGGATAAAACGACTGGCGTGTTCACACACCAAAATCAGCGGGTGCTGGGAGGCTTCCCGGCTCAGGGTATACGCGGGCTGGGTATAGAGGCCCAGTTCGGCGGATTCAGTACAGGCGCGCATAGTGCTCACAAAGTTCGGCGGGCGAGAGCTGTTCCGTCAGTCTCAGTTCCTCGGTTTTAAGGGCGAAGTAGGTGTCCAGCAACGCGCTCGGCAGGGCTTCGATCAGCGCCTCGCTGTTGCGCAGGCATTCCAGGGCCTGGGACAGGGACGCGGGCAGGGCGACGATGCCGCGGGCCTGGCGTTGCTCTTCGTTCAGGGAATCGGGGACTTCATCGGTGATCGCGTTCAGGGCCAGGCGCTGCTCGATGCCCAGGCGCCCGGCGATCAGCAACGCGGCCATGGCCAGATGCGGCGAGGCGGTGGCGTCCATGGCGCGAAATTCCAGGTTGTACTGCGCCGCCACGGCTTTGCCGCCCAGGCTCACGGTCGGGCAAATCCGCAGCGCCGCTTCGCGGTTGCGTTGGCCGAGGCAGGCGTAGGAAGCGCTCCAGTGATGAGGCTGCAAGCGTTCGTAGGACACCGGTGTCGGCGCGGTAAAGGCGCAGAGCGCCGGCAAATAATGCAGAACGCCGGCGGCCCAATGCTGGCCGAGGGTCGACAGACAGTTGGTGGTGCCAGCGTCGTACATCACCGGGTGGCCGGTGAGATCCTGCAGGCTCACGTGCAAATGCACGCCATTGCACACCGCCTGCGCGGAAGTCTTGGGCGCGAAACTCAGGTCCAGGCCCATTTGCCGGGCGATCTCACGGGTGATCTCACGCACGTTCACCGCGCGGTCGGCGGCGGCGACGCCGAGGGCCGGGCGGCAGGTGATTTCGTATTGGTGCTTGCCGTATTCCGGCAGGAACATCTCCGGCTCCACACCGCCGGCACGCAGTGCGCTGAGCAACCAGCCGCCGAACTCGGCGCCCTGGCGCTGCGCCTCAAGAGAGAACGCCAGATGCTCAGCCGCGCCGTTGCCGAGGTTGAATTCATGTTCGAACGCGGCGTTGATCTTCAGTCCCAATTCGCTGCGATAACGCTCCACCTCGTTGCGCAACAACGTACGCGGGCAGGCGCCCCACGGGCGGCCATCGGTTTCGCGAATGTCGCCGTGAATGAAGTCCAGCGCCGGGGCATTGGCGTCCGGGCCGTTGTTGACGGTCACGCGGCTGCTCATGTCGGGGATCAGCCGCAAGTCGCCATAAGCACCCCATGGATTGCTGGAGGCAATAATGTCTTGCGGGGTCAGGGCGCTGTTGGCCGGCACCCAGCCGCAGCCCGCCACTTGATAGGCCTCGAGTTCGTCGGTGGGAAAGGAACGGCCGCGCGTCACGCCGATCAGGTCGGTGGTGACAATGGTGGTCATGGGTAACGGCGACAGGCGAGCGCTCATGGCTGCATCTCCTGCAACCGGCCGAGCACGGTCCGGGTGTCGGTGATCCAGCAGTAGCCCTTGATGGCGTTCAGGCAGGCGTAATGCCGTTGTTCGGTGTAGGTGGCGCAAGCATCTTCGACCAGCGTCACCAGGTAACCGCGGTCGGCGGCGTCACGCACGGCCATGTCGACGCACTGGTCGGTGACGATGCCGGCGATGATCAAGTGTCGGGTTTCCAGGTTGCGCAGCACATAGTCGATGTTGGTGGAGTTGAAGACCCCGGAAGAGGTCTTGGGCAGCACGATTTCGTTTTCGATCGGCGTCAGGTCATCGATGATTCGCGCTTGCGGGCTGCCCTTGGGCAGGTGCATGTCCGAGAGTTTGTGATCCAGCGAACGATCGCGACCATCGGCGGTGAGGCTTTCGATGAGCGTGTGCAGCACGTTTTGTCGTGCATTACGAAAGGCACTGAGCAGCCGGCGTTGATTGGGCACCACTTGCATGTGGGCGCGGGTCAGAAAGTATTCGGCATCCGGCCCGTTGAGGTGCGCGTCGAACTGCGGCTCAAGCCAGGCACGCTGCATGTCCACCAGCAACAGTGCGGTGTGGTCGGTGGCAAACGGCAAATCCCGGGGCGAGTGGTGGGGGAGCGTGAACATCCTTATTTATCCTCCAGCAGGTGAGTGTCGAAGTCGTTCCGCAGGGCATCGATGCCTTCCAGGCGATCGGCCAGATCGGGGCTGCGCAGTGACAGGCAGGCAACCAGTGCTTCAACCTGAGCCAGCGCCGGAACCATCGAGTCGAAGGCCGACGCCGATTCCACCGGTGCGCTGATGATCAGGTCGGCCATTTCTCGTAGCGGTGACGCGTAGATGTCGCTGAACAGCACGACCCGCGCATGTTGGCTCTTCGCCGCATTGGCGACCCGCAGGGCTTGGGACTGGTAGCGGCGATAATCGAACACCAGCACCACGTCCTGACGCTGCACGTCGAACAGCCGGTCCGGCAATTGCGCGTTGTCTTCCAGGGCAAAACAGCCGGGCCGCAGCAGGCGCAGATGGTTGAGTAAATAGTTGGCGAGGAAACTGCTGAAGCGGCCGCCGAAGCAATGGACCTGATGGCGGGTGTCGAGCAGCCATTCCACCAGAATTCGTACATCTTCGGGTTGGGTCAGCGCCTGGGTCTCGACCAATGCCTGATGGCTGTTCGCCAGATAGTGGCTCCAGGGGTCATCTTTTTTGAGATGGGAGCGGGGTTGCAACAGGGTACTGGGGGAGCGCAAGCGGTCATCCATGTCGCTGAGCAAGGCTTCCTGAAAGTCAGCATAACCGCTGAAACCAAGCTTCTTTACCAGCCGCACGATGGTTGGGTCGCTGACACCGGCATGTTCGGCCAGACGTGACATCGGGCCCAGCCCGTTACGCGGGTACTGATCCAGCAAGGCACGTATGACTTTGCGTTCCGACGGCGTAAGTTCCAGGCCGGGATCGGTGATCAGGTCTCTGAGAGAGGGCATCCGGGCTCCTGCTGGATGGGTGTGTCTGTTTTGTTTCATAAATTGCTAAAACAGTATTTGTGTAACGTGTGCTACATGTCTAGTGAATTTTTCCGAGGATTTTAAACGCCCAAAAATGGAGCGAAAACCCTCGTGCGCCGCGGGCTACATGGATGTCGACTGGCTTTGTAGGACATCGCCCATGGTTGTGTGAGACATCGCCTGGAGACTGTAGGAGCTGTCGAGCCTGCGAGGCTGCGAGGCTGCGATCGGCTGCGAAGCAGTCGTAAAACCAGAAGTCGCGGTGTGTCAGGCAGACCGCGTCAGCCGATTCACGACTGCTGCGCAGCCGATCGCAGCCTCGCAGCCTCGCAGGCTCGACAGCTCCTACAGGGCCGAACGCAGCCTCGCAGGCTCGGCAGCTGCTACGAGGAATGCGTTCAGAGTGCGCGCTTCTTGCGGCACAATGACTCGATTGTTCGCGGCGTCGTGCCGTTTTCCATCCTATAGACAGAGTGATCTTCCGTGCAGGCGACCCGCTTGACCCTGATGTGCCACGCTCGAACCGTCGCACAAAAATTGGCGCGTTTTCCTACGAATGAGCCGTTGGAAATGGATTGGCAATCGGCGAAGGGTTCGCGTTGCCGCCAGTTCAAGGGCACCCCCCGTTTGCTCTGTGGCCCGGAACTGCGGACCCGGCAAACCGCTGAGCTGTTTGGCGATGATGTGGAGATTGTCACGGCACTGGCAGATTGCGATTTCGGACGCTGGAAAGGCACGTCGATCGACGACCTGCAAACCTCCGAACCCGAGATGCTCCAGGCCTGGCTCAATGACCCGACCTCGGCACCCCACGGTGGAGAATCGGTGGCGCAACTCGGTGAACGGGTGGCTGCGTGGTTGAATAGCCTTGAGGCGACGCCGGGGCATATCGTTGCCATCACCCATCCTTTTGTCATCCGCGCCGCACTGATGCAGGTGTTGCAAGGCGCGGCGTTCAACCAGATCGACGTCGAACCGTTGTCAGCCATCGAGTTGCGGTTCAACGGTTGCTGGCGGCTACGTTTGTTGGGCACGGACCCAGAGGGAACACATTGATGAAAAAACTTCTAGTCATCGGAGTCGGCGCCGGCAACCCCGACTACATCACGATGCAGGCGGTGAAGGCGCTGAACCGCGTCGATGTGTTTTTCCTCATGGACAAGGGCCAGAGCAAAGACAAACTGATCGACCTGCGCCGCGAGCTCTGTGAGCGCTACATCACCGATCACGACTACCGCTTCGTTGAAGCCCACAGCCCTGAGCGGGAGCGCGGGGATGTGGACTACAAGGCCAGCGTCGAAGATCTGAACCGCGCCAAGCAGCAGACCTTCGAGCGGTTGATCAACGAGGAAATGACTGACGATCAGTGCGGCGGTTTTCTGGTGTGGGGCGATCCTGCGTTGTACGACAGTACCATCCGGATTCTGCAGGCGATTCTGGCGTCAGGCCGATGTGTGTTCGAGTTCGAAGTCATCCCCGGGATCAGCAGCGTGCAGGCGTTGGCGGCGCAACATAAGGTGCCGCTGAATTGCATCGGGCGCTCGATTGAAATCACCACCGGCCGGCGGTTGGCGGCGGGGCAGGTGAGTGACGCCGACAGCCTGGTGGTGATGCTGGATGCACAAGATGCCTACCATCACGTGGCCGATCAGGAGACGGAGATTTACTGGGGGGCTTACCTGGGGACGCCGGATGAAATTTTGATCAGCGGCAAGCTCAAGGATGTCGCCGATGAGATTGAACGGGTGCGTAAGGCGGCGCGGCTGGCGCATGGGTGGATTATGGATACTTATCTGTTGCGCAAGCCTTGAGATAATGGGTGTCTGGGGTGACGCCTTCGCGGGCAAGCCTCGCTCCTACATTGGATCTGTGGCAAGACTACTGTAGGAGCGAGGCTTGCCCGCGAAGAGGCCCTCAAACACACCTCAAATTATTGCTTTAACCTCTCGCCCAAACCGCTCCCGATACACCGACGGCGGCACGCCGACCACACTGCGAAACGCCACGCGGAAACTCTCCACCGAACGATAACCGCAGTGCTGGGCAATCTGCTCGGTGTTCTGGCGGGTGCTCTCCAACAATTCGCGGGCCCGGGCCAGGCGCTCATGCTGCAACCAGGCCTTGGGCGGCATTCCGCTGGCTTCGGTGAACCGCCGCAGGAATGTGCGTTCACTCATGGCCGCTTCGCTGGCCAGGTCGCGAACTTCCAGCGGTTCGTGCAGACGTTCCCGCGCCCACTGCATGACCCGCGACAGATCGCTGCGGGGCGTCGGGCTGACCGGTGACGGAATGAACTGCGCCTGGCCGCCGGTGCGTTGCGGCGACATCACTAAGCGCCGCGCCACCGAGTTGGCCACCTGAGTGCCGAAATCCCGCGCGACCAGGTGCAGGCAGGCATCAATGCCGGCGGCGCTGCCGGCCGAGGTGATCAATTGGCCGGAATCGACATACAGCACGTCCGGGTCCACCTGTATGTCCGGAAAACGCTCGGCCAGTTCAGCGGTGTAGCGCCAATGCGTCGTGGCGCCGTGACCGTCGAGCAAACCGGTGGCCGCCAGTACGAATACCCCGGAACAGATCGACAGCAATCGCGCGCCCCGGGCATGGGCCTGGCGCAGGGCGGCGAGCAAGGGTTCAGGCACCGCCGCGCTGCGGTCGCGCCAACCAGGGATGATGATAGTCCGCGCCTCTTCCAGCAGTTCCATCCCGCCGTCGGCCAGCACCTGAATGCCGCCCATGGCACGCATCGGCCCTTGGTCGACGGCAACGATTCGATGCTCATACCAAGGGAAATCGAACTCCGGTCGCGCCAGGCCAAAGATCTCCACGGCAATACCGAATTCGAAAGTGCAGAGGCCGTCATAGGCCAGAATCGCGACCAATCCAGGGGTGGGCTGCATTTGGCGGAAAATTCCCGGTGAGTGTCTTGTGCGCCACTGTAGCGACAAGCGCGGGGCAGATAAAGTCTTCCCACACCCACCGTGACTTTGGAGTACAGCCCATGCCCAGCCTGGTTCGCGAAATTCCCGCCGCCCCATCTGCCATCGCCCTGATGCATTTCAGCAACCGTCTGACCTTCGAGACCGATTGTTCCGACGTCTACGGCAGCCAACAGGCTGGCGAGGTGGATTTTGTCCTGGTCGACGTGCGCGGACCGTTGGCGTTCGAACGCGGACATGTGGCAGGCTCGATCAACATCCCGGGGCGGCTGATCACGGCTGACGGCTTGGCGGGTTATTCGACATCCACGCTGTTCGTGGTCTATTGCGCAGGGCCCCACTGCAACGGCGCCAACAAGGCCGCGGTGAAACTGGCGGCGCTGGGTTACCCGGTCAAGGAGATGATCGGCGGGGTGACGGGGTGGCTGGATGAAGGGTTTGAATTGAGTGTTTCGGTGCAACGGCCAGTCAGTACCGTGATCGGCTGCGAATGTTGATGTAGCCGAAAAGATCGCAGGCTTCGCCAGCTCCTACATTGATCGAGGACACCGGTGAAATCACGGCAGTACGTCTTCTTCAAGGAGCTGCCGAAGGCTGCGATCTTTTGATCTTGATTCAAACCGCTGTCCGCGCCGCCCACCATTGGTCGAGCGTCCCCTGCAACCAGTCATTGACGGCTGCATAGGCGGCGCTGTCCTGTGACTCCCGAGGCAACGGCGATTCCTCGGCAAAGTGCTCATTGAGAGTCGCCACCGATTCAGCATTCCACTCCGGGTGGAACTGCAACCCCACCCGAGTCGCCCCGACGCGGTACATCTGCTGCTCACACACGTCACTGCTGGCCAGCAATTGCGCATCCGCTGGCAGATCGATCGCGTCTTCGTGCCATTCCAGCACCTTCAGCGTCTGGCCATCCGCAAAGGTCACGGTCGTCCAGCCAGTTTCGGTGCGAGCCATGCGCCGCACATTCCCACCCAGGCTCAACGCCAGCAATTGCGCGCCCAGACAAATCGCAAACACCGCCGCGCCCTGAGCCAGACTCCCCGCCAGCCACTGACGCTCCGCTTCCAGCCACGTCGGCCCGGCGTTGGATTCATAAGGCCCGCCCAACAGGATCGCGGGTGCCGCGCTCACCGGCGGCAACTGGCTGAGGTCGGCGCGAAACACGTTCAGCGTAATGCCACGGGCCCGAGCCCATTCGGCAATGGCGCCAGGACCTTCGGCAGGATGGTGCTGGATCAGGTTCAATGCGGGCATCACGCTTCTCTTTCGGGGATGGGGTGGCGGGATCAATGTGCCGTAAAAAAAGCTTCATCACCAGCGCGACTGTTCAATCGGATCACGCCCGAAACCTTGTAGGTTTTGTCTGAAACAAAGGATTGTCCTACAGCCCTTGCACCACCTTGGCGCACGCTTCAAGTGCCTTGAATCCCGCGGCTTTTTTTCTATAAGTATTTGTCGCTTAAACACAATTTGCCCTCCTGAAGCCGCTCTAGACTGCCGGCCACTTCGGTCTTCACTAACCGAAAGTTGCCAATCGAAAGCTGCCAATAGAAGCCTCCGCACACAGGAGTTATAAATGAAGAAGCGAGTGATGTTCGGTGCCCTGGCACTGTCGATGTTGTCCCTGACCGCCGTGGCCGAAGACGCCAAGCCGATTCGCCTCGGTATCGAAGCCGGCTACCCGCCATTCTCGATGAAAACCCCGGACGGCAAACTCACCGGTTTCGACGTGGACATCGGCGATGCGTTGTGTGAGCAGATGAAGGTGAAATGCACCTGGGTCGAGCAAGAGTTCGATGGCCTGATCCCGGCCCTGAAGGTCAAGAAAATCGACGCGATCCTGTCGTCCATGACCATCACCGACGATCGCAAGAAGAACGTCGATTTCACCATCAAGTACTACCACACCCCGGCGCGCTTCGTGATGAAGGAAGGCACCGACGTCAAGGATCCGCTGACCGAGCTCAAAGGCAAGAAAGTCGGTGTGTTGCGCGCCAGCACCCACGACCGTTTCGCCACGGAAGTGCTGGTACCGGCCGGCATCAACCTGGTGCGTTACGGTTCCCAGCAGGAAGCCAACCTGGACATGGTCGCCGGTCGCCTCGACGCGATGCTGGCCGACTCGGTCAACCTGGACGAAGGTTTCCTGAAAACCGACGCCGGTAAAGGCTTTGCCTTCGTAGGCCCGACCTATGAAGACGCCAAGTACTTCGGCGGCGGTGCCGGCATCGCCGTGCGCAAGGGTGATAAAGAGCTGGCGGACAAATTCAACACTGCCATCACCGAAATCCGCGCCAACGGCAAGTACAAGCAAGTGCAGGACAAGTACTTCAACTTTGACGTTTACGGCCATTAATACGCCGTAGAAAAAAGTGGCCACTGTTGACGCGGTGGCCACTTTTTTTATGCTCTCACTATTGAGATGAGAAACCTGTGGGAGCGAGCCTGCTCGCGATGGCGGCTTCAGCAACACCTGAAATGCCCCAGCATGCTTCACAGTGTTAGGCTTTGCCCCGAATCCTGCGCGCTGTGAAGGAAGGTTTATGTTGAAGTTGCTCGCTCTGCTCACGCTCCTGGCGTCCACCGCCGTCCACGCTCAAACCCCACTGCACACCGATCTGCCGCTCAAGTACCTGGAGCAGGCCGACTCTGAATCCCGCAACCAACCCTTGGTGATTTTCCTGCACGGTTACGGCAGTAACGAGCAGGACCTGTTCGACATCAAGGATCAATTGCCGCCCCAGTACAACTACCTGTCGGTGCGGGCGCCGATGACGTTGGAGGAGGGCAGTTACCAGTGGTTTCGCCAGAAGGGCGAGGGCGCCTACGACGGTGAGACGGCCGACCTGAAGGCCAGCGGCCAGGTGTTGAGGGATTTTGTCGCACAAGCGGCGAAGAAATATCACACCGAAGCGGACAAGGTATTCCTGGTGGGTTTCAGCCAGGGCGCGATGATTTCCTACGAGGTCGCGTTGCGTCATCCCGACGCAGTGGGTGGAATTGCGGCACTGAGCGGGCGAATTCTGCCGGTGCTCAAGTCCGAGCTCAAACCGTATGAAAAGCGCCAGCAGCTGGCGATTTTCATCGGTCATGGCACCGCCGACACACTCCTGCCCTACAACGACGGTACTGAGGCCGACAGCCTGTTGCAGCACCTGTCACTCAAGCCCGAGTTTCATGCCTATCCGGGTGTCGGTCACAGCATCAGCGCCACCGAGGTGAAGGATTTGAGCGCCTGGTTGCAGCGGCTCAATCCCTGAATCGGTCGGGTTTATTTGCCGCTGACGATTTGTTTCACCAGCGTTTCGTGGCCAGTTTTGTCGTTGGGGCGGGAAATGATCTGAACGATGGCCATGCGCGTGCCGGAAGCAGCCATCAACGTGCTGTCCAGCGTCATGCCGCCGCCCTGGGTGGCGGTGCTGTCGATCTGCCGAAGGCCCAGGCCCGTGCCTTTCTGGGTCAGGCTTTTTTCGCTGGTTTTGTTGAAATCCGGCAAGGCGTTGCGTTGCTCGGTGGCGAACGCGGACACGGTGGTGTCGAGGAATTCACCGTCGTTGTCCTTGACGTTGACGCCGCCGGGGATGGTGTTTTCAGCGGCGATCACCACGGTTTTGGTGGCCTGGTTGGTGTACATCGTACCCGTCGCCCCAGCAGTGCCGGTGGCCGCATCGCCGGCTGGCAGCGGGTTGGCGATGAAACCCTTGGGCAGGGTGAAGGTGAACTTGCCGCCGAGCATCGAGACCTTCTGGGCCGGCGCTTTGTCGCCGGCAGTGGCCTTGGCCGCCTGCACATTCAAGGCACCCAGGCTGGTAGCCGCCATCAGCAGCAGAACAACGGCTTTTTTACTCAACAATGACATTCAAACTCTCCTGGGGATGATCCGCGCTTTGACGGCGATCATCCCATGGATTGCGATCTGTAGCAGCCGCCGCAGGTTGAGTCTGTGGTGTAGCAGCTGTCGAGCCTGCGAGGCTGCGTTCGACTGCGCAGCAGTCGCAAACCTGTGCGCGCGATATACCTGAAAGACCGCGGTGCCTGATTTCACGACTGCTTCGCAGCCGAACGCAGGCTTCGCCAGCTGCTACACAGTGTGTGATCACACTGTGGCGAGATGCGGCGATCATCGTCGCCGTTCGTCGAAACTGTTATTTCTAACAGGTGTGCAACGCTTTGAGGCAGAGAAGAATGGGCTTGAAACTTATCGGTTGTCGATAAGTCAGGGAGTGATAGATATGAGCGCCAGTTTCCAAGAAAGGATTGCTGCCATACAGTTTAAAGGGACTGAAGACGGAAAGGGTAGTGCCACGCTTGTCGTCTGTTACAAAGAGGACGGCAAGTGGGTGGAGCTTGCTAGGGTGGAGTCCGATCGATATGAGATCCGGCCGCCTTATCCATTTAAAGGTTTGCTGCTCAATCCGCCGAAAGCGATTTTGAGTGACCTAGAGAAGATCGAGGTACATCACGCGGATCAGTACCCACCCCAGAGCTAAACCAGTTCTAACTCAAAGTTTCTGCACATTTGCCCGGAAGCCATTTCTGGGCAACCTTTTCATTAAAAATCCCGGACGGACAGCCAGGGCTTAGCCATCCATTCTCTGCAACTTTCGTGATCGTTCCTCATCGTTTTTTGATCGCAAGAGCAAGCGCTTCGTAATCATCAACATCCCCAGCGAAACCCCGACCCCCAACACAAAGCCCATCCAGCCAAATCTCGGCAACGCCAAAGCCAACACCAGACAAAACGCCGCAAACGAATACATCCCCGTCGCCGTCGCCCTGAGCAACACCGCAGTAAAAGCAGGCCCACGAGTCTGCTGGGAAAACACCGCCATCACACTGCCTAGCACCGGGAATACCGCGAGCAACCCGCTCCAGCGTTCGCCGACGGTGCTGGCCAGCAACGTCACAGCCAATGTGAGCAGGGCGCCGGCCATCATGCGCAGCAGCAGTTTGTCGGACTTCGGCGTCGGGCCTGAAACGATAGGTTGCACCGAGGGAAACAGGTACGGAGCGGCCAGTAATGCGGTGGCGGCCGCGATTACCGAGAACACCAGAGACGGCGGAATCAGCGACAGCACAATAGCCGCCAAGGCCCAGACCAACAGCGAAATCGTCAGCGCCCACGGCCAGCTCAAGCGTTGTGCAACCTGGGCGTAAGTCACGCAGAAGGCAATCATGGCGAACATTGCCGACAGCGCCGCCGTCGCGGCCTGAGCAGCGAACAGCTGGCCCTGCTCAATGGCGAGGAAGAACAGAATCGGCCCCACCACCACCGGCAACCCCGACAGCCAACCGGCCACGCTTGGGCCCCAGCGTTTTCCAGCCAGGGAAATCATCAACAGAAATCCCGGAATCACCAGCAGTTTGAGCATCAGCACCCACGCGTCTCCATTCGGTGTGAGCCGGCCACGTTAGCATTGCGGGCGATGGATTGCTCAGCGTGGTCTCTGAGTCGGGAGGTGTCTTGCCTGCCCGGGCCTCTTCGCGAGCAAGCCCGCTCCCACATTGGAACTGTGCCGATCACAAAATTTGTGATCAACCTCGATCAACTGTGGGAGCGGGCTTGCTCGCGAAGAACGATTACGCGGTCTCCCGCCCAAACGCCTCGACCAGATAATCGATAAACACCCGGGTCTTGGCCGGCATCAACGTGCGGCTCGGGTAATACAACGAGATCGGCCCCGCGTCGGCATGCCAGCCCGGCAACAAGCGCACCAGTTCACCTCGCTCAATATTGACGGCGACATCGGGCAACACCAGCAGCGTTACTCCGAGGCCGAGCAGGGCCGCTTCACGCATGGCGGCCGGGTCATTGAGCACGATGTTTTCACTGAGCTCGGCACTTGCTTCATTGCCCGCGCCATCGCGCATGACCCAGTGACGCACTCGCCCGGTGCGCACGCCGCGCATCACAATCCCGTTGTATCGCGCCAGATCCGTCGGGCTGTCGGGCGGCGTGCGTCCGGCCATGTATGCCGGTGAAGCCACTGCGACCACATGTGCCGCAGCCAACGTCCGCGAGATGACCCCGGGCGTCAGTTCGAAACCACCACCGATAGCTGCGTCATACCCTTCGGCAATCAGGTCCACCTGGCGGTTTTCGAAGTGCCATTCGGGGCGAATCAGCGGATAGCGCGCCAGAAAATCCGGCAACAATGGCAATACATGGCCGATGCCAAAAGTCGGCGCCAGGCTAACTTTGAGTACGCCCGCCGGCTCGCCTTGGTCACTGCTCACCGCACTGATCGCCGCCTGCAACGCGTGCAGATTGCCGCTGATACTCGCCAGAAAACTCTCCCCGGCTTCGGTCAGTGACAACTTGCGGGTCGAGCGCTGGAATAGCCGCACACCGATGTTGCGTTCGAGCATCGCCACGTTGCGGCTGACAGCGGCGGGTGTCAGTGCGAGCAGCCGTGCGGCGGCGGAGAAGCTGCCGGTTTCGGCGCTGCGCACGAAAGATTCAAGGTTGGCGAGGGTTTCCATCTCAGACACCTGATAGTAATGCTTGAAGATAATTCAAGTTATTACCGTCTAATCAAGTCGTAATGGCAAGTGCAGTATTCACTCCATCAACCCACCACGGAGTGAACACCATGAGCACAATCGGAATCATCGGCGCTGGCGCCATCGGCACAGCCTTCGCCAAAGCGTTATCCCGTCAGGGCATTGAAATCGTTATCGCCAACAGCCGCGGTCCGCAAACCCTGGCCTCACTGGTAGCAGAACTCGGGCCGACAGCGCGGGCCGGCACCCGTGAAGAAGCGGCTGCACAGCCGATTGTTTTGGTGGCGGTGAATTGGTCGAAGTTACCGACGGCACTGGCCGGGCTGCCAGATTTCGGCGGGCGGATTGTGATCGATGCGAACAATTCGATCGAGGCGCCATCGTTCAAAGCGGTGGATTTGCAGGGACGTCCGTCCAGCGAAGTGTTTGCCGAATGGGTGCCCGGTGCGCGGGTGGTCAAGGCGTTCAATCACCTACAGGCGCATCTGCTTGAGAGCGATCCGAAAGCGGAGGGTGGTCGGCGGGTGCTTTTTCTCTCTGGTGACGATGCCGAGGCCAAGGCACAGGTGGCTACGTTGATCGAGCGGTTGGGGTTCTTTGGAATCGATCTGGGCGAACTGAGTGTCGGGGCGCGGCTGGTGCAGTTTCCGGGTGGACCTTTGCCTGCGTTGAATCTGGTGAAATTCGCCTGAGGGCCAGAGACCATAACCTGTAGGAGCGAGGCTTGCCCGCGAAGAACGATAACTCGGTGCAACAGATAAACTGCGTCATCGTTCTTCGCGGGCAAGCCTCGCTCCTACAAGGATGTAATTAGCGCTCGACCGCCAGTGCTACGCCTTGGCCTCCGCCGATGCATAACGTCGCCAGACCTTTTTTGGCGTCCTGCTTGATCATTTCATGCAACAACGTCACCAGTACCCGGCAACCTGACGCACCGATCGGATGGCCCAGGGCAATGGCGCCGCCGTTGACGTTGACCTTGTTCAGGTCCCATTCCAGGTCCTTGGCCACGGCCAGAGATTGCGCGGCGAAGGCTTCGTTGGCTTCGATCAGGTCCAGTTGACCGATGGACCAACCCGCCTTGTCCAGGCAACGGCGAGTGGCCGACACCGGGCCGATGCCCATGATCGCCGGGTCGACGCCCGCGTTGGCGTAAGCGGCGATTTTTGCCAGCACTGGCAGCCCCAACGCTTTGGCTTTCTCCGCACTCATCAAGATCACCGCCGCAGCACCGTCGTTCAGCGAAGAAGCGTTGCCGGCTGTCACCGAACCGTCCTTCTTGAAGGCCGCTTTCAGTTTGCCCAGTGAGTCGGCGGTGGTGCCGGCCCGAGGCTGTTCATCGGTGGCGAAGGACAGCGGATCGCCCTTGCGCTGCGGGATCAGGATCGGCGTGATCTCATCGGCAAACCGTCCGGCTTCGATGGCGGCCACAGCTTTTTGCTGGGAGGCGGCAGCGAAGGCGTCCTGTTGCTCACGGGTCAGGCTGTATTTCTCGGCCAGATTCTCGGCGGTGATGCCCATGTGGTAATCGTTGAACGCATCCCACAAACCGTCGCTGATCATCGTGTCGACGATCTGCGCGTGACCCATACGCAAACCGGTGCGGGCGCCCGGCATGACGTAATTGGCCAGGCTCATGTTTTCCTGGCCACCGGCGATGATCACTTCGGCATCGCCGCAGCGAATTGCCTGAGCCGCCAGATGCAGCGCTTTCAGGCCCGAGCCGCAGACTTTGTTCAGGGTCATGGCCGGCACGGCGAAGGGCAGGCCGGCCTTGATCGCGGCCTGACGCGCAGGGTTCTGCCCGGCGCCAGCTGTCAGCACCTGGCCCATGATCACTTCATCGACCTGCGCCGGGTCCAGCCCGGTCTGCGCCAGCAACTGGCGGATCACCGCAGCACCGAGGTCAACGGCGGACACATTGGCCAGCGCCCCCTGGAAGCTGCCGATGGCAGTGCGAGTGGCGCCAACAATTACGACTTCTTGCATGGAAGGATTCCTCACTGGGCAGTGAACTGCATTTCCGGGACATGATCAGGCACGATCAGTTTACCAGCGGTCTTGGCGACGATTTCTTCGACGCTGACGCCCGGTGCGCGCTCTTTGAGAATGAACGCACCGTCCTTGATTTCCAGGTAGGCCAGGTCGGTCAGCACGCGCTTGATGCAACCGGCGCCGGTCAGCGGCAGGCTGCAACGCGACAGCAGTTTCGACTCGCCGTCCTTGGAGGCGTGGGTCATGGTGACGATGATGTTGTCCGCACCGGCCACCAGGTCCATCGCGCCGCCCATGCCCTTGACCAGTTTGCCGGGGATCATCCAGGAGGCGATGTTGCCTTCGACGTCCACTTCAAACGCGCCCAACACGGTCAGGTCGATGTGGCCGCCGCGGATCATCGCGAACGATTCGGCGGACGAGAAAATCGACGCGCCGATGCGCGCGGTCACGGTTTGCTTGCCGGCGTTGATCATGTCGGCGTCGACTTCGGCGTCGGTCGGAAAGGCGCCCATGCCGAGCAGGCCGTTTTCCGATTGCAGCATGACTTCCATGCCTTCAGGGATGTAGTTGGCGACCAGGGTCGGGATGCCGATGCCGAGGTTCACGTAGTAGCCGTCCTGCATTTCGCGGGCGACGCGTTGAGCCATTTGTTCGCGGGAAAGTGCCATTGTTGTTATTCCTTCATTCGGTCCGGGGGCAGGGGATCACTTACGCACAGTGCGCTGTTCGATGCGCTTCTCGAACGTGCCGCAAATGACCCGGTCGACGTAGATGCCAGGGGTGTGGATCTGCGACGGGTCCAGCTCGCCGGGTTCGACGATTTCTTCGACTTCGACCACGGTGATCTTGCCGGCGGTGGCGGCCAGCGGGTTGAAGTTCTGGGCGGTGTGGCGATAGACCACGTTACCGAAATGGTCGGCTTTCCAGCCTTTGACGATGGCGAAGTCACCGG
This sequence comes from Pseudomonas sp. PDM24, assembly GCF_019218905.1. NCBI lineage: Bacteria > Pseudomonadati > Pseudomonadota > Gammaproteobacteria > Pseudomonadales > Pseudomonadaceae > Pseudomonas > Pseudomonas sp. PDM24. The sequence continues at coordinate 607,721 of NZ_JAHUWR010000003.1, read as the reverse complement.
TGATGGACTCTTCCATCAGGTACTGGCGACCCTTGAATTCGCGGACTTCCTTGCCGTCGGCCACCGGAGTGCCGACGCCAGTGGCGGTGAAGAACGCCGGGATGCCGGCACCGCCTGCGCGCATTTTCTCGGCGAGGGTGCCTTGAGGGGTCAGGACCACTTCGATTTCGCCGCTCAGCAGTTGCTTTTCGAACAGCGCGTTTTCGCCGACGTAGGAGGCCACCACCTTACGGATCTGCCGGTCCACCAGCAGCACACCGAGGCCGAAACCGTCGACGCCGCAGTTGTTGGAGACCACGGTGAGATCACGTGTGCCGCGGTGCTGGATCTCAGCGATGAGGTTTTCCGGAATCCCGCACAGGCCGAAGCCGCCGGAGATCACGGTCATGCCGTCTTCAAGACCTGCCATTGCTTCCTCGTAGGAATACACGCGCTTGTCGAACCCTGCCATATGCACCTCTTTTATTCTTTGTGGGCGGCTGGCTAGCCGGATGGGGAGGGAGTGTCTCGCCGGAGGATTTATTTGTTAAGTTGATTTTTAAGGTTGATTGATAGATAAAACTCACTAATAGGTAGGGGCTCCCGCAGACTGCGCCTACATTGAATGTGCTTACCGTGGAGACCGTGGTCATGACCGTCAAACAGATCCGCGCATTCCTGGCCGTGGCTCAGAGTTTGAGTTTTGCCGTGGCGTGCGAGCGGCTGCACCTGTCCCAGTCGGCGTTGAGCCTGACCATCAAGGCGCTGGAGGAGGGTTTGGGCGGGCGCCTGTTCACGCGCAATACCCGCAACGTCGCACTGACCGCCGAAGGCGAATCGCTGCTGCCACTGGCCCGTCGATTGATCGCGGACTGGGACAATGCCGAGGATGAACTGCGCCAACGCTTCACCCTCCAGCGCGGTCGCGTGACCTTGGCGGCGATGCCGTCGTTTGCCGGCAACCTGCTGCCGCCGATCCTCAAGACCTTTCGCGCGCGCTACCCCAAGGTCAACGTCACGGTGAACGACGTGATCAACGAGCAGGTGCTGGAAATGGTTCGCGACCGTCAGGTGGAATTGGGCGTGGCGTTTGAACCGACCCAGAGCTCGTCGCTGGAATTTACCCCGTTGTACATCGACCGGTTTGTGGCGGTGGTGCCCCTCGATTCACCGCTGGCGGAGCTGGCCGACATCGATTGGCAGACGTTGCTCAAGGAGCCGTTCATTACCTTGCAGCGACCATCGACGGTGCGGGTGATGCTCGAAGAGCACTTGCAGGCACGGGGCATGAAGTTGCCGGTGGAATTTGAAAGCCATCAGTTGGCAACGGTCGGGCGGATGGTCGCCAGCGGATTGGGCGTCAGTGCGGTGCCGGCCTTGTGCGCCGGGCAGATGCGCGAGCTGGGCGCCCGTTGCATAACCCTGCGCGACCCGGTGGTGGAACGGGCGATCGGGGTGCTGACGACAGGGCATGAACTGTCGGCGGCGGCGCAGGCGTTGTTCGATATTCTCAAAGCCGAAAACCTTGGCGAACGCCTCTCTATGTACTGATCACAGTCCCCTGTGGGAGCGGGCTTGCTCGCGAAGGGGCCAGCACAGTCAACATCGATGTCGCCTGGCACTACGCCTTCGCGAGCAAGCCCGCTCCCACAGGATCCGGTTTCGTCAGTTGCATCCGGGCAAACCAGCCTGCCCTTATTTACGCGCCTCCAGTATCAGGTTGAACGGCGTTTCCGTGGCCCGCCGGAACTGCGTGAACCCCGCCTCGGTGAAGACCTTGCGCAACCGTGCCTCGCCCGCCTGGGCGCCGAGCCCGAGGCCGACTTCCTGGGACAATGAGTTGGGTGTGCAAATAAAAGTCGAGGCGGCATAGAACAGTCGTCCCACTGGAGTGGTGTTGGCGTCGAGCGTGTCGTTGGCGAAGGGCTCTACCAGTAGCACCGAGCCGTCGGGTTTGAGCGATTCATAGGCGTGCTTTGCGGCGCCGACCGGGTCACCCATATCGTGCAGGCAGTCGAAATAGCAGACCAGGTCATAGTCGTCGCCCGGATAGCTCTTGGCGGTGCCCTGAAAGAACCGCGCCCGGCCGGACACGCCACCTTCTTCGGCGCGCTGGGTGGCGACGGTGACCGAAGGCGCGTGGTAATCGAAACCGACGAACCGTGAATTCGGAAACGCCTGGGCCATGATCACGGTCGAGGCGCCGTGGCCGCAGCCGATGTCCGCTACCTTGGCGCCGGCCTCCAGTTTGGCGACCACTCCATCAAGGGCCGGCAGCCATTCGCTGACCAGGTGCGCTTTGTACCCTGGGCGGAAAAACCGTTCGGTGCCGCTGAACATGCACGGATGGTGATCGCCCCAAGGCAGGGCGCCGTTGCCGCGCATGGCATTGACCAGTTTGTCCTTGTCATGGAAAAACGATGCAACCACGCCGATACCGCCGGCCACATAGACCGGTGAATCTTCGATCGCCAACGCCAGGGCTTGCTCTTCGGGCAGGCGGAACTGGCCGTCGCGGTGTTCCATGTAACCGGACGCGGCGTGGGCGCTGAGCCATTCGCGCAGCAGGCGGGTATTGCAGCCGGTCTTTTCGGCGAGTGCTTCGGGGGTGACTGGCTGACTGTCGGCCATGGCCCGGTACAGGCCGAGTTCTTCGCCGAGGATGACGTTGGCGAGCATCGCCGCGCCACCCATGTCGTTCACCAGTTTGCCCATGAAATCATTGAGTCTGGCCTCGTCCATCATGTGTGCTCCTTCAGCAGGATCAGGGTCCAGAGGCATTGTTTGTCGAGGCATGCACCTTTGGGCGGTGATCGTGGGAATGAACAGGACGATAACGGCGTCCTGGCCCCCTGCGGGGGTAATCAATAAGTCTAGTTCGTGTATCCCACTGTATCTGACTGCCTGTCCGATACAGTGGCCTGAGAAGAGCGGCGTTGGTGAACACACACCCGACACACCACGGCGCTTGACTGGGCCCGCCGGCCGGCACTGAGTTTTCAGACGCTGGAGACCGGATCCCTGGATGAGATCGACACCATGCAGACTCCCCTCACATCAGCGAAGACGAGCGTCGGGCTAGGCTTGCGCCGCGGTTTAATGAAGGACCTTCAAGCGGCCCCGGTGGGCGCTTTCGACTTTCTGGAAGTCGCCCCGGAAAACTGGATCGGCATCGGCGGCGCTCATGGCGCGACGTTTCGCGCCTTGACCGAGCGCTATCCGCTGTCCTGTCACGGCTTGTCCTTGTCGTTGGGCGGGCCGGCACCGCTGGACGTCGGGTTTCTGCAGGAGGTGCGGGTTTTCCTCGATCACCACAAAGTGCCGCTGTACAGCGAACACCTGAGCTACTGCAGCGATGACGGGCATCTTTACGATCTGCTGCCGTTGCCGTTTACCGAAGAAGCGGTGCATCACGTTGCCGCCCGAATTCGCCAGGCACAGGACATTCTCGGTCGGCGCCTGGCGGTGGAAAACGTCTCCTACTACGCCGCGCCGCAGCAGGACATGGACGAACTGACGTTCACCAACGCGGTGCTGCGCGAAGCCGATTGCGACCTGCTGCTGGACGTCAACAATGTCTACGTCAACTCGATCAATCACGGCTTCGATCCGCAGACGTTTCTGGCGGGCATCGACGCGGGGAGGGTGGTTGCCATGCATGTGGCGGGGCACTTTGATGAGTCCGACACGCTGAAAATCGACACCCATGGCGCCTCGGTCAAACCGGTGGTCTGGTCGCTGCTGGCCGAGGCGTATGCGCGGTTCGGTGTGCAACCGACGCTGCTGGAACGGGATTTCAACTTTCCGGCGTTCTCTGAGTTGGTGGCTGAATTACAGATCATTCGCCGCCTGCAAGGTAAGGGGGTGAACCGTGGATAAGCCGACGCTGTATCAGCAGCAAGACACATTGACCCGCTACCTGCGCGACCCCGACCACTGTGCACCGCCCGCCGGGATGGACGTGGCACGGGCGCAGGTTTATCGCGACCTGGTGTTTTCGAATCTATCGTCGTTGCTCAGTGCGACTTTTCCGGTGCTGGTGAAGATATTGGGTCACGGTGAGTGGAGTTCTCTGGTGCGGATCTTCCTGCGAGACTACCGCGCTCACACGCCAAAATTCGGCGAGATCGCCCAGGAGTTTGTCGAGTTTCTGGCCTCTGAACCGCTGGCGCTGAGCGATGGACCGTGGCCGCCATTCATGGTTGAGCTGGCGCATTACGAGTGGGTCGAGATGGCACTGCAACAATCCGAAGCCGAGCCATTGCCGGCCAGCGATGCCGGGTTGCTGCTGGATCGACCGTTGCAGGTTTCGCCGCTGGCCTGGCCATTGGCGTATGGCTGGCCGGTGCAGTTGGTGGGGCCAGATTACCGGCCGGACACGCCGCCAGTTCAGCCGACATTGCTGTTGGTTCGTCGGGGCGAGGACTGGGGGGTACGGTTTTCCGAACTGAGCCCGTTGGCGTGGCGGTTGTTGCAGCGGATCGGGGAATTTCCTCGGCTCGATGGCCGGGCGCAGCTGGAAGGGTTGGCGGTGGAGGCGGGGATGGTTGGGGCGTCGGAATTCATGGACAGTGGGTTGGCGTTGTTGCAGCAGATGCACGGGGAAGGGGTTCTGGGAACGATCAAACACCACTGATCCAATGTGGGAGCGGGCTTGCTCGCGAAAGCGGTGTGTCATTCAACATTGATGCTGGCTGACCCGACGCCTTCGCGAGCAAGCCCGCTCCCACAGGGATTCGTGGTGTTTAGTGAGGTGTCGGCAACCTGAGCTCCGCACACAACCCACCGCCCTCGCGATTGCTCAATTTCAATGACCCGCCAATCGCGATGGCCAACTGCTGCGCAATCGCCAACCCCAAACCGGTCCCTCCCGTACTGCGATTACGCGAGTTCTCCACGCGGTAGAACGGTTCCATCACCTGTGCCAATTGCCCTTCGGCAATCCCCGGCCCACGGTCCATCACTTTCACCGACAAGCTGCCATCGGCCTGCGTTTCCACCGACAGCTCTGCGGTGCCGGCGAATTTCAGCGCGTTGTCTATCAGGTTCACCAGCCCCCGTCGCAAGGCATGCGGCCGGGTGTTGATCACGGCTGCGCTTTTGCCGTTGAGCTGCACGTCTTTGCCCATGTCCTGATAGTCGAATACCAGGCTGTCGAGGAACGAATCCAGATCAGTGCGGCGACTTTCCTCGGTGGCACCATGAATGCTGCGGGCATAGGCCACGCCTTCGCGCACCAGGTGTTCCATCTCGCCGAGGTCGTTCCACAGTTTGTCTTTCTCGCTGGAGTCATCCATGAACTCGGCGCGCAGTTTCATGCGGGTGATCGGGGTTTGCAGGTCGTGGGAAATTGCCGCCAACAACTGCATGCGTTCCTTGAGATAAGCCGCAATGCGCGCCTGCATCGCATTGAAGGCCCGCGCAGCGTAGGCGACTTCGGTCGGGCCTTTTTCATCCAGGTGCACGGCGTGGGTGTTGGGGTCGAGGGTTTCCACCGCTTGGGCGAGGCGGGTGAGCGGGCGAATGGCGATTCTCACGGCCAGCCAGGTGCAGGTAATCATCAGCGCCAGTTGCCCCAGCAACACCGCCGGCAACCACGGCGACAACGGCACCATCGACGGTCGCACGTCGATAGTGACAGGGCTGCCGTCCTTCAGTTTCAGGTGGGCCTGGAAGTGTTTTTTCGGGCCGGGGATGTCGGTAAAGGTCAGCGGGTAATCATGGCCGATGGCGTCCTGAATCGAGGTCACTGCAATCGACACATCGCGAGCCGCCATCGGTGTGCCCGGCGAGCCTTCATTCAACAGATAGTTGTAGTTGGCGCGTTCCAGACGCGGTAGCCAGTTCGGGCGTTCGTCGGCGGGCAAACGGTCGAGGATGGCCAGGGAGGTCGAAACATCGGTTTCCAGGTTGCCCAACATGGTGTTTTTCGCACTTTCGTAACGCTCGTAGTACTGAGCGCCAAAGGACAGCGCTTGGGCGAGGATCAGGCCGACCAGGAAAATCAGCGACAGCCGCGAAGCCAGCGTGCGGGGCCAGTGCAGCGCAAGGTTCATGACGGCGCACCGAGCACTTCCACCGGCAGGGAGAACACATAACCTTCACTGCGCACGGTCTTGATGTAGGCCGGTTCCCGGGCGTCGTCCAGCAGACGCTGACGCAAGCGGCTCACCAGCAAATCGATGGAACGGTCGAACAAATCGGCATCGCGGCCCTGGGTCAGGTTAAGCAACTGGTCGCGATTGAGCACCCGTTGAGGATGATCGAGGAACACCCGCAGCAAACGATATTCCGCACCGCTGAGGGCGACCATGGTGCCGTCCTCATCCAGCAGATGCCGGGCCGAGGTGTCCAGGCGCCAGCGACCGAATGCCAGCAGGCGACCGCTTTCGGTGATCACCAGGTTCGGCGGCAGCATCCGCGTGCGTCGTAGCACGGCGTTGATGCGGGCGAGCAATTCACGAGCGGCGAACGGTTTGACCAGGTAATCGTCGGCGCCCATTTCCAGGCCAATGATGCGGTCGGTTTCATCGTTGCGAGCGGTGAGCATCAGCACCGGCGTGGCCTTGTGTTTGCCGGCGCGAAGTTCGCGGCAGAGGACCAGGCCATCGTCCCCCGGCATCATGATGTCGAGCACGATCAAATCCACCGGTGTGGACTCCAGAAACGAGCGCATCTGCCGCCCATCCGCCACCACGGTGGTGCGCAGGCCGTTCTTTTTCAGGTAGTTGCCTACCAGTTCCCGGATTTCGCGGTCATCGTCCACGATGAGAATGTGATCGACGTGTTCCATGGTGACCAAGCCTCTTGAATGGGAGTTGTCGCGCAGTCTATCGAGCCTTGGCCCGCTCGCCTGCCGTCGATTGTATTGCAGTGTATCTGGCGTACCAGCAGATACACGGGGACGCAAAAACAGCCGATTTCAGGGGTTTTGTATCGCTGTGTATCGCAAGCAGGCGCGGATACACAGCGATTTACCCGCGCCTGTTCTCGACACAGACGGGATACCTCACGGGTTTCAAATAGGTTCCATCGAGGCAAACCCAACCGCCTCGGCTCAATCAACGATTGACCTATTGAAGCCTTGAGGAAATCACCATGAACACCAAAGCCGTGTACGCCGCCTGCCTGTTTGCCGCCCTGAACATCTGCACCTTGTCGGCCCGGGCCGAAGCCGATGTCACTCCTCAAACCTACACCTATGGCACGCACCTGGACATCCAGAAAGTGCTGTCGATGAAACAGGACGCCACCCCCGCCTGCGGGATTGTGAATGCCCGGATGACCTACCTGGATTCCCAAGGCAAAACCCGGGTACTGGATTACAGCAAATTCGCTGACGGCTGCAACGAAGGCAGCTGAATCCTTCGACGACCCATTGCCCATCCCCTTTGAAACAGGAAGAACATCATGAACAACATCACCCGCTTTTTCACCGCCATCGTTTTCTCCGTAGCCGGCGCCGCTGCCCATGCCAACGCGGCGGTAGAACAGAGCGGCTGTGGCAGCAGCACCTGCTTCCAACTGACTCCGCTGCTGACTGAGGATGGTTCCAGCCGCACACCGCAAGGGCAACTGGTTGCAGAGAACGGCTACAGCCAGACGCCACAGGGCCAGCAGCTAGAGGCCTGAAGCCTGCACAGATCTGTCAATTTCCGCCGTTCCAGTGTGGGAGCGGGCTTGCTCGCGAAGAGGCCAGTACATTCAACATTGATGTCGACTGACACTGCGCCTTCGCGAGCAAGCCCGCTCCCACATTGGAACGGCGGTGTATCGCCCTTCGTATTCTCAAGGTGATCCCCATGTTCCTCATCGCATTCCTGGGCGGTATTTTGACCGTCCTCAGCCCCTGCATCCTCCCGGTCGTGCCGTTTCTGTTTGCCGGTGTTAAACGCACGCGTTCTTCGATCCTGCTCACCCTCGGCGGCATGGCCCTGACCTTCGCCCTGATCTCCAGCCTGGCTGTGGTTAGCAGCGATTGGGTGATACAAGCCAACAACACCGGCCGCCATGTGGCGCTGATCGTGATGGTGCTGTTTGCCCTGTCGCTGATCTCCGCTCGCATCGGTGGCTGGCTGGCGCGCCCGTTCGTACTGCTGGGCAATCGCCTTGATCCCAACACTCGCAAAATGTCTGGCCCGTTAGGCTCGGTGATGATCGGCGTCGCCACCGGTCTGCTCTGGGCGCCGTGTGCCGGGCCGATCCTCGGGGTAATCCTCACCGGCGCCATGCTGCAAGGCGCCAACGTTCAGACCAGTCTGTTGCTGGTGGCGTACGGCCTGGGCAGCGCGTTGTCCCTGGGCACTTTGATCTTCGCCGGTCGCGGCCTGGTCAATCGCTTGAAACCGTCGATTCCGCTCACCGGTTGGCTGCGTCGCGGCACGGGGGCTGCGGTGTTGGTTGCCGCAGCGGTCATCTCCACTGGCGCTGACAACACGTTGCTCGCCAGCACCTCGTCCGAAGGCGTTACCACGGTTGAACAGCGCGTGCTGGAAACCGTACCGAAAGTGGTCGATTACTTCGTCAGCAAGGTCAAGGCCGACTCGACCCAGGACGCGGCCAAAGGCGCGATGCCGTCACTCTCTGGCGCGGTCGAATGGCTCAACTCGCCAGCGCTGAGCAACGATTCACTGCGCGGCAAAGTGGTGCTGGTGGACTTCTGGACGTACGACTGCATCAACTGCCAGCACACCTTGCCCTACGTGAAGGACTGGGCGAAGAAATACGAGAAGGACGGCCTGGTGGTGATCGGCGTACACACCCCGGAATACGGCTACGAACGCATCATCGACAACGTCCGCGAGCAGGTGAAAAAACTCGGCATTACCTACCCGGTGGCGATCGACAACAACTACGTGATCTGGCGCGCCTTCGACAACCAGTACTGGCCCGCTCACTACCTGATCGACGCCCAGGGGCAGGTGCGTTACACCCACTTTGGCGAGGGACGGTACGAGACTCAGGAACAGATGATTCGGCAACTGCTGGAAGAGGCCAAAACGCCTGCTGCATAACCCGTTTTCGGCGACGCAAGCCGATCTGTTAATGCGGCGTTACAGATAGGCGACCATGTATCGGAGAATGCCATATTTGGTGAACTCTCCGGACGATCGGCAGGACGCCGGCGTATCCGGGAGCGATAGTTTGTGGACGACGGGATCATTGCCGACCCTGTCATCACCCTCAAGAAAAGGACGTTGCCATGCCTAAATACATTATTGAACGCGAGCTTCCGGGCGCCGGCGCACTGCCGCCACAGGAACTCAAAGCGATCTCGCAAAAATCCTGCGATGTGTTGCGCGAGATGGGACCAGAGGTGCAGTGGCTGGAGAGTTACATCACTGGCGACAAGATTTACTGCGTGTACATCGCGCCGAATGAGGGACTGATCAGGGAGCACGCCCAAAAAGGTGAATTTCCCATCAACAGCGTTTCCCGGGTCATGAACGTCATCGATCCCACCACGGCGGAGTGAGCCGGACGAGTTCCAACCCGCAACGGAGCAGATTTCATGAGTACCCCCATTGACCTCACTGCCCTGAAAAACCGTCAAATGGCCTCGTGGGCCAGCGGCGACTACGCCGTGATCGGCACCACCTTACAGATCGTCGGCGAACAACTGGCCGAAGCCTGCGACTTGCTCTGTGATGAGCAGGTGCTGGACGTCGCCGCCGGCAACGGTAATGCAACGCTCGCCGCCGCGCGCCGGGGCTGCAAGGTCACGTCCACCGATTACGTGGCCAAGTTGCTTGAACGCGGCGAAGACCGCGCACGGGCGGAACACCTGGACGTGACCTTTCAGGTGGCCGATGCCGAGGACTTGCCGTTCGAGGACGCCAGTTTCGATGCCGTGCTTTCGACCTTTGGTGTGATGTTTACGCCGGATCAGCCCAAGGCCGCAGCGGAACTGGCGCGGGTGTGCCGTCATGGAGGGCGGATCGGCCTTGCCAACTGGACGCCTGAAGGCTTCATCGGCCAGATGTTCAAGACCCTGGGCCGCCACATGCCGCCACCGCCAGGAGCGCAACCCCCTTCGAACTGGGGCACCGAAGCCTGGTTGCACTCGCAGTTCGATCAGCGCGACTTTCAGCTCCAGGTGACACGGCGGTTGTTCAACTTCCGCTATCGCTCGGCCGCGCACTTTATCGACACCTTCCGCACCTGGTATGGCCCGGTTCACAAGGCCTTTGCGACCCTGCCACCCGAAGAGGGCGCGGCCCTGGAAAACGACATGACTGAACTGCTGAATCGCCTGAACCGGGCGGGGGAACGGTCGCTGGTGGTGCCCAGTGAATACCTGGAGGTGGTGATTACACGGCGTTGAAACGACAACACAAATCCCCTGTGGGAGCGGGCTTGCTCGCGAAGGCGGACATTCAGTCAACATCACTGTTGAATGTAAGGTCCTCTTCGCGAGCAAGCCCGCTCCCACAGGGGTATGTGCAGAATTGACTACCTGACCAGGCCGATCACTCATCCAGCCGCTCGGTGTACACCACCCACACACTGCACGGCATTTTATACAGCAGATGTTCCACGGTGCTGCCGATCAACCGGCCCATGCCGCGATGGCCGACCCGGCCCATGACAATCACGTCGACGTCATAGGTATCGGCGTAGCGAGTCAGCACCTTGGTCGGGCTGCCCATGAGCATGTGCCGTTGCTCCGGCGCGATGCCGTTGCGCGCGGCCAATTCGTTGAAGGCATCCTCCTGGAAGTCGAACAGGGTCTTGGCCTTGTCCGAGGCGAAAAAAGCCGAACCGTTCTCGAAGCTGAACTCGTCCGAGCTGATCGACGAAAGGTCATAGGCGTAGACCACGTCGAGCTCGGCATTGCAGGCACTCGCGAGTTTTGACGCTTCGTGCAGAATCCGGTCATTGAAGCTTTTGTAGTGATCATCACGATGGAAGGGGTCCACCGCTGCAACGATCTTGCGCGGCAACGCATGCTTGGCATGGCTGACGAAGTGCAGCGGCACCGGGCATTCGCGCAGCAAATGCACGTCGAGGGGGGTAAAAACCAGCCGCGACAGCCGTGATTGGTGCTCCAGCGCCTTGATCAGCACGTCCATCGGCTGCTCTTTGAGGTGCGTCAGGATTTCCTCCAGCGGATTTTCGACCCAAGTCACCTCCGTGGTGACGTGCACTCCGATCTTGCGCAAGGGGCGAGCCTGTTCCTCAAGCCACTGGCGGTGACGCTCGACATAGCCCAGACGCATCTGCTCCAGAGCCTTTTCGTTGACCAAGCCGGCGGTCGCCAGACCCTCCAGATAGTCGAAGGCCACGATATGCAGGGCCGCATCTTCGGCTTTGGCCAGCGCTGCGGCCCGGTCGAAGGCAGGGCTGTGTTCCATCAGGGGCGAGGCGACCAGCATGAAACGAGCTTGACCAGACATGACAAACCTCCCGTGGGTAAACGAGCAGACGACGGGCCCCCTGGATTGCGATGGGGAAGCGCCTGTGCGCCCGACGTGTGGTCATTCGATAGCCATTCAATCCTCTAAGTATTGACCATGATCAAAATCTCGTCCGCAAGCTCGGTGCGAGCTGAAGTCCGTGCTGCATTCAAGTGCAGATGTGTCACACCGAAGTTCAATTGTGGGAGCGAGCCTGCTCGCGATGGCGGCCTTCCAGTCGATAAAGGTCCGGTCTGACACACCTCAAGCAGATGCAGCCCTTACGAGTAACTAATAGCCTGCTCCATGACAATCGTGCGCTCGGCACCATGGAATTCATCGCGAACTTTTCGAAAGCCCAACTTGAAGTAAAAGCCTTCTGCGGTAATCGAGGATGGGACATGTAACACCTCGATTTCCTTATCGATGGCGACGGTTCGAATCATCGCCATCAATTGCCCGCCGATACCATTGCCCTGATGCTGTGGGTCGACGAAGACGCTGCGGACAACGTCGCGATCAAGGCTGGCGGTGGCCACTACTCGACGATCGATGGTTGCGACGAAGACCTGGCGTTGAGTGAGTAAGGAGAGAATGGCCTCGGTTGAAAAGTTTTTCTCTATCTGAGTAATCACTTCGGCTGGGTAATCCTGGGCATTGGAGCTGCGCAGCGACTGAACGATAACCCGGCTTATGGCTGGCGCATCCTCGGGGGTTGCGTTTCGAATTTGAGTGTTCACTTGAAGACCTCATTCCTTGTGTCTTTGGCACCCACTGTCAGGCACGGGGATTCTGGGTCAAGTGTCAGTTACTAAAAGGCTCAATGGGCTTGAAAATCCCGGTCTTGGACATCTGACGGCGTAGCTCAAATTGTTCAAGTGACGCTACTACATCAATATGAGCCAATTGATCGAAAGCAATTTTCATCCATTCGCTTCTTGTTACGCGTACCGACAATAGGTATTCATCACCCACCCTTCCTGTGGCTTTGTTCGGTCGTTGCGAGTAACCCGACAGAACTACTGCGTTAGCCAAGGGCAGGGCGGCGAAGGTCTCACCGATGATTCTGAATGCCACACCGTGGATGTGTGCCATGTAGAGCTTCTGAATTGCTGTTGGGGACATCGGTTTAACGGCAAGCTTCAGGCCTCTGACCGGCACGGTAGCTGTGTTTCCCGGCATGTGCTCCAGTTCCGGAAAATCCACATCAAACAAAACGCTATCACCTGACTCAGTAATCTCGAATGAAGCCAAGGTTTCACGAGGCCAGGTAATGCCTTGTAGAACGTCCTCAAGCCATACTTCCATGTCTGCCGTGTTGTTATAGATTCCTTTCTCAATGATGTGCTTACGGATTTCTGCCTGCTGGTAAAAGAGATCCTTGCGCTGCTGCCAATCATATAGCTCGACCTGAAAAGCGGCATGAAGATGGGCATTTTGGTCCGTAATCCGCTGCATCCGCTTTTTGAATAGTCGATCCCACAGTGATGGTTTTTTTGGGCTTCGCTGTGTTGGCTCTGGTTCGTCGAAAGCCATAGGGGTAAAGGTCGGACGTGAAAGACAATTAGGGGTATCGAGGTGAATGTTACTGAGCAGTTCGATGCCGTTATTGATGTCATCGCATTTGCGTTGAATGAAGGAAAGGATGACGTCCCGATTTTGCTTTTTCGCAGCGTCAATGACGTGTTCAGGGAGCTCATCACCATTGGCATCACGAAAAGACAAATTTCCCTCGTCGTCCACTTCGCACGTCAGGGAGATCAGGGCTTGGGACTTGGAATCGATTGCAGGTCTGGACGACTTTTTGGGGCCAGTGAGTTTTTGACTGGAAGAAAACCCCATGAAACTACTGTTTAAGCGTGTACCTCTTTTACTGATTCCAATGGAGGAACCCCGTGGGCCAAGTGTCCATCCCACTCCTGAGCCACTCAGATTCATGCGGATTCCTGGAGCAAGCTTGATGGATTTCCTGAATCGCACTGGCATGGTCATTCTCCTGATGTGCCTAAGCATGTCTTCCGTGATGGCTAATCAGAATCGTCCGAAATTGTGTGGCTGACAAGGCTTTTGGTTGAGATCGGTAGCTGACCGAACGCTCGATCATTACCCCAATCCATCCCCAAGGAAGCAACCGAACCCGCAAGCCGAGCGTAATGTTTGTCGTCGCTCCGGATATCGATATGGAAGTCTATTGGCCCACGCCTGTGAGTCACTGAGGGAAACCGCTATCGCGAGCAGGCTCGCTCCCACAAGGGGTCAGCGGTGTTCATGCGATGGGTGTCACGCAGGAATTCTAATGTGGGAGCGAGCCTGCTCGCGATGGCGGTGTGTCAGGCAACATTGATGCTGAATCGGCTGACTTCTTCGCGGGCAAGCCTCGCTCCTACAGGGGATTTGTGTAGTTCATTTAATTTAAACAACCTTCGCGCCCCGTGCCTCCAGCAACTCCCGTAACACGGAACGGTGGCAGTGAGCCTCGTCCTCGCAATAACACCCTACCGCCAGCGACGTTTGATGGGAGAGGGCGGCCAGCAGGTCGAGCAGTTGACTGGGCGCGGGATGGTTCATCTCGGCCTTGAACTTGCGCTTGAAAGCATCCCAGGCTTTGGCATCTTCCGCCGCTTTGGCTTCGGCCACCAATTCGGGGCTGGGGGACAGCAGCGGTTGCCACACGTCGTAAAAATCCCGGCTGGCAAATTCGGCCTTCGGTACACCACGGGGCGGGCGGCGTACCGTGCCCAGGCGCAGGCCTTCATCCGCGGTGCGGGGTGAGCCGAGTTGGACGATGTGGATGGGCATGATCGCAGTGCCTATTTGAGCCGCGAGCTGTCGAACCACTCCAGCGCCGTGCGCCAGAAGCAGATCCCCAGGAAGTAGGCCGACATCAGCAGCCACAAACCCATCACCAGCGGATTGATGACCGGGTGGTTGACCACCAGCGACAAGCTGCACAGCAGCCAGATGGCCGTCACGGCAATGTTGATCGGCATGAACCGGCGCACGCGGAACGGGTGCAGGAATTTCATGCGGGTCACGGTCAACAGCGCCAGGCCGATGACGGTGAGCAGGGTGATCCACGGCGATGGATCGATGATGTACAGGCATAGCGCAACCACGTTCCACGCGGCGGGGAAGCCCTGGAAGTAGTTGTCTTTGCTCTTCATGTTGACGTTGCAGAAGCAAAACAGCGACGACACCAGAATCAGCGACACGGTCAGCAGCAGGGTGTAGTCCGGCAACGGGATGTAACGGTAGATGAACAGGGCCGGAATAAATACATACGTCAGATAGTCGATCACCAGGTCGAGGATCGAACCGTCGAAACTTGGCAGCACCGACTGCACATTGACCTTGCGTGCCAGCGCGCCGTCCAGACCGTCGACGATCAGCGCCACGCCCAGCCACAGCAGGCAATTGGTCGGCTGATTCTCCAACAAAGCGAGGGTCGCGAGGAAGGCTGTGACCACGCCAGTGGCGGTAAAACCATGGGCGCCCCATGCTTTGAGCCTGGCAATGTGTACGGTGGATATCACGGGGGCGTTCTCCAGAAAGTGAAGCAAGCCAATGATCACCCTCTTGTTTAGGGCATCGGCAAACCGGGTCGGGTTGCAGGTATCGACCGGATTTGCAGGGATAAGGTTCACCAACCTTGAATCTTAGTCGCCGCGCAAAAAAATACCCCGGAAATATCCGGGGCATGTAGTGAACGCTGTACGCCTGCGCCTGACTGATGTCGAGGCGGGCACCGGCTCAGTGAGGAGAGAACACGCGCAGACGATGGTTATCCGGGTCAAGCGCGACGAAGGTGCGACCGAAGTCGAGTTCTGTAGGCGCTTGCACCATGGTCAACCCCAGAGCGCTCCAATCGGCATACAGCGCATCGACCTGTTCGGCGGACTCCACCGGGAACGCCAGCTCGGTGCCGCCACCCGTTACATCCACGGCAGGCTCAGCCGTATGCCGTGACCAGAGCCCCAGCTTGTAGCCGCCATCCAGGATAAATAGCGCGAAAGCCGGTGACTCTTCCACGGGCTTGCGCTCCAGCAGAAACTCATAGAACCGCGCACTGACAGCGGGGCTTTCCACGAAAAGCAAAATAAAACGGGGAGTGATCATAGGGCTGCTCCATTCAAGGTGGGCGCAGCATAAAAGGAGGCAGTGTCAGTTTCTGTCAGGAGTGTGAAGGGCAAGGGCTGCACCCATGACGTCAGCCAGACGAAGTAGGAGCTGGCGAAGCCTGCGATCTTTTGATTTTCAGCGGTTTTGAAAATGCCCAAGATCAAAAGATCGCAGCCTGCGGCAGCTCCTACGCGTGTTCTGGTGATTTCGGCAGCAGAAACGTAACGCCAAAGCCTTCAGATATCTCCAGTATCCGAGGCAGGTCTTCAGGCACTTTGAGCTGATCCAACGCCGCAAAGAACTGACCGCCGCGTGGATCGGAAACCACACCGATCATTTTCGCGGTAGGGCTGATGTTCTTGTAAGCATGGATCGCCCCAGCGGGGATGTGCACGTAACCCCCGGGCGAGACGGTGGTGGATTGACCCGCGACGGTCACTTCGACCTGCCCATCGATGACATAAAACGCCTCGTCCCAAGGGTGAAAGTGCAGCGGTGGTCCGCCACCCTGCACACCTTCCTGGATATGCACTTCAAAGGGTTTGGTCAGATCGCCACCGGCAAGAATAGTGATGGTCTCTCCAACAACTTTGACCGGCGCGGGCGTTTTCCCGGCTTCGATGACGTGAACCGTTCGCATGATTTGCTCTCCGAGGCATGAATCCCCCATCCGCTGAGTATATTCACTGCACCGCGAGCCAGTGCCGCGGCACTGGTCCGTCTGTCCGGGCAATTTCAACGGGGATGGAATTTTCTTCCGGGCCTGTCGCTCTGCTGATGTAGAACCTGCCCACTCAGCGTTCGGCAACGAGCATCAGCCATGAACAAGAACCTGGACGATTACAACCGCATGCGCGATTTCTCGGCGACCTCGGAACCGGCCGCCGTCAAACGCTCGGGCAAAAAAACAGCGAAGGATCATGCGTTGCAATTCTGCATTCAGAAGCATGACGCCTCGCACCTGCACTATGACTTTCGCCTGGAACTCGACGGCGCGCTGAAAAGTTGGGCCGTGCCCAAAGGGCCGTCGCTGGACCCCAAGATCAAACGCCTGGCCATCCACGTCGAAGACCATCCGCTGGATTACGCCACGTTCGAGGGCACCATTCCCGAAGGGCATTACGGCGCCGGTGATGTGATCGTCTGGGACCGTGGGGTGTGGATTCCCCAGGATGATCCGGCCAAGGCGTACACCAAGGGCCGGCTGAAATTCGAGCTGAAAGGAGAAAAGCTCGGCGGCCTGTGGAACCTCGTGCGCACGCACATGCCGGGCAAGCAGGAACAATGGTTTCTGATCAAGCATCAGGACAGCGCCGCCAGACCCGGCAGCGAATACGACGTGGTTGCCGCCGAGCCGGACAGCGTGCTCAGCGACCGCACCATTCTGGAAAAAAAGCACGGCGCTGAAAAAACCAAACCGATCAAAAACGCCCCGGCCAAGGCGCGTAAGGAAAAGTCGGCACAACTGACGGGCGCGCGCAAAGCCAAACTGCCGGAGCTGCTCAAACCGGAACTGGCGACACTGGTCGAATCCGCGCCAAGCGGCGAATGGAGCTATGAGATCAAATTCGACGGCTACCGGGTCATGGCGCGCATCGACCACGATGAGGTCAAACTCTTCACCCGCAACGGTCACGACTGGACCCATAAATTACCCGGGCAAGCCGAGGCATTGGCAGCGCTTGGCCTGGAGTCGGCCTGGCTCGACGGCGAAATGGTGGTGGCCAACGAGCAGGGCGTTCCGGATTTCCAGGCGCTGCAAAACGCGTTCGACTCCGGCAGTAGCGCCAGCATCGTTTACTACCTGTTCGATTTGCCCTACCTCAATGGCGTGGACCTGCGTGAAGTACCCGTCGAGGAGCGCAGGGCGGCGCTGGCGACTGTGCTCAAACTCAATGAAAACCCGCTGTTGCGATTCTCCGACGCCTTCGACGAATCCCCGGAGGCGTTGCTCAACAGTGCCTGCGAAATGAAGATGGAAGGACTGATCGGCAAGCGCCTGGGGTCGCCTTACGTGTCTCGGCGCACCCGTGACTGGATCAAACTCAAGTGCAAGCACCGGCAGGAATTCATCGTGGTCGGCTTCACCGACCCCAAGGGCGCACGCAGTGCCTTTGGCGCGTTGCTGCTGGGGTTGCACGACCGCGACAGCGGTGAATTACGCTATGCCGGCAAGGTTGGCACCGGGTTCAATGAGGCGACTCTCAAGCGCATTTACGAACAATTGAAACCGCTGCAGACGAAAAAGCCGTCGGTAATCAATCCACCCAGCGGTTTCGAAGCCAAGGGTGTGCATTGGCTTAAACCCACTTTATTGGCGGAAGTGGCTTTTGCCGAAATGACCAAGGACGGCTCGGTGCGCCACGCCGTGTTCCATGGTTTGCGCGATGACAAGCCTGCCAAAGAAATCACCGAGGAGTTGCCGACAACCGTGAACACATCAGCCTCGAAAACTGCCGCAGCAAAATCCGCAGCGAAGAACAAATCCGCCGCCGAGAAACCTGACGCCGCCGACCCGAAAACTGCCCAGTCGACTGTCGCGCCGTCGCAGATTGGCCTGGCCAGCGGCAAAGTGCGGATCACGCACCCGGACCGGGTGATCGACGCCAGCAGCGGCACGACCAAGATGCAACTGGCGGAGTACTACGCCAACGTCGCTGAGTGGATTTTGCCGCAACTCAAGGACCGGCCGGTGGCGCTGGTGCGCGCGCCGGACGGCATCGCCGGCGAACTGTTCTTTCAGAAGAACGCCGAACGCCTGGCCATTCCGGGGATTGTTACCCTGGACAAGGAACTGACGGGCCAACCGGTGATGATCATCAACAACGCCAAAGCGCTGATCGGCGCGGTGCAGATGAGCACGGTGGAACTGCACACCTGGAATGCCACGTCAGTCGATCTGGATAAACCCGATCGCTTCGTCCTCGATCTCGACCCGGATCCGGCGCTGCCCTGGAAAAGCATGATCGAAGCGACCCAGCTAACGCTCACGGTGCTGGATGAGTTGGGGCTCAAGACGTTTCTCAAAACCAGCGGCGGCAAGGGGATTCACCTGGTGGTACCACTGACCCGCAAACAAGGCTGGGACGAGGTCAAGGACTTCAGCCACGCGATCGTCAGCCACATGGCCAAATTACTGCCGGATCGTTTTTCCGCGGTGTCCGGACCGAAAAACCGTATCGGGCGTATCTTCATCGACTACCTGCGCAACGGTCTGGGCGCCACCACTATTTGCGCGTATGCCGTGCGCACCCGCGAAGGGCTGCCGGTGTCGGTGCCGATCTTTCGCGAGGAGGTGGCCGAGCTCAAGGGTGGCAATCAATGGAACGTACATAACGTGCATGAGCGCCTGGCCGACATCGGTGACGAACCCTGGGCCGACCTGAAGAAAACCCGCCAGACGATAACTGCCGACATGCGGCGGCGGGTGGGGATGAAAAAATAGTGAATCAGAAGGAAGGCGGCGAGGGCACTCGCCGCCTCGACGCCTATTGCTTGCCGACTGCGGCAGCCAGCAGCGGCGCCACCTGTTCATCGGTCAGTGCGGCGTGGACTTCCATGCTCATGAGGTCGCTCCATTCCAGCACCCACTTCTGAATCGACACCGGATCACTGGCTTCTGCAATGCCAAAACCACTCGAGCCACCGACGGCATGCCAGCGCCCCAGCATCTTGACGCCTGCGGGTGGCGCGCCACCGGTCTTGAGAAAACGTTCGATTGCGCTATTACGCTGTTGCGGACTGATGGACCAACGGACCATGAATAACATCTGCCACCTCCTGCTACGGATTGGCACCTTTTATCTTCGCGCACATGGCTGGCGCCGGGGCCACGGCCACGCTTGTGTTTCCAGTTCCATCCTGGCTGGCCTGATACCCTTTCTCCCATCAGAAGGCATAGCAGCGGCCCGCGTTTCGCGTACGACCGCTGATCCTCTTTCAGGACATTTGAAACGAACATATCGAGATAACAGCGAGAACAATCAGGCATCACGCAACAAGTCGTTGGCATTGAGCAGCTCGTAGGCAATCTCCGGGCGCTTCTCCAGCCCTCGACGAATCGCCGCCGGAATCGACTGACGGGTTTTGCGGCACAGGCCCGGCAGTTCTCCGAGGGTGATGTTGATGCCGCGCATGGTGCGCACTTCATTGAAGCCCGGGACGATCTCGACGCGCAGACCCAATTGCTCGTACATCCGGCGTTGCAGCCGCTCCAGATCGCCGAGGCTCTGGAGATTCTCCAGGCGCTCGACCAAGCGCTTTTCCTCCGATCGGGTCAGGCTCAGGATGCGCAGATCCGCGCCGGGGGTTTCCAGCAACGGCTCACGCTCGCAGATGCAGGCTCCGGGCGGGCAGGGTTGGCGGATTGGAAGAGAGGTCGTCATGGGGTTCAATCATAGAGCGCTATGATCGGGTTTGCCCATGGGGTTGTTGTGCCGTTGAGCGCGATGTCTACATTCCTCTGCCGATCGCTTCTTCGAAGAGCATCGACGAGTCGAATGTAAACGCTGCTCAGCACTAAAGTGACTTGTGATGGTCAATAAATCCCGCGCGAACCGACCGGATCCGCATCGACATTTTGATCAAGGACAGTGAAAGCATGCTCGCCGCAATATAATCAGCAACCGCCTCCACCAGGTTCCGTGAATCGGGACTCGCCGTACGTTTACCCCTCAATCCAATTCGAAGATTTAAAGCATGCACCTACGCAAAATTGCAGTTGGGCTGTCGGCCCTTGTTTTGCTCTCGACCGGGGCAGAAGCCCGCAGTCTGCTGGATCTCATCAAGCCGCCCACCCAGCATCAGGAGCAAGTATCCCGCTCGGGCTCGATCAGCCAGAACGCGGCCCTGGGCCTCTATTCGAACAAACAGAAACAGGCATCGTTTGACGGCTGCGCAGAGCTGTTCCCGGCTGCGCAACCGATCAACACGACCACTGTGCCTGCAACCATGAAACCCCTGGCCCTGTGTTCCGACAACTTTGCGGTGCTGTACTCGCAAACCAGCAAGACGCCGTTGGTCGTGGTCGAACGCCTTAATGCCGCGCAGCTGCAGGATGCCAAAGGCGAGGAGCGCACCAACCAGTTCTACCCGGACCCACGCATCCCCAAGAGTGGGCGGGCAGAGTTGAGCGACTACCGTAGCCAACATCCGGCCGTGGACCGCGGCCATCAATCCCCGGCAGCCGATGCTCCGAATCCCAATGCAATGGCTCAATCCTTTGCACTGTCGAACATGGTGCCGCAGGACCCAACCAATAATCGGAAGATCTGGAGTAAGGTCGAGTCCGATGTCAGGAAGTTTGCCAAGCGAGCCGATGGCAATGTTTTTGTCTTTACCGGCCCGCTCTTTGATTCAGGCCATACCACTATCGGCGACAACAAGGTCTGGGTGCCGACCCGCCTGTTCAAGCTGGTTTACGACGCATCGTCCAAGCGTGCCTGGGCCTACGTACTGCCTAACGCTGAAACTCGTATCGAGAGACCGATGGACTATGACGCTTTCGTGAAGAGTACCGGGCTCAAATTGCTGGGGAATCTACCGGTCACAGGTTCCGTAGGGCGCTCTTGATGGCTTGATGAATTGCACCCCAAAGGCTGGAGGCAACCGATGGGGTGTTTCATTCACGGATAAATAGCGGCGGTTCAAAAGTTGCTGCGACTTTCCGATCCGCACTCTTTGGCGTTGGTTGCGGAGTTTGCTTTATTGCCCTTTCGTTCATTCATCCATTGCTCTTTCTTGCTCTGCCTCTACCTTGTTTTGAGGTTGATAGAGTCGCGGTATGGTTGTGTACCCGGTACGTGAAGCGGCATTGCCAGTCGCTCCCTGTAACCTTGCTTTTTCCTCTTTCAACCATTCGTCCATTGCTCTTTCTTGCTCTTCCGACACCTCGATTTGAGGTTGATTGAGTCCCGGTGCGGCTGTATACCCGATACGTGAAGCGGCGTTGCCAGTCGCTCTCTGTAACTTTGCGTTTTCCTCCTTGATCCATGCATCCATTGCTTTTTCTTGCTCCGCCGATACCTCGTTTTGAGGTTGATAGTGCCCCGGCGTGGCTATATATCCACTGCCGTCATAACTGGGCTCGTCGTTTTTAACGGTGCCATCCTTCAAACGCTCCGATGAACCAGCAATGCCTCCTGAACTTCTATCGTCCTTTTTAGTATCAATCGCAACCTGGCTTGAGTTCTGATTGGCAGAGTTTTCACTCGATTTAGCGGTGTTTGCGGTGGTTGTATCACTAGCTGTGTTAGATTTCAGGGTGGGGGCAGTGGGAGCAGAGACGGTCTCTACTCTAACTTTTGATTTGTTTTTATTCGCCGATTTATTTCTGCTTTTTTGCACTTTCTTAGTCGTTGAAAAAGCAGAGTTCAGTTCCTTTTTGTTCTTTTTAATAAGATTGTCAATTGGGACGTAGCTAATAATTTGGTTGGGTTTTCTTTTGATATTCGAGTTATAAAACTTCACCTGCTTCTGTGTTAGCTGGATATCAGCAATGGAGGGCAACCGAATGAGGCCAATAATCGCCTCGCGAGCAATGGCGTATGTAAGTTGATCAAAGCTGTAAACAACACTATTACTTGGTTTTGGTAGGGTGGGGGAGAGTGTCATTAATTCAATGGCGCTATCATGCTTGGAGAGTGTTTTTCCTGCCACTAAATCTTTATATGTGTAAACAACGTTGCACTTCGTTCGGACTCCACTCCAGGTGTTGCTTACAGATACTGAAGATACTTCTGTGCTTATTTCAATGCGCCCACTGTAATGTCCAAATTCGATAAAGCGATCACTGTTATGAATTTCTTTCTGGGTCGCATTCTTGATAGAATTCCCCCAGTTTGAAATCTGTAATTCACCTGAAAAGCTATTGTCAATATTTACATTTTCTTTGTTTTTTATTTCTGCAGGAAGCACAATAACATTTACATTGTATGCAAAGTCATAATAGTCAATATCAGAAACAATGCTCTTGTCTCTTTCGCTTGAGATTTCTGAATAGTTTCTTATGTTGGCACAACTTGTAACTCCGAAAAAGCTAAAAGCCAGCAGGAGTAAGGCCGTTCTTTTTTTTATCGACATGTTACTCTCCTGGCTTTGTCGCTAACGTATAACAGTGATTAGACCGGATTCGGCGATAACGAAATAATAGAAGTCTCTAGATAACTCTGCGCTACCGATTCCGACTTTTTTTAAAAGTCCCTGTAAATCATAGGCCTATATTTCACGCCCAACACCTCAGCACCACTAGCCGATGACAGACCGCGATCAATAGGTGGTCGGGGAAACTGAGTGCATCCCTTGGTTTTGGGAGGCCGCGCTTGGCCCAGGCTGTCGTGACTGGCCGAAATCCCCCGGGCTGACGTTCAGGGAAAACGAATCCGTCGTCCTTTTCCCCGGCGTCAAACCAAGGTTTCGGTGAGAGCGGGGCCTATGTGTGTTCCGAATGGAATTGCGCGCAAAGGTGCAGTACTTTGTATTTGTAGCACCCTCGTGTCGCAGTCCTGTCCAGGTTGAGAGGTCGCCTTCATGAACAACATCATCTACATCGTAGGGGTCGTTGTGATCGTCGTGGTTATCCTGTCGTTCCTCGGGTTTGCATAGCTTCGAAGACCCACTGAACGATTGCCGGGCGCCTTGCAGATGCATCTGAAGCAGTCAAGCCTTGACCCACCGTTGACGGCTCCAGCTGCTCAATGTATCGACCGCGAATACCAGTAACAGCATGGCCAGAATCACCGTGCTGGCTTGCGCTTCCTGGAACAGGCTGAGGCTGACATAGAGCATTTGCCCCAAACCACCGGCGCCGACGAAGCCGAGCACACTGGCCATGCGGATATTGTTTTCCCAGCGGTACAGGACGTAGGCCAGTAGCTGTGGCAACAGGTTGGGCAGTGTGCCGTAACAGAAAGCCCATACGGCGTTGCCGCCCTGCAAGCGGATGGCTTCGGCCGGTTCCGGCGGGGTGTTTTCCAGCGCTTCGGCGAACAGCCGACCGAGCACGCCGGTGGTGTGCAGGGCTAGCGCCAGGGTACCGGCGTTGGGGCCGAGGCCGGCGGCGAGGACCATCAGCGCGGCCCACACCAGTTCCGGAACCGCGCGCAAAGCGTTGAGCACCAGACGCGCCGCGCTTTGCAATGGCCAGCCGAAACGCCCGGCCGCAGGCAATGCCAATAGCAGACCGAATACCGCCGCGAGCAGGGTGCCCAGGGCAGACATGGCAATGGTTTCCAGAGCACCGTGGCCGATGGCTTGCAGATGACCGGAGCTCAGGTCCGGGCTGAGAAAACGCTGCGCATAAGCACCCATCTGCTTCAGGTTGCCGGTGCCGCCCAGCTCGCCGAGGTCGATGCCCAGGTAGATGAACGAGGCGATCACCGCTGCGCCGATGCAGAGCAGCAGTGCCAGATTGATCAGGCGATTCATGCCAGCCTCCAGCGCAGCAGGCGGCTGAGTTGATCGGCGAGCAGCACCAGCACGAGGAACGTCAGTAACAAACTGGCCACTTCACCGCCGGCGAACATGCGCAACGACAGATCTATTTGCTGGCCCAGACCGCCGGCACCGACAAAGCCCATCACCACCGAGGCGCGGATGGCGCATTCCCAGCGGTAAACCGTGTACGACAGCAATTCCGCAGCGACATTGGGCAGGATCCCGTAGCAGAAGGCTGTGAGCCGACCGCTGCCCGATTGCAGTAGCGCGTGGGCCGGGCGCTGGTCGACCGACTCGAAAATTTCCGCATAGACCTTGCCCAACATGCCGCTGTAGGTAATGGCAATGGCCAGCACCCCGGCCGTCGGGCCGAGGCCGACGGCGCGCACGAACAGCAGGGCCCAGACGATTTCCGGCACGCTGCGCAGGAAGATCAGCAAACCGCGTACCGGCCAACGCAGCAGTTGGCCCCAATAGCTCGGGTGGCCGGCACGGGAGGCCGCAGACAGCGACAGAGCGCGGCTGGCCAACAGGCTGGCGGGGACTGCCAACAGCAACGCCAGGGCCATGCCGGCCGTGGCGATGGCCAGGGTCTGCAGGGTGGCTTGCAACAACAGCTCAATGAACGCTTCGCCATGGGCCGGTGGCCAGAAGGCGGACACAAACCGGCCCATCTCGCTCTGACTGTCGCTCGCCACCAGTACGCTGAGGTCCAATTCGCTGAAGTGGATCCCTGGCCACAGCAGGGCAAGGGCCAGTAATGTGAACAGCAGGCGGGGCCGGGTGGCCGGATCTCGGGTATCACGGGTCAGCATCGGGGAATCTGCACACTCAAGGGCGCCGGAGCAATCGGTGGGGATAGCAGTTGTTCGTTGGCGTAAAGCTTGTCGAGCAACTCACGGTCGACTTCGCTGGCCTGAAGGTCGAACAGGATCTGTCCATCACGCAAGCCGATGATGCGCGAAAAGTGCGCCAGGGCCAGCTCCACCGCATGCAGGCTGGCGACCAGGGTGACGTTGTGCTGCCGGGCATGGCTGCAGAGCACCGAAAGCGTGTGCTGGGCCAACACGGGGTCCATGGCCGAAACCGGCTCATCGGCCAGCAACACCTCGGGCGCCTGGTACAACACGCGGGCAATGCCCACACGTTGCAGCTGTCCACCGGACAGTTGCTGGCATTGCGCGAACAACTTGTCACTCAGGTCCAGCCGGGCCAATGCCGCGCGTGCGCCCGGAATATCCAGTGGGTGCAGCAGGTTCAGCAGGCTCTTGCCCAGACCCCACTGACCCAGCTTACCGGCCAGAACCGCGGTGATCACGCGCTGGCGCGGTGGCAGGGGGGGCGACTGATGGATCAGGCCGATGCGCGCGCGCAGACGCTGACGCTGACGGGCAGAAAGCTGCCAGGCTCGCTCGCCGAGCACCTGCAGCTCGCCATTGCCCGGTCGCAGGGCAGTGGCCAGCAGGTTGAGCAGGCTCGACTTGCCCGCGCCGGACGGGCCGATGATGGCGACCTGTTCGTTTGCACCGATGTGCAGGTCCACGCCACGCAGCGCCTGGACACCATTGGCGTGGGTAAGGCTGACCTGGGTTAGACGCAATGTCATTTGAGCAGGTCGGCGGCGCGTGCGGCTTCCTCGATGCCCTTGTAGTTCTCGGGCTTGGTTTCGATGAATCGGCTGGCGGCCTGCAGATCCAGAATCTCCTTGTCCGCAGGCTTCGCCAGATCGAGGGCCAGGAAGGCAGCCTTAATCTTGGCCGCCAGCGCTGGATCGAGGGTCCCGCGCACCGTCCAGTTGTAGTCGAAGTAGGCCGGAGTGGTCGCAAACACTTTGACCTTGGTGGTATCGACCTTGCCGGCGGCGACCAGTTTTTCCCACACGCTGGCGTTCAGTACGCCGGCGTCGACCTTGCCGGCCTGGACCCAGGCGACAGTGGCGTCATGGGCACCGGAGTAGCCGACGCGACTGAAGTAGGTTTCAGGCTTGATGCCGTCCTTGAGCATAAAGTAGCGCGGCATAAGACTGCCCGATGTGGAGGACACCGAGCCGAATGCAAAGGTCTTGCCCTTGAGATCGGCGAGGGACTTGACGGCAGGGTCGGCGGTGATGAATTTGCTGGTGAATTGGGCGTCCTGTTCGCGCTGTACCAGCGGAATGGCATTGCCGGTTTTCAGGCGTGCCTGCACGAACGTGAAGCCGCCCAGCCAGGCCAGGTCGATGCGGTCGGTAGCCAGCGCCTCGACCACGGCCGGGTAATCACTCACCGGCACGAACTCGACCTTCATGCCCAATTGTTGTTCCAGATAGGCGCCAAGCGGCTTGAACTTGCGCAGCAGTTCGGTCGGGGCTTCATCGGGAATCGCGCTGACTTTCAGCGTATCGGCGGCCTGCGCCAACAGGGTGAAAAAAGGCAGGATCAAGCTGACGGCCAATGCCAGGGTACGCTTGAGCATGGAAAATCTCCGGTGTATTAACGAAAGAATGTCGAGGCGCCAGGCAGGCCTGGCGCTTTGTGAGGGTAGACGAAAGGGAGCGATATTGACCGGTTTTGGCCCAATTGCAATCTGTTGCATCGGCGGGTTGAATCCAAAACGCAAAGCGGTCAATTTCCGGAACGCATAATACCGTTTGGGAGATCACCCCCCACCAACGTCTGCATCATGATTTCTCTCGTTCCAGCGGCACCCTGCTAGTTACCGTCCGCCACCTTGCGTTCTATCTCCGCTATTTTTCGCCTGAGCTCTTCAGCCTCCAGCTCCCGGGCATGGGTTTGATTTATACCTTCGTTGTCGTTGTCGTTGTCGCTGTCCTCAAGCTCTGTTTCAACCACATCGTCGGGATTGCCAGAGGTATCGGCAGGCGGGATGTTCGAGGTCGTTTCTGATTCGTCGTCATTAACACGGTCATCATTGTTCATTTCGCTCACCTCCATTGGCCTATAAATTGGATTCATCGGTGTGGAGGGAGTTCGGGTTTTTCAGCCTTTATGACGCGGTTCAATGCTTACTGT
This sequence comes from Pseudomonas sp. PDM24, assembly GCF_019218905.1. Taxonomy (NCBI): domain Bacteria; kingdom Pseudomonadati; phylum Pseudomonadota; class Gammaproteobacteria; order Pseudomonadales; family Pseudomonadaceae; genus Pseudomonas; species Pseudomonas sp. PDM24. The sequence continues at coordinate 580,783 of NZ_JAHUWR010000003.1, read as the reverse complement.
TTTCAATAACGCCTCTCCCTTGCCTCAATGGCATGTCGCAAACGCTCTCTCGCGTGTCGTCCCCGGCCACAACACCATTTTCGTCGATGATAAAGACCCGCTTCGTCACGGCTTTCAACTGGCCTGATCGGTCGCATAATTGCGCTAGGGCTTTTTGAGCTTCTGCAGGTAGCATTAGCTTTATTAGCGCACCTAATGACAGGTTGGTTAACGTAACCGAGTGGGTCGAACATTGATCGAACGACGTCAATTCAGCGGAGGCATGAAGGGGAAAAACCTCCGCTATCTGAATGAAAACACTGGCGAGCCTGCTCGAATGACTCGGGCAGGCTTTTTGCTGCTCGAGCATTTCTCGCTGCCCGCGTTCACGCAAGCACTGGATACGATTGTCACCGCGAATCTTCTGCGCCCCGGGTTGTTCTCTTCCCGAACGTTCGGCTTGAATGAGGGGGAGGTCGTCAGCGACCTGGGCCTGGTCATTCGGCCGGATGCACGTATCGATTCTTCAGCCATTCACAACCTGGACCTGCTGGTCATTTGCGGTGGCTACAGGACAGAACTGAAGGCGACTGATGAGCTCATCAGCCTGTTGCGAGCGGCGGCAGATCAGGGTGTCATTCTGGCCGGGTTGTGGAACGGTGCATGGTTCCTGGGCAGCGCAGGCTTGCTCGATGGATACCGTTGCGCCATTCACCCCGAACATCGCCCCGCACTCGCGGAAATCTCCAAGGCGACGCATGTCACCAGTGAACCCTATGTGATTGATCGAGACCGGCTCACCGCGTCCAGTCCCTCTGGGGCATTTCATATGGCGTTGGACTGGATCAAGGAACTGCACGATAAAGCCCTGGTCGAGGGTATCGAGGACATTCTTGCTTTCGAGGAGTCTCGCTACCGGCGCATCAAACCGGCTGAAAATATCTGTGTGAGCGCGCCGCTGCGAGAGGTGGTCAAGCTGATGGATGCCAACCTCGAAGAGCCTCTTGAGCTGGAGCAGCTGGCAGTCTACGCGGGCCGTTCCCGGCGACAACTCGAACGCTTGTTCAAGGAGCAGCTCGGGACCACGCCGCAGCGATATTACATGGAGCTGCGCATCACCGAAGCGCGTCGACTCCTTCAGCACACAGAACTGTCCCAGGTAGACGTGCTGGTTGCCTGTGGCTTTGTGTCGCCCAGTCATTTCAGCAAGTGCTATAGCTCGTACTTCGGCTACAGGCCTTCCAAGGAAAAACGGCTGGTCAAATAGCCGCTTTTTTTGAGTGCATCACTCATTCCCGACGGCGCAAACCTGCCGTTGGGAATGAGTGATGCCGTGGCGGCCGCTCGCTGGAGCAGGTGCACCGGACAAGTCCGCAGACTTAGCCCTTGGCCGCCATCGCGGTGACTTCCACGCGCATACCTTCGACCGCCAGGGAGGCCACGCCAACGGCGGCGCGAACCGGCCAGGGCTTGGCGAAGAAGCGCTTGTAGACTTCGTTGAAAGCGGCGCGATCGGCCATGTCAGTGAGGTAGATGGTCAGATGCAGCACCCGGTCCATCGAACTGCCGGCAAGCTCCAACGCTACCTTGAGCGCTTGCAGAGTGCATTCACTCTGCTCGGCGATGCCACCCAGCTCCAGACTACCGTCGACGCGGGTGGGGATTTGAGTGGAGACCAACAGGCCGCCGAAACCGGCGACATCGGAGGAGATGGATTCCGGGTCCGGGTCGGGGAGAAAGGTGATGTCGCGATTTGCCATGAAGGTTCTCTTGCTTGAGGTGGTAAAGGGCGTTTGTGCATGGGGCAGTTGTAGCAGCTGTCGAGCCCCAGCGAGGCTGCGTTCGGCTGCGAAGCAGTCGTGAATCCGGCTAACGCGGTCTGCCTGATGTATCGTAATCTCTGATTTTACGACTGCTTTGCAGCCGAACGCAGCCTCGCTGGAGCTCGACAGCTGCTACGGGCGAACGCAGCGTTCGCATTATGACTTAAGGTACCGCGGTCAGTTTACAGCACGAGACTATCTGCCAGCCTCATGGCCTGTTGAGTCGCGGCCTTACGCGCAGCCTGGTCAACGTCTTCCCCCAGGATGGTTTTCTCGACAATCACCGAGTGCACATCGCTCACGCCGATAAATTGCAGCCAGGCTTCCACGTAGGGCTTCTGAAAGTCGAAGCGCTCCGCTGGCGTGATCGACTGCGCCGAAAAATCCAGGCCGCGGGCGTACATCACCACGGCGGTTTTATTGCGCAGCATGCCTTCCAGACCGCGTTCCGGGTCGAAGCTGAATAAAATGTCTTTCTGCGACACCAGGTCGATGAAGTGTTTGAGTTTGTACGGGATGCTGAAATTCCACAGCGGTACGGACATCACCAGGACGTCTGCGCGGTGCAGGAACCCGGCCAGGTCTTTCAAGGTGTTCCAGGCGTTTTGCTGCGCCGGGGTCAAGGGCGTGCCATTGAGCCCGGCGTATTTGGCGTCCATTGCCAGCTCATCGAATTCCGGCAACACCATGTTCCAAAGATCGAGGGTGAGGATTTCGGTGTCCGGGGTGTTTTCTTGATAGCGCGCAATGAAGCTGCGGGCGACTTCAAGGGAGGCTGACCGCTGTTTGCGCGGGGAACATTCGATATGCAGAAGGGTGGTCATGGCGTGTCTCGGGCGGGGGAAGTTGGACCATTGCAACATAGTTTTATTTGGAATATAAATCGTGAATAAATAAGCCATTAATCACGAATTGAGCTATGTTCGATATTCTGCTGTTAAAAACATTCGTCACCGTCGTCGATGAAGAGGGTTTCAGTCGCGCAGCCGAAAAGCTGCACCTGACCCAATCTGCGGTCAGCGGTCACTTGCGGCGACTTGAAGAGCAAGTCGGAAAACCGCTGTTGACGCGTACAACCCGTTCCCAGCAATTGACGCCCGATGGCGAGCGCCTGATCGCTTATGCGCGAACGATCCTCGCGTTGAACCGTGATGCCTGGGCGCAACTGACGCGCACACCGTTTCACGGGCGGGTGCGGATCGGGGTGTCGGAGGATTTTGTCGAACCGCGATTGCTGCGGGCTTTTCAGGATTTCGCGGCGCAGTACCCGGGCATGGCAATCGACGTGCAGGTGGGCATTCCTGGCACGTTGCTGAACCTGATGAAGCAAGGCGATCTTGAGCTGGTCATCGGTTCTCTGTGCGAAACCAGCGAAGCGGGGTTGCTACTGTGGCAAGAACCGCTGGTGTGGGCCTGGTCGGCGCAGCCCGTCACTCAGTTACCGACACCGTTGCCGCTGGCGCTGTTCCCCGAGCCTTGTCCTTATCGTGAGATCGCGCTGAGGCGGCTGGCTCAGGCGGGGATCGCCCAACGTACGGCGATGTCATGCACCAGCACCGCCGGGTTGCGGGCGGCGGCGCTGGCTGGTTTCGCGGTGGCGCCCATGACGGTCAGTCAATTGGGGCAGGGACTGGCGGCTCTGGGGGCGGAACAAGGATTGCCGGATTTGCCGGATGCGCAGTTTCGGTTGTTTGCCTCTGCTGAAGCGGATCAGGCGATTGTGGCGGCGCTCTCTCAGCTCATTGTGGAGTATTGTTCCACGCGAAGGGCTTGACTGTCTGGGTCGATTACTGAGGCATTGCTCAACCGCGACGCTTTTGTAGCCGCTGCCGAACCCGCGAGGCTGCGATCGACAGCTCCTACAGGGCCGATCGCATAACGCTTCAGCCGGGATTGAACAACTGACGGATCAAATTGGGTGTACTGCCGGTCCAGCGCTTGAACGAGCGGCGGAAGTTTGCTGCATCGTTGAAGCTCAGGTACTCGGCCACAGCTTCATTGCTGAACCCCTTGATCTGGTACAGGTACAGGGCCACGTGCTTGCGCACCAAATCTACCTGCTGCTGGAAACCGGTGTCGTGTTTTTGCAGTTTGCGCTTGAGGGTCGCGGGGCTCATGGCGAAGGCCTGGGCGGCTTGTTCCAGGCTTGGGGTGTGGCGCACGTGGCGCTGCAAATAGCGGTACAGGCAGTCGAGAAAGCTCGACGTGCAGCCCAACTGCTCCAGTTGCCCCTGAGCTTCCTGACGGGCGACCTGGCCAGCAGTGGCCGACGCATCGGGCCATCGCTGGGCGAGAAATTCCCGGGGGATGCGCATCAGGTCCAGAGGCCGGTTGAACTGAGTGTGCTCGCCCAAATGCACCCAATATTGCTCGACATAACGGGGCTCGGCATGGCTGAAACTGCATTCCCACGGCAGACGCTGGCCGCTCAGCGCGCGACTCATGGCCACCAGCGAGGTCATGCTTGCTTCCAGCAGAAAGCGCCATTGCTCGCCGGCCCCGCAACTGTCCAGCCAATAGAGATAGGCGTGTTTTTCATCCAGCACCAATCGCGGCGTCATTAACGGGCTGAGCAGCGCCTGTTGCTGCACCAGGGTGTCGAGTGCCTGGTGCAGGTTTTGGGCATGGCGCAGGGCGTGGCTGGCGGCGCCGTAGTGTCCGGGCAGCAGGCGCTGACCGAACAGAAAACTGCTGTCATCGGCATCCAGCAGACGTCGGCTATTACCGATCAGTGCGAAAAACTGCTGGGGGCTGAGGCGGGTCTGGCCAGCCAGAATGTCTTCATGAAACAGCCCGGTGCCGCGCAGCAGACGATGGCTGTCGATGTCCCGGGACAGCGCCAGATCAATCAGGGTTGCCGGCTGATAATGCCCGGGAATGAAGCGGCTATCGGTTTCGTACCATGTGGTTTTCAGGGTCATGGCCGGGCCTCAGGCCGTTCTTGCCAGAGGCTGCTTGGCCCGGGCCAGCGCCAGGTTAAGGCGCTTGAGCAGGGCGTCCGGCGACTCGTTCAGCGCCATCACCACCTCCGTGCTCGCCGACAGTTGCAAGCGTTCGCCATGCAGCCGGGTTTTGTGTGCCAGGCCCTGCACCGCTTGTTGCAGTTCCAGCGCCAGCAACCTTGCCTGGCTCTCGCCGGTATTGGGCAGCAGCACCACGAAACGGTCGCCGGCCAGTCGGCAGAGCAAGTCCTGGCGCCGCAGGTTGAGCAGCAGCAAATGACTGACCGCTTGCAACACGGCGTCGCCTTCAGCATGCCCGAAGGCCTGATTGATGGCCGAGAAGTTGTCCAGGTCCAGCGCCAACAACGACAACGGCTGTTGTTGGCCGTGACTTTCCTCAAGGCTGCCGGCCAGTTGACGCTTGAGGTAATCGGCGCCGCCCAACGGCGTGAGTTTGTCGAATAACCGATGCTCGCGGAACAGCCGCTCGCGTTTCTCCATCTGCGCGCTGATCGCCAGTTGTTCGCGGTGCCAGTGATAGATGCCGATGGTCAGCAGGATCATGCCGACCGGCATCGGCCCGGACTCGAGCCAGTGATCCCAGGTGATGCTGTCAGGCAGGCGGATGAACTCGTCGAGACTGTCGATCCACCAGGAAAAAAAGATCCCGCTCAAACCCAGCACCAGGTAATTGGTGACGCGCCCGGCTGGCCGACTCTTGAGTACCAACCCCAACCAGACCAACGCCAGCAGCGCCGAACCGCCTTCACCGACGATGTCCAGCCAGACCCATTCGCTGACCGGTTTCACCTCGCCGCAGGCCAGATGCAGGAGCAACCCCAGGTTGGCGGCCAACAGCAGCAGGGCGAGTTTCCAACGGTGGGGTTTGAGCACTGAGAACATGGCCGCGATCCTTTGGCGAAGAAGCAATGCGCGCCAGCACAGCAGATGTTTGTGACAGTCGGGTGACGGGGGTGTGAGGTCGAATCAGCTCATGGTTCTACGAGGTTTTCTGTCTGGCGCAGAACCTGTGGGAGCGGGCTTGCTCGCGAAAGGGGTGTGTCAGTCGACATCAATGTTGACTGTGCCGCCGTCTTCGCGAGCAAGCCCGCTCCCACAGGTTCTGCGCGACAGTTGGGCAAGCCTCCTCACCACAGAAGCATTGTCAGCCGGAACAAGTCATTTCAGCTCACTTCCCGCCCCGAACCCCGGCAAAACCCCGGTTTACTGCACCTTCCGCCACCCCCTGTCACAGAACCGTCATCCCCCATCCCTAGCGTGCCCTCCCAGTTGCCGGGCCTCTTGCCTGGCGTTAACGGACTCTTGGGGGAGGACATTCATGTACAAGCGCAGCAGCACCGCAGGAGTGGTCGGTTTCACGCTCACCGCCCTGGCCATGGCGATCGCCAGTGAACGCCTGAGCGCCGCCGAAGCCGTGGCGAACACCGAACACGTCGAAGTGGTGGGCCAGGCGGCGAGCATTGATCAGGCGCTTAAGGAGCAGCGCAGTTCCGACAGCATCAAGAGCGTGGTGCATGCCGACGGCGTGGCGCAGTTGCCGGACGAAAACGTCGCCGAAGCGGTGCAGCGCCTGCCGGGCGTCAGCGTCGAGCGCGACCAGGGCGAAGGGCGGTTTGTCAGCGTGCGTGGCCTCGGACCGGATCTGAACAGCGTGACCATCAACGGCACGCTGGTGCCCTCGCCGGAAAGCGAACGCCGGGCCGTGGCCCTCGATGTGCTGCCCTCGGAATTGGTGCAGTCCTTGTCGGTGATCAAAACCCTGACCCCGGACATGGACGCCAACTCCCTGGGTGGCACCGTGGATGTGAAAAGCCTCTCGGCCTTCGATCACAAAGGGCTGTTCTACACCGGCAGCAGCGAAGCCAGTTATGACAAAAACACTCACCAGACCAGCCCGAAATTTTCCGGTGCCATCAGTGATCGCTTCAGCCTTGGCGACGGCATCGACAACTTCGGTGTTGCCGCCGCGCTGAGCTGGCAGAAGCGCGACTTCGGCTCGGACAACGTCGAAACCGGCGGCGCCTGGGACTTCGAGCAAGGCGCCAGATTGCAGGAGTTCGAGCAACGCGATTACGACATCAGCCGTGAACGCGCCGGTGGTGGCCTGAACTTCGATTACAAGCCTGACGACCTCAGCAGCTATTACCTGCGCACCCTGTACAGCCGCTACAAGGACAGCGAGACGCGCAATTCCACCAGCCTCGAATTCGCCGACCCGCTGGCAGCGGGGGAGTTGGGCGACACCGAAGGCTCACGCAAACTCAAACAACGGGAAGAGACCCAGGAAATCCAGTCCTACGTATTGGGCGGTGAGCGTATGTTCGGCCTCTGGACCCTCAGCGGTCAGGCCGGCTACAGCCGCTCCAGCGAAGACAGCCCGGGCCACATCGCCAACGCCGCGTTCAATGGCACCGACGACTTCGCCGACAGCGGTTTTCACGACAACGACAAGCCGCGGCCTATCATCGGTCAGGGCTTCTACAACCCGGACAACTTCAGTCTCGACAAGGTCGATTGGGAAAAACAGAAAACCACCGACACCGAGAAAAACCTGCGCCTGGACCTGGCCCGCGACTACGACCTCAGCGGCTATGCGTCCCAGGTCAAATTCGGCGGCAAGGTCAGCCGCCGCAACAAAGACAACAACCTCGACGCCTGGGTCTATGAAGATTTCGACGATCTGGGTTTCAGCGATGAACAGCTCAACCTCAGCCGATTCAAGAAAGGCACCGTGGATTATCGCCTCGGCCAGTTCGGCCCGGGCATCAGCGGCAGCGCCATCAAGCAGTTGATCGGTGGCCTGAACCAGGCGGACTTTTATGACGAGACCGAATCGCGGGTCAACGACTTCAAGATCAGCGAAGACATCAACGCCGGCTACCTGATGAACACCATCGATATCGATGACTGGCGTTTCATTGCCGGCATGCGCTACGAAGGCACCGAGTTCGAAGCCAAGGGCACCGGCGCCACCGACGGCGAGTTCCAGTCCACCGAGACCAAACGCCGCTATCACCACTGGTTGCCGGGCCTGCATGCGCGCTATCAACTGGACAAGAACACTCAGGTGCGCGCGGCCTGGACCAAGTCCGTGGTGCGCCCGACGTTCGGCCAACTGGCGCCGGGTTTTGTCATCGATGATGACGAGGCGACCTTCGGCAACCCGGACCTCAAGCCGCTGGAATCCAGTAACCTCGACCTCGGCATCGAGCACTACATGGGCCATGCCGGCACGGTCTCGGCGTTCGTGTTCTACAAAGACATCAAGAACTTCGTCTACAACACTGACCTCGCCGGCACCGGCGCCTGGGCCGATTTCTCCGAGGCTCACACGTTTGCCAACGGCGACAGCGCCAAACTCTATGGCCTGGAACTGGCCTACTCGCAGAAATTCGACTGGCTGCCCGCACCCTGGAACGGCCTGCTGCTCGGCGCCAACACCACCTTCAGCCGCTCCGATGCCGAGATCGAAGGCTTCGACGCCGCCAGTGGTATCAACCGCAAGCGCAGCATCGATTTGCCCAATCAATCGGACACCGTCGGCAACCTGATGCTCGGTTGGGAAGACGACAAGTTGAGCCTGCGTCTGTCGGCCAACTACAAGTCCGATTACCTCTTTGAGTTGGCCTCGATCAACGACAAGGCCCACGACCTGCACGTCGATGCCCAGACCTTCGTCGATTTCAGCGCGCGCTATTCGCTGACCAAAAACCTGCAAGTCAGCTTCGAGGCGCAGAACCTCACCGACGAGCCGTACTTCGTCTACACCGGCAACCGCTCCTACAACGGCCAATACGAAGAATACGGCCCGACCTACAAGCTCGGCCTGACCTTCACCCACTTCTAAGCCCCGGGGCGGCTGCCCGGTGCTGCCGCCGTGATGGATGCACGACAAGGACTTTGCCTGTTCATGAGTATTTCGTGGTTACCCAAACACGGTCTGCTGGCCACACTGATCAGCTTGACCATCGGCCAGGCCATGGCGGCCGCGCCGAACCTGAACCTCACACCCTGGGCGCCGAACCTGGCGGTCGACGCAGTGGCGTTTTTGCCCGCCGACCTCGGCCCCGAACGCCTGGCCGCCAGCGAGCGTGACGGCTTGCTGCTGCTCGACGCGCAGGGCAAAGAGCTGGCGCGCCTGAAAGGTTCGTTCAGTAGCCTGGACAGCCGCGCCGCCGGCCAACACGTCTTGGTGGCCAGCCTCGACAACGCCCGTCAACAAGCGGTGCTGGTCAGCCTCGATCCGGCCAAGCGCAGTTGGGGGCAACCGGTGTATCTGCCGACGCGGGATTACCCGGTGAACGGTTTGTGCCTGTACCGCGACGAAGCCGGCAACCTGTTCCTGTTTCTGGTGGGCGAGGAGGGCAAGGGTGAGCAATGGCTGGTGGGCAATGGCGCCACTTTGAACCCGCAACCGCAACGGGTGCGCGGTCTGCCGCTGCCGCCGTCGGCACAGTTTTGCCAGGTCGACGATGGGGCCAATCAGTTGGTGGTCAATGAAGAGAATGTCGGCTGGTGGGCCTACCCGGCGCATGCCGAAGCCGATGTGACGCGCTCACCGGTGGCCATGCGCGAACCGTTCGGCGAGATCAAACAGGCCGCTGGCGTTATGGCCCTGGTGCCGGGTGGCATCGTTGCACTCGACCCGAAAGCCGCGCAGCTGCATCTCTATCAGCAGCAGGGCGAACGCTGGACGGCTCAGGCCACATTAGCGTTGCCAGGCTTGAACGAGCCGGAAAACCTCGCCCTGCGCCCGACGGCCAAAGGCCTGCAAGTACTGCTGCGCGACGATGACAACGGTCGTCTGTATCAGGGCGAACTCGACTGGCAAGCCACGCCGGTGCCCTTGGCGCCGGTGCTGGCGAACGTAAAAGCAATCAGCCAAAGCGACCCGGTGGGGCGCCAGGGCGATGCCGCGGATGATCCGGCGATCTGGGTTCATCCGCAGCAACCCGCCCTGAGTCGGGTGCTGGGCACCAATAAAAAGCAGGGGCTGATGGCGTACGACCTGCAAGGCAAGTTGCTGCAGGAATTGCCGGTGGGGCGGCTGAACAACGTCGATATACGGCCGAATTTCAAGCTCGGTCAGCAGACCGTCGACCTCGCGGTGGCGAGCAATCGCGATCACAACAGCCTCAGCCTGTTCAGCATCGACCGCACCAGCGGTGAGTTGCGCGAAGCCGGCGAGATTCCCACGCCGCTCAAGGACATCTACGGCATCTGCCTGTTTCAACCGGCCAGCGGCGAAATCTACGCGATCGTCAACGGCAAGGACGGCACCTTCCTGCAATACCGCCTGAGCGCGCCGAACGGCCGCGTACAGGGCGAGTTGGTGCGCCAGTTCAAGGTCGATAGCCAGCCCGAAGGCTGTGTTGCCGACGACCAGCGCCAGCGCCTGTTTCTCGGTGAAGAGGACGTCGGCGTCTGGGCGGTGGACGCCCGCGCCGATCAGCCGGCGACGCTCAGCAGCGTGATCAAGGTCGGTGCGCAGTTGCAGGCGGATGTGGAAGGGCTGGCGCTCTATCAAAGCGCGGCGCAGGACTATCTGGTGATCTCCAGCCAGGGCAACGACAGCTATGTGGTGCTCGATGCCGAACCGCCGTTCGCGTCTCGCGGCGCATTTCGCGTCGGGCTGAACGCGGCGGCGGGTATCGACGGCGCTTCGGAAACCGATGGTCTGGAAGTCACTTCGGCCAACCTCGGCGGCCCCTGGAGCCACGGCATGCTGGTGGTGCAGGACGGACGCAAACGCATGCCCGAGCAAACCCAGAACTTCAAATTCGTGCCCTGGGCCGAGGTCACCAAGGCGTTGAAATTGCCCTGACCCAGCCAGTCATCAACCTGTCATCACTATTTCATCGAATAGCTCAACGGCCGTCGCGCATCGACGGCCCGGGAGCGCCAGACAAGGAGTTTCACCATGCAAGCGACACTGGAACACATGACCATCTGGGGCCTGATCAGTGACGCCAGCCTGCTGGTCAAAGCCGTCATGCTCATCCTGTTGCTGGCGTCGGTGCTCAGCTGGTACCTGATCATCCAGCGCAGCGGCGTGCTGCAACGTCGCGAGCGGCAGCTGAACGGCTTCATGCAACGCTTTCGCAGCACGGCGGACCTGTTACCGCTGTACCGCGAAACCGCACAGAGCACTGACAGCGAAGCCGGTGTCGAGCCGATTTTCCACGCCGGGTTTCAGGAGTTCAGCCACCTCAAGCAGCACGCGGGCAACGCGGCCGATGTGGTGCTCGAAGGCGTTGAACGGGCGTTGTACGTGGCCATCAGCGAGCAAGAAGTTCGCCTGGAGAAGGGCTTGCAGTTCCTCGCCACGGTCGGTTCCGTCAGCCCCTATATCGGCCTGTTCGGCACGGTGTGGGGGATCATGAATTCCTTCCTCGGCCTGTCCCAGGTGCAGCAGGCGACGCTGTCCACCGTCGCCCCGGGCATCGCCGAAGCGCTGATCGCCACGGCCATTGGCCTGTTTGCCGCCATCCCGGCAGTGATCGCCTACAACCGTTTTTCGGCGCGCAGCCAAACCCTGCTGACTCGCTACTACGCCTTCGGCAATGAATTGCAGGTGCGCTTGCATCGCACCTTGCATGGCACGCCGATGAACCTGGCCGTCGCAGCCTGAGAGGAGAATGCAGATGCTCGTCAGACCGCAACGCAAGCACGGGCCCAAGGCCGAAATGAACGTGGTGCCCTACATCGACGTGATGCTGGTGCTGCTGGTGATTTTCATGGTCACCGCGCCGATGCTGACCCAGGGCGTGAAGATCGAACTGCCCAAGGTCGCCAGTGAAGCGTTGGCCACCGATACTCGCCAGCAAATCCTTACCCTGTCGGTGAAGGCCGAGGGTGGTTATTACTGGAACCTGGGCGGTGAACTGGATACGCAGCACCAGACCGACAGCGCAGTGGCGCTCGACGAGATGCGCGCCAAGGTGGCGCAAGTCGTTGCCGAACGCCGTGACACCCATGTTTACATTCGCGCCGACAAGGACGCCGGTTACGGCAGCGTGGTCGCAGCCATGGCGGCACTGCAGCAGGGTGGTGTGAGCAACCTCGGGCTGGTGACCGAGGCCCCGCAATGACGGCGATGATCATGCCCAGTCCATCCATGACGTTGCGGGATGCGGCTCGCAGCGGGTTCTGGAAAAACAGTCTGGCGGCGAGCCTGGCGGTAGGGCTGCATGCCATTGTGCTGGCATTGTTGGTGCACGGCTGGTCGCTGGAGAAACCACCGGTCGAACAGCCTGCGGTGTTGAGAACGCAACTGGTGATGCTGCCACCGGCGCCGCAGCCTCAGGCGCCCGAACCGGTAGCGACGCCGACGCCGGAGCCGGTTGTCGAGGCGCCCATCCAGCCCGTCAAACCTACTATCGATCCGCAGATCCAGGCGCAAAAACTTGAACAGGCCGTTCTTGCGCGCAAACGCGTCGAAGACAAAAAACGCGAGCTCCAGGCCGAGCAACAACGCCAGCGTCAGGAGACAGAAAAGCGCACTCATGACCTCGAGCAGCAACGCCAGGCCCAAGAACAGGCACTACGCGCCGAACAATCGCGCCTGGCCGCCGAACGCGCGCGTCAGCAGGCCGCCCAAATGGCCGCCGACAGCCGCCAATACCTCCCTCTGAGCAAGGAAGCGCCGGACTATCCGCAACGGGCGCTGGATAAGAACATCGAAGGCGATTGCACCGTGGAATACACCGTCAATCCCCAAGGCAACATCGAGAACCCCAAGGTGCTGGACGGCTGCCATCCGTTGTTCATGCGTCCGTCGCTGGCCGCCGCCAACACCTTCCGTTACCAGCCGAGAATCGTCGACGGCCACGCGGTTGCGGTGCCGGCCGTGCGCAATACCTTTCACTACCGGATCAAGTGAGCAGCTCCCATGGCGGATCGGCGTGCGGCCGGGCGGTCGTGAGATAGACTGATCAGCGGGCATCGGACGGTGGGGGTGACAGGTGGCGCGCTTCAGATGGATTCGCTGATCACGGCGGCAGCCCGTGCGCTCGCGGCGGGTGATCCCCTCGGCGCGCTGAACCGCATCGCCTTGCGCGACGATGCGCCTGCGCTCGCGCTCCGCGGCATCGCGATGGCGCAGCTGGGCGACCTTGTGCGCGCGAAGGCGCTGGTGCGCAGCGCCGCACGTGCTTTCGCGCCGAAAGAGGCGTTGGCCCGGGCGCGATGTGTCGTCGCCGAGGCCGAGATCGCGCTCGCCTCGCGGGACCTGAACTGGCCAACCAAGGCACTCGACGCCGCGCGGGCGACGCTTCAGGCGCACGGCGACCGGGTCAACGCCGCCCATGCGCGGTACCTCGAGATTCGCCGCTTACTGCTGATTGGGCACCTCGACGAAGCCGAACACCGGCTCGCCGAACTCGATCCGACGCCGTTACCATCCGCATCGAGGGCAGCCTACGAACTGGTCGTGGCAGGCGTTGCGATGCGTCGCCTGCAAACAAAAGCAGCGCGCGCGGCACTTGAACGGGCCGAGCGTGCCGCACAACACGCCGCTATCCCCGCGTTGACGGCCGAGGTCGAAAGTGCCGCCCGCATCCTCGACACGCCGGCGGCGCGGCTGATTGTCGGTGGTCAGGAACGGCCGCTGCTGCTCGATGAGATTGAAGCGTTATTGGCATCCCCTAAGCTGGTCGTGGATGCCTGCCGGTATGTCGTGCGTGACGCAGGCTCAGCGGTTTCACTTGCCCGGCGGCCGGTGCTCTTCGCGCTCGCCCGGGCGTTGGGCGAAGCGTGGCCCGCCGACGTGCCGAGGGAGACGCTGATTGCGCGCGCCTTTCGGATGAAGTTCGCGGATGACTCCCATCGCGCGCGGTTGCGCGTCGAGCTCGGGCGCCTGCGCGCAGCGTTGCACCTGATCGCTGATGTCGTCGCGACCCCGCGCGGGTTTGCTCTGGTGCCGCAGGATGCGCGTGACGTCGTGGTGCTGGCGCGGCCTGTCGAAGAGCAACATGCGACGCTGCTCGCCTTCCTCGCTGATGGCGAATCATGGTCGAGTTCAGCCCTGGCGTTAGTGCTTGGCGCCAGTCAGCGCACCGTGCAACGAGCCCTCGACACGCTGGCGGTGGCCGGCAAGGTGCAGTCGTTCGGTCATGGCCGGGCCCGTCGCTGGATGACCCCGCCGGTTCCAGGATTCGCGACGGTATTGTTACTCACAGGGTTGCTGCCCAATGATTAGCATCCCTTCACCAACCCAGTGAACGAGGAACAAGACATGAAACATTCAACAGCCGAAATCATCCGCGAATACGGCCCTTTTCCAGGCGTCGACAGCGTCCATGGCGTCACCCATGACGGCCAGCAGGTCTGGTTTGCCTCCGGCGACAAACTCAACGCCCTCGATCCAGCGAGTGGCAAGACGCTGCGCTCGATCGATGTCGCCGCCCATGCCGGTACCGCCTTCGACGGTCAGCACCTGTTTCAGATCGCCGAGGATCGTATCCAGAAAATCGACCCACAGACCGGGCGTGTGCTCTCCACCATCCCCGCGCCCAGCGGCGGTGGCGACTCGGGGCTCGCCTGGGCCGAAGGGACGCTTTGGGTGGGTGAATATCGCGAGCGCAAGATTCATCAGGTCGACCCCCAGACCGGGGCAGTGCTGCGCACGCTCGAATCCAACCGCTTCGTCACCGGGGTGACCTGGGTCGAGGGCGACCTGTGGCACGGCACCTGGGAGGGTGACGAGAGTGAGCTGCGGCGAGTCGACCCGGCCACGGGCGAGGTGTTGGAGAGTGTCCAGATGCCAGCTGGCGTCGGGGTCTCGGGACTTGAGTTCGATGGTCACGACCGGTTTTTCTGTGGCGGCGGCAGCAGCGGGAAGGTGAGGGTGGTGCGCCGGCCTTGATAAGCGTTGGGGGCGGGTATCGAGCCGCAATATCCGCCCAGAAAAAACGAACTTGCGAAGCGGCCGCGTCTCGAATTTAAAAGACTCGAGAAGAAGGCGCCCAATGAGCAAGTCGATAGGCGCAAAAGACCTGAATAGTCACAGCAGACCTCTGCCGGTCATGACGCCCAAGGAGCACCCGCGATACGACCTGGCGCTGTTGATTGCATTTCTTCTCATCGTCGCAGCACTGGGTATTTCACCCCATAGCCGAGTGGATTGGGTCCTGGAAAACCTGCTGGCCCTGCTGCTGGTGATGGTCCTGGTGGGCGTCTCTCGACGGTTCCGTCTGTCTGCCGTTTCCATCAGTCTGGTGTTCGTATTTCTCTGTATTCATGAACTCGGGTCGCACTACACCTATGCGCTGGTGCCCTACGACCGCTGGTGCTCAGCCTTGACTGGGGTCAGCCTGAACAAAACCCTTGGGTTGGAACGCAATCATTACGATCGGCTGGTCCATCTGACGTATGGACTCTTGATGGTGTATCCGATTCGGGAAGTGTTGGTGCGAATCACGCCGCTGCGCGGTTTCTGGGTTGGGTTTATCGCGTTGAACATCGTGCTGTCGACCTCGGCAGTCTATGAAATCGTGGAATGGATAGGTGGGCAGTTCCTGGGAAAAGACACGGCGAAGGCGTTTGTCGCTGCACAAAATGACCCATGGGACTCTCAAGCCGACATGGCGCTGGCCGTGGCAGGTGCGTTCTTTACGTTATTGGCTGTCTGGTTCCGGCGACGGTTGTTTCATCGAAACGCTCAATTAAATGCTTTCGAAGAGAATTCATAATATTTATAGAGTGTTCCAATTGAATGATGTCGATAAGCCGCCAATGTAAAACTACGGACCGCGCCAGGCCCCTTCATCGCCGTACTCCGGGGCTGAATGCACTCTGTAGCAGCTGCCTCGCGGGCTCGGCAGCTGCTACAGGATTAGGTCGTATTACCGGATGGAACTGTTGCAGCAGGCGTACCGTCAATCGAGGACAGGGCCACCAGATCTGACTGTGTGAGAACTAGAAGCACTGGAGGCAATGCCAGTCAGTCAAACCGCACAACCTGTGGGAGCGGACTTGCTCGCGAAGACGGCGTTACAGTCAACATTGATGTCGCCTGACACACCGCATTCGCGAGCAAGCCCGCTCCCACAGGGATTTCGCTTAACTGACTGGCATTGAGTGCTGGAGGCCTTAATTCTTCGACCGAATGACGGAGGGCCTCTCCATGAGGATCGCTCAGATCGCGCCGCTCACCGAACGTTGTCCGCCCCGTTTGTACGGTGGCACTGAGCGGATTGTGTCTTACCTGACCGAAGAACTGGTGCGCCAGGGCCACGATGTCACGCTCTTCGCCAGCGGCGATTCGCAAACCTCGGCACGCCTGGAAGCGGGCGCGCACCAAGCCCTGCGGTTCGATCCACGCATCAAGGACGGGGCACCTCATCACATTCTGATGCTCGATCAAGTCCTGCGGCAGGCGGATCAATTCGACGTGATGCATTTTCATGTCGATATCTTTCATTTTCCGTTGATTCGACACTTGGCCGGGCGCAGCGTGACCACGCTTCACGGGCGTCTGGACATTGCGGATTACCAATCCTTTTACCCTCACTTTCCCGAGGTGCCGCTGGTCTCGGTGTCCAAGGCGCAACGCAGTCCGGTGAAGGGCGACGTCAATTGGGTGGGCAACGTCTATCACGGCATTCCGGGTGATCTGCTGACCTTCAACCCTGAACCGAGCGGCGACTATCTGGTGTTTCTGGGGCGTATCTCTCCCGAAAAGCGCCCGGACCGCGCCATCGAGATTGCCT
Organism: Pseudomonas sp. PDM24; assembly: GCF_019218905.1. Classification (NCBI taxonomy): domain Bacteria; kingdom Pseudomonadati; phylum Pseudomonadota; class Gammaproteobacteria; order Pseudomonadales; family Pseudomonadaceae; genus Pseudomonas; species Pseudomonas sp. PDM24. The sequence continues at coordinate 564,307 of NZ_JAHUWR010000003.1, read as the reverse complement.
CGAAGGCCGGGCTGCCATTGAAAATCGCCGCCAAGGTCGACAAGGCCGATCTGGTGTATTGGGAAGAAATCATTGCACCGATGATCGCCACCCATCCGAATGTCGAATTTCTCGGCGAGATCGATGAATCGCAAAAGGCAGATTTGCTGGGCAATGCTCGCGCCTTGATCTTTCCCATCGACTGGCCTGAGCCGTTCGGCCTGGTCATGATCGAAGCCATGGCGTGCGGCACGCCGGTGATTGCGTTTGGTCAGGGCTCGGTGCCGGAAGTGATCGATGAGGGGGTATCCGGTTACATCGTCGATGGTGTCGCAGGAGCGGTAGCGGCGGTGCAGCGGTTGGCAGAGCTGGATCGGCGCAAGGTGAGGGCCAGGTTCGAGGAGCGATTCACGGTCGAGCGCATGACCAATCACTATCTGGAGTTGTACCGCCATCTCACGGCGGGCAACACCTATGGCCATCCCTCCACGCCCTTCGATATTCCCGCCACCGCGTCGTTGCAAGAGCTGCGTTTGCGCAACCTGAAAAACAACGACACCTTCGCGGTGTTCGATCCCAATGGCGATGTGCTGTTTGCGGACGACAGCCCGCAAGGGATTTTCCATACCGATACCCGCCACCTTTCCGGGCTCTACCTGACGCTTAACGGCGCGCGGCCGCTGTTGCTCAGTTCGACGCTGCGTGACGATAACGCGATGCTCACGTGCGACCTGACCAACCCGGATCTGTTCGACAGCCATGGCGAAAAAATCCTGCACCACGATTTGATCCATCTGCGCCGTTCACGGTTCTTGTGGAACGGCTCCTGCTATGAACGCCTGACCCTGCGCAATTTCGATGATTCGCCCCAGCATCTGCAATTGAGAATTCAGTTCGCAGCCGACTTCAAAGACCTGTTCGAAGTTCGCGGCGCCCGGCGTCCGCAACGCGGCGAAGGGCACCGGGCAGAGATTACCGATGAAGAGGTGGTGCTTTCCTACACCGGTCTGGATCACAAACGGCGCATGACCCGCCTGCGTTTCGCCCCGGTGCCGGTAAGCCTGACCTGCGATTCGGCGTTGTTCGAGGTTCGGCTGGCCCCTGGGGAAAGCCAGTCGCTGTTCATGGACATCAACTGCGGCGTGCAAAATCCGCCGTTTACGGTGCGCCATGGGTTCTTTATTTCATTGCGCGATTCCCGGCGCGAGTTACGCACATTCTCTTCGCGGGCGGCCTCTGTGGTGAGCTCCCACGATGTGTTCAACGAGGCGGTCAGCCGCAGCGTGTCCGACCTCTACATGCTCATGACCAAAACCCCCGAAGGGCTATATCCCTATGCCGGCATTCCATGGTTTAGCACCGTTTTCGGACGAGATGCGCTGATCACGGCATGGGAGATGCTGTGGTTTGATCCCGGTATTGCCAAAGGCGTGCTCGGGCATCTGGCCGCCAACCAGGCAACCATCGTTGACCCCCATGCCGATTCCGAGCCCGGTAAAATCCTGCACGAGATAAGGCTGGGGGAAATGGCCGAATTGGGCGAGGTGCCGTTCCGCCGCTACTACGGCAGCATCGATTCCACGCCGCTGTTCGTCATGCTGGCCGCCGCGTATCTGGAGCGCACCAATGACCTGGGCACACTGCGTCAGCTCTGGCCGAATATCGAAGCAGCGCTGAGCTGGATCGAGGAGTACGGCGACCGTGATGGCGACGGTTTTGTCGAGTATGGCCGGCAGTCCGCCGAGGGGCTGATTAACCAGGGTTGGAAAGACAGTCACGATTCGGTTTTCCATGCCGATGGGCAATTGGCCGTGGGTCCGATTGCGATTGTCGAAGTTCAGGCCTACGTGTATGGCGCCTGGACTGGTGCCGCTAAAATCGCTCGTCGGCTGGGTAATCCAGACCGGGCTCAACGCCTTAAATACAAGGCTCAACGCTTGCGCGAAGAATTCGATAACCGCTTCTTCGACGAAGAGCTGGGCACCTATGTATTAGCTTTGGACGGCAACAAGAAACCCTGTCGAATCCGTACCTCCAATGCCGGCCATGCCCTGTTCGCCGGCATCGCTTACCCGGAACGCGCGGCATCGGTCGTCGACGCCCTTATGGACCGCTCATCCTTTTCCGGCTGGGGCGTGCGCACCGTCGCATCCTCCCAGGCACGCTATAACCCGATGAGTTATCACAACGGCTCCGTCTGGCCCCACGACAATGCGCTGATCGCCGCCGGCTTCGCCCGCTACGGTTACCGTCGGGACGCGGCGCGGATTTTCGAAGGTCTGTTCGCCGCGTCGACCTACATCGATCTGCGGCGCCTGCCCGAACTGTTTTGCGGCTTTGCCCGGCAACGTACCCAAGGGCCGACGTTCTATCCAGTCGCCTGCATGCCCCAGGCCTGGGCCGCTGCAGCGCCGTTGTCGATGATTCAGTCGTGCCTGGGGCTGAGCTTCAGGCCGAGGAAGCTCAACATCCTGTTCGACGAACCGGTGCTCCCGGCGTTTCTGGACACCATCGCCTTGCGGCGTTTGGCAGTGGGTGCTGAATGTGTGGACTTGATGCTCCGGCGCTCGGGGGAAAACGTCATGATCGAGGTTCTCAATCGCCAGGGGCCGGTGCGGATCTTGAGCACCAGTTAGCAAGATGGGCGCGAGCGTGTCAGAAGGTGAATGCTTGTGCCGACGAACGCTGAGCCATTTCAGTCTCCAGCAAATGCTCAACCAGCACATCATTCAAAAAGCGGAACTGATCGTTGAGCCCGACCACTTCGTTACTGAAGTGGTTGGCCGCTGCCGGCATCAGCAAGGCCTCGAAGTGCTCATCGAACACCAGCGCGACTGCTTTGCGAGACACGACCTGCTGTGAATAATAGTTGCTGCCGAATACCGGAAAGCTCACGGCGAGGCTGACGGAATGAATCATGATTTCGGCTCCTCGGTTTGACCGATATCCAGCACCAAGCGGGAAAACAGGGTCAGGGTAACGGTCGTCAGGGCCAGGCAGGTCAGGAGATGGATCAACATGGTTTGCCCCTCCGGTGCGGGGTTGAAACAGGGATGAGATTGATCCTGCACCTGATGGTTTTTTTGCGGAAGGCATTCGCGGCGATGGTGAATATTGATGTGAATGATGGTGGCGATCTTCGGTGGTCTTGAGGGCCTATTCGCTTGCAAGCCCGCTCCCACATTGGATCACCTGCGTACACAAATTTTGTGTCCGACTATGATCCAATGTGGGAGCGGGCTTGCTCGCGAAGGCGTCTTTGAGGGCGCCATCCATTCATCTGACGGACGGCCCTCGCCCCCGACCTATACTCAAATCAGTACGCTGTTTAGCGTTGGACACTCCGTTCGACGCAGTCTGTAGGACCCCGCGATCTTGAACCTGCGTTCGCTGATCGTCGCTGTGTTGGTGATCTTGGCGGGATGCGCCACGCCCACGCCTGCCCCGGTAATCGTGGTGCCGGTGGTCGTGTCCCAGAGCACCTGGCAGCAGGTGGACCGGGAGATTGTCGCCGCTTCGCAACAGGCCACCGAACAGGCCAGGGTCTACGCCCGCGGGTCCATGGAGCACTGGCGCACGCGGGTTTATCAGCAAACCGAAGAAGTCTTCATTCCGTGGTTCAGCAGCTACTGGACCCAGGAATGGCTGTCGATGAAAGTCAGCTGGTACGCCATCAATGCCGGAGACGAGCAGGATGCGGCGACCAAACGCCTGGCGGCCTATCTGCTGGAGCAATATCACCGGCGGGTGCTGGAACCGGTGGCGGTGGAAGTCGATCCCGACGCGATCCTTGGGCAGGCGACAGAGTTTTATGTGCAACTGATGGGGCAGCAACTCGAAGTTATTTCCAAACGTCATGGCGTGCCAATAGCGCAGCTCAACGGTCGCATCCAGAGAATTCCCGCTATTTCATTGGGCCCGCCGCCTGCCCGTGACGCTTCGCTGTATCAGGTGGTGCATGCCGAACTCAGCAAATTGCCGGCCTACCTGGCGCTGATCGAGAAGATCCACACGGCAGGCGGCGAGAAGGGCATCGCCTCGACGGACGCCGGCATGGCGCCGGTGGCCAAGCGTGCCAGCAAGCGAATACAAGCCGAAATGGCCCCGCGAGGGGCGGCCAGTGCGGTGGCAGCAATGGCGGGGAAGGCGGCCGGTGCGCTGATCTCTGTGGGAGTGGCGGGGGTGCGCGCAATTATCCAGGCCAACGACCGGCCCGACAGCGAAGCGCTGATCCGCAGCAGCCTGGGCAATTCGTTCGACAAGGCATGGGTGAAGCTGGTGGATAACCCCGCAACCGGCGTCATGGCCGGAACGCTGTACATGGCCAGGCAGATCGAGGGCAGCCTGGAGGAGACCGTAGAACCGTCGGTCGGTCTGGATGCAGGCACTGTCGATTTTAGCCACGTTGAATCGACTACCCAGCAGATCACCCCATAACCCGAGGAGAACGATCATGGCTTACGTAGATGGCTTCGTCGCTGCAGTACCCACCGCCAACCGCGAAAAATTCAAGCAACACGCACAATCCGCTGCCGAAATTTTCAAGGAAAGCGGCGCACTCAGCCTCGCCGAATGCTGGGGCGATGACGTGCCAGATGGCAAACTGACCTCATTTCCCATGGCAGTAAAACTCAAGGAAGACGAAACCGTGGTGTTTTCCTGGATCGTCTGGCCGGACAAGGCCACCCGTGACGCCGGGATGGCGAAACTCATGAGCGATCCGCGGATGCAGCCAGACGTCAATCCGATGCCGTTCGACGGCCAGCGGGCGATTTTTGGCGGTTTCGAGATGCTCGTCAAAGCCTGAACATCGTCGCAGGATCACTCCGGCGTCGGTGTGGTCCTGCAACTCTTGCGGTTACGAATCTGGCTGTCCGACGGCCGCTCCTTGATGAACTCGAAGCGCGGCTCGCCTTCGTTGTAGTGAACCAGCCAACCCCATTCCAACTCGGATTCATCCTGGCCCGGCTTGGGTGGCACAGCCCACCATGGCTCTTTGCTGATGACCTGACGCATGGCGCCCTCCCGTCGATTCGGTTGTTTCAACTATAACGCGCCTGCCGGCAGGTGCCAGAAATACGCTTGCTGGTGTGGTATCCCTTTGTAGAATCAAAGGGACTCCGAAGCCTTGAGGTGGCAGACATGAGCGATGAATCCCGTGAGCCGTTCAAACGGCTGTTCTTCGCCCTCAACTGCGCCCCCGAACAACGCCGGGCCATCGCCCAATGGCGCAGCGCGTTGGGGCTCAATGTCGGGCGCCCGGTGCCGGCGGAAAACTTTCATCTGACGCTGCTGTTTCTCGGCACGGTGGGGATGGCGCAGATAGCGGGCGTCTGCGAGGCCGCCGCCAGTGTGCGGATGCCCGGCGTGCCGTTGACGGTTGTGCTTGATCGTCTGGAAGTCTGGCGTCGCTCCGGGGTTTTGTTGCTGGCGCCCGAGCAGGCAGCACCTGAGTTGCTGCGGTTGGTGTATGCGCTGGAGCAGGCCATGTTGCCCTTTGGTTTCGAAGACACCCGGCGGGAATTTCGCCCGCATCTGACCCTGATGCGCGACTACCGGGCACCGGTCCCCGAATCCGCTACGCCGCCAGAGTTTTTCCTGCGTGCTGACCGCTTCACCTTGTTCGAATCCCATAAAGGCCGGTACCGGGCGCTGGCCGAATGGCCGCTGGTTTCTACATAAAAAAAGGCGCCCGAGGGCGCCCGAAATTCACCTTAACCGAGGAAGCCAGGTGAAGCCGTTCTTCTTCAGAGGAGTGCGGCGGTGGTAAGGCGCTGCGTGAACGGAAAAGGAGAGAGCATTTCGGTCCTGCATTGGTCTGTGGTGCTCAGATATTCTGTGTCCGAGCCATTACCCCTGTGGGAGCGGGCTTGCTCGCGAAAGCGGTGGGTCAGTCACCAATGATGTTGAATGTGATGGCCCCTTCGCGAGCAAGCCCGCTCCCACATTTTGGTCCGTGGTGTTCAGAGATTTTGTGTCCGATTTTGAATCACTTACCAAGCTTCACCCGCGTCCAGCCCCGGGTCATCACTCGCTGAATACCGATCGGCATATCCGGAATGGCATACAACGTCGCCATCACCGCTTGCGGCGGATAGGACCCCGGGTCGTTTCGAATGGCTTCATCCACCAGCGGCGTGGCCGCTGCGTTGGCGTTGCTGTAGCCGACACTGTTGGTGACTTCGGCGATGATGTCCGGGCGCATCAGAAAATTCATGAACAGGTAAGCACTGTCGACGTTGGCCGCGTCCCGTGGGATGGCAACCATGTCGTAAAAGCTGCCGGCGCCTTCTTTCGGGATGCTGTATTCGATCTTCACCTTGTCGCCGGCTTCCTTGGCGCGGGCCTTGGCTTGCAGCACGTCGCCGGAGTAACCGACCGCTACGCAGATGTTGCCGTTGGCCAGGTCGGAGATGTACTTCGACGAATGGAAATAAGCCACCGACGGGCGAATCTTCATGAACAGCGCTTCAGCTTCAGCGATCTGCGCCTTGTCCTGAGAATTCACCGGGTAACCCAGATAGTGCAGGGCGGCCGGGAGCATTTCTGTCGGTGAATCAAGGAAGCTGATGCCGCAGGCTTTCAACTTCGCGGCGTTTTCCGGTTTGAACAGCAGGTCCCAGGAGTTCACCGGCGCATCAGTGCCCAGCACTTCCTTGACCTTGGCGGGGTTGTAACCGATACCGATCGAACCCCACATGTACGGGAAAGCGTGGCCATTGTCAGGGTCGCTGGCGGAGGCGTTTTTCAGCAGCACCGGGTTGAGGTTTTTCCAGTTCGGCAGCTTGGATTTGTCCAGCGGCTGATAGACGCCAGCCTTGATCTGCTTGGCCAGGAAACTGTTGGAGGGCACCACGATGTCGTAGCCGGATTTACCGGCCAGCAAGCGTGCCTCAAGGGTTTCGTTACTGTCGAACACATCGTAGGTCACGCGAATGCCGGTCTCGTCTTCGAACTTCTTGACCGTGTCCGGGGCGATGTAATCCGACCAGTTGTAGACGCGCAATACCTTGTCATTGGCCTGGGCACCGGTCGCCATTGCGCCCAATAAGGACAGTGTCAGCAGAGTCCTGCCAAACATTTTCATGGGTACAACTCCATTTTCTTTTTATAGAACACAGTAGGAGCGAGGCTTGCCCGCGAAGAACGATGACGCGTAATGCCTGAAAAACCGCGGTGTATTCTTCGCGGGCAAGCCTCGCTCCTACAGGATTTTCACTAGGCCGTCGCTTCGACCCGCTGGTTTTTCGGCTGCTGCCAGGATTCGGTGGCGGTCTGGTCCATGGCTTCCTGGATCGCCCGCTTGCGTGTGGCTTCCGCCTTGCGGCTGAAGTACCAGACCATGAACGTGACGATCGACACTGCCAGCAGAATCAAACTGGCCACGGCATTGATCTCAGGCTTCACGCCCAGACGCACCGCCGAGAACACCTCCATCGGCAACGTCGTCGAGCCCGGGCCAGAGACGAAACTCGCCAACACCAGATCATCCAGCGACAAGGCAAACGACATCATGCCGCCCGCCGCCAGCGACGGCGCGATCATTGGAATGGTGATCAAAAAGAACACCTTGAAAGGCCGCGCACCCAGGTCCATGGCCGCTTCTTCAATCGACAGGTCCAGCTCACGCAAACGCGCCGATACAACCACCGCCACATAGGCTGCGCAGAACGTGGTGTGGGCGATCCAGATCGTGACGAGGCCACGTTCCTGCGGCCAGCCAATCAACTGCGCCATGGCCACGAACAGCAGCAACAGCGACAGACCGGTGATCACTTCCGGCATCACCAGCGGTGCCGTCACCAGACCACCAAACAGCGTGCGACCCTTGAAACGCGTCACGCGGGTCAGCACGAAAGCGGCGAGGGTGCCCAACGCCACGGCGGCAATCGCGGTATAGCAGGCGATTTCCAAGGAGCGCACCACCGAGCCCATCAGTTGCGAGTTGTCGAGCAGGCCGACGTACCACTTCACCGACCAGCCGCCCCACACCGTCACCAGTTTCGAGGCGTTGAACGAGTAGATCACCAGAATCAGCATCGGCAGGTAGATAAACGACAGGCCGAAAATCAGCATGAACTTTGAAAACCCGAAGCGTTTCATCCCCGTCCCTCCATCTCTTTGGCCTGGCTGCGGTTGAACAGCAGAATCGGCACAATCAGGATCGCCAGCATCACCACCGCCAGCGCAGACGCCACCGGCCAGTCGCGATTGTTGAAGAACTCCTGCCACAGCACGCGGCCGATCATCAGGGTTTCCGGGCCGCCCAACAGTTCCGGAATCACGAACTCACCCACTACTGGAATGAACACCAGCATGCAGCCGGCGATGATGCCGTTCTTGGCCAGCGGCACGGTGATTTTCCAGAAGTTGTTGAAGTTGCTCGAACCCAGGTCTGACGCGGCTTCCAGCAGGCTTTGATCGTGCTTGACCAGGTTGGCGTACAGCGGCAACACCATGAACGGCAGGTAGGCATAGACCACGCCGATGTACACCGCCGTGTTGGTGTTGAGGATCTCGATCGGCTGCGACGTCACCCCGGTCCACATCAGGAACGCGTTGAGCAAACCGTTGTTGCTGAGAATGCCCATCCACGCATAGACGCGAATCAGGATCGCGGTCCAGGTCGGCATCATGATCAACAACAGCAGAACGTTCTGCGTTTCCTTGTTGGCCTTGGTGATCGCATAAGCCATCGGGAAACCGATCACCAGGCACATCAGCGTGCTTAAAAACGCGACCTTCAACGAACCAAAGTAGGCCGAGATGTACAACTCATCTTCGGTCAGCAGCGAGTAGTTGCCGATGTTCAGCAGCAGCTGAAATTTCTGCTCGGCGAAGGTGTAAATCTCGGAGTAGGGAGGAATGGCCAGGGCCGCTTCCGAGAAGCTGATCTTCATCACCAGGAAGAACGGCAGCAGGAAAAACAGGCACAGCCACAGGAACGGGATGCCGATGACCAGTTTGCGACCACTGGGCACCAGGCGCAGGAACTGCTGATTGAAGGTTCTCATGAGCGCAGTACCACGCCGCTATCGTCTTCCCACCACACGTAGACCTGATCGTCCCAGGTCGGGCGTGCGCCACGGCGTTCGGCGTTGGCCATGAACGACTGGACGATCTTGCCGCCGGGCAGTTCCACATAAAACACCGAGTGGCCGCCGAGGTAGGCGATGTCATGCACCTTGCCTTCGGACCAGTTGTATCGAGTCTCGGGCTTGAGGGTGCTGACCAGCATTTTTTCCGGGCGGATGGCGTAGGTGATCGACTTGTCCTGCACCGAGGTACTCACGCCGTGGCCGACGTAAATCTTCTGCTCAAGGTCCGGGCTGTGAATAATCGCGTGACCTTCCAGATCCTCGACCACCGTGCCGTCGAAGGCATTCACGTTGCCGATGAACTCACAGACCATGCGGCTGACCGGCGCCTCATAAATATCCACCGGGCTGCCGATCTGGGCGATCCAGCCCAGGTGCATGATCGCGATGCGCTCGGCCATGGTCATGGCTTCTTCCTGATCGTGGGTCACCATCACGCAGGTCACGCCGACGCGCTCGATGATCTCCACCAACTCCAGTTGCATCTGCGAGCGCAGCTTTTTATCCAGTGCACCCATCGGTTCGTCGAGCAACAACAGCTTCGGTCGCTTGGCCAGAGAGCGGGCCAACGCCACACGTTGACGCTGGCCGCCAGACAACTGATGCGGCTTGCGTTTGGCGTACTGGGTCATGTGCACCAGTCGCAGCATCTCTTCGACACGAGCGTCGATTTCGCTGGCGGGCAAACGGTCCTGCTTGAGGCCGAAGGCGATGTTCTGCGCCACCGTCATGTGTGGGAACAGCGCGTAGGACTGGAACATCATGTTGATCGGCCGTTCGTACGGCGGCATGTCGGTGATGTCGACCCCGTCGAGCAGAATCCGCCCTTCGGTCGGGCGCTCGAAGCCGGCGAGCATGCGCAGCAGCGTCGATTTACCCGAGCCGGAACCGCCGAGCAGGGCGAAGATTTCGCCTTGATGGATCTCCAGGGACACATCGTCCACAGCGGTGGTTTCGTCGAATTTCTTGGTGACGCGGTCGACTTTCACCAACACCTTTTTCGGTGCCTGGTGACCTTCAAGAGCCTTCCTGTAGATGCTGGAGGCGTTTGCCATATGAAACTCCCAACAGGTTTCAGTCGTCGGGCCAACGCGGCCTGACTTAAGAGTGGATTGCAAACCCGGGCCGGACGATGCCAACGCGATCCCTGTAGGAGCGAGGCTTGCCCGCGAAGACGGTGTGTCAGTCGACATCATCGTTACCTGATACACCGCCTTCGCGGGCAAGCCTCGCTCCTACAGGGATTTGCGTTTATCTGTACCGGCCGGGCTTATTCGGCACCGCCATCCTGGCTGCCTGGTCGTACTTGTTGTTATTGCGGTTCATCTATTACGTGAGCGACCGGCGCGCAAAGGCACGCCCGCCAGACTCACGGGGGCAGTTAAATCGTTGAATGCTGTTTGAAGTCAGCGCGTATTACGCAGCGCCGCCCTTTGCCGGCACGCGTCGCCAAACGCCTGGAAAATACTCAAGTAGGGGGGATTCGAAAGCACCTGCCATTCCGGGTGCCATTGCACGCCGACAGCGAAGGCCTTGCCGTGTTCGACGGAGATCGCCTCGATCAAACCATCCGGCGCGATCGCCTCAGCGCGCAGGCCGGGAGCGAGTCGGTCGATGCCCTGGCTGTGAATCGAATTCACCTGAAACACCTGCGGCAGGTCCAGCGCTTCGAACACACCGCCCGGTTGCACATTCACCGCATGGGCCGGTGCGTACTGCACGGCCAAATCCGGATGATCCGCTTCCCGGTGATCGAGCATGCCGGGCAGTTCATGCACCTTCTGATGCAGGCTGCCGCCGAACGCCACGTTCATTTCCTGAAAACCCCGGCAGATGCCGAGCACCGGAATACCGGCGGCGATGGCTGCACGCAATAAGGGCAGGGTGGTGGCGTCCCGTTGCGGATCGTGATCCGTACCGGGGGCACTGGCCGGGCCTTGATAGTGGAAGGGCTCCACATTCGACGGCGAGCCGGTCAGCAGCAGACCGTCGAGCTGCGCGAGCAGGTCATCGATTTCGGTCAGATCGCCTAGAGAAGGAATGACCACTGGCAACCCCAAAGCCGCGACGCTGACAGCACGCAAGTACTTGTCGCCGCTGACATGGTAGGGGTGCAGGCCAATCTGTTTGACGCACGCAGTAACGCCGATCAATGGCTTGAATGCCATTTTTATCACCTCGAAGTTTCACACTTGAACGAGCTTTTCCGGAGCTTAGCCTTGTTGATTTTAATTAACAACTCTCATGTAAAAAATTCTAAACGCCGCGCATCCGATCTTCAGGGTTTACGCGGTGCGCAAGACTGATCTGGCACTCTTGCGCCCAAAAAAGGCCCGAAAATAAAGGTTGAAAGGCCAAGTGTTCGCTATTGACTTCACTTTGCCTTTCGGATTGACTGGGCTCGTGAAAGGGTAGTGAACATAATAATTAACAGCTAATAGGTGCATCATGTCGGTCCCTCTGCGTGCCGTTCAACTCAACGAAGCAAACGCATTCCTTAAGAAATATCCTGAGGTTTTGTACGTCGACCTTCTGATTGCGGATATGAACGGTGTGGTGCGCGGCAAGCGCATCGAACGCACCAGTCTTCATAAGGTTTACGAAAAAGGCATTAACCTCCCGGCGTCACTGTTTGCTCTGGACATCAACGGCTCTACGGTGGAAAGCACCGGCCTGGGTCTGGACATAGGCGACTCGGATCGAATCTGCTTCCCCATCCCCAATACCTTGAGCATCGAACCCTGGCAGAAGCGCCCGACCGCGCAGCTGTTAATGACCATGCACGAACTCGAAGGCCAGCCGTTCTTCGCTGACCCTCGCGAAGTGCTGCGTCAAGTGGTGAGCAAGTTCGATGACATGGGCCTGACCATTTGCGCGGCGTTCGAACTGGAGTTCTACCTGATCGACCAGGACAACGTGAACGGTCGTCCGCAGTCGCCACGCTCGCCGGTGTCCGGCAAACGTCCGCACTCGACCCAGGTGTATTTGATCGACGATCTGGACGAATACGTCGACTGCCTGCAAGACATCCTCGAAGGCGCAAAAGAGCAGGGCATTCCTGCCGACGCCATCGTCAAGGAAAGCGCCCCGGCGCAATTCGAAGTGAACCTGCATCACGTCTCCGACCCTATAAAGGCCTGCGACTACGCGGTGTTGCTCAAGCGTCTGGTGAAGAACATCGCCTACGACCACGAGATGGACACCACCTTCATGGCCAAGCCGTATCCGGGCCAGGCGGGCAATGGTTTGCACGTGCACATTTCGATTCTCGACAAAGAAGGCAACAACATCTTTGCCAGCGAGGATCCCGAGCAGAACGCCGCACTGCGTCACGCGATCGGCGGTGTGCTCGAGACCCTGCCGGCGCAGATGGCGTTCCTCTGCCCGAACGTCAACTCGTACCGTCGCTTCGGCGCGCAGTTCTACGTGCCGAACTCGCCAAGCTGGGGCATCGACAACCGTACCGTTGCGGTACGCGTGCCCACCGGTTCGGCGGATGCCGTGCGCATCGAGCATCGTGTAGCCGGCGCCGACGCCAACCCGTACCTGTTGATGGCATCGGTACTGGCCGGTATTCACCATGGGCTGACCAACGAAATCGAACCGGGCGCCCCGGTGGAAGGCAACAGCTACGAGCAGAACGAGCAAAGCCTGCCGAACAACCTGCGCGATGCACTGCGCGAGCTGGACGACAGCGAAGTCATGGCGCGCTACATCGACCCGCTGTACATCGACGTGTTCGTGGCGTGCAAGGAAAGCGAGCTGGCCGAGTTCGAAAACTCCATCTCCGACCTTGAGTACAACTGGTACTTGCATACGGTTTGATGCCAAACACCCATCAAATGTGGGAGCGGGCTTGGCGGCGTACACAGGCTTTGCAAACAACACCGATCAACTGTGGGAGCGGGCTTGCTCGCGAAAGCGGTGGATCAGTCAATGCTGATGTCACCTGACACACTGCCTTCGCGAGCAAGCCCGCTCCCACAGGAAATCGTGGTTTTCTGATCGTTAATTGGTCGGCTTTAGTCCGGCGACTACTTATTCCTCTGCGTAGAGTCACAACCATGACAAACACTCGCAGCGACTGGGAACAACGCTTCCAGTCCCTCACACTAGAAGGCCGCGCATTCATCGACGGCCAATACTGCCCGGCGCTCAGCGGCGACACCTTCGAATGCATCAGCCCGGTCGACGGCCGCTTCCTGGCGAACATCGCCAGCACCGACGAAGCCGACGCCAATGCCGCCGTGCAGGTTGCACGCCGCACATTCGAATCCGGCATCTGGGCGCGGTTGGCGCCCGCAGAACGCAAGCGCATTTTGATTCGCTTCGCGGACTTGATCCTGGCCAACCAGGAAGAACTGGCGCTGCTCGAAACCCTGGACATGGGCAAGCCGATCAGCGATTCCATGAGCATCGACATCCCAGCGACCGCCAACGCGATCCGCTGGAGCGCCGAAGCCATCGATAAAATCTACGACGAAGTCGCCGCCACACCGCACGACCAACTCGGCCTCATCACCCGCGAACCAGCAGGCGTGGTCGCCGCCATCGTGCCGTGGAATTTCCCGCTGATCATGGCCAGCTGGAAGTTCGCCCCGGCCCTGGCGGCAGGCAATTCGTTCATCCTCAAGCCTTCGGAAAAGTCACCGCTGACGGCGATTCGCATCGCGCAGTTGGCCCTCGACGCCGGCATCCCCAAAGGCGTGTTCAACGTCTTGCCAGGCTTCGGTCACACCGTCGGCAAAGCGTTGGCGTTGCACATGGACGTCGACGTGCTGGCCTTCACCGGCTCCACCGCGATTGCCAAGCAACTGCTGATCTACGCCGGGCAAAGCAACATGAAACGCGTCTGGCTGGAGGCGGGTGGGAAGAGCCCGAACGTGGTGTTCGCCGATGCACCGGACTTGCGTGCAGCCGCTCAGGCAGCGGTCAGCGCGATTGCCTTCAACCAGGGCGAAGTCTGCACGGCCGGTTCGCGTTTGCTGGTGGAGCGTTCGATTCGCGAGCAATTCATTCCGCTGCTGGTGGAAGCACTGCAAGCCTGGAAACCGGGCCACGCCCTCGATCCTGAAACCACCGTCGGCGCAGTCGTCGATCAGCGCCAACTGGACAACGTGCTGCGCTACATCCAGATCGGCAAAGACCAGGGCGCGCAACTGATTGCCGGCGGCAATCGTACCCTCGCAGACACCGGTGGCCTGTACGTGGAGCCGGCGATTTTCGACGGCGTGACCAACGCCATGACCATCGCCCGGGAAGAAATCTTCGGCCCGGTGCTGTCGCTGATCACCTTCGACACCGCTGAAGAAGCGCTGCAGATCGCCAACGACAGCATCTTCGGTCTGGCGGCCGGCGTATGGACCAGCAACCTCAGCAAGGCCCACACCTTCGCCCGTGGTTTGCGCGCCGGCAGCGTCTGGGTCAACCAGTACGACGGCGGCGACATGACCGCGCCGTTCGGCGGGTTCAAGCAGTCGGGTAATGGTCGGGACAAATCGCTGCACGCGTTCGACAAATACACCGAACTCAAAGCGACCTGGATCAAGCTCTAACACCTTTACAGCGGCGGTCGCAGGCGAGCGTTTGCGGCCATCGGAGAAACCTATGAAACAAGACTCTGTTAAACAAAAGCATGTAAACAGCTACTACGCCGCCACCCGCAATCAGACCGGGGATTACCCAACTCTGGAAGAACTGGTGGACTGCGACGTCTGCGTGATCGGCGCCGGCTACACCGGTTTGTCCTCGGCGCTGTTCCTCAGCGAAGCGGGCTACAGCGTGACCGTACTGGAAGCCGCCAAAGTCGGCTTCGGTGCCAGCGGTCGCAACGGCGGCCAACTGGTCAATTCGTATAGCCGCGACGTCGATGTCATTGAAGAGCGTTACGGCGACAAAACCGCCGAAGTGCTCGGCAGCATGATCTTTGAAGGCGCCGATATCATCCGTTCGCGCATCAAGGAGTACGACATCCAGTGCGACTACCGCCCCGGCGGCATCTTCGCAGCGCTGAACAAAAAGCAACTCAACGGCCTGGCCGAGCAAAAGAGCAGCTGGGAGCGCTATGGCAACAAGAACCTGAGAATGCTCGACGCCGCTGACATCAAGCGCGAAGTGGGTTGCGACAACTACGTCGGCGGCTTGCTCGACATGCAGGGCGGCCACATTCACCCGCTGAACCTGGCCCTCGGCGAAGCCGCCGCGATCATCCGCCTGGGCGGCAAAATCTACGAACAATCCGCCGCCGTGGAAATCACCTACGGCGAGCCGATCACCGTGCGCACCGCCAAAGGCGTGGTGCGGGCCAAGTACCTGCTGATCGCCGGCAACGCCTATCTGCCTCAAGACCTCGACAACCGCGTCACGCGCAAAAGCATGCCCTGCGGTTCGCAAATCGTTGTCACTGAGCCGCTGTCCGAAAAAATCGCCCGCAGCCTGATCACCAACAACTACTGCGTCGAAGACTGCAACTACCTGCTCGACTACTACCGCCTCACCGCCGACAACCGCCTGCTGTACGGTGGCGGCGTGGTCTACGGCGCCCGCGAGCCGGACGACATCGAGCAACTGATCAAACCAAAAATCCTCAAGACTTTCCCGCAACTCAAGGACGTGAAAATCGACTACCGCTGGACCGGCAACTTCCTGCTGACCATGTCACGCATGCCGCAATTCGGTCGCATCGAAAAGAACGCCTACTACATGCAAGGCTACAGCGGTCACGGCGTCACCTGCTCGCACCTGGCCGGCAAACTCATCTCGGAAATGATCCGCGGCGACGCCGAACGCTTCGACGCCTTCGCCTCCCTGCCGCACATGCCCATGCTCGGCGGCCGCACCTTCCAGGCCCCGCTCACCGCCATGGGCGCCGCGTATTACGCGCTGCGTGACCGGTTTGGTATCTAACCTGACGCAACCCCTGTAGGAGCCGAGCTTGCTCGCGAAGGCGGCCGCACAGTCAGCATCTCTGTCGACTGACACACCGCCATCGCGAGCAGGCTCGCTCCCACAATTCCCGCACCTGACCGACCGGCATCAGGGGCCCGCCGGCTTTTTTCATAGCCGTTTATCGAACCTGCTGAGCAACACCAACAAACGTGATTTAATACCCGCCTTTCACGGTTCCGGGACGGGAAACGGCGTGATCCGCGGCCACCAGTCGCCCGCCACCCACCCCCATTACCCCTTAAGTATTCTTCGCATAAGGCTGTCATGGACACGGGCTCACGACTCAAATTAGTACGCGAAAGCTACAAACTGTCCCAGCGCGAGCTGGCCCGGCGTAGCGGCGTCACCAATGCCACCATTTCCCTGATCGAACAGAATCGCGTCAGTCCCTCCGTCAGCTCCCTGAAAAAACTGCTCGAAGGCATCCCCATGTCTTTGGCGGACTTCTTCACCTTCGACCAACCGCCCCGCGAGCACCAATACGTGTTCCGCGCCAATGAACAGCCGGATCTGGGGCGTCATGGGTTGCGGTTGCTGCTGATCGGCGCTTCGGTGCCGAGCCGGCAGATGCGGCTTTTGCGCGAGCAATACGCGCCTGGGGCGAGTTCGGGTGAAGAACCCATCGTGCATGCTGAGGGGGAGGAGTGTGGGCTTGTAACCCGTGGCACGGTTGAATTGACCGTGGATGGGCAGATCAGTGTGCTCAACGCTGGCGACGGCTATTACTTCCCGACCACGTTGCCGCATCGGTTTCGCAATATTGGGGCGGATGAGGCGGAAATCATCAGCGCCAACACCCCAGCGAACTTCTGATATCGATAGCGAACATCAAACCTGTAGCAGCTGCCGAAGGCTGCGTTCGGCGGCGAAGCAGTCGTAAATCCGAGGACTGTTCCTAATCATTGCGCTCTACGATTGACAACCCGAATCATCCAAAACACTATCGACCCATGACCTGCATCCCCCGCATGAACATGATGTGCTCCTCCATGACCGCCTCTGGCGGGCCATGAGGTCATGCGTTCACAGGATTGACGTAATCACCCAAGGCCCCGCCAGAAATGGACGGGGCTTTTTAGTTCTCCGTCTACCGATGGCTAACGGAGAATGAAATGTTCGAGATTAGACGCGCCACGCACAGCGATGCCCAAACGGCGTTCGACATTCGCCTTCAAGCGATACGGCATCAATGCGTCGGTGCCTATACCACGGAGCAAATGCTGGCCTGGACGGCAGGAGCGGCCAAGGACGGGTATAGCGACCTGATGAATAAACACTTTTATCTGGGCTGTATTCAGGGTGAGCCGGTGGCGACAGGAATGCTTGATCTGGAGAAGAGTGAAATCGGCGCAATCTTTGTGCTCCCGAGCTTTATGCAACGTGGCATTGGCTTGAGAGTCTTGGACTACCTTGAATGCCTGGCGCGGGATTTGGGGCTTAGGGAAGTCAATCTGGACGCCACTTTAAACGCCGCTGACTTTTACCGGCGCTGCGGTTTCGTTGGTCACGAACCAGCAATTTACCATTCGCCCTCCGGGCTTCAGCTGGCTTGTGTGCCGATGGTGAAAGCGCTTTTGTAGGCTTGGCATTGGTTGATAGCTTCACCGACGGCAGACCCGGAGGGGCTCGTGCAGCCCGCAATATTCCTGATTGCCACGATTGACAGTCGTAACGACTTGTAGGAATTTAGCCGCCCGCAGGTAAGGAATATCTGCTGACGGCCAAAAAATGGCCGTTATTCACCACACAAGGGATTGTCTATGCAGGGTTCAAACACCGTTGCTCAACAGGTGTGCGGTCAGCTGGTGCACGAGCGTCAGAACAACGCGCACATGAACATTGCCCAGCAAATTCTCGAATGCCTGTTTCGACGTCGTAGCCTTGCCCCGGGGCAGGATCACGAGCTTTCGTTGCAGGTGCTGGAACCCCATCTGACCAGGGTCATGCAAGCAGTCGAGAGCGGTCGCAAGGTCGAAATGGTCCTGCCGGCCTTTCCCGGCAAGTCGCCCAGCCGCAAGAAAACCCTCAGCCGTCTGCCCGATCTTGCCGAACATCATGCCATCGACGAGTTACATCGCCTGTGCAATGAGATCCAGCAGATCTACGCACCGGGGGCGCTGATTCATATCTGCTCCGATGGCTATGTGTTCTCTGACCTGGTGCATGTTCCCGATGCGGACGTCAAAGCCTACACCGACGCTATCCAGGACTACGCCGAACAGCACTATCCCGGCACGTTCGCCCATTTCGATCTGCGGGATGCCTATCCTCCGCTTGATTGTCTGGACGCCATGCGTGAGGAGATGATGATCGAGCACGGCCAGTCATTGGTCTTGTTGCAGCAGCGTTTCAAGGATGATCCGCACATGATGTTGATGTACTGCGGCATCCATCGCTTCCTTTCCGAGGATTACTCGGGGCTCAAAGTATTCGCCGGCATGAGCCTTAATGCGGTGAAGAAAATCGCCAAGCCTGCCTCGCAGCGGGTGATCCAGCGCAGTGAAGCCTGGAGTGCGCTGTTACAGGCGCGCTACCCGCATTGCCTGCGCCTGTCGATTCACCCGCAACTGGCGGTGTCGACGAAAATCGGTATCCGGTTGGTGCCAACCAGTGACCTGTGGCGCACACCCTGGCATTCGGTGGCGATCAAGCGACGGGGTGTGGTCACCCTCGAAAAACGCAGCAATGTCGATGAACGCTACCACCGCTTGGTGTTCCGCAAGGGGCGTCCTTGTCACTACGCCAGTGCTCAATGATGGCGTCTCGGTTGCGGGTCGAAGCCGTACTCTTCGATTTGGATGGGACCCTGGTCGACACCTTGCCTGACATCACCTGGTGCCTGAACCAGGTGTTGCTCGAACACGGTTGCCCGGCGCAGACAGCGGAAACGGTGCGGGGCTATATCGGCGGTGGGGTCACAGCGATGATCGAGCAGGTCGCCACGGGGTTTGGCATTGCCGATGGGGCCGCGATGCACCAGCGCTATGTGACGCTCTACCAAAACAACCTGGTTCAATTTTCCCGGCCGTTCAGCGGTGTGCTTGCCTTGCTCGAAGGCTGTCGCCAGTTACAAGTGCCGCTGGCTATCGTCACCAACAAGACCGAGGAAATGGCCCTGCAAGTAGCCGATGCGCTGCTTCCGCAGAATGCCTTCGGGACGATTCTGGGGCACCGCACGGGCAGGGCGCTCAAACCTCAGCCGGAGGTGGCATGGGAAGCTGCCCGGCGATTGTCGGTTGATCCGCAACGCTGTTTGTTCGTCGGTGACACCGAGATCGATCTGAAGACCGCCCGTGCTGCAGGCATGTACTCGGCGGCGGTCACCTGGGGCTATGGCCTGACACCTGACTTGCAGGCCCTGGCCCCGAACTTCTGCTGTGAACAGCCGGCCGGATTGCTGCGCATTCTGCAGCAAGTCTGTGGTACAGCGCATGCATTCACCGAGCATGGCGACACCGTTAAATCCTACTGATACACACACTCTCAAGGAAGTTGTTCTATGGAACATAGAGACGCCTGGATCGCTGCCGTCAGCGATTTGCTCGCGGGTTATCTGCTCAAAGGCACGGATGATTGTTTCGACACACAAGGCAGAGCGCATCTCGCGTTACGTTTGGAGCACTGCTTCGATCAGGGCCTGCCGGTACGTCTGGTACTGCCAGGTTTTCCCTGCAAGTCGCCAAACGCCACTGACCAGACATTCGGCGTGCTGCCGGACTACGGCGAGGTCATCGCCATCGAGCGCCTCGACCAACTCGGCCAAGCCATCGCCGCGCTGCACGCACCGGGTTGTGTGGTCTCGATCCTCAGTGACGGAACGACCTTCAACGACATCGTCGGCGTGGCCGACGACGTTCGCGAGACCTACAACCGGGCTTTGCGTGACCTGTGCACCACCCATACGATTCAGTGGGTCAGCATGGAAGACCTGTTCCCACAGGCCCAAAGTGCCGAGTCGGTTCGCGCCAGCCTGATCAAACAGGCCCGTTTGCCCTGGAAAAACCTTGGGGATCTGATCGAGCAGAGCCGGCACGATGAATCCCTCAGCCAGGCCCATGACCACCTCTGCAGTCACCTCTACAACGACCTGCGTCTGTGCCGTGAAGACGGGCAGAGCGAGGACGAGTACCTGCAGCAAATCAACTTCAAAGCCTACCAAATGATGTATCGAGGGCAGGCATTAAATGCGGCAGTGGATCGTTTCTTCGGCGATGACATTCGCTTGTCGGTCCATCAATACAGCAATGCCGGACCCAAATTCACCTTCGGCCTGGCCGAAGGGCTGACCCGTGTCGACAGCCCCTGGCACGCCGTACCGGTGTGCAACCTCGATGGCAGCCAAACCCTTCGCGCCCGCGCCCAGGTCGATCTCGATCATCATGTGCTGGTCACCTTTCAGGGGAGGCCATGGCTCTACCACCAAACAGAAAACCCGCAGGCCCAAGGTTTCGAATACGAACTGCAAAAACTGCCGCTGTTTGGCCTGGTGGTGCGAGACCCGTTGGGGCTGGGTTTCGAACGACTGTCCACGGGCCTGCTGGAAGCACTGGTGGAAACCTTCGGTTTCGTCTGCCTCAAGGGCTGCCGCTTCGACGACCAGGACAGTTTTGCTCGCAGCTGCGAACGCTTCGGCACGCTGTACGAATGGGCCTTCGGCGCCGTGCACGTGGTCAAGCCTGCGGACAAACCCCAAGGCGTGGTGCACTCGCTGGAGAAAACACCGTTGCACTGGGACCTGAACATGCTGCCCGACAGCGACGCACAGGTTCAGCGCAACCCGAAATTCTGCGCCAGCAAATTCATGCTGTATTGCAAGACCGCGCCGCAGCCGGGCGAGGGGCAGACCACCATCGTCGACAGCCGAAACGTACTGCGCAAAGTTGGGCAGCAAGTCGCCCGACAATGGCAGTCGGTGAACATCACCTACTACACCAAAATGACCTACTTCGGTGGTTCCCCGCGCATGTACAGCCTGGTGGATCATCACCCCCGCAGCGGCGAACTGATCCTGCGTTACCAAGAGGGCACCGACTCGACATTGCAGACCCTGAGCCAGGCTGTGCAGGACCATGATGAGGAAGCTCAACAGGCGCTGCTCGAACAGGTCAACTCGCTGGTTTATGACCCGGAGTGCCTGATTGCTCATCAATGGAGTGAGGGGGATCTGGTGTTGATCGACAACTATCGGACGCTGCATGGCCGGTTGCCGATGTCGGCGGGTTCTTCGTCGCGGGAGTTGTGGCGGGTGCAGGTTTACTGACCGCCATCGTTTGGGAGGCCCTGGAGACAGGGCCTTCTTCGAGACCTTTTCCCATCACTGTGCGATGAAGTTGCGAATCGAGAAAAATCGCTGGCATTGCATCAGCATCACACCAAGTTGGCCCAATACTCACATCTACCTCGACGCAGATGGCAACATTGATATGCGAAAAGGAAGTGGCACTGACACTGATCGCTTGAGGCCGTGCGAATGGGATCTAGCGAAGCCATAGTCGTAAAAAACCCGCAATAACACGGGTTTTTTTACGGCTCAAATAGGGTCACTGCCCCTTGGGCGCATCAAACCCACGCTGCTCAATCACCCGAAACACATCGCTCACATCCTGGACCATGATCCGGGCGATGTTGGTGACGGTGTTGATGTCGTGCTCGGCGTAGTCGGGAAGGCTGGTGCAGGCCATGAGGTTGAGGTATTTGAGGACGGCGTTGAGGCGTTCGCTGAGGCAGTTGTGGAGTTCGCGTAGCGGGGCGTCGGCGTCGATGAGGAGGACGGGGTGGTCGGTGGCGAAGTGGGACATGGGGGTGTAGTGGCGGAGCGGGTTGTTCGTACTCATAAGTAAATCTTCCTCGTATCTGTAAGAAGAGCTACTGCCGTTCGCTGCGAATCGAAAGGGTGGTAGCTATGTGCGGGTTCGCAGACCGAGGATACGAGGAACCCGGCAGACCCGAAGATCTCCCACACACAGCCACCATAAAACGGAGTACGGGCGCGTTTGTGCGGCCGTTGCTGGTTATGGGGGGCAAGGTTACTACACGTATCGTCAGGGCTGCGAAACCCTATCGCTGAATTCGCTCAGCGACAGACCCACTCTAGGCAGCGATTTCGGTAGCCGCAACCGGGCTGTAGGACCACGCGCGCTCACTGTGGCGAGGGGGCTTGCCCCCGTTCGGTGGCGCAGCCGCCGTAAAACCGGGCGTTGCGGTGTGTCTGAGGAGATGGGCTAGCAGGATTTGGGGCTGCTTCGCAGCCCAACGGGGGCAAGCCCCCTCGCCACAAAGGGCAGATTCCTACATGTTTTTCAGACTTCAAAATCTTGGGCGCGCCTTCATTGCGTGGGATTTTCGGTGGTGAGTACGCTGACTTCCGTTCTGCGCCGCCACCGTCGTAGACTGAACGCCAACGGGAATTCAAGGATGGAACGCGCCCATGATCGAAATCGGCAGCCGCAACAACGCCCCCACGCCACAGCACCAAACCCAGGACATTTACCTCTTTCACATCGACCTTTCCCGCCCCGACACGCCTTTTTGTTTCGAACAGTCCATCGGTGGAGGTCATTGCGAGCAGGGTGGGGCGGCGTGGTTGGCGGTGTCGGCGCTTGAAGCCTGGCCGGGTGAGTGGCGTCTGCATTTGCAGAAGTCTGGTTGTGGCTGGGTCGCTGAAGTGGTGGAGAGGCATCCTGGCGTCGATCAGGCGACGCTGGTGTCGATGATTCTCGAACGCCACGCTGAGGGCGCCAAGCGCAACATTCATTTCAGCGGCCGTTACGGCGTTTAACCCGAGGAGAATCCCATGACCCAAACACTGGAACGCGCCATTGCCATCGCCGCGGCGGCACATGAGGGGCAGGTGGACAAGGGCGGCGCGCCTTACATCCTGCATCCGCTGAAAGTCATGTTGCGGGTGAACACGCTGGAAGAGCGCATCGTCGCGGTGCTGCATGACGTGGTCGAAGACTGCGGCATCAGCTTTGACGATCTGCGCAAGGAAGGCTTCAGCGAAACGGTGCTGATGGCGATTGCGTCGGTGACCAAGGTGCCGGATGAGTTGTACGAAGAGTTTATCGAGCGCGCGGCGCAGAACCCGATCGGGCGGGTGGTGAAACTGGCGGATCTGGAAGAGAACAGCGACTTGTCGCGGATTGCCCAGCCGTCCTGGGAGGATCTGGAGCGCGTTGAGAAGTATCGGCGGGCGATCGGGGTGTTGCGTTCGTAGAGTGGAGTTCCAGATTTACTGCGTGCTCATGCTTATAAAACGCCCTCCGCCGGCGATGCATCGGGCTTGGCAATCCAGCCGACATAGGTGAGCCAGAGGCCGATCAGCACGGCGACGCCGAAGCCGACTTGCACCAGCAACGGCACCCTCGCCGATACAGCCACGCCACGTTCAATCAGTTGCGGCGCGGCCAGGAGTACAGCGCCGCGAAGCGCCAGGAACCAACCGAACAGGGAAATCACAACCGCCGCGGCGTTCGACCAATATTGATGGAACGCGATGATCAGCAGGCCACCGAACAACAGCAGGGCGCCGGCAAACCACACGGTGAGCGGGCTCGCGAAGAAGTCGGCTGCCAGTGGCCCCATGTCTGGCGCCCGCACGGCGATGATGCCGGGCACGATGACCAGCCAAGGCCCGATGACGCGTGCGAACGCGCGCGTGCATGCTCTGGATTCTGCTGTGGCGGGCATGGGAGTTCCCTCGATCACGTCGCTCGGTGATTAGGGGAACTCTACACTCCATTTGCGGGCCTATCGAATATGGCAAGCAAAATGGGAAAGACAGAAACTCCCCAGGATCCGAAGGCGATGTCACGCCGTACGGCCATCACTTATGGGATCGGCCTGCCGCTTGCGCTGCTGGTATTGATCTTCCTGCCGGCTGGCACTATTGCCTGGCGGCCCGGATGGGTATTGCTGATCGTGCTGATTTTGGCTTTGGGCGCGTCAGGCCTTGTCCTGGCGTGGGTCAACCCTGTGATCTTTCGCGCGCGCAGCCGGATTCAGCCAGGCACTAAAAGTTGGGACAAAGCGCTGCTGGCGCTCATATTGCCGACGATGACGGCGGTCCTGCCGGTCGCGGCGATCGATGCCGGGCGTTTCCATTGGTCGGCGGTACCGGCCTGGTTGGTGCCAGGCGGCTACATCGCTGTGCTGGCGGGCATCGCGGTAACAGGCTGGGCGCAGGCAGTGAATCCGTTCTTCGAACCAGGTGTGCGCATCCAGGCCGAGCGGCATCAGCGCGTGATCGACAGCGGCCCTTACCGTTTCGTGCGTCACCCCGGGTACATCGCCGCACTGTTCCTGTTCTTCGGCATGGCCCTTGCGCTGGGTTCGTTCTGGGCACTGTTGCCCGCCGCACTGGCGTCGGCGTTACTTGTCTTGCGCACGGCATGGGAGGACCAGCTGTTGCGGTCCGAGCTTGCAGGGTATGACGATTACGCCCGTCGAGTACGGTGGAGATTGGTCCCCGGCCTCTGGTGAAGGCCAGGGTTGGATAGTGGTTTCCGAGCGGGAGGAGAGGAGCGCGCCAAGGCTGGCCGCCCCTTCACGACTTCACACACTGGGCCGGCAAAAAACAACGCTTTTGCTCGCCTGTTACGTTCATAGTCAGGTCGAGGATAACAGCATGAAATCCCGGATCATTGGGCTGCGAGTGGCCGGCACCGTCTACGCACTGATGGCCTTGGCGCAACTGGGGCGCCTGATTATTCGCCCCGAGGTTCTCGTTGATGGGTATCCCATGCCCCTGTGGCCCAGCGTGCTCGCCTTGGTATTGCTCGTGGTATTGAGCGTCTGGATGTGGTCGCTCACACAGTCGCGAGCAGAGTGAGGCTGACTCATCCAGGCCGAACCGCTTTTTGAACGACAAAGCCTCAAATCATCAGGGCTTTGTTCTTACGCGACGGGTTTGATGTCTTAGTGGCGCGATGCTGATTTATCGACTGAACTGCTGCTCAGGTTTCAGGAGGAAATCAGATGGCGCGGCTCATTCTCGGTCATACCACCGATACGTCGATTAAAGTCTGGGTACGCGCCAGCGAGCGTTGGCCGGTGGCCTTTGTTGATGTCGTGGATTGCGACAACAACGCGACAGGCCCCACCAAGGTGCTCGATGCCCAGCCAATGGAGTTTTACACGGGCGTTCTGGAGTGGAAAAAGCTCAATCCCGATACGCCTTATACCGTGAAGGTGGCTTTCGGCAAGACCCGCGGTGCGGCAGCCGATGAGCGAGTTCGTGATGCCTATACCGAAGGGCGCTTTCGCACCTTTCCCGCGGTAGAACTGACCGGATCATTCTCTTTCGTGCTCGGCTCCTGCAATTTGCATTCGCTCGGGATACTGGAGAGGCCCGACCGCGCCTGGGTCGAGATTTCTCGGGTGGCCAAAAACAACGACGCACGCTTCATGATTCATTGCGGCGACCAGATTTACTCGGACATCCCGCGCCAGCCCGCCATCGATGTGCAGTTCTTTCGTGACAAGTATCTGGATGCCTGGGAGGACTGTGTGCCCGCGCGCCGGACGCTGACAGAGTTGTCGCATTACATGATTCTTGACGACCATGAACTGATCAATAACTTCGACACGGCCACCGGTTCGTCCACGCAAGCGCTGGCGAACGCCGCCATCAAGGCGTATTGGGAGTTTCAGCATTCGCACAATCCTTCGAGTCGTCATGCCGAGCATCATTACCACTACGAGTTCAACTACGGCGCGGTGAAGTTCTTTGTCATGGACACCCGTTATTACCGCAGCACGGCGCAAAAGTGTTTGCTTGATGAGGTCCAGGAAGACGACCTGTTGCGCTGGCTGTCGCGTTACCGTGATGACCTGAAGTTCGTTGTCACCAGCGTGCCATTCGTGGGAGTGGTGAAAAACTCTGAAGGTGACAAATGGTCGGATCCTGCTTTCGAAGAACAGCGAAGCCGCATCCTTGAGCATGTCCTCGAAAAAAACGTGTCACGCCTGACCTTCCTGACGGGCGACATGCACACCTCTTATCACGCCACGCTTGCGGTTTCGCGCGGTGAGAAAAGCACGGTGATCAATGAGTTGATGTCCAGCCCGATAAACCAGTACACCCCAAACATAAGGCCCGAGCAGATCTACAACATGAACCACTCGCACACCCTGCCTAATGGAATTTCCACGCTGTCGTGTATCGATCCGGATTCCTTTTACGGTAATCACTCGAATGTCATGGTGATCGATGTCGATATGACGTCAGCCAGGCAGACGGTGGGCTATAAGATTTTTCGCACAACAAAAACGGGTGCGGGGCCGAGTGGGAAATTCCATCCCTGAAGGGAAAGGAGAGTTCCATTGTGGTGAGGGGATTCCTATGGGTTTTTCGGGCCTCAGATCAATAGATCGCAGCCTTCGGCAGCTCCTACGCTGTGGCGTTCGTCCTGGTTCGAGCCATAGGGGCGCAGCGTTAGTATCTTTCCATTTACCTGTCATTCCCTTAGAAAAGAATCGGTCTAAAAAGCCCGACCCAGGCTTCGATCGATTTGCTATTCTGAAGTTGTAGGTGAAGACGCAGACTGATGCGCAAAGGGATAGCGAGGAGGCGTGGGGCGCGCTCCCAAGGGTACACGGTTAGAAAGATCTCCGCGCTGAGATCCAGCCCTTATGCCGTGTGAGGCAGAACAGCCTAAAGTTAAAAATCCTGTTCTGTGAGAGGCCCGATAAACCTTGTAAGCCAGAGACCAGCGCTGGCCACCTACATCGATTTCCAAAGCCCGCCTTGTGCGGGCTTTTTCGTATTTGCGAGTTGGTTAAACCATTTCAGCCACGACGCGTTCTTCGTAGCAGCTGCCGAAGGCTGCGTTCGGCTGCGTAGCAGTCGTAAATTCAGAAATTGCGGTACATCAGGCAGACCGAGCTCCCCGGATTCACGACTGCTTCGCAGCCGAACGCAGCCTCGCAAGCTCGGCAGCTGCTACAGATCACATTACGATTTAACTCACGGCACTCGCTTTTGCGGTTGGCGCCCGCACATCTGATTCATCACGCTCTGCCTGTCTGACGTGAGCCGAAAACCCAGTCTGATCCGACGCAATCTCCGCACGCAATGTCAGCTGCGGGATGTCATACGCGCCTGCATTCTGTGGCCGGAAAGGAATCGGTGCGGTCTTCCATAGGTCATCCAGCCGTTGGCCGAGCGCATCACAGGTCGTCGAAAATTTCGCTTCGTCCATTCGGCTGGTGCGATAGATCACGAACGGTGGCAGCACGTCGAAACCGGGGTAAAACAGCACGCCATGCTGAATCGGGAATAACACATCATCGATGGGCCCATTGATGCCCCGAGGGCTGTAATGAGACTCCCATCCACCCGCAGTGACGATCAGCATCGCCCGTTTGCCCGCCAGCGTGCCTTCTCCATAGCGGTTACCCCAGCGCGCATCGGAATGCTCTCCTACGCCATAGGCAAAACCATAGGCATAGACGCGTTCCACCCAGCCCTTGAGGATCGCCGGCATCGAAAACCACCACAGTGGAAACTGCAGAATGACGGCATCGGCCCAGAGCAGTTTTTCCTGTTCGAGGACGATGTCCTGGCTTTGCCGGCCTTCTTCGAAGGCAAGTTTGGAGTCCAGCGAAGGATTGAACCGCGATTCGGCTGGCCGGCCGGGACTGTCATCGGCATCCAGCGAGGCTTTCCAGTCCATCGCGTATAGATCGGAGACTTGCACCTGGTGGCCGTTAGCTTCCAGGCGTTTGACGGCAAAGTCTTTGAGCGAGCCGTTCAATGATTTTGGTTCGGGATGGGCATAAACGAGCAGAACTTTCATGGCTGAGTCTCCGGTGTCAGGAGCCAGCAGAATCGGACGTTACCCGGTATATTGGAAATGAATAACCAATATGCCAGGTATTACCATGAATAATCTGCGACGCCTGGACATCAATCTGTTGCTGACCCTTGATGTCTTGCTCTCGGAACACAACGTGACCCGTGCGGCGCAACGCCTGAGTTTGTCTCAACCGTCGGTGAGTGTTCATCTTGCCAAATTGAGGGACATTTTCGGTGATCCGCTGTTGCTGCCAGGACCACGGGGCATGCGGCCCACGGCCAGGGCCGATGAGTTGCGCGAGCCGTTGCGTCAGGCCCTGGAAGCCCTGGAGCGTGCCGTGTCGCCGGCCAGCCCTTTCAACCCGCTTGAGGCACGGCAGACGTGGAACGTCATGGCGTCTGACTACGGTGAGTCGACCATCGTGTTGCCCGCGTTGGCCGGGCTGCGTTCGGCAGCACCGGGCACGCGTTTGGCGGTGTTTGATCTGGTTCCGTCTCAGACCGCCAGACAAGCGGAGCAGGGGGCAATCGATCTGGCTTTCCACACCAGCGAGGACGCTCCCCCCGGCTTGCGACGTCGCGCGTTGTTTACCGAGCAATATGTTTTGGTGGGCCGTGCCGGCCACCCGCAGTTGAAAAAACGGCCGACACTGGCGCAATTTTGTGAACTCGACCACGTGATCGTGTCACGGGATGGTGGGGCGTTTCAGGGTGTCACCGACCAGGCGCTTTCGGCGGTGGGCATGACGCGCCGGGTGGTGCTTTCAGTCCCGCATTTCCTGTTTGTGCGGTCGGTGGTGGGGAGTACCGACATGGTGGCGATGCTGCCGTCGCGGCTGGTTCGCGATGCGGGGGCGTTGGAAGTGGTCGAGCCACCGCTTGATGTCCCGGGTTACGAGATGTCGATGCTCTGGCCCGAGCGTGTTCATCGCGACCCTGCGCATCAATGGTTGCGCGAGTTCATTGTGAATGCGTTGTGATTAACGTCCGTTAAACGCAACCCATGTGGGAGCGGGCTTGCTCGCGAAAGCGGTGTGTCAGGCGACATCAATACTGGATGTGCCGCCGCCTTCGAGCAAGCCCGCTCCCACAGGTTCTGCGCTGCCATGCCGGTTGTGTTCATTTCGCTGTTTGGCTAATCTCGCACAAACACGCAAAAACAGGCATAACCATGCAAGCTGAGCATTCCATCATCGAACTCCCGCAGTTGCGCCGTCAGAAAATCCTTTTGATTCTGGAACGCGACGGTAAGGTCATGGCCTCCGAGCTGAGCCAGCATTTCGCTGTGTCCGAAGACACTATTCGTCGGGATCTGTCGGAGCTGGCCAGCGCCGGGCTGGTGCAGCGGGTGCATGGCGGAGCACTGCCGCGGCCCAAGGATACGGGCAAGGATTACTTCACCCGGGTTGGCGAAACCGATGAGGTGAAAACCCGTCTGGCCCAACTCGCCGCACGCCGGGTCAAAAACGGCCAGATTGTGATTTTCGATTCCGGCAGCACCACGCTGCAGATCGCGCGCTCGCTGCCCGCTGACATTTCCATCACGGCCATTACCGCGTCGCCGATGATCGCGATCACACTGGCCGAATACAAAGGCATCACGGTGATTGTTGCCGGTGGTCAGCTCAATCCCGCGACGATGTCTTCCGGCGGCCATGAAACCCTGCGGTTGATCGAAGGCATCAAGGCCGATCTGCTGTTCACCGGGGTCTGCGCCATTCATCCGGAAGTCGGCATCAGCTCGTTGCATTTCGATGAGGTGCCGGTGAAGCAGGCGATGCTCGCCAGCGCTTCCCATGTGATTGCCGTCACCACCGCGGACAAGCTGGGGGCGGTGGAGCCTTTCGTTGTTGCGCCTTGCAACCGCGTGCATACCCTGATCACCGAACGTCACGTGGCCTCGGGCAATGTCGAGGATTATCAAAAGCTGGGGATCGAGGTGGTGCAGATAGACGCTTGGGCGTCATCGCGCTCAGTGCTGCATGGGTTACGCTGATAGCAACGACGGGAGGAATGCAGCCATGACTGAGCGCCATATGATCCACTCGGAAACGCTATCGAACGGATGCAGCATCGAGGTTAAAGCCGAGATATTGAGAGACGGCTCGCTGAAAATGTTCATGGGTGTCTATTGGCCGGACGGTTCGGCCATCGTTGAGGACAACCACCCGTCGCCGCATCTGCTGGACATGGAAGCGGCGATGGAGTGGGCGATCGAAAAAGCCAAAACCATCGGTAACAGCCAAAGAACGCTGTAAGGCCTGGCGATAACTGAATCATTGAGCATCTGGAAGGTCGTATCTGCGGTTTGCACGCACTTCGATTGAATTCGTGGATAGCGTCAACTCATCCCCGCAGCTCTGACCTTTGCTTTTAGGATGTTCAAATGAAGCGCACCGCGATAATGACCCTGGCCATTGCAGCTACTCTCTTGTTGGGAGGCTGCTTTCCTCACTGGGAAGATGATGACAGGTACGATCGGGATCACCGCCGTGAATACCGTCGCGACCATGACCGAGGCTATGACCAACGTGATGATCGAGGGTATGACCGGGATTATGACCGGCGTGATGATCGCCGTCGTTACCGTGACCGGGACCGCGACGACCGCGACGACGATTGATACTTGCTCGCCAGCCTTCAGAGCGGGCGCCACCGCTCTGATCTGCCGTCAGTCATGCGAGGTGTCACCATGGGAGTTCTGCCTGGACGTTTCACTCGGCATGTCAGCCACTGGTTGATCGCGGCGGGTATCGGCCTGACCGCAGTGGTGCTCAATGCACAGGCGCAAACCCCACCTCAAGCCACTCAGGAAATAAACAGCTTGCTGGACTTTGTCGAGCACAGTGAGTGCCGGTTTGTGCGCAACGGGAGCGAATACCCAGGCGCTCAGGCCCGGGCACATCTGGAAAAGAAGCTTGAGTATCTCGAAGAGAGGGGCGCGATCAATAGCGCAGAAAACTTCATCGACCTGGCGGCCACCCAAAGCAGTGTGAGTGGTCGCGCCTATGAAGTGCGTTGTCCGGCGGGCGTACAACCGGCAGATACCTGGCTGAAGACCGAGCTGCAGAGGCAGCGACAACTTAATTGATCACGTTCGCTGCGCTAGCGCAGCAGATGAACCACCAACCCGATCAGCCCGCACCCCATCAGTACTTCGATCACACCCCGCTTGAAGCGGAACAAGGCGATGGCCGCCGCAACGGCGATCAGCGCCGAAGGCCAGTCGAGTTGGCCGCTGAAGCCGTTGGGCCAGAGCACGTGGTAGCCGAAGAAGCACGCCAGATTAAGGATCACGCCGACCACCGCCGCGGTAATCGCGGTCAGCGGTGCGGTGAGCCTGAGTTCGTTGTGCGTCGACTCCACCAGCGGACCGCCGGCGAGGATGAACAGGAACGATGGCAGAAAGGTGAACCAGGTCACCAGCGTGGCGGCGAGGGCGCCGGCCAGGAACACATGATCGGGACCGAACACCTGCTGAACATAGGCGCCGACGAAACCGACGAAGGCCACCACCATGATCAGCGGCCCGGGGGTGGTTTCGCCGAGTGCCAGACCGTCGATCATCTGCGTGGGTGTCAGCCAGCCATAATGGCCGACCGCGCCCTGATACACATAGGGCAACACGGCGTACGCGCCGCCGAATGTCAGCAATGCCGCTTTGGTAAAGAACCAGGCCATCTGGGTCAGGGTGCCTTCCCAGCCGAACAGTGCGGTGAGAATGCCCATCGGCAACACCCACAACGCCGCACCCACCAGCGACAGGCGCAGCAATTTAAAACGGTTGAAACGGGCGTGTTCGGGAGGCGGGGTATCGTCATCGATCAAGGCTGGGCCGAAGGATTTTTTCGCAGCACCGTGGCCCCCGGTCTGGAACCTTTCAGGTGCCAGACGTCCGCCGACATAACCGATGATGGCGGCGCCCAGCACAATCAACGGGAAGGGCACATTGAACACGAAGATGGCCGTGAATGAAGCCGCGGCGATGCCCCACAGCCAGTTGTTCTTCAGGGCCCGCGAGCCGATCCGGTGGGCCGCCTGCACCACAATGGCGGTCACGGCAGGCTTGATGCCATAGAAAAGCCCGGCCACCACCGGCACTTCGCCAAAGGCGATGTACACCCAGGACAACGCGATCAGGATGAACAGCGAAGGCAGCACAAACAGCACGCCGGCAATCAGGCCGCCCCACGTGCGGTGCATCAGCCAGCCGATGTAGGTCGCCAACTGCTGAGCCTCAGGCCCAGGCAACAACATGCAGTAGTTGAGGGCATGTAGAAAACGCCGTTCCGAGATCCAGCGTCGGCGCTCCACCAACTCCTGGTGCATGATCGAAATCTGTCCGGCCGGCCCGCCGAAACTGATGAAACCCAGCTTCAGCCAGAACAGAAAGGCTTCCCGCAGGCTGATGGCCTCAGGCTTCGACAGGTCCTGTTCGACGGTCGAAGAGGGGGCTTTATTCAAATGATGATTCCTTTTTCAACTGTCGATTCAAGCCTTCACGGCGTCCCGAACATCGCCGTCCAGTAAATGCCTGCGTCACTCTTCGGGTCCACCGCGTAAGCCGCACCCAGTTCACGAAATTGCGGGTTCATCAGGTTGGCGCAATGGCCTGGGCTGGCCAGCCAGCCATCGACCACTTTGCGCACGGTGTCTTGCCCGGCGGCGATGTTTTCGCCGACCTGCTGGCCCGCATAACCCGCCAGTTCAGCCCGATCACCCGGCGTGCGACCGTCGCGGTCCTTGTGATCGAAATAGTTATTGTTGGCCATGGCCCGGCTGTGGGTCTCGGCCGCGGAGCCTAGTGTGGCGTTCCAGGCCAGCGGCGTCGTGGCGGCAAAGGCTTGAGTGCCGCACTGGCGCGTCTGGGCGCGGGCGCTATTCATCGCTTCAAGCAGTTTCTGTCCCTCCGCCTGCCAGTCACCCAAACGCCCGGTCAACAGCGGACGCGCCAGCACAATGCGCCACTCACGGCCATCGCGGCTAACGCCGATGTCGACGAATTGCGGGTCCAGCACCACTTGGCAGAAGCTCTCCTGAATCGCCTTCATGGCGGACGGCGCATCACGCGGACCGGACAGGCTGATCGCCTGGACATTGACCATCGGATACGCCGCGCGGGCCAGTGCCTGTTGCAAGTCACCGATGCTGTTGGCGGACAGGACCAGACGCGGATCGCTCGCCAGTGGTGGCAACTCCGAAGACGCCTGGCCACCGCAGCGCTGCGCCTGGCTGCGGTAAACGTTGATCGACTCGACCAGCTGCGTTTCATCGGCCGCCGACGCGGCGACGCTGAACACCAGCCCGAATGACAACACGGCAAGATGCAAAACGGATGACAGGCTGCGCATGAAAATCTCCCTTGGACGGACTGCGTCCATGATGCGCGATTTCACCCCTGCGAATGCAATGCCTTTTCGCCTCGACATGCAGATTATTGTCAGACGGCTGGAATGACGTGCGACGACTACAATCACAGCAGGTCAGCGCTACAACATCGCCGTTTCATTGCTTAAGCCAGTGTCATCGGAAGGATCGATCATGCGATTAAAATGGGTACTCACCTGCTTCGCAATCATCCTTCTGTGCAGCCAGGTGTTGGCGACTGAGCAAGAGCAAAAACAGGAAGTGGCCGAAGACAAGGCGCAGGTCCTGGAGCAGAAAGCGGCCGAGAAGGACAGCGAACTCCCGGTGCCCAAGTCCGCAGTCATCACCCCCTCCGAAGCGCAGGCGGTCGATCCGGCAGGCGCAGCCCCTCTGGACGATGCAATCACCTGCTTTGCACGCAGTATCTATTGGGAAGCCAAAGGTGTTGCACCTGCCAACATGGAAGCCGTCGCCAGCGTGGTCATGAACCGGCTCGGCCATGGTGGGTTTCCCGATACGGTGTGCGCCGTGGTCAAGCAAGGCTCTGAAACGGGCTCCTGCCAGTTTTCATGGTGGTGCGACGGACGTGCAGATCAGGTAAAGGAAGACGACGAATATGCCCTCGCCAAGGAAATCGCGCGCAAGGCACTCAACAAGCAACTCACGGACCGAACCCAGGGTGCCTTGTATTTCCACGACAGAACGGTGAAGCCCGCCTGGGCGAAGAAATACACCAAGACGGCTGAAACCCGGAAGTTCCTGTTCTATAAGCCTCGTGGCGGGACGGCAAAATAGGAGTGAACCGCTTGATGATCATTGGTGGAGGGTGCTATTCGTACAATTTTACGGATTCTTTACGGTCGATATTCTCCCTCGCGACGATACTTGCCGCGTTTTTTTGATCATGAATATGCCTGTAATTTTTCCTGATTCCAGTCAGTTAAGGCGCGAAACCTGTGGGAGCGGCGGTGCGACGATTCGACTTGCTCGCGAAGACGGTGGCCCAGTCAACACTGATGTCGCCTGACACATCGCTTTCGCGAGCAAGTCGAATCGTCGCACCGCCGCTCCCACATGGATTTCGCTAAACTGACTGACATTGCAATCCTTCCTCCTTATCGAGAAGCTACCCGTGAGCGAAACTGCGATCCCGGCCCATGAAGAATCCCATTCCAAAACCTCGGGAGTGGGCTTGCTCATCGCCGCGGTGGGCGTGGTTTATGGGGATATCGGCACCAGCCCTCTTTACACCCTCAAGGAAGTGTTCGCCGGTCATTACGGAGTCCAGGCCAATCACGACGGTGTACTGGGCGTTCTGTCGTTGATCTTCTGGTCACTGATTTGGGTCGTCTCGATCAAGTACGTGCTGTTTATCCTTCGCGCCGATAACCAGGGCGAGGGGGGCATCATGGCCTTGACGGCACTGGCACGTCGGGCTGCGGCGCCGTATCCCAAAATGAGCAGGGTGCTGGTGTTGCTTGGCCTGTTTGGCGCGGCACTATTTTACGGGGACAGCATGATCACCCCGGCCATCTCGGTGCTCTCTGCGGTTGAAGGGTTAGAGCTTGCGTTTGATGGCATTGAGCATTGGGTGGTTCCGCTGTCCCTTGTCGTCCTGGTAGTACTTTTCTTGATACAGAAACATGGCACGGCTCGTATCGGCATCCTGTTCGGCCCGGTCATGGTGCTGTGGTTTGTGGTGTTGGGGGTACTCGGCATTTACGGCATCTTGCAACGGCCGGAAGTTCTGCAAGCGCTGAATCCTGCGTGGGCGGTGAAATTTTTCGTGGTCCATCCGGGCATTGGCATCGCCATTCTGGGCGCCGTCGTGTTGGCATTGACTGGTGCTGAAGCACTGTATGCCGATATGGGCCATTTTGGTCGCAAACCCATTGCTCGTGCCTGGTTCATCCTGGTGCTCCCCGGCCTGGTACTTAACTACTTTGGCCAAGGCGCGCTGATCCTCGGGAACCCTGAAGCGGTACGTAATCCGTTCTATCTATTGGCACCTGACTGGGCGCTGCTGCCGATGGTTGCGCTCTCGACACTGGCCACCATCATCGCCTCCCAGGCCGTGATTTCCGGGGCATTCTCACTGACTCACCAGGCCATTCAGCTGGGTTACGTGCCTCGGATGTTTATCCAGCACACCTCCAGTCAGGAGCAGGGGCAGATTTACATCGGCATGGTGAACTGGGCGCTGATGGTCGGCGTCGTGTTGCTGGTCATCGGTTTTGAATCGTCCAGTGCACTGGCGGCGGCTTATGGTGTGGCGGTGACGGGCACCATGCTGATTACCACCATTCTGTCCTCGGCTGTTGCATTGCTGCTTTGGAAAACACCTCGTTGGCTGGCTATTCCGATGCTCTTGGGTTTTCTCTTGGTGGACAGCCTGTACTTCGCTGCCAACGCGCCGAAGATCTTCCAGGGCGGTGCGTTCCCGGTGATTGCCGGTATTGCCCTGTTCATATTGATGACCACCTGGAAACGGGGCCGAAAGATCATTGTCGAGCGGCTGGACGAAACCTCGCTGCCGCTGCCATTGTTCATCAGCAGCATCGGCTCGCAACCCCCCCATCGTGTGCAGGGTACCGCGGTATTTCTGACGGCCAGGGCGGATGCGGTCCCTCATGCCCTCTTGCACAACCTGTTGCATAACCAGGTGCTGCACGAGCAGGTGGTGTTGCTTACCGTGGTGTCTGAAGACAGTCCGCGTGTGCCGGCGGACCGGCGATTCGAGGTCGAGGCTTATGGTGAAGGGTTCTTTCGAGTGAGTCTGCACTTTGGTTTTATCGAGGAGCCCGACGTCCCTCTGGCGTTGAGCCTGTGCCATTTGAAAGAGCTGGATTTCAGCCCGATGCGCACCACGTATTTCCTCAGCCGGGAGACTGTCATCCCGACCAAGCGTATTGGCATGGCCCGTTGGCGCGAAAGCCTGTTCGCGTTCTTGCTGAAGAACGCCAACAGCAACCTCAAATACTTCAAGTTGCCGCTCAATCGCGTGATCGAGCTGGGCACGCAGGTTGAGATGTAGACGGCAACAGTCAGTCAAACGCACATCCCTGTGGGAGCAGGCTTGCTCGCGAAGAGGCAGTGTCAGCCGACATTAATGTTGCCTGGCACACCGCTTTCGCGAGCAAGCCCGCTCCCACAGGTTTTGCGTTCCTCGGTGAGCCGCCGCCATCGCCACAGGACCCTCACCGAGACACCGGGCCGTTCATGGAGTGGGCTCTTGCTCTAATCTCATGCAAAATCACGGGTACAACGTGCTCACCACGTATTGATCGCAGGTTAAGCACCTATTGTGAGTAATCGATCGCGCTAATGCAGTGCAACGAGAGCCACTATGAAAACCCTTTTTGAGATAAGTGATGTCTTTGAGCCCAACATCCAGTCACCCATCACCCGCCGGCGGTAACAGCATGATCGAGGTCACCGAGGTTTCCATTGCCCAACTGCGTGCCGCACTCGAATCGGGCCAGACGACGGCGGTTGAACTGGTCCAGGCCTATCTCGCCAGGATCGATGCCTACGACGGCCCCGACACGCCCACCGCCCTCAACGCAGTGGTGGTTCGCAACCCCGATGCGCTCAAGGAAGCGCAGGCATCCGATGCCCGTCGGGCCAAGGGCCAGACGCTGGGACCGCTCGATGGCATTCCCTATACGGCCAAGGACAGTTATCTGGTGAAGGGGCTTACCGCCGCTTCTGGAAGTCCCGCGTTCGCGAACCTGATTGCTTATCGCGATGCGTTCACCATCGAACGGCTTCGTGCCGCTGGCGCAATTTGTCTGGGCAAGACCAATATGCCGCCCATGGCCAACGGCGGCATGCAGCGTGGGGTGTATGGCCGGGCCGAGAGCCCGTACAACGCTGGCTATCTCACCGCACCCTTCGCCTCGGGCTCATCGAACGGCGCCGGTACTGCAACCGCCGCCAGCTTCGCGGCATTCGGCCTCGCCGAAGAAACCTGGTCGAGCGGCCGGGGGCCTGCCTCGAACAATGGCTTGTGTGCCTATACGCCTTCGCGCGGAGTGATCTCGGTGCGCGGGAATTGGCCGTTGACGCCGACCATGGACGTTGTCGTGCCGTTTGCCAGAACCATGGCCGACCTGCTCGAAGTGCTCGACGTGGTGGTGGCGGACGATCCCGACACACGAGGCGATCTGTGGCGGATGCAACCCTGGGTGCCTATTCCAAGTGTCGCCTCGGTGCGTCCCGCTTCCTATGGGTCGCTTGCCGCCAATACCGATGCCCTCGCTGGCAAACGCTTCGGCGTTCCTCGTATGTACATCAACGCGGATCCCGAAGCGGGTACGAGCGATGCGCCGGGTATCGGTGGTCCGACGGGGCAGCGAATCAACACCCGTCCTTCCGTGATCGGGCTCTGGGAGGAGGCACGCAAGGCACTCGAAGCCTTTGGGGCCGAAGTGATCGAGGTCGATTTCCCGCTGGTTTCCAATTGCGAGGGTGATCGTCCCGGTGCGCCAACGGTGTTTAACCGGGGCCTGGTTTCCAAAGAGTTCCTTCACCATGAGTTGTGGGATCTGACGGCCTGGGCGTTCGACGATTTTCTGCGGGCCAACGGCGATCCAGAACTCAATCGCCTGGTCGATGTGAACGGGCCGCTGATTTTCCCGCACGACCCGGGGACGCTGCCCAATCGTGAGGGCGACCTTGCCGCTGGCATGGACGAGTATGTGCGGATGGCCGAGCGCGGCATCACGCCTTGGGACCAGATCCCCACGGTGCCGGACGGGCTACGCGGCCTTGAGCAGACGCGCCGTATCGATCTTGAGGACTGGATGGATCGGTTGGGGCTCGACGCAGTGATCTTCCCGACGGTGGCCGACGTCGGGCCGGCGAATGCCGATGTCGATCCGAAGTCTGCGGACATCGCATGGAGTAACGGTGTCTGGGTCGCTAACGGCAATCTCGCCATCCGCCACCTGGGTGTTCCCACGGTCACGGTGCCGATGGGAATCATGCCGGACATCGGCATGCCCGTCGGGCTGACCTTCGCCGGTCGGGCCTATGACGATTCGACGCTACTGCGCTTGGCTTCGGCGTTTGAGTCGACGGGGACGAAGCGATTGATTCCGCCGCGAACCCCACCGTTGTCGGGTGGTCAGAACTAGGAAGGGCGGGATTGGCGCACGGCACACGCGTCAATCCCGCCCGGTAACGGTAAGCCAGGGCAGTCTGGCTGTACTCAAATCGTCGCTCGCAAAAATAGTGTGCAACGCAGCCGATGTGTATTCCCGGCAAAGGTGCAGTGTCTTGTCTTTCTAACGCAGTCCTGTCCAGGTTGAGAGGTGGATTTCATGAACAACATCATCTACATCGTCGGGGTAGTTGTGATCGTCGTGGTTATCCTGTCGTTCCTCGGGTTTGCATAGGCTCCAAGACCCTGCAAAAGCCAGTTTCCCTGGCGGCCGTCCCCGATGCGCTCGGCTATTGGCCCAGCAGAGGTGCCAGCAGTGCACACATGCTGCGCCAGTGCGAACCCTCCCAGTAAACCCGTTGGCAGGCGTCGCAGCGCAGGAAGTGCGAATAGAGGGCGCCAACGCGGGGCGGCACCTGCAACCGGGCCACTTCCGGGCTGATCTCGTGCAGCGGCAGGTTGCAATGCAGGCACAGGCTGAATGGTCGCGCGTTACGTGCGAGATCGAGGCGCTCGTACAATTCGCGCAGCTGCAGCGACGGTTTCAGGGCATGCACGTAACAGCCGTGGCTGATGATCCGCCGCTTGAGCAGTTCGCGGTCGCGAGTTAGCACGATGCGTCCTTGCTGCGCTGCGATCTCGGCGATCTCGCCGTCCTCGAAGCCATTGTCGTAGAGGGTGTCGAAGCCGCTCATGCGCAGCAGGTTGGCCAGTCCGCCAAGGTGCGCATCAGCGATAAAGCGCAGCACCCGTAAAGGTTGCGCACGAACCTTGAGCAGCGGGCTGATGTCCAGCGCTTCGAACTTGGGATACACCGCCAGCCGGTCATTGTCGAAAATCACCCGCTCCAGGCCCACCGACTCGCCGTTGAGCAGCACCAGCTCGACCTCGGTGTGCGGTATTCCGAGCGCTTCGATCATGTGCTTGACCGTCGCCCCGCGTGCGCACTCGCAGGTGAAGGACTGCCGCCGCCGGTCGGCCGGCAGGAAATCGTTGAGCTCCTCGTAGAAGCGGAAGGTTGCACGGGTCATGTTGAACAGTATGGCAGGGCTGCAGCGCTGGTTAACCTTTCAAAGCCGCTTCAATCGCAGCGATGTCGATCTTGCCCATCCCCATCATGGCGTCGAACGCACGCTTGGCCGTCGCTCGATCAGGATTGGCTATCGCGGCGGTCAGCACGCGTGGAGTGATCTGCCACGACAGTCCCCACTTGTCCTTGCACCAGCCGCATACATTTTCCTGGCCGCCGTTTCCGACGATCGCGTTCCACAAGCGGTCGGTTTCGGCCTGGTCGTCGGTCGCAACCTGGAACGAGAAAGCCTCGTTGTGCTTGATCTGCGGCCCGCCGTTCAGCCCCAGACAAGGGACACCCATCACCGTGAACTCCACCGTCAAGACATCGCCCTGTTTACCCGCCGGATAGTCGCCAGGCGCGCGAAGGACAGCGCCCACGGCGCTGTCCGGGAACGTCTCGGCGTAGAACGTCGCGGCATCCAGCGCGGTGCCGTCGTACCAGAGACAGATCGTGTTCTTGCTGATCATCTTGGTTCTCCAGAATTGGCGTGTTATTCAGTGCCCTCGGTCATGACCGACGGGTGTTTGTTCAGTGATTGACGGCGAACAGAATGGACCGTTTCGATGGCGCTCTATTAATTTTTGCACTCCGACAACACCACCTGGCAGGTATTGGGCGTACCCCCGGATCGGCCGGCATAGCGGATGCAATTATCCATGGATTTTTTGCGAGCCATGCTCAAGGTATCGCCCCAAGCCAGGCCGCCCTCGCCGGCAGTGGGTATCGCTTTTGCGTAGCAGTGTGAGCCTGTATTTGAGGCTGAATAGTGAGCCGTGGAAGCTTTGCCTGCACATCCCGCCATCAGCGCCAGGTTGATCGCGAGCAGGGAGGGCAGGACCCATGACGAACACTGGCGCGCTGTTTTTCCGGTCATCCCGTTTCCCCTGAGGCTAGAGGCGTGTTTGTGCTGGTGCTCTACTCAGATTAGTCGACCCATGGCCGTGGCATCGCTACTATTTTCACAGTTTGCAAAGTCACAACCGTCGCTTGATCAGAGGAGACGCAGCATGGACCGATTCACCGGCGGTTGCCTGTGCGGCAACGTCCGGATCGAGGCGCCTGGTTGCCGCCGTTTCCGCTCACGCGACGATACGAGCGCGATCGTGACGCCACGGGGCGCTTTGAGGAGTCGGTCGCCCGAACGGTGCGAAGGCGCCCGGCCAAGACCGCGATGTCAGCCGTTCGACCCTATTTATAATGCTGCTCAAACACCGCTACCTGCTCCGGCGTGATCAGATGAAAGGGCACCCAGACATCCGTCTCGACCGGCTCCCCTTTGATCATCTTGATGGCCGCTTGCAGCGCGCTGGTCGCTTGCGCTTTGGGGTCTTGAAAGACGGAGGCTACGAGCATCCCGCGCTTGATGGCCGCCAGACCGTCAGGCAGGCCGTCGATGCCGACAATTGCAATCTCGCCCTTGGCTTTGCCGGCTTGCTGCAATGCCATGGCGGCGCCGATCGCCATCTCGTCGTTGTTGGCCACGATGGCATCGAAGCCGGTGCCGGCCAGCAGCCAGTTG
Organism: Pseudomonas sp. PDM24; assembly: GCF_019218905.1. Taxonomy (NCBI): domain Bacteria; kingdom Pseudomonadati; phylum Pseudomonadota; class Gammaproteobacteria; order Pseudomonadales; family Pseudomonadaceae; genus Pseudomonas; species Pseudomonas sp. PDM24. Next base: position 523,360 of record NZ_JAHUWR010000003.1, on the reverse strand, counting down.
CTGGTCAGGTCCATCCCTTTGTTGCGCTGCCACTCGGCACTTTGTTGTTCGACGATCTTGATCCCGGGATAGTCCTTGAGCACTTGTTTGACGCCTTCGGTGCGGTCGTGGGTGGAGTTCTGCGCCAGGTCGCCCATGATGATTGCGATGTTGCCTTTGCCCGCCATCTTGTCAGCCAGGTAGCGCATTTGCAGTTGCCCGGCCTCAACGTCGTTGGACGCCACCGTGACCACGCCTTTGGGCAGGACGCGTTCGTCCGGATGGCGGTTGACGTAGACCAGCGGTATTTTCGCTTCGACGGCGGCACGAGTCATGTTGGCGGTGGCGGCGGTGTCTACGGGCAGGACGATGACGGCATCGACCTTCTGGCCGAGAAAGCCCTGAATCTGATTGAGTTGGCGAACCACATCGCCCTGGGCATCCTCGAACTGGATCTGGACGTTTTCCTTCCTGGCGGCATCTTCCAGGCCGCTGCGCACATAGGTCATGAAGTTGTCGTCAACCCTGGCAATGCTGACGCCGATACGATAGCTGGCGACGGCCCATTGGCTGAAGAGGAATAACAGCGTGGCAAAAAGAAGTGTGCAGCGACGCATGATGGTTTTTCCTTTTTTGTTATGAGTTGAAATTCACCAAGATCAAAAAAATGCGTAGTGCGATCTGTAGCAGCTGTCGAGCCTGCGAGGCTGCGATCGGCTGCGCAGCAGTCGTGAATCCGGCTGATACGGTCTGCCTGACACACCGCGACTTCTGGTTTTACGACTGCTTCGCAGCCGATCGCAGCCTCGCAGGCTCGACAGCTCCTACAAGGGCCGAACGCAGCCTCGCTGACCGGCATTTCAATCCAGCGTAAAGGCTTGCCGAAAGCGTTCAAGTGCCGCTTCGCTGTCGCCGCTGGCCCAGCCCTCAAGCCCGACGACACCGGTGTATCCCATGCGGAACAAGGCTTTGGCAATGGCCGGATAATGGATTTCACCGGTGCCCGGTTCCATGCGGCCGGGGACATCGGCGACCTGGATTTCCCCGATGGCGCTGCCGGCACGCTGGATCAGTTCGATCAGGTTTCCTTCGCCGATCTGGGCATGGTAAAGATCCAGGTTCATCTTCAGATGAGGGCTGCCCACGGCCTCGATCAGCGCCAGGGTATCGTCGGCGCGAGCGAAGGGAGTGCCGGGGTGATCCACCTCGGTATTGAGGTTTTCCAGCAAGAATACCCGGCCTGCGTCTTCGCCCAGGCGAGCGATTTTTTCCAGGGTCTTGCAGGCGCTCAACCACATGCGTCCGGTGGTGTGGGCCACGGGTTTGACCGGCAAACCTTTGTCGCCCAGGCCAGTGCCATGCAGGTTGAGACTCGGGCAATTCAGTTGTGCGGCGACGGCCAGCGATTCTCGTGCGCTGTCGAGCAGGTGCTGGATATCTTCGGGGTCGGTCAGGTTGCCCGAGATGTAGCCGGTCATCGAGGTGAAGTCAGCGCCCGTGGCGACAAGGGCTGCAATGTCTTTCTTCGTCCAGTCCCAGAGTTCGGCACTGAACCCCAGCGCGTGAATGCGTTTTACGCGCTCTGTGAACGGCAAGTCGAGGAAGACCATTTCGGCACTGATCGCCAGTTTGAACGGTGTGAAACTCATGAATGGGCTCCTTGCACGCGCACTGGTTTGCCCAGCTGGAAGGACTCGATACACGCGCGGGCAATGGCCAGTGCCGCCCGGGCATCTTCGCCGCTGGCAAGCGGTTTTTCACCGGTGCGCAGGCAGTCGACAAAGTGATTGAGCTCGGCCACGTAGGCATCACGCAGCAGGTCGGTGTCCAGGCGCTGGGTGTCTGTCTGGATGCCATTGGCCAGATAACGAACCAGGTCAGAATCATTGAGGCTGCCCATGGTCAGCATGCCGGCGCTGCCGAACACTTCTCCTCGAACATCGTAGCCATACACGGCCTGGAAATTGGCCTCGGCCGTCGCGATGGCGCCGTTGTCGAAACGGATCGTGACCACGGCGGTGTCGAGGAAGCCCTTGGCCTTGTAGTCCGGTGCAATCAGGGCATCGGCCATGACAAAAACCTCAACCGCTTCGGCACCGGGATTGAGGTAGCGCAGGGTATCGAAGTCATGAATCAGGGTTTCGAGGAAAATCACCCACTGCGGCGAGGCAGCCGGATTGTTCAGCGCCGGGTCGCGGGTCAGCGAGCGCAGCAGTTGTGGCGTACCGATGCGGCCGGCGACCACGTCCAGATGGGCAGCCCGGAAGCTTTTGGCGAAGCGGCGGTTGAAGCCAACCTGTAGCGGCACGCGCGCATCGGCGGCTGCGGCGATGGCGCGGTCCGCCTCGTCGAGGGTGATGGCCATGGGTTTTTCACAAAACACGCCTTTGCCTGCACGGGCCGCACTGATCACCAGTTCGGCATGGCTGCGGGCGGGGGCGGCGATCAAGACAGCATCGATTTCCGGGTCATCGAGCAGTTGCTGTGGATCGGTATAGACCCGTTGCACACCCAACTCTGCGGCCAGGCGGGCGGCTTGACCGGGGGTAGGGTCGGCGATGGCGGCCAGACAGGCGCCGGGAATGTGTCTGGCGGCAGTCAGGCCGTGAAAGCTGCCCATGCGGCCAGCACCGATGAGACCCAGGCGGATGATCTTGGACGTACTCATGAAATGACTCCCTTTTATTGTTGTTCAATGACTCGCAGCAGGAATGTCCTCGCTGGCGTAAATCAAGGGAGCAAGGGCTGTGCCAATATGTAACTAGTTGATAGTTAAGGAGTTAATTTGTATTTATTAAAAAATTTGTTCATTCGCATGACATGTCTACACTGACATGTCTAAAACGTGAACATAGAAGCGGATCGATGATGGTGAACCCACAGCTAACAGCCTTCAGCGCGCAAGACCTCGATTACATCACCGCGCTCGGGCCTGCATCGTTGAACGAAGGACCGATCGCCGAGCTGGATCAGGCTTGGCTGGCTTGTTTGAACGGCCGCACCGATCGACCGGCCGGGGTCAGGCAGGTTATCTGGGACTCCTGGCTGCGCAGCGTCAGTGCCGGCCTCGATCCTGAGGATGGCGAATACCGGTTTGTCGCCCCGACCGTTCTGGCTGCAACGCTGGCGGCCAATCGTGCCTTGATCGCGGCGGCGGCGGAGGTCATGAAGGGATTGCTGGCTTACAACCCCAGGGGCCATATCAATCTGACCGATGCCGCAGGCACGACCCTGTATTTCTGCGGCCTAGACCTCACGCCGGTGGGCAGTCGGCTGCTGGAGTCGGTGCAGGGCACCAACTGCACCGGGCTGGCGATTGCCGAAGATCGCTTGGTGTATGTGCTGGCCGAGGAAAACTTCGGGATCGGCCTGCGTCGCCGGCGAATGCATTGTGCTGCCGCACCGATCCGGGATGCGCAGGGAAGGACGCTGGCCATGCTGACCTTGACCGCCGAGCCGGGCTGGTTTCATTTCCATACGCTGGGCACCGTCCAGGCAGCGGCCGAAGCGGTCTCGCGGCAGATGGCGCTGCAAGCTCTGCTGGAAGAACAACAAACCGTTCTCGAAGTGCTCAACGAGGGCCTTGTGGTGCTGGATGAGCGGGGCTGCATCAAGGCGCTCAACCGCTATGCCCGCCAATTGTTCCGTGTGGGGCTGGATCTGCTGGGTAGCCCGTTCCAGCGTCTGGGCCAGAGCGAGCTGACCGATGAGATTTTGCTGCGCGGCGGGGAAGGGTTACGGGACCTGGATTGCACGTTTGAATTGCACGATCGCAGCCACTTGGCGTGCCTGGTGTCGGTGTGCCCACTGGAGCAGGGCGGGCGCATTGTTTCGTTGCGCGAGAACAGGCGCATCCGGGAAATTACCCGGCGGATTATCGGCACTCAAGCCAGCTACACCTTCGAGACCATTCAAGGCAGTTCGCGAGCCATACAGGACGCGTTGCACCTGGGACGGATTGCCAGTCGCAGTGACTCGACCACGCTGATCCTGGGTGAAAGCGGCACCGGCAAGGAGTTGTTTGCCCAGGCGATCCATAACGCCAGCGACCGTTGCAGCGGTCCTTTTGTGGCGGTCAATTGCGGGGCCATTCCGCGAGATCTGGTGCAGAGCGAACTGTTTGGTCATGTCGAGGGCGCCTTTACCGGATCGGCCCGTGGCGGCTCTGCCGGGAAATTCGAATTGGCCGATGGCGGAACGATCTTTCTCGACGAAATCGGTGACATGTCTTTTGATGCCCAGGTCAGCCTGCTGCGCGTCTTGCAAGAAGGCGAGGTGACTCGCGTGGGCGCGAAAAAATCGCAGCAGGTGGATGTACGCATCATCGCCGCCACCCACCGCAACCTGAGTCAGGCGGTTGCCGATGGCGCCTTTCGTGAGGATCTTTACTACCGGCTCAATGTGCTGAACCTGACGGTTCCGCCGTTGCGGATGCGTCGGGAAGATGTTCCATTGCTGGCGCGGCATTTTCTCAATCGTTGCACCCGGTCGCTGCGCAAATCGGTGCAGGGCATCTCGCCAGAGGCGCTGGATATTCTTTCGGCCTATAGCTGGCCGGGTAATGTTCGCGAGTTGGAAAACACCATTGAACGGGCGACCAATCTGGCGGTGACCGAACTGATCCAGCCAGCTGATCTACCGCTTGAAATCAAGCAAAGGCTACGTCAGCCGGCGCCAGGAAGTGCGCCCGAACCCCGGGCAGCCCTGGACCTCGGCACCCATGAAATGAATGCGATCATCGCCGCCCTCAGGGATACCCGCGGCAACATCCGCCTGGCCGCGAGGCAGCTGAACGTTTCTCGTGGCGGGTTGTACAACAAGATGAATCGGTTCGGGCTGAATGCCGATGCTTTTCGTGAAGGAGCCAATGGGGAGAGTTCAGCCTCGAGCGTTCTCTGAGGTCACGATCTGCAACGGAATATGGATTCGATGCCGTATCGGATCGAAGTCCGGCGTGGTCTGCAGCTCGACCAGCAAGTCGACCAGCGCTGCCGCCAGCAATCGCGGCTGAGAGTCGATCACCAGGCTGATCAATCCCTGATCCAGCGCTTGTCGCGACAGCTCGGTCGACTCCTGCAGAATGCAGCACAGTGACGGCTGCTTCGGTAGCTGCGACAGGGCATTGATGACCCCGTCGCCGCCACCGCCGACCACGCACAAACCGCGCAAGTCGTCATGCCGTGCCAGCAGGTCCAGCGTCGCCTCTTCGGTGATGTCGCAATTGTCCAGATTGATCACCGCTTCCAGCAGCCGCAACCCTGGGGCGCGTTCTGCCAGGTAGCTGCGCAACCCCTCGACCCGCGCCTGATGGCCAAGAAAACGGTGGCCGCCGAGCAACACCCCGACGCTGCCTTTGCGGGCGCCACACGTGTGTGCCATCAGCCAACCCATGGTACGTCCGACCTCGTGATTATCCTGGCCGACATAAGGCTCATCCGCCGCCTCATGAATGTCGGACAGCATCGCGATCACCGGCACGCCGGCCTCTCTGATCTGCGCGATGGCGGCATTGATCAGCGGATGCGCGAAGCTGACCACCGCCAGACCGTCGCACTGCACCGCCAGTTGTTCGATCTGGGCAATGATCGAGCTGGGCGTGCGATCGAAAACGTACTCGAATTGAATGCTCAGGTTGGCCCCAGCCTGACGCTGCGCCGCCTCGGTGATGGCGGTGGCCACGTTGCCATAAAACGCCTGGGCGGTGCCGAGCAGCAGGATGCCGAAACGATAGGTGGGACGCCGTTCGCGGATCCGCTGGCCGATCAGCCTGGCAGCGAAATAACCGACCGCTTCGGCGGCCAGGAATACCTGCTCGGCGGTGTCCGGGTTGACTGGAGCCCTGGCGTTCAGCACCCGGTCCACGGTAGCGACACTCAAGCCAGCGTGTTCGGCAACGGTGGCGATGGTTGGGCGTTTAGTGTTGTTCATGGCGGGCCCCGCAAGCGCCTTGATAGAAAACTATCAAGCTTCAATGGGCCTGGATGATAGCTTGATAGGGAATGTATTCAAGGGCTTGAGGGTGATTTCTGCGCTCTCTATATTTTCCCCAGCGATGTGATCCCGCGTCGAAAAGTGCCTAAAACAATCAAGCTTGCGGAGAACAATAAAATGCCTGAACAAAACGCAGCCTTTGAAAACCCCGGTAAACCCAAGCCACGGGATTATCGATTGACCGGCCCCGAAGCCGCCCGAGCGGCGCAAAAAGGCCTGGTATCGGCAAGCTGGTACCAATCCCCCATTTCTCGTAAACGCATGAAGGAATTAATGCAGCGCCGCGATGGCCCGGCCTTGCTGGATACCGCGATCTGGCTGTCGGCGATGGTCGTGACCGGGTTCGGTGGCTACTGGTTCTGGGGCTCCTGGGCCTGCGTTCCGTTCTTCTTCGTCTACGGGCTGCTCTACGGCACGGCGTCCAATGCCCGTTGGCACGAAGCGGGTCATGGTACGGCGTTCAAGACCCGCTGGATGAATGATGCGGTCTATCAGCTGTCGAGCTTCATGTTCATGTTCGAACCCCAAGTCTGGCGCTGGAGCCATGCACGGCACCACACCGACACCGTGATCGTCGGCCGCGATCCGGAGATCGTCGAACCACGTCCGCCAAGCCTGATCAATATGGTGCTGAGCCTGTTCAGAATGCCTTACGCGTTGAACACGATGTGGTCAGTCTGCAAACACGCGGTAGGGCGGATGGGTGAAGAAGAGCAGACGTTCATCCCCGAATCCGAGTGGCCCAAGGTGGTGAGGGACGCACGCGTCTGGCTTGCGATTTATGCGCTCACCGTGGGCACTGCGCTTTATCTGCAGAGCTGGTTGCCGCTGATGTTTATCGGCCTGCCGACCCTCTATGGCGGTTGGCTGTCCTACCTGTTCGGCCTTTCGCAGCATGTCGGCTTGGCTGAGGACGTACTCGATCATCGCAGCAACTGCCGCACGATTTATATGGGTCCGGTGCTGCGCTTCATGTACCTCAACATGAACTATCACCTTGAGCACCACATGTATCCGATGGTGCCGTTTCACGCGCTGGCACAACTTCACGAGGAGATCCGCCGTGACTGCCCGCCGCCTTACACCAGCCTGTTCGAGGCTTTCAAGGAAATCCTCCCGACCATCTGGAAGCAGCGCAAAGACCCGACTTATTTCGTCCGTCGCCCTTTGCCACAAAGCACCAAACCCGCCGCAACCGTCCGGGCACAACCTGAAGCAATGCCGGGCTGACATCCAATAGGCACAACCCCTGTGGGAGCGGGCTTGCTCGCGAAGACGGCGTCACAGTCAACATTGATGCCGCCTGATACACCGCTTTCGCGAGCAAGCCCGCTCCCACATGACACCTTCCTGTGTGTACCACTACAAGAGAAAACGCCATGACCGATCAATGGATCGATGTATGTGCCGTGGACGATATCGACGATGAAGATGTCATTCGTTTCGACCATGGCCAGCACACCTATGCCGTCTACCGCTCCGCTAACAGCGAGTTTTTCGCCACCGCGGGCTTGTGCACCCACGAGTCCATCCACTTGGCGGATGGCTTGGTGATGGACCATGTCGTCGAGTGCCCCAAGCACAACGGGCGTTTCGACTACCGCTCCGGCAAAGCCCTTGGCGCACCGGTGTGCGTCAATCTCAAGACCTATGAAGTCCGGGTCGAGGCGGGGCGTGTGCTACTCGCCATCACGGTTTAACTGCACGGAGTCTGTGCCATGAATCCTGCCAATGCTCCACTGGTCATCGTCGGCGCCGGGCATGCGGGTGGCCGTGCGGCCCTGACCCTGCGCGGCGAAGGTTATAGCGGTCGCCTGATTCTGATAGGCGACGAGTCCCACGCGCCCTATGAACGTCCGCCGCTGTCCAAGGGGCTGTTGCAGGGCACGGTCGATCTGGCGGGTTACAGCCTGTGCGATACCGCTCAGCTCGCCGAACTGGACATCGAACACCTGGCCGGCAACCCGGTGAAATGCCTGGATCCGCAGCAGCATCGTCTGCAACTGGCCGACGGCAACTGGCTGCATTACGCGCGGCTGTTATTGGCGACGGGAGGGAGCTCGCGCAGACTCGCCTCGGTGCCCGAGCACCTGCTCAATGTGCTTTATCTGCGTACCCATGACGAGGCGCTGGCACTGCGCGCTTCGTTGCAACCTGACGCCCGGGTAGTGATCATCGGCGGCGGCTTTATCGGACTCGAAGTCGCCGCCACCGCCCGGGCGTTGGGTTGCACCGTGACATTGCTCGAGGCCAGTCCGCGTTTGGCGGGGCGGGTATTGCCGGAGCAGTTGTCCAGCGTCCTGCTGGACCTGCATCGCAGTCGGGGCGTGGATGTCCGGCTGAATGTGGCGATTGAGGCGGTGCAGGGCGCAACTCACGTTGAGTCCGTGCAACTGGTCGACGGCGAGTTGCTGCCCTGCGACCTGGTGGTGGTGGGCATCGGCATGCAACCCAACACCGAGCTGGCCGCGGCCGCAGGACTTGAGGTCGGCCAGGGCGTTCGCGTCGATGCCCAACTGCGCACCAGCGCGCCGGACATCTTTGCGGCGGGCGATGTCTGTGAATTTCGACTGCACCCGCAAGGCGTTTTCCAGCGTCAGGAAACCTGGCGTAACGCCGAGACCCAAGGCCGTCACGCCGCCCTGAATCTATTGGGCGGCGAGTTACCCTTCGAGGTCATTCCCGGTTTTTGGTCCGATCAATACGACTGGGGATTGCAGACCGTGGGCGTGATCGCAAACACAGAACCCGACGCGAGCCGGATAACACCGGGTGGCGGTTTCCTGTTGTTCTACCTTGATGCCGAGCAACGTCTGCAAGGCGCTTGCGGCTGGGGACAGGGGAATAGCATCGGCAAGGACATCAAGCTGTGCGAACGGCTGATCGCTCACCGTAACCTCCTTTCGGCAGACGCTCTGGCCGACGCCGATGTACCGCTCAAACAACTGCTGAGGAACTGACATGCGTGAATTCCTGGTCTTTCAGTCCCAGTGGGCCATGCAAGATCACCGCGGCCAATGCGACCTTCCCCTGGAAGCGCAAGTGGAGAAAATCGCCGCCGCCGGCTTTGACGGGATCACTGACCATTTCTGGGTCGCGTCACATGCCGCACGCCTGCATGCCGCCGCCAAGGCGCAAGGCCTGCAAATCGAAGGGCAGGTGTTCCCCCGCACAGTGGATGATCTGGCGGCAGCGATCGATGTCGCGTCCCGCTTCGGCTGCCACCACCTCACGCTGCAAGCAGACGTGCGGCCGCGCACGCTGAAGCAAGCTATCGAACTGATCGAAGGCTGGCAGCGTCTGGCCGAGCAGGTGGACTTTCCCGTTCTGCTGGAAACCCACCGTTATCGCCTCACCAATGACCTGTTGTTCACCCTCGACATTCTCGCTGAAATGCCCGATCTCAAACTGTTGGCCGACTTGTCCCACTATGTCGTGGGCCGCGAACTGCCAGAGTCGGCCACCGCCGAGGACGACGAACAGATCCACACCATCCTGCGCCACAGCTGGGGGTTTCATGGTCGTGTCGCCAACGGCGAACAGGTCCAGGTGCCCCTGAGCTTCGCCCAGCATCGACCTTGGCTGGAACGTTTCCTGGGCTGGTGGCGCTATGGGATCGAGGATTGGCTGGCCCGACCGAACACGCCCGCCAGCTTGTCATTCACCTGTGAACTCGGCCCACCGCCTTATGCCATTACGGGTGTCGACGGACGCGACATCACCGATCGCTGGGCGGAGGCGCTGATGCTTAAGGAGGTGATACGTGAGGTTTGGAATGACTGTCGGGCGCGGTCAAACAATGGGGGCTGATTTAATGCAGGAGTGGTCGTAGGGCGGGCAGCTCTTGGCTGTGGACTCAACCGGTCGATGCAACAGATTGGCTAAATCGTTCAGTGGGCGTTTCGTAGTTTAGTGTTTTCCAACGCCGCCCATTTCAGCCACCGCGACGGCGATCAGATCGCCGTCACGGTGTTAGTGCTCAACCGCGAATGAACGCCAGCAAATCGGCGTTGATCTGATCCGCGTTGGTAGTCGGCATACCGTGGGGAAAGCCCGGGTACGTCTTGAGGGTGGAATGTTTCAATAGTTTGGCCGAAAGCGGCGCAGAGTCGGCAATAGGCACAATCTGATCATCCTCTCCATGCATGACCAGTGTGGGCACCTGAATCGCCTTCAGGTCTTCGGTGAAGTCGGTCTCGGAAAACGCTTTAATGCAGTCGTAATGAGCTTTTGCACCGCCCATCATCCCTTGCCGCCACCAGTTGTCGATTACGCCTTGTGAAACCTTCGCCCCGGGTCGATTGAAACCGTAGAACGGCCCCGACGGCACGTCCAGGTAAAACTGCGCGCGGCTGGCGGCCAGTGCCGAACGGAACCCGTCGAACACTTCCAGAGATAAACCGCCGGGGTTCTTCTCTGACTTAACCATGATGGGGGGAACCGCGCTGATCAGTACGGCCTTGGCAACGCGTCCCGGTTTGGCGCGAGCGGCGTAGCGTGCTACTTCACCACCACCGGTCGAATGGCCGACATGGATCGCCCCTTTAAGGTCGAGCGCATCGGTCAGTTCGATGACATCAGCGGTGTAGGTGTCCATTTCGTTGCCCACCCAGGTTTGGGTCGAGCGGCCGTGACCGCGGCGGTCGTGCGCGATCACCCGATAACCTTTGAGCAAGAAAAACATCATCTGGTTGTCCCAGTCGTCTGCGCTCAATGGCCAGCCGTGGTGAAACACGATGGGCGTCGCGTCTTTCGGACCCCAATCCTTGAAAAAAATCTCGGTGCCGTCTTTGGTCGTAATGGAGTTCATAGCGTGCATCTCCTTGTGATCTGGTTTGTGTTGGGTTGTAGAGGGCTTGTCAGCGGCCTGCGTCAACCCGGAAAAACTGGAAAGCGGAACCAACAAACTGGCGGCCACTACTGCTGAACTTGTCAATATGGCCCGACGCTGGAGATCTATCTCCCGATTGGAGTCTTTCATTGAAGGTTTCTCGATCATGTGTTGTTGCTCAGGGAGATTCGCGCCTCCGTGAACGCAGGCGCAAACCCGACAAGCGATCAGTAGTCCCAGAAACCCGCAACCCAGCGAAAGGCGTCGCCGTCCACTGCCACCCGGCCAACGGAGGGGAACGGCAGGTGAGTCGCCACGAACAGCTCACCGCTAGCCGCCGCCTCTTGCAACAGGCGGACGCGAACGCGAACCGACTCCTCAGGGTCGTGTTCAAAGCCGTTATGCCAGTCGGGGTGTTCGAAGGCGACCGGGAACAGGGCGTCGCCCGCGAAGGTCAACCGCTCGCCGCCGGATGTCACGTAGACCACGCTGTGCCCTGGTGTGTGGCCGCCGGTGAGCTTGACGACCACGCCTGGCGCCACTTCATACTCATCTTCGAACGTGCGCACCTTGCTGCGGTACTCGCTAATGAACTGATTGGCCGTTGCCCGCAGGACGTCCGGCACCGGCGACGGCATGGCGGTGAGGGAGAAATCGGGCGACTCCCAGAACGCGACCTCGGTGGCTGAAACGTGGATACGCAGATCCGGACGCAGTTGGCTCTTCACCTCATCGACCAGCAGCCCACCGATATGGTCCATGTGCATATGGGTAATCACCACGTCGGTCACGGACGAAAGATCGATACCGGCGGCCTTCAGTCGTTTGGGGAGCTGCCCGGCCCGCGGAAAGCCGGGGAACTGCCCGCCCAGTCCCGCGTCGACGAGGATGAGCTTGTCCCCACTGCGCACCACCAGTACGTTCAGCGCCCAATCGAACGCGTCCGGCCCCAGGAACATGTCCTTGAACCAGGCCGCGCGGGCGGCTGGTTCGGCATTGGTGGACATCGTCTCGGTCGGCAGGGGCAGCACTCCATCACTGACCACCAGCACGTCAATCTCGCCGATCCGCAGCGCATAGCGCGAAGGAACCAGCTCCTCGGACACCGTGTTGTGTAAGCTCATGTTTGACTCCTGCTGAGCGTTCCTTTTCTGTGCTCCATCCTTTTGGGTGGGGTGGTTCAACGGCATTGTCATGGTCCTTCTCCTATTGCTTGGGTCACGTAGGGTTCAGGTGGCGGGGGGCTTCAAGCCACAGGAATCATCGGGTCGGCTGCTGCCAGGGCGGCGGCCCGATCAGCTGCCGGCGGGTAGATCCACTGGGTGTTGATCTGCGTCTTGAGCTCCTTGGCCGTTTCCTTGACCAACTTGAGCTGACGATCCCAGCCTTCAGTAAACACCGCGCCCCAGGCGCCCAGATCGAGGCAGGTCACGTACTTGGGCTGACGGTAGGCGGTGGGCGCGACACCTAGCAGGTCCGCAGCGACGTTATTGCCGGCGTGACGGCCTAGAGAAATCGCGTGCTGGCAAGACATTGCTGCGAAGTTGCCGAGGTCGTCGGTGGCGGCATAGGCGACGTCTCCAGCGGCGTAGACATGCTCCTGGCCGAGCACCTTCAGGTTCTCATCGACGTGCAGGCGCCCCTGGACATCGCGCACGCTGGAAATCTGTTCGGTCAGCGGACTGGCGCGGAAGCCGACGGTCCAGATCACTGTTTGGCTCTCGATGCGGCGACCATCGGCGAGAGTAACGCCGTTGGCGTCCACTGCTGTCACGCTGGCGTTGACCACCCATTCAATGCCCAGATATTCGGACGCCTCGATGATTGATGGACGAATTCCCTCACCCATGGTCGCGCCAATCTGAGGCGCACGGTCGATGATGATCACGCGGATGTCCTGATCGTTACCGAGCAAGGACCGCAGGCGTGCTGGCATCTCGGTGCCGGTCTCGATACCGGTGAAACCACCACCGGCGACCACCACCGTGTTTCGGGCAACGCTGGAGGGACGGTTCTTGAGGGATTTGAGGTGGTTCTCCAGACGCACCGCGGCTTCGATCTGATCAACGTCGAAGGCGTGGGCGTCAAGGCCTGGCACCGTAGGACGGGATAACTGGCTGCCAGCGGCAAGCACTAGGCGATCATAGGTCAATGTGCTCCACCGGCCAGCCTCATCGCGATAGCCAACGGTCCGTCCAAGGTCATCAATGTGCTCGGCGGTACCTTTGATGAAACGCACACCTACCGAGTCGAACAACCCATCCAGGGGAGCGAACATTTTGTGCACGTCGCTTTCGTAGAAACGGGGGCGAATGCGCAATTGCGCCTGGGGTGCCAGCAGCGTGATTTCCACGTCGCTACGACTGTGCTTATCCAGTAGGCGGGCGGCGCTCAATGCACTCCACACACCACCGAACCCCGCACCAATAACCAGAATATGCTGTTTCATTAGTTGTTCCTCAAAAAAGGTTTTCAATGTTCTTGAAGTTATTCTTCAAGTTTGGTGGAGCGATAAACAGGCGCCGAAAGTCAAGGCGTCCATGTTGAAAGCAGCAGGTCGCCCGCTGTGGATTTATGTTATGGCTGGATTGTTTTCGACGCACTTCTACATCGGTTCAGAAAAACTATACGTCAGGGGGTATGGGTATATACGAAGGTTTGTATTGGCTGTAAAGAGAACGTTCAGAGCGCTCTCAGTTCTGCTGGAGGAGGGCTGTTTCGATGTAGTTCAGAAGCTTATTGGCGTCACAAGGTTTAGGCAGATAGGCAATCAGCGCAGGCGTATTGGTGCTAAGGGGGGAGAGGGCTTCAGGGTAAGCAGTGATGAATATAGTGGGAATGTGAAAGCCCATCGCGACGAGCTGCTTGTGAAGCTCCAAACCGCTCATTCCCGGCATCTGGATATCGGAAATGAGGCAATGTATTTGAGCGGGGCCGTTCGTGTTGAGAAACTCTAGAGCGCTGCAATAAGTTTGAACTTTGTAGCCGCTGGATCGCAGCAAGCTTTCAAGCGCTGTCCGGACCGAGTCATCATCATCGACGATGGCGATAATCATTGAGTTGCGTATTGGTGTGCCTTGCTTCATTTGGGACCCTCGTGACAGCTTTGGCCGTTATTACAACATACGCCAACTTATAAGGCGTTGAAGTATACCAATGTATAATCAGATAAGACCAAAGTGTAGATGGTCTACCTGGAAGTTCGATGAAATCACCCAGGTTGGTCTTGTGCTACTGGGTCGCGATTCCGGATATACCCACGTACAAGGCTGCGCAACCAAGGGATACATCGGTTGAACCTAGATACAAGTGACGGCTTGCTGTTGGGCTGCATAAGCTTGAACTCCCTTACTCATGCGGCCTTGTGCCTAGGCGGTGAACGTGATGAACAGAAATGATCTGCGGCGTGCCGACATCAATCTGTTGATTGTCTTCGAAACAGTGATGTGCGAGCGCAACGTTACCCGGGCCGCAGAGAAACTTTTCCTGTGCCAGGCCACTATCAGCAGCGCCCTCGGGCGACTGCGTTCGATGTTCAATGATCCGCTGTTCATCCGCACTGGCAGGGTGATGGAGCCGACTGCGCGCGCAGAAGAAATTCATGCGCGGCTGACGCCAGCATTGGATGGCATCGCTGTCGCCTTGAGTTGTGCCCAGGCGTTCGACCCACTCACCAGTGACGAGACCTTTCACATCGGACTCTCTGACGATGTCGAGTACGCGCTGCTTCCACGTTTGATCAAGCACCTGCGGGATGAGGCGCCAAACATCACGCTGGTAGTGCGCAGAGTGGACCATCGGCAACTGCCCCAATTGCTGACCTCGGGAGAGATTTCCGTGGGTATCAGCTTTGCCCAGGAACTGCCGGCCAGTGCCCATTGCAAAAGCCTGCGAGCGATGCAGCCAATGCTATTGCGCGCCGATTCGGACCCCGGCGCCCTCGAGCTGGATGACTTTTGCAGACGGCCTCATGTGGTTGTCTCGTCGATGGGAAATGTCATCGACGATGCCGACCATGCCCTGAGCCTGGTCGGTCGGCAGCGCAGGGTAGTCCTGGCTGTTCCGCAGTTCAGTGCCTTGCCCGCTTTGCTCGCTGGCAGCGACATGATTGCGATCGTACCGGACTACGTCGCCCGGGCCATGGCGCGAATGGAAGGGATGCGTGCCGACTTTGCGCCGTTGGCGCTACCGGCGCCGGACTTGTCCATGGCTTGGCGCGGCGCGGCCCACAACGACCCTCGGGAACGCTGGTTGCGTTCGTGCTTCTGTCGCTATCTCGGTCAACATCAAGAGCAGCCCGTGCCTCTGGCCGTAGCGTGACTTGAGGCTACGTTGTTCCGTGAAGCGTCTCCCCCGGTAGCTGTATCACTGACATTGATCTTTGTGCTGACGGTGGGCTGGGTCAAATCCAGGTTCTAATGGTGCTGGAAGCTGTTGTAGGCTATTGCGGCGGCATCGGCATGTGCCTGGATACAGCGTGACGGCAATGTGCGGCAGTCACGAACCTACTTATTGTTCCCGCTCCGACGGATAACAGCATGCAGATACTATGGAACGATGGCGAGCGTACCTTCTGTCGAGAGTTACGCTCGGGTGTGGAAGGCAACCGCAATGTTCTGGTTGCACGACCTGCTGCTGAACAACCGCTTCCGGCTTGTCTTGGCCGTTTCGTCCACGAGTTTGGCCTGAAGGACGAACTGGATGGCTCTTGGGCTGTGCGTCCGCTTGAGATGGTGCGAGAAAGTGGGCAGGTGTATCTGCTGCTGGAGGATACGGGGGGCACGCCGCTTGTGCAGCTATTGGTTGCCCCCATGGAAACGCCAACTTTTCTGCGTCTTGCTATCAGCATCGCGCAGGCATTGGGAAAGCTCCACCAGCGCGGACTCGTCCATAAAGATATCAAGCCCTCTCATATTTTGGTGAACTGCTCCGACGGTCAGGCCCGGCTTACAGGGTTCGGCCTCGCCTCGTGGCTACCGCGTGAGCGACAGGCGCCTGAGACCATCGCCGGCACGCTCGCCTACATGGCACCTGAGCAGACCGGCAGGATGAATCGCTCGATCGATTTGCGCAGCGACCTCTATTCCTTCGGCGTCACCCTTTACCAGATGCTCACGGGTTCGCTGCCGTTTACGGCATCTGACCCGATAGAGTGGGTGCACTGCCATATCGCCAAACAACCGCAGCCACCGAGCGTGCGGGTCGAAACCGTCCCCGATGTGCTTTCCCGGATCGTCATGAAGCTGCTCGCCAAGACCGCTGAGGAGCGCTACCAGACGGCTGCGAGTGTTGAACACGATCTGCGGCAATGCCTGGCAGACTGGGAGTCCTTGCGGCACATCAATGCCTTTGCGTTGGGTGAGCAAGGGACATCCGATCGGCTGATGATTCCCGAGAAACTCTACGGGCGCGAGCATGAGGTGAGTACCTTGATCGCCGCGTTCGATCGGATCATCGCCAGCAGCGCGCCGGAGCTCATGTTGGTCACCGGCTATTCCGGTATTGGCAAATCCTCTGTGGTCAATGAACTGCACAAAGCGCTGGTCCCGCCGCGAGGACTCTTCGCAGCTGGCAAGTTCGATCAATACCGGCGCGATATTCCCTATTCGACGCTGGTGCAGGCCTTTCAAAGCCTGGTGCGCACGCTGCTTGGCAAGAACGACACAGAACTGGCGCAATGGCGTGACGCATTACAGAACGCACTGGATGCCAACGCGGGGCTCATGACCGACCTCATTCCCGAACTGAAGCTCATCATTGGTGAACCGCCACCGGTGCAGACGCTTGAGCCTCAACAGGCGCAACGCCGTTTCCTCCTGGTGTTCCGGCGCTTTATCGGTGTATTTGCCCGGGCGGAGCATCCGCTTGCCCTGTTCCTGGACGATCTGCAGTGGATCGACGCGGCAACGCTCGACCTGCTGGAGGATCTGTTGACCAGCTCGGATGTGCGGCATCTGATGCTGGTGGGTGCCTACCGCAGCAATGAAGTGAGTGGCGCGCACCCACTCACGGGAAAACTTCAGGCTATTCGGAACGCGGGGGGCAGGGTAGATGAAATCACGCTGGCGCCGCTCGCGAAGGGACACATTGAGCAGTTGATTGCGGATGCGCTTCACGACGAGCTTGCGCACATTGAGCCCCTGGCGCAGTTGGTGCTGGACAAAACCGCCGGCAACCCGTTCTTCGTGATCCAGTTTCTGCAAACGCTCGCCGACGAACAGCTGCTGACTTTCGATCATCAAACAAGGCAGTGGTACTGGAGCCCGGAGCGCATCCATGCCAAGGGTTACACCGACAACATCGTGGACCTGATGGTCGGCAAACTGACCCGCTTGCCGGCTGAAACGCAACTGGCATTACAGCAGCTTGCCTGTCTGGGGAACGTTGCCGGGACCACGGCGCTTTCGACCGTTCTGGGCATCCCCCAGGCACAGATCCGCACGGTATTGTGGGAAGCCATACGCCAGGAGTTGGTCCAGCGGCTGGAAGGCGCTTATGGTTTTGTTCATGACCGTATTCATGAAGCGGCCTATTCGCTGATCCCCAAGGGGGCTCGCGCCGAGGCTCATCTGCGAATCGGCCGGCTGCTCGCGGCGCAGACGTCCCTGCAAGGGCGGGAGGAGGCGATCTTTGACATCGTCGGTCAGCTCAATAGCGGCGCTGTGCTGCTCACTGATCAGGCCGAGCGGGAGCAATTGGCAGAGCTCAACCTGATAGCCGGCCAGCGCGCCAAGGCGTCAACGGCCTATGCTTCGGCGCTCAACTATCTCACCACGGGCGCGCAGCTGTTGGACGACAACTGTTGGACGCGTCTACATGGGTTGATCTTCGCGCTGGAGTTGAACCGGGCCGAATGCGAGCTGCTGACCGGGCAGTTATCGGTCGCGGACAAGCGCTTGGCGGCGCTGTCGGATCGCGCCACGACTACGATCGAACGAGCCAATGTCGTGTGCCTGCAAATGGATGTCTACCTGCTCATGGATCGCAGCGATGGCGCGGTCGCTGTCTGTCTCGCCTATCTGCGGCATGTGGGCATCGAGTGGTCGGCCCATCCGAGCGACGATGAAGTGCGCCAGGAGTACGACCATATCTGGTCGTTACTGGGCGATCGACAAATCGAAGAACTCATCGATTTGCCGCTGATGGAGGATGCGGGCTCCCTCATGACCGTCAGCGCTCTGAGCAAGCTCTTCCCGCCTGCCTTGCAGACGGATGCGAACCTGACGGACCTGTTGATCTGCAAGGCTATCAGCCTGAGCCTCGAAGGGGGCAACTGCGATGCTTCATGTGTGCATTACGCCAATGCATTCAGAGTCGCCGGACGGCGTTTCGGCGACTACCAGGCAGGATTCCGATTCGGCCAACTCGGCTGCGAACTCGTTGAACAACGAGGCCTGACGCGATTCGAAGCCAGTACCTATCTTTGCTTCTCGAATTTTGCCGTGCGCTGGATGAAGCCCGTAGGGCAATGCCGCGATCTGCTGCACCGCTCATTTGTTGCGGCGAACCGGATCGGTGACCTGCCGTATGGTGCTTATGCGGGCAACAGCATCACCTCCGACTCTCTCTTCGCCGGCGAGCCATTGTCCGAGGTACAAGACGAAGCCGAACGTGGCCTGGATTACGCCAGGAAAGTGCGGTTCGGGCTGGTCACCGATTTCATTGGCACACAACTGGCGCTGATCCGGATGCTCCGGGGTTCGACGCCAGTATTCGGTTGTTTTGATGATGGACAGTTTGACGAGCCAGGCACCGAAGTCCACCTGTCCAGCAATCCGGACCTGGCATTGGCCGAGTGCTGGTACTGGGTTCGCAAGTTGCAGGCATGCTATATGGCCGACGACCCCAGGGCGGCCATGCAAGCCGCCGCAAAGGCACAGCAGTTGCTATGGACGTCATATTTGTTCTTCGAGGAGGCTGAGTTTTACTTCTATGACGCGCTGGCTCGTGCCCGATGGTGCGACAGTGTCCCGGTGGACGAGCGTGCGCAGCACTTGATCGCCATGGCGACGGATCACCGGCAACTCCAGATCTGGGCTCAACAGTGCCCAGAGAATTTCGCGAGCCGGGCCGCGCTGGTCGACGCCGAGATTGCCCGCGTCGAAGGGCGCATGATCGAAGCCGAGTTGCTTTACGAACAAGCCGTCCACTCGGCGCAGAAGAGCGGCTTTGTCCATATCGAAGCACTTGCCAACGAACTGGCGTCTCGCTTCTACGCCGCCCGTGGTCTTGGGAAAGTAGCCCGCGTTTACTTGCAAGACGCCCGCTACGGCTACCTGCGTTGGGGCGCTGATGGCAAGGTGCGGCAGCTTGAGGCGCGGTATCCGTTGCTGAGGACCGAAGAGCAAACGCTCGGCCCGACAACGACGATGGTCGCACCGGTCGAACACCTCGATCTGGCCACCGTGATAAAGGTCTCGCAGGCCGTGTCGGGAGAAATCGTCCTGGAAAAGCTCATCGACATGATCATGCGTACGGCCATCGAACAGGCCGGTGCCGAACGAGGCGTGTTGATTCTGTCGGACACGGGTGAGCACCGCATAGCAGCGCAAGTGACCACTGGCAGCCATTCGATGCAGTTGCGCGATGAGCCGATGACCTCGGCGTTGCTGCCGGAGTCACTGCTCTACCATGTCCTGCGCACGGGTGAGAGTGTTTTTCTTGATGATGCCCTGACCGAGGCCCCGTTTGCCGAAGACCCCTATATACGTCGGCACCACGTCCGATCGGTTCTCTGCCTGCCGTTGATGAACCAGGCCAAACTGACCGGTGCGCTCTACCTCGAAAACAATCTGACCGCCCGAGTGTTCAGCCCATCCCGGATTGCCGTGTTGAAACTGGTGGCCTCACAGGCTGCTATTTCGCTGGAAAATGCCCGTTTGTACCGCGAGGTCGCCGAGCGCGAAGGGAAGATTCGGCGTCTGGTAGACGCCAACATCATCGGGATCCTCGTCTGGAACGCCGACGGTGACATCGTTGAGGCCAATGATGCATTTCTTCGCATGCTGGGATACGAGCGAGAGGATCTTGTCTCGGGCTGTCTGCGCTGGAGAGATCTGACAACACCGGAATTTCGTGAACTCAGCGAGCACTTTTTGGCACAAGCCGTGCGGACCGGCTATGCCCAACCCCACGAGAAGGAATATTTCAGAAAGGATGGTAGCCGCCTGCCGGTGATTGTCGGTTTGGCGATGTTCGAAGCCAGCAGCAAGGAAGGGGTCGCTTTCGTGCTGGATCTGACCGAGCGCAAACAGGCGGAAGAAAAAATCCGCGAAAGCGAACGACGCTATCGCGAAGTGCAGACGGAGTTGGCCCACGCGAACCGCGTCGCGACCATGGGGCAGCTTGTCGCCTCGATTGCTCACGAAGTCAATCAGCCGATTGCAGCGGCCATCCTCAATGCCAACGCCGCGCTGCGCTGGCTGAACAGCCAGCCGCCGGAGATCGATGAGGTCCACAAAGTACTTGGCAGTCTGATCATGGATGCCAATCGGGCAGCCGATGTATTGGGTCGAATTCGTCGGCATATCCGCAAGGCACCACCGCAGAAGGGGGCGGTGGACATCAACGCGGCGATTCGCGAGATGATCGAGTTCACTCGTGGCCAGATCATGAAAAGTGGGACCTTGATTCGGACTCAACTCAAAGACGGTTTGCCATTTATCGAAGGCGACCGCGTTGAACTGCAACAGGTGCTGCTCAACTTGATCATGAATGCGCTCGAGGCCATGAATGGTGTGAGCGAGGGTGAACGCCAATTGCACATCAGCGCTCTGTTAAATGACGCCGGTTGTGTGCTCGTCAGTGTGAGCGATTCGGGGCCAGGGTTTGCCTCGGAAAACACCGAGCAGATTTTCGCTTCTTTCTACACCACCAAGCCCACCGGCCTGGGGATGGGGTTATCAATCTGCCGCTCGATCATCGAGGCACATGGCGGCCACTTGTGGGCAAGCGTCAACCGCCCCCGCGGCGCTACCGTTCAATTCACCCTTCCTGTCGAGCATGGTTGAATCGACTGCACTCTGGTCGCCTGCAACCAGGTGTTCTGTTTAATACTTAGGTTTAGGGGAGGTATATTAATGGTCACTTAAATTAATCCTGTGTACAAATGAAGCTTCGCAGTCCTGGCGATATATTACATATCAAGGGTCTGTGGAGAATGTGTCGTGAATACTCTGGCTATTAAGTTGATAAGTGGATCTTCATCGCTTCGATCAGCAATCGTTTTTTGCCTGACGATGGTAGCAATAGACCTTGCTGGGTATATGAAGGCGCTGATGTTTGAAAGTTGTCTGTTTGTCGGGCGCTGCAATAGTAGTAAGTCGTCAAGAAAATCCTCCATATTTGCATTGGAGTTAGTGCCTGTCGAAAAGGATGCAGGTGATTTGCCAATAGGTTCGCACTTGGTTAGTCCGCGCAAATTTTATGCGCATCATGGCATATACCTTGGGCGTGGAGACGTAGCTCATTACTCTGGATTTAGCAGTTCACTCAAGCCAGGTCCCATCGAAGTGACTGACCTTGAAAGCTTCGCAAACGGTAAGCCAGTCTGGTTGATACGGGAATCGTGTGGATATTCAAACGATGAAATTGTCCGTCGTGCGCGTTCTAGAATGGGTGAAAGTCAATACAGGATTCTGTCCAATAACTGCGAACATTTTTGCAACTGGTGCATTAGTGGGAAAAGTTGTAGTGTCCAGGTCAGGGCGTTTCTCCATTGCCCACGTTATCTGCTTTCTTTTATTTCAGCGTTGGAACTGTATTTTATTGCATGATTTTTCCCAGTGTTTTCGGGTGGTTATAACCATGTTTGTGTGCGCGCTTACGCGACGTAAAGTGTTGTGCTAGAATTTTTCCCTCAACCAACCAAAGAGGGCTGTGCATGAACGGAAATCCACCATCCAATGAGCAAAGCAGTAAAGGTTCTATGGTGTTCGTGGTGGATGACGACGCTTCCATGCGCAATGCATTAAGCAATCTTTTACGCTCTGCCGGTATACAAGTCGAGACGTTCGCATCCACTGCGGAGTTTCTTCAACAGCCAAAGACCGAGGGTGCAAGCTGTTTGATTCTTGATGTACGACTTCAAGGTAACAGTGGTCTTGAGTTCCAAAGCCAGTTAGCTAAATCCAATGCCAATATTCCGATTATTTTCATCACCGGGCATGGGGACATCGAAATGTCTGTCAAGGCGATGAAAGCCGGCGCGGTGGATTTTTTGGCAAAACCGTTTCGTGAACAGGACCTTCTGGATGCGGTGTCTACCGCACTGCAGGCAGATGTCAAACGCCGGCAATTTGAGCAGCAGTTTTCAGATCTGCATGCCCACTATCAGACGCTGACAGCTCGTGAAAAAGAGGTGATGGCCCTTGCAGTCAAAGGTCTGATGAATAAACAGATTGCAGGGCAGATGAATCTGAGCGAGATCACCGTGAAAATTCACCGCGGGCATGCAATGAAAAAAATGCACGCAAAGTCGTTTGCTGATTTGGTCCGGATGGCAGAGTCATTAGGAGAGCGTCTTGATCGTTGATCAGAACAACAGGTTTGAATGGTTCCTGATTTCCTGGACGCACCATGCAGGTGTCTTCGAACCGGCGGCGTAACCTCCTTCGCGAATCCATATGCGTTTTTACACACTCTGGGCCGAAAGCAGCTTATCGCGAGGGGCCGCTATCGGTGTCGCATCCGGCTGCACCTCTGCGAGCGGATGTCGAGACTGACCCCATAAGCCCATCGATAAACGGTGCTTTCTGTGCCAGGTATTCACCTATGCCGCCGGTGTTGCTTGCTTCCAGTTCAAGTTTGAATTCTATGTCAGCGTCTCCAAAGAACCCAGCCAACACTATTCAGTCGAGCGAAGATCCCGGTTCGTCCAGATGATCGATGTGCTTGAAGCGCTCGACCAGAAAATCGATCAGGCTGCGCACTCGCGCCGACAGGTGCAACTGTTGCGGGTAAACGGCATAGACATCGGCGCGGGTCGGTGTCTGATCCTCCAGTACCAGGCGCAGGCGCCCACTGCGCACGTAACGGGCGATGTCCCATTCGGCTCGAAGCAGAATCCCGTAACCTTCCAGCGCCCAATTCAGGGCCACTTCACCGTCGTTGCAGCCTAACGCGCCGCGCACTTTGATGTTTTGCGTGCGCCCGCCGTTGGTGAAGCTCCACACGCCGTAGGGCGTTTCGTTTTGTCTCAGGAAGATGCAGTTGTGTTGTTGTAAATCCGCCAAACGTTGCGGCACGCCATGCTTTTCCAGGTACAGCGGCGAGGCGCATAGCAGGCGGCGATTGGATGCGATCTTGCGTGCATGGAAGGCCGCGTCCGGCAGGGTGCCGAAACGAATGCCCAGGTCAAACCCGTGAGTCGCCAGGTCGAGCGGGTGATCGCTGATTTCCAGCTGTATTTCCACCTCCGGGTACTGCGCGAAGAATGCGCCCAATGCGGGGCCGATGTAGCGCCGACCGAAGCCCAGCGACGCGTTGACGCGAATCAGGCCTTTAGGGGTTGCCCGGCTGCTGCTGAGCAACTGCTCGACCTCATCGATCTGCGTCAGGATGCGGGCGGCATGGGAAAAATACAGTTCACCTTCCGAGGTCAGACTCATTGAGCGCGTGGTGCGGTTGACCAGGCGGATGCCTAGTCGTGCTTCCAGCGCGGTCAGGCGTTTGCTCACCGCCGGCGGTGTCACGCCCAGCTCTCGAGCCGTCGCCGCCAGGCTGCCCTTGTTGGCCAGTAGGTAGAAAAAAGACAAATCCAGTGTCTGGCTCATTGATAACTCAAATTCATCTATGTAGTGATTTGGAGTAACTCACGCTCATTTGCTCACTACATATACTCCGCTCACACCCTGATTGAACACCCCCGTTCGACAGGCACAACAAGAACGTGACGAGAGTGGAGTTAACGATGAGTGCATACAAAATTGCTGCAGTTCCCGGTGATGGTATTGGTGTTGAAGTGATCGCCGCGGGCGTCGAGGTGCTGCAAGCCCTGTCGAAAAAATCCGGTTTTGACCTGACTTTCAAACACTACGACTGGAACTCCGATAACTACCTGAAAAATGGTTACTACATTCCTGAAGGTGGTCTGGAAGAACTGAAAACCTTCGATGCCATTTTCTTCGGTGCTGTCGGTGCGCTCAACGTACCGGATCACATCTCCCTGTGGGGCCTGCGTCTGCCGATCTGCCAAGGCTTCGACCAGTACGCCAATGTGCGTCCGGCTCGCGTATTGCCAGGGGTAAAAAGCCCGCTGCTCAATG
Source organism: Pseudomonas sp. PDM24 (assembly GCF_019218905.1). Classification (NCBI taxonomy): domain Bacteria; kingdom Pseudomonadati; phylum Pseudomonadota; class Gammaproteobacteria; order Pseudomonadales; family Pseudomonadaceae; genus Pseudomonas; species Pseudomonas sp. PDM24. The sequence continues at coordinate 499,294 of NZ_JAHUWR010000003.1, read as the reverse complement.
GTGATCAAATCGATTGGGTCGTGGTGCGTGAAAACTCCGAGGGCGAGTACTCCGGCAACGGCGGCCGTGTTCACCGGGGCCTGCCTGAAGAGGTCGCCACGGAAGTGTCTGTGTTCACTCGTGCCGGGGTCGAGCGTATTCATCGTTTCGCCTTCGAACTGGCCCGGAGCCGTCCTCGCAAGCACCTGACCATGGTCACCAAATCCAACGCTCAGCGCCACGGCATGGTGTTGTGGGACGAGATTTTCTACGAGGTCGCCAAGGATTTTCCGGATGTGAAGATCGACAAGGAACTGGTCGACGCGGTGACTACGCGCATGGTGCTTAAACCGTCGACGCTGGACGTGATCGTCGCCACCAACCTGCACGCCGACATCCTGTCCGATCTGGCCGCCGCGTTGTCCGGCAGCCTGGGCATCGCGCCGACCGCCAACCTGAACCCTTCGCGTAAATTCCCCTCGATGTTCGAACCCATCCACGGCTCGGCCTTCGACATCACCGGCAAGGGTGTCGCCAACCCGATCGCGACGTTTTGGACAGCGGCGATGATGCTCGAACACCTGGGCGAGACAACCGCGGCCAAGCAGCTGATGTCGGCTATCGAAGCCGTGACCGAAAGCGGTCTGCATACCCCGGATCTCGGCGGTAACGCCACCACCCGACAGATCACCGATGCCGTCATCGCCTTGATCAACCGCTGAAATTTTCCAGCGATTCAAAGTAGTACTGCGGCACAACGCCAAGGGGCGGCTCACTGAGTCCGACCCCTTAGCATCTCCTGACAACAATAAAAAATCAGGGCCCTGTCATGAAAAGAATATTTGGCAAACTCTACGTACAAGTGCTCATCGCAGTCATCCTCGGCGCCATTGTCGGGGTGTTCGTTCCCGAAACCGGAACAGCGCTCAAACCCTTGGGCGACGCGTTCATCAAATTGATCAAAATGCTGCTCGCACCGGTAATCTTCCTCACGGTGGTGACGGGCATTGCACGTATGGAGAACATGAAAGAGCTGGGGCGTGTTGGTTTTCGTGCGCTGATCTATTTCGAAGTGGTTTCCACCCTGGCGCTGGTCGTCGGCCTGGTCGTGGTCGATGTGTTCAAACCCGGTGCAGGCATGAACATTGATGTCGCCTCGCTGGATACGTCCAGCCTGGCCACCTACACCACGGCGGTGAAGCATGCGTCGTTCATGGACTTTGTGATGAACATCATCCCCGACACCATCGTGGATGCCTTTACCAAGGGCAACGTTCTGCAAATCTTGCTGTTCTCCATTCTGCTGGGCGTTGCCCTGGCGCATGTCGGACCACGCGCCAAGGTGTTCGTCGACACGCTGGATAGTCTGATGCAGGGGATGTTTCGCATCGTCAACATGGTGATGCGCCTGGCCCCCATCGGCGCCTTCGGAGCGATTGCCTTCACCATCGGCAAGTATGGCTTCGGCTCGCTGTTCTCCTTGGGCAAACTGATGGCTTGCGTCTACCTGACCTGCGCAGTGTTTGTGATCTTCGTACTCGGTCCGATCTGCCGCTACAGCGGTTTCAGCCTGTGGAAGTTTCTGAAATTCATCAAGGAAGAACTCTTCACCGTACTGGGCACCAGCTCTTCGGAATCGGTGCTGCCGCAAATGATTTCCAAGATGGAAAAGGCCGGTGTTTCCAAACCCGTTGCCGGGATGATCATTCCCTCGGGCCTGACCTTTAACCCGGATGGCCAGGCGATCTACTACACCATCGCTGCCATCTTCATCGCGCAGGCCACGAACACGCCGCTGACCCTGACGGATCAGTTGATCGTTCTGGCGGTGTTGATGTTCACCTCCAAAGGCTCGGCGGGGGTGACCGGTTCGGGGTTCATCATTCTGGCGGCAACGTTATCGTCCCTCGGCACCATTCCGGTGGCGGGCATGGTGCTGCTCTTGGGCGTCGATCGGTTCATGTCGGAAGCACGTGCGATCACCAACACCATCGGCAACGGCGTCGGGACCATGGCCATTGCCAAATGGGTGGGTGCGCTGGATACGGTAAAGATGCACAAAGCGCTTAACGGGGAGGGCCTAGAGGAGAAGCGCGAGATGGTTCAAGCGGACATTGTTGCTGTGCCTTCAGCGATGCCAGCCAAAAGCCTGTTGCCGGACTTCAAAAGTGTCTCGCAGGGGTGATAGTGCGGTGGCCAGGCATGATTGATTCATTGTGCCTGGCTAGCGCTCACTGCATTTTTTTGTTCCTGGGATCGTCCGCCGGGTTGAGGTAAGTGATTCCCCAAGGCCCTGTGCCGTGGAGTTGAAGCACGGTTTCCTGTTCTCGACTGGCGCCGAACATAGACATGCCGACAGGAATGATCAGGGTGTCACCCGGATGATAGGCCTTGGCCCGTGCCGGATCGAAGGTGTCTCCGGTGGCGAAGTAGAAGGTGCCCGAGATAACGGTTACGCGTTCGGTCACGGGATGGGTATGCACGCCGATTTTTGTATTGGCCGGCAGCTTCAAGCGCAGGGTGAAGGGCTCGGCGGCTTTCAGGTCACCTTCAATCACAGCAATCATTGCGCCGGGGCCCACCGCTGGCGCAGGTTTCCAGTTGAGTCCGGATGAGGTGGCGGCAATAAAACCCGCTTCCTCGGCCAGGGCGGTCAATGTCAGAAAGGCAGGGCTGAGCAAGGCCAACAAAACAGCGGTCGCTTTGTGGGCAATCATCATGGTTTCCTCGTGTCTGGGGGCCTCAACGCACAGGAGCAGAGCCTGTGCAATCAAGTCATATATGTTGACGGTAGCCGAATGCCGGAGCGCGGATATACCCATTGTGAACCAGTGCTATAACGCATAAGCATGAGTTTATGCTGACCTGGTCCTACCGGCGCACACCCTGAGGAGTGACAACCATCATGAAGAAGATCGACCCAAAAGACGGCGAGGAGGGAGGCTCTGTCTCTGCACTGATAGACGCAAAAATCAAGGCGCTGACTGACTGGCGGGGTGAGACCCTCGCTCGGGTTCGAACGCTGATCAAGCAGGCCGACCCTGAAGTGGTCGAGGAATTGAAGTGGAGAGGGGTTCCGGTGTGGTCGCACGCCGGCATCATCTGCACCGGTGAGACATACAAGAATGCCGTGAAGATGACCTTCGCCAAGGGGGCTTCGCTGGAGGATCCTTCAGGTCTGTTCAACGCCAGCCTCGAAGGCAACACCCGACGTGCCATTGATATTCATGAGGGCGACAGGATTGATGAAGACGCGTTGAAGACGCTGATTCGTGCGGCGGTGGCGCTCAATACGTCGAAGTAGGTTGTTCTATCCGGCTAACTGATCGACTCCAGGGTTCTCGGATAAAAAAATCGGCACTGTTTAGATCGATTATTTCTTTCGGTTCTTTATATAGCTCTGTGGCGAATATCCGTAACCGATAAAACCACGTCTTCGTTTTGATTCTGTATGCGATGAAGACGCTGTCGCCGCTATAACAGACGGTGCCGTACCGCCCGCGGCACTAAAGCGGTTTCAACATCAAAACCTGCTGCTCGGCCATCATCTTGTCGTCCCTTCGCCAGTCCTTAGAATCCGCCTCCATCAGCTTCGTCCAACTATCGAATCGCTTAGGGAGTTACACCATGATGAACGCCATGCAGATGCCAATGCCGATGATGAATACCAACATGTCGATGATGCCGATGATGGGCGTGCCGATGATGATGGCGACCATGAGCTGCGAAATGATGGACGACGGCATGATGTGCAAAATGATGCCGGCCGCTGGCATGGACATGGCCATGTTCAAGAACAGCGCTGAAATGATGCAGATGATGATGAACTGCGGCATGCCGATGATGATGCACTGCGCCAACATGAGCATGATGTGCATGTCCCAGGCGAGCATGGCCATGCCGATGATGAACATGATGATGCCAATGCCGATGATGGGCATGCCGATGCCGTCGATGAAGTGCGTGATGGAATGCACGATGATGGCCGACTGCATGATGTGCAAAATCATGCCGATGGCCGGCATGAACATGGACATGATGAAAAGCTGCTGCGACTTGATGATGAAAATGATGAACGATTGCAGCATGCCGATGATGATGAGCTGCAATGGCATGCCGCTGATGTGCTGCACCTGCTGATCCCTGACAACACAAAAAAAGCCCCCGCGACCTTACGGTTACGGGGGCTTTTTCATTCCCGCAGACACCACATCCCCCTGTAGGAGCGAGGCTTGCCCGCGAAGGCAGCGTGTCAGCCACTATCAATGTTGGATGTGCTGGCCTCTTCGCGAGCAAGCCCGCTCCCACAGGATTTGTGTCATACAAAAAGTTTTGTTAATGACCGCTTCCCCTGTGGGAGCGGGCTTGCTCGCGAAGGCGGTGTGCCAGGCAACATTAATGTCGACTGACACTCCCTCTTCGCGAGCAAGCCCGCTCCCACATTGGATGTTCATTGCTCTTTCAGGTGTTTAATCCAGCCGTTCCGGGTAAGTCACCACCAGATAAGCCACTGCCTCACTGTCAGCGGGGTTGCGGTAGCGGTGGGGCTGGTCGGCGTAGAACAGGATCGAGTCGCCGGTAGACAGCAGGTAACGTTCATCGTTGACGCTGATTTCCAATACACCCTGCGACACCACCAGGTTCTCCTGAACACCGGGCCCATGCCCCTCGCTGTGGTCTTCGCCCAAAGGGCTCAGGCGCAGTTCGTAAAACTCCGATTGGCGTGCCACGTCGAACGGGAACAGGGCGCGGCTGACGAAGGCTCCGCTGGCGCTGACCAAGCGTTTGCTCTCTCGCGCCGACAGCACGGCCACACCTTCGAAGGCCCGATGCTCCAGAAAGGCGGCCACCGAGACCTTCAGGCCTTTGGCAATTTTGCACAGCACTTTGATGGACGGCACGCTGCGTCCGGACTCGATCTGCGCCAGCATTGCCCGACTCACACCGCATTGCCGGGCCAGCGCGTCGAGGGACAAGTGACGCTTGCCCCGCAGCCGTTGCAGGTTCTGTGCGACTCGCTCGCAGATCGGGTCTTCTTCCAGCGGCTCCAGATTATTCAAGTCCGTCACGGGTTCGTCTGCGCTCGCCAGAAATCGCGAGGGTTGCTGCGCGTTCATGCGTGACGGGTCTCGGTCGAATGAGCGGCCTGGACCCACTGATAGGCCTGTAGACCGGCGTTACGTGCATACATTTCCCACATGGCCCGTGCCCGTTGCTGAGCCTGTTTGCGTTTGCGGTAACGGGCGAAGTCGATGAGGTTGTCAGTCGGATTCATGGGGCACTTCACTGTGGTGATGAATGACGGGATGAGCTGAGAGTACGTGGATATTTTTATAACGATAAATACTGATTTTGTATGTGTTAATTCATTTTGGTTATTTGAATTAATATTCCATTTAGGAATAAACAGATAATTATATATTCCTTTTGTTGTCGGTTCAGGTGGTGCACTTTGAGGGCCTGCACATCCATGCGGATGCGCCCGACACCAGACAGGAAGCCTCATCATGACCATCAAAGCGATCAACGTCCGCAACCAGTTCAAGGGTGTCATCAAGGAAATACTAGAGGGCGAAGTGGTGTCCGAAATCGACGTGCAAACCGCTTCCGGGATCGTCACCTCGGTGATTACCACCCGTTCGGTGCGCGACCTTGAATTGAAAGTGGGGAGCGAGGTGATTGCCTTCGTCAAATCCACTGAGGTGTCGATCGCCAAGCTCTGAAATTGAAAATTGAGCGACGAAAATCCTGTAGGAGCGAGGCTTGCCCGCGAAGAATGCACCGCAGTTTTTCAGGTGTTACGCGTCAGCGTTCTTCGCGGGCAAGCCTCGCTCCTACAGGGGCTACGTCTCGACTTCCATAACGTTGAGGTTTTCATGGCGACTCCTTTCAAGCGCTCCGCATTGACACTGCTGGCAGCCTCCGTGGCTGCGGTGAGTGCGTTACTCAGCTCCGGCGCTCAGGCCGAAGGCAAAATCAGCATTGCCCAGCAATTTGGTATCGGTTACCTGATCCTGGATGTGGTGCGCGATAAGCAGCTCATCGAGAAACATGGCAAGGAGCAGGGCCTCGACATCAAGGTCGACTGGAACAGCATCTCGGGTGCCACGGCGATGAACGAGGCGTTGTTGGCCGGTGCGCTGGATGTGGTGTCGGCAGGCGTGCCGCCGATGCTGACGATCTGGGACCGGACCAAGGGCAAGCAAAACGTCAAGGCCATCGCCTCGCTGGGGTCGATGCCCAATTACCTGCTGACCAATAATCCGAACGTAAAAAGCCTCAAGGACTTCACCGAAAAGGACCGCATCGCGGTACCGGCTGCAGGGGTAGGTTTCCAGTCGCGCACTTTACAAATCGAAACGGCGAAACAGTTTGGCGCGCAAAACTTCAAGAAGTTTGACGACATCTCGATCAGTCTCGCCCACCCGGATGCGACGTCGGCGCTGATTGCCGGCGGTTCGGAGATCAACTCACATTTCTCCAGTCCGCCGTTCCAGTACCAGGAGCTACAGAGTCCCAACGTACACAAGGTGCTGAGTTCCTACGACGTATTGGGTGGCCAGGCCACGTTTAACGTGCTGTACACCACCGAGAAATTCCACGATGAAAACCCGAAAACCTACAAGGCGTTTTACGCGGCACTCGCCGAGGCCGAGAAAATAATCAAGGCCGATAAGCCCGCAGCCGCCCAGACCTATATCCGGGTGGAACAATCGAAGCTGGCGCTGCCACTGGTTGAGAAAATCGTCGCCGACCCTGAAATCGACTTCACCGTCGTGCCCCAGCGCACCTTCATCTACGCCGAGAAACTCCAGGAACTCGGTGTGCTGAAAAACAAGGCTGCCAGCTGGAAGGATTACTTCTTTGAAGAAGCACACAGCAGCGAGGGAAGCTGAGCGGGTCAGAGCCCCCGGCTGCTTCTGATCAACTCATAGGCCCGACGCACCAGCGGATTCACGGTGTTGGGCCGAATCCACAAGTGGTAGGTCACGTCCGGCAGCCGTGGCAGGCCATCGGTCTCGCCGAGTACGCGCATGTCCGGGCCGAGCATTTCCATGCTTCTGGGCGTGACGCCCAGCCCGGCACGGGTCGCGGCTTTGATGCCAATCAGGTTCGACGCCAGGTACGCCTGGCGCCAGGGAATGTTCGCGCGTTCCAGGGCTTCCAGCGCATAGCGGCGATAGATGCTTGGCTCATCCACCAGGATCAGCGGCAAAGGCTCGCCGGGCGTATGGATGTACTGCGCCGAGCAGATCCACCACACCGGCGAGGTGCGCAAGGCAAAGCCTTCGAGCGTCGGGTCTTCGCGAGTGGAAATCACCATGTCGACCTTGCCCCGGTGCAGGTCATCCATCAAAAACGGGCTGCGGCCGACATCGATCTCCAGGCGTAAACGAGGGGCCGAGCGGGCGATGTGGCTGAGGATCGGCGGCAGGATGGTGTCGGCAATGTCATGGGGCGAGCCGATGCGCAATACGCCGCTCAAGTTGCTTTCGCGCAGGGAGTTCAATGCATCGTCGTTGAGCGAAAGCATCTGCCGTGCATGGCGCAGCAACTGCAAACCGGGTTCGGTGAGTTGCTTCTGTCGCCCGCGCTTCTCGAACAGGCTCACCCCGACTTGTTGTTCCAGGCGTTGCATGTGTTGGGTGACCGACGATTGCGTGCGGGCCAGTTGCGCGCCGGCCTCGGCAAAACTGTGGTGATCGACCACGGCAATGAAGGTGCGCAGTAATTCGAGATCGAGGGTAGATGAGGTCGACATGGCCATTCCTGAGGCTGTTTTTACATCAAGGCTGCAAACATAAACATTACATTTATTTATGTGTTTTTGGCGATTTTTTGGTGATTTGGTTACAAGGTTCAGTAATTGCTGGGGTTGTTAAGATTGTCCCTTAGCGCCAATACGGCAAGTTATAACGATATTAGATATTTGAATTTCCGTTACACCAACGCTGTACCTAGGATGCCCTCACATCAGGTCGGGGGACGCCGATCATTCCATGAGGGGAAATCCATGTTGCTTGAGCGCTCACCTGTAAAACGATTGTTGCCTGCCATGCTGGGTGCCTTGATCTCATTGGCCGCCAGTGCCGGTGCTCAGGCTGATGCCACCCTGGACAAGATCCAGCAACGCCATGTGCTGACAGTGGGGGTTGTACTGTCCGGTGGCCCCTTTGGCAGTATCGATCCGAGTACCCAGAAGCCACGGGGTTTGAACGTCGACCTCGCTCAGGAGCTGGGCCGGCAATTGGGCGCCGAGGTGCAACTGGTGCCGGTATTGCCCGCCAACCGCGTGCAATTTTTGCAGCAGGGCAAAGTTGATCTGCTGATCGCCAACATGGAGTGGACGGCCGAACGCGGCGAGATTCTCGGTTTTGTGCCGACACCGTTCTACCGCGTCGGCGGTTCCGCGGCGCTGCTCAAGGACAGCAAAATCACCCGTTGGGAAGACCTCAAAGGCCAGCCCGTCTGCACCTCCCAGGGCAGCAGCTACATCAAGCCGCTCACCGAGTTGGGCGTTGAGATCAAAGCCTTCAAGAGCTCGTCGGAATCCTTGCTCGCGCTGCGTGGCAACAACTGCGTCGCGGCGGTGCATGACGCCACGCTGATCAACCCGTTGATCGCCGACAACGTCGAATGGCAGGGCTATCGCGCGCTCAGTCCGGAACTCAACCCGGCCCCTTCAGTGATCTGGACCCGACCTGGCGAACGCGATACCCAGGACCGGCTTGACCCGATCGTCAAGGAACTGCATCGCAGTGGTTGGCTGATCGAAGCCCAGACCCGCAACCGCATCACCCCCGCGTCACCGGCCTTGGTGGATTTACAGAAACAGTTCCAGGCCAACGGTGCCTGACCGGTTCACCTCATCGTTTCAATAAGCCGCCGACTGGCTCGGCGGTCGTTCAAGGAAGTCGTGCATGAACCGATATTTTTCCGCCAGAGGCCTGGCCACTTTGTGCCTGGCAGGATACGCCGTGCTTGGCGCCAGCCTCGCTCAGGCCGACGCCACACTGGACAAGATCGAGCAACGCCACGCCATTAGCGTCGGGGTGATTCTCAGTGGCCCGCCATTCGGCACTCTCGACCCCAAGACCGGCGAGCACCTGGGGTACAACGTCGAACTGGCCAAGGGCATCGCCAAGGCGCTGGGCGTCGAGGCGCAAACGGTTTCGGTGCTGGCGCCCAACCGGGTGCAGTTCCTGCAACAGGGCAAGGTCGACATCCTGATCGCCAATATGCAGTTCACCGAAGAGCGTGCCGAGATTCTCGATTACGTGCCCACGCCTTATGAAGAAGTCGGCGGTGCCGCGTTGATTCGCAAAGGTGCGGGCATCACCCAGTGGGCCGACCTCAAGGACAAACCGGTGTGCGTGTCCCAGGGCAGCAACTTCATCAAACCCTTGCAGGAAACCTACGGCGCACAGATCAAGGCGTTCCGCAGCCAGTCCGAATCGTTGTTGTCGTTGCGCGGCAATGGCTGCGTGGCGGCGGTGCATGTCAGCCCGACCATGCATACCTTGTTGAGCGATGCCGAGTGGGCCGAGTATGAAATCCCGCTGCCGGGTGATTTGATCCCGTCGAACTCGGTGATCTGGATCCGCAAGGGCGAACACGATACCCAGGCGAAACTCGATGCCATCGTGCGCGACTGGCACCGCAGCGGCTGGTTGATCGAATTGGGCGAGCGCACCGGCATGGCGCCGTCGCAGGCCTTGCGTGACCTGCACGAGCAATACCGCAATGCGGCACCGCTGGCAGCGCGGCCATGAGTCGGCCGTTGTTCGTCGCTTTGCAGCAACTACTCGGCGCCCGTCATGTGCAGAGCAACGAAGAGGCCGCCGCGTACCTGACCGACAAGCAGGGTCGTTATGTGGGGCAGGTCGTGGCCGCGGTGCACCCGGCAAACACTGAAGAAGTCGCCGCGGTGGTTCGTGCCTGTGTGGCGTGTGATACGCCGGTGGTGGTGCAGGGCGGCAACACCGGGCTGATGGGCGGTGCGACCCCGGACGCCAGTGGGCGTGCGGTGTTGCTGCTGCTCGATCGCATGAACCGCGTACGGGCGGTGGACACCGACAACGACACCCTGACCGTCGAGGCGGGGTGCATTCTGCAAACCATTCAGGATGTCGCCCGTGACGCCGGGCGTCTGTTCCCGCTGAGCCTGGGCGCCGAAGGCAGCTGCACCATCGGCGGTAATCTGGGCACCAATGCCGGCGGCACCGCGGTGCTGCGTTACGGCAATACCCGCGAATTGACCCTCGGCCTGGAAGTGGTCACCGCCCAAGGCGATATCTGGAATGGCTTGCGCGGTTTGCGCAAGGACAACACTGGCTACGACTTGCGCGACCTGTTTATCGGCAGCGAAGGCACCCTCGGCATTATCACCGCCGCAACCCTGAAACTGTTCCCGCTGCCCAAAGCCCAAGCCACGGCGCTGCTAGCCTTCGATTCGTTGGCCCAAGCGGTGACGTTCCTGTCCCATGCCCGCGCCGGTTTCGGTGCCAGTCTCACCGCGTTCGAACTGCTCAGCGCCGAGTGCCTCACGCTGCTGCGCGAGCAATTTCCCGAAGGCCCGCAACCCTTTCTTGGCGCCCGTCAACCCTGGTTCGCGCTGTTGGAATTGTCCGATAACCACAGCGAAAGCCATGCCCGCGAAGCGTTTGAACAGGTACTGGGCGAAGCCTTCGAACTGCGCTTGCTGGCCGATGCGCTGATCGCCGAAAGCCTCGCCCAGAGCCAGGCGTTGTGGCTATTGCGCGAAAACATGAGCGAGGCGCAGAAGCGTGCCGGTCGCAACATGAAGCACGACATCTCGGTGCCGATTTCCCAGGTGGTGGCGTTTGTCGCCGATACCGATGCTTTGTTGCAGCGTCATTTTCCCGGTGTGCGGCATTACACCTTCGGCCATCTGGGCGACGGTAACCTGCACTACAACGTCGCCCATCCGCAGGATTCGACGGTCGAGGCGCACATGGTCCATTACGCGGCACTCAGCCAACTGGTGCACGACAGCGCCCATGCCCACGGCGGCTCCATCAGCGCTGAACACGGTATCGGCCAGCACAAACGGGACATGCTCGGGCGCTATAAAAGTCCGGTAGAACTCAACCTGATGCGCCGGATCAAGCAGGCGCTGGACCCGAACAATCTGCTGAACCCCGGCAAGGTATTGGAGGCGGTTCAGTCATGACACTTCGCCTGTCCAAACGTGTGCAGCGCGTCTCGCTGTCGGCCAATGCCGCCGCCAAATCCCAAGCCACGGCCCTGCGCGAGGCCGGTCGCGACATCCTCGACCTGACCACCGGCGAGCCGGATTTCGACACCCCGGACCACATCAAACAAGCCGCTTATGCCGCCATCGCTGGCGGTGCCACCAAGTACACGCCGACACCGGGCGTGAAGGCCTTGCGAATTGCGGTGCAACGCAAGCTCCAGCAGGAAAACCATCTGGACTACCCGCTGGAATCGATCGTGATTGCCAACGGCGCCAAACAGATCATCTTCAATGCCTTCGCCGCCACCCTTGATGACGGCGATCAAGTGCTGGTGCCAACGCCGTACTGGCCGTCCTTCCCGGACAGCGTGCGCTTCAACGGTGGCGAGCCGGTCTTCATCGAATGCGGGTTGGCGCAACGCTGCAAGCTGACGGCCGAGCGGTTGGAGCAATACATCGGTGAGCGAACTCGCTGGCTGATCCTCAATGGCCCGGGCAACCCCAGCGGCGCGGTGTACAGCGAGACCGAGTTGTACGCCTTGGCCGAGGTGCTGCGGCGCCATCCCCAGGTGCTGATTCTGCTGGATGAGCTCTACGAACATATCCGCTTCGACGGTCGGCCGGCCCAGAGCCTGCTCAACGTTGCGCCGGATTTGCAGTCGCGCTGCCTGATGGTGGGCGGCGTGTCCAAGACCTACGCCATGACCGGTTGGCGAATCGGTTTCGGTGCCGGACCGCAAGTGCTGACCCATGCGATGACGGTGGTGCAATCGCAATCCACCTCGGGCGCTTCTTCGGTAGGGCAAGCCGCCGCGTTGGCAGCCTTCGAGGGCGGACTGGACTTCTTGCGGTCGCAGGTCGCGGCCTATCAGCAACGCCGGGATTTACTGGTGAGTGCTTTACGCAAAGTAGACGGCCTCGAAGTGCTCGAACCTCAAGGTGGTTTCTTCGTATTTATTCGCTGCGCCGGATTATTGGGCCGCTATCGCCCGGACGGTCAGCGCTTGGAAACCGATACCGACGTCGTTGCGTATTTGCTGGAGGAGGGCGTGGCCGGCGTAGCGGGCAGCGCTTATGGCTTGTCGCCGTGGTTTCGCCTGTCCATTGCCACTGCGACTGAAACCGTCGCCGAGGCCGGACGACGCATCGCTCAAGCCTGCGGGCAATTGCGGGGCGAACCATGAATCACTGGCTGGAATTGTTCGTCCACTGGGCCGCCGGCTTCGGCCTGAACTACGGCTTTCTGCTGGACGCCTACCAACGCGGAACCCTGGAGCAGGGCGCGCTGACCACGGTGTTGCTGTGCCTGTTCACTATCGTCGGTAGCCTGCTGGCGGGTGTCGGGTTGGCGGCGATGTTGACCTCGGGCAACCCCTGGCTGGCGAAACCTGCGCGGGTGTTTGTCGAAGTCACCCGCAACACGCCGACGCTGGTGCAGCTGTATTGCGCGTTCCTGGTGCTGAACATGCTGCTGACCCAGGCCGTCGGCGCGGCCAACCCGCTGACGCCGTTCGCCTGGGTGGTGATCGTCATCTCGCTGCACAAGGGCGCATTCCATGCCGAAGCCTTGCGCGCCGGCATCGAAGCCGTACCGGCGGTGACGATGGAGGCGGCCAGTTCGCTGGCGTTCAGCAGTCGGCAGTTGTTGTGGAACGTGCAACTGCCGCTGGCCCTGCGCTTCGCCTTGCCGTCGCTGATCAACAACCTGATCGACCTGGTGAAGATGACCGCTGTCGCCTCGGCGATTGCCGTCGGCGACATCACCTACGCGGCGATCATGATCTGGACCCAGAGCGATAACGTGCTGGAGTTGATGATTCTGATCCTGACGTTTTTCGGTCTGCTGAGTTTTACCGTCAATTGTGTGGGGCGCCTGCTCGAAGCGCGCCTGAGGATGCCCGGCTATGGCCATTGAATCGTCCGTCACCGCGCCAGTGGCCTGGCCACGGCGGCATGTCGGCAAGTTGCTGCTATTGGCAGTTGCCGTGCTCTGGCTGGTGTATTTCGCCCCGCACAGCCCAGTGCTCAAGGCCTTGCTGCAATGGTCGCCAGCGCTGGTCGTGGGCTTTGGTCAGAACATTCTGATCAGCCTGGTGGCGATCGGGTTGGGGTCGTTGCTGGGGCTGCTGGTGGGCGCCCTGGGGTTGTCGCCGTTGTGGTTGCTGCGCTTGCCGGCGCGGATCTGGGTGCAGGTTTTTCGCAACGCACCGTGGCTGGTGCTGATCTACTTCACCACCTATGTGTTCCCGTTCGAGATCCACATTGGCAGCGCCTATGTCTCGTTTCCGGACTGGGTCAAGGTCACCCTTGGCCTGGCGTTGCCGGCGAGCGCCAACGTCGCGGAAATCTTCCGTGGCGCGGTCGCCTCGATCCCCAGTACCCAATGGGAAGCCGCACGTTCCCTGGCGTTCACCCGTGGGCAGATTTTCCGCTCGATCATCCTGCCGCAGTGCTTCAAGCGCATGTTGCCGCCGTGGATGAACCTCTACGCGGTGATCACCATGGGCACCGCGCTGGCGTCTTTGGTGGGCGTGCATGACGTGATCGACACCGCGCAAATCGCCAGCAATACGGTGAACCTGACCGGTTTTACCGTGGTGATTTACCTGAGCCTGCTGGTGCTGTTCTTTGCTTACTGCTACCCGATTTCCCGACTCACCCAACACCTGGAGCGACGTTATGCCTTCTACTGAAACCGTCGCTGAGCCCCTGGTCAGCCTGCGTGACCTGCACTTGTCGTTTGGCAGCAACCCGGTGCTCAAGGGCATCGACCTCGACGTGCACCGTGGGCAGGCCGTGTCGATCATCGGCCCGTCCGGTTCCGGCAAGTCGACGATCCTGCGTTGCATCACCGGCCTGTTACAGCCTCAGCGCGGCAGTATTCGCGTCGGCGCCACCGAGGTTCACACCCTGGCCCAGGAATCCCAGCGCATCGAGTTGCGCAAGCGCGTGGGGTTTGTGTTCCAGCAGTACAACCTGTTCCCGCATTTGTCGGTGCTGGAGAACCTGGTGATCGCACCGCGCAAAGTGCTGGGGCGCAACCGCGCCGAGGCGGAGAAAGACGCCCGCGCGTTGCTGGCCAAAGTGCGCATGGAGCACAAGGCCGATGCTTATCCGGGACAACTTTCCGGCGGTCAGCAACAGCGGGTGGCGATTGCCCGGGCGTTGGCCATGCGCCCGGAATTGATTCTGTTCGATGAGGTGACCTCGGCCCTCGACCCGGAAACCGTCGGCGAGGTGCTGACGGTGATTCGCGAGCTGACCGAAGAGGGCATGACTTGCGTACTGGTGACCCACGAAATGCGTTTCGCTGAAGAGATCAGCGACATCGTCTACTTCACTGAAAACGGCGTGATCGTCGAGCACGGCAGCGCCGCGCAGATCTTCCAGCACCCCACCAGCGAGCGCACTCAAGAGTTTCTGCGTCATGCACTGGGCGATCCGGGACGCCGTCCCCGCGTCGCCAATGATCCGTATCTGTTGACCAACCTGAGCCGCTACAGCCTGTCTGTCTAATACCGAGGAGCCTGTTCATGAGTACCGATAACCGTGCCGCCGTCATCGAAGATTTCCTCAAGAAAATCCGCATCATCAATCAGCGTGGCGTCGACCGTGCTGCATTGACGCAAATCGTCGCCTTGCTCGAAACCCTGGCCGAGCGTCGCGATCTGTTCAATTTCGACGCGTTCCCGGCGCCAGTGCCGGGGCAGGGCAGTACCGCGTTCCGCTACCGTCTCAACGACGATGGCGACACGCCGACGCTGTACCTCAACTCGCTGTTGCCCGGCAAAAGCACCATTGCTCACAACCACGAAACCTGGGCGATCATCAGCGCCGTCGAAGGCCAGGAAATCAACTACGTCTACGCCCGTGATGACGAGGGCCGCGAGCCTGGGTTCACTACCCTGCACCTGGAAAAAGAAGTGATCGTGCAGCCTGGCACGTCGATCTCGTTCCTCGGTGAAGACCTGCACGGCATCCGTGTCGAAGGCGAGCAGCCGACCCTGCATTTCCATCTTTATGGCTTGCCGCTGGAATCGCTCAATGGCCGTTATGGGGTCGAGGCCGACGGGCGCATTCTCAATTACAACGCCTCGCAGATGGCGCCGTCGATCAAGGCTTACACATGAATCGGACCGTAACCCCAGGGCAACTGCAGCAATGGCTGTTCGACGGGCAGGAAATTGCCCTGTTTGACGTGCGTGAGCATGGCCAATATGGCGAAGCCCATCTGTTTCACGGGGTGAACCTGCCCTACAGTCGCCTGGAGTTGGAGGTCCGACGCCTGGCGCCGAATCCACAGGTGCGGTTGGTGATTTATGACCAGAATGGTGGGGACGTCGCGGCCCTCGCCGCTCAGCGTCTGCAGGCGTTGGGGTATGGTCGCGTGCATATTCTCGACGGTGGTGCCGATGGCTGGCAGGCGGCCGGCCTGCAACTGTTTGCCGGCGTGCACGTGCCGTCCAAGGCCTTTGGCGAGTTGGTGGAAGAGGCCACTCATACGCCGCATATCACCGCCAAACAGCTGGCCGAATGGCAAGCCCGGGGCGAACCGCTGGTGGTGCTGGATGGTCGGCCGTTCGACGAATACCGCAAGATGACCATCCCCGGTTCCGTCTGTTGCCCGAATGGCGAACTGGGCTATCGCGTGCAGGATCTGGTGCCGGACGACAGCACGCCGATCGTGGTCAATTGCGCCGGTCGAACCCGCAGCATTATTGGCGCCCAGACCCTGATCAATCTGGGTTTGAAAAACCCGGTCTACGCCCTGGAAAACGGGACCCAGGGCTGGGATCTGGAAGATCTTCAGCTGGAGCATGGCAGCACCCGCCGCTATGCCGATGAGGTGTCATCGAAGACCTTGCCGCAACAGCGTCTTGCCGCGGCACAACTGGCCGAACGGGTCGGGGTGAAAACCGTTGCGACCGCGCAGGTTGAGCAGTGGGCCGGGGAGGCCGAACGCAGCCTGTTTCTGTGCGATGTGCGCACCGCCGAGGAGTTTGCCGCCGGCAGTTTGCCGGGCGCGCAACACACGCCGGGTGGCCAGCTGATTCAATCCACCGATCTGTACATCGGCGTGCGCCAGGCACGGCTGGTGCTGATCGACAGCGATGGCGTGCGGGCACCGATTATTGCCAGCTGGCTTCGGCAGTTGGGGCATGAGGCTTATGTTTTAGCGGACGGGGTGAATAGCGGTCTGGCGTTGCCGGCGGTGGAGGCCCCCGCACACGAAGCGTTGCCAGTGATCACGGCACAAGCCCTGAACGATGCGCTGAAGGATAACGCGGTGGCACTGATTGACCTGCGGCCGAGCATGACCTGGCGCAAAGGTCATATCGCCGGCTCGCGCTGGTCGATCCGCTCGTTGCTGGCGGCTGAGGTGATGGGAGAGCAACGGCCTCTGGTACTGCTGGCCGATGATCCGCTGCTGGCCGCTTTCGCCACGCTGGAGTTGCCCGATGCTCAGCGCGCACAAACCCGGTTGCTGGACGGCGGTGTCGAGGCCTGGCGTGCGGCGGGGTTTGCGCTGCAAGAGGATGCCAACACACCGCCCGATCACCAGTGCATCGATTTCCTGTTCTTTACCCACGATCGTCACTCCGGCAACAAGGACGCGGCGCGTCAGTATCTGGCCTGGGAAATCGGCTTGTTGGCGCAAATGAGCGCAGACGAAATCGCCAGCCTCAAACCGTTGCGCGCGCAGTCTCAAGCCACCCGTGATGCACGGGTTCGTACCCGTCTGGTGCATTCGGCGCGAACTGAAAAGGGCCGTGGTGGTCGGGCGGTCAACGTGCCGGTCACTCGTTTGAGCACGGTGCTGTTCGACAACCTGGCACAAATGCGCGACGCCCGTGCTCGTCGTGATAGCGAACGGGTTCTGAGCTATGGCGCCCGTGGCAATCCGACGGCGTTCGCCCTGGAAGATCTGGTGACGGAACTGGAGGGCGGTTATCGCTCGCGCTTGTTCGGCACCGGGCTGGCGGCAGTGGCGCAGACATTTCTGGCCTACTTGCGGCCCGGCGATCATGTGCTGATCACCGATGCGGTATATGCCCCCGTGCGGCGTCTGGCCCGGGAGCTGCTTGAGCCGTTCGGCATCCAGGTCAGCTACTTCGCGCCTGACGGCAACGGCCTGCAAGCGCAACTGCAAGCCAATACCAAAATGGTCTACACCGAGGTGCCCGGCTCGCTGTTGTATGAACTCTGCGACCTGCCGGCCATTGCCGCATTGTGCAAACCGCGCGGCATTCTGCTGGCCGTGGACAACACCTGGGGCTCGGGCTACCTGTACCGGTCACTGACCCTGGGCGCGGACATCTCGATCATGGCGTTGACCAAGTACCTGTGCGGTCACAGCGATGTGGTCATGGGCAGCGTCTGTACCCGGCAAGAGGTCTGGCAGCCACTGGCATCCATGAGCGACACCTTTGGCATCGCCGTCAGTCCCGACGATGCCTATCTGGTGCTGCGAGGTGCACGAACCCTGGCGCCGCGCCTCGACGTACACGAACGTCAGGCCCTGGAGATCGCTCAATGGCTACAGGCGCAACCGCAGGTGAAGCGGGTGTTCCATCCAGCGTTGCCCGATCATCCCCATCACGCACTGTGGCGGCGGGACTTCACTGGCAGCAACGGTTTGCTGTCCTTCGAACTGCGCGAGGCCGACGCCAGGTACGTCGAACGGTTTATCGATGCGCTGCAGGTGTTTGGTCTGGGCGCGTCCTGGGGCGGCTATGAAAGCCTGGTCACCGTCGCGGATACCAAGGATCGCAACAGTGCGGTAGATCGTGCATTGAACCCGGTGCTGCGGCTGCACATCGGCCTGGAAGATGTCGACGCGTTGATCGAGGATTTGCAACGTGGGTTCGCCGCCGTGAACCAGGGCTTGCGCGATCTGTAGCAGCTGCCGAGCCTGCGAGGCTGCGTTCGGCTGCGAAGCAGTCGTGAATCCGACTAACGCGGTCCGCCTGACGTACGGCAAGCTCTGGTTTGACGACTGCTTCGCAGCCGAACGCAGCCTCGCAAGCTCGACAGCTGCTACAGGCGAACGCAGCCTCGCAAGCTCGACAGCTGCTACAGGCGAACGCAGCCTTTGGCAACTGTTACTGGCATTAGGGTTTGCGCAGCACAAGCAACAACAACGCCGCAGCCGCCAGCACCGCTCCGACGATGAAAGTGCTGGCCGAGCCCGAGGTCTCCCACAACGCGCCGGCGAGCACACTGGCGATCAACAGGCACACGCCGCTGATCAAATTGAACAGGCCGAACGCCGTGCCCCTGAGGTGTTCGGGCGCGGTGTCGGCGATCAGCGTCGCGAGAATGCCCTGGCTGAAGCCCATGTGCAGGCCCCACAGGGCCACGCCCGCCAGCATGGTCATGATCGAGTCTGCATGCGCCAATAACAGGTCCGCCAGGATCAGCAGGACGATGCCGATGCATAGCACTTTGGTGCGGCTGATCCGGTCGGACAACCAGCCGGCGGGGTAGGCTGATACGGCATAAAGCAGCGACATGACCACCATCACCATCGGCACCCAGGTTGCTGTCAGGCCTGTTTGTTGCGCCTTCAAAACCAGAAAGGCTTCGCTGAAACGGGCCAGTGTGAAGAGCCCACCGACGATCACCACCCACCAATAATCGCGCGAAAAATCCCGCAGAACCTTCCAGTGGATAGGCGAGCGGAAGGCGCGTTCGCCAGCGACAGTGGTCGGCTCTTTGACCCCGCCGACAATCAGCGCCACCGATATCACCGCCGGGATCACCGCAAACCACAACACCAGATGGATCTGCCCGAGCCAGAGCATCAGCACGATGGCCAGAATCGGACCCAGAATGGCACCCACGGTGTCCATCGATTGGCGCAAGCCAAAGCAGGCGCCACGGATTTCTGCGGGGGCGATGTCGGCGACCAGCGCATCTCGCGGCGCGCCACGGATGCCTTTGCCGATGCGATCCAGAAAACGTGCGGTGAACACCACATCGACCGAGTGCGCGAGGGGAAAGAGCGGTTTCGACAAGGCGGCCAGACCGTAGCCCATCAACAGCAAGCCTTTGCGCCGGCCGATAAAGTCGCTGATGGCGCCGGAGAAGATCTTGGTCAGCATCGCGGTCGCCTCGGCGATGCCCTCGATCACCCCGACGGTCAACGCGCTCGCGCCCAAGGTCGTGACCAGAAATATCGGCAGCAGGCTGTGCACCAGCTCTGAAGACAGGTCCATGAACAGGCTGACAAAACCCAGGGCCCAGACCGTGGAGGGGATGCGCAGTGAAGCCGGTCTGGGTTTTGATAGGTTGTCCATGCTGGTTTCCGGGATTGAATGCTCACCGATTGTTTATGTCGCCAACCCCATCGATCAGGCCTTAAAGGTTCTGACTCAAAAAGAGCAAGGTATTGCCATGGGCCTCGACCGCCGCCCGTTGGTTATAACTGTCACGGTGTGAGCAGTTGAAGCCATGTTCGGCACCCGGATACACCTCGATATCGACGTCATCGTTGAACTCGAAACGCTCGGCGATTTGCTTCACGGCGTCGATGGGGATGTGGCTGTCCTGCTCGCCGAAGTGCATCAACACCGGCACCTTGATTTCATCGGCTCGATCCAGCTGGTTCTGAATGCCGCCGCCGTAGTAGGCGATCGCCACGTCGACGAAACCGTTGGCTGCGGTGTTGTATGACAGCATGCCGCCGAAGCAGAAACCGATAGAAGCAATTCTGCCGTCCAGCCCCGGCTGCGCTTTCAGGGCGTCAATGGCCAGTTTGATGTCGGCCTGCGCTTTTTGGGTGTCGGTGGCGTTCATCAGCTCGACGGCGCGTTTCCAGCCGGCTTCGTCGTAGCCCAGTTCGATACGGTGGCCGTTGCGCCAGAACAGATCCGGCGCGATGACCAGGTAGCCGTCGGCGGCGTATTGCTCGGCGACCGAGCGGATGTGCTCGTTGACGCCGAAGATTTCCTGAATCAGCACAATCCCCGGACCTTTAAGGGTGTGGGGGATGGCCAGGTAAGCGCCGAAGGTGCCCTCGGCGCTGGTGATCTCGATCCATTGGGTGGTCACGCTCATGATGGCTCCTTTACATAAGTTGGGTAGGTTATCGAGACACTGGCGTATCAGCGGTGACTGCGCCGCCAGAAGTATCGAGCCAGCAGCGCGTCGACGCTGAGCTTTCCGGCCCCCGAGAGCAGCAACGGCAGGAGGGCTGCGAGGTAGATCAGCGGCAGTTTGAAGTTGCCGTGGCCTTTATTGCTGATGGCATAACCCTGGGCAAGTTCACTCAATGTAGACCAATCGGCCGGCCAGTGAACGGCAGCGGTCGCGACGATCGTGACCACGGTCAGAATAATCGCCGAAACCCGCGTCCCCAGGCCCACCAGCAGGGCGAGGGCGCAGATCAATTCGGCCCACATCGCCAGTTCCCAGTTCAGCGTGGCCGGCACGTGGTTGAAGGGAAACGGGAAGCGGTGCTGGATGTCGGCGAACCAGTTCTGGCCGTTCCATTTTTCCAGGCCTGATTCGAAAAATTCCCAGGCTAGAAACAATCGCAAGGTCAGGGGGGCGATCCAGCTGCCGGTACGGTCGAGGTTCAGGTGCAGGCCTTTGAGGGTCGATGAGAGGGAGGTATTCATGGGCTTGAGCTCCAGGATTTGATCGACAGGTGCATTCATTGTGGGAGCGGGCTTGCTCGCGAAAGCGGTGTGTCAGGCGACATCAATGTTGACTGACACTCCCTCTTCGCGAGCAAGCCCGCTCCCACAGGGGAATGTTGGTGTTGATGAGGTTTCATTCGGTCAATAGCGTGTTTCTGGCCGACCGTTTGTACTTCAGCGCAATCTTGCCCAGCAGCCGAACGACGATTGCCGAAAACATCAAACCGAACGGCAATACGTACCAGGCGCTCAGGGGGATGCGTTTGAAGTTGGAATAGGTGAACACCGCCGCAATCACCCACATGCCGCTAACGTGCAGGGCTTTCCAGGCTTTGGGGCCGATCAGTCGCGCCGTGGGTTTGAATGAGGTCAGCGCCATCAGCACAATGAACAGGTAACCGACTGAGCCCGGGATGTTGCCGACCGTGGTGCGGCCGGGCCAGAACTCGGGGTTCAGTTGGCCATAGCTGTAGATCAGGAGGGCGTGCACCAGGTGGGAAAACGCGAAGGCCAGGCCGATGAAGCGTCGTTCACGCACCAGCGATCGAGTGAAAGGCGAGGGCACCAGCACGGCCAAAGCGGACGCAGTGAACGCGGCAATAAACAGTGCAAACGAAGTGCGTGCGGTGGCGCGAATGGCGCTGCGCGTGGCCTCCACCAGGTCCGGGTTCAGCAGCAGAATCAGGCTGGTCATCACCAGCACCAGCAAGGACAGCAGGCCAAACAGCGACCAGCCGTGGTAACGGGGAACTTGGGTCATCATGACGACACTCCTGAGCAAGAGCCGACCCGGTTTTGCGAGTGGTCGGCGGACGGCAAGAGTTTTTCAACCCGGTGTATGGTCGGTATGTCCGAAAGGTCTCCCGGCGCAAGTTCATGTATCCCGGGCCGCGACAGATACATTCCCATACAAAACTGTGATTCAGCCCCGACCAGTGGCGTCTAGCGAAAGTGTCCCCGCAATCCCATGGGGCGAGACTTCGGAACCCGGCATGCAAGCGCTGTTGAACGAGATCCTTGACGCAGTCCGACCGTTGATCGGTCAGGGCAAAGTGGCTGACTACATTCCCGCCCTCGGCACCGTGCCGGCCAATCAGTTGGGCATTGCCGTGTATGGCAATGACGGCGAGTTGTTTTGTGCCGGAGACGCCGACACGCCGTTCTCTGTGCAAAGTATTTCCAAGGTGTTCAGCCTGGTGCAGGCCATCGACCATTCCGGCGAAGCGATTTGGGAGCGCCTGGGCCATGAGCCGTCCGGACAGCCGTTCAACTCGCTGGTGCAGCTGGAGTTCGAGCGCGGGCGCCCGCGCAATCCCTTCATCAACGCCGGTGCGCTGGTGATCTGCGACATCAACCAGTCACGTTTTGCCGCGCCGGCGTTGTCGATGCGCGATTTTGTCCGGCGCTTGTCCGGCAACCCGAATGTCATGGTGGACGGCAAGGTCGCCGAGTCGGAATACCAGCACCGCGCGCGTAACGCAGCGATGGCTTATCTGATGCAATCGTTCGGCAACTTTCATAACGACGTCGAAGCCGTGCTGCGCAGCTACTTCAGCCATTGCGCACTGCGTATGAGTTGCGTGGATCTGGCCCGCACGTTCTGCTTTCTGGCCAACGATGGTTTCTGCAAACACAGCGGCGCCCAGATCCTCAGCGCCCGCCAGACCCAGCAAGTCAACTCGATCATGGCCACCAGCGGGCTGTACGACGAAGCGGGCAATTTTGCCTATCGCGTCGGTCTGCCGGGCAAGAGCGGCGTGGGCGGGGGCATTGTCGCGGTAGTGCCGGGGCAATTCACGGTGTGCGTCTGGTCCCCGGAATTGAACACTGCCGGAAACTCCCTCGCCGGCATGGCGGCGCTGGAGTTGTTGAGTCAGCGGATTGGCTGGTCGGTGTTCTGATGACCTGTCTTGACTAGCGCCCGATGACCGCTACCGTGAAGCAGGCATTCTTTGACTCAAGGGGCGGGTGACTTCATGGTGAATTTCGGTTCCGCGCTTCTAGTCTTCAATGACCCGGACACTCATTTGCGCAAAGGCTTGTCTGCCGTGGTCCAGATAGGCGACACCCTGTGGGTCGCCAATGATGAATCCTTGAGCCTGGAGCGCTTCACCTTGCGTGAGCGCGTCGGTGCGGGCGAGTTTCTGTTTGATCAGCACAAACAATTCCCGTTGGCGTCCCTGTTGACGCTGCCGGTCATCCCGACGATTGGCGAAGAATTCGTTGAGGCAGACCTGGAAGGCATGAGTTACGACCGCAACACGGGGTATCTCTGGATTGTGGGGTCTCACAGCCTGAAACGGAGAAAACCCGATAGCTCCAAGTCCCTGAAGAAAAACGCCGAGCGCCTGGCAACTGTCAGTCGCGATGGCAATCGTTTTCTCCTGGCCCGGATTCCGGTGGTCGAAGAAAACGGGACGTTCACTTTGGTAAAGAGCACTATCAACGATGCTCGAGTTGCCGCTCAATTGTCCGGCGATCAACTGGGTAACGAATTGCTCGATGAACTCAAGGATGACGAGCATGTAGGGGCATTTCTGCACATTCCCGGCAAGGACAACGGGTTCGATACCGAAGGCCTCGAGGTCAATGGCAAGCGGGTTTTTATCGGGTTGCGCGGGCCTGTGCTGCGGGGCTGGACCATTGTTCTGGAGGTCGAACCCGAAGACCATCCCAAGGCCGGCCACACGCTGACGCTGAAAAAAATCGGGCCTGGGGGGCGAAAATATCGAAAGCATTTTCTCCAGTTGGGCGGGCTCGGCGTCAGGGATTTGTGCATCGATGGTGATGACATGCTGATTCTGGCCGGGCCGACGATGAACCTCGACGGGCCTGTCAGCGTATTTCGCTGGCTCGACGGTGCCAGACCAACAGACGAAAGTTTTGTCTTCAGCGAACAATTGACGCCGGTCTTGGAGGTTCCTTACGGGCAAGGAGAGGATAAAGGCCGCGATCATGCCGAAGGACTGACCTTTATCAGCACCGCGGGCGTAGAAGAGCCCTTGCTGCTGGTGGTCTATGACGCGAACGCCGGATGGCGCAAACAGGGGAGCAATCGCCTGGAGCAAGATGTATTTCGCCTGGCAAAAAAGCCCCGGTGAATGACGCTTGATGGATTTTCCTATACATTTTCTGGCCGCTCTCCTGCATGGTGAAACCGTTTCATGTCTCTTGCGCTCGAACGTCTAGTCGCTGGCACGCCAATCCCTTTTGCCGGTAACCGTGTCACTGTCGTCAGCCCCGAACTGGCGGCGCGCTTTCAGCCCGGCGACCATCTGCTGGTGGAGCAGGTCAGCGGCGAATTGTTGTTGATCCCGGTGGCGGACCAGCAAGCGGCGGCTGTCGCCATCGAGCGCGCGGAATCGGCATTCGCTGCAATGTCCGGCGTCTCGGATCAAGCCATCAGCGAGTTCTTCGATCATTTTGCTCAACGCTTGGAAACCCCGGAATGCTGGGCCCTGATTGCAGCCGCCAACCTGGCCGACATCGAGCGAGCCAAGGCGCGCGGGCGTTCCACCACGCGGTTGCTGGCCGATGAACGCATGCGCGGCGACATGATCGCCGGCCTGCGGGCCTGGCGTGATGCACCGGCCACTCGCGGCAAGGTCGTGAGCTGCGTCGAGCACGACGGCTGGAAAGTCGAGCAAGTGGTCTCGCCGCTGGGCATCGTCGCGTTCGTGTTCGAAGGCCGACCGAATGTCTTTGCCGATGCCGCCGGTGTATTGCGCACGGGCAACACCGCGGTGCTGCGCATTGGCAGCGATGCGTTGGGCACTGCCCAGGCCATCGTCACCCACGCATTGAATCCGGCATTGGCCGACGCCGGGTTGCCGACCGGAGCAGTTTCGCTGGTGGAAAGCGTCAATCACGCCGCCGGTTGGGCGATGTTCGCCGATCGGCGCCTGTCATTGGCCGTGGCCCGTGGTTCGGGACGGGCGGTCAGCCAGTTGGGCAGCATCGCGCAACAGGCCGGCACCGCCGTCAGCTTGCACGGCACCGGTGGCGCCTGGCTGATCGCCGACAAGGATGCTGATGCCCAGCGCTTTGCCGCCGTGGTGCGCAACTCGCTGGACCGCAAAGTCTGCAACACCCTCAACGTTTGCTTGATCCACCGCGACCGCGCCGCCGAACTGGTGCCGCTGTTTCTCGATGCACTGCAACAGGCTGGCACCGCTCGGGACCAGGGCTGCAAGTTGCATATCGTCGAGGGGAGCGAACAGCATTTGCCAATTGATTGGCAAACCGCGAGCGTCGAGGTGTATCGCGCCGAAGGCTATCAGACCGAAGCGTTGGCCGAACCGCTGCCCGAGGATCAATTGGGCCGCGAGTGGGAGTGGGAAGAAACCCCGGAAGTCAGCCTGAAGATCGTCGACGACCTGGACCAGGCCATTGCCTTGTTCAATCGTTACAGCCCGCAATTCACCGTGTCGCTGATCAGTGAAGATGCCCCGTCACAGGAGCGTTTCTACAACGCGGTCAACGCGCCTTTTGTTGGCAACGGGATTACCCGCTGGGTTGACGGTCAGTACGCGCTGAACAAGCCGGAACTGGGGCTTTCGAACTGGGAAAGTGGCCGCCTGTTTGCGCGCAGTGCGATTCTCTCGGGGGATGGCGTATTTACCATCCGTAGCCGCATGACGCAGACGAGTCTGTCGGTCAAGCGCTGAGACGCCACTCCAACTCGGTAAGTTAAGCCGCGCAAACCTGTGGGAGCGGGCTTGCTCGCGAAAGCGGTGTGTCAGGCGACATCATTGTTGACTGTGCCGCCATCTTCGCGAGCAAGCCCGCTCCCACAGGATATTCGTCGCTCTTATATCTTACCGGCATCAGGGGCAGCCCCCCGATTGCAGGCAACGGCACGCACTATACTTAATGTGTGTCCGCGTCTGCGGTGGGGCGGGCGGCGCATCTGATTACGTGAGGGAGAGTTGCGCCATGAAACTTCATTCCTTTCAACATTACTCTCATGATCTGGAATCGGTCGTTCACGACGCGTGGATTACCACCAGAGTGAAGTCGGCCCTGGCATTGGCCGACTCATCCCTTGGCCTGCATGTCCATGTCAAAACACATGCGGGCAGGGTGGCATTGAGCGGCCGCGTCAACACTCATAGACAGTGTGAGCAGGCTGTTGCCCTGGCCCGTTCGGTTCCTGGAGTCGTCGACATCGATGCCAGCGAATTGCTCACTCATGTGTTCACGCCGGGCAGTTTTCCAGAAGCGCCCAATGCCGAAGAGACCACTGAACGTCGGTCACAATCGTCTACAAAAATCGACGATAAATGACTGCGGCGATCTTGTGAGTATCACAATCCCGGTCGGGAACCGAGGACGGGCGTAGTCGCGCGCGTACCCACTTTGTAACGCTGCGCCAAGCCTGGCGCAGCTCGGGTAGACGAACCCTTCAGGCGGCTTCGACCGCTTGACCATACACCGCACAGGTGTTCGGGTGCTCGGCCAGCGACACGAAGTTGCGCCGGCTGGCATCCAGCGCATCGACGGAGCCGGTCTCGATGTCATAAACCCAACCATGCAGATTCAGCAGGCCTTTTTCCTGGGCCAGGCGCACGCTCGGGTGAGTCTGGATATTCGCCAGTTGGGCGATGACATTTTCCCGGACCATCGAACTTACCTTGGCTGCGTCGCTGGCGTGAGGGCGGGAGTCATTGATTACCTTGGCCGACTCGGCGTGTTGCAACCAGCCGCTGACGGCGGGCAGGTGATCCATGCATGTGCACTGAGCGATGGCGGTCATGGCGCCGCAGTCCGAATGCCCGCAGATCACGATGTCCGTCACGCCCAATACCGCGACCGCATATTCGACCGTGGCCGACACGCCGCCGGGATGCGGACTGTACGAGGGCACGATGTTGCCGGCATTGCGCACCACGAACAGTTCGCCGGGCTCTTGCTGGGTCAGCAATTCCGGCACTACGCGGCTGTCGGAACAGGTGATGAACAATGTGCCGGGATGCTGGGTGGTGGCCAGGTGTTTGAACAGGTCGGTACGTTGTGGGAAGGCTTCGTTCTGGAACTTCAATAAACCTTCGATGAGCGCTTTCATGGCTGACTTCCTTGCATGAGTGAGGGGGGAAGACGCAGAACCTGTAGGAGCGAGGCTTGCCCGCGAAGAATGCACTGCGGTTTTTCAGGTATTACGCGTCATCGTTCTTCGCGGGCAAGCCTCGCTCCTACAGGCTGTCTTAGAACGGACGCAACGGCAGGAACTTGCCGTCCAGAGTAATCACTGCGCGGGAACCACCTTCCGGGTCTTCAACTTTCTTCATGTCCAGCTTGAAGTTGATCGCGCTGATGATGCCGTCGCCGAATTGCTCGTGAACCAGGGCTTTGAGCGTGGTGCCGTAGATCTGGATCATTTCGTAGAAACGGTAGATGGTCGGGTCGGTCGGGACACCCGAGAGGCTGCCGCGCAGCGGAATGATCTGCAGGCGGGCCACGGCGTCGGCGTCCAGTTCGAGTTTCTCGCCAATCACCCTGGCGGCGGCTTCCGGCAGCGGATGTTGGCCGAGCAGGGCGGCGGTGACATAGGCCAGGCCCAGGCCGGTGCCATCGGTCAAATCCTGCCAGGACAGACTCTTGCGCGCCTTGGCATCGAGGATCGAAGTGGTCAGGGCCAGACTCGGGTCTTGGTAAGCATGGGACTGTTGCATGGTGTG
Organism: Pseudomonas sp. PDM24; assembly: GCF_019218905.1. Lineage (NCBI taxonomy): Bacteria > Pseudomonadati > Pseudomonadota > Gammaproteobacteria > Pseudomonadales > Pseudomonadaceae > Pseudomonas > Pseudomonas sp. PDM24. Next base: position 471,776 of record NZ_JAHUWR010000003.1, on the reverse strand, counting down.
ACTCCTATCGGTTGTCGCTGGAAAGTGCAGCCATCTTCGATCGATTTATCCATAGCGTCCAAGACCGATATACAATGCTTCGCATAAGTTCTGCCTATAGATGGTGTGCCCATGCTGCTCCGACATTTGCGCTATTTGCTGGCAGTCGCCGACCACGGCGGCTTCACCCGCGCCGCCGAGGCGCTGCATGTCTCCCAACCGACGCTGTCCCAGCAGATCCGGCAACTGGAGGAATCCCTCGGCGTCAACCTGTTCGACCGCACTTCGCGCACGGTCAAACCGACCGATGCGGGGCTGGCCTATATCGAAAGTGCTCGTCGGGTACTGGTGGAACTTGAAGCAGGGAAACGCGCGCTGCATGACGTGAAGGATTTGTCCCGCGGCAGTTTGCGACTGGCCATGACGCCAACGTTCATGGCATATCTGGTGGGGCCGTTGGTGCGCGACTACGTGGCGAATTTTCCGAACATCCATCTGCAGATTTTCGAGTTATCGATGGATGACATCGAGGCCGGGTTGCTCGATGACTCGCTGGACATTGCCATTGCCTTTACCCCGGTGAGAAGCCCCGACATCGAGTGCGTGCCGGCGTTTGTCGAGACGTTGGGCTTGATGGTCGGGCGCAGTCATCCGTTGTACGAGCGCCAGAACCCGCTATCGCCGAAGGAGGTGGCGCAATTGGAGTTCGCGTTGCTGACGCCGGGCTTCATCACCCGATCTTCCATCGACGGGTATTTTCGGCAACAGAACATTACGCCCAAGGTGGCGATCGAGGTGAACTCGGTGAGTACGCTGTTGGAGGTCATTCGTCACGCGCCGATGGCCACCATCCTGCCGGAACCCATCGCCACCGCGGAACGGGCATTGCGCAAAATTCCACTGCAGGGGGCGGCGCCCAACCGAGGGGCCGCGCTGCTTCGGCGCAAAAACAACTATCACAGTGCGGCGTCGGTGGCCTTCATGGATCTGGTATTGGGCGCGGCTGCGGTCGAGTCGGCGAAGTCAGTCATCCACTGATTGGCACAGCCCATTGGGAGCCTTGCCGGTGGAGGACACGGTCACCGAATCATCATCGGCGAGGATGATCGAGATCGTGATGCCCGAACCCCTGGCTTCGAAGTGGCGATCGTTGATGGCTTTGGTTACCGCCTCTTTGCTGTTGATCAATACCGGACCGTCCTGATCCGCATGGACGACGACTTTACCGGGGCAGTCCACATCGAATGAGGGAATGCCAGGGAGGGTGTTCGCATGGACAGCATTCGCCATCGCGAACACTATGAATATCAGGATTTTGTTCATCGCAAGCCTCCAGAGATCCAGCAGGGCATACGGTTAACCATAGCTTTGTTTGGTGCGCACGAGACAAACGAAAAGGCCCCGCTCGATACTCCGAGCGGGGCCTTCTTTCTTTACTGAGGGGATATCAATACAAGCGATCAATCACCCGAACTTCGTTCTGGTTCTGCATCGATGCCCACGCCTGTTTCAGCGTTTGCAGCACATTACCGATGAAGTCTTTGTCGGCCGCGGCTTTCTTGCCGACATAACCCTGGCCGCGACGGTACATCTTCAGTCGGGCGAGCAGGTTCTGGTTGTTCCGGTCGAACTCTTCTTCGTGGGCATGGGGCGACAGGCAGTCGATATGGACCTGGCCCGATTTGCTGATCCACAGAATATGGCTGTCCTGGCTGTCTTTTTGCGCAGCGAACAAGCGAGCCAGTTCATCGATAGTAGGTTGATTGTTCAGATTCATTGTAAGCCCCTTGACCATTTGGTGATCTTTCAAAGTTGATTCGCTAATACAAGTAGCCCATCGGTTAGTTGATCCCTGGCACCGAAACCAGGACGTCAGCGGTCGGCCGTCAATACGACGGGGTCTTGCGTCTGTTGCATGTAGTCGTGTTGAATAACTGCTACGCAATAGCGTCACAACGAAGAGAAGCAGCGAAAACCTGGAGGCCACTGCCGACATTTTCAGGGTCGGCCACAAGCTTCATGAGGATTGATCGCCAGCGCTTCTCGTCCTTTGTACTGGACGTTCAGGCCAGGTCAGCTTCTTCAATCTGCCTTGTGGGCAGCGTGTATCCGGGAAAAACAGCTCGGCGGTCAGACGAGCTTGCTCAAACGTGTTGCCTGTACTCCCGATCGGGGAGATGTCTGCATCATGCAAGGGAAAATCGGAGGCGTCAACGGTTTTGTAGTGATTATTTTTGTTCACTACATATTGTCGGACAAAGTGGTTTTGGAATTAGAAAGTCGGCGTGGCTAGCACCAGCAGAGCTTTTGCGGTGCTGGAATCGTCAAGATCGCAGCCTTCCGTAGGAGCGAGGCTTGCCCGCGAAGAACGATGACGCGGTCCAGCAGTTTGTCCGTGTGATGGCCTTCGCGGGCAAGCCTCGCTCCTACGGGGCCGGGGTAGGAGCTGCCGAAGGCTGCGATCTTTTAAAGCGGTAAACGGTGCAGGGGTAGCCGTCCACTGCCAGTTGATGCACGGTGAATGCTGAGCCGGTGAGATCGGGTATCACCTTGGTCCAGAACCGACGCGCAGGCTGGTTGGCATCGATGTGGAAAATCTGCCATTGACCGGGGAATCGGTTCAAGAGGGCAGAGACGACAAACTTCGCGACGCCTTGGCCGCGAAAGCGTCGGCTGACAAAAAAGTAGCCGATGTTGTGCTCCGCACCGACGATATGGGTTTCGTTATCCACGGTCACGAAGCCGGCAAGCTCGCCGTCAACCTTGATCAGAAACGGCCTGGTTGCCGGGTTTCGCCAGTAGTCCTGTTTGGGCTGGATGTTGAAGAAGCCATGTTCACCGAGTTTCAGCGGCAACCATTCGCTGAAGTCATACACGTAGAACTGCATCAGGTTCTCGATGGTTTCCAGTTCGTCGCGCTGAGCGGCGTGCAGTTCTATTGAGGGCTGGCTTCTGACTGTCGTCATGGTTGTACCTCTCAGAAAGCAGGGCTGTTGCCCGATGCGCCGCAGTACCTGTAGGAGCGAGGCTTGCCCGCGAAAAACGATAACGCGTAATACCTGAAAAACCGCGGTGAGTTCTTCGCGGGCAAGCCACGCTCCTACAGGTTTCGATTCGTTGCAAGTGCTCTCAAGTCTTGCTTGCCGGTTTCGCTGCGCGTTTGGTGCCGGTCGAGGGCTTGCGTTTGGCCGGTTTGCGTTTGTTTTTCCACGGTGTGGCGCCACGCCCGGCCGGGCTTGCCGGTCCGCTGATGGTCAGGTTCAGGCCGGCGCAACGGGCCACCTGCTTGCTCATCCACGCCGCCTGTTTGGTGACGAATTCTTCCAGGCTCATTTCGCCGCTCTGCACCATGTCCAGGGCCTGCTCCCAGATCGCCGTGGTGCCGGGATCGGCAATCGCACGCGGCACGGCATCGATCAGGCTGAACGCTGCCGGTGTCGCGGCCAGGGCCTTGCCGTTCTTGATCAGGTAGCCGCGGTCCAGCAGGCCCTGGATGATCGAGGCGCGTGTGGCTTCGGTGCCGATGCCGGTGGTGTCCTTCAGCTTTTGCTTGAGCAGTGGATCCTCCACCAGTTTGGCGACGTTCTTCATCGCCTTGATCAGATCGCCTTCGGTGAATGGCTTGGGCGGTTGGGTCCAGAGGTCCTTGAGCTTCACATCCGCCACTGCACAGTCACGCCCTTCGGCCAGTGCCGGCAGTGTTTGTGGTGCCGGTGCTTCGCGGCCCTTGGCGGGTGCAAGGGCCTCGGGCAGGGCGCGTTTCCAGCCGGGCTCGACAATCTGCTTGCCCACCGCGCGCAAGGCTTCACCGGCGCAATCGAAGTCGGCCTGGGTCCGGTCGTATTCATGGTTGGGCAGGAACTGTGCCAGGTAACGTGCACGAATCAGGGTGTAGACCGCCCGTTGTTTGCCTGCCAGTCGCTCGAGATTTTTCGCCGCTGCAGTGGGAATGATGCCGTGGTGAGCGCTGACCTTGGCATCGTTCCAGGCCCGTGAGCGACGCTGGGGTTCCAGATAATCGTGCAAGGCATTCAGGGCCGGATCGGCCTGCCTCAGCGCGGCCAGGATAGCCGGTGCTTCGCTGTGCTGACTCAGCGGCAGGTAGCCGCAGTCGCTGCGCGGGTAGGTAATGACTTTGTGGGTTTCGTACAGCGCCTGGGCGATATCGAGTGTTTCCTGGGCGCCGAGCCCGAGTTTCTTCGAGCAGACTTCCTGCAACGTGCCCAGGTCGAACGGCAAAGGCGCGACTTCGCGCATGCGTTCGGTGCGCAGTTTGATCACCCGAGCGCTTGCTGCGTTGCCCATTGCGTAGGCTGCCTGTTGCGCCAAGGCCTGATTCAGGCAGCGATCCTGATCATCGCAAGCGTCGGAGGCCGCGCGCCATTGGGCGGTGAACGCGGTGCCGTCGTGCAGCAGTTGCACATCGATCGCCCAATAAGCGACCGGGACGAAATCGGCAATGCTGCGATCGCGATCCACCACCAGGCGCAAGGTCGGCGTCTGCACCCGACCGACCGGCAACACACCCTGATAGCCGGACTGACGCCCCAGCAGGGTGAACAGCCGACTCATGTTCATCCCGATCAGCCAGTCGGCCCGGGAACGCCCCAATGCCGAATGATAAAGGCTGAACGTCTCGGCCCCTGGCTTGAGCGCCGCCAGTGCCTTGCGGATCGAAGCATCGTCCAGCGCCGACAGCCACAATCGCCGGATCGGCCCGCGATAACGGCAATGTTCCACCAGCTCCCGGGCGATCATCTCGCCCTCACGGTCGGCGTCGGTGGCAATCACCAGTTCACTGGCCTCGCCGAGCAAGCGTTTGACCGCCTTGTACTGGCTGGCCGTGCGCGGTTTGACGGTCATCTTCCATTTTTCGGGAATGATCGGCAGATCCGCCAGCACCCAACGCTTGTAACGTGCGTCATAGGCATCCGGCGGTGCGGTTTCCAGCAGATGGCCGATGCACCAGGTCACCGTGACGCCCGTTCCCAGCCAGCAGCCGTCGCCCCGGCGCTTGGCGCCGAGCACGGCCGCGATGTCTTTGGCCTGGGAGGGTTTTTCACAGAGGTACAGCTGCATAACCACCATCATCAATCAGTGTTCGAGAGGTGCACAGAATGGCGGCTGATGAGCGATGGAGCAATCTTTATCTGTATGGATGTACAGCTTTAGCTGTTGCGGTTGATGACAGCGGTCAATCCACCACAAATAACCTGGCGCCAATGGCGGTGGATGAACGATGCGCTTCGGCATTGTCCGCCACCTGATAGCTCATACCCGGCGTGAGGACGAAGACTCGACCGTCCTCCAGTTCGGTGTGCAGTTCTCCCTCCAGGCAAAACAGCACATGCCCCTTTGAGCACCAGTGATCGGCCAGATACCCCGGCGTGTATTCGACGATGCGCACTCGAATCGCGCCGAACTGCCGGGTGCGCCACAGGGCGCTGCCAGTCTCGCCCCGGTGTTCAGTGGGTTCGATTTGCGACCAGTCGGTGGTGCCGAAGGGGATGTTGGCAATGTCCATGCTGCTCTCCTGGCGGGGCATGCTGTTTTGGGGACCTCACTGTAGCCCAAGCATGCTCCGTTCGGCTGTGAAGCAGTGGCGATACCGAAACATGAGGTATACCTGTCGGAGCGCGGATTACAGCGCAGCAGCGACAGAGGACCCTTTATGAAAGCCCCCGGACCCGGTAATCCCATCGCCATCAGCCCACAACCCGGCTGCGTGGTGGTGAAGTTCCATGGCATTCAAGTGGCGTCATCCACTCGGGCGCTGGTCATGCATGAGGCCAATTATCCTCCGGTGTACTACATCCCGCGGGAGGACATTGCCGAACAATATTTCGCCCGCACCGACCACACCAGCTATTGCCCGTACAAGGGCGATGCCAGCTATTTCAGCCTGCAAATCCCCGGGCATGAAGGGGCCAATGCGGTATGGAGTTATGAGCATCCGAAGGTGTCGGTTGCGCAGATTGGCGGGTATGTGGCGTTTTATCCTGAAGAGGTCACTTTTGAGGTGCTTGATACCTGAGGCGTAGGGACTTGTTGCCTGAACGCAATCCATGTGGGAGCGGGCTTGCTCGCGAAGGCGGTGTGCCAGGCAACATTGATGTCGACTGACACTCCCTCTTCGCGAGCAAGCCCGCTCCCACAGGTAAGCCTGGGCTAATGGTTCGTGACGTCAGTTCTTGTCCAGATCCACATTCTTGGTCTCACGCAAACAGATCATCCCCACCACCAGGCTCACCCCGGTAATCACCACCGGGTACCACAGCCCGTAGAAAATATCCCCGGTGTACACCACCAGCGCAAACGACACCGTCGGCAGGAAACCACCAAACCAGCCGTTGCCGATGTGGTAGGGCAGGGACATGGAGGTGTAGCGGATGCGGGTCGGGAACAGTTCGACCATCAGCGCCGCCAGCGGGCCGTAGCACATGGCGGAGATGATGATCAGTGCGACGATCAGCGCCACGATCATCGGTTTGTTGATCAGCTGGGTGTCGGCTTGTGACGGATACCCGGCCAGGGTTACTGCGCCGCGCAGGGCGGCTTCATCGTAGCCATCGATTTTCACCTCGCCAATGCTGACCTGCACGGCGCTGCCGGTCGGGGCCGCTTCGCTGTTGTAGGGCAGGCCCTGTTTGACCAGGAAGGTTTTGACCTTGTCGCACGGGCTATCAAATTTAGCCTTGCCCACCGGGTCGAACTGGAAGGTGCAGGTGGCCGGGTCAGCCAGCACGGTGATCGGTGCCTGGCGGCTGGCCTGGTCGATGGCCGGGTTGGCGTAGTGGGCCAGGGTTTTGAAGATCGGAAAGTACAGCGCGGTGGCCAGCAACAGGCCGATCATCAGCACTGGTTTGCGCCCGACCTTGTCCGACAGCCAGCCGAAAAAGATGAAGAACGGTGCGCCGATGATCACGCTGACGATCAGCAGGCTGTTGGCCAGGGCCGGGTCCATTTTCAGGAACTGGGTGAGGAAGAACAGCACATAGAACTGCGCCGCGTAGAAGGTCACCGCTTGCCCGGCGTTGATGCTGAACAGCGCAATCAGCACCACTTTGAGGTTGTCCCATTTGCCGAAGGAATCGCGCAGCGGCGACTTGCAGAGCTTGCCTTCTTCTTTCATTTTCACGAACGCAGGCGACTCATGCAGGCTCAAGCGAATCCAGGTCGAGATGCCCAGCAGCACGATCGAAAACAGAAACGGAATGCGCCAGCCCCAGACTTCGAACTGGTCGCCGGTGAAGTAGCGGCAGCCGAGCACCACCAGCAGCGACAGCAGCAAGCCGAGGGTGGCGGTGGACTGAATCCAGCTGGTGTGGAAACCGCGTTTGCCCATCGGTGCGTGTTCGGCGACGTAAGTGGCAGCGCCGCCGTACTCTCCGCCCAATGCCAGACCCTGAAGCATACGCAGCACCACGAGGATGATCGGCGCGGCGATGCCGATGCTCGCGTAGGTCGGCAGCAAGCCGACGCAGAACGTCGCCACCCCCATGAGGACGATGGTTGCCAGGAACGTGTATTTACGCCCGATCATGTCCCCCAAGCGTCCGAACACCAGCGCACCGAATGGCCGCACGATGAAGCCGGCGGCGAAGGCCATCAGCGCGAAGATGAACGCCGTGGTGTCGTTGACCCCGGCGAAGAACTGTTTGCTGATGACCGCCGCGAGGGCGCCATAGAGGAAAAAGTCGTACCACTCGAACACCGTCCCGAGGGACGAGGCGAAGATGACTTTCTGGGTTTCCTGACTGGTGCCGGCGCTGCGGACGGCTTCCATGGGCTGAACATGTTCTGACATATCGGTATCCCTCACAGTGATTGTTTTTGTTGTTCCACTGTCGGCGCCAGCCTTGTGGGCGGGGGCCGCGTTTATCCATAAAGCGGGGTGTACGTCGATCTTTGTAGGAGCGAAGCTTGCTCGCGAAGGCGTCAGACCTGACACACCGCGTCATCGTTCTTCGCGGGCAAGCCTCGCTCCTACAGTTGGTTGCTCAGCAGTTCCTTCTGCGGGTTGAGGCTCCTTGTGCTGGGGCTGAGCATCAGTTGCGCAGCCTTCTCAGCGATCATCAACGTCGGCGAACAGGTATTGCCCGAGGTGATGCGCGGCATGATTGAAGCGTCGGCGATGCGCAGACCCGGAATACCGTGGACGCGCAGCTCGGCGTCGACCACCGCGTCCGCATCGTTACCCATCCGGCAGGTGCCCACCGGGTGGAAAATCGTCGTGCCGATCCGGGCGGCGGCTTCGTGCAATTGTTCTTCGCTCTGCAAGCTGTCGCCGGGCAGATACTCGACCGGTTTGAACGCTTGCAAGGCGGGCGCGGAGACGATACGGCGGGTCAGGCGGATGGCATTGGCTGCCACTCGCAAGTCTTCGGGATGGCTCAGGTAGTTGGGCTGAATCAGCGGCGCTTCCCGTGGGTCGGCGGAGCGAATGTCGATTCGGCCACGGCTTTGCGGGCGCAGATCGCAAACCGACGCGGTGAACGCGGGGAAGGCGTGCAGCGGCTCGCCGAAACGCTCCAGCGACAACGGCTGCACGTGGTATTCGAGGTTCGCCGAGGTCTGTTCCGGTCCCGAACGGGCGAAGGCACCAAGTTGGCTCGGCGCCATGGACAGCGGGCCGCTGCGGTCATACAGGTAACGCAGGCCCATGCCCATCTTGCCCCACAGCGTGCCGGCGATCTGGTTCAGGGTGCGGGCGTTTTCCAGTTTGTAGATCAGCCGCAGTTGCAGGTGATCCTGCAGGTTGCCGCCTACGCCGGGCAGTTCATGGGCAACGCCGATGCCCAGTTTTTGCAGCAGCGGGCGAGGGCCGATACCGGAACGCTGAAGGATGCCCGGTGAACCGACGGAGCCGGCACACAGGACGATTTCCTTACGCGCCTTGAAGGTTTTCGCCTGGCCTTGCCAACGAGCGCTGACCGCCGAGGCACGGCCGTTTTCCAGCAGCACGCGGTCCACTTCGACGTCGGTCAGCACCGTCAGATTGGAACGCTGGCGGATTGGTTTGAGAAATGCCTTGGCCGCGTTCCAGCGGATCCCGGCTTTTTGATTGACCTGGAAGTAGCCGCAGCCTTCGTTGTCGCCCTGATTGAAGTCATCGATGCTGGCGATGCCGCTTTGCTCGGCGGCCGCGCGAAACGCATCGAGGATCGGCCATGACAGCCGCTGCCGCTCGACTCGCCATTGCCCGGCAGCGCCGTGAAATTCCGAGTCGCCGGCAAAATGGTTTTCGCTTTGCTTGAACAGTGGCAGCACGTCTTGCCAGCCCCAGCCGGCATTACCCTCGGCCGCCCAACCGTCGTAATCGCCAGCCTGGCCACGCATGTAGATCATGCCGTTGATCGAGGAACAGCCGCCGAGCACCTTGCCGCGCGGGTAGCTCAGGGCGCGGCCTTGCAGGCCCGGTTGCGCTTCGGTCTTGAAGCACCAGTCGGTACGCGGGTTGCCGATGCAGAACAGGTAACCGACGGGAATGTGAATCCACGGGTAGTTATCGCGGCCGCCGGCTTCGAGCAGCAACACGCGATGCTGCGGGTTGGCTGACAGTCGATTGGCCAGCAAACAACCGGCCGGCCCGGCGCCGACCACGATGTAGTCGTATTCATCAAGGGAAGTCTGCATCCCTGACCTCTATTGTTGTTCTTGTTGTCGGTCATCCTAGTTGTTAGCTTTCGTTAAAAGAATGTTAGTTTTTACGCAGCTGCTGTGCGTTTTTAAACAGCGTCGTTAACGGCATAACCTCAAGGGTGGTTCATGTTCGACTGGAATGACCTGCGGTTTTTTCTCGAATTGCAGCGCAGCGGCCGCTTGCTGACCGCCGCTCGCCGTTTGAACACCACTCACGCCACCGTGGCCCGGCACATCGAAGCCATCGAAAAAAGCCTCGGCACTGCGCTGTTCGTCCAGCATGCCCAGGGCTACGAACTGACCCCGGCCGGCGAAGCGCTGCTCAAACACGCCGAAGCGATGGAAAACGTCGCGCTGCTGGCTCAGGAAGAAATCACCCAGTCATCCGCGCCGCTGGGCAAGATCCGTGTCGGAGTGACTGAGGGGTTGGGCATCATGTTCTTGGCCAGCCGCATGAACGGGCTGTTCGAACGCTATCCGGGGCTGGAAGTGGAACTGGTGGCGGTGCCACGCTTCGTCAGCATTCTCAACCGTGAAGCCGAGATCAGCATCCACCTGGAACGCCCGGCCGCCGACATGCTGGTCACCCGCAAACTCACCGATTACCGACTGGCGCTCTACGCCAGCCAGGCCTATCTGGACCGCGCGCCACCACTGCGTAGCCGCGAGGACCTCGGCCGTCACGCATGGATCGGCTACGTCGACGACTTGCTGTTCAGCCAGGAACTGGTGTTCCTCAACAGCTTCTGCCGCAACCCCCAGGTGGTCTTTCACAGCACCAGCGTCATCGCCCAGCAACAGGCCGCGCGCTCGGGCCTGGGAATCGCCGTGCTGCCGTGCTACATGGCCAGCGCCGATCCCCAACTGGTGCCGTTGTTGCCGGATGAAAGCATCCAGCGCAGTTACTGGATCAGTACGCGGCGCGAGCTGCACAAATCCGTGCGATTGCGGGTGCTGTGGGATTACGTGGTGGAGTTGTGTGAGCGTGAGCAACATCTGCTGCAAGGCTCCATTCCTCTGTAGGAGCGAGCGGTGCGGCGATCCGACTTGCCCGCGAAGGCGTCAGGTCGGGCACACCGCGTTATCGTTCTTCGCGGGCAAGCCTCGCACCTACAGGGCTCTCGCCGCGAGCCGCACAAGTTCGAGCCGGGGTTATTGCCGGGATAGCACTTGGCGTCCAAGCTATTGGATGACGACAAGGAGCGTTATCCGACACTCCGTCGCGAACAAGGGAGCTTGCAGCATGACCGAAGATACAAAAGTGAAAGGGCCGGCGTCGTACTTCCCCTCGATTGAAAAAAAGTACGGCCAACCAATCAACCACTGGCTGGATCTGCTGGAAACAGTAAGCGGCAAGAAGCATATGGAAATGGTGGCTTGGCTGAAGGCTGAACACGGTATGGGGCATGGCCATGCCAATGCGTTGGTTGCGCATTATCTGGCGAGCGCTAAAAAGTGAGTGAGAAGGTTTTCGAGTAGGGCGAGAAGGGTACAGATTGCATTTCTGGCCCATCCCAACCCACCAACAGCTCGCCCACAGCCCATTTAAACAGTGATGCAGGTAGCTCCTAATGAACAATCAGGAGTTTCACCATGATCAAACCTACGTTCAGCGCACAGACATTCAGCCATTGGATGTCCGTTGCGCAGGGTTGTGGTTCTGGCCATCAGGAATCGACAGGGTCGCCCGCAGCCCGCCTTCGGGTGGATTGACCAGTGTAATCCGCCCACCCAGCCGCGTCGCAATGGTGCTGACGATGGTCAGTCCCAACCCTGCGCCTCCGGTATTTCCACTACTGTAAAAACGTTCGAACAACCGTGCGCGATCCGCTTCGTCGATGCCTGGCCCCTGGTCCTGGACGCTCAAGTTGTAGAACCCATCGTCCTGGCTCAGTTGCACGGTGATGACGCCATGCTCCGGCGAAAAATTCGCGGCGTTGGTGACCAGATTGTTCAGGGCGATGTCGATGGCGGCAGCGTCGGCAAGCACTTCAAAAGGCTGGTCAGCGACATCGAAGGCCAGCTCCAGGTTCTTGCTCAATAACCAGGGCGTGAGTTGGGCCAGACTGGCGCGCACCGTTTCGCTCAGGTCGATGCTTTGCTCCACCGGCACCACGGCCTTGGGTTCGAGACGGGCCATGGTCAGCAGCTGATTGACCAGGCGGCTGGTGCGGTCGACCCCGGCAATCAGAAACGCCAGGGACTCACGACGCTCCTGTTCCGTGCCGGCTTCCTGCAGGTTTTGCGCATGCACCCGCAGCACGGCCAGCGGCGTGCGTAATTCGTGAGCGGCGTCGGCGATGAAGCGCCGTTCGCGGCCAAGCACCTCTTGAATTTGTGCGAGCATGCGGTTGAGCGCTGCCTGCATCGGTTCCAGTTCGCTGGGCAACGGGGTCAGTTGCAACGGCTCCAGAGAACCGCTGTGCCGTGCCCGCAACGTTTGCGCCATATTGGCCAGGGGTTTGAGCCCCCAGCCAATAGCCAGCCAGACCATGGCCGCCAATATCAGGCTACCCAGCACATTGGGCCACAGGGTATGACGCACGATCCGGTCTACCAGGTCCGCACGCACGTCGTCCCGTTCACCGACCCAGATGCGCAGGTCATTCTGTTTGTCTTCGAGCATGAACACCCGCCAATGGCGGTTGTGCAGATCCACCACATCGCTGAAACCGGATTTCGTCGGCGGCGCCGTGAAGGAGGGCGCACTGGCGGTGTGCACCAGTACTTCGCCCTTGCGATTCCACACCTGAAAGGCAATTTTGCTTTCATAGGGATGACCATCGACTCTCGGCACCGCTTCACTCAAGGCCTTGTTGAACGCTTGATACAGTTCGGCGTGTTCATTGCTGGCCAGCGGCATGCGCATCACACCCTGCAACAGCCGGGCGTTCTGGGCCAGTTGGGCGTCGTAGACTTCGGCAATTTCGTGATTGCTGTCGTGCAGGTTGAGCACGCTGATGATCGCCAGACCCGTCAGCATCAGGCCGATGATCAGCGTCAGGGTGCGACGCCGGATCGAAGTCATCCACGCTCCTCCACCAGGTACCCGACACCGCGAATGGTGCGGATCAGGTCCGTGGAGAACTTCTTGCGCAGGTGATGGATATGCACTTCCAGAGTGTTGCTTTCGGCTTCTTCGTTCCAGCCGTAAAGCAGTTGCATCAGGTGATCGCGGGTCATGACCCGGCCCGGAGGCGAGAGCAACTCGTGGAGCAGTTGATACTCCTTGGGCGTCAGCGCCACCGGTTCGCCTTGATAGCTGACTTGCTGGGTACCGGGGTTCAGGCTGATGCCGGCGTGTTCGATCAGCACTTGAGCGCGACCGGCGCTGCGTCGCAACAAGGCCCGCAGGCGAGCCTTGAGTTCGGCCAGGTCGAAGGGCTTGATCAGGTAATCGTCGGCCCCGGCATCCAGCCCGGCGATGCGGTCTTCGGTGGCATCCCGGGCGGTGAGGATCAGTACCGGCAGGTTGGAGCCGCTTTCACGCAGGCGACGCAGCACTTGCAAACCGTCCATGCGCGGCAGGCCGAGATCGAGCACGGCCAGGTCAAACGTCTCGCTGAGCAGCGAATGCAAGGCACTGCTGCCGTCTTGCAGCCAGTCGACGGTGTAACCCTCACGGCCCAGGGCCTGATGAATGCCCTCGCCGAGAGCCACGTCATCCTCGATCAGTAATAAACGCACGCGGACTCCTGTCAGTTGAGTTTTTTGTTCACGTCCACCAGTAACGCTTCGATCTCTTTGCGGCGCCCGGCATCGGCGCTTTCCCGGCCTGGGCGGGGGGCCGCTTGCAGGGCTTTTTGCAGTGCGTCCCTGGCTTCACCATAGCGCTTTTGACGGTAAAGGTGATCGCCCCAGAAGTACAGACTGTCGATGCCGGCGGGATTCAGCTGCAAGGCCTGCTTTAACAGTTGTTCGGCCTTGTCGGCATCGCCGAAACCGAGGGGCCAACCGGGCACACGATCATACAGCGCGGCAAGGCTGGTATAGGCCGAGCCTTGCAAGGCCTTGGGATCAATAGCGAGGGCTTTTTCCAGGTCAACTTTGGCGGCCTTGACCTTGCTCAAGGCGCCGAGGCCACCCTGGGCTCCGGCCCAACTGCTGGTGACAATGCCGGACCAGATCCACGCTTCGGCCAGGGATTGGCGTTCCTGGGTAAACGCCGAGGCTTGGGTCGCGAGTTTTTCGAAGGCCACGGTGCGCTGTTCGGCGGGCAATTCGTATTGAATGTGCGCCCAGCTTTGCTGAATGCCATTGAGGCGCTGCTGATCGGCGGCGTCCAGCGCCCAGACGCTTTGGCTCAACACCCCGAACAGCAGGCAAGTGACGATTTTTTTCATGGTTTGAGACTCTCGTTATCGGGCTTCTGACTGAGGCGACGGATCAACGGCAACTGCTTGCGCAAGCCACGGTCCACCAGATGCGGCAACAGACTGTTCAGGCGAACGAAAAAGCGTTCAGGCCAGCCCAGGTACAAATCGCGCCGGTCACCGGCAATCGCGTGGATGACCGCCGAAGCGACAGTTTGCGGATCGTCGACATTGGCTTTGAGCGCATCGTTCAGCGCCTGGGCCGCCGGGCTGTTCATGCTGGTGTGGGTCGCCCGAGGGGCAACGTAAAGCACGCTGATCCGGGTGTCGGCCAGCTCCCGGCGCAGGGCTTCGGAGAACCCGCGCAGGGCAAACTTGGTGGCGCAATAGCTGGCGTAACCGGGGTAGCCGATGGAGCCGTAGGTCGAGCCGACGTTCACCACCATGGCGCTCTCGGCTTGCTTGAGCAGCGGCAGCAAAAGCTTGGTCAGGCAGATCGGCGCACTGATGTTCACCGCCAGCATCGCATTGATCTCGCTGTCATCGAGCTGTTCGAGCATGGCGAAGTGGTTGACCCCGGCGGCGTTGACCAGCAGGTTGATGCCACCGATGGCTTCGCCCGCAGCCAGCACTTTTTGTCGGTCGCCGGGGACGGTCAGGTCAGCGCCGACCCAACACAGGTGCAGCGGGTAGCGTTCGAGCAAGGGCTCCAGCGCCTCCCGGTGCCGGGACACGGCCAATACCCGCGCGCCACTGGCACACAGGGCGCTGGCGATGGCCAGGCCGATACCGCCGCTGGCTCCGGTCAAAACCACACGGGCTTCATGCAGCTGCATGCAGGTTCTCCCCATCGTGGGGCAGGCCGCGGAACATGTCGGTATAGAGCGTGTAAACGACCTTCGAGGCATGAATCACCGCGGCTTGATCCGCCGGGTCTTGGAGTGTGTTCATCAGCCGGCGGTAGGTCTGCATGTGTTCGATATCCAGCGAACCGTGGGAACTCAGGTAGCTGAAGGCGGTTTCCGGCAGCGCCAGGCGCTCGCGGATGCTGCCGGCCGCGTGGGTGGCTAGGGCAATGCTGGTGCCTTCCAGCACGTTGACCATGCCGAACAGGCCCACCGGGTTGTCCCGGGCAATCAGGTCGTAGAGGAAGCTGACCATCAACTCGATCGGCAGCGATGGACGACCGTCACGCACCGCCTCTTTATCACCGCCACAGGCCGCGATGTCGTCGAGTACCCACTGTTCGTGGCCGTACTCCTCGTCGATGTACTCGCACACCGCTTTGCGTAGCCATTCCAGCCGCTGCGGCAGACGTGCGCCGCACGCCATCATCAACGGCACGGTATGGCGCACGTGGTAGTAGGCCTGGGCGAGGAAGGCGCGGTAGCTCTCCAGGCTGACCTTACCCTCAAGGGCATCGCGGATGATCGGCAGGTTGAACAACTCGTGGCGTTCCTGCTGGGTGGCTTCTTGCAGGGTGTCGAAAAAACTCATGATGCGGAATCCTCGGAAAAAATGAAGTCAGTGAGCTGCGCCCGGTAACGCTCGACGATGGCGTCGCGGCGCGGTCGGCCATTGGCGGTCAGCAAGCCATTGGCGGCGGTGAATGGTTGATCGAGACGGGTCCAGTGATGAACCTGGGCGTAATCGGGCAAGGCCTCGTTGGCCTGGGCCACGGCGGCGGCCAGCTCTTCATCGGTGCAGTCAGGCCGATGGGGCCAGAGCAGGGCGTGGTTGCTCGGCATCGCTTCGCCGAGGACGAACGCCTGAGCGATGTGGCGACGCTGAGTGAGTTCGGCCTCGACCCATTCCGGATTGACGTTGCGGCCGAAACTGGTGACGAACTGATGCTTCTTGCGCCCGTTGAGGTAGAGAAAACCTTCCGGGTCGAACTCGCCGAGATCGCCGGTCGGCCACCAATCATCGCGCAAGGGTGCTTGCCCCAAGTAGCCGAGCAGGGTCGAGCCCTTGACCAGCACTTCACCATCATCGGCCAGGCGAATCTCGACATGGGGCAGGGGCCGGCCAACGCTACCAGGGCGGCGCGCGCCCGGGCGATTGAGGCACACCACCGACGAGCATTCCGACAACCCGTAACCCTCGTAGACCGGAATACCGATGCGCTGGGCGCGATGCAGTAACTCTTCGGAAACCCGTGCTCCACCGACCGCGGCAAAACGCAACGATTGGGGGTTGAATGCTTTTTGCTCGGCGGCGCTGACCAGCATCAGCAGCAACTGCGGCACCAGGATCAGACTTTCCGGTTTTCGGGCGGCCAGACAACCCAACAGCCGCGGCACATCGACACCGCTGGCACCTTGAATGCCCAGGGTTTTCTGGCTCGGTACGCTCAAGGTCGCGCCGGCATACAGCGCGGCGTAACAGCCGAGGTTTTCCAGCAGAATCGCCAGGGGCAGCAGCGCCAGGTGATGCCGTGGATCGGTGGGTTTGCTGGCCTGATCCAGTTCACGGGCCACCCGCAAAAGGCTCTCGGCGCTCAGGCACACGCCTTTGGGCGTGCCGGTGGTGCCTGAGGTAAAGGTCAGTTTGGCGGTGCCTTCGGGTATCAGGTTCGGGCCGCTGAAGGGGCGACGCCAGAATTCGCCGGTCTTCTCGTAGCCGGCCGCCTGCAGTTCGGCTTCCAGTTCCGGTTCGGCAATCACCAGTGTCGCCTGGCTCTGTTCCAGGCAATGACTGCGTTGTGCCGGGCTGAAGAAGGGCGGCAACGTCAGACAGGTCAGGCCTTCGAACAGGACGGCCAGGTCCCAGAGCATCGCTTCGGTGCCATTGTCCAGGGCCAGCGCGACCACTTTGACGTGCTCATCGCGCAGACGCTGTTGGCGATACATGACCTCGGCGTACAGCGTGGCGTAGTCCAGTTTCAACTGATCGCCCCACAAGGCGATGGCGTTGGTCTTGCGCTCGGCATGACTGCGCAGGGTCTGCTTGAACCGCTCCATTTCAGGCGACATGGCTGGACTCCTCCAGGGACGTCGGCAACCCCAGGCGATTGAACAGACCGATATTGCGCAAATGGATGAAACCGGCGCGGATGTTGCCGACATGCACCCATGGCTGACTCTCGTAATAACTGCCCCAGAGGTGACGGTCATCGCCCAGCCGCGCAGGATCGGCGGCGCAGAGCGTCACCGGCTTCAAGCCCAGGCGATGAAAACTGTTCACCAGCCCGATGTTGCCGGTGAACGCCACCCATTCCAGCCCGCCCATGGCCAACAGGTAGGTAATGGCGATGATGCTCAGGCGCGCACTGCCGGTATCGCTGGCGGCGAGGTTACCGACCTCGACGATGCCGGCCCGGTCCACGGGTTGACCGGCAGCGTCGCTGATCAGCGGATCAATCGCCTCGTCCAGATAACGTTCCAGAAACAAGGGTTCGGCACCGGCCAGTCGTACGCCAGCCACCGCACAAAGCGTGCCTGACACATCGCTCATGCCGAACAGCTGCGGCATGAATTGGCGGATGTCGGCGCCATGGGCCTTTCGAAAACGCTGCTGGATAAAGGCTTCGAAAACCGGACGCTGGGGATCGTCCGGCAAAGCTCTGGCCAGACTCATCTGCGGGGTTTCGGCTTGGCCGAAGTGCAGGGGCAGAGGGATGTTCCAGTCGAAATCGGGCATGGGCAAGAACGCCTCCCTGAGTAAGTTTGGGAGGAGTATCAAAGGCAATTCTTAACGGAGTCTGAAGGTGGCCCTTCAGATTGTCTTAAGACTGGACGGGCAGGGTGGCGCCGGTCGGTTCGACGAAACCGGATCCAGGCTGTACGAAATGAGTCGGCAGCCGCCACCGATCTTCACGAGGCCCCGTATGACCCGAGATTCAGCAGTACACCGGTATGGAAAACTCTCGATCACCTTGCACTGGCTGATGCTGGCGCTGTTCGTCGGCGTTTATGGTTGCATCGAGATCAAAGGATTGTTGCCCCGTGGACACGCCCTGAAGGGCCTGTTTCTGGGGCTGCACGGCATATTCGGGGTGAGCATTTTTGTGCTGGTCTGGATTCGCCTGCTCGGGCGCCTCACGCCCCGGCCACCGATTACCCCGGCCCTGCCCACCTGGCAGACGGGCATCTCGCACCTCATGCACCTGGCGCTGTATGGACTGATGATCGCTACGCCGCTATTGGCCTGGTTGATGCTGGCCGCCGGGGGCAAGCCGATGCCGTATTTCGGCTTTTTCTTGCCGGCGCCGATTGCGGTTGATCCCGATCTGGCCAAGCAACTCAAGCATTGGCATGAATGGCTCGGCAGCACCGGCTATTGGTTGATTGGTTTGCACGCAGCGGCGGGGTTGTTTCATCACTACTGGGTCCGCGACAACACGCTCACGCGCATGCTGCCGGGGGGCTCTGGTGTGGGTGTCAATGAGCGTCAGCGATAATTCGGAATTGGGTGCTGGCCAAGCGTTCGCCATTTACCAGAATGTGCACCGCGTGCTGGCCGGCATAGTGCCGGCGGGTGGTCAGTTCCTTGATGTGCTGACTGCGGCTAATGGCTTCGCTGGCATTGTCGGACAGCGTGAGGGCTTTAAGTTTGAACACCTTTGCCGAGGTGCTGCCGTTGGCTTTGACATAATCGATAGCGTAATCGATCACCAATCGCTGACTGTCCGGGACCGTGGACTTCACTCTGAAAGACAGGGTGATTTTCTCACCCAGACGTATCACCGCCGGCTCAACCTTCACGTCAATGATTTCAACCTCGGGCTTGCCGCTTGCGCCAATGATTGCCAGCGCTCGCTTGTTACCCTGTTTGATCAAACTGCGCAGAGCGTGTCTGGCGATCCACGCCGTGTGTTTGTTGTCCAGCGACCAGCCCTCGATCAGCGCCAGCACCCACTCGGGATGATCCTTGGTGATGTCGTTGAGGTGGTTGGCCACGGATTTGCGCACGTAGAGGCTGTCGTCGGCCTTGAGGTTGTCGAGGATCGCAGCCGCCAGTGTCGGGTCGGCCTGGACCTGTTCCAGGCGGAACGACCATGGCAGACGCGGTCGGCTACCTTCGCTCGCCAGGCGCCGGACGTGTTCGTTTTCATCCAGCGACCAGACGTGCATCAGCGCCAACGAGCGTTCGATATCACTGCGCAAAAAATGCCGGATGGCAAACTCCGAGGAGCCGAAGGAAGTGAAATATTTGAGTGCATTCATCGACAGATCGAACGTGTGAGCGCCGTAGGTCGCGACGTAGTGCGGCAAAAACATACTGACGAAGGCGCTATTGAGGCGCGGGGCGAGGGCGCGCAGGACGTCGAGGGATTCTTCATAACCGAGTGGCAATACCGCGTGCAGGCATTCGCTGACGCGGGCCATGCGTTGCATAACTGACAATTCCGCCAGACCGGTTTTGGCCAGTTTCAGGAAAGCCTTGGCATCGAAGCCGGGGTAGACCGCAGTCATCTCGGTGGCGATGTGCGCGAGGCGTTCGGCGTTGAAGATTTCCTTCAGGGCGGGGGAGGTCTGGTCTGCCATCGTGGATTCCTTGCCAGGTGATCGTTCCCACGCTCTGCGTGGGAATGCATTCCGTGACGCTCTGCGTCACATTTCAAGAGCGGACGCAGAGCGTCCATGGCGGCATTCCCACGCGGAGCGTGGGAATGATCTGGATCAAACCTTACCCGCTTCCTCTTCCAACTGATCCGACTCAAACAGTTTTGCCAATTCCGCCCGCGCTTCCTGGGCGGTCTGCATCACTTTGGCCGCATCGTCATACACCGCATGCTGGGCTTCCAGCACCTGTTCATCGTGATGGGTAAAGCGCTTGATCCGCGCATCCGCCTGGGCCTGTGTCAGACCCAGTCCGACCAAGGTCCGCCGGGTCATTTCCAGGCTGGAGTAATAGGTTTCCCGCACCGCCTGCGCTCCGACATCCACCAACCGGTGCACATGCTGACGGTTACGGGCGCGGGCGATGATTTTGATGTGCGGATAAAGCTTGTGCACCACCTCGGCTGTCTTGATGTTGGTGTCGGGATCATCGGTGGCGATCACGAAAAACTCCGCTTGCTCGACCTTGGCCGCGCTGAGGATTTCCGGGCGCATCGGGTCGCCGTAGAACACCGGCACGCCGCCGAAGCTGCGGGACAACTCGATGGTTTCCACCGATGTGTCGAGGGCGATGAACTTGATGTTCTGCGCCCGCAGAATCCGCGCCACGATCTGCCCCATACGGCCCATGCCGGCGATCACCACGCGGGGCGTGTCGGCGTCGATTTCACGGAATTTTTCCGGCACCACCACGGGTTGAACCTTGGGGCTGACCAGTCGGGCGCACAACAGCAACAACAGCGGCGTCACGGCCATGGACAAGGTAATCGTCAGCACCAGCAAATCGTACAGGCGTGGCTCGAACAGCCCCTGATCACGGCCGATCTTGAACACCACAAATGCGAACTCACCACCGGCCGCCAGCACGATGCCGAGGCGAATCGCACTGACCTTGCCCAAACCTCCGGCCAGTCGACCGACAACAAACAGCAGCGGCAACTTGATGGCGATCAGCAACAGGGTCAGCCCCAGCACCACGACTGGCGCGCTCAGCAGCAGACTCAAATTGGCGCCCATGCCGACGCTGATAAAAAACAGCCCCAGCAGCAGTCCCTTGAACGGTTCGATCTGCGCTTCCAGCTCGTGACGGTATTCGGAATCCGCCAGCAGCAAACCGGCGAGGAACGCGCCGAGTGCCATGGACACGCCGACCAGGTCCATCAACCACGCTGTACCAATCACCACCAGCAACGCGGTGGCGGTGGACACCTCCGGCAGACCGGTTTTGGCCACCACCCGAAACACCGGGCGCAGCAAGTACCGTCCGCCAATCACCACCACCGCGATACTGCCCAGCACCCGCAAGCCATGGTTCAAATCTTCGGCGGCACTGCTGGTGTGATCGCCCCCGGCCAGCAGTGGCACCATCGCAATCAGCGGGATCGCGGCGATGTCCTGAAACAGCAAAATCGCGAACGCCAACCGCCCGTGAGGGCTGGTCAGTTCCTTGCGCTCGGCCAGGCTTTGCAAACCAAATGCAGTAGACGACAACGCCAGGCCCAGGCCCAACACGATGGCGCTGTTCAGGGATTGGCCGAACACGAACAACGCCAGCACACCAATCACCGAACCGGTCAGCAACACCTGCGCCAGGCCCACGCCGAACACCGATTTGCGCATCACCCACAAGCGTCGCGGCGACAGCTCAAGGCCGATGATGAACAGCAACAACACCACCCCGAGTTCAGAGATGTGGCTGACGCTTTGCGGGTTGCCGATCAAGCCCAGCACCGACGGCCCGATGATCACCCCGGCAAACAGATAACCCAACACCGCCCCCAATTGCAGGCGCTTGGCCAAGGGGACGGTGAGCACTGCCGCGAACAAAAAGACGACAGCGGCTTGTAACAGGTTGCCTTCGTGGGGCATGTGAAACTCCAAAAACTCGATACGGCGGGGGCGATAAGGATAAAGGCTGGAGCCGGATGCGTCAGCCATGAACGAAAACGTTTGGGCCGACACACCGGTATCGCGAGAAAGCACCCAAGATGTCGTTACATTTAGCATCAATTAGTGACATTCATAGGATAAGCTGATCAATCTGTTCGTTCCCGAGTGCGTACCATGGCCATCAACTTCGACCTTAACGATCTGCAAGCCTTTCGCGCTGTGGTGGAGCAGGGCAGCTTTCGCAAGGCCGCGGACACCGTACGCATCTCCCAACCAGCCCTCAGCCGGCGGATCGAAAAGCTCGAAGACGCTCTGGGCGTGAAATTGTTCGAGCGCACTACTCGTCGGGTCAGCCTGACTCAGGCCGGGCGTGGCTTCATGCCCAGCGTCGAGCGCCTGCTGGATGACCTGGACGTGGCGCTACTGGGCATCAGCGAAGTCGCCTCGACCCGGCTCGGGCATGTCACCGTCGCCTGTGTGCCGTCGGCGGCGTACTACTTCATGCCGCGCGTGATCGCCCACTACCACCGGCAATTTCCGCGGATCAAGGTCAAGGTGGTCGATTCCAGCGCTCACGAGGTATTGAGCGCCGTGGTCAACGGTGAAGCGGACTTCGGCCTGAGCTTCATGGGCACCCTGGAGGCCGAAGTCGATTTCGAGCCATTGGTGCAAGAAGGTTATGTGGTGGCGTGCAGACGAGATCACCCCCTGGCGGGACGCAGCAGCGTGACGTGGGATGAGTTTTATCAGCAGGATTACATCTCACTGGATAAGACTTCGGGTAATCGCTTTTTGCTGGATCAAGCGCTGACTGGCGTGGTGCCGCAACGGCCGAGCATCTGCGAAACCCGTCATGTGACGACCATGATCGGTCTGGTGGAGGCTGGGTTGGGTGTGGCTGCGGTGCCGTTGATGGCGATGCCGGCGGCGGATCACCCGATCCTGACGAGGGTACCGCTGACCGATCCACAGGTGATGCGCAGTATTGGTTTGATCAAGCGCCGGGGCCGTACGTTAACCCCGGCGGCATTGGCGTTAGAGCGGCTGGTGGTGGAAATGAAAATCCAGCAACCTTCGGTCAGTGGCTGACTGAGTCCAGCCCCGTAGCTTTTACGTCCGGCTGGGCTGCGGTGGAGGCCAGGTACTCAAGCAGCGCCTTGGCTTCGGCCGGGTGTTGCGCATCGACCGGAATACCGGCGGCGAAACGGGTGACCGATTGCACCGATTCCGGAATTTTCGCCACAAAACTCACCCCAGGCGCTGGTAGCAATTCGCTGACCTGCTGGAAGCCCAGTTGATAATCGCCGGTGGCAACCACCGAGCCCACCGGGATTTTCGGGATCATCTTCGATTTGGGTTTGAGCTGGTTTTCGATGCCCAGACGCTTGAACAGTTGATCCTCGATATACACGCCGCTGGCACTGTCGGAGTAGGCGACTGACTTGGCGTCGAGCAGGGTTTTTTTCAGGCCTTCCACCGAGCTGATGTCCGGCTTCGGCGCACCTTCACGCACCACCATGCCGATCCGCGAATCCGCCAGTTCGACCCGTGAAGCGGGATCGATTTTGCCTTGCTTGATCAGGTCGTCGAGGGCATAGCCGACCATGATGACCACGTCGGCTTTTTCACCACGGGCCAGACGATTGGGAATCGCCTCCGGGGCTTTTCCCATGGATGGCCCAAGGGCGGTGTCGAGGGTGTTGCCGGTAGACTCGGCGAATTTCGGGCCGAGGATTTTGTAGGCTGCTGTGAAGCCACCGGACGTCATCACACGAATTTCTTCGGCCTGGGCGATCGCACTCAGACCGAGACTGGCCACCAGGGCCAGGGCGGTGAAGTTGAAAAACCTTTTCATCAAATAGCTCTCGCAGTTAGAGGTTGGGTGGTTCACGACACAGCCGGTTGCAGGCGGCCAGAGGCACGGCGATAGAGGAACAGCGTCGCGCACAGCGCACAGAGCGCGGCGAAACTCATCCAGTAACCGGGCGCAGCCTTATCGCCGGTGTACTGGATCAGGAAGGTCGATATGGCTGGTGTGAAACCGCCGAACACCGCCGTCGCCAGGCTATAAGCCAGAGAGAAACCTGCGACCCGAACCTCGACCGGCATGATTTCCGTCAGCGCGGCGATCATCGCGCCGTTGTACAAGCCATAAATGAACGACAGCCACAGCAGCACCAACAGCATGTTGATAAAACTCGGTGCTTGCACCAGATAGGTCAGCGCTGGGTAGGCTGTGGCTAACGTCAGCAACGCCATGGCGATCAGTACCGGGCGACGACCGATGCGATCCGAAATCGCGCCGCCAATCGGCAGCCAGAAAAAATTCGAAACGCCCACCAACAAGGTCACCAGCAGCGCATCGGAGGTACTCAGGTGCAGCACGGTTTTGCCGAAGGTCGGCGCGTACACGGTGATCAGGTAGAACGCGGTCGTGGTCAGGGCGACCATCATCATTCCGGCGAACACGATGCCCCAGTTCTGCGCCAGGGTACGGAACACATCGCCCATGCCTGGCCGATGTTTGCGGGCGGCGAACTCTTCGGTTTCTTCCAGGTTGCGGCGCAGGAAGAAGATGAACGGCACGATCATGCAACCGACGAAAAACGGAATCCGCCAGCCCCAATCGGCAATCATCGTCGGCGCCATCCATTGGTTCAGGCCATAGCCCAAAGCCGCCGCGATGATGATCGCCACTTGCTGGCTCGCTGATTGCCAACTGGTGAAGAAACCTTTGTTGCCGGGAGTGGCGATCTCCGCGAGGTACACCGATACACCGCCCAGTTCCGCACCGGCCGAGAAGCCTTGCAACAATCGGCCGATCAGCACGATGGCCGGGGCGAACAGCCCGATGGTTTCGTATCCGGGCACCAGCACAATCAGAATCGTACCGCTGGCCATGATCGACAGGGTGACGATCAGCCCCTTGCGGCGCCCCACATCATCGATGTAGGCGCCCAGTATCACGGCGCCCAACGGACGCATCAGGAAGCCGGCGCCGAACACCGCAAACGTCATCATCAGGGACGCGAACTCGCTGCTGGCCGGGAAAAACACGGCAGCGATCTGCGTGGCATAGAAGCCGAAAAGGAAGAAATCGAATTGTTCGAGGAAGTTGCCCGAGGTTACCCGGAAAATCGCACTGGTCCGGGAGCGACCGGAATGGATTGATGCTGTCATTGACGTGTACTCCACCGCTTTTATGACGTGCACTGCCTGGACGCGGTGCACGGTTCTTATTGGGGTGGATAGTGGGGCAGGGACATCGATATGTTAATTGCATAGTTGGCATGTATTGATGCATGAAGCGGATCAATGTTGCCGTCCCAGAGACTCGGCGTTTACCCAAGGCTATTCGCTGTGAGCGCGTATTGGGCTGATGTTCCCCAACCGATACTGATTATTCCCACTGCGCTTGGCCTCATACATCGCCAGGTCCGCGATATCAGTGCCACTTCAAGCCGTCTGAAACAATCAGCCACGGCGGACGGATTGATATTGTCCACCGTTCGAGTAAAACGCATAGGGTGTTTGAGTGACTGGATGTCAGGAGCTACGTGTTGGAAAAGAAACCCCTCTACCGCAAGATCAACACTCGTACCTGGGGAGTTCGGTTGAATGAATACTCGGGTGAGTACCGGTATCAGCGCCATACCAAAGCCGAAATCCACAATGAGTCGTCACGCGGTTCGATGCATGGAACTCGTCGGCACGGGTTCGATTACACACCATTGTTCCGGTTCCTGCTGTCCCGCGTCGGTCGGCAATGGGATGAGGTTTTCAGCGAGGCGGTGGCTCGCCTGGATCGACCTGAGCCTGTGTTCTGGATGGTTGCCCTGCATGAAAAGGACAGGCAGGAGCAGGTGCGGCTGGGGGAGTCGAGCTATTTCAGCGGTTTGTATGTCGATGATCAAGGCTGTTTGCAGATTGTCAATCCTGAACTGACGGCTGAGTACATGACCCCTTACTGCTCTTGTTGCACGCACACCTTTAACGGCATTCCTTTTGGCCACCGCAAGGAGTGAACGGGTTAGTCGACCCGGCTTGCCAATAGCCCACGTTTCTGGGAAAACGGCGCCCATCAAGCCCGTTCGGGCATGCGCACAGATAGAGTGAATGTCATGAATGATGAATTGCAGGTAATCGACCTTGAAGTGGGCGACGGCAAAGCCGCCGTCAAAGGCGCGCTGATCACCACCCAATATCGAGGTTGGCTGGAAGACGGTACCGAATTCGATTCCTCCTACAGCCGGGGCAAACCTTTCCAGTGCGTGATTGGCACGGGGCGGGTGATCAAGGGCTGGGACCAGGGAATCATGGGCATGCAGGTCGGCGGTAAGCGCAAGCTGCTGGTGCCGGTGCACCTGGCCTATGGCGAGCGGTCGATGGGGGCGATTACGCCGAATTCGAATCTGATTTTCGAGATTGAATTGCTGGAAGTGCTGACGCGGGATGATTGATTGGCGTGTGGGCTGAATGACAAAACCCGCTGTCTCTGTGAGGAGACAGCGGGTTTTTGCTATGGCGAGGGGGCTTGTTGTGGTGAGGGGGCTTGCCCCCGTTGGGTTGCGCAGCGACCCCAAAACCTGTGCATGCGGTGCATCAGGTAAATCTCCGCTCGCCAGTTTTGCGGCTGCTGCGCACCCGAACGGGGGCAAGCCCCCTCGCCACAGTGTTCGGCTCGCGGGAAAAGTGTTCTTTTGCTAAATGGTGAGTCAGGTGAATACCTCAATATCATCAAGGGTGTCCGCCACAGTCCCTTGCAGTGAGGGGAATTTTTCCTTCACCTTTTCAAGAGCGGGGAGTACAGCACCCAAATCCAGATAACCCTGTCTGCGGGCTATGTGACCGAGCGCGATGATAGCTGCTGCTGCAACCGATTCGGATTCACTCTCGAGGTATTTCAGGCAGGTGTTCTGAGCCCAAATCCTGTCTTGCTCATTCAGCCCGATAGAAACCAGTGCGGTGGCAACGCTAGTTTCTACGCCGCTAGCTAGAAGCCTCGTCGCTTCCTCGTGGCTCATTGATGGATCTTGGTAGAGAGGGCTCACTTTCTAACTCCCACCTCAGTTGTACCTACTCCCGCACCCCTATGAAGAGATCCAGTTCGGTCGGTAACTGCTCATTGAGAGCTATAGCAATTTGTTGGATTTGCTCGCCGGTTAGTAACCACTCTCCATCCGCGCTTTCATCAAGACTTTTCCACCCAAGAACACCCATTACCGCGACTTCAAACTCAGGTCGAACTGTAAGGTCGTATTTTAAGGAATCATCTTCGTCATCACCTTTTAAAAACCCACTAATCCATAAAAACATAAATAGCCTCTTAATTTATTTTGGGGTAGTTCTACCGGGTTTTGCGGGGTCTATCTGTTCACCAGTTTCGTGGTTGAACTCGCCAAGATGCTTACCTTGACTGTCATACTTCTCTATTGCGCCTGTCTTACTGTCCCATTCATATATTCGCCCCTTTCGGTCTTTCCACCGGCTGCGCTTACTCCCCCCGCCCTGAACACTGCTTTTTGATTTAACAGGAAGGGCATCTGGAAATGCAGGCAATGCCAACGGCGGCCGATGGTACTTTATATCACCGCCGCCAGCAGATCTTGAAACCACAACATACAACGGCTGCACACCGGAATCAGCCGGGAAAACAAGAATGAAGTCCTTGTACTCAGGCGGGTAGATCGGGTTGACGATGATGTTGTCTGCCTGTTCGGTAGGCGGATAAATCCAGATCTGAGGCGCTTGTGGTGCCGTCTCTAGCGGGGGAATCCCTGAGGTGCTGGATGGGTCAACAGCTGGCGTCCATATCAGGGTTATCCCATCTCCAAAGTCAGCCACCTGCTGAGAACCCTGACTCTTGAACCGGACTACAGGAATCATTTCCCAGTCACGGCGCTTTTGGGTGTTGTACCCATAACCCTTCAAGGTGCCATCAGCTTGTTGCTCGACATGCAGTCGAACCCGTGTTCGGCCTTCCTTGAGTGATTTGAGCTGTTCTTCTGTGTACAGGGAGCTGTCGCCCAAGCTCGACGGCCACAGCAATGCAACCATTCCGGCCAAGGCGCCAGCAGCAACACCAGCCGTCACTATGCCTGCGCCAGCAGCACCCATCCCGGTTCCAGCAGTACCAACTCCGCCCAGAAGAAGCGTTCCCAGTGCAGCAGGTAATGCGCTGCCACTGATTTTTTTGAGAGGGATGTTTCCCGCTGCATCCCTTTCGCGGCCACCCAGCAGGGAGAATTTTCCGTACTCGGTCAGTTTCTCGACAGGGACAAACCCGGCTGGGCTGTCGTGGTTGATTACGCCGTCGGGGAGGTTGCAGCTTTTGGCGAACACGCTACCCATGGAGCTGGGGTGACCCAGCTGTTGAGGCTGCCTGACAAAACGGTCTTCATATGCCTGCTGTCGGGCCAACATGTCGTCATAGGATTCTTGTCTGGCGTCGCGCTCTGCCAGTTCAGTGGCGGTCATGTAGCGGCTGGTGATGTGGTGCCCGTCGCCTGACGGTGGGTTTTGAACCCGAGGTATATCTGTTTTTCGAGCCATGAGCGTCCTTGTTTCATCCTTTGAAAACGATGCGGACGCTACCTCAGAATCGTATTTTGTGGCTGTAGGACGGGTCTGAAACTCCGCCTGTTGTTACAAATGGGCTCGCTCGATGCGAGTGAGCTGAAACGACAGACCCCGCCATTTCTTCTTACAGAGATGGCGGGTTTTTTGGTTTTTGTGGTGGGGGGCTTGCCTTGATGCCAGTCAGATAAGCGTTGGCGGCCCCAAAAGATCGCAGCCTGCGGCAGCTCCTACATTGGGATCGGCGCGGTTTTATGATCGTTCCCACACCTGTAAAGGATGTCCCCGGTTTCTACCCGGGCAAGCTGCTCCCACAGGGGATTTGTGTCGAACACAAATGCTGTGTCCGGCAGCGATCAAATGTGGGAGCGAGCCTGCTCGCGATGAGCCATGACGCGGTCAACCTGACTTGCCAACCCCGACCATATCGGTAACCATGCCCGCCTAAATAGGGGTAGGGGGTATACGTATGTCGCACATCCACGAACACAAAGACGACCTGCTCAACCGCGTCCGGCGTATTGCCGGCCAGGTTCAGGCGGTGGAGCGGGCGCTGGAATCCGACGCCGAGTGCGCCAAAACCCTACATCTGGTCGCGGCGATCCGCGGTGCGGTCAATGGTCTGATGGACCAGTTCATCGACGCCCACGCCCGTGAACATGTGGCGCGTCCCGGGCTCAGCGATGAAGCACGCGCCGAAGGCGTTGAGGACTTGTTGCAAGCCATCCGCCGTTACTCGAAATAGAGGCCCGAACCATGACACTGAAACCTCAGGCTTCGCGCTTTACCCACGACCACCTGTTTCTAGGGGCCGCCCACGATGACAACGCCCGCCGCACGTTGTGGGTGGTGGCGCTGACGTTTGTGATGATGATTGGCGAAATTGCCGCCGGTTACATCACCGGTTCCATGGCGTTGCTGGCGGACGGCTTTCATATGGCGACCCACGCCGGGGCCTTGGGCATTGCGGCGGCGGCCTACGGCTTTGCTCGACGACATGCCAACAATTCGCGCTTCAGTTTTGGTACCGGTAAGGTCGGGGACTTGGCGGGTTTTGCTTCAGCCATAGTGCTGGGCCTGGTGTCGATCGGCATCGCTGGCGAATCCATCGTGCGACTGTTTCAACCGACCACTGTGGCTTTCACCGAGGCGACGGTGATTGCGGTGGTGGGGCTGGGGGTGAACATCGTCAGTGCGTTTCTGTTGTCGGGCAATCATGGGCATCACGGCCATGATCATCACGATCACAGTCATGCCCACGCTCATCATCACGACAACAACCTGCATTCGGCGTATTTGCATGTACTGGCCGATGCGTTGACCTCGGTGCTGGCCATCGTGGCATTGTTGGCCGGGCGCTACCTGGGCTGGGTCTGGCTGGACCCGGTGATGGGGATCGTCGGCGCTATCGTGATCGCGAGATGGGCTTATGGCTTGATGCGTGACAGCGCCGCAGTGTTGCTGGATACCACTGATGAGCACGTCGCCGCCGAAATTCGTGTGCTACTCGAGTCGACGGGCGATGTTCGCATCAGTGACCTTCACGTCTGGCAGGTTGGCCCTCAGGCGCGGGCGGCGATAGTCAGCGTCGTGGCCGTGGCAGGTGTCAATGCCGACGCCATTCGCGAACGTCTGGCACCGGTTCATGAGTTGTCTCACCTGACGGTCGAGCATCGCCACGCTTGAAGTGTCATTCAGGCAAAGAGTGGAATGCGCCCGTTAAGGGAAGGACGGTAGTGCCAGGTCAACCGGTCCAAAGCAGGTTGCATCGCCAGGATCTCAGCCAGCGTCGCACGGGCAATGCTTAAGGCCAACACCTGTCCCGGACATTGATGACGGCCCGCGCCGAAAGTGAAACCGCGACGGTTCGGGCGATCGAGCAAAAACACGTCGGGATCATCATTAAGCTGCGGATCGCGATTGGCCGAGGCCAGCAGCACCAGGATAACGTCGTCGGTGTTCAGGCTCACGCCGTCGATTTCACACGGTGCGGCGATGAAGCGGCGGGTGTTTTGCACTGACGGGTCGAAGCGCTGAACTTCAGCGATCAGGTCATCAAGTTGAGCCGAATCCAACTGTGGGTTTCGCCTCAACGCCAATAGCGCATTACCGATCAGCCCGGCAGTGGCTTCATGGGTCTGGGAGAACAGGCCGATCAGGTTGGCGATCAAGGTTTCAGCGTCGGTTGATGTCGCCGCGAAACGCTGCCGGATACCCGCGAGCAGGGCGCTTCGGTTGCTCGGGTCGTCCAGAAGCTCGATGAAATAACCCTTCAGCTGTTCCGCCGCGACATGGGCGGTGTCCAGTTGTGCCTGATCGCTGAGCGGCGACAGGCAGGCGACGAAGTCTGCGGTCAGCTCGCTGATGGCCCGGCCCTGAGCCGGAGAAAAGCCGAGCAACGCCGCGACCACGCAGACCGGCCCGCGAAACATCGCTGCGTACAACCCGTCGGGGCCCGGGGTAATCAATCGAGCGCCGACCAACGCATTGACCTCATTCACGTCCATCAACGCCAGCCCCGGCTCAATCGCCGCCCTCGGGCAACGCTGCCGCTCGCCTTCATTCATCCGCATCAACTGACCGAACACCTTGCCGGCCATGCCTTGAGCAATCGCCTGGGGCACCGGCTCATGAGATGGCCGCACATGACAGTGCGGATGCGCCAGCACGGCGGCAACGGCTCGGGCGCTGCTGGCCACCCACAGTTTCAGTCCTTGATGAAAAACCAGCCCACCCTCGGCGCGCAGTTGCGCGTAGTAAGGGTAGGGATCGGCGTGAGTCGCAGCGATGATCGGGTCCATGGGGCGCAGCCTTATCGGTGGTTGGAAAGTGTTGCTACTATCTCCAGTCCGAAAGGGCCTTGATTCGTCCGGGAGCGAAATATGAACGCAGAACAACACGACGTCGGCGTCTCGCAAGTGGCTGCCGCCATCGCGGAACCTGCCCGAACGAAAATCCTCTGTTCGCTGATGGACGGCCACGCCCGCACCAGCACCGAGCTGGCGACGATTGCCGAAGTCAGTGCCTCGACCGCCAGTGCTCACCTGGCCAAGCTCAAGGAACTGGCGCTGGTGCGTTTGCACGTTCAAGGCCGTCACCGCTATTACAGTCTCGCGGACAAGCGCGTGGCCCAGGCGCTGGAAGCGCTGATGGTGATCGGCCAGAACGCCGCGCCGACGTTCAACCCCCGCACCCCGGATCGCCTGCAATTCGCCCGCACCTGCTACGACCACATGGCCGGCACGCTGGCAGTGTTGCTGCATGACCGGATGATCGACGCGGGGTGGTTGCTGGAAATCGATGAGCAGGTTTATCAACTGAGCGACAGCGGTGAGGCGTTATTCGAAGGATTGGGCATCGACGTCAAAGACCTCGGCACCTTGCGCCGCCGCTTCGCCTGCCCGTGCCTGGACTGGAGCATGCGTCGGCCGCACCTGGGCGGTGCCTTGGGTGCGGCGTTGCTGCAAACGGCGATCAAACGCAAATGGGTGACGCAGGACCTGGACAGTCGGGCTCTGGCGTTGACGGCGCTGGGGCGTAAGGAACTCAGTAGCGGGTTCGCCGTTGAGCTGCCGGTTCAGGCTGCGACAGCACAACCTGCGTCCACCGAGACCAGGCGCCGCGCGATCGCCAGCCCTGCGGCTTAGCGACTGGACGAGGCCATGAGCACGCCAAAGCCGGCGAAGGTCACGCCCGAGACTTTCGCCGCCAGCCAGGAACCCTTCGGGCTCGACAACCAGCCTTTGGCGGCATTGGCGAGCAAGGCATAGCTGCCATGCACCAGAATCACCAGCACACCGTAGGAAGCGACCAGTTTGATGAACTGGGTGTAGAAGTGCGCCGAGGTGTCGATGAATTGCGGGAACACCGCCAGAAAGAAAAAAACCGCCTTGGGGTTCAACAGCTGCATCGAAGCCGCTTCAAGGAAGCGATAGCCAGGGCTTGAGGGGCGCGTTTCAAGCAGCGTACTGAAACGATCCGAGCGCCAGCTTTTGTAGCCCAGGTACAACAAATAGGCGGCCCCTGCGTATTTCAACGCCGTGAAGGCGTTCGCGGAGGTGCTGAGTATCAGGCCAACACTGGTGGCGCTGATGGCGGCGACGACAAACGCCCCCGACGCGATCCCCAGAATGCCCGGCACGGCCCCCGTCCAACCGTGTCGCACCGCGTTCGACAGGGTCAGGACCACGCCTGGCCCCGGGCTCAAAATGGTCAGGGTGGCGAAAAGTACAAAGAGTCCGTAGCTGTTCATGTCTTGCTCCGTCGGTGGCGCTGGCTGCGTGTTGGCAGATTGGCGTGACGAAACGAGCGTGACAAACGCTTTAATTAAAGCGCATAGGTGACTAAATTAGACCCATGAAAAATCAACTACCACCTCTTAATGCTGTTCGCGCGTTCGCCGTTGCTGCTCGTCATCAGAGCTTCAGGCTGGCGGCCGAAGAGCTGCATGTCAGCCACAGTGCCGTCAGCCGGCACATCAAATTGCTTGAGGAATATTTGGGCGTGCTGCTGTTCGAGCGGCGCATCCGTCAATCGGTGCTGACGCCGGCCGGCCAGCGCTTTTATGAGCAGGTCAGCGCCGGGCTGTCGCAGATCGCCAACGCTGCCGCTGCGCTCAAGCAACATGCCTCGCTGCCTACCGTGAAGATCAATGTCCGTCCGTCCTTTGCCGTGCTTTGGCTGACGCCCAGGCTGGCGGATTTTGTTGCGCAGCACCCAGGCATCAAGCCGCAGGTAATCACTCAAACCCAGGCACCCGATCAGGCACGCGACGGGTTCGATGTCGTCATTCGCCGTGGCCGTGACGACTGGGCACCGGCGATTGAAGCGCGACCGCTCTTCGAAGACGAACTATTACTGGTCGCGGCGCCATCGCTGATTGAGCGCCTGCCACTTGAAGACCTCACTTCGCTGAGCCGGCACACCTTACTGACCGTCAAGGCGCGTCGCGAAGATTGGCACAATTGGGCCATGCACTTTGGTCAAAGCCAGTCAGCCACTCAGGTCACCCGGCAGTTTGATCACATGCACCTGGCGCTTCAGGCTGCCGTGGAGGGACAGGGTATCGCCCTGTGCCCAACCTCATTGCTGGGCACTCACCTCTCGAGCGGACGCCTGATCTGCCCATTGCCCGAGTTGCGTCTGCCATTGCCGCGTTACTACTACGGCGTTGCACCGGACGTGACGGCGCAGACACGGGTGTTTGTGGAGTGGATGTTTGCCCGCATTGCTCAAGATGAGCTGCAGTGGCAAACACCTGGTGCTGTGACCGCTACGCCCTGAAATTCCAGACAATCTCCACCACCCGCACCGCCAGCACCAGGTAGACCAGAAACAGAATGATCTGAAACGCCGTGTGATACGGCAACCTGGACAGCCGACGCAGGCCGTCGCTGACATTAAGCAGCATCAGCACCGCTGACAGCAGGATCAATCCCCAGCCGGCGAGGCTTGAGGTGAGAAACCCCATAAACAAGTACTGATCGCTGTGCAACGCGTTGGTGCCCGCCGCAAACATCAGCGCACACACCAGCAGGTTCTTGATGTTGTCGAACACTTGCGTGGTGAAGTCGGTGTCCAGCAAGGCCAGATACTTTCGCCAGAGTTTTCCCATGGTTTTGATGGCACCCGTTGATGGCTGTTGGACGTGGCAAGTCTAGTGACCTTTTCCACGATTCGCGGACGAAAAAAAGCCCGGCCTTCAATAGGATGGCCGGGCTTTTTTATTCAAACGGACAGTTGCGTCAAATCAAACCTTGACGATCCAGCCCGCTGGCGCTTCGACGTCGCCGGTCTGTACACCGGTCAGCTCTTTGTAGAGCTTCTGGGTGATCGGGCCGACTTCGGTTTCGCTGTGGAACACGTGCAGTTTGTCTTTGTAGCTGATACCGCCGATCGGGGTGATCACTGCGGCAGTACCGCAAGCGCCGGCTTCCTTGAAGTCGGACAGCTTGTCGATGAACACGTCACCTTCGATCACTTCCAGGCCCAGACGGGTCTTGGCCAGCTCGATCAACGACAGACGAGTGATACCCGGCAACACCGAAGGGGAATTAGGGGTGACGAACTTGTTGTCGTGGGTGATCCCGAAGAAGTTGGCCGAGCCGACTTCCTCGATTTTGGTGTGGGTCAGCGGGTCCAGATAGATGCAGTCGGCGAAGTGCGCCTTCTTGGCCTGGGAACCCGGCATCAGGCTGGCGGCGTAGTTGCCACCGACCTTGGCCGCACCGGTGCCTTGTGGGGCGGCACGGTCGTAGCTGGAGATCAGGAAGTTGTGCGGGGTCAAACCGCCCTTGAAGTAAGCGCCGACCGGGATGCAGAAGATAGAGAAGATGAACTCGGGCGCGGTACGCACACCGATGTTGTCACCCACGCCGATCACGAACGGGCGCAGGTACAGCGCGCCGCCGGTGCCGTAAGGCGGGATGAAACGCTCGTTGGCGCGTACCACTTCCTTGCACGCTTCGACAAACTGTTCGGTGGACACGTGCGGCATCAGCAGGCGCGCGCAGCTGCGTTGCATGCGTGCGGCGTTCTGGTCCGGGCGGAACAGGTTGATCGAACCGTCCTTGCAGCGGTAGGCCTTCAGGCCTTCGAAGCACTGCTGGCCATAGTGAAGGGCAGTGGAGCCTTCGCTGATGTGCAGCACGTTGTCTTCGGTCAGGGTGCCTTTGTCCCACTCGCCATTACGCCAGTGCGACAGATAGCGCTTGTCTGTCTTGATGTAGTCAAAACCCAGCTTGTCCCAATTGATGCTTTCGTTACCCATGACACCCTCTATCACTTAACAACCGCCGAAACGGTTCAAGGCTTCTGACATTTTTCTGGATGGGGACAACAATACTTCATTCCGGGCCCATTTCGCAGCCCGGACTATCGGGTGATTGGCATATAAATGGTGTCGACCTTGAGAATTCGCGAGCAAGCCCGCTCCCACATTCGATCTGTGGTTGCCACAGCGCCTACAAACACCACAAATCCAATGTGGGAGCGGGCTTGCTCGCGAAGAGGCCATCACCTACGCCATCAATCTCCCTGGGTTACAGATGCAGCGCGTGACCAAGGGCACGCAACGCCGCTTCCTGCACCGCCTCACCGAGCGTCGGATGCGCGTGGATGGTGCCGGCGATGTCTTCCAGACGAGCGCCCATTTCCAGGCTCTGGCCAAACGCCGTCGACAACTCCGACACGCCCACACCCACCGCCTGCCAACCAACAATCACATGATTGTCGCGGCGCGCCACGACCCGCACGAAGCCGCTTTTCGACTCCAGCGTCATCGCCCGGCCATTGGCGGCGAACGGGAAGCTGGACACGATGCAGTCCAGCCCCGCAGCCTTGGCTTCATCCGGGGTCTTGCCGACCACCACCAGTTCCGGGTCGGTGAAGCACACGGCGGCGATGGCGGTCGGGTTGAATTCGCGGTGTTTACCGCTGATCAGCTCGGCAACCATTTCACCCTGAGCCATGGCCCGATGCGCGAGCATCGGTTCGCCGCTCAAGTCGCCGATGGCGTAGACGTTACGCATGCTGGTCTGGCACCGGTTGTCGATCTTGATCGCCGAACCGTTCATGTCCAGGTTCAAGGCTTCGAGGTTCCAGCCTTGAGTGTTGGGTTTGCGGCCGACAGCCACCAGGACCTGATCGGTTTCCAGGGTCAATGTGTCACCGTTCGGGTCACGAACTTGCAGGGTATTTCCTTGTGAATCAAAGCCTTCAACGCTGTGCTTCAAGTAAAGCTTCACGCCGAGTTGCTTGAGTGCTTCATGCACCGGATGGGTCAGTTCGGCGTCGTAGGCCGGCAAGATGCGATCCTGCGCCTCGACCACACTGACCTCTGCACCGAGCTTGCGATAGGCAATCCCCAGCTCCAGACCGATGTAACCGCCACCGACCACAACCAAGCGTTTCGGCACGGACGTCGGTGCGAGGGCTTCGGTGGAGGAGATAACCGGCCCGCCAATCGGCAGCATCGGCAGGTTCACGCTTTTCGAACCGGTGGCCAGCACCAGGTGCTCGCACTGAATGCGCGTGTCGCCGACTTCGACGGTTTTGCCGTCGATCACTTTGGCCCAGCCTTGAATGACCTGGACCTTGTGCTTCTTCAACAGCGCCGAAACGCCGGTGGTCAGACGATCAACAATACCGTCTTTCCACTCGACGCTCTTGCTGATGTCCAGGGTCGGCGCCGATACGCTGATGCCCAGCGCCGAGTGTTGGCTGTGGTGCTGCGTCTGATGGAACTGTTCGGCGACGTGAATCAACGCCTTCGACGGAATGCAGCCGATGTTCAGGCAGGTGCCGCCCAACGATTCGCCTTCCACCAGAATGGTCGAAATGCCCAACTGACCGGCACGGATTGCCGTCACATAACCGCCAGGGCCGCCGCCGATGATCAGCAGCGTGGTGTTCAAAGTCTGTTGCATGACCTTCTCCACAAATGCCTACTCAACAAAAAGCGTGGCGGGTTGTTCGAGCAAGCCACGGATGGCCTGGATGAATTGCGCCGCGTCCATGCCATCGACCACGCGGTGATCGAAGGAGCTGGAGAGGTTCATCATCTTGCGAATCACGATCTGGCCTTTGACGACCATCGGCCGTTCGACGATTTTGTTCACGCCGACGATTGCCACTTCTGGCAAGTTCAGCACCGGGGTGCTGACGATACCGCCCAAGGCGCCGAGGCTGGTCAGGGTGATGGTCGAACCGGACAATTCATCGCGGCTGGCCTTGCCATTGCGGGCAGCGGTAGCGAGGCGAGAAATTTCCTGAGCGCTGTCCCACAAGCTGCGGGTTTCGGCGTGACGGACCACCGGCACCATCAAACCGATCTCGGCTTGGGTGGCGATGCCCACGTGCACGGCGCCGAGGCGGGTGATGACCTGGGCTTCGTCGTCGTAACGGGCGTTGATCTGCGGGAAGTCGCGCAGAGCCACGACCAGCGCGCGGACCAGGAACGGCAGCAAGGTCAGCTTGCCGCGGGTTGCGCCGTGTTTTTCGTTCAGGTGTGCGCGCAGTTCTTCCACGGCAGTGACGTCGATTTCCTCGACGTAACTGAAGTGGGCAGCACGCTGAGTGGCGTCTTGCATGCGCTGGGCGATCTTGCGACGCATGCCGATCACCGGGATTTGCTCTTCGTCGTTGCGCTGGGCGTAAGCGGCGGTGGCGGTGGATGCGTTCGATTGACCCTGAGCCAGCCAGGCTTCGAGGTCTTCGTGCAGCACACGGCCGGCAGGGCCGCTGCCACGCACCAGACGCAATTGAATGCCAAGGTCCAGCGCATGTTTGCGCACGGCCGGGGAGGCCAGCGGACGTTCATCGGCCTCACGGGCGACCATTGGCCCTTGGCACGCGGCGGCCGAGCGAGGTGCCGCCACCGGTTTGCTTTCAACAACCGCTTCAACTTTAGGCGCTGCAACGGGTGCTTCTTTAACCGCTACTGGCTGAGCCGACTCTTTAACGTTGCCCGCGCCTTCGACTTCGATGCTGATCAGAATGCTGCCGACTGCCATGACCTCGCCAGGCTGGCCGCCCAGCGCAATCACCTTGCCATGTACCGGGGACGGGATGTCGACCATCGCCTTGTCGGTCATGACATCGGCCAGCACCTGATCTTCGACGACCATGTCGCCGACCTTGACGTGCCACTGAGACAGTTCAACTTCTGCAATGCCTTCGCCAATGTCCGGCATTTTAATAACGTGCGTGCCCATTCAGACCTCCATAACCCGATGCAAAGCCGCGCCCACACGGGACGGACCAGGGAAATACGCCCACTCTTGCGCGTGCGGGTAGGGAGTGTCCCAACCGGTGACGCGCTCGATCGGCGCTTCCAGGTAGTGGAAGCAATGCTCTTGCACCAAGGCGACCAGTTCGGCGCCGAAACCGCAGGTGCGGGTCGCTTCGTGAACGATCACGCAACGGCCGGTTTTCTTCACCGACTTGACGATGGTTTCCAGGTCCAGCGGCCACAGGCTGCGCAGGTCGATGACTTCGGCGTCGATACCGGTTTCTTCAGCCGCCACTTGCGACACATAAACGGTGGTGCCGTAGGTCAGGATGGTCACGTCTTTGCCGGGCCGCGCGATGGCGGCGACATCCAGCGGCACGGTGTAGTAACCGTCCGGCACTTGCGCGGCGGGGTGTTTCGACCACGGGGTTACCGGACGGTCGTGGTGGCCGTCGAACGGGCCGTTGTACAGGCGTTTTGGCTCGAGGAAGATCACCGGGTCATCGTTTTCGATGGAGGCGATCAGCAGGCCTTTGGCGTCGTAAGGGTTGGACGGCATGACGGTGCGCAAACCGCAGACCTGAGTGAACATCGCCTCGATGCTCTGGCTGTGGGTCTGGCCGCCGTAGATGCCGCCGCCGCAGGGCATGCGCAGGGTCATCGGCGCAGTGAACTCGCCGGCCGAGCGATAGCGCAAGCGTGCCGCTTCGGAAATGATCTGGTCCGACGCCGGGTAGACGTAATCGGCGAACTGGATCTCGGCCACCGGCCGCAAACCGTAAGCGCCCATGCCCACGGCGACGCCAACGATCCCGCTTTCGGAGATCGGTGCATCGAATACCCGGGAGGTGCCGTACTTGTTCTGCAGCCCTTCGGTGCAACGGAACACGCCGCCGAAGTAGCCCACGTCCTGGCCGAACACCACGACGTTGTCGTCACGCTCAAGCATCACATCCATGGCCGAGCGCAGGGCCTGGATCATGGTCATGGTGGTCGTGGTCATGGCGGTTTCCAACTCGATTTTATTGTTGTGATCGTTCATGTCAGATCCCCAACTCTTGACGCTGGCGCTTCAAGTGCTCCGGCATCTCTTTGTAGACGTCTTCGAACATGGTCGCGGCGCTCGGAATCTGGCCGCCGGCGAGGGTGCCGTACTGCTCGGCTTCTTTCTGCGCGGCGATCACTTCGGCTTCCAGTTCGGCGCTGACCGCGACGTGTTCCTCTTCGGACCACTGACCGATTTTGATCAGGTGCTGCTTGAGGCGCGCTATCGGGTCGCCCAACGGGAAGTGGCTCCAGTCGTCGGCAGGACGGTATTTGGATGGATCATCGGACGTCGAGTGCGGGCCAGCGCGGTAGGTGACCCATTCGATCATGGTCGGGCCGAGGTTGCGGCGCGCACGTTCGGCGGCCCAGGCAGAGGCGGCGTACACCGCGACAAAATCGTTGCCATCGACCCGCAGGGAGGCAATGCCGCAACCGACGCCGCGTCCGGCGAAAGTAGTGGCTTCACCACCGGCAATCGCCTGGAACGTGGAGATTGCCCATTGGTTGTTGACCACGTTGAGGATCACCGGCGCACGGTAGACGTGGGCGAAGGTGAGGGCAGTGTGGAAGTCCGATTCAGCGGTAGCGCCGTCGCCGATCCAGGCCGAGGCGATTTTGGTGTCGCCCTTGATCGCCGAGGCCATGCCCCAGCCCACGCCTTGTACGAATTGGGTGGCAAGGTTGCCGGAAATGGTGAAGAAACCAGCGTCCTTGACCGAGTACATGATCGGCAACTGACGGCCCTTGAGCGGATCGCGCTCGTTGGACAGCAGTTGGCAGATCAGGTCGACCAGCGGCACGTCGCGGGCCATGAGGATGCTTTGTTGACGGTAGGTGGGGAAGCACATGTCGTCGATGTTCAAGGCCAGGGCCTGGGCGCTGCCGATGGCTTCTTCGCCAAGGCTTTGCATGTAGAACGACATTTTTTTCTGACGCTGGGCGACCACCATCCGGTTGTCGAAAATCCGCGTCTTGAGCATGGCGCGCATGCCTTTACGCAGGATCTCGACTGGCACGCCTTCGGCCCATGGACCGAGGGCATTGCCTTGGTCGTCGAGCACGCGAATCAGGCCTTTGGCCAGATCAGCCGTGTCGGCCGGTTCAACGTCGATTGGGGGTTTGCGCACCAAGCCTGCGTCGGTCAGATGCAGGTAGGAGAAGTCGGTTTTGCAACCGGGGCGGCCCGAAGGTTCGGGAACGTGCAGGCGCAGCGGTTCGTACGCTTGGTTCATGGCTTCTACGCTCGATCTTGTGAATTTCTTGTAGTGAGCTGGCAGTCATTCTTCGATAAAAGAAATCTTGTCCTACAACAATCATAGGCCGGGCCCAGAAGAATATTTCTCTCTGTTTCGTTGCGCTTGAGGTCATTTGAGGATAAAAATTCTGCATAAACATAAAAAGCAGGTGGTTTTGTCTCATGCGCAAACTGGACCGTACCGACATCGGCATTCTCAACAGCCTTCAGGAGAACGCGCGCATCACCAACGCCGACCTCGCGCGCTCGGTGAACCTGTCGCCGACGCCCTGCTTCAATCGGGTCAAGGCGATGGAAGAATTAGGGCTGATTCGTGAGCAAGTGACCCTGCTGGATGCCGACCTGCTGGGGCTGCATGTGAATGTGTTTATTCACGTCAGCCTGGAGAAACAGGTGGAGGAGGCGTTGCAGCATTTCGAAGAGGCGATCTCGGATCGTCCGGAAGTGATGGAGTGCTATTTGATGGCCGGCGACCCGGATTACCTGATCCGCGTACTGGTGCCGACCATTCAGTCGCTGGAGCGCTTCATGATGGACTTTTTGACCAAGGTACCGGGGGTGGCGAACATCCGTTCGAGCTTTGCGCTCAAGCAGGTGCGGTATAAGACGGCGTTGCCGTTGCCGGCGAATGGGTTGACCCTGGCCAATTGAAGATCGCAGTTGTAGCAGCTGTCGAGCACCGCGAGGCAGCGTTCGGCGGCGAAGCCGTCGTAACCCACCCAACGCGGTTTCCCGGAAAGAACGCGGTTGCAGGTTTTGCGACGGCTGCGCCGCCGAACGCTGCCTCGCGGTGCTCGACAGCTGCTACGGGACTAGAGTTGATTCAGGGGAATCTTCAGGTAAGTCACGCCATTCTCTTCCGCCGGCGGCAAATTCCCCGCCCGCACATTCACCTGAATCGCCGGCAGCAACAGCGTCGGCATGCACAATCCGGCATCGCGCTGGGTGCGCATGGCGACGAAGGCGGCCTCATCAATGCCATCGTGAATATGGATGTTGCTTTTGCGCTGCTCGCCAACCGTGCTCTGGCATTGCGGGGCGCGGCCCGGGGGCGGGTAATCGTGGCAGACGTAGAGGCGAACGCTGGCGGGGAAGGCCAGCAGTTTGTGGATCGAGGCAAACATCTGGTTGGCGTTGCCGCCAGGGAAGTCGCAACGCGCGGTGCCGACGTCCGGCATGAACAACGTATCGCCCACCAGAATCATATCGCCGTCGATCAAATAGGCCATGTCCGCCGGGGTATGGCCGGGCACATGCAGGGCTGTGGCCTTGAGATTGCCGACCCGGAATGACTCGCCCGGCGCGAACAGGTGATCGAACTGTGAACCATCGACGCTAAATCCCGGTTCAAGGTTGAACAGCGTCTTGAACACCCCCTGAACCTTGCTGATCGACTCACCGATCGCAATCTTGCCCCCCAATTCCCGACGCAGATACGGCGCCGCCGACAGGTGATCGGCATGGGCGTGGGTTTCCAGCAGCCATTGCACCTGCAACTGGTGTTCGCGCACGAAGGCGATGATTTTGTCGGCCTGGACGGTCGCGGTGCGCCCGGCGGCGGGGTCGTAATCCAGCACCGGGTCGACAATCGCGCAGTGCCCGCCATCGTGCTCGTAGATCACGTAGCTGTAAGTCGACGAGGCGGGGTCGAGGAAGGCTTCAATCAACGCAGACATGGGGACGAACCTGTGGAAAGGGGCGGGAGGACAATAACCGGTTGCAACACTTTATGTTTAAACATAATGTCCGCAGCTTAAGTGACGTCGAAGGCATCCTGCAAATGCAATCCAGTCTGACCGAATGTGAAGTCGCCCAACTCCGGGCCTCGGCCTCCAAAGC
Organism: Pseudomonas sp. PDM24; assembly: GCF_019218905.1. Classification (NCBI taxonomy): domain Bacteria; kingdom Pseudomonadati; phylum Pseudomonadota; class Gammaproteobacteria; order Pseudomonadales; family Pseudomonadaceae; genus Pseudomonas; species Pseudomonas sp. PDM24. Next base: position 429,941 of record NZ_JAHUWR010000003.1, on the reverse strand, counting down.
TTGCGCGCTGCTCAAGGCCTTGGCCAACGAGGACCGCCTGCTGATTCTCTGCCAACTGACCCAGGGCGAGCGCAATGTCGGCGAACTGGAAAAAATGACCGGCGTGCGCCAGCCCACACTGTCCCAACAGCTGGGCATCCTGCGCGACGAGGGATTGGTCGCCACCCGTCGTGAAGGCAAGTACATATTCTATGGTTTAGCCAGTCACGAAGTGATTCAGGTGATGAAGACGCTGTCCGGCCTGTACTGCGGAGCGGTGCTGAAAAGCTGGGGCTGAGCCGCCTTTTGTAGGAGCCAGGCTTGCCGGCGAAGGCGCTCTGAAGGACGCTTTCGCCGGCAAGCCTGGCTCCTACATGTCCGGCATTAGAGCTGAACCCGGCGCCATGCGTGCAATAACAAGGAATGAATGATGAACGATCAACACTGGGGCCCATCCATCAGTGCCGACATCGTGGTAATAGGCGGCGGGACCGCCGGCATTGGTTTGGTTGCCAGCCTGCTGAAACGCGATCCTGGTTTAAACATCACCGTCATCGAACCCGACAGCCAGCATTACTACCAACCGGCGTGGACGCTGGTCGGCGGTGGTGCTTACTCGGTGAAAAACACCGCGCGCCCGATGTCCTCAGTGATGCCGCGCCAGGCCACCTGGTTGCAGGCGTGCGTGACTGACATCGCCCCCGACAGCAAACAGCTGACCCTCGACGATGGCCGCACCGTCAGTTACCAGAACCTCGTGGTCTGCCCCGGTTTGCGCCTGGCCTGGGAGAAAATCGAAGGCTTGCAGGACACCCTCGGCCAGAACGGCGTGACCTCCAATTACAGCTATCGGCACGCGGCCTACACCTGGGAACTGGTCCGGGGATTGCGCGGCGGTAAAGCGATCTTCACTCAGCCAGCGGTGCCGATCAAATGCGCCGGTGCGCCACAGAAAGCCTTGTACTTGTCCTGCGATCACTGGCGTAAAACCGGCGTTCTGAACAAATTCGACGTCGAGTTCAATCTGGCCGGCGCTGCGTTGTTCGGTGTGGCGACATTCGTGCCGCCGCTCATGAAGTACATCGAAAAGTACAACGCCCGGCTGGCCTTCAATTCCAATCTGGTCAAGGTTGACGGGCCATCGAAAACCGCGTGGTTCGAGGTCAAGGACGCTGCAGGTGTCGTGACCGTACAAGAAAAAACCTTCGACCTGCTGCACGTCGTACCGCCTCAGGTCTCGCCGGATTTCATCCGCCAAAGCCCGTTGGCCGATGCCGCTGGCTGGTGCGAAGTGAACCCGCACAGCCTGCAACACGTGCGCTATGCGGATGTGTTCGCGTTGGGCGATGTCTGTTCCACCAGCAACGCGAAAACGGCCGCCGCCGTGCGCAAGCAGATCGTGGTGGTGGCGCAAAATCTGCTGGCCCTGCGCAAGCAACAGCCGTTGCCACTCAAGTACGACGGCTACGGTTCCTGCCCGCTGACGGTGGAGAAGGGCAAGGTGATTCTCGCCGAGTTCGGTTACGCCGGTAAGTTGTTGCCGACCTTTCCCCTCGACCCGACGGTGGCGCGCCGTTCAGCCTGGTTCCTCAAGGCGACCTTGCTGCCGTGGTTCTACTGGAATGGCCTGCTCAAGGGCCGTGAATGGCTGACCCATCTGTCCAAGGTTGACTGAGAGAACCCTATGTTGCTGGCCAGTTTTTTCGGCGTTGTCATGGGTCTGGTGCTGGGTTTGACCGGTGCTGGTGGCGGTATTCTTGCGGTGCCGGCCCTGGTGCTGGGGCTGGGTTTGACCATGACCCAAGCGGCGCCCGTCGCCTTGTTCGCGGTGGGCAGTGCGGCGGCGATCGGTGCGATCGACGGTTTGCGCCATGGCCTGGTGCGCTATCGCGCCGCGTTGTTGATTGCACTGCTGGGCGCGGTATTTTCGCCGGTGGGCATCTACTTCGCCCATCAGTTGCCGGAAAAGATCCTGATGGTTCTGTTCAGTCTGCTGATGGTCATGGTGGCCTGGCGGATGCTGCGCCGGGAAAAGCCCGACGATGGCCCGAGCGATCACGGCCACGCCAACTGGGGCCAGAAGAACTGCATGCTCGATCAGCAGACCGGGCGTTTTTCCTGGACCGCCAAATGCACCGCCACCCTGGCGGCACTCGGCGCGGTGACCGGTGTGGTCTCGGGGCTGCTCGGGGTCGGTGGCGGCTTTCTGATTGTGCCGGCGTTCAAGCAACTGACCGATGTGCAGATGCGCGGCATCGTCGCTACTTCGTTGATGGTGATCAGCCTGATCTCGGTGATCGGCGTGATCGGCGCATTTCATGCCGGGGTGCGGATCGATGGTTTGGGCGGGTCGTTCATTGTCGCCAGCATCGTCGGGATGATCCTCGGTCGAAAACTCTGCGCGCGGGTGCCGGCCCGAGGGCTGCAGATCGGCTTCGCCAGCGTCTGCGTGGTGATTGCCGTTTACATGCTGTTCAGGGCGAGTTTCTGACCGATAGCCTCCGGGCTTGTCGGCGAGGGCGGACTGAAGGACGCCTTCGCCGGCAAGCCTGGCTCCTACAAAAAGCGGCACCTGAGGTGCATAGGCCTACACCCTAAGTTCCGAGCCTTGCCGACCAGCGGTCTTACGCCGAATTTGCCGCGCGCTACCCGCCAATCCAAAGCAGCTCACAACCGCCCCCAAGGCAGCGTATGACGCCGCCGGTCCACTTTCGATAATCGCCTCCGACATTAAGTCCCCCGTTGCGGAGCGCGCCATGCACAACAATAAGAACTTCAAGCATCGTTTCTTGCCGGCCTTCATCGCCAGCCTGTCGTCCTTTGGCCTGAGCTCAATGGCCGAGGCCGAGATCATGCTGTACGACAAGGACCAGACCACGTTCTCCACGGATGGCTACATCAACGCCTTCTACGTGAACAGTGACGTGGACCGGGCCGGCGAGCAGTACGACCGGCGCCAGGCCCGGGTGAAGATGGGATTTCTGCCCAACTACCTGGGCTTCAACATGGGCAAGCAGGTCGATGACCTCAAGCTCGGCGCCCGCGCCTCGTTCTGGGTGACCATCAACGACAGCGAAACCAACGGCACCGACACCGCCATCGACGTGCGGCAGTTCTATGGCACGGTAGCCAATCCAGAGTGGGGCGAGGTGCTGATCGGTAAGGACTTCGGCCTGTTTGCCCGCTCCAACATCCTGCTCGACGAATTACTCGCCGGTTATGGTCAGGTCAGCGATACGTTGGGCCTGGTGGACGGCGGCGGGGTGTCGTTCGGCAACATCGGCAGCGGCTACCCGTACCCGTTCCCGACGTCGCAGATTACCTATCGCACCCCGGTGATGGATGGCTTACGGGTAGCGGTCGGGATCATGGACCCGGTCGACACCAACGACAGCAGCGCGACGGGCAAGGCGTATCAGGAGAACCCGCGCACCGAGAGCGAGATCACCTATCAGTTCGACGTCGGCGGGGCGAAGATTTACAGCTGGCTCAACGGCAGCTACCAGACTTCGGACAACACCGATTCCAGCGTCGAGTCCGTCACCTCCAAAGGCGTCGGCTACGGCGTGCAGGCGAAGATGGGCGGGCTGTCGCTGACCGGCTCCGGCTTCCAGGCCAAGGGCATCAACCCGTTCTTCACCAACAACGCCGGCGAACCGACCCTGCGCAATGTCGACAGCGATGGTTACCTGTTGCAGGGCTCCTACAAACTGGGCAAGAACCGCTTGGCCCTGTCTTACGGCAAGACCGAGGACGACGGCAACGGCGTGGTCGGCAGCGGTGCCGATTACGAGACCCGCGGCATTGCACTGTTCCATGACGTCAACGACAACCTGAAGCTGGTGGCCGAGTACAACCAGTTCGAAATCAATGGCCACGACACCACGGCCCAGAATGAAGACACCGATACGTTTGCGGTGGGGGCGGTGTTGACCTGGTAACGCAAATCCTTTGTAGGAGCGAGGCTTGCCCGCGAAAGCGGTGTGTCAGTCGACATTAATGTTGAATGTGACGGCCTCTTCGCGGGCAAGCCTCGCTCCTACGGGGGAATGTGCTGTTTTGCAGATGCCGTCCGGCTCTCATCCCATCGAACCACCCACCCACTACCCAAGTAGCATTCGCCGCCCCCCGCAGGCTTCGTACACTCGTGCCTCATACAGGCGCACCGGCGAGGGGCGAGGATGGAGCAGGTTCAGAACGACGGTGTGGTCAGTGGCATGTCCCAGGCCACCGATGCCCAGCAAGCGGCTCAGGATCTGGCGCGACAACTCTTGCACCCGCACTTGGGTTTCGTGCTGTTCTTCTGTTCCGCCGAGTACGACTTGCAGGCGCTGGGGCAGGCGTTGCAACAGAGCTTCGGCGGCATTCGTCTGGTGGGCTGCACCAGTGCCGGAGAAATCACCCCCCAAGGCTATGGCCGCAGCTGCGTGACGGCGGTGGGCTTCGATCATCGGCACTTTTCCATCTCCACCGAACTGATCGACGAGATGGAGCATTTCAGCCTGATCGATGCCCAGCAAATGGTCGAGCGACTGGTCAGCGGCTGTCGCAGCAACACCCTGGCACCGATCAAGGGCAACAGCTTTGCCCTGACCCTGCTCGATGGCTTGTCCAGCCGTGAAGAAATGGTTCTGGCGGCCTTGAGCGCGGCGTTGGGCGACATTCCGCATTTCGGCGGATCGGCCGGCGACGACAACTACCTGACCCACACCCACGTGTATTTCGGCGGCGAGTTTCACAGCGGCGCGGCGGTTGTGGTGCTGGTCAATACCTGGCTGGACTTCGAAGTCTTCACCACCCACCACATCCTGCCCAGGGCCGAGAAACTGGTGGTCACCGCTGCTGACAGCGCCTCGCGCCGGGTGTTCGAGCTCAACGCTGAACCGGCCGCCGAGGAATACGCCCGGCACATCGGCGTGGCGGTGGCCGACCTCGATTATCGGATCTTCGCCGCGCATCCGTTGGCGGTGCGAATCAACGATCAGTATTACGTGCGGGCGATCCAGCAGGTTCATCCAGACCTGAGCCTGAGTTTCTATTGCGCGGTGGAAAACGGCATCGTCCTCACCGTCATGACCCCCGGCCCCATGCTGCCAAATCTGCAAAGCCTGTTCGATGGTTTGCAGGAGCGTCTCGGGGACCTGTTGCTGACCATCGGCTGCGACTGTTTTCTCAGGCGTCTGGAACTGGAAGACGGCGGCAATCTCGAGCAGATCGGCGCGTTTCTGCGGGAGCAGCGGGTGATGGGTTTCAACACCTACGGAGAACAGTTCAATGGCATGCACATCAACCAGACCTTCACCGGGGTTGCCATTGCCCGAGGCCGCTCCCCTGGACAGCGCTGACCTGCAGGCGCAGATCGCCAGCCTGCGCCACGAAAACCACAAACTGCAGCGCATCAATGGCGCGCTGATCGAGCGCATCGAATCCGGCATCACCCGGGGCAACGACCCCTACGCGGCGTTCCAGCATTCGGTGGTGCTGGCCGAACAGGTGCGTGAGCGCACCGATGCCCTGAACCAGGCCATGGCTGAACTCAAGGCCGGCAATCATTTGCTCAGTGAGGCACGGCTGCGGGCCGAAACCGCCCATCAACACTTGATCGACGCCATCGAAAGTATTTCCGACGCCTTTGTATTGTTCGATGCCGAGCAGCGGATCGTGTTGTTCAACAGCCGCTTCAAGGCGTTCTGGGGCAACAGTCGGGTGCGCATCAATGCCGGCATGCGCCTGCGCGAGGTCAAACGGTTGATGACCGCGACCGGACTGTTCAGCGAAGAACCCCGCGGGCATGCCGACGAAAACCTGCTCTATCGCCTGCACAACGGCCGCTGGCTGCAAGTCAGCGAACGGCCGACTCAGGAAGGCGGGCGGGTGATCCTGTTCACCGACATTACCGACGTCAAACTCAGCGAAACCCTGCGCCGCGAGCAGGCGGTGGCGCAGAAGTCGCACTTGTTACAACGGGCGGTCGACAACCTGTCCCAAGGGGTGGCGATGGTCAACGCCGAAGGCATTCTGGAACTGTGGAACCGGCGCTTCCTGGAACTCAGCGGCCTGGCCCCGGTGGCGGCCCATCGACCGTTCGCCGAAGTGATTGCCGACAGCGAACTGAACCTGCTGACCCCGGCCAGTCGCGACCCGAACGGGCGGCACGTGCAGGAATGCGAGCAGCGCCTCTACGATGGCCGGGTGCTGGAAATCCGCACCCATCCGTTGCCCACCGGCGGTTTCGTCAACACCTTCACCGACATCACCGAACGCTACCAGCACGCCGAAGCGCTCAGCGAAAGCGAGCGCTGGATTCGCCTGATCACTGACCATGTGCCGGCGCTGATCGCCTACCTGAATGCCGATCTGGTCTATGAATTCACCAACAAAGTCTACGAAGAATGGTACTGCTGGCCCCGGGGCGTGATGCTTGGGCAGAGCCTGCGCGAAGTTCACAGCGAACAGCATTACCAACGCCTGGAAGCCTACGTGGCCCGGGCCCTGGCCGGCGAGAGCGTGACGTTCGAGTTTGCCGAAACCAACATCAATAATCAGGAGCGCTACATGCTGCGCTCCTACGTGCCCAATCGCCTGGCCACCGGGGAAGTGGTGGGGATTTTCGTGTTGATCCGCGACATCACCGAGCGCCGCCGCACCGCCGAAGCGCTGCATCAGGCCTATCAGAACCTTGAATTGCGGGTGCGTGAACGCACCACCGAACTGACCACCCTCAATGACCAATTACTGCGCGAAATCGAAGAACGCCGCCGGGTGGAGTCACGCTTGCGCGAGGCCAAGCTCGAGGCCGAGCAGGCCAACCTGTCGAAGACCAAATTTCTCGCGGCGGTCAGCCACGATCTGCTGCAACCGCTGAATGCCGCGCGGTTGTTTACCAGTGCCTTGCTGGAGCGCCGGGAGCCGGTGGCCAACGAGACGCTGGTGCGCAACGTGAGCAATTCCCTGGAAGACGTGGAAAACCTGCTGGGCACGCTGGTGGACATTTCCAAACTCGATGCCGGGGTGATCAAGGCCGACATTGCGCCATTCGCCCTCAGCGAATTGCTGGAAAACCTCGCCGCGGAATACACCCAAGTGGCCCGCAGCGAAGGTCTCGAGCTGCATTTCATCCCCTGTTCGGCGTTGGTGCGCAGCGACATTCAGTTGCTCGCGCGGATTCTGCGTAATCTGCTGAGCAATGCCATTCGCTACACCTACAGCGGGCGCGTGGTGCTTGGTTGCCGACGTCATCACCAGCGGCTGACCATCGAAGTCTGGGACAGCGGCCTGGGCATTGCTGAAAACCGTCTGGAGGAGATTTTTCAGGAGTTCAAGCGAGGGGATGTGCAGCGTCCGGATCAGGATCGTGGCTTGGGGCTGGGCCTGGCGATCGTCGAGAAAATCGCGCGCATTCTCGGCCACCGGATTCACGTGCGTTCATGGCCGGGCAAGGGCTCGATGTTTTCCGTCGAAGTACCGTTGAGTGCCACGGCGCCCAAGGCATTGCCGAACCTGTTGATGAGCGAACCGATGCTCGAGCGCCTGCGCGGTGCACGGGTGTGGGTGCTGGACAACGACGCGGCGATTTGCGCGGGGATGCGCACCTTGCTCGAAGGTTGGGGCTGCCGGGTGATCACGGCGCTGTCGGAAGAGGACCTGGCGCGCCAAGTGGATAATTATCACGCCGAAGCCGACCTGCTGATCGCCGACTATCACCTGGATGACGAGAAGAATGGTGTCGACGCCGTGGCCCGCATCAACGCCCGTCGCGCTTCAGCGATCCCGGCAATGATGATCACCGCCAACTACAGCAACGAACTCAAACAGCAGATCCGCGAACTGGGCCACACCCTGATGCACAAGCCGGTGCGGCCGATGAAGCTCAAGACGGCGATGAGTCATTTGCTTGGTCGGCCTTGAGGTGTGCCTGAGAGAGTTGGGTGATTTTTAGGGCCCCTTCGCGAGCAAGCCCGCTCCCACATTGACCGAGTCGACTCAGATCTAATGTGGGAGCGGGCTTGCTCGCGAAGGGGACGACTCGGTCTTCTGGTTGCCTGCGAACTCAGCGCCGCAAATACGACCCGAAATCAATATCCCCGGCACTCAATATCGCCTGCACCCGATTGTGCACATTGAGTTTGCGCAATATCGCCGAGACGTGGGCCTTGACCGTGGTTTCGGCGATTTCCAGGGTGTAGGCGATCTGTTTGTTCGATTCGCCCTTGGTCATGCGCTCAAGCACCAGCAGTTGTTTGCGGGTCAGTGCCTGGAGCAATTCGGGCGGGAAGCTCGGAGTATCATTCATCCGGCGATGAGTGCCGCTTTTTTGCGTGCGGATGATGTCCGGCGGCAGGTACACATTGCCGTTGAGAATCTGCTGGATGGCTTCGGTCATCTGTACCCGAGGCGAGGACTTGGTGATGAATCCCACTGCGCCATAGGTGATGGCTTGCAGCACGATTTGTTTGTCCTGCTCGGCCGAGACGATCACCACCGGAATGGTCGGCGCCTCGTTGCGCAGATTGATCAGGCCATTGAGGCCATGCATGCCGGGCATGTTCAGGTCGAGCAGGATCAGGTCCAGGTCGTCGTGTTCCTGGGTCAGGGCCAGGGCACTGTCGAGGTCGGCGGTTTCCATGACCTCGCTGCCGGGGAAACCGTCGCTGATGACGTTATGAATGGCTTCGCGAAACAGCGGGTGATCGTCGGCAATCAGAATTTTGTACATGGCCTTTCACCTCATTATTTTTGATTCGGGTGTGACAACAACACGCAGCGCTCACGTCAGGGAAAGGGCTCGGGCCGGTCCGGCGTCACGGGCAGGTTCGCCGCTTGCCAGGCATCCAGTCCGTCGCGGTACCAATACAGTGTTTTATAGCCTATGGAAGCGGCGCGTTTTACCGCGTTCCAGCTCAACCAGCAATCGGAGCGGCAGTAAAAGACCAACGGTCGCGTCAGATCACCCGCCGTCAATTGTTGCAGGTGGCGCGCGAAATAATCCTGCCACGGGGGCGTCAGGTCACCGTCACCGGTATTGGCCAGCCAATGGCTGCCGGGCAGGTTTTCATGGGCCTCATCTTCGATGAAACGGCCTTGCAGCCATTGCCGGCGGTAGACATCGATCAGCAGCGGATGGGGCGTCTGCTTGAGCAGGTTTTGCAGGGCAGGCGTGTCGATGATACTCGCGCCCTGAAGCTGAGTCGGGGTTGGGCTGCGGTATAGACCGATGCGATAACCTTCGGCGGAGAACAGCGCTGTTTCAGCCTTCGCAACGCCCAGCAACAGGCTCAACGACAGTGCGGCGAGAGAAGGGCACAGCAGAACACGTCGTGCACGCGGCATGGGGTTCAGTCCTTATAGTTATGAACCCATTACATGCCAGTAGCGGTGCGTTGTGAATGCGACGATAGACAGGTAAACCAGTACTAAAGTAGTAATTTGTCTGGTTTTATGGGACCCGCGTCGTACACCGATGCTGCGTTCAATGGAGACCCAATGTGGGAGCGGGCTTGCTCGCGAAAGCGGTGTGCCGGTCGACAGAGATGTTGAATGTACTGGCCTCTTCGCGAGCAAGCCCGCTCCCACAGGGGAATGTGTTGTCAGTTGGTTTTGCGCAAGGTTTGCTCCCACACTGAATAGTGTGTGAACACAAAATCTGTGAACACCAGATCAACTGTGGGAGCGGGCTTGCTCGCGAAAGCGGTGTGCCGGTCGACAGAGATGTTGAATGTACTGGCCTCTTCGCGAGCAAGCCCGCTCCCACAGGGGGAATTGTGTTGTCAGTTGGTTTTGCGCAGGGCCGCATGCTGGGGGTTGAAGGTGAGTACGGCGAGCAGAGTGAATATCAGTGTCAGCCCCGTACATACCGCCAGCGCCACCAGGTTGAAGCATTCATACAGCGCAAACCGCACCAGTTCCACTGCATGGGTGAACGGGTTCAAGGCGCACAGCCAATACAACCACTCGCTGGACTCGCGCATTTTCCACAGCGGATACAGCGCCGACGACAGGAAAAACAGCGGGAAGATCACGAAGTTCATCACCCCGGCAAAGTTCTCCAACTGGCGGATGGCGTTGGACAGCAACAGGCCCAGCGCGCTGAGCATCAACGCCACCAGCAGCAATGCCGGCAAGGCCAGCAACAAACCCATGGCCGGCGGTTGCACACCGTACAGCCAGGCAATCGCCAGAAAGGCATACACCTGCAACAGTGAAATCAGCGACGTCGCCAGCAATTTGCTGCACAGCAGGAAGGTCCGGGGCAGGGGGCTGGTCAGCAGCACGCGCATGCTGCCCATCTCCCGGTCGTAGACCATCGACAGCGAACCTTGCATGCCGTTGAACAACAGGATCATGCAGGCCAGGCCCGGGATGATGTAAACCTCATAGGGGATGTAGGTGTCGTAGGGCTCGATGATGGCGATGCCGAGTGCGGCGCGAAAACCGGCAGCGAACACCAGCAGCCACAGCAACGGCCGCACCAAAGCGCTGAGAAACCGCGTGCGCTGCAACACAAAACGCAGCCATTCGCGCAGCACGATACCGCTGAAACATTGCCAATAGGCGTTCATTGGGCGGCTCCTGAAGTCGTCAGTCGAGTGAAGGCCGAACCGAGGTCGCCGCCATGTTCCAGGCTCAACGCCTCAGCCTGTCCGCTGGCCACCAACCGCCCTTGGTGCAGAATCAGCAAGTCGTCCCTGGGCTGCACTTCATCCAGCAAATGAGTGGTCCAGAGCACGCTGATGGTGTGCTCGCGGCACAGGCTGCGGATGTGTTGGTTGAGCGCCAGGCGACTGGCCGGATCGAGGCCGACGCTGGCCTCATCGAGCAGCAACAGGCTTGGCTCATGCAGCAGCGCACGGGCAATTTCCACCCGCCGACGATGGCCGCCATTGAGCTCGCGCACCCGTTCGCGACGGCGCTCGGTCAGGGCCTGGCGTGCCAGTTCGGCGTCCACTCGCAGGTTGGTCTGGCGCCGGGACAGGCCATGCAGCGCGGCGTGATAACGCAGGTTTTGCTCAACACTGAGGTCCAGATCCAAAGTGCTTTGCTGAAACACCACACCCAATTGCTTGAGCGCCGGACGTGCCGAGGTGCGCAAGGAGCAGCCGCCGACCCGAATATCACCGCGCTGCACATCATAAAGGCGGGTGAGCAGCGCAATCAGCGTCGACTTGCCCGCGCCGTTCGGTCCCAACAGCGCCGCAAAACGCCCCGCTGCCAGATTGAAACTCACCTGACGCAAGGCCTCGCGCGCGCCGTAAGCGAAACTCAGGTCGCTGACTTCAAGGGCGTTCATGGTGTCACCACCACGCCCCACGGATAGCGCCCGACTTTCACCGATTTAGTGACCTTGAGGCTGTCGACATCGATCACCGATACGTCGCCGCTGACGCCATTGGTGGCCAGCAATTGCCGTTGATCCGGGGTAAACGACATCTGCCAGACCCGTCGGCCCACCAACAGGTAATCAAGGATCTCGAAGGTCTTGGCGTCGATCACCGCCACATGATTGGCCGGGCCGAGCGCGACGAAACCGTACTTGCCGTCGGCGCTGAGTTTGATCCCCACCGGCTGGACTTTGTCCGGGTGCACGCCTTTGATCTGGAAGGTCAGGGTCTTGAGTACCTTGCGGCTGGCGACGTCGAGAATCGTCACCGTGCCGCCGATTTCCGCCGAGGCCCAGAGCTGCGAGCCATCGGGATTGAATTCGACGAAACGCGGCCGCTGATCGACCAGGGTGTTGTCGGCCAGGGTCTGAGTGCTGGTGTCGATCCAGTGCAGCATGTTAGTGGTTTCACTGGTGTTCACCGCCCACTTGCCGTCGGGGCTGACGGCCATGCCTTCGGGCTCGACGCCGACGTTGATCTGCCCGAGTACTTTGGAGGTTTCGGTGTCGATCACCGTCACCAGCGCATCGTCCTCGTTGGAGACGTACAGCCAGCGATTGTTGGGGTGCAGGGCGAATTGCTCGGGGTCTTTGCCGGAGGGCAGTTCCTTGATGATCTTGCGCGTGGCGATGTCCATCACCTGGACCCGATCCGAATCACTGGCGCAGATGTACAGCAGCGTGTTGTCGTGGGACAGCAACAGGCCGCGCGGGCGCTGGCCGACGGGCAGGGTCTCGGTGACTTGCAGGGTCTGCATATCGATCAGGCTCAGGCTGTTGTCCTTTTCGTTGGAGACCCAGGCGGTGCTGGCAGCGGCGTGCCCGGCGGCGAGCAGCAGGGCCCAGGAAAGCAGGGCACAGGAAAGCAGGGTGCGGCGCATGGCAGATTCCTTATTGTTGTTGTCGAAAAAAAAGGATCAGAGAAAGCGGCAGCGGACCTCGGCTTTGTCGTAACCCAGGCTGTCCATTTCGTTGACGGGGTGCAGGAAACCGTCTTGCGGCGAGGTGCTGACCAGCGCCCGGGGTTGCACGATGGGGATCGGCTGGCGCAACTGACCGTTCCACGGCCGATAACTGAGCTTGCGACCCTTGAAGCCGTCCAGCGGCAATTGATCGCTGATCTCAAGCGTACGAATCGCCATGGCATCAGCCTGACGCAGTTTGCCCACCGCACTGGCGATGCTGCGTACGGCAATCCACGCGGCGAAATCCCGGTCGTTCATCCAGCGCCCGGCCACGGCTTCGAAGCGTTTCTGCAACTGCGCGGCGCCGTAGGTTTCCACGGTCTTGTGCCAGCCCACCGGGGTCAGGCCCTGGGTGCCGGCGACCGGCCGTGGATACCAGGTCTGGTAGGGCACGTACTCGCCGAAGTCGCCGCGTTCATCGGCCACCAGCACCACGTCGTACTCGGCGGTCTGGGTGAACAGCGGCATGTCGGCCTGGGCGCTGCGCCGCTGATCGTTATCAAAGCTCCAGGTTTTCTCCGCCACCAGTTGCAGGCCGAAGCGTTTGGCCGCCCGGCGCAGGGCGGCGGCATAGGCTTGATCGTCCGCGGTCGGGCCGACGATCAGCAGCGCCCGCTGCCATTTGCGCAGCACCAGAAATTGCGCCAGCGCATCGGCCAGCATCGCCCGGCTTGGCAGGCTGTGTAGCACGTTCGGCAGGCAGTCGGTGCTGCGCAGGCTGTCATCCGCGCTGCCGGCGTTGAACAGCAAGCTGTCGGGTAGCACGGCGCTGAGACGGCGCAGGGTCTGCGCTGGTGCATTCACCACAAACAGGCGCAGGCCTTGTTCGTATTGGGCTTTGGCCGCTTCGATCAGCGCATCCGGATTGTCGACGCTGGCGCTGACCAGGCTGTAGCTGTGGTTGAGAAAGCGCCCGGTACTGTTGCTGTCGGTGATCGCCAGTTCGGCGCCGCGCAGGCCGGCATCGGTCGGTTCGGGAATGACGTTCGACAGCAACGGCCCGGGGTCGGGGCGATAACCGAGGTAGCCGATCTGCACTTGCAGCGGTGCCTGCGCCGCCTGAACCTGGGTCGCCACCCCGGCGGCGCAGGCAATCGCCAGCAAGTAGATCAAGGCATAAGGGGCGAGCTGGCGCATAAAGGCACTCCATCACAGGTAGCGTCAGCATAGGAACCCTGGACGGGCGGGGAAATATGCAGAAAGTACCGATGGGCCAGTACCAAGGTAGTAACTCACCCCGGGCGGCGCGGTTTTAGCATGGATTGCAACGGCCATCACTCAAGGGGGGAGATTGACCATGCGAATTCTCAAAGCACTGCTCCTGCCGTTTTTGCTGATCCTGACCCTGATCGGCATCGACAAGCTGCACGGCGCCCGCCCCGTATTGGTTGGGCCTGCGCCACAAGCCCTACTACCAAGGGAGTAGGCCGCGGCCACCAAAGCAGCATGGGGTTGGCGCAAAGCCGTTCCTAAGATGGGTGCCATAGCCTCTTCAAAGAGGTTTTGCGTGCAATCTTGAGGGCAGAACAATGACAACAAAACGCAGCGCCTTGCTCGTTGCCGGACTGCTGGCCGGTTTCATCAACGCAGGTTCCGTCTGGGCCCACGGCAACGTGGTCCCCCAAGCCGTCGAAACCCAGGGACTGACCCCGATCAAGGATGCCGGTGTGCAGGTCGATGCCGATGGTTGGGCGGCGGCGAACCCTTACCGTTCCTCCCCGGAACGCGAAAAAGCCGTGCAAATCGGCTCTTCGGCCTACAACCAGAACTGCGCGGCCTGTCATGGCCTGGAAGCCAAGTCCGGCGGCATCGCTCCCGACTTGCGCATGCTCGACGTCGGCGAGGCCGGTGATGAATGGTTCGTCGAACGTGTGCGCCATGGCGCCGTGCGTGACGGCCGGGTGTACATGCCGAAGATGGCCGACTACCTGAGTCAGGAAGCCTTGTGGGCGGTACGCACCTACCTGGACAGCGTGCATGTCGAGGAGTGACCCATGCGTTTGCTCGCGGTGTTGATCAGCGCTGTGTGGCTGTGTTGCCAGGCAGCGCAGGCGCAGGTCCGTACCTATGACGAAATGATCGCCGCCGCCGAGCTGAAAGTCGCGGTGTACAAGGACTTCGCGCCCTACAGCTTTGAAGACGCTGGTCAGGCTCGCGGGGTCGATGTTGAACTCGCCCAGGCGCTGGCCAAGGCCATGGGGGTACGCCTGAAACTGATTTGGGCACCCGCCGGAGAAAAGCTCGACGACGACCTGCGCGATTACATCTGGCGGGCCAGCCAGTTGCACAATCAGCAACTGGCCGACCTGATGATGCGCGTGCCCTACGATCGCGATTACGCACAGAAACGCAATGAACTGGGTGAGCTGGAAAACGGCCATGTGGTGATGTTCGGGCCGTACCAGACCGAACAATGGCAAGTGGCTTATGACCGTCGTCGATTGGACTCAGTGGCCAGCGTCGCGGTGTTCCAGCAACACCCGATCGGCGTCGAAGTCGACAGCGTGCCGTCGTTTTACCTGACCTCGGTGTTCAACGGCATGCTCGCCGCCAAGACCCATCACTACCCGGGCGTGCCCCAGGCCTTTTCCGCGATGAAGGCTGGTGAAGTCGACGCGGTAATGGCCATGCGCGGCGAGATCGACTGGCAAGTTCATCAGGCCGCCGACCCGCAAGTGGCGCTGGCGGAAAACGCCTACCCGAACATGGGCAAACAGCTTTGGGAGATCGGCATGGCTGTGCATGAAAGCAATCGGCAACTGGCCTACGCCGTGGAAGAGGCGCTGGAAGCGTTGATTCGTGAGGGCTCGGTGAAAGCCATTTATGCCCGTTACGGCCTGCGGTATGACGTGCCCGAGATGTATCAATAGTGAACTGGCGAGCGAGTTGTCTGTTGGCCTGCTGGTTACCCTTGGCCGCGAACGCGGCGGACGTCGAGCCGGGTAAAGACCCGGTGCCGTCGGTGATGTGGGGGTTCTATCACAAGCAGATGCTCGGCGACGCACCGTTCGTGTTCGACGAGCGGGTCAAGTTGCTCGCGCCACCGTTTGCCGAAGACGCCCGGCAAGTGCCGCTGGAAATCGACGCCCGGGCGTTCAAGGGCGAAGTGGTGCGCATCCTCGCCTGGGCCGAACTCAATCCGCTGCCGAAAATCGTCGACTTCGAACCCTTGACCGGTGTGCTGCCATGGCTGTCGATCCGCATCCGCGTTGAACAAGCCACGCCGTTGCGTGCGGCGGTATTGACCCGCGATGGGCTGTGGCATGTCGGCTCGACCCTGATCGATGCGGCGGGCGGCGGTTGTACGGCGCCAAGCGTGGTGCGCACGCAACCGGGTTGGGAGGAACGCATCGGCGAAGTGCTGGGTGGCCGTTATCCCCGGGGCGAGTTCAGTCGCGTGCGTTTGCAGGTGGCGCATCCGATGGACAACGGCATGGTCAGCGGCATCCCGGAGTTTTTCATCAACCAGGCCGAGCTGCGCGATCAAAACGATCAATTGCTGGCGCGTCTGGAGTTGTTCCCGGCGGTCAGCGAAAACCCCAATCTGGCCTTTGACATCGAAGGAGCAGGGCAGACGCGTCTGGTGTTGCGCGACAACAGCGGCAATCAATTCGATGCGGCCATACCCTGACCCAAGGAGCGAGTGATGCGCTGGATGCTGCTGTTGTTCATCAGTCTGAGCCTGCCGACCCTGGCCGATCCCGATTACGCACTCAAGCCCCGGCAGATCGCCGAAGGCACCTGGCTGCTGGAAGGCAGTACCGACAACTTCGCCAAGAGCAACGGCGGCAACATCGTCAACACCGCGTTCATCGTCACGGAAAAGGGTGTGGTGGTCATCGACACCGGGCCGTCGAAACGCTATGGCGAGGCCCTGCGCAACGCGATTGCGGCGACCACCGATAAGCCGGTGATCCAGGTGCTGCTGACCCATCACCATCCTGATCATGTGTTGGGCAACCAGGCTTTCACCGACGTGCCGATTGGCGCCTTGGCCGGTACCACCGAACTGTTGCGGCAACAGGGTGATGCCATGGCTGAAAACATGTATCGGCTAGTGGGTGACTGGATGCGCGGCACCGAAGTGGTGTTGCCGACGCAGGTGCTGACGCCTGGCATGCACAGTTTTGGGAACCACGATTTGCGCCTACTGAGTCTGGGTGGGCACACCGGCGCGGATCTGGCTATTCTCGACCAGAAAACCGGCGTGTTGTTTGCCGGGGATCTGGTGTTTTATCAACGCGCCCTGACCACGCCCAACAGCCCGGGGCTGTCGGTGTGGCTGGCCGAGATCGCGACCCTGCAGGGATTGCCGTGGACACTGATCGTCCCCGGCCATGGGCCGGTGGCCACGGATACAAAACCGTTCGAGCAGATGCACGATTACCTGACCTGGCTGGACCAGCTGATGCGCGACGGCGCGGCCAATGGCAGCGACATGGCCGAGATGATCCGCAGCCCCATCCCCGAGCGTTTCGCCGGGATCAGCCTGAGTCGCTATGAACTGATCCGCAGCGTCAGCCATTTGTACCCGCGTTACGAACGGGGGCAGATGAGGCGGGTGGATTCGGGCCAGCACTGATGTTGCCTGACACACCGCCTTCGCGAGCAAGCCCGCTCCCACATTTGAGCGGTGTGAACGCAGATATTGTGTACACCGAAGATCCCCTGTGGGAGCGGTGTGAGCACAGATGTTGTGTACACCGAAGATCCCTTGTGGGAGCGGGCTTGCTCGCGAAGAGGCATTCACATTCAGTATTGATGTTGCCTGACACACCGCCTTCGCGAGCAAGCCCGCTCCCACATTTGAGCGGTGTGAACGCAGATGTTGTGTGCGCCGAAGATCCCTTGTGGGAGCGGGCTTGCTCGCGAAGAGGCATTCACATTCAGCACTGATGTTGCCTGACACACCGCCTTCGCGAGCAAGCCCGCTCCCACATTTGAGCGGTGTGAACGCAGATGTTGTGTGCGCCGAAGATCCACTGTGGGAGCGGGCTTGCTCGCGAAGAGGCATTCACATTCAGCACTGATGTTGCCTGACATACCGCCTTCGCGAGCAAGCCCGCTCCCACAGGGACCGATGTCGATCACAAAATCCGCGACCGACCCGGTACTAAGGAACTAGCAATCTCAGCACTGCGGGTAATTGTTGCAAGGGCGGCGGCGCCCAAGAATCTGCACCAGACCGGGAAAATTTCCCGGGTATAACAAAAACCGCAGAGGCAGCCGTCATGACCCAACCCGCACGTCGCCAACCTTTCGTTTTGAGCATGCTGCTCAGTGCCATGCTGTTGTCTGGCCAGGCATTGGCCGCAGTCTCCGATCAAGACATCCTCCAGGACCCGAAGAACCCGGAGCAGATCGTCACCAACGGCCTGGGCGTCCAGGGTCAGCGCTATAGCCCGCTGGACACCCTCAATGTCGATAACGTGAAGGACCTGCGACCGGTCTGGGCCTTTTCGTTCGGCGGGGAAAAACAGCGCGGTCAGCAAGCGCAGCCGATGATCAAGGACGGCGTGATGTACATGACCGGCTCCTACTCGCGGGTGTTCGCGGTGGATGCGCGTACCGGCAGGAAGCTCTGGCAATACGACGCGCGCCTGCCCGATGACATCCGTCCGTGCTGCGACGTGATCAACCGTGGCGTTGCGCTGTATGGCGATCTGGTGATTTTCGGCACCCTCGACGCCAAGCTCGTGGCCCTGAACAAGGACACCGGCAAGGTCGTCTGGAGCAAGAAAGTCGCCGACCACAAGGAAGGCTATTCCATCAGCGCCGCGCCGTTGGTCATCAACGGCAAACTGATCACCGGTGTGGCCGGTGGCGAGTTCGGGGTGGTGGGCAAGATCGAAGCCTACGACCCGAAAAACGGCGACCTGCTGTGGAGCCGGCCGACCGTCGAAGGCCACATGGGTTATGTCTACAAGGACGGCAAAGCGGTAGAAAACGGCATCTCCGGCGGCGAAGCGGGCAAAACCTGGCCCGGCGATCTGTGGAAAACCGGCGGCGCGGCCCCTTGGCTGGGTGGCTACTACGACCCGGAAACCAACCTGTTGCTGTTCGGCACCGGCAACCCGGCGCCGTGGAACTCGCACCTGCGTCCTGGCGACAACCTCTACTCGTCATCGCGCCTGGCGCTGAACCCGGATGACGGCACGATCAAATGGCACTTCCAGAGCACGCCACACGACGGCTGGGACTATGACGGCGTGAACGAACTGGTGTCGTTCAACTACAACGAAGGCGGTAAGGAAATCAAAGCCGCAGCCACGGCGGACCGTAACGGTTTCTTCTACGTGCTCGATCGCACCAACGGCAAATTCATCCGTGGCTTCCCGTTCGTGGACAAGATCACCTGGGCCAGCGGCCTGGATAAAAACGGTCGGCCAATCTACAACGACGCCAGCCGTCCGGGTGCGCCGGGTTCCGAGGCCAAAGGCAGTTCGGTGTTCGTCGCGCCAGCGTTCCTGGGGGCGAAAAACTGGATGCCGATGGCCTACAACCGCGACACCGGCCTGTTCTATGTGCCGTCCAACGAATGGGGCATGGACATCTGGAACGAAGGCATCGCCTACAAGAAAGGCGCGGCGTTCCTCGGTGCCGGTTTCACTATCAAACCGTTGAATGAAGACTACATCGGCGTGCTGCGCGCCATCGACCCGAAAACCGGCAAGGAAGTCTGGCGCCACAAGAACTTCGCGCCGCTGTGGGGCGGGGTGCTGACCACCAAGGGCAACCTGGTGTTCACCGGTACGCCGGAAGGTTTCCTGCAGGCATTCAATGCCAAGACTGGCGAGAAAGTCTGGGAATTCCAGACCGGTTCCGGCGTGCTCGGCTCGCCCATCACCTGGGAAATGGACGGCGAACAATACGTCTCCGTGCTCTCCGGCTGGGGCGGCGCAGTACCACTGTGGGGCGGCGAAGTGGCCAAGCGCGTCAAGGACTTCAACCAGGGCGGCATGCTCTGGACGTTCAAGCTGCCTAAAGACCTCGTAGCCAAACACTAACCCCCTGTGGGAGCGGGCTTGCTCGCGAAGAGGGCCTTACATTCAGCACATGTATTGCCTGATACACCGCCTTCGCGAGCAAGCCCGCTCCCACATTAGTTTGTGTGAAACCTACTACCAAATAACGAGAATCCCCCTGCCAACGGCGCATTCGTCTGGCAGGCGGGGCTCTCTACTATCGGTTCATCGCCTGTTGGCTCGACAGGCATCGACCCAGACAGAGGCCCACCATGATCTACGCACAACCCGGAACAGCCGGCGCTATCGTTTCCTTCAAACCGCGCTACGGCAATTTCATCGGCGGCGAATTCGTTGCCCCAATCAACGGCGAGTACTTCACCAACACCTCACCGGTCACCGGTGAAGTGATTGCCGAGTTCCCGCGCTCCAGCGCCGCCGACATCGAAAAAGCCCTCGACGCTGCCCATGCCGCCGCCGATGCCTGGGGCAAAACCTCGGCGCAGGATCGCTCGCTGGTGCTGCTGAAAATCGCCGACCGCATCGAGCAGAACCTGGAAATCCTCGCCGTCACCGAAACCTGGGACAACGGCAAGGCCGTGCGCGAAACCCTCAACGCCGACGTGCCTTTGGCTGCCGACCACTTCCGGTACTTCGCCGGTTGCATCCGCGCTCAGGAAGGCGGCGCCGCCGAGATCAACGAACTGACCACCGCCTATCATTTCCACGAACCGCTGGGCGTGGTCGGGCAGATCATCCCGTGGAACTTCCCGCTGCTGATGGCCGCCTGGAAACTCGCCCCGGCCCTGGCGGCCGGCAACTGCATCGTGCTCAAACCCGCCGAACAAACGCCGCTGTCGATCATGGTGTTCGCCGAGCTGATCGCCGACTTGCTGCCGGCCGGCGTGCTGAACATCGTCCAGGGCTTCGGTCGCGAAGCCGGTGAGGCGCTGGCCACCAGCAAGCGCATCGCCAAGATCGCCTTCACCGGTTCCACCCCGATCGGTGCGCACATCATGCATTGCGCCGCCGAGAACATCATTCCAAGCACCGTTGAACTGGGCGGCAAATCGCCGAACATTTTCTTCGAAGACATCATGAACGCCGAGCCGCAGTTCATCGAGAAAGCCGCCGAAGGCCTGGTGCTGGCGTTCTTCAACCAGGGCGAAGTCTGCACCTGTCCTTCCCGGGCGCTGGTGCAGGAATCGATCTACGAGCCGTTCATGGCCGAGGTGATGAAGAAGATCGTCAAGATCAAGCGCGGCAACCCGCTGGACACCGAAACCATGGTCGGCGCCCAGGCGTCCGAGCAGCAATACGACAAGATCCTCTCGTACCTGAAGATCGCTCAGGAGGAGGGTGCCGAACTGCTCACCGGCGGCGCGGCCGAGCGTCTTGAAGGCGACTTGTCGAGCGGCTATTACATCCAGCCGACCCTGCTCAAGGGCCACAACAAAATGCGCGTATTCCAGGAGGAAATCTTCGGCCCGGTGGTGGGTATCACCACCTTCAAGGACGAAGCCGAAGCCCTGGCGATTGCCAACGACAGCGAGTTCGGCCTCGGCGCCGGCCTGTGGACCCGCGACATCAACCGCGCCTACCGCATGGGCCGGGCGATCAAGGCCGGGCGCGTCTGGACCAACTGCTACCACCTGTACCCGGCCCACGCCGCGTTCGGTGGCTACAAGAAATCCGGTGTCGGCCGTGAGAACCACAAGATGATGCTCGACCATTACCAACAGACCAAAAACCTGCTGGTGAGCTACGACATCAATCCGTTGGGGTTCTTCTAACCCGCAAGAACACCACAACCCCAATGTGGGAGCGGGCTTGCTCGCGAAGGCGGCTTGATATTCAACAATTATGTTGACTGACAATCCGCTTTCGCGAGCAAGCCCGCTCCCACATGGGTTCTCCGTGTACTTGAGACCGCGCGACACCCCCTACCAACGCACGCCGCCAACTCCGTCGAAAGTAGCATTCGGTCATCTCATCCCCCGTGCATTAATGGTCTTACCGGAATCATCCGGCACAAGAAGAGGATTGACCCATGTGGAATAAACCCGCGTTTACCGATCTGCGTATTGGCTTCGAAGTGACGATGTATTTCGCCAACCGTTGATTGATCGCCCGGTCAGCCGTCGCGTTGGCCGGGCCTGCCTTCTGGAGGCATCCCATGCACATCCGCGTTCTCGGTTCCGCCGCCGGCGGTGGTTTTCCGCAATGGAACTGCAACTGCCGTCAATGCGCCGCGATGCGCAACGGCAACCTGCGTGCACAACGCCGCACGCAGTCGTCCATTGCCCTGAGCGACGACGGTGTGGAGTGGGTGCTCTGCAATGCTTCACCGGACATTCGCGCGCAACTCGAAAGCTTTCCGGCGATGCAACCGGCCCGACGCTTGCGTGACACGGCGATTGCCGGTGTCGTCCTGCTGGACAGTCAGATCGACCATTGCACCGGGCTGTTGAGCCTGCGCGAAGGCTGCCCGCATGCGGTCTGGTGCACCGAGCGGGTTCACGAAGACCTGAGCAGCGGCTTTCCCCTGTTCACCATGCTCAAACACTGGAACGGTGGCTTGCAGTGGCAACCCATCGAACTGGATCGCGAACCGTTCAGTATCGCTGCCTGCCCACACCTGCAATTTCGCGCGATTGCGTTGGTCAGCAATGCACCTCCGTATTCACCCAACCGTGGCAACCCTCAACCGGGCGACACCATTGGCTTGTTCATCGAAGACCTGCGCAACGGTGCATCGGTTTTCTATGCGCCGGGGCTGGGGCAAATCGACGCTGAGGTATTGAGCTGGATGCAGCGCGCCGACTGCCTGCTGCTGGACGGCACGCTGTGGCGCGACGATGAAATGCGTGTGTGCGAAGTCGGCCAGAGCCTGGGCAGTGAAATGGGCCACCTGCCACAAAGCGGCCCCGGCGGCATGCTCGACGTGCTGGAGGGCTTTAGCCGTCAGCGCAAGGTGCTGATCCACATCAACAACACCAACCCGATCCTCGATGAAGACTCGGCCGAGCGGGCGTTGCTGGAACGGCGCGGGATTGAAGTGGCCTATGACGGCATGAGTATTGAGCTGTAGCGGATGGCCTCTTCGCGGGCAAGCCTCGCTCCTACAGGGGTTTGTGTACACCGCAGAACCCTTGTAGGAGCGAGGCTTGCCCGCGAAGGCGCCAGACCAGACACCGCGAAATCCGGAGAACCGCAATGACCGACACCCCCATGACCCCCACCGAATTCGAAGCAGCCCTGCGCGCCAAGGGTGCCTATTACCACATCCACCACCCATTCCACCAAGCCATGTACGCCGGGCGCGCCACCCGCGAGCAGATCCAGGGCTGGGTCGCCAATCGCTTCTATTACCAGGTGAACATCCCGCTCAAGGATGCCGCCATCCTCGCCAATTGCCCGGACCGCGACGTGCGTCGGGAATGGCTGCAACGGATCCTCGACCACGACGGCGTCCCCGGCAGTGAAGGCGGCATCGAAGCGTGGCTACGATTGGGCGAAGCCGTGGGGCTGGATCGCGAACAAATCCTTTCGCAAGAGCTGGTGCTGCCGGGCGTGCGTTTCGCCGTGGACGCCTACGTCAATTTCGCCCGTCGCGCGTGCTGGCAAGAAGCGGCCAGCAGCTCGCTGACCGAACTGTTCGCGCCACAGATCCACCAGTCCCGGCTCGACGCCTGGCCCACCCATTACCCATGGATCGACCCGGCCGGCTACGACTATTTCCGTACACGTCTGAGCCAGGCCCGGCGCGATGTCGAGCATGGTTTGCGCATCACCCTGGCGCATTACGTCACGGTCGAAGGCCAGCAACGCATGCTGGAGATTCTGCAGTTCAAGCTCGATGTGCTGTGGAGCATGCTCGACGCGATGAGCATGGCCTATGAGCTGGATCGCCCGCCGTATCACACCGTCACCACGGAGCGGGTCTGGCACCGGGGGATCATCTTGTGAGCCAGATCGAACAGCAACCCGGCCCACCGCTGTGGTTGCTGGCGGAGCTGACCTATCGCTGCCCGCTGCAATGCCCGTATTGCTCCAACCCGCTGGACTTCGCCCAGCAGGGCGAGGAGTTGAGCACAGAAGAATGGATTCGGGTGTTCCACGAGGCGCGGGAGATGGGCGCTGCGCAACTGGGTTTTTCCGGTGGCGAGCCGTTGGTGCGCCAAGATCTGGCCGAGCTGATCAAGGCCGCGCGGGACATGGGTTACTACACCAACCTGATCACCTCGGGTATCGGCCTGACCGAACAGAAGGTCCGCGACTTCAAAGTCGCCGGGCTGGACCACATCCAGATCAGCTTTCAGGCCGCCGACGAACAGGTCAACAATCTGCTCGCCGGTTCGCGCAAGGCCTTCGCCCAGAAACTGGCCATGGCCCGTGCGGTGAAAGCCCAGGGTTACCCGATGGTGCTGAACTTCGTCACCCATCGACACAACATCGACCAGATCGCGCAGATCATCGAACTGTGCCTGGAGCTGGAGGCGGATTTCGTCGAGTTGGCGACGTGCCAGTTCTACGGTTGGGCCGAACTCAACCGCGTCGGCCTGTTGCCGACCCGCGAACAGTTGCAGCGCGCCGAGCGCATCACCAATGAATACCGCCAGCGGCTTGAAGCCGAGGGCCACCCGTGCAAGCTGATTTTCGTCACCCCGGATTACTACGAAGAACGCCCCAAGACCTGCATGAATGGCTGGGCCAACCTGTTTCTCGACATCACCCCGGACGGCACGGCGTTGCCTTGTCACAGCGCCCGCCAGCTGCCGGTGCAGTTTCCCAACGTGCGCGAGCACAGCATCGCGCACATCTGGAACGACTCCTTCGGCTTCAACCGTTTTCGCGGCGATGACTGGATGAAAGAGCCGTGCCGTTCCTGCGATGAAAAGCACAAGGACCTTGGCGGCTGCCGCTGCCAGGCGTTCATGCTCACGGGGGACGCGAGCAACGCTGATCCGGTGTGCAGCAAGTCACCGCACCACGACGTTATTCTCAAGGCCCGGGACGAAGCCGACGCGCCGGGGCAGGGCATGGAACACCTGACCTTGCGCAATGAAAAGGCTTCGCGGCTGATTTATCGTGGATGAATCGTGGGCTGACACAAATCCCCTGTGGGAGCGAGCCTGCTCGCGATAGCGGAGTGTCAGACAACATCATTTTGACTGGAAGACAGCCATCGCGAGCAGGCTCGCTCCCACAGGGGATCTTCGGTGAATCTGAGATTGGGGTGGCCCCCCGGGCTGGCTCGCTATCCATTGGTCTGATTGCATTCGCAGCCGGATGCTTTAGTGTGGTCTTTACCTTTCAAAACAATAAAAACAGGCTTTCCAATGAGCCAGAATCTCAGCCAGCTGCGTAAATTCGTTTCGCCTGAAATCATCTTCGGTGCCGGCTGTCGGCACAACGTCGGTAACTACGCCAAGACCTTCGGCGCCCGCAAAGTGCTGGTGGTCAGCGACCCCGGTGTGATTGCCGCCGGTTGGGTCGCCGATGTCGAGGCCAGCCTGCAAGCCCAGGGCATTGATTTCTTTTTGTATAGCGACGTTTCGCCCAACCCGCGGATCGAAGAAGTCATGCTCGGCGCCGAGCTGTACCGGGAGAATCACTGCGATGTGATCGTGGCGATCGGTGGCGGCAGCCCGATGGATTGCGGCAAGGGCATCGGCATTGTCGTCGCCCACGGGCGCAACATCCTCGAGTTCGAGGGCGTGGACATGTTGCGCATGCCCAGCCCGCCGCTGATCCTGATCCCGACCACCGCCGGCACGTCGGCCGATGTGTCGCAGTTCGTGATCATCTCCAATCAGCAAGAACGCATGAAGTTCTCCATCGTCAGCAAGGCTGCGGTGCCGGACGTGTCGCTGATCGACCCGGAAACCACCCTGAGCATGGACCCGTTCCTGTCGGCCTGTACCGGCATCGACGCGTTGGTCCATGCCATCGAAGCCTTCGTCTCCACCGGTCACGGGCCGCTCACCGACCCTCATGCGCTGGAGGCGATGCGGCTGATCAACGGCAATCTGGTGCAAATGATCGCCAACCCCGGCGACATCGCCCTGCGCGAGAAAATCATGCTCGGCAGCATGCAGGCCGGTCTGGCGTTCTCCAACGCGATCCTTGGCGCGGTGCACGCCATGTCCCACAGCCTTGGCGGCTTCCTCGATCTGCCCCATGGCCTCTGTAATGCGGTGTTGGTGGAACACGTGGTGGCGTTCAACTACAGCTCGGCGCCGGAGCGCTTCAAGGTGATCGCCGAGACGTTCGGTATTGATTGCCGTGGCCTCAATCACCGGCAGATTTGCGGGCGGCTGGTCGAACACCTGATCGCCCTCAAGCACGCCATCGGCTTCCACGAAACCCTCGGCCTGCATGGGGTGAGTACCGCGGATATTCCGTTCCTGTCGCAACACGCCATGCACGACCCGTGCATCCTGACCAACCCGCGCGAGTCCAGTCAGCGCGACGTCGAGGTCGTCTATGGCGAAGCCCTCTGACGAGCAACAACGGGCGCTGGCCGGGTTACTCGGCTTAGGCAACCACTCGGCGCGCAAGAGTCATTACCCGGAACTGGCCGCGCGCCTGGATGAACTGGAAACCGAACGCAACCGCTACAAATGGCTGTTCGAAAACGCGGTACACGGGATCTTCCAGGCCAGCCTGCTGGAGGGCATGCGCGCCGCCAACCCGGCGCTGGCGCGGATGCTCGGCTATCAAAACCCCCAGGAGGTGCTGTTTACCCTGACGGACCTGGCGGGCACGTTGTTCGTCGGCGGGGCGCAAGAACTGGAAAGCATCGGCGAAATCCTCCAGCGCGAGCGCAGCCTGCTGGGCTATGAAACTCAACTGCGGCGCAAGGACGGCAGCGTCCTCGACGTGTTGATGAATCTGCTGCTCAAACCGGATCAGGAAGGTTTGGTGGAGGGCTTTGTCGCCGACATCACCGAACGAAAACTCGCTCAGCGGCGCCTGCAACAACTCAATGACGAACTGGAGCAGCGGGTCACCGCGCGCACCAACGAGTTGATGGACGCCGCCGAAGCCTTGCGCGATGCCCGTGACGCCGCCGAAGCGGCCAATCGCAGCAAGGACAAATACCTCGCCGCCGCCAGTCACGACTTGCTGCAACCGCTCAACGCCGCGCGTTTGCTTATCTCGACCTTGCGCGAGCGCAAACTGCCCGACGTCGAGCAGGTGCTGGTGGAGCGCACGCATCAGGCGCTGGAAGGGGCGGAAGATTTGCTCACCGATCTGCTGGATATTTCCCGGCTCGATCAGGCCGCGGTGAAGCCGGATATTGCCCTGTACCGCCTCGACGAATTGCTCGCGCCACTGGTCTCGGAGTTTCAGTCGGTGGCTGCGGCAGCCGGGTTGAACCTGCGGGTCCACATGGGCGATTACGCCATTCATACCGACTTGCGCTTGATGACGCGGATTTTGCGCAACTTCCTCAGCAATGCCTGCCGCTACACCGACGAAGGCTGCATTCTGCTGGGGGCAAGACGCCGGGGCGATGCGCTGCGTATCGAAGTCTGGGACACCGGGCGCGGGATTCCTGCGGATCGTCTTGACTCGATCTTCCTCGAATTCAACCAACTGGACGTCGGGCGCGCCGCCGATCGCAAGGGCGTGGGCCTGGGACTGGCGATTGTCGAACGCATCGCCAAGATCCTCGACTACAGGATTCAGGTTCATTCGCTGCCGGGGCGCGGTTCGATGTTCAGCATCGAAGTGCCGATTTCCCTTGAGATCCCACTGCCGATCAGTCAGGCCGCGCCGCAACCAAGTACCGGCAACCCGTTGCCGGGCCGGCGGCTGTTGGTGCTGGATAACGAAGTCAGCATTCTTGAAAGCATGAGCGCGCTGCTTGGGCAGTGGGGCTGCGAGGTGGTCATCGCCACCGACGAGGCCACCGCGCTGGTGGCATTGCAGGGACAGGCGCCGGAATTGATTCTGGCGGATTATCACCTGGATCACGGCGTGGTGGGCTGTGAAGTGGTTCGGCATTTGCGCGAGCATTTCAGCCAGGCGATTCCAGCGGTGATCATCACCGCCGACCGCACCGACCAGTGTCGGCGCTCACTGCAGCGACTCGACGCGCCGCTGCTGAACAAACCGGTGAAACCCGGCAAGTTGCGCGCGGTGCTGACTCAGCTGTTGGCGTAGCGATAGCCCAGGCTGAAACCCAGCTCGGCAGATTGCCCTTGCTCCAGCAAACGCAACCCTGGCCGGCCCGGCAAGTGATGGGCGTTGACCGGATGGCTCACCGGTTCGATACAGAAAAACTCCAGGCCCACGGGGCAGTAGAGCAGATAGTAGTCGCTGCCGGTGGCTTGGCATTCCAGTTCATAACCCAGCTCGGGTTGCTTGATCAGGCAGTAGCCATCCCATGCGCAAAAGCCGTTGTCCACCAGCGTTTCGGGTAATGCCCGGGGCTGGCTGAAGTCCCATTCCTCAGGAATCGAACTGAGTTGCGTCGGCAGTTTTGCGCCGTCGCACAACCAGACCTCTCGCGCCTGCGTCTGCAACCGAGTGTCTGCAGTGCGCGGGAAGTAGGGGTGTAAACCGAGCCCATGCCAGGCGGCGTGTTCAGCCAGATGGGTGACCTGCAAATCGATGCTCAACTGGCCCTCACTCAGATGGAAACGTTGCCTTGCGCGATAAGCGAAGGGCGTGGTGCTGTCGAGTTGCAGGACGATTTCATCGCGGGTGTGCGAGACGATCTGCCACGGCTGTTGCCAGGCACTGCCATGGATCGGCAGCGGATCGGTGAGGCTGTTGGGCGTCAGCGCAAGCCAGCCATCCGGGCAGTTGAAACCACCTTCGGCGATGCGGTTCGACCATGGCGCCAGGGGATAACAGGCGAGTTTGCCGGGCAGGCCGGTGTTCAAGGCGTGTTGGTCACTGTGGCGCAACAGTGGCTGGCCGGTGCTGCGCACAGTCCAGTTGACGATGCTCGCCCCGAGTTCGGGGGCGAGGGTGAGGCGGGTGAGTTCGTCTTCGAGTTCCAGGAGTGTTGGCGTCATGTTGACCAGCGATATGAATGTTTGTGGGACATGAATGAATGGAGCTTTTTGTAGGAGCCAGGCTTGCCGGCGAAGGCGTCCTCAAGAACGCTTTCGCCGGCAAGCCTGGCTCCTACAAATAAAGGGTCACAACACCAAATGCGGCAACCACAGCGAAATGGCGGGAATGTAGGTCACGGCCATCAGCACCAGGAACAGCACGCCATAGAACGGCAGCAGCGCTTTCACGGTGCTTTCGATGCTGACCTTGCCCACCGCCGAGCCGACAAACAGCACCGCGCCCACCGGTGGCGTGATCAAGCCGATCCCCAGGTTCACCAGCATGATCATGCCGAACTGCACCGGGTCCACGCCAATGCCCAGAATCACCGGCATCAGAATCGGCGTAAGGATCAGGATCAGCGGCGCCATGTCCATCACCGTGCCGAGCAACAGCAGCATCACGTTGATGCACATCAGGATCACGTAACGGTTGTCCGACAGGGTCAGGAACATCGTGGTGATCTTCGCCGGGATCTGCATCAGCGTCATGATGTAGCCGAAGCTGGCGGCGAAGCCGATCAGGATCATCACGATCGAGATCGTGCGCACCGTGCGGTGCATCAACTTGGGCAGCTCACGCCACTTGTAGTCGCGGTAGATGAACATGGTGACGAAGAATGACCACAGCACCGCGATCGCCGCCGATTCGGTGGCGGTGAAGATGCCCGAGAGAATCCCGCCGAGAATGATGACCATCGCCATCAGGCCCCACATCGCTTCACCGCAGATTTTCAGCGCTTGCCGCAGGGGAATGACTTCGCCCTTGGGGTAGTTGCGCTTTCTGGCGAAGATCAGGCACAGCACCATCAGGCACGCGCTCATCAGCAGGCCCGGCACCACGCCGGCCATGAACAGCGAAGCGATCGAAACGGTCCCGCCAGCGGCCAGCGAGTACAGCACTGAGTTATGGCTGGGTGGCGTCAACAGGGCTTGTACTGAACCGCTGACTGTCACGGCGGTGGAGAAATCCCGCGGATAGCCGCGACGCTCCATCTCCGGAATCAGCACTGAACCGACCGACGCCGTGTCTGCCACTGAAGACCCGGAAATCGCGCCAAAGAAGGTCGAGGCCATGATGTTCACCAGCGACAAGCCGCCGCGCACGAACCCCACCAGCACCCCGGCAAAAGCCACCAGCCTGCGGGACATGCCACCCTCGGCCATGATCGCGCCGGCGAGCACGAAGAAAGGAATCGCCAGCAACGAGAATTTGTTAACGCCGCCCGCGACCTGAATCATCAGCGCCTGGAACGGGATGTCGATCCACCACGCCCCGATCAAGGCAGAAAGCCCCAGGGCGTAGGCGACCGGCATGCCGATCAGGATCAAAGCGATAAAACTGCCGAGCAGAATCAGAGCGTCCATTTAGGCGGCACCTTCGCTTTCTTCAACCAGGTCGAAACGCACGACCCGACGGTTGCTCTGGTCACCGAGCAAGAGTTTTTCCAGCACGAAAATCAGCGTCAGCACACCGCCTACGGGGATCGGCATGTAGGTGATGCCCACGCGCAAGGTAGGCAAGGCGCTCATGAACTGGTTCCAGGTGGACATGCAGAGCTTGGTGCCCCAGATGGCCATAAACAGGCAAATGGTCGCCATCAGCAGTTGCGAAACAATGCTCATGGTCTTGCGCAGTTCGGGGGCCATACGGTCAGTGAGCATGGCCACGGCCATGTGCGCTCCGGCCCGATAACTGGCGGCGGCGCCGATGAAGGTGAAGACCATCATCAGCAAGATCGCGGTGGGCTCCGGCCAGCTGGAACCGGTGCCGAGGATGTAACGGGCGAAGACGCCCCAGGGAATGATCAGGGAAATAGCCAGGACCGACAGGCCGGCGACCCAGATGCAGGTCATGTAAATCCTGTCGTTGATGCGCAGCAGCAAATTCTTCATCGGATTTCACCGTAACCGGGCGCCGCTGACGATTCACTCGTCAACGGTGCCGGGCCTTTCATGAATGCAGGGGGGGTTACTGAATGGCTTCGATGCGCTTGATCAGGTCGGCGTAAGGCGCGCCGTATTTCTCCCGGACCGACGCCGTGGCTTCATAGAAAGGTTTTTTGTCGACGGTGATGAACTCGACGCCGGCGGCCTTGAGTTTTTCTTCGCTGCTGGCGGACTTCGCATCCCACAGTGTGCGTTCCTGGGCCTGTGCGGCTTTGGCGGCTTTTTTCACCAACACTTGCTGGTCGGGGCTGAGTTTTTCCCAGGTGATTTTCGACATCACGATCGGCTCGGGCAGGATCAGGTGCCCGGTCAGGCTGTAGAACTTGGCGTTCTGGTAGTGGTTGTGTTCGAGCAGGGTCGGCGGGTTGTTTTCCGCGCCGTCGATCACCCCGGTCTGCAAGGCACTGAAAATCTCGCCGGTATCCATCGCGATGCCATTGCCGCCCATGGCATTGATGGTGTCGATGAACATCGGGTTGCCCTGCACGCGGATCTTCATGCCTTTGAGGTCGGCGAGGCTGCGAACCGGTTTCTTGGTGTAGATATTGCGTGTGCCGCCGTCCATCCAGGCCAAGGCGACCAGGTTGAATTCGGAGTGGGTGATCTTGTCGAGGATTTCGTCACCGACTTCACCGTCGATGACTTTGCGCATGTGCGCCTGGTCGCGGAACACGAACGGCATGTTGAACACGTTCACGTCCGGCACCACCGGCCCGACGATGCCTAGGCTGACCCGGGCCATCTGAATGGCGCCGACCTGGGCCTGTTCGATGACCTCTTTTTCCGAACCGAGCACACCGCCGGCGAACATCTTGAAAGTCAGTTTGCCGTTGCTGTCGGCCACCAGGGTTTTACCCAGTTGTTCTTCGGCGACCACGGTCGGGTAACCGGCGGGGTGAATGTCGGCGAATTTGATTTCCAGCGCCTGGGCGGCGCTGCTGAGGGTGAAGGTGAGTGCTGCAGTGATGGGAAGTGCGGCGGCGAGCAAGGTGCGTTTGAAATCCATGGGGTGTGTCTCCAGTCTTGTTGTTGTTTTTATTCAAGGCACAGCGATGCAGCAGAGGGGTTACAGCAATTCGTTGAACACCGGCTCGGGCAAGCCTTTGACGCCGGGGTTGAGGGCAAACACGCCGCCGGCCAGCGACTGTTCGTCATGGTCGTCAGCGGGGCGGATCGAGGTCACAAACAGCGTATCGAGCTGGCTGCCACCGAAGGCGCACATGGTCGGTTTCTTCACCGGCACGGGGAGGGAACGATCCAGTCGGCCATCGGGGGTGAAACGGTGAATCAGCCCGGCGTCGTTAGCGCAGATCCAGTAGCAACCTTCGGCATCCACCGCCGCGCCATCGGGGCGGCCGAGGAAGTGATGCATGTCGACGAACAGCCGACGGTTGGACGGCGTGCCGCTGTCGATGTCGTAATCGAAGGCCCAGATCTGCTGCACGTTCGGGTGCGAATCCGAGAGGTACATGGTCTTGCCGTCCGGGCTGAAACCCAGGCCGTTGGGCACGATGAAACCGCTGAGCCGGGCGTCGAGCGGCCCGGGTTGTCCGGCGCTGTAGCGATAGAGCGTGCCGTCGGCGGCGTTGGCGCCCATGTTCTGCACCATGCTGCCGGCCCAGAAACGGCCCTGACGATCACAGCGGCCATCGTTCAGACGCATGTCGGGGCGGGCGTGATCGACGCGGGCCAGCAGTTCGCTGTCGAGGCTGCCATCGTTGTGCGGGTGCAGGTGAAAGAATCCGCTTTCCATGCCGGCGACCCAGCCACCCGCGCTGTGACGAGCGATGCAGGCGAGCATTTGCGGGGCTTTCCAGGCGTGAACGTGCCCGCTGTCGGCATTCCAGCGCTGTAATCCACCGGCCGGAATATCGACCCAGTACAGGGCGTTTTCCTCGGGGACCCACACCGGGCTTTCACCGACCGCATTGCGGGCATCGACAATCAATTCGACTTGCATGGCAACGCATTCCCTTGGCTTTGTTATGTGGGGATTGGCGAAGGCTCAGTCGCCGAACGGCCCGGCCGCGACAAAGGCACCACCCTGATAAACCCGGGCCGGATCATCCTCGGCAGGCATTGGTTGGGCTTCGATTTTTTCGCGGAACACTTCGGACGTGTCCTGTGGCGCAAAACCCAGGTGTGCGGCGAAACGGTTGTCCCACCAGACGCTCTTGTTGGCGGACATGCCGTACACCACGGTGTGGCCGACATTCGGGGTGTACAACGCGCGTTCGAGCAGTTGGGTCATGTCGTCGAAGCTCAGCCAGGTGCTCATCATTCGGCGGTTCTGTGGTTCCGGGAACGAGGAGCCGATGCGGATGCTGACGGTTTCGATGCCATAGCGATCGAAGTAAAAACTGGCCATGTCTTCACCGTAGGACTTGGACAAGCCGTAATAGCTGTCCGGGCGGCGAGGGGAGTGGGCGTCGAGGGTTTCGTCCTGCTTGTAAAAGCCGATGACATGGTTGGAACTGGCGAAAATCACCCGCTTCACACCATGGCGACGAGCCGCTTCGTAGATATGGAACACGCCGCAGATGTTGGCACCGAGGATCTCTTCGAACGGACGCTCCACCGACACGCCGCCGAAGTGCAGGATCGCGTCCACGCCTTCGACCAGTTGATGCACCGCTTGCTTGTCGGCGAGGTCGCACGGCACGACTTCTTCGCGATCATCAATGGCTGGCGCCATGTCGGCGATGTCCGACAGACGGAGGACTTTGGCGTAAGGTCGCAGGCGTTCGCGCAGGACTTTGCCGAGGCCACCGGCGGCGCCGGTCAGGAGCAGGCGATTGAATGGGGATGTGGTCGTCATGTAAATCCCTGAACAGTAAATTGTCGTTATTGGGTTGTTGTAGGTTGTCGTATGACTTGGTCGAAGTATTGTTAGGCTTTCCGGCGCTTGTCAACGCGACTTTGGTTGAAATTGACGGAGGGTCATGTTCATTCATCCCACATGGGATTTATGCCAACCTGAAAAGGTGTCCGCCTTACAACAACGAAATCGGGTAACTGATAAAGATCCTGTTCTCATCGAATTCATTGGTGCTGAAATCGCGGCGGATGGTAGCGTTGCGCCATTTGACGTTGAGGCTCTTCAGCGCACCGCTTTGCACGGTGTAGGCCAGCTCCGATTCGCGGCCCCATTCCTTGCCATCGGTGATCGCTCCGGTGTGCACGTTATCGCCGCTGATGTAGCGGTTCATCAGCGTCAGGCCGGGGATGCCGAGGGCGACGAAGTTGTAGTCGTGGCGCACCTGCCAGGAGCGTTCCTTGGCATTGTCATAGCTGGCGTTGTAGCTGTCGTTAGCCAGCGTGCCGCCGCTGGTGCCGTTGACGCGCATCCAGGCGCTGTCGCCGCTGAGTTTTTGCAGGCCGACATAGAAGGTGTTGCCGCCGTATTTGGCCGAGAGCAGGGCGAACGCGGTTTTGTTATCGAGGTCGCCGGCCAGCGCGCTGCCGTCTTCCTTGCCGATGAAGTAACCGAGGTTGGCACCCAGGGTCCAGTCACCCATGGGCTGGCTATGGCTCAGGTTGAAATACTGCTGCTGATAAATGTCGCTGAGTTCCGCGTACCACACGCCGACCTGAGTACGCTTTTCATTGAACGCATACTCGCCGCCACCAAAGTTGAAGCGGTCGGAGGTGAACGCGCCTCTGCCGCTCATCGACATGTCTTCCATGCTCGCGTCATTGCGCGGGCTGTTGCCGCGAAACTGGCCGCCATAGAGCGTCAGGCCGCTGAGTTCGGTGGAGGTGACCTGGCCGCCGCGAAAGGTTTGCGGCAGCGAGCGACCATCATCGGAGCGCAGGATCGGCAGCACCGGCATCCATTCCCCGACCTTCAATTCGGTTTTCGACACCTTGGCTTTCAGCGCCACACCCAGACGGCCGAAATTGTCGGCGGGGCGGCCGTCATCATGGATCGGCAGCAATTGCGTGCCGCCCGTGCCCTTACCGCCGTCGAGTTTCTGCGAGTACATACCGAGTACATCCACGCCGAAACCGACGGGGCCCTGAGTGAACCCGGATTTGGCGTCGAGGATGAAGTTCTGCGTCCACTCTTCAGCCTTGCCCTGGGCATTGTTCGGGTTGGTGAAGTTGCGATTGATGTAGGCGTTACGCAGGTTCAGCGTGGCCTTGGCGTCATCGACGAAACCTTCGGCCTGGCTGGTCAGGGGCAGGAGGAAGGCCAGGCTGCTGCAACCGATCAGGCTGAGAGTATGGCGACGGACGAAGGTGGGGCGAGGGGTGCTGGCGAAGGAATTACGGGCAAGTCTGCTCACGATAACGCTCCCTTGTTTTTTGTTGTTTTTATTTTTTGTTATACGTCGTCGTACAACATTGGCGGCGATTATTTGCGAGGCTTTAAGGGGATGTCAATCACAAGTTATACGATGACTTCTCCATCAATGTTGACTGTCACCGAGCTGCAAGACCACCGTACGAAGTTTCGTGTTCCCCTGTCGCCCCGATCCAGAGCGGATGCTAGTCTTGATCAACGTTGTTGCCAGGGAGCCCTCATGGGCAATCACAAGATCGAGATTCGTCGCAGTAACGTCGAAAAAATTCTGCTGGGGGCCGAAAAAGTCTTCGCCGAAAAAGGTTTCGGCAGCACCGCCATGGCCGACATCGCCGCCGAAGTACAACTGCCGCGTTCCAACCTGCATTACTACTTCAGCACCAAGAGCGAGCTGTACAGCGCGGTATTGCTGGGTTTGCTGGAGGTCTGGAAGCAGGACGCCTTGTGCTTCGAGATGTTCGATGACCCGCGTGTGGTACTCAGCAGTTACATCCGCGCCAAGATGAACCATTCCCGCAGCCGGCCGTACGGTTCGAAAGTCTGGGCCAACGAAATCATCCACGGTGCGCCGACACTGGGTGAGAAACTGGACGCCAGCCTGTACGACTGGGCCAAGATGAAAGAAGCGAAAATTCGCCAGTGGGTGGAGGACAAACGCATCCTGCCGGTGGAGCCTTCCAGCCTGCTGTACATGATCTGGGCCTCGACCCAGCACTACGCCGACTTCGATCACCAGGTGAATATTCTTAATGATCACCAGCCGCTGTCGGACATGCAGTTCGAGCGGGCGGTGCAGACGGTGACCAGTGTGATCTTGCGGGGGATCGGGTTGGAGCCTTGAGATTTTTGGCGCTATTGCCGGCCTCTTCGCGAGCAAGCCCGCTCCCACATTAAATCTCTAGCGAACACAGTATTTGTGCACGAAGGTGATCCACTGTGGGAGCGGGCTTGCTCGCGAAGGCGTCAGTTCAGGCAACGCAGTCCTCAGACCGCGACATGGTACGGATTCCTCGGATCATGGTTCCAGTCCAGGAACGGCTTGCCGGTATCCATCGGCACCATCTCGATGCAATCCTGCACCGGACACGTGATCTGACACAGATTGCACCCCACACACTCATCATCGATCACTTCATATTTATGCGTCCCGTCCGCCTGCTTAAGGCTGGCAATCGCCTGGTGCGAGGTGTCTTCGCAAGCGATGTGGCACCGACCGCAACCGATACATGCCTGCTGATCAATCTTCGCAATCACCTGGTAGTTGATGTCCAGGTACTTCCAGTCCGTGGTATTGCCCACCGCACGCCCGGAAAACTCCGACACGCTGGCGTAGCCCTGACTGTCCATCCAGCGGGACAAACCGTCCTTCATCTCCTCGACAATCCGGAAACCATGCAGCATCGCCGCCGTGCACACCTGTACCGAACCGCTGCCCAGGGCAATGAATTCCGCCGCATCGCGCCAGCTGCCGATGCCGCCAATGCCAGAGATCGGCAAGCCTTGGGTCTGCGGGTCGCGGGCGATCTCGGCGACCATGTTCAACGCAATCGGCTTCACTGCCGAGCCGCAATAACCACCATGGGTGCTTTGGCTGCCCACGGCTGGGTTGGCGACCATGCGTTCCAGGTTGACGCTGGTGATCGAGTTGATCGTGTTGATCAGCGACACCGCATCGGCCCCGCCCCGGTAAGCGGCACGGGCCGCGACGCGGATGTCGGTGATGTTCGGCGTGAGCTTGACGATCACCGGCAGCGAGCAATAGGTCTTGCACCAGCGGGTGACCTGCTCGACGTATTCCGGCACTTGGCCGACCGCCGCGCCCATACCCCGTTCCGGCATGCCGTGGGGGCAGCCGAAATTCAGTTCGATGCCATCGGCCCCGGTGGCTTCCACCAGCGGCAGAATGTTTTTCCATGACTCTTCGACGCAGGGCACCATCAGCGACACGATCAGCGCGCGATCCGGCCAGTCCTTTTTGACCTGGGTGATTTCCCGCAGGTTGATCTCCAGCGAACGGTCGGTGATCAGTTCAATGTTGTTAAAACCCAGCACCTCCCGATTAGCCCCGAAGTGCGCCGAGTAGCGTGATGACACGTTGACCGCCGCCGGGTCTTCACCCAGGGTTTTCCAGACCACGCCGCCCCAGCCGGCCTCGAATGCGCGAACCACGTTGTAGGCTTTATCGGTCGGCGGCGCAGAGGCCAGCCAGAACGGATTGGGGGCTTTGATGCCGGCGAAGACAATCGAGAGATCGGCCATTTACGCAGCCTCCACGTTGAGCATGAGTTGAGCGTTGATGGCCTCGGCGGCCAGCTTGCCGTGTTGCACGGCCTGCACGGTGAGGTCCTGATCGAGGCTGGTGCAGTCGCCGCCGGCATACACGCCGGGGATGCTGGTGCGCAGCTGTTCGTCGACGAGGATGCGGTCGCCCTGACGCTTGAGTTCACGGGCCAGCGGATCGGCGAGGGCGCTGTTGTCGAAGGTTTGGCCGATGGCTTTGAAGATCGCGTCGGCGGCCAGTTCGAAGGTTTCGCCGGTGGTTTGCAGACGACCTTCCACCAACCGGGTGCGGGCGAAGCGCATGCCGCGCACCTGGCCCTTATCGTCGAGCAGCACCTCTTGCGGTTGCGCCCAGGTCAGCAGCCGCACCTGATTGGCCTTGGCGATGTCCTGTTCGTGACCGGTGGCGCCCATGTCCGGGGCGCCGCGGCGGTACACCAGATTCACGTCGCGAGCGCCGAGACGGGCCATTTGCACGGCCATGTCGATGGCGGTGTTGCCGGCACCAAGGACAATGCAGTGCTCGGCCAGTGGCAGTTGCGTCAGGTCATCGGCCTGACGCAGTTCGCGGATGTAGTCGGTGGCGGCGAGCAGGCCGGGGGCATCCTCATGGGCTAGCCCCAGCTGTTTGCTGGCGGCCAGACCAAGGCCGAGGAACACCGCATCGAATTGCTGATGCAGTTCGCTGAGGGTCAGGTTGTCGCCGAGTTTCTGGCCGTGGCGGATTTCGATCCCGCCAATCCCCATCAGGAATTCAAGTTCCTTCTGCGCGTAATCGTCCACCAGTTTGTACTTGGCGATTCCGTATTCGTTGAGGCCGCCAGCCTTTTCCCGCGCCTCGAAAATCACCACGTCATGGCCGTGCATGGCGCTGCGGTGCGCACACGACAAACCCGCCGGGCCGGCACCGACCACGGCGATGCGCTTGCCGGTCGAGGCGGCACGCTGGAACGGGTGTTCGCTGAAATGGGCATTGTCCACGGCATAGCGTTGCAACAGGCCGATCAGCACCGGCGCGCATTCCTGGGCGTTGTTGCGCACGCAGGCCTGCTGGCAAAGAATCTCCGTCGGGCAGACCCGGGCGCAACTGCCGCCGAGGATATTCGCCGAGAGGATTTTCTGCGCGGCGCCCTGAACGTTTTCCTGATGGATATTGCGGATGAACGATGGAATATCGATGTCGCTCGGACAGGCATTCACACACGGCGCGTCGTAGCAATACAGACAACGCGAGGCTTCCAGATGGGCCTGACGGTCGTTGAGCGGCGGCGCCAGATCGGAGAAATGGCCGGCGAGGGCGGCCGCGTCCTCATGGGGATGCGGGAGGTGGTTCAAGGTCTTGATCACGGTGTTGGCCTCACGGTTATTTGAGGTGCTGCCTCTGATGGGCATTGGTTTTTTTGTTGTCTGGGCCGGCCTCTTCGCGGGCAAGCCTCGCTCCTACAGGGGGATGCATTCCAAATGTAGGAGCGAGGCTTGCCCGCGAAGGCCGAAGGCCTCGATCTCAGCGTTTCACCGCAACCGGCCTGCACAGCTCAGCCCGCTTGCTCAGCAAATCAAACACCGCCGGATACGCCGGCCGTTCGACATACCGACCGGCACCACGCTCGGCGCGCAAATCACCATCGGCCCACACCACTCGGCCCTGGCTGACGGTGTGGCTCGGCACGCCACGCACGGTCTTGCCTTCAAAAATATTGAAGTCGACTTGCTGGTGATGGGTCTTGGCTGAAATCGTCCGCGTACCTTCCGGATCCCAGAGCACCAGATCCGCATCGGCGCCAACGCGGATTGCCCCTTTGCGCGGATAGAGGTTGAAGATCTTCGCGGTGTTGGTAGAGGTGAGGGCAACGAAGTGCTGCATCGACAAACGCCCGGTATTCACCCCTTCATCCCAGAGCACCGCCATGCGGTCTTCGATACCGGCGGTGCCGTTCGGGATTTTGCTGAAGTCGTCACGACCGGCGGCTTTTTGTTCGGCGCAGAAGCAGCAGTGGTCGGTGGCGGTGGTGTGTAGGTTGCCCGCTTGCAGGCCGTGCCAAAGCGCCTCTTGATGGCCGCGAGGACGGAAGGGTGGGCTCATCACGTAACCGGCGGCGGTCTGCCAGTCCGGGTGTTGGTAAACGCTGTCGTCCAATAGCAGATGCCCGGCCAGCACTTCGCCGTAGACCGGTTGGCCCTTGGCGCGGGCGTAGGTGATTTCGTCGAGGGCTTCCTTGGTCGAGACATGCACCAGGTACAGCGGCGTGCCGAGGGTTTCGGCAATGCGGATCGCCCGGCTCGCGGCTTCACCTTCCACCTGCGAAGGCCGCGACAGCGGATGTGCTTCCGGCCCGGTCATGCCCTGGGCCATCAATTTGCGTTGCAGGTGATAGACCAGCTCGCCGTTTTCCGCGTGTACGGTCGGCACGGCGCCCAATTCCAGACAACGCTCGAAACTCGCCACCAGCGTATCGTCGGCGGCCATGATCGCGTTCTTGTAGGCCATGAAGTGCTTGAAACTGTTGACCCCGTGGTGGCTGACCAGCTCGGCCATTTCCTCGCGGACCTGTTCGCTCCACCAGGTGATCGCGACATGGAAACCGTAATCCGACGCCGATTTCTCCGCCCAGCCGCGCCATTGATGAAACGCCTCCATCAACGATTGCTGCGGGTTGGGAATCACGAAGTCGATGATCGAGGTGGTACCGCCGGCAAGCCCCGCTGCGGTGCCGCTGAAGAAGTCCTCGCTGGCCACCGTGCCCATGAAGGGCAACTGCATATGAGTGTGCGGATCGATGCCGCCGG
The DNA here is from genome assembly GCF_019218905.1 of Pseudomonas sp. PDM24. NCBI lineage: Bacteria > Pseudomonadati > Pseudomonadota > Gammaproteobacteria > Pseudomonadales > Pseudomonadaceae > Pseudomonas > Pseudomonas sp. PDM24. Next base: position 390,258 of record NZ_JAHUWR010000003.1, on the reverse strand, counting down.
GCATCAGGTATTGGCCGCTGCCATCGAGCACTTCGGCATCGGTGGGAACATCGAGGTTTTCACCGATGGCTTTGATCACGCCGTCGGCGCAATAGACGTCGGCGCGATAACTTTCATCATGGGTAATAACGGTGGCGCCACGGATCAACAGAGACATTCCGAGTTCCTCGCAGGCATTGACCGACTGATGCCGGTTCTAAATGTTTTATATGAAGCAGACGCCAATCGGTGTATTCCTGTCAGCGCTGTCAAGAATAGACGCTAGCTGCAGTTTGTGGATTGAGCAAGAATATTTTTTATAAGCTTATTTCTATTTTAACTAATTGAAAAATAACGATAAAAACTGAAAATCACCAAAATGGTGAGGCCTCTCACCATTTTGACGCACTTGACAGGTTCGAAATATGGTCAAGATTTTCTATGTGAAATCAGCCGCTTGAGGATGGTCTATGGTTGATGCGCAATCTTTCAAAAAAGATCGACGCACCAGATTGAGTCCTGACTGTTCGGACAACTTGCCTGACATTCGGCCTGAGTGGCATGGCAACACACCGCGGATTCAATAGTTGGATAAATAAAGCTGATTAACATCAGTTGGTTAGCGAAATTTCATGGCTCTGCCCGATGCGTAAGCGGGGCACCCGGCACGTTTATTGATGCCGCCGCTGACACCTTGGCCGGTCCATGAAAGTTGTCAGTTTCTCCGGCCATCGTCGGGCTTGCGCACTTTGCGCCAGCCCCTGATGAGCAAAAATAATCAAAAGAACAGTGGAGCGGCCATGCAACAGATCAGATCGCAAGTGACCGAGCGCGACGGCTTGTTTGAGCTCGAAGCCGGCAGCGACGTGCTTGACAGTCCCCGTTACAACCACGACATGGCACCGACCAAGGTGCGCGAACGAACCTGGAACAAATGGCACATCACCGCGTTATGGGTCGGCATGGCGATCTGCGTGCCGACCTACACCCTCGGCGGCGTGCTCACCGCTTATTTCGGCCTGAGCGTCGGTGAAGCGCTGCTGGCGATTCTGTTTGCCAACATCATCGTGCTGATCCCGCTGACCCTGAACGCCTTCCCCGGCACCAAGTACGGCATTCCGTTTCCGGTGTTGCTGCGCTCATCCTTCGGCATCCTCGGTTCCAACATTCCGTGTCTGATTCGTGCCCTGGTGGCCTGCGGCTGGTTCGGCATCCAGACGATGTTCGGCGGGCTGGCGATTCACCTGTTTCTCGGTTCGGTGTTCGATGGCTGGAAAGCCCTCGGCGGCACCGGTGAAGTGATCGGCTTCATGCTGTTCTGGGCCTTGAACCTGTGGGTGGTGATTCGCGGCGCGGACTCGATCAAATGGCTGGAAACCCTCTCGGCGCCGTTGTTGGTGCTGGTGGGCGTGGGGCTGCTGGTGTGGGCGATGCCGAACGTATCGATGACTGAATTGATGGCGATCCCGGCCAAGCGTCCGGAAGGGGCCAGTGTGGTCAGTTACTTTGCCGCCGGGCTCACCGCGATGGTCGGGTTCTGGGCCACCTTGTCGCTGAACATTCCAGACTTCAGCCGCTACGCGAAAAGCCAGAAGGATCAGATCGTCGGGCAGATTATCGGCTTGCCCCTGACCATGTTCCTGTTCGCCTCCCTTGGAGTGGTGATGACAGCCGCTTCGGTAAAACTGGTGGGCGTCACTGTCTCTGATCCGGTCACCCTGATCGGCCATATCCAGAGCCCGGTGTGGGTCGCCCTGGCCATGGCGCTGATCATCATCGCCACGTTGTCGACCAACACCGCGGCCAACATTGTTTCGCCGACCAATGACTTCCAGAACGTCGCGCCCAAGGTCATCAACCGCACCAAAGCGGTGATGCTCACGGGTTTGGTCGGGTTGGCGCTGATGGCTCATGAATTGTTGAAAAAACTGGGGCTGATCGTCTCGGATTTGAGCCTGGAGACGGTGTATTCCAACTGGTTGCTGGGCTATTCAAGCCTGCTGGGCCCGATAGCCGGGATCATGGTGGTGGACTATTTCCTGATCAAGAAACAGCAACTGGATTTGGCCGGACTTTACCGCGATGACGTTTATCCGGCGTGGAACTGGTTCGGTTTTATCGCGTTCGGCGTGCCGGTGGCGTTGACGCTGCTGTCGCTGGGCAGCGATGCGTTCAGCTGGTTCTACAGCTACGGCTGGTTCACTGGCTCGGCCCTTGGTGGGTTGATTTATTACGGGTTGAGCGTGATGCGGCCGAGTCCTACTGCTGTGAAATCGGCGGTGTGAGGGATGGCCTCTTCGCGAGCAAGCCCGCTCCCACATTTGGAATGCATTCCCCTGTGGGAGCGGGCTTGCTCGCGAAGGCGGCCTCAAAGACACCAAAAATTCGCCTGAAGAAACCCTATAACAACTGCCTGAGGAGATCACCATGAACGCTGCCATAGACGTTCTGCAGTCCACCCATCAGCACATCAACCGCGACCGTCTGTGGCAGTCGCTCATGGACCTGGCCAAACTCGGTGCCACGGTCAAGGGCGGCGTCTGCCGGCTGGCCCTGACCGACCTCGACCGCCAGGCCCGGGACATCTTCGTGAACTGGTGCGAGGAAGCCGGCTGCACCGTCAGCATTGACGCCGTCGGCAATATCTTCGCCCGTCGGCCTGGCCGCAATCCGAATCTGCCGCCGGTAATGACCGGCAGCCACATCGACACCCAACCCACTGGCGGCAAGTTCGACGGCTGCTTCGGCGTGCTGGCCGGGGTCGAAGTCTTGCGCACCCTCAATGACCTGGGTGTGGAAACCGAAGCGCCGCTGGAAGTGGTGGTCTGGACCAACGAAGAAGGCTCGCGCTTCGCTCCCTGCATGATGGGCTCCGGCGTGTTCGCGGAAAAATTCACCCTCGAAGAAACCCTGGCCAAGGTCGATGCCGAGGGCGTGACCGTCGGCGAAGCCCTGAACGCCATTGGCTATGCCGGACCGCGCAAGGTCAGCGGCCATGCCGTAGGCGCGTATTTCGAAGCTCACATCGAGCAAGGCCCGATTCTTGAGGATGAGCGCAAAACCATCGGTGTCGTGATGGGCGCCCTCGGGCAGAAATGGTTCGACCTGAAACTGCGCGGCGTCGAAGCCCATGCCGGTCCGACGCCGATGCACCTGCGCAAGGACGCTCTGGTCGGCGCCTCGGTGATCGTCGGCGCGGTCAATCGCGCCGCCCTCGGCCATCAACCCCACGCCTGCGGCACCGTCGGCTGCCTGCAAGCCTACCCCGGCTCGCGCAACGTGATTCCTGGCGAAGTGCGCATGACCCTGGATTTTCGTCATCTGGAGCCGGCGCGACTCGATTCAATGATCGCCGAAGTTCGCGAAGTCATCGAAACCACCTGCGAGGAACACGGCCTGACGTTCGAACTGACCCCCACCGCCGACTTCCCGCCGCTGTACTTCGACAAGGGTTGCGTCGAAGCGGTACGCGGCGCGGCGCAAGGGTTGGGTTTATCGCACATGGACATCGTCAGCGGTGCAGGGCACGACGCGATCTTCCTCGCCGAACTTGGCCCGGCCGGGATGATCTTCGTGCCCTGCGAGGGCGGCATCAGCCACAACGAAATCGAAAACGCCGCGCCGGATGACCTCGCCGCCGGGTGTGCGGTGTTGTTGCGGGCAATGCTGGCGGCTTCGGAGGCGATTGCCAGTGGCAAGCAAGCGGCTTGAGGCATCGGTTGTTCGATAGCCTCATTGTGTTGGCGGGATGCTCAACGGCGGGTTTGCAACGCTTTGAACATCAGCATCCCCGCCAGCATGGCGATGACGAAAACCCAGGCCTGCCAGTGGCCCGTTGGTAGCAACACCAGCGCCGGGCCGGGACAGATGCCGGCAATGCCCCAACCGACTCCGAATAGCAGGCTGCCACCGATCAGGCGCCGATCCAGCTCACGGCTGATTGGCAACTGCATAGGCGCCCCCAACAAGGACGTTGGTTGTTTCATGGCCCAATGAAACGGCCCCCAGGCCACGGCAATGGCCCCGATCATGACCAGCGCCAGGGAGGGATCCCACACACCGGTAATGTCCAGAAAGCCCAGTACTTTGGCCGGGTTTGCCATGCCGGCCAGCAACAGGCCGATGCCAAACAGCAGGCCGGCGAGGAAAGCGGTCAGTTTGCGCATGTTCAATACCCCAGCTGATGACGCAGGACGAACACCGTCACGAAGCCGGCGAACATGAAGCTTAAGGTGGCGGCAATGGAGCGCGGTGACAGGCGCGAGATACCGCACACGCCGTGGCCACTGGTGCATCCGGAGCCATAACGAGTGCCGACGCCGACGCACAATCCGGCAATGATCAGACCCACGGCACCGGTTTTGAATTCGATGGCCGGCCACACATGAAACAACGCCCACAACAACGGCGCGGCCAATAGTCCGAGCAGGAATAGAGCTTTTTCGCCCCGTCCCGAATCATTACCCTCAAGCAGACTGCCTAGCAGCCCGCTGATCCCGGCAACGCGTCCGTTGGCCACTACCATGACGCTGGCGGCCAGGCCGATCAGCGCTCCGCCCGCGAGGGCGGACCAGGGGGTGAAATGCAGAGAATCAAACGTCATGGCAACTCTCCAGATAGGCAAAGAGCGGCACTAAAGCACTCTTTCCGTATTGGGCATAGGGCTACTTTGGGAGGGCAGCTTCTGTCGGGCTTTGCACTATCCCAACCGCCCGCGGTCGTAATCTTCATAGTGCGGCGCATGACTGCCGCCGCAATCGTGGAGTTCCAATGAGCCAGGACGTCCTGACCACCGAAACCAATCGCCGCCAGTTGCAGCAGATCATCGCCGGCCTGTCCGACGGGGTGATTCTGCTGGAGCTCGACCAGACGATCCTCTGGGCCAACGACGCCGCGCTGACCATGCACGGTGTCAGTCGGATCGGTGAGCTGGGGGCCAATGCCAAGGAGTACGCGAAGCGGTTTGCCTTGCGCTATCGCAACAATCACCCGGTGGCGACGGAGAATTATCCGATCAGCCGCGTTGCCCGCGGCGAGATGTTCAACGATGTACTGGTTGAATTGACGCCAGTCGAAAACGACGAGCGCACCTGGGTCCATAGCGTGCGCAGCATGGTGCTGGCCGACCATGCCGGCGAGCCGGAGTCGTTGGTGCTGATCATGAATGACGTCACCGAATGGGCCAGCGCCGAGCAGCGTTTCGAAAAGACCTTCAATGCCAACCCGGCCCCGGCGGTGATCTGTCGCCTCAGCGATTTGCGTTACATCAAAGTCAACCAGGGCTTCCTGGACATGACCGGTTATGCCCGCGATCAGGTGATCGGCGCTTCGACCTATGAGCTGGATGTGCTGGAGCGCGCTGAAAACAAGGACCTGGCCAAGCAGCGTTTGCGTGATGGGGCAACCATTCCGCAGATGCAGGCCGAACTGCAATTGCCCGACGGTGGCAGCAAACAGGTAATCGTTGCCGGGCAACCGCTGGAGCTCAACGACGAAGCTTGCATGCTGTTTTCCTTTGTCGACATGGAACTGCGGCACAAGGCTGAAATAGCCCTGCGCCAGAGTGAGGAACGGTTTGCCAAAGCCTTTCGCCTCACCCCGGTGCCGATCCTGGTGTGCAGCGCCGACGATCAAGTGGTGATGGATGTCAACGAAGCGTTTCTCGATACCCTCGAGTGCCCGAGTGAAGAGGTGCTCGGCAAGACCGTGGCGCAACTCGGTTTCATCGATGACGCAGGCGCTCGCACGCGACTGTTTGCGGCCCTGGAGAAAACCGGGAGTGTGGATCGCATCGATGTCAGGGTACGCCGCAAGGATGCCGGGCTGATCGATTGCGCCGTCTCGGCAGACACCGTGAACATTCAGGGTGGCACTTGCTACCTGCTGGTGTTGATGGACATTACGGAGCGCAAACGCACCGAGCTGGAACTGGTGTCAGCCATTGAAGAGGTGATGAAAGATGCCTCCTGGTTCAGCCGCACGCTGATCGAAAAACTCGCCAACGTGAAGAACGTCAATTCACCGCAGTTGCCCACTGTGTCGTTCACCGAACTGACCGCGCGAGAGCGCGATGTGCTCGGCTTGATCTGTGAAGGCCTGGCCGACAAGGAAATCGCCGCACGCCTGAAACTGGCGCCTAATACGGTGCGCAATCATGTTTCGACGGTGTATTCCAAACTCGACGTGCACAGCCGCAGCGAGGCGATTGTATGGGCTCGCGAACGGGGTCTGTTCTCCAGCGAGAGGCGGCCCAAGGGGCGACGTTAAGATGCAAATGCACTAGTTGTGATGGTGCAATTTGATGTTCTGCTCAGGGGCTGGTTTTTCTAGTCTGTGAGGGTGCGATACGTGACTTCGGGTCGGTATCGCATTTTCTTCAATGCAGCTAAAGGAACAGCCACATGGGTGCGAACAGTTCAAGCGTGGAGTCGATTTCAGGTCGTCGCCAAGGTGAATCGGGATGAATCATCTGGCGCAATTGCGTATGCAACTGGAGCGGAGTTTTTCGCCGTTGGCCTGTGAGTGCGCGCTCACCGGGGATAATTCGTTGACGGTGAAGCTATATCATCCGGCGACGGGGCAGGTGGATCTGGTGGTCAGCGGGTTGAGCATGGCGAATCTCAGGACGCCGGAGGCGTTGACGGCGTTGATTGAAGAGTTGCGATACGAGCTTGAGAACATTGGTCTGCATCGGTCCAGTGCGATGTAGGCGCTGGCCAGTAATTCGTGTCTCACGGATGTACTGTAGGAGCGAGGCTTGCCCGCGAAGACGGCCTTATAGCCTATAAATTTCCCGCTGATGTACGCGGTTCAAACGGTGGGAGCGAGCCTGCTCGCGATAGCTATTTGTCAGGCAATCGGGATTTTTGATGGTGTGCATATCCATTCCTGCGATAACGGCCAGTCTATCCGCTGTTTTTCTGGCATTGGCGGGTGGCTGGGCTATAAGGAATGCGAGGTATTTCTTTTCTGTGACGGGGCCGCAGGTAGGCGGTGTGGTTTTTGTGTCGCGGAAAATGTCGATTACTTACCGCGGGTCAACCTATGAACAGTCTTGGGATACGTATTTTTTCGCCACTGTCGCTCGTACTCTGCGCGGCGATTCTGGGTGGATGTGCCAGTCCGCCACCTCCACCACCCGCTGCGCCGCCACCACCACCGGTTCGTACCTGTCAGACCTCCGAAAACACCGATGTGCAGGGTGATATGAGGGCAGAAGGGCAGGTGACGCGGACCACGACCCTGACCCGTTGCGTCACTCAGTAAGTTTGCTCCGGTTAATGGCGTTTACCGCCAGTGGCCCTCTGCGACTGGCGGGTGTCGCCCGAGCGGCGTTTCAGACTTCCTCGATCCTGACCCAACGCGATTCGTGGGCCGCCAAACGAATCGCTGTCGCCAGGCGTTCGACTTCCCATGCCTGCTCGAAATCTGTCCCGTCCTGACCGAGGCCGGCCAGCGCCATCACCAACTCATGCACTTCCAGAGTCTTGAGTTCGTTGTAACCCAACTGATGCCCCGGTGCCGGGCTGAAAGCGGCATAACCCGGTAAATCCGGCCCTGCCAATAGCCGTTGAAAACCGCCTTGCCCTGCGCGAAACATCCGCAGTTCATTCAAGCGCTCCTGATCGAACGCCAGGGTGCCCCGGGTGCCGCTGATTTCAAAACTCAGGTGATTCTTGTAACCGTGTTTGAGCCAACTGCTGCTGAACGTCCCGCGCGCGCCGTTGGCGAACCGCAGCAACGCGTGGACCTGATCGTCAACCGCGACCTCGCGTCGTTCCTGACCGCCCAACGTAACGGGGCGTTGCGCATGAACGGTCTGGGTATCCGCGCACACCGCCTGAATATCGCCCAGCAGATGACGAGCCATGGCCAGCAAGTGACTGCCCAGGTCCGCCAAGGCACCGCCGGCGTAATCGGCGTCACAGCGCCAGGACCAGGGTGAAACGGGATCGGCCATGAAGTCTTCGCTGAATTCGCCCTGGAAACTGATGATCTGTCCCAACGCTCCGCTTTGAATCAAATCCCGAGCGAGGCCGATGATCGGATTGTGCTGGTAGTTGTAGCCGACCCGCGTCACCACGCCCGCAGCTTTAGCGGCCAGACGCATGGCGCTGGCCTGTTCGAGGTTCACCGCCAGCGGTTTTTCGCAGTACACCGGCTTGCCGGCGGCGAGGGCGGCCATGGCCATGGGGTAGTGCAAATGATTGGGGGTGGTGATGGCGATCAGATTGACCTTGGGGTCGTTGATCAGCTGTTGCCAGTCACTGTGAGCGGCATCGAAGCCCCACGCGTCGGCGCAATGTCGGGCTCGCTGCGGATCGGCGTCGGCGAGGGCGGCGAGTTTGAGCTTCAGCGGCAATTCAAAAACGGCGCTGACGTTGCGAAAGGCCAAGGCGTGGGCGCGGCCCATGAAACCTGTGCCGATAAGTCCGATACCGAGTTCGCGCATAGCCGGGGTCCTTTGGGTTTTTATTTTCAGGAGGGCTATTTATGGAATAAATATTCCCAGTATGCAAATGGTAGAATAAATATTCTTATCTTGGGTCCGGCACTGCCTGTGCAAACACCAATCTCGCTGTAGGAGCTGGTGTGCTCACGTGAGAAACAAATGGCTGCCTTCGGTTTACTCGCAGAACTCAATCAGGACAGGAACCCACCATCCACATTCAACGAAACCCCAGTCGTGTAGCTCGACGCATCACTGGCCAGGTACAACACCGCACCGGCCATTTCACTCGGGTCCGCTACACGCTTGAGCGGAATCTGCTGCAGCGCGGTTTTCAGGATGGCGTCGTTCTTTACCAGCGCCGAAGCGAACTTGGTGTCGGTCAGACCCGGTAGCAGGGCGTTGCATCGGATGCCGAATTGCGCGCATTCCTTGGCGAAGACTTTGGTCATGTTGATCACCGCCGCCTTGGTCACTGAGTAGATGCCCTGGAAGATCCCCGGCGAAATACCATTGATTGAGGCGACGTTGATGATGCTGCCGCCGCCGTGTTCGCGCATCAGCTTGCCGGCTTCCACCGACATGAAGAAGTAGCCGCGAATGTTCACGTCGACGGTTTTCTGGAAGGCGCTCAGGTCGGTGTCCAGTACGTTGCAGAACTGCGGGTTGGTCGCCGCGTTGTTGACCAGAATGTCCAGGCGCCCGAACTGTTCGCGGATGCCGGCGAAGACTTGGGTGATCTGCTCCATCTCACCGATGTGGCAGGCGACTGCCGTGGCCTTGCCGCCAGCGGCGATGATCGCGTCGGCGACGTGCTGGCAGCCGTCGAGTTTGCGGCTCGAAACGATGACGTGGGCACCTTGCTGCGCCAGCAGTTTGGCGATGGCTTCACCAATGCCGCGGCTGGCGCCGGAGACGAAAGCGATCTTGCCGTCGAGGTCGAACAACTGAGTCTTGGACATGATTTTTCCTTGTTATGGGCGCGATCAGAGGCTGGATTTATCAATGACTTGCAGGCTCATCTGCTCCAGCAGTTTGTTCATGTGAATGAACTGCGCGAAGCGTTTGTCCTGGGTCTGACCATGGAAGAAGCGGTAGTAGATCTGCTGCACGATGCCGGCCAGGCGGAACAGGCCGTAGGTGTAGTAGAAGTCGAAATTGTCGATCTGGATGCCCGCGCGTTCGGCGTAGTAATCGACGAATTCACGGCGGGTCAGCATGCCGGGAGCGTGGCTCGGCTGACGCCGCATCAATTGCACCGGCGCCGGGTCGTCGGCTTCGATCCAGTAGGCGAGGGTGTTGCCCAGGTCCATCAGCGGGTCGCCGAGGGTGGTCAGTTCCCAGTCCAGCACGCCGATGATCTGCATCGGATTCTCGGGGTCGAGGATCACGTTGTCGAAGCGGTAATCGTTGTGGACGATGCTCGACGTCGGGTGATCGGCCGGCATCTTGTCATTGAGCCAGGCCTTCACTGCTTCCCACTTCGGTGCATCCGGTGTCAGGGCTTTTTCGTAGCGCTCGCTCCAGCCTTTGATTTGCCGTGCCACATAGCCTTCGGGTTTTCCGAGGTCGCCCAGGCCATAGGCCTTGTAGTCGACCCGGTGCAGTTCCACGAACTTGTCGATGAAGCTCTTGCACAGGGTTTCGGTCTTCGCTGAATCAAGGCCTAGTTCCGGTGGTAGTTCGGAGCGCAGGATGATCCCCTTGACTCGTTCCATCACATAAAACTCGGCGCCAATTACTGACTCGTCGGTGCAGTGCACATAGGCTTTGGGGCAATAGGGAAAGCCGTCCCGCAGCTGATTGAGAATGCGAAATTCGCGGCCCATGTCGTGGGCGGACTTGGCCTTGTGGCCGAACGGTGGCCGACGCAGGACGAATTCCTGTTCGGGGTATTCCAGCAGGTAAGTCAGGTTCGACGCACCGCCCGGAAACTGGCTGATTTTCGGTAAGCCGCTCAGGCCCGGAATGTGCGCCTTGAGGTATGGATCGATCAGGCTGGCATCGAGTTCTTCGCCGGAGCGGATACGGGTGGACTGGTCAGTAAGCGCCATGCTTATCCCTTCTGCTTATTTTGGAGGCCAGACATCATTGACTAATCTAATGGTGCGCCGGGGTGGCCACAAGCGCGGCACGGTCTTATAGGTTAGCGTGTTGCCGGATAATCAGCGTTCCTGATGTGCGCGAACGGGCTCGGCGGACTATGGTTTCAGGGGAGCGTCGCTTCCAGGAAGGAGATTCGACATGGGCTGTCCGCAAGTTTGCGCCACCGCGACTCTGCAATGCAGTTTTGGCGCAGCGCCAGCGGTACTCAACGTGCTGCCGGTGAACCGCACAATGACCGGGGGCATGCCGGCGGCGAACATCATGGATCACATTCCGCTGGTCAACATCATGCCGTTCGGCACGTGCATGAGCATGGCCAACCCGATGGTCGCGGCCGCCACTGCCGCAGCGCTTGGCGTATTGACGCCGATGCCCTGCATTCCGGCCACCGCCACCCCGTGGATCCCCGGCGGCGCGCCGACCCTGCTGCTGGGCGGCATGCCGGCCATCGATGCCAACAGCACGCTGATGTGCAATTGGGCAGGGGTGATAAAAATCGTGATGCCGGGGCAAATGCAGATGCTCATTCCCTGACCGCACACGATCAAACTGTGGGAGCGGGCTTGCTCGCGAAGACGGCGTGTCAGGCAACATCGATGTTGAATGTGCCGGCCTCTTCGCGAGCAAGCCCGCTCCCACATTTGGATGTCAGTCGTACACAAAACTGTGTTCAACCGAAATCCCCTGTGTGCGAGCCTGCTCGCGATGTGGCCATGACAGTCACCACAACAGGCTCAGGCCTCGGCGGGATCACTCCAGCGCCTGAACCACCAGCGCACCCTCGAAATCGGCTTGCCCTCGGCATCCAGCGGTCGCCCATCGCTGGCAAAACCCTGTTCCGGTTCCAGTAACAGACCATTGAGATATCGAGCCTCGACGGCGGGTTTGCCGTTGGGATGAAAGCGCTGATACCGCCCCTCGCGCACACCATCGCGGTAGAACTCCGCCTCCGCCAGTTGCCCGTCGGGAAAGTAATTGAACGCCTCGCCATGCAGCAGCCCTCGGCGGTAAGTCGCCTTGCGCTGCAGCCAGCCTTGCGGCGCATAGAAACTCGCGACCCCCTGCAGCTTGTCACGAGCAAACGGCAGCTGCGCCGAGACCTTGCCATTGGGGTGGTAAAGCAGGGTAGTGCCTTGTAGCTCGCCCTGGCTGTACTGCAAATCGGCCTGCGCGCGACCGTCATCCTTGATGTGCAGTGCACCGTCGAGCTGGCCATCGAGCAAGCGACCTTTGAGCTGTTTATCGTTCTGCTGCAAGTCCAGCGGCGTGATGGCCATGGGTTCTCCTTGTCAGTTGACCTGCACCAGACCACCCTTGATGGTCAGCATGCCGCCACCGTCCACGGTCTGCGAAGCGGCGCCTTTGTTGGTCAGGCTGATCCCGGCATCGTTGGTCATGGTCGTGCCGGCCTTGTTCTCCAACGAGGTCCCCGCCTGATTGCTCAGGGACGTACCGGCCTTCTGGCTGATCGAGGTGCTGGCCTGGGCTGCCAGATCAGCGCCACTCTTGATCGCAAAACTGCCGCCGCTTTGCAGGGTCAGGGTACCGGTCACCTTGATGGTCAAATTGCCGTCCACCGTCAGGCTGTAATCGCCGGTGACCTTGTGCGTGTAGTTGCCACCGGTGCTGTGGGTCTGGTCCGCGCCCACGGTCACCGTGCGACTGTCCTTCACATCGAGAGTGTCACTGCCCGTCTGGATGGTCACGCTGCGTTTGCCTTTCTCCAGGGTCACGGTCTCGTCGCCTTCCTTCACCGTGCGCGTACGGGCGTTCTGTACGGTCAGGGTTTCGTCATGACCGACGGTGGCGGTGGTGTCGTTGAGCACGTTGATCTTCAGATCTTTTTGCGCCTGGAGAAACACTTCTTCGGCGTCCTTCTTGTCCTCGAATCGCAGCTCGTTGAAACCGCCACCGCCCTTGGACGATTGGGTCTTGATCCCGGACTGGGTCTGATTCGCTGGCAGCGCATAAGGCAGGGCGTTGTCACCGTTGTAGACGCAACCCGTCACCAGCGGTCGATCGGGATCGCCATCGATAAACGTCACGATCACTTCCTGGCCGATCCGTGGCACGAACTGCATGCCAAAACCTTTGCCGCTCCAGGGCAACACCACCCGCACCCAGCAGGAACTGGCTTCGTCGTTCTTGCCGTCGCGATCCCACGGGAACTGCAACTTGATCCGGCCGTATTCGTCGGTCCAGATTTCTTCGCCGGACTTGCCGACGACGATTGCCGTTTGCGTGTGCATGCGTGGCTTGGGTGTGATTCGCGTCGGACGGTAAGGCGTGGCCTTGGGGATGGCTTCGAAGCGATTACGATAACTGTCATGGCTGGCTTCGTGAGTCACCGCCGTTACCACCCAATCGATATTCAACGTCGAATCATCGTGCCCTGCGAGAGTGAACCAGTGCCCCGGCACCAGCCAGCGGCAGTCGCTTTCACCGACAAAACGCTTCTCCTGACTGCGCAATCCATCGACACGCTGCTTGGTCAGCGCATCGCCGCGCGCTTTGGCGTTGTAGCTACCGGGGTGCTCATACATCGACCGTGGCCCGGCGACTGCTTCGGCCTGGCTGTAGAGCGAGGTGGTCGGGGTGGTGAACTCGTAATCCGTCGCCTGATACACCCCGGCCACCGCCTGTACGCAGACCTGGCCGGAGCGAATGCCGTGCAGTTCTCGCTCACCCATTTGCTGGCCGAGGTAGGTGAGCTTCGGACCGTTGGGAATCTGCGGGAAGGCGTCGTTGCTGTCACCCAACACCAGGGTGTGCTTGCCGTCCTCATGGGTGAAAAACCAGAAAATCCCTTCCTCTTCCAGCAACCGTGAAACGAAGGCGAAATCGGTTTCGCCGTACTGCACGCAGTACTCGCGCGGGGTGTAAGTGCCGCTCAACGACAGCTTGAAATCGGTGAAACCGTGGGCTTTAAAAATTGTGATGACGATGTCTGAGGTACTGAGGTTCTGGAATACCCGGTTGTTGCTGGCCAGGGTCAGCCACCAGAGCCATGGCCTTAAAACAAGCTGATAGCGTTCGGCGGTGGCGTCGGCGGGGAGTTGGCGGATTTCGGCGACCAGCGCATCCATCGGGCGGGTCAGGGCGTCGTTGTGCAGGGTGGTGGTGAGGTGGGTGGCGATGGCGGTGGTCAGGGTTAATGAGGTGCCGTCATTGAGGCCATTCAAGGTCTGCCTGCCGAGGCCGTTGAGGGTTTCCTCGCCGGAAACGGACTCAGGATAAAGTGCCGCTAACGATGAGGCGGTCAGGGAAAGGCTGGTAGTTGTATCGATGGAACGGGGCATTAGAATCTGTTCATATGTTTATTTGAGCCCAGGCGGGATAATGGTCGCCTTTACTTGAGCTATATAATCCGCAAGAGTTAACGGCTCCTGCGGCAAAGTTATATAGCCAGAATCCATCCAGAGCGCCCCCGCCGAAGTGCGAACTACCCGGTATGGCCCATGCCCCAATAGCAGATCTTCCCGCAGCTTGATTGAAGTCTCCTCCCACAATGACGGGATTGGCACCTACCAGCGCGATAATTCGACCCATAAGATTTCCTGCTATCAGGTCCCAGTCATTTCCTGTCGGCGACCATGCATGAATGGTACATAAATAAAGCGTCGCTCCCCCACGGGCAATGGTTGTATACAGGACTCCTCGACTCACTCCGTCCGGGTGAACGATGATATTCGATGCCGTTGCACCCAATCCCTGGCGAGTAAGTACGCTGGTAGCGCCCTGGTAGCCGCCATGCCAGCGCGATCGTGTACCGCCATACAAAATCCCGGGCCTGCTGGAAGTTCCTGTGCGTCCCTGAAAGTCGTAGGTATATCCTTGAACGTCCCCCGACTCGGCCGACTCTTGTAAAAAAATAACGTCGGCGCCGTCGGTGAGCAGTTTTTCTACATGCACTTCAACAGCATTACTACCTTGCGTATTCCATGTCACACAAGTAAGCATGTAATAACTCCTTTCGCCCATCTGAATGGCTTAATTAGGTCGCTTCACCTACTGAAAAATTTGTCTTGATCAATTTTTGCATCAATATCTTTATCTCGCTCAGCAAGTTCTCTGGTTGGGAGGTGATTGTATGGGTGGCTGCGGATATTTTTGCTTTCTTGCCTTCTTCTTTCATCAGGCTTTTTGACGATGTTTTAACATCAAGCTCTTCGTCTTCGTCAACTTCAAGCTGGTAATAGATCGAGCCATTGTTTTTTCCTCCTACCAACGTGATATGGAAATAAGTCCACATCCCTGAGTCATTGGGGACAATGGATATATGAGCCCTGTTCTGACCGATCTTGAGACCGTCAAGCACTAGCATCCCGGAGCGGGTACTAGTCACCAGCCCTGTACCGCCAACTGCGCCAATTACCTCCACGTCCTCGCCGTAGATTTTTCCGGTGTTGATGATCGAGTTCACCATGGGCGTCCAGGGATCTTGTGTGGAAATACTTGCCGCCGTGAGTGTGGATTGCGCATAAGTCATGATTTTCGTCACTCCTGTAAAAGAAAAAGTATTCAAATGCCCCGCTTTCATGATCACCGGACAACCGGATGAGGACATTTACTCCAACACCCACTCCGCCAACTTCCCCGTCACCTGTGTCATCAACACATTCTCGACATCCCGTGCCCCGGCAGCACTGCACTTGGCCAACACCGCCTGCACTATCCCGGCATCAAACTCAAACTGTTTCCCGGTCGCGGCCTTATACCGTCCACGCAATTTCTCCAGTTTCGCCAACACAATCCCTTCCAGCGTCGTCTCATCCAGCGGCCGATACGCCACCACCGTCATGCGCGCGAGAAACGCTGGTCGAAACGCTTTCAGCAGCACTTTGTGCAACGCTTCGTTGAAGGCATCGGTGCCCAGTTGCGTGGTCGGTGTGTCGAGCAGCAGTTCAGCACCGACATTGCTGGTGGCGAGCATCACGGTGTTTTTGAAGTCCACCACCAATCCGGTGCCGTCTTCCATCACGCCTTTGTCGAAGACGTTGTAAAAGGCTTCGAGCACATCCGGATGGGCTTTTTCGATTTCATCCAGCAGCACCACCGAATAAGGTTTTCGCCGCACCGCTTCGGTGAGTACGCCACCGCTGCCGTAACCGACGTAGCCGGGCGGGGCGCCTTTGAGTTGGCTGACGGTGTGGGCTTCCTGGTATTCCGAGAGGTTGATACTGATGAGGTTGCGTTCGCCGCCGTAGAGCGCGTCGGCCAACGCATAAGCGGTTTCGGTTTTGCCCACGCCCGTGGGGCCGACCAGCAGGAATACGCCGACTGGTTTTTGCGGGTCGGTGAGGCCGGCGCGGTAGGCTTGCAGGCGTTGGGCGATGGTGTTCAGCGCGGTGCTTTGGCCCATGACCCGTTGGCCCATGCGCTGGCCGAGGGTGCGTACGGCGTGGGCTTCGTCGGCGAGCATTTTGCCCACCGGAATTCCGGTCCAGCCGGCGATGACGGCGGCCACGGTTTTTGCGTCGACCTGTTCCGGCACCAGCGGATCGTCCTGGCGAATGGCGTCCAGACCGGCCTCGAGTCGTACCAGTTCAGCAGCCAGATGATCGATACGGCTGTCGGTGGCTTCGTCCGGTTTTTCGTTGTCGGCGCGTTCGCTCAAGGTGAGTAACTCGCGGCGGGTTTCCAGCAGTTCGCGCACGGCGATCCGTTCTTCGTTCCAGCGGATTTCCATGTCGCGAATGGACTGCACATTACTGACGGATTCGGTTTCCAGCAGGGTGATGCGTTCACGATGATCGAGCCCGGTGGCTTGTTCGCGACGCAGGCGTTCGACTTCGTCTTTGAGACTTTGCTGGCGATGACGCAGGCTTTCCAGCGGTGGCGGCACGTCGTGCTGGCCAAGGGCGACCCGGGCGCAAGCGGTGTCGAGCACGCTGATAGCCTTGTCCGGCAATTGCCGCCCGGAGATGTAGCGGTGGGACAGTTTCACCGCTTCGTGAATCGCCGCGTCCAGCACCTGCACGCCGTGGTGCTGTTCCAGTTTCGCGGCCACCCCACGGAGCATTTCCACGGCGGTGGTTTCGTCCGGTTCCTCGACTTGCACCAACTGAAAACGGCGGGCGAGGGCCGGGTCTTTCTCGAAGTATTTTTTGTACTCAAGCCAGGTCGTGGCGGCCAGGGTGCGCAACTCGCCACGGGCCAGCGCGGGTTTGAGCAGGTTGGCCGCGTCGCTGCCGCCTTCCGCGCCGCCAGCGCCAATCAGGGTGTGGGCTTCGTCGATGAATAGAATGATCGGTTTGTCGGCGTTGCGCACCGCGTCAATTACACCTTTGAGCCGCTGTTCGAACTCGCCTTTGACCCCGGCGCCGGCCTGCAACAAACCGAGGTCGAGCACCCGCAGACTGACTTCCTGCAACGACGGCGGTACATCGCCAGCAGCAATGCGCAGGGCCAGACCTTCGACCACTGCCGTCTTGCCCACGCCCGGTGCGCCGACCAGGATCGGATTGTTCTGCCGACGCCTGAGCAGGATGTCGATGCACTGGCGAATCTCGCCGTCGCGCCCGACGATGGGGTCGATGCGCCCGGCGTGGGCGTCGGCGGTCAGGTCCTGGGTGAACTGATCGAGCACCGAATCCTGTTTCGGCTGCGGCTTGCCGGCATTGACAGGCCGCGTGCCGCCGACGTGTTCGCGAGAGTTTTCGGTCCACTCCAGCAGGTTGCTGCGCAAGGCTTCCCGCGGAATTTTCAACAGCGACGAGGCGCTATTGAGCAGCAGGCTGCGGCGTTCATCGCGGTCGAGCAAGGCCAGCAGCAGCAAGCCGGAACGGATGCTGTCGAGACCGAGCACACTGGCCTGAACCACCGCGTCTTCGAGCAGCCCGATGGTTTGCGCCGAGAGCGCCGGGGTGCGGGTGCTGCCGGATTTGAACAGTTCCAGGGCCTTGTTGATTTCCGCCGTCAGGGCATCGCGCTCCAGGCCGAAGCGCGGCAGCAGCCAGGCGAAGTCACCGCCCTCGATGTCCAGCAATTCAAGCAGCAGGTGCTCGATTTCGACGTAATGATGACCCCGTTGCAGGCAGCGTTGCGCGGCCCGTTCGAGGGCGCGGCGGTTGTCCGGGTTGAGGCGTCCGATCAGGCTGGCCAGTTCCATGTTCAGGTGATCTCCAGCTGACGAAGACGGGTTTCGATCTGCTGCACGGCGAGGCTGGTCTGGCGTTGCAGGCCACCGTTCCAGCTGAGCAAAGGCGGGGCCTGGCGACCGAGTTTTATCGGGCTGGCACCGCGCACCAACAGCACCAGCGTGCAATCCAGATCGGGGCCGAAATACAGCGCGCTGAGGCTGGCCAGTGCCGGATGGGATTCGCCATCGGGCAGAAACCGCGTCGCCTGCGCCGAGGTCAGCGGGCCGAGGGTCAGGCGGATGCCGGCGTGTTCATCCCAGACCCGGGTGCCGGCCACGGCGCTGCGGCCCAGTTGCAGGTTGCGGCCGCCCGGTTGCAGGCGACTGCGACTGGCGGGTGGGATTTCCCGCCAGGCACCTTCATAGGCGCTGAGTGCGACCGGCAGTTCGAAGTGCTCGCGCACGATCGCGGCGAAGCCGGCGAGGGAGCGACGACCGTCGGCAAACAGCGCGCTGCATGCCAGTACGGCGGAATCGGGAACGGCCTGACGTTCCTGCAAGGCTTTGGGCAACAACCCGGTCAGCGCCCGCAGTTGCGCCTGCACCGGGGACGCGCCGGGGGCCGTAAAACCGACGGCAATCCGGTGTTTGCGCATCACCTTGTACAGCAAGCTGAGCAAGCGATGCTGGAACAGGTCGAGGAATTCGGCCGGCGCATGATCCTTGGCGCGAGCCCTCTGTTGCAGCCATTCCTGATAGGCGTAGGGCAGGGGGCCGTCGGGCCCGCCGAGGCCAAACACCGGGGTACTGAGCGTCGGTTGCTGACCGGGTTCCTGGGTCAGGCTTTCGATTTCGCTGGCGGAAAAAAGCGCCGTCAACGGCCCGCGCAGGCGCAGGGCTTCCGCTTGAGGCGCGGTGCCGCTGCCCAGGGATTCGGCTTGCGGGTGTTCACGCTCCAGCAGCAGCAACGCCTGCAATAACTCGAACGCCTGCGGGTCGCGCCGCAGCTTCTGGCTCAGGCTCAGAGGGAAAGCGGCATGCCGGCTTGGGGTTGCCATGTCTTGACCTCCTTGTCTGACTGGACCAGGACCGTGCGCACAAAGCGATTGGCCGTGGCATAGAGTGAAAAGAACTGCGCCAGCACCGCTGAAAACAACACGGCGCTGCTGCCGACGAAATGCTGCGGATCGAGTTGCAGCTGAACCTCCAGCCCATTGCGCCAGCCGCGCCAGGCATCTTCGCCGACATGGGCGATCACTCGTTCGCAGCCAAGACTTATCAAACCTTCGATCTGCCGCAGGGCGCTGGCCTCGTCACGCAGGTTATGCAGTTGGAGGATTTCCTTGAGGGCATCCAGCGCCTGCGGACCCTCGACCAGTGACAAATGATTGAGGGTCAGTTGCGACACCAACCGCCAACGGGATTCGCCATCCAGGCGCGGCAAACTCTGCGGGCTGGGAGGGTTGCGCAGACGAGCCCAGGCCACTGGCCCCGGTCGTTCGAAACCCAGTGGCGTACCGGCCGGCAGGCTTTGGGCCAGGTGTCGGTTGGTACACAGCAGTTCGGCGGTGAGGCTATATTCGGTGGTCTCGGACAATGGGTCGAGCCGGGTGTCCACCAGGCTCACCATCAGGTCGGTGCCCAGACGATTCGGGGTCATGCCGCTGACCCGTCGCGCGTGCCAGTAGCATTGCTTTTCACCGCCGATATGCTGGCTGCCGTAATAGGCGGGAACGCGCAGCACACCCTGACTGGAACTGGCGCGCATCGCCCGGATGCTGTGGATCTCGACGCTGTTTTCCCGATGACTGTCGGCCACCAGGCGGTACTCGCTGCGGGTGCCGTCCGGGCGCAGGGGCTCCGAGGTTCGCGGAAACAGGTTGATCACCGGCGCACAGCCCAAGGCGAAGTCGCTGGCTTGAAGGTGCAGACGGCTGGCCGGGGCGCGGTCAAAGACGATGTACAGGTACAGCGTCTGGCTGTCGCTGGTGGCACCGGCCAACGGGATATCGAAGAAATTGAATTTGTCCGGGAAGGCAAAGTACTCGGCGAGCAGGCGCATGCCCGGATGCACGCCGTCCTCGTCCGGCAACAGCACCTCGTCGCTGGCAAAACCGACAATGTCTGGCAGCCCGGCCAGCACTTTCGGCACGCTGCCGATGGGGCCGGCCAGCACCTTCACGGCGTGGGCGCCGAGCAGGTCATACAGGCAGGCATTGATCACCGGGGAGGCGGCCAGGTGCACGCGCAACTGTTTGATCGCCAACTCCGACCACTGGCTTTCGCCGAGGCAACGCAGGCTCAGGCGCAGGGCCGAGCGCGCTTGCGCCACACCGGTCAGGGCCTGCGCTTCGTCGCTGCCCAGCAACAGCGCTTCATTGATTTCCAGCGGCCACAAGCGAACCGCGGCGCTGGTGCGAAAATGGATGCTTTCGCCTTTGCTGGTGGTGACGAACAGCGGCGTGTCTCGTGGCAGCGGGTAACCGCCGGCGAGGTTGCCCTTGCTCGGGTCCGGCTCGAACTGCACGATCGCGCAGGACGGTAATGGCCGCATCGCCAGCGGGTAAAGCTGTTCGAGCAAGGCGTCGCTGAATTCGGCGTAGTCGTCATCGAGCCGCCGTTGCAAGCGCGCCGCGAGCAAGGCGAAACCTTCGAGCAGGCGTTCGACATGCGGGTCGGGGCATTCACCGGGGGACAATTCCAGGCGTCTGGCGACCTTGGGATAACGCTCGGCAAAAAGGCTCCCGGCGTGCCGCAGCCAGGTCAGTTCGCGCTGGTAGTAATCGAGCAGTTGCGGGTCAATCGAGTCGCTCATGACGCACCTCAAGGCCATCGCCGGCCTTCTCGATGACAAATGCCACGGGCCAGTGCTGCTGGCCGCTGCGCAACTCGCCCAGCAGCCGAATGCTCAGTTGCTGCGGATGGCCGGGGACCGGATTGACCTGAACCTCGCCCAGTTGCAGGCGCGGTTCGAAGTGGGTGATGGCCACGCGGACTTCCCGTGCCAACTGACGACGGTCATCGCTGCGCTGCTGTTGCAAGGCGGTCCAGTCAGCGATGCCGTAGTCGAGAATGCTCGGCGGGGAGGTCAGTGGACGTTGGCCGCGTCGGGTATTGAACAGGCGCAGCAACTCCGTGTGCACCGAGTCGAGCAGCCCCTGGCGATCGAACACCTGCACGGTGTCGACCTCGCTTGCGGCGAGGCGCTCGAACAACGGTGGGAGAATACCGGTGCCTGCCATGGCCGACGCGTCCGCTTACTTGGCTTTGATGAGCTTGTTGGCGGCCATGTCCCAGGTCGAGGCGGCCGTGCCCTCCTTGGTGCCGTCGTCTTTCTGGGCGGTGAGCTCCCACTTGATCTTGGTGAAGTTCAGTGACAGGGTTTCCACCGGTTTGCCACCGGTACCGCCACTGACGCTGACGTTGGACAGCACGACGTTGGTCAGGGTGTAGATGATGAACGGCATCAGCTGACCGCTGCCTTCGGCGGCGTTGCGGCCGATGGTGATTTTGGCTTCCGGGATCGGTTTGCCGGCGCAGCAATACTCGTTGAGAGAGGGTGTCGAGCTGTCGACGAATTTGGTCAGGGTGAACTCGCCGATGTGCGGCTTGCCGGAGGTCCGCTCCGAGTTGCTGACGTCGTTGGTCACCTGCATCGCCACGTTGTGGCTGTAGGACATGACTTCGATTTTGTCCTTGTAACCCTCGAGCAGGCTATCGCCTTTGATGTCGCCGCCGAGGTCGAGAATGATTGCATCCATCGCATGAAACTCCTGAAAGTAATCGTGCTAGATAAGCAGGGGGAATCCCGCCGGGTTGGCCGGCGGGAGGCAGGTCAGGCGGCTACCGGTGGCGGCAGGGTCGCGACCAGGCGGATCGATGCGGTCAGCTCTTCGAGCTGGAAGTGCGGCCGCAGGAACACCGTGGCCTTGTAGGCACCCGGTTTGCCGGCGACCTCGGTCACATCCACCCGGGCTTCACGCAACGGGTACTGCGCCTTGATCTCTTGCGGCGCGTTGTCGTTGATCAGCACGTAGTCGGCGATCCAGTTGTTGAGGTAGGTCTGCACGTTGTCGCGGGTCATGAAGCTGCCGACCTTGTCGCGCATGATCACCTTCAGGTAGTGGGCGAAGCGCGAGGCCGCGAGCACGTACGGCAACATCGCCGAGATCCGCGCGTTGGCGTTCGCCTCATTGGTGTTGTAGAGCTTGGACTTGTTGGTGGTCTGGCCGCCGAAGAACACCGCCACATCGCTATTTTTTTTGTGACACAGGGCGATGAAACCGAGGTCATTGAGCTCTTTCTCGCGACGGTCGGTGATCGCCACTTCGGTCGGGCATTTGAGCGACAGATCACCAGAGGTGGTGCGGAAGGTATGGGCCGGCAGGCCTTCCACCGCACCACCGCCTTCGGCACCGCGAATCGCCGCGCACCAGCCGTACTTGGCGAAGGCTTCGGTGATTCGTTGCGACAAGGCCCACGCGGCATTGCCCCACAGGTATTTGCCGTGGTCGCTGCCGTTGACGTCTTCGACGTAGTTGATGCCTTCCACCGGCGATGTGTCAGGGCCGTAGGGCAGACGCAGCAGGAAGTGCGGCAGCACCAGCGACACGTAGCGCGAATCTTCGCTTTCGCGGAACGAGCGCCACTTGATCAGCTCCTGGCTTTCGAAGACTTTCGACAGGTCACGGGGCACGGCCAGTTCGGTGAAGCTGTTCATGTCGAACAGCCGAGGGCTGGCGGCAGCAATGAACGGCGCGTGAGCGGCCGCGGCGACGTTCGAGAGTTTCTCCAGCAGGCCGATGTCCTGCGGGTGCCGGCCGAAGGTGTAGTCACCCACCAGCAGGCTGAACGGGTGGCCGCCGAAGGTGCCGTATTCTTCTTCGTAGATCTTCTTGAACAGCGCGCTCTGGTCGAACTCGACGGCTTTTTCCAGATCGTTCTGCAGCTCTTTCTGGGTCACGTTGAGCAGACGCAGTTTCAGTCGGGAACTGGTCTCGGTGTTTTTCACCAGCAGGTGCAGGCCGCGCCAGGAGGCTTCGAGTTTTTGCAGGTCCGGGTGGTGCAACACTTCGTTGAGTTGAGCGCTGATCAGCTCGTCGATCTGGCTGATGCGGTCGTTGATCATCGCCACGGTGTCCTTGTCGATGGCCATGCCTTCGTCGAGTACCTGGGTGGCGAATTCCGCGAGCATGTCGCGGGCGTAATCTTGCTGGCTGTCGTCATGGGCCATGCGGCCTTTGGCGATGATTTCATCGAGCAGAGACAAGGTCTGGGCGGTACTGTCGCTGGCTTGGCTCTGGGCGGCGGATGAGGCGGGCATGGCAAATTCTCCCTAAGTGGATGAACGATCAGGCTTGCGGTTCGGCCGGTACTTCTGCATCGCCTGCGGGGGCGGGGGCGGCGGTTTCCGGGCGGGCAGACTTGATCTCTTGCAGGCCCTCGGTGTTGGCGATGACGTCACGCAACAGCTTGTCCAGATCATCGTTGCCATCGAGCTTGGTCAGCAGATCGCGCAGACGCTGACGGGCTTCGAACAGACGCCGCAGCGGGGTCACTTGCTCAACCACCTTGACCGGGTCGAAGTCGTCGATGTGTTTGAAGTTGAGCTCGATGTTGAGTTTGCTGTCGTCGCCGCTGAGGGTGTTGGTGACCTGCAAGGTGGCGCGCGGGCCGATCGAGGCGAGCACTTCGTTGAAGTTATCGCGGTCGATTTCGGTGAAGCGCCGTTCATTCAGTTTCGGGAGTGGCTCGAGAGGTTTGCCGGAGAGGTCGGCAAGAATGCCAACAACCAACGGCAATTCTTTCTTCTCGATGGCGTTGCCGATTTCGACGTCGTAGGTGATTTGCACCCGGGGCGGGCGAACCCTGTCGAGCTTGTGCTGAGTACTTTCTGCCATGGTGGCTGACTCCGATGCATGAGGCGGGCGCAATGCATCGGGAGGCCCGTTTCATCGCATTCCCTTACTGGACCGTAGGTTAGAAAGGGAGGGCAGAGGACCTGTCATTCCTTTGACGAACCTTCCACATTCGTCGTGCTGACCGAACTACCCAAGACGCTAGAACAGGTCTATAAAAAAGCAAACAAAAAGCATTTTTGGACTGTATCGAGAAAAGGAAAATTCATTTTGTACGCACGTTTTTTTTCTTTGGTTCTGCTCCTGTCACTCCCCGGGTGTTCGTTGTTCGGACCTCGTGTCGACCTCGATAACCTGACGCTGGACGTCGCGCCCCGCGCCAACGATGACACGCCGATCGCGGTGGACTTCATTGCGGTGAACGACGCGGATCTGCTCAAGCAGTTGTCGGGCATCACCGCCCGGCAGTGGTTCGCCGAACGCGAGCAGTTCCAGCGTGACTACCGACAGCTGATGACGGTCTGGGGACTGGAGCTGGTGCCCGGTCAATTCATCGACAAACAACCCTTCCCGCTGGGGGGCAAGCGGGCGGCTGGACTTTTAGTCTTCGCCAGCTATAACACTCCCGGAGCACACCGGTTACGGCTGGACGATCAGAGCAACGCCTGGCTCAAGTTCGACAGTCGCGAGATGACGCTGGTCAGCGATCACCCGAACTGAACACCGGGGTTAAGGGCACATCGGACCTGTAGGAGCCAGGCTTGCCGGCGAAGGCGTCTGTAAGAGCGCCTTCGCCGGCAAGCCTGGCTCCTACAAAAAAGCGGTAAAGGGGCAAGCCCCCTCGCCACAGGGATTGCGGTGTTCAAGTCCGGGCCAGGCCGCCCATTTTTTGTGCGGCAATAAGAGATGTCGAAAGGAGTCGTATGAGTCTGCTACCTGACGCGGTTTGCTGGCATGAGGGCATGCAGTTATTGCCCCAGCATTTTCAGTTGCAAGGGTTGCGGGCCGAGGCGCTGGTGGCGCATTTCGCCCAGGCCTGTAATCCGTGGTTCTGGGGCGTGACGCGAGTCGAGTTCGATCCTTCGGCATTGAGCGCCGGGCTCGTCCGGCTGATCAATTTGCAGGCGACCTTGCCGGACGGTTTGCCGGTCAATCTGCAGGCCGGTGTGGGGCCGATGCTGGAGCTCGACGTCAGTGAAGTGATCGATGCCACGGACAATGCCACCGTCACCGTTTACCTGGCGATCAGTCCACTGTGGCGCGCCGGGCAGTTGCTGCCGCTCAAGGGCCGATTGCAATCGGTGGTCGGCGATGCGTTGCCGGATCTCACGAGCGGCGAGTACCCCGAGTCGATCACGGTCTGGCGTCCGAACCCGCGCTTGTGCACGCAACTGAACAAGGCGGATTCCGTCTGCCTGCCACTGCTGAGGATTCGCAAGGAGGGCGGCGGCTTTCTTCAATTGCCGTACACCCCGCCAACGCCATGCCTGTTGCCCGAGTCGGTAGTGGGGCGGCGCGTGGCGGGGCTGTGTGCCCGGGCGCGGGAGAAATGCATGTTCCTCGCCGGTCGTTTGCGCCAGGCGCAGCAGGCTGGCAATCAGGACGACGCGCTGGAAATTCGTCGCCAGTTGACGGCGCTCTGGGCGCGGCTGCCGGAAGTCGAAGGCCTGCTGAACAGTCGGGTGGCGACGCCTCAGGCGCTGTATGGATTGCTGCTCGGGTTGGCCGGCGCCTGGTCGTCGCTCGATCCATTGGCCGGTGTTCCGGCGTTCGCACCGCTGGACTTTCTTGAGTTACAGCGCGGCTATGAAGCGGTGCTCGACTGGCTTGAAAAGACCCTCGAACTGATCCGCGCCGGTTATCGCAGCCTGGCGTTCGAACGCAGTGAACAGACCTTCTCGATTCAATTGCCCGACGATCAGCCGAGCCAACGGCTGGTCATCGGTTTGCGCATGCCCAACGGTGCCAGCGAGCAGGCCGCGAGCGAATGGTTGCGCGGGGCGATCATTGCGTCGCAGCCGCACATCGCATTGCTCAGTCGTCAGCGCATGAGCGGTTTGTCCCATCAGGCCATGAGTCGCAATGAACAAGTGGCCTACAGCGTCGGCGACGATACGCGGTTGTTTGTGGTGACGGCCGAAGGCCAATGGTTCGACGGGCAGTTGCCGTTGCTGATTGCCGCACCGGCTTCCAGGCTGGCCAGCAGTCCATGGCAAGTGGTGCTGTTTGTCGCCCAGGCGAGTGAGAGTGCTTGATCAAGGAAGGAACGTCCTATGTCTGAGGGCAATGTCGGATCGGGTACACGAGGCCTCCACGAAGCGCCGCTGAGCAGTGCTTTTCGCCAGGCCTGGCAGCAATGGTCCCAGGACTGGAACCAGTTGCCCAAGGACAGCGAGGACGAAGCGCTGGTGGAAGCGGTGGTCGAACTGTCCACGCAAATCTCCCAACGACTGTGGCGAACCGCATTCGCCAAAGTCGGTGACGCCGCCACCGAGCAAGTCAAGGCGCTGGTCTATGCCTTTGTCGCGCTGGTCGATGAAACCTTGCTGTTCACGCCGTGGCCCGGGCAATCGGCCTGGCAGGAAAAACCCTTGGAGTCGCGGTTGTACGCCAGCCGTCAGGCCGGTGAGCGGATACCGCTGGCGATCAAGGAATTGCTGGACGAGCAGATTCCCACCACTCGCGATCTGGCCAACGTCTATTTGCAGTGTCTGGTGCTGGGATTTCAGGGACGGCTGCGCGGCGAACCGAATCAGACTCAGCATGAAAAATGGCGCCTGGCGCTGTTCACCTTTGCCTGGCAGCACGAGGCGGATTATGCCGACGTCAGTGCCCGGCTCGAACAACCTTCGGCCGTGCCGCCGCTGCAATTGCCAGTGCGCCGTTCGTTGCCCGACGGTTTTCGCCTGGGCCTGGGGATTCTTGCCATGGTCCTGCTGCTGACCGGGTTGGGGCAGTTGTTCTGGCGTGACATTCGTCTGGAGCTCGAACCGGTGTTGCAGATGACCGATTCCGTGACCGCCTCGGAGCAAGACTCATGAGCACGCTGGGGATTCTCGGCCTCGTCATTGCCGTGCTGTTGCTGCTGGCGATTGTCGGGGTAGCGGTCTGGTGGTGGCGCACGCAAAGCGGTGCGGCGATTCGCAGTTTTTACCTGGCGGTGCGGCACATGGAGCAAGAGCAGGGCGCCCAGGACCGGTATCAGATTCCATGGCTGCTGATGCTCGGCAACGAAACCCAGGGCACGCAGTTGTGTAGCCAGTGGCGTTTGCAGCCGACGGACAAACCGGCCTGGTTCGGCCGCTGGTGGTCGGACCCTGAAGGTGCAGTGTTGGTGGTGCCACAGGCGCTGTTTTTGCCGGATGAAGGCATGCACCTGCAACGGGGCGGCTGGTGGCGTTTGCTGGGATTGATCCTGCGCTTGCGCAGTCAACGTCCGCTGGACGGAGTGATCTGGACGGTGCCGGTCAGTCGACTGGGCAACGTCGAGCAAGCCGCGACCCTCGGGTTGGCGGCACGTCGACGCTTCATCGATCTGTTGCAACGGTTCGGGCTGAGCCTGCCGGTGTACGTGGTGATTACCGGCATGGAAGAGTTGCCGGGCTTTCAGGAGTTGATCACCGCGCTGCCGGTCGAGGCCCGTGAACGCACGCTGGGCTGGTCGTCGCCCCACGGGACCGATGCGGTCTGGCAAGCGCAATGGAGCGATCAGGCACTGGATCAGGTGACTCGGGCCTTGGCGGAATCGATCATCGAAATCGGCGCCTTGTCCGGGCAACTGAGCACAGAGCTGTATGGCTTGCCGGAACGTTTCGACGCCTTGCGGCGCCATCTGCAATCCTTGTTGGAGCCGGTTTTCCAGGGCAATGCGCAAGGTGAGGCACCGCGCTTTCGCGGTATCTATTTCACTGCCAATCAGCCCGCGGAAGACAGCGCCGACGGATTTTCGGCCTACGACACCGGGTTGCAGCAGAGTGCCTTCGCCCGGCAATTGTGGCAGCGGCGGGTGGTCGCCGAGCGCGGTCTGGCCCAGGTGGTGCCGCGTCTGTTACGCCTGCGTCAGCGCTGGCAGCGCGTGACCGGTGGGGTGGCGCTGGTGGTCGCGGTGGTTTGGGGCGTGGGCATGCTGTGGGTCTGGCAGGATTCGGTCAAGGAGGCCCATGAACTCTCGCGCCTGTTGCAAGGGGCGCAGAAAAACTACGCGGCGGTCACGGATGAATCCCATCGGTTGGAGTCGACCCGGCGCAACGTCCAGGGTTTCTGGCGGGTGCTGGAAAAGGCGCCGGGCTGGAGCTTCACCTCAGTGGTATTTCCGACCTCCTGGTTCTCTTCGCTGGATGCGCAGTTGGCGAGCGAGTTGCGCCTGACCGCCCAGAGCCATTTGATGCTGCCGTTGCGCGACCTGTTGAGCGCGGAGCTGGCGCAACTCAAGACCATCCGCAACACCGAACGACGGGGTAACGTCGAAAGCGAAGATCCGGCCCAATGGCAAAACTACGTCAAGGCCAAGGATCTGGTGGAGCGCGCGGTGAATCTGGAGCAGCAGAACCAGTGGTTCAGTCAGGCGCTGAACAACCCCAAGGCCCCTCTCGAAGATCTGGTGTTGCTGAGCAACAACGCGTTGTCGCTGAACCTCAACGTCGGCACGTTGCACCGCGCCGGTTTTTACAATCGGGCGTTGTTCGAGGCTGATGGCAGCGATTTGCGACCGCTGGATCTGACCGTCGAGCGCCCGGTGATCGAGGAAAATTTCCTCGGGCTCATGGAGCGCTGGCTGGACCAGTATTTCCTGGCCGACAATTTCGTGCGCCAGGCCGGTTATCTCAAGCTGCATCTGGAACGGCTGGAAGCCGGCAGTGGCAACTCCCTCACCGAGCTCGAAGATTTGCGCGCACTGGTCGATGACCTGCAAACCGTGATCGGCTTGACCAATTCGGCGTGGGGCCGCGGCAAGGGTCAGGACCTGGTGCCTGGCTACCGTGAGTTGCTGGACAACGTGCGCAAAAGCGCCTTGCTCGGACCGCAACTGGAACAACAGTTGGAAATGCAGGCGGCCAAGCTGCAACAGAGTTTTCGCGATCAATGGATCGTCCAGGCCGGCTCCCGGGACAATTTATTGATCCAGCAAGGCAGCGGGCAACTGGTCTTGCAGGAACATGTGGTGCAGCTCAACAACGCGGTGCAGGCGCTGTTCAAGCGTGACTTTGTGGCCATCGCCTTACAGGCGGATCGCTCTGAAGCCCCGGATGGGCAAGGGCAGGGCGTTGATGGCGACGACCTCGACAGTGCGCTGAACTATTTCGCCA
Source organism: Pseudomonas sp. PDM24 (assembly GCF_019218905.1). Lineage (NCBI taxonomy): Bacteria > Pseudomonadati > Pseudomonadota > Gammaproteobacteria > Pseudomonadales > Pseudomonadaceae > Pseudomonas > Pseudomonas sp. PDM24. Next base: position 361,479 of record NZ_JAHUWR010000003.1, on the reverse strand, counting down.
GCTACAAGAGTTACGCCGCCGAAGAGTTGCCACGCATTCCCCCGGCGTATCGCGGCGCCTTGTTGCAAGCGGCCGAAGGCGCAGTGGTCAAGGCCATGTTGTCGAGCCTGCGCGAGCACAATGCTCAGGTCCATGGCGGTGTTTTCAATGTGCAGGCCTCCCAGGCGATTGCTTTGCAAAAAGCCTTTATCGAGGTGCGTCGCAGTGATCTGGCCACGCGTTTGCAAACGGCCTTGAACCGCCGCGCCCTGGCCGAAATCGTCAGCGGCCTCGACGAAATCGTCGCCCAGCCGCTGTTCAGCGGGCGCACCGAAATCAGCCAGTGGGACGGCTCGAAAAACCTCGGCCTGCAACTGTATGGCGCCAACGACGTGCAGGATTTGAAACTGAGCCTCAAGCAGCAATTCAACACCATGCTCGGCATCACCGAGCGACGCACCTCGGCGCTGGAGTGGCTGAAAGTCCAGCAACAGAACCTCTCGGCGCTGGATTATGAACGCGTGACGCAGTTCAGTGCGCTCAACGACGAACTACTCAAATACAAGGAACAGAACCCCGCCAGTTCGCCGGCGCAGATCGAACAATTGGTCAGTCGCGACTTCATCGAAATGGACGCCACGTCCTGCAGCCAGATCCTGCAAACCGCCAACCTGTCTGGCGGGCGCGGAACACTGGCGTTGCGGGCGGTGGATCTGCAACAAACTGCCATGCAACGCTGCCAGTTCCTGCAGCAGCAACAGGCAGCGGCCGCATGGAACGACCTGGCCAACTATTTCAATCAGTACCTGGCGGAGCGCTTTCCGTTTGCCAATGGCCTTCAGGCCGCCGACGCTGACCCGGCCAGGGTTCAGCATTTGCTGGAGCTGATCGACAAGCGTTTGCCGGTGGCGCAAGCCGGATTGCTGCTGAGCCAGACCCCGGAACGCCTGGCCGCCGAAGACTTTCTCAATCGTCTGAAGCAAGCCAGTACCTGGCTGGGGCCGATGTTTGTACGCGACAAGAGCGGTGTGTTGGGGCTGGAGATGGACGTGCGCTGGCGCACCGATCGAGAGGAAGAGCGCGGTGCCGATCAGGTGATTGCCTGGGGCTTGAATGCCGGCAATCAACAGCTCAGCTATCCCGGCGAGCCGCAGCAGAACCTGCGCTGGATGGTTGGCCAACCGATCCGGCTGACCTTGCGTTGGGCCCGAAATGGCTACCAGCGCCCGGCCAACGATCCGTTGCAGCCGAGCCTGGTGGTGCGGGATCTGGAAGCGGGCTGGGAGTACAGCGGTCCGTGGTCGTTATTGCGCTTGATGCGCTCGCACGTGTCGGTGCAGCGCCAGCCGAACATGGACTACACGGACTTTCCGTTGACCTTGCGCCTGCCTGTGACGACGCAGTCCAGCACCACCACCGCCGAGCAAACCCTGATGTTTGTGCGCCTGTCGTTGATGACCCAGGGCTCGAAATTGCCGCTGTCCATTCAGCCCTTGCCAACCCGGGCCCCACGCTCTCCGTTCATGGTGACGAGATCGACCGCGGGCATTGAAGCCCATGACATCGAATCCCAAAAGGAGGGCCTGTGAATCAACCTTCAACGCCGTTGCCGGAACTGATTACTCAGTTGCTCGAACCGATCAGCGAGCAGGCGCCCTGTGGTCAGGATCTGCGTTATGAGCCTGAGTTCGACCGGTTGCGCGAACTGCGCCGTGAGGACGACACCAGTTTGCCCACGGGGGTGTGGCAGTCGTCGATCAAACGCGCCCAATGGCCAGAACTGGAAAAACTGACCACCAGCCTGCTGCTCGAACGCAGCAAGGATTTGATGCTCAGCGCCTGGTTGGGTGAGGCCTGGCTGCATCAGGATGGGCTCGAAGGGTTGCCGGGCAGCCTGGCGCTGGTGGCCGGGTTATGCGAGCGCTACCCCGAGCACCTGCACCCCCAGGCGGAGGACGGCGATCAGTCATGGCGGGTGATTCCGCTCGAATGGCTGGCTCGACGCTACGCTGAAGTGCTGCTGACCCGCGTGCCGTTGTTCGAGCCGCGCAACAATGAATTCGATAGTTTCTGTCTGGATGCCTGGCGCCGATTGCAACTGCAACAGGTACAGGCCAGCGACAGCAAAACGGCCAAGACCTCGGCTGAAAACGCGCGCAACGAACAGAAAAAGTTGACCGAACAGATTCGCGCCACCCCGTTGTCATTCTGGTTGCGCAGCCAGGGCACGTTGCTGCTCAGCCAGCAGCACCTGCAACGCCTGGAGGTGTGGAGCGACGCTTATCTCGGCAATCAGGCCCCAGGCTTCAAAGCGTTGCAGGACGTGATTGAAGCGTTGTTGACGCTGGTTCAGGAGTTCATCGCCATGCACCCACGAAAACCGACCCCGGCGCCTGTCGAAATTCCAGCGGTGGCGGCATCGAGCCCGGCCGACGTGCCGCCCGTCATTGCGGCGCCTCAGGTGTTCAGCGAGCCGGCGAATCGTGAAGAGGCGTACCGGCAATTGCTGTTGATCGCCGAGTACCTGGCGCGCACCGAACCCCACAGCCCGGTTCCCTATTTGATCAAACGAGGCGTGGAATGGGGCAACAAGCCCCTCAGTGAGCTGCTTGGCGAACTGATCAGCGCCGATGCCGAATCCCGGCGACTCTGGACGCTGTTGGGCGTCCTTTAATGAGTGTTGCGGGCGGCTGCCGACGGCCGCGGTAAAGCGATGGGGGTGAGCACCGGTTGACCGGAAAAAAATGCCGTCAGGTTTTTGCCGACCAGTTCCACGGTGCCTTGGGTGGCCTCCGGGGACAACCCGGCGACATGCGGGGTCAAAATCACGTTGGCCAGTCCCTTGAGGGCGTCCGGCACCTGCGGTTCGTGATCGAAGACATCCAGCGCGGCGCCAGCGATCCGTCGTTGTTCCAGCGCGCTGATCAGGTCAGCCGTGACGATCACGCTGGCCCGCGCGATGTTGACGATAAATCCGTTAGGCCCTAAAGCGTCGAGTACCTGCCTGTTGATCAAGTGCTGAGTGCCGAGCCCGCCGGGTGCGGCAACGATCAGAAAATCCGAATGGCGTGCCAGTTCGGTCGGCGTCGAGCAAAAGCTGTAGGGCACGTCGCTGCGATGCTGGCGGTTGTGGTAACTCACGCTCATGTCGAAGCCGTTGGCGGCACGTTTGGCGATAGCGATGCCGACGGCACCGAGGCCGAGGATGCCCAGGCGCTTGCCAGCCAGGGAAGGGCGCATGATTTTCGGCCACTCGCCCCGACGCACGGCAGCATCGGCCCGAGGAATATCGCGCACCAGTGCCAGCAGCAACGCCATGGCGTGGTCGGCGACGGAAGAGGCATTGACGCCGGCCCCATTGGTGACGGTGATACCACGGTCGGCCGCGGCTTGCAGGTCGACGTGTTCGTAACCGGCCCCGATCACGCAGATGAGCTTAAGGTTGGGCAGGGCGGCCATTTCATCGGCACGCAGGCCCAATGGACCGCGCGTCAGCACCGCATCGATCTGGCTGCCCTGTCGGGCAATGGCGGCGGCGCGCTCGGCCGGGGTCGGGGCCAGGATCAAATGAAACCCCTGATGTTCGAGAATCGGCAGGTATTCATTGATGGTTTCAACCAGTACCAGAACAGTTGCGGTCATGCTGGGCTCCTGTGGGCAGCGGAATTTCGGGGTTTGAACGTCGTTTCAGGTTGCTGACTCCAGAGCGGTTTGGCAATGGTCAGGGGCTTTGGCTCCCGGTGTCGGAGCTGGCGAAGCCTGCGATCCTTCTAATGACAACACTAGATCATTTGCCCGCGATTCGTAGGAGCGAGGCTTGCCCGCGAAGAACGATTACTCGGTATTCCTGATGGACCGAGGCGACTGGTTCGCGGGCAAGCCTCGCTCCTACGGGAGAACGCGTGTTTCGCCAGCTGCATCTGATCCGCATAACCATTCCTCAGCTAAGTCTTTGCTTCTGTTGATTAATCCCGGACAATCGCGCCCCTGTTTCGGCCAGGGCGCTGCCTGTCGGTTTTTTCCGACTCGTCCTGACCGGGTGGCAAGTGACCGGAAAGCGGAGATCCGACCGGATGAATGATCAGGCCAATAGCGTCGACGAACGCTATGTAGCGGCAACACCAGCGAGCCTAGAAAGCTGGAATCGCCATGACACCACCTGGATGCTGGGCCTGTTTGGCACGGCAATCGGGGCCGGCACCCTGTTTTTGCCGATCAACGCGGGGCTGGGCGGCTTCTGGCCGCTGCTGATCCTGGCGGTGCTGGCATTCCCTATGACGTTTTACGCCCACCGTGGCCTGACCCGCTTTGTCTTGTCCGGCCGCGAAGGCGCCGACATCACCGAAGTGGTGGAAGAGCACTTCGGCATCAAGGCCGGCGCGTTGATCACGTTGCTGTATTTCTTCGCGATCTTCCCGATCCTGCTGATCTACAGCGTGGCCCTGACCAACACCGTGGGCAGTTTCCTCGAACATCAACTGCACATCATGCCGCCACCGCGCGCCGTGCTGTCGTTCGTATTGATTCTCGGCCTGTTGGCAGTGGTGCGTTGCGGCGAGCAGGTGATCGTCAAGGCCATGAGCCTGATGGTCTATCCGTTCATCGTCGCGCTGCTGTTTTTGGCGGTGTTCCTGATTCCTCACTGGAATGGCGGCATCCTCAGCACCGCCTCCACGCTGCCTGAGTCGTCAGCGCTGCTGCACACCCTGTGGCTGGCGATTCCGGTGATGGTGTTCTCGTTCAACCATTCGCCGATCATCTCGGCGTTCGCAGTGGACCAGAAGCGTCGCTACGGCGCGCATGCCGAAGAGCGCAGCTCGCAGATCCTGTCCCGCGCCCACCTCTTGATGGTGGTGATGGTGCTGTTCTTCGTCTTCAGCTGCGTGCTGACCCTGTCGCCGGCGCAACTGGCCCAAGCCAAGGCGCAGAACCTGTCGATCCTGTCGTACCTGGCCAACCACTTCAGCAACCCGACCATCGCCTTCGCGGCGCCGTTGATTGCCTTTGTGGCCATTTCCAAGTCGTTCCTGGGCCACTACATCGGCGCCAGCGAAGGCTTGAAGGGCCTGATCGTCAAGAGCGGCAAACGCCCGGCACCGAAGACGCTGGACCGCATGACCGCGGCGTTCATGTTGGTGGTCTGCTGGATCGTTGCCACGCTGAACCCGAGCATTCTCGGCATGATCGAAACCCTCGGTGGCCCGATTATCGCGGCGATCCTGTTCCTGATGCCGATGTACGCGATCCGCAAGGTTCCGGCAATGGCGCGCTTTCGTGGTCAAGCCTCTAACGTCTTCGTGACGGCGGTAGGCCTGGTGGCGATTTCGGCGTTGATCTACTCCCTGACTGCCTGACGCATACCCCGTAGGAGCGAGGCTTGCCCGCGAATCAGTCGCCTCGGTCCATCAGGCATACCGCGTTATCGTTCTTCGCGGGCAAGCCTCGCTCCTACGGGGTTCAGGGCAACCTGATCCAGAGCACACCATTCCAGGGTATTAACGGCTAAGCTGCGGGTTGCATTAGCGCATCATCGTGGAGCGCTTTCTCTGGAGACGCTTTATGGCAGGTGCCACTGGCGCAACGGCGCAACCCCGTGCCGATATACCCAATCGCTGGCTGGACGTATTGGCCGGCTTGTCGATTGCCGGTTTGTTGTTGCCCGAGGCGGTCGCCTATTCCAGCATTGCTGCGTTACCGCCACAGGCCGGGGTCATTGCGTTGTTTGCCGGTCTGCTGTGCTACGGGCTGTTAGGCACCAGCCGTTTTGCCATCGTTTCCGCGACCTCTTCCTCCGCCGCCGTTCTGGCTGCCTCCACCGCCACGCTGGCCAACGGTGATTCCGCCCTGCGTATGAGCCTGGCGATCGGTCTGGTGCTGGTGACCGGTGGGTTCTTTTTGCTGGCCGGTCTGCTCAGGCTCGGCAGCGTGACTTCGTTCATTGCCAAACCGGTGTTGCGCGGCTTTGCCTTGGGCCTGGCGATGACCATCATCCTCAAGCAGGCGGCGAGCGCCGTCGATGTGCACTTGAACAGCGGCAATCTGATCCACCTCATGCCGCAGTTGCTGGAGCAGTTGCCACAGTGGAATCGCGTCGGCGCGCTGGTGGCGGCGGTGTCATTGGTGGTGCTGTGGCTGTGCGCGCGGGTCCGGCGTTTGCCCGGAGGTTTGCTGGTCGTGGCGCTCGGCATTGCGGCCGGCCAGTGGCTGAACTTACCGGCCTACGGGGTGAAACTGATCGGTGTGATCGACCTGAGCCTTGAAATGCCTCGGCTGCCAGTATTGCCGTTTACCGACTGGCTACGTCTGGGGGAATTGGCGTTTGCCATGGTGATGATTCTGTATGCCGAGTCTTACGGATCGATCACCTCGTTTGCGATCAAGCACGGTGACCGCGTCTCCTCGAACCGTGATCTGCTGGCCCTCGGTGCGGCCAATCTGCTGTCCGGGCTATTCCATGGCATGCCGGCGGGAGCCGGTTACTCCGCGACGTCGGCCAATGAGGCAGCGGGGGCCGGTTCGCGTCTGGCCGGCGCGGTGGCGGCGGGGGTGGTCTTGCTCATCGTATTGACGGTACTGCCCTACATCGCCCTGACTCCCGAGCCGGTGCTGGCCGCCATCGTCATTCATGCCTTGGCGCGCGGTTTGAGCCTGCAGCCATTGGGGCGCTATTTCATCTGGCGCCGCGACCGCTTGCTGGTGATCTGCGCGGTGGCGGCGGTGCTGGTGTTGGGGGTGCTGGACGGCTTGCTGGTGGCGGTGGTGATCAGCGTGGTGCTGATGCTGAAACAGATGTCTTCGGCGGATATTCAAGTGCTGGGGCAAATGGGCAGCGGTCACGATTACGTTGATCTGCAACGTCATCCTCACGCCGTGCAAACCCCCGGCATATTGATCCTCAGACCCAGCGAGGCACTGTTTTTCGCTAATGTGGAACGCATTCTGGGTGGTGCCCTGCACCTGGCCCGGCACTCAGAGCCACTGGTGCATACGATTATTCTCAGTCTCGAAGAGTCGCCTGATCTGGACGGCACCAGCATCGAAGCGCTGGAAGCGTTCTTTTTGCAGGTGCGGGCGTTGAACATGTTGTTGATCCTGGCGCGGCTCAAGGACCAGGCTCAGGCGGTACTCTCGATATTGCCCGCCCAGGAGCGCGAACAGGTCATTCTCAGCGACCTGAGTGTCGACGTTGCCGTACACCAAGCGCTCACGTTGGCCGGGCAGGTGTCGCAGGCATAAAAAAACGCCGCTCATCTCACGATGGGCGGCGTTTTTTATGGCGTTGTAACGTTAGGCTTGAACGACCGGGATGTTGGCGTTCGCAGCAGCTTCACGGAACTCGGCGATCTGGTCGAAGGACAGGTAGCGGTAAACGTCGGCCGCCATGCTGTCGATCTTGCCAGCGTATTCCATGTACTCCTCGACGGTCGGCAGGCGACCCAGGATGGACGCAACGGACGCCAGTTCGGCCGAAGCCAGGTAGACGTTCGCGCCGTCACCCAGACGGTTCGGGAAGTTACGGGTCGATGTCGACACAACAGTCGAGTTCGGCTCTACACGTGCCTGGTTACCCATGCACAGCGAGCAGCCTGGCATTTCCATGCGTGCGCCGGCCTTGCCGTAGATGCCGTAGTAGCCTTCTTCGGTCAGCTGGTGCGCGTCCATTTTGGTCGGCGGCGACAGCCACAGACGGGTTGGCAGCTGCCCCTTGACCTGATCCAGCAGTTTACCGGCAGCGCGGAAGTGACCGATGTTGGTCATGCACGAACCGATGAACACTTCGTCGATCTTCTCGCCAGCAACGCTGGACAGCAGACGGGCGTCGTCCGGATCGTTTGGCGCGCAGAGCACAGGCTCCTTGATGTCGGCCAGGTCGATTTCGATGATTTCAGCGTATTCGGCGTCAGCATCGGCCACCATCAACTCAGGGTTGGCGATCCAGGCTTCCATCGCTTGGGCACGACGTTCCAGGGTACGCACATCACCGTAGCCTTCACCGATCATCCAGCGCAGCAGGGTGATGTTCGATTGCAGGTACTCGGTGATCGATTCTTTCGACAGCTTGATGGTGCAACCGGCAGCCGAACGTTCGGCCGAGGCGTCGGACAGCTCGAAAGCCTGTTCGATGCTCAGGTTGTCCAGGCCTTCGATTTCCAGGATGCGGCCGGAGAAGGCGTTCTTCTTGCCTTTCTTCTCGACGGTCAGCAGGCCAGCCTGAATCGCGAAGTAAGGAATGGCGTGAACCAGGTCACGCAGGGTGACGCCCGGTTGCATCTTGCCTTTGAAGCGCACCAGGATCGATTCCGGCATGTCCAGCGGCATCACGCCAGTGGCAGCGGCGAATGCGACCAGGCCGGAACCGGCCGGGAACGAAATGCCCATCGGGAAACGGGTGTGGGAGTCACCACCGGTACCGACGGTGTCCGGCAGCAGCATGCGGTTCAGCCAGCTGTGGATGATGCCGTCGCCCGGACGCAGGGAAACGCCGCCGCGGGTCATGATGAAGTCAGGCAGGGTGTGGTGGGTGGTCACGTCGATCGGCTTTGGATAAGCCGCGGTGTGGCAGAACGACTGCATCACCAGATCAGCGGAGAAGCCCAGGCACGCCAGGTCTTTCAGTTCGTCACGGGTCATTGGACCGGTGGTGTCCTGGGAGCCGACGGTGGTCATCTTCGGTTCGCAGTAGGTGCCTGGACGCACACCGGCTACGCCGCACGCCTTGCCGACCATTTTCTGCGCCAGGGTAAAACCCTTGGTGCTTTCGATCGGGGCATCCGGTTTCTTGAACAGGTCGAACGCTGGCAGACCCAGTTCGGCGCGAGCCTTGTCGGTCAGGCCACGGCCGATGATCAGCGGAATACGACCGCCGGCACGGACTTCGTCCAACAGCACTGGGGTCTTCATTTCGAAGGTGGTGATGACTTCGTCGGTACCGTGCTTGCAGACTTTGCCAGCGTGCGGGTACAGGTCGATCACGTCGCCCATGTTGATGTTGGTCACATCGAATTCGATTGGCAGTGCGCCGGCATCTTCCATGGTGTTGTAGAAGATCGGAGCGATCTTGCTGCCGAAGCAGAAGCCGCCAGCACGCTTGTTCGGCACGTAAGGAACGTCGTCGCCGAAGAACCACAGCACCGAGTTGGTGGCCGATTTACGCGACGAACCGGTACCGACCACGTCACCGACGTAGGCGATCGGGAAGCCGCTGTTGCGCATTTCTTCGATCTGCTTCATCGGACCGATGGAGCCTTGCACGTCCGGCACGATGCCGTCGCGAGCCATTTTCAGCATGGCCAGGGCGTGCAGCGGGATGTCCGGGCGGGACCAGGCATCAGGAGCAGGAGACAGGTCGTCGGTGTTGGTTTCGCCAGGAACCTTGAACACGCGCAGGCTGATCTTGTCGGCCAGTACAGGGCGGTTCTTGAACCACTCGCCGTCGGCCCAGGATTGCAGCACGCCTTTGGCGTGAACGTTGCCGTTCTTGGCGCGTTCCGCGACGTCGTGGAAGGCATCGAACATCAGCAGGGTGTGCTTGAGTTCTTCGGCGGCCACTGGCGCCAGTTCGGCGTCGTCCAGCAGATTGACCAGCGTCACGATGTTGTAGCCGCCCTGCATGGTGCCGAGCAGTTCAACAGCGCGTTTCTTGTCGATCAGAGGGGATTTGGCTTCGCCTTTGGCGAGGGCAGAGAGGAAACCGGCCTTTACATAGGCAGCTTCGTCCACGCCTGGCGGAACGCGATTGGTGATCAGGTCAACGAGGAAGGCTTCTTCGCCAGCCGGGGGATTCTTCAGCAGCTCGACCAGGCCTGCAGTTTGTTCGGCGTTAAGCGGCTGGGGAACGATACCCAGTGCTGCACGCTCTTCGATATGTTTGCGGTAGGCTTCAAGCACAGTTATTACCCTCATCAGTGGTCCCAAATGGGTGTCCGGGACGCTCATCCCGAAATTGCCGTACTCATGCGCTGCGTGGCGTTGTGGGCCGCTTAGCCAGAATTACCGGCAATTCCTTACAGAAGCTGCTTTCAAAGTTTTACGCCTGCAGAACGGGGAGCTGATGAGGGTTGGCGTCAGGTTTTTCACCGCTGAAAAACCCTTCGCCAACACCGCTCTGAAGGAACGACTGTGCTCGTGACGCTTTGAAAACAGCTTCTAACGGACATTGGCGCCTTAAAAGGCTGGCTGATTCTACGGCAAAAAAAAATTAAAGGTAAGTCAGGGTCTATTGAACTTTGGTGGCGAGCCGCGTTGCTGGGCCAACGTGTGCGAGGCAAGGCGCGGGATGCCGCCAATGGTTGTTCCCTTGGCAAATCCTGCAACGCAGCCTCGCGCACGTTGGCACGCAACCCGAAGGGACGGAGCCCGCTTGGTGCAGGGCGGCGTTGCTCGGAACTTATTTGGAACAACCAAACTGCGTTCCTCGCGCCTTGCCCTGCACCAAGCGGGCATCCGTCGCGGCCGTCACCAAAGTCCAATAGACCCTGAGCCCTCGAATTTTGAGGGGTGATGAATGTTAGACAAAGGGCTAACATGCCGACCTGTTCTGCTTTCCCGTGTTTTGCCTACCTATGCCCAATCAGACCATCAAGACCCCCTGCGTCGGCCTCTGCTCCACTGTTTACGGTGACCTGGTGTGCCGTGGCTGCAAGCGTTTCCACCATGAAGTGATTCACTGGAACGGTTACAACGAGGAAGAAAAACGCGCGGTGTGGCTGCGTCTTGAGCAACTGTTATCGCAAGTGATGGCCAGCAAGGTGGAAATTTTCGATCCCGCGTTGCTGCGTCTGCAGCTGGAGCAGCGCAAGATCCGCTTTGTGCCGCATCAGTCGGAATATTGCTGGGCTTATCAGCTGATCGCCCGGGGGGCGCGGGTTATCAACAATCTGGAAGCCTACGGGATGGTGCTGCTGCCGGAGTTCCGCGACTGGAACCTGCCGGAATTGCGCGATGCCATTGATCGGGAATTTTTTCTGCTCTCGGAAGCGCATTACCAGCGCTACATTGCGCCGGGGTTTCTCAAGGATGCGTTTGGCGGTTAAACCTTAAAAGCTTCGCGAGCAAGCCCGCTCCCACATTGGATCTGTGTCGTTCACAAATTTCATGTCCAATGGAGATCCCATGTGGGAGCGGGCTTGCTCGCGAAGGCTATTTATCTGACGCCGAAAATCTCAATGCTGGGTCACGATCTCTTCCAGATGATCCATGATCGTATCCGGCTTGAGCACCAGCACATCGCTCTCCAGCGCATCCAGCACCACCTCCGCCGTATTCCCGATCAACGCCCCCGACAACCCGGTCCGCGCCACGGTGCCGATCACCGTCACCGATGCCCCCAGCTTATGGGCCATGTACGGAATCAACACATCCGCCGGACCTTCCTTGATATGCAGATGCTCGTCATCAATGTCGAACTCGGCCTGAAAGGCTTTGCACTGCTCGCGATAGCGGGCCTCAATGGTTTCGCTGAGCTGAAACGTCGGGTCGGCCGCCGACAGCATCGGCGATGGGTGAGCGCTGATCACGTGTAAATGGGCCTTGGCCAGGCTGGCGATGTCGTAGCCATGATCGATGATGCTGGCGTGCAAGGTACGGTGTTCGCCGTCGATGTTGCCAACATCGATGGCCGCCAGGATCACGCCGCCGGTCCAGGGCTTGGCGGTTTTCACCAGCAGCACCGGGGTAGGGCAATAACGCAGCAGTTTCCAGTCCGCCGGGGTCAGCAGAGCTTTTTTCAGCGGGCTGTCAGCGAAATGCTGCTTGACCACCAGCCCGCAGCCTTCGGCTTGCTGCACCTCGACGATGGTTTCGTGCAGGCTTTCGTTCCAGGCCTGTTCGGTGGTGACGCTGTAACCGTCCGCCACCAGCGCAGCCTTGAGCACGCCAAGCATGCCAGCGTGATCATGCTTTTTATCGCAGACCAGCAGGTGCAGATGGGCCTGGGTCACGCCAGCGATCAGTTTGGCCCGTTTAAGCGCCAGGCTTTCCGAGTGTTCGGGTTCGATGACCACCAGGATGCTGCGAATGGCTTGCATGATCGGGATCTCCATGAAGATAAAAAACACTGCGTTGGACAACTATAGTTGCTGGCCGGCATTCGGCGACTTGATGCATATCAACGGTTGGCGTCTGGTGGTCTGTCGGCAGGCCGGTATAATCGGCGCCCTTCGTTTTGTACCTTTTATCCGTGAGCCCCATGATCCTTCCCGAAATTCACGAGTTCCTCGGCTGCCGCACGCCTGATGGCTGGGTCCAGGCCGCGCTGGCCGATCAGGAAACCCTGCTGATCGACCACAAAAACTGCGAATTCAAGGCGGCCAGCACGGCGTTGAGCCTGATTGCCAAGTACCACTCCCACGTCGATCTGATCAACCTGATGTCGCGTCTGGCCCGGGAAGAGCTGGTGCACCACGAACAGGTCATGCGCCTGATGAAAAAGCGCAAGATCGGGCTGCGTCAGCTGTCCGCCGGGCGTTACGCCTCGGGGCTGCGCAAAGTGGTGCGCAGCCACGAACCGGTGAAGCTGGTGGATACCCTGGTGGTCGGCGCCTTCATCGAAGCCCGCAGCTGCGAGCGTTTCGAGGCGTTGGTGCCGCATCTGGATGAAGAGCTGGGCAAGTTCTACTTCGGCCTGCTGAAAAGCGAGGCGCGGCATTTCCAGGGTTACCTGAAACTGGCCTATCAGTACGGTGACGCCAAGGACATCGCCCAGGTGATCGACAAGGTTCGTGACGCCGAGCAGGCGTTGATCGAGTCGCCGGATGTGGAGTTTCGCTTTCACAGTGGTGTGCCCGCCGCCGCATAACCTTGTAGGAGCGAGGCTTGCCCGCGAAGGCGATCTCAAGGACGCTTTCGCCGGCAAGCCGTGCTCCTGCAATTGCGTCGGGAACTGTCAAAGACTGTAAAGCGACCTAACGGCTCAAACCCAGGCGCTCATGCCATTGGGCGATGGATTCTTCGGGATAGACGTCGAACTGCTGGTCGCCCGGATGCGCCTCGACTTCTACCCATGGCGCCTTGGAGCCGAGCATCAGATGCGTGTGTTCCGGTGGTACCGGCAACGGAGTGTCGATGGCCGAGGCAAACGGGTGAATCAATTCCGGCCATTCAGGGCTGAACAGCCATAGTCCCGAGCCGCAAACGGAACAGAAATGCCGCTCGGCGGTGCTGCGATGGGCGCGTATGTCACCTTTTTCCTTGAGCCGCGCATGGTAAATCGAGATGTGCTTGCGACCGCGCACCTTCAGGCTGGCGGCATCGCCAGCAATGTTGATCGCATAACCGCCACCGCCCTGGGTCCTGCGACAGATCGAGCAATAGCAGCGTTGATAAGGGTAGGGGTGGGCGCTGGTCAGGCTGAACGACACCGCGCCGCAATGGCAGGAGCCTTCGAGCTGCATGGGAACCTCCAATGAGGTTGGGATGACTCAGGACAGCCTAGACTGTCAGTGTTCCTTGTCAGTTGAATTTATGTTGGCTGGCGGGCCTCTTCGCGAGCAAGTCCGCTCCCACACTTAATCGTTTTCGTACACAAAATCTGCGTTCACTGAAGATCTAATGTGGGAGCGGGCTTGCTCGCGAAGAACGATAACGCGGTCTACCGCCCGGGCACCCGCCACAAGTACCACGCCGCCACCGTCCGATAAGGGCGCCACGCCATCCCGATTTCAATCATCTGCTTACGAGTCGGCTGTACTTCCAGCCCCTTCAGCCGCCGATAACCCTCACGCACGCCAAAGTCATCGGCCGGTAAAATGTCCGGCCGCTCCAAGCTGTAGATCAGCAGCATTTCCACGGTCCAGCGACCCACCCCACGCAAGGTGATCAAGCGCTCGATCAAGGCTTCATCGTCCATCGCCAGCGCCGTGGCGTAATCCGGCACCACGCCGTCCAGAGCGGCCTGAGCAATGCCCTGAATGGTCGCGATCTTGCTGGCGGAAAACCCGCAACCACGCATCTGCTCGAAGTCGGTCGCCAGAATCTGCTCAGGCCTTGGGAAGGTGCTCGCCGGAAACAACGCCAGCAGCCGGCCGACAATCGCATCGCCGGCCTTGGCATGCAGTTGCTGATAGGCAATTGCCCGCACCAGCGATTCGTAAGGATCGCGAGCCGCATGGGGCTGATGCAGGCAGGGGCCGATGGCGCTGATGTGGCGTTGCCAGTCGGCGTCGAGGGCCGAGAGAAATTCGCTGGCCAGTTGGTAGGTGTCGGGCATGGAGCATCCTGAAGCGCGGGTGACTGCGGGGGAGATTAGCCCTCACTCCGCAGCGCCGCACTCCATTGCTTGCGGTCAAACTTTGCCGGAGGAGGCCAGCAGGGCGTTCACTTGGCCATAAGTGAAGGCCTTGAGGTCGCTGCTATCGAGTTTTCCGGTTTCCAGAAAGCTTTTGGCTACCGACGCCATGGCGCCGTAGAGGAATTCGGCGATGCTCGAGCCGGCGCTCAAACGGCGCACGCCGAGGGTTTGCAGTTCTTCAGGCGAAGGCAGGCCCGCGAAACCCAGCACGTTCACCGGCAGCGTTGTGCCACGGCACAACGCTTCAATCTCATACGCCGCCGTGACGCCCGCCGCGAACAGCCCGTCGGCCCCTGCGGCCTGATACAACGCGGCCCGTTTGAGTGTTTCTGCGACGCGATCTTCGGCCGGTACCAAGCCCTTGAGATACACGTCGGTGCGAGCGTTGATAAACAACTTCACGTCCCGGCGATTGGCAACCTGGCGAGCGATTTCGATCTTGTGGGCCAGCAGCTCGGGCGGCGAAGCACCGTCCTCGATATTGATCCCCACGGCACCGGCGGCGATGACGGCGTCGATCACTTCTGCGACCCGACCCAGGTCATCGGAATAACCGGCCTCAATGTCCACGGTCAACGGCACCGTGATGACTCGGGCGATGGATTCAACGGTGGAAACGAGACGTTCAAGCGGCAAGGTATTGCCATCCGGGTAGCCGTGAACCCAAGCCACCGCCGCGCTGCTGGTGGCGACAGCCTTGCTGCCTAGCTGTTCCACCAGTCGCGCCCCGGTGGCATCGGCGACGTTGGTCAGAATCAGCAAACCGCTCTGATGCAGTTGGTGAAATTGGTTGTCGAGTGTGTCCATCGAATGTCCTTCCTTATGACTTTTTTTGAATAAACGGTGGCGTGATCAGAACGCGAGTTGCTCGGTGATTTGCACCGCGGCGCTTTCCAGCCTGAGCAGAAACGCCTTGCGCGGCTGTCCTCCACCATAGCCGGTCAACGAGCCGTCTGCACCGATCACCCGGTGACAGGGCAGGATAATCGCCAAGCGGTTTTGTCCGTTGGCCAGGCCCACGGCGCGACTGGCGCCGGGGTTGCCCAGTTGTGCGGCGATGGCGCCATAAGTAGTGGTCTGGCCGTAGGGGATTTTCATCAGTTCGGCCCATACCTGCCGGGCGAAAGCGCTGCCGGGCAGGCGCAGTGGCATGTTGAATTCGGTTCGTTTACCAGCGAAGTATTGCGCCAGTTCTTGTTCAGTCTGCTGCAAATGCCCGTTGTGTCCGGGTACCACGGCGTAGCCATAACGGCTCTGCAATTCTTCGATTTCCTTGGTCAATGCCGGTCGATCGAGAAACTCTAGCAGCACCAGGCCACGCTGTTCGGCCATGGCGATCATTGGCCCCAGCGGCGTGGTCAGTCGAGTGAACAGCAGCGGCTCGCTGTGGGCCGCGCGGCCGGGCGTGATATGGAACGACTTTTGAAACGCATCGCGAAAGCCGCTCAGGGATTCGTAGCCGGAGTCGAACGCGGCGTTGTCGATGGATGCGCCCTGTTTGATGCCACCGAGGGCGATGCCCAGGCGCCGGCTGCGCAGCCAGGCGTGAAAGGTCATGCCGAAATGCTGCTTGAACCAGCGGCGCAGTTTCAGCGGCTCGATGCCCTCGGCCAGCAACTGGGCATCGGTCCAGCGCAGATCGGGGTCGGCGTCCACGGATTTGAGCAGCCGCTGCACCCAGTCCGGCGCGATGGCCGCGGCGTCCAGCGGCTTGCAACGCAGACAGGCCCGATAGCCCGCCGACATCGCCTCATCGGCATGGGCGAAAAACTCAACGTTTTCCGGCTTCGGTTTGCGCGCCGTACAGCCGGGGCGGCAGAAAATGCCGGTGGTTTTGACCGCGGTAAAGAACACCCCCTCGTAGGCGGTGTCGCGTTCGAGCATGGCGCGAACCATCTCGGCGTGGGGCGGAAGCACAGCGTTTTGTAGGTTCATGGGCTGAGCATATGCTGCGTCGCCCGGCGCCTCCACCGGAAAATCGATAGTGAATTTTTGTGGCCCTGCGCTACAGTCATCGGGTCGCCGGTCATGCTGTAAACGATATTTACAGGAATCATCCTATGCAACCGTTCACGATCAAACACATCGATCACATCGTCCTGCGCGTCAAGGATCTCGAACGAAGTATCACTTTTTACGGCGAGGTACTCGGCGCCGAACTGGTCAAGCGCCGTGACGATCTGGGCCTGGTGCATTTGCGTGCGGGCACCTCGATGATCGACCTCGTCGACATCCAGGGCGAACTCGGCCGCAAGGGCGGTGCTGCCGCTGGCCACGAACGGCGCAACGTCGATCACTTCTGCCTGCGCATCGAACCGTTCGACGAGGAAGCGCTGGTCAGTCACTTGCAGTCCTTCGGCCTGCCCCCCGAGAAAGCCGCCGTGCGTTTCGGCGCCGAAGGCCACGGGCTGTCGATCTATTGCTTCGATCCGGACGGCAATCAGGTCGAACTGAAAGGGCCGTCCCAAGGGTAAAGTTCAGGCCCGTTTCGCCATCAACAACACTGAGGCCGCAGCCGACAACAATCCCGCGCAGCAACGGTTGAAGATCTGCTTGCCCCGTGGTTCGGCGAACCAGCGGCGCATGTGCAGGCCCATGTAGGCGTAGGCGCTGATGGCGATCCATTCCAGCAGCAGGAACAACGCGCCGAGTACGACGAATTGCGCGGCAATCGGTCGAGTCGGGTCGACGAATTGCGGCAGGAATGCGGTGAACAGCAAAATAGCCTTGGGATTACCCGCAGCCACCAGAAACTCCTGCCGCGCCAGAGCGACAATACCAATTGGTGCGGCGGTCACAAGCTGCTCGGCCTCGGGATTGGCGCGCCACAATTGCCAGGCCAGGTACAACAAGTAAGCGGCGCCGATGATCTTGATCGCATAAAACAGCCATTCCGAGGTTTTCAGCACCACCGACAACCCGGCGGCGGCCAGGGCGATCATCCCGGCAAACGCCAGCAAACGACCGACGCCGGCCACGCAGGCGCGACGATAGCCATAACGGGTAGCGTTGCTGACCGACAGTAGATTGTTCGGGCCGGGAGCCATGTTCAGGGCGAAGCAGGCCGGGAGAAACAGGGTGAGGGTGGCGAGGTCCATGACGACGGCTCCAGTAACGAGAACCGTATTTTTATCATGAGTGACGAGTGGGCCGGCCCATACAGCGGTGAACGCAAATCGCCATACACTTGTGCCGGCTTGGTTAGCGCTAATGTCAGTCGGTTAGCGCAGTCGTGGGAGCGGGCTTGCTCGCGAAAGCGGTGTGTCATTCAACATTTATGTCGACTGACCTGACGCCTTCGCGAGCAAGCCCGCTCCCACAGGTTCTGCGCCTTAACTGGCTGGCATTGAATGCTGGTCAGTTAAGGGTAAATCGGACATGTAGGAGCCAGGCTTGCCGGCGAAGGCGTCCTTCAGAGCCTTCGCCGGCAAGCCTGGCTCCTACAAGGGATCTCCTTCGTCATTCAGCGATCAACCGGAAAGGCACGCTATTTGATCTGCACAATCACCGGACCTTCCGTCACGATCGGCGGGTTTGCGTGAATATTCGAGGCATTCTTCTGAATCCAGTCGCGTGCGACTTTCAAGCTCGCATCGCTGCCGGCCTTGTCCGTGCAAACAGTCACCGCCGTACCGCCATCACCCGTGTTCAGCAGTGTGTAGCTTACCAGGCCTGGCACTGTCCGCAGGGTAGCTTCGACGTCGGCCTTGCGCTGTTCCAAAAGCTCGAAAAGCTGCTTTGCTCCAGCACCCAGGTAGGTTCTTATAACCGCATACATGGTCGTCTCCTTTGGGGAAAACAGGGGACAGACCACGATTGCTCGGCATATGCCTTAAATCGTGGTCTGTCCCTTTTTATGTATCCCTATTTATGTTCCCGGCGGTCCTGATGAAGATCAAGATCAAAAGATCGCAGCCTTCGGCAGCTCCTACGCGGGACGTGGTGCTTCAACAGGCGGAGTACCGTCGTGAAACATCGTCTTCAGTTGCGCACGCAGTTCCGGTGAGTCGGTGTGCTTGTGAACGCTGACCGCATGCTGTGCGGCGGCCTCGAGCAGTTCGTTTTCAGAGTCTGCGGACAGCGCGACCGAGCATTTGGAATCGCTTGGAAACTCGCGGCAGTCGATGTATTTACGCGCCATGATCTTTTCCTCCCTACGACGAAGGCAGGCCGTGGCCTGCGTGAACGATCACTCGACGCGATACCACGTACATCAAACACGATTGCAGGTCGCTTCGAGTGTGCCAACTCTTAGAGTATAGGCTCGCCACAAGGCGCATCGTGGCAGGCTTGCAATGACGCAGAGGGGTGTTTTCTTCAATACGGCGTTCAGGCTGCTCATTACCTTGAAGCCTGGTTCAACTGAATTGAAGAAGGTATGCAATGAGTCTGATTCTTTCCATGGCCGCGTTTGCGCTGGCAGCTTCGATTACACCGGGACCGGTGAACATTGTGGCGTTGAGCTCTGGCGCGCAGTTCGGCTTTCGCGCCAGTCAACGGCATGTGACCGGGGCGACCCTGGGGTTTGTTCTGCTGTTGGTGCTGATGGGGTTGGGATTGCATGAGGTGTTGCAGCGTTGGCCGGCGCTGACGCGGGTGGTGCAATGGGCGGGGGTGGCGTTTCTGTTGTTCATGGCTTTCAAATTGGCCACTGATAACGGTCAACTCGATGCCAAGGAGTCGGGGCGGGCGCCATCGATGCTGTATGGCGCGGTGATGCAATGGCTCAACCCGAAAGCCTGGCTGGCCTGTGTGGCGGGGATGGGCGCGTTTGTCGCCGATGGCGAGGCGCGGCTGGTTTGGCAGTTTGCGGCGGTGTATCTGGTGATCTGCTACTTGTCGGTGGGTTGCTGGGCCTATGCCGGCACGTTTTTGCGCGGCTATCTGAGCAACCCGGCGGGGATGCGCCTGTTCAATCGGGTCATGGCGTTGTTGCTGGCGGTGAGTGCGGGGTATTTGCTGCTGCCGTAGGTTTGCAATGGTGGTTACCGGCACAACTCTTATTGCCAATGCTTTCCCTGTGGGAGCGGGCTTGCTCGCGAAAGCGGTGTGTCATTCAACATTGATGTCGACTGACCTGACACCTTCGCGAGCAAGCCCGCTCCCACAGGGGATTTTGTGTTGGCATCAACCGCGATACTGCCCCGGTGTCGCCGCCAGATGCTGTTTGAACGCGCGCTGAAAATGCGCCTGATCAGCAAACCCGGCTTCCAGCGCCACATCGGCAATCAACTTGCCGCTACGCAGTTGTTCCTGCGCGAACTGGATGCGCCGGTTGATCAGAAACGCATGGGGCGTCATGCCGTAATGCTGCTTGAACGCGCGGATCAGGTACGACGGCGACAGTTGCGCCGCCTCGCAAATATCCTCGAGCTTGAGCATGTGCGTGCAGTTGTCGCGGATATAGTCGGCGGCCCGTTCCAGCTTGAAATTGGGTTCGCGCAGCGGTTGCTCGACAGGGTTGAGCCGCTGTTGCACGTCGGTGAAAAATTCCACCGCCGCGCTGTGCTTGCGCAGCACGTCTTGCTGCGGGTCGATCAACACCTCGTACAAATTCTTCAGGCCAGCAAACAGCTCGGCGTCACGATTGTGAGTGATGGAAAACCGGCGAAACGCCGAGTCCTGGCTGAAGCCGAGCTGATGCTGCAAATCGGTCAGCCAAGGCGTCTCGACGTACAGCATCAGGTACGACCACGGCTGGTCGTCGATCGGGTTGCAGGCATGCACATCGCCCGGATTCATCAGCACCACGGTGCCGGCACTGACCTGAAACTCCGATTGCTCGTGAATATAGGTGCTGCGCCCGGCGGTGATCGCGCCAATGGAAAAGTGCGCATGGGAATGCCGGCTGTAGCAGACCTCGCGACCGTCGGCGATGGAACGGGCTTCGATGAAGGGCAGCGCGTCGTCACGCCAGAAGCGCGGGGCTTTGTCTGCATCTTTGGTGACGGCGTGCTTCATCCTGGCGTCCTCGGCGGTTCAGCTCTGGAGTGTATTAGCTCTCGCCGTCAAAGGCTCGTTGCAGCATGGCGATGTCGAGTTTTTTCATTTGCAGCATCGCCGCCATGGCGCGCTGGGATTTGGCTGTGTCGGGGTCTTTCATCATGTCCATCAACGCCACGGGCACGATTTGCCACGACACGCCGAATTTATCCTTGAGCCAGCCGCATTGCTGGGCTTCAACGGGACCGCCCGCAGACAGGCGCCCCCAGAAGTGGTCGACTTCTTCCTGAGTGTGACAATTGACCTGGAATGAGATCGCCTCATTGAACTTGAAAACCGGGCCACCGTTAAGGCCGGTGAAGCTCTGCCCATCGAGTTCGAAACTGACGGTCATCACCGAACCTTCCGGCCGGCCGTGGATTTCCTGACCGGCCTTGCCGTAATGGGTGATGCCGGCGATTTTGGAATGATCGAAGATCGCGCAGTAAAACTTCGCGGCGTCCTCGGCCTGATCGTCGAACCACAGGCAAGGCGTGAGTTTTTGAACGCGGTGCATGGCAGTGCTCCTCTGCGGGTTAATCACTCTGGATTATCAGCGTAGTCAGCCTGTGGTGGTCCGGTTGTGCCATAGATCGACAAGTCGTGAGAATTTCCCCAACCCGTTTGGAGCGAATGGGCGGCGACCGGTGGTCGATGAACATGGCTTGTGGGTCAAATTGCGCTTAGCTGTATGGATAACCCAAGGCGCGCGTAACCCGCCGACCTTGTAGGAGCGAAGCTTGCTCGCGAAGGCGTCATTGCTGTCACACCGCGTTATCGTGCTTCGCGGGCAAGTCGGATCGCCGCACCGCTCGCTCCTACACAAAAATGATGGCGCCGAGGCAGAGGCGCCCCTTCAGAACACCGTGAGTCTGAGGAAACCCGCAATGCTGACCCTTAATATCAATGGCAAGGACCAGGAACTGGATGTCCCGGCGGACATGCCGTTGCTCTGGGTGCTGCGCGATGTCGCGCACCTGACGGGCACCAAATTCGGTTGCGGCATGGCCCAGTGTGGCGCTTGCACCGTACACGTCGACGGCGCGCCGCTGCGCTCTTGCATCACGCCTGCCACGGCGGTGGCCCACGGGCAGAAAATTCTCACCATCGAAGGCTTGTCCGCTGATGGGTCGCACCCGGTCCAGCAAGCCTGGGCCGAACTCGACGTGGTTCAGTGCGGCTATTGCCAGTCGGGGCAGATCATGTCGGCGGCCGCGTTGCTGGCGAAGATCCCCAAGCCCACCGACAGCGACATCGACCAGGCGCTGTCCGGCAACATCTGCCGCTGCGGCACCTACCCAAGAATCCGCGCCGCGGTCAAACGCGCCGCCGAGATCGGTTGATACCACGTCGAAGGGAGCTGACCCATGAACAGAATCAACCCTGTCTCGCGTCGCGGTTTTCTCAAGGGCAGTGCGGTGTTGGGCGGCGGTCTGGTGGTGGCGTTTGTCATCCCCGGTGCCAATCGCTTTGCCCTAGGCGCCGAGAATCAAGGAAACGTCTTCGCCCCCAATGCCTTTTTACGCATTGGCAACGACAACAGCATCACCGTGCTGCTCGGTCATTCGGAAATGGGCCAGGGCATCTGGACCGGCCTGACCATGTTGATCGCCGAAGAGCTGGACGCCGACTGGTCGAAAATCCGTGTCGAACATGCGCCGGCTTCGGCGGCCGATTATGGCCTGCCGGCGTTTGGCGGGATGCAGATCACCGGCGGTTCGACGTCGACCTGGATGGAGTTCGACCGCTATCGCCAGGCCGGAGCGGCGGCGCGCTTGATGCTGATCGAGGCGGCGGCCAAGCGATTCGACGTGGCGCCTTCGCAGATCCGCACCGAATCGGGCGTGGTCATGGCCGGCGACAAGCGCGCCACTTACGGCGAATTGGCGGATGACGCTGGCAAGCTGCCAGTGCCGGATCCGGCTTCGATCAAGTTCAAGGAAGCCAAAGACTGGAAGGTCATCGGCAAACCCACCAAGCGCCTCGACACCCCGGAGAAAATCACCGGGCAGGCGAAGTTCGGCATGGATGTGCAATTCGATGGGCTGATGACGGCGATGGTTGCACGTCCACCGGTGTTCGGTGGCAGCGTCAAATCCTTCGAAGGCGCCGAGGCACTGGCGGTGCCGGGCGTGCACAAAGTGGTGCAGGTGCCCACGGGTGTCGCGGTGATTGCCGATCATTATTGGGCGGCGAAGCTGGGGCGCGATGCGCTGAAGGTCGAATGGGACCTGGGGCCGAACGCCGGGCTCGACAGTCAGAAACTGCTGGAAAGCTTCCGTAAACTCGCCGCCACCCCCGGCACTTCCGCCAGTCGGGCCGGGGATGCGACGGCGACACTAGGCAAAGCAGCGAAGACGATTGAAGCAGAATACAGCGTGCCGTACCTGGCTCACGCGCCGATGGAGCCGCTCAACTGCACGGTGAAAATTTCCAAGGACAAATGCGAAATCTGGACCGGCACGCAGTTTCAGACGCTGGATCAGATGATCGCGGGGAAGATCACCGGGCTCAAACCCGAACAGGTAGAGATCCACACCCAATTCCTCGGTGGCGGTTTCGGGCGTCGGGCCAACCCGACCTCGGATTTTGTCAGCGAAGCCGTGTACGTCGCCAAAGCGGCGGGCGCGCCGGTAAAAACCGTCTGGGCCCGAGAGGATGACATTCGCGGCGGTTATTACCGCTCGGCGTTCCTGCATCAAGCGCGCATCGGCCTGGATGCCGACGGCATGCCAATGGCCTGGAAGCATGTGCTGGTCGGGCAGTCGATTCTGACTGGCACGTCGTTCGCGGCGACCATGGTCAAGGATGGCATCGACAAAACCTCCGTCGAAGGCGTGGCCGACAGTCCTTACCTTGAGGGGCTGGCCAACCACCAAGTCGAACTGCATTCGCCGCAAACCGGCATCAGCGTGCTGTGGTTGCGTTCGGTGGGGCACACCCACACTGCATTCGTCATGGAGTCGTTGATCGACGAACTGGCAGACGCCGCCGGCAAGGACCCGGTGGAATACCGACGCGCTTTGCTCAAGGCGCATCCGCGGCATCTGGGCGTCCTGAATCTGGCAGTAGAGAAAGCCAACTGGAAAGCACCGTTGCCAGACGGTCACGCATTGGGCGTGGCGGTGCATGAGTCTTTCGGCAGTTATGTCGCCCAGGTGGCCGAGGTGTCCCAGGACAATCTGGCGATTCGCGTGCACCGGGTGGTGTGTGCGGTGGACTGCGGCATTGCGGTCAATCCGCAGAGCATCGCCGCGCAGATGGAGTCAGGCATCACCTTTGGTCTCAGTTTTACCTTGCACAGCAAACTGACGTTCAAGGACGGTCAGGTGGAACAGTCCAATTATCACGATTATCAGGTCCTGCGCCTGAACGAGATGCCGGTGGTCGAGGTGCATATCGTCCCCAGCAGCGACAAGCCCGGCGGCATCGGCGAGGTCGGTGTACCGCCCGTGGCGCCGGCCGTGGCGAACGCGGTGTTTGCCCTGACCGGGCAGCGTCTGCGGGAACTGCCGTTGCAACTGTCGGGGGTGTGAGATGAGACGACATATATTTTGGGGCGCGGTGATGCTGATCGGCCTGGGTGGTTATACCTCGGACCTGTTCGCTGATGATAAAGAGGCGGTGAAGGCGTTCGACACGGTGCAGAAGGTGTTCCAGAGCCCGCGTTGCCAGAACTGTCATATCCCCGGCGATTCACCGTTGCAGTTCGACGCCGGTGTTCCTCACGCAATGAATGTGGTTCGCGGCCTGGACGGCAAGGGCGCAGCCGGTTTGCCGTGTGCCAGTTGTCATGCCGAACGCAATCCGCCGGCCAGCTATGGCCCCAACGCTCCACCCGGAGCACCGCATTGGAGCCTGCCGCCAGCCGCACACAAGATGGCCTGGATTGGGCTGCCAGCCGACAAGTTGTGCGCGATGATCAAGGACCGTTCCAGTAATGGCGACCGTGATTTTGCGGCGCTGATCAAGCACGTCAGCGAGGACAAACTGGTGCTCTGGGGCTGGCGCCCGGGCGAGGGGCGGGCGCCGGTGCCGGTGCCCCACGACATTTTTGTCACCCAGTTCAAGCTCTGGGCCGATGCTGGAGGGCCGTGTCCGGTTGCAGGAAGCTGACCAGCGGCGCGTTTATAGGGAGTCATACCGGGTATGAGCGACTCTAACGTTCATACCCATCAAGGAGTGAGTGATGTTAACCCCAGGCAAATCGTTTAAACCCGGCGTTGGCGCAGATGCCTTGCGTGCACCGAATATCCTCGACAGCGCGGCGCAGGATCGCGATGTATTGCGCGACCTGGCGCGAAAGGCCGAGCAAGAACTGACGGGCGTGCAGATGGCGAGCATGGATGAATTGACGCTGCTCTCCAATCGTCATGGCTTCGAGGCTTTGGCCCGGTTGGCGCTGGAGGCCTGTCAGCAGTTGGGCATACCCGCGACGCTGCTGTTTTTCGACCTTGATGACTTCAAACGCATCAACCAGCTGTACGGTCGCGCCGAGGGCGACGATGCCCTGAAAACCTTCGCCGATGTGCTACGCATCGCCTTTCGTGAAAGCGATGTGATCGGCCGGCTCGGCAGCGATGAGTTTGCTGCCTTGTTGACCGGCACCGACGCCGTGGAAATCGCCGCGATCAGAGCGCGCCTCGAAGAAATACTCGATGAACGCAATGCCACGGCGCATCGTGGCTATGACATTCGCTTCAGTATCGGGCAGATCGAGTTTGATCCTCGGCTACACCAGACGGCGGAAGACTTGCTGGCCTTGGTCGATAAGGCGCTGCGCGACGTCCGTCATTGTTGAATGGCGTCTTGCAATAGCGCTGCAACGTGCTCGGATCATTTGGCGAACAACTGGTCGATGTTCTTGAATGCCTTGAACTCCAGGGCATTGCCGCAGGGGTCGAAGAGAAACATCGTCGCCTGTTCGCCCACCAATCCCTGAAAGCGGATACCCGGTTCGATCACGAAGCGCGTGCCAAGGGCTTTCAAACGCTCGGCCAGGGCCTCCCATTCCGCCATCCCCAATACCACACCGAAATGCGGCACCGGTACGTCGTGGCCATCCACGGCATTGGTGTATGCGGCTTCCTGAGAAGCGTTTTTCGGTGCCAGATGAATGACCAGTTGATGGCCGAAAAAGTTGAAATCGACCCAGTGGTCGCTGGAGCGACCTTCTTCCAGGCCGAACACTTCACCATAGAAGCACCGGGCAGCGGCCAAGTCGTAAACCGGGATGGCCAAGTGAAAAGGGGACAGTTGCATCGGACGTGCCTCGACGGGTTGAGCGTTAAGACCGAGTTTAGTCCTGTGCTTTTTGATTGAAAGACGATAGTTTTTGCGACGAGCTCAAATTATTTCGATCAATCGGAGAGTCGCATGCTGCGGGAACTGAAAACCTTCATTGCCGTGACGCGTCATGGCACGTTCGCTGCGGCAGGCATGCACATTGGCCTGACCCAGTCGGCGGTCAGCGCGCAGATCCGCAACCTCGAACAGGCGTTGGGCATTCGCCTGTTCGATCGCACCGGACGTCAGGCGGTTCTCAACGCCGCGGGGCAGCGGGCGTTACCGATGGCTCGGGAAATCCTTGAGACCTTCAGCCGCATGGCCGTCAGTGATAGCGTCGGCGAGTTTCGTGGCGAATTGAAGATCGGCGCGGTGGCCACCGCCCAGACCGGGTTGTTGCCGCGCGCGCTGTTGCGACTCCGGCAGCAGGCGCCATTGCTGGAGGCGAAGCTGGTGCCGGGGGTATCCCTGAGCCTGTTGAGTCAGGTGGACACCGGCGAAGTGGATCTGGCGATTCTGATCAAGCCACCGTTTGAATTGCCCAAGGAATTGTCGGTGCAAGTCATTCGCCGGGAGCCGTTTGTGCTGATCGTACCGGCAGACCTTGAGGGCGACGACCCGCTGCAGTTACTCGCCAACCATCCCCACGTACGCTACGACCGCAATTCTTTCGGTGGGCGCTTGGTGACTCGCTTTTTACGTGAGCAGCAGATTGATGTGCAGGTAGCTCTGGAGCTGGATGAGCTGGAAGCTATCGTCAAAATGGTCGAATGCGGGCTGGGTGTTTCGCTATTGCCCGAGGCTGGGCTGTGGCTTGAGCATGGGGCGAAGGTGCGGATCATCCCGTTGGGTGAGCTGACGTTCTACCGGGAGATCGTGCTGTTGCAGCGTTATAGCCAGCGCACACAACCGATCCAGCAGTTGTTTGCGCGGTGTTTGACACAGATCGATGACTAAACGCTAACCCCTGTGGGAGCGGGCTTGCTCGCGAAGGCGGTGTACGGCATACAGAAAGTGTCGACTGGCGCACCGCTTTCGCGAGCAAGCCCGCTCCCACATTTGACCGCGTCAATCCTGGAATTGAAGCCATAAAAAAACCCGCCTGAAGAGGCGGGTTTTTAATGGCTAACCGAAGATCACTCTTCGATGTTGCCCATGGCGGTGGTGTTGAAGCCGCCGTCTACGTACATGATTTCGCCGCTGATGCCGGACGCCAGGTCCGAGCACAGGAAGGCGCCGGCGTTGCCGACTTCGTCGATGGTGACGTTACGACGCAGCGGGGTTTGCGCTTCGTTGGCGGCCAGCATCTTACGGAAGTTCTTGATGCCGGAAGCGGCGAGGGTGCGGATCGGGCCAGCCGATACGCAGTTCACGCGGGTGCCATCCGGGCCCAGGGAGCCGGCCAGGTAACGCACGCCAGCTTCCAAAGAAGCCTTGGCCATGCCCATCACGTTGTAGTTCGGCATGGTGCGCTCGGCGCCCAGGTAGGACAGGGTCAGCAGGCTGCCATTGCGGCCTTTCATCATTTCGCGACCAGCCTTGGCCAGGGCCACGAAGCTGTAGGCGCTGATGTCGTGAGCGATGCGGAAACCTTCACGGGTGGTGGCTTCGGTGAAGTCGCCGTCCAGTTGGTCGCCCGGGGCGAAGCCGACGGAGTGCACGATGCAGTCCAGGCCGTCCCACTTCTTGCTCAGTGCTTCGAAGACCTTGGCGATTTCTTCATCGCTGGCCACGTCGCACGGGAAGCACAGCTCAGGGCTCGAGCCCCAGCCTTGTGCGAATTCTTCGACACGACCCTTGAGTTTGTCGTTCTGATAAGTGAAGGCAAGCTCAGCGCCCTCGCGATGCATGGCGGCAGCGATGCCGGATGCGATGGACAGCTTGCTGGCGACACCGACGATCAGTACGCGCTTACCGGCGAGAAAACCCATGTGTTGCTCCTCTTTTCAGGTTTATTGCGCAGTGGCTGGTGCCAGAAAAGCGGCTTCCAGCAACTGCTGTGTATACGGATGTTGGGGGGCGGCAAAGATACTTTGCGCGTCTCCCTGTTCGACCACTTGGCCATGCTTGACCACCATCAGCTGGTGGCTCAGCGCTTTGACGACAGCCAGGTCATGGCTGATAAACAAATACGTCAGGTTGTACTTGGTTTGCAGTGAACGTAGCAGCTCCACCACTTGGCGTTGCACGGTGCGGTCGAGGGCCGAAGTCGGCTCGTCCAGCAGAATCAACGCCGGTTTTAGCACTAATGCCCGGGCAATGGCGATTCTTTGCCGTTGCCCACCGGAAAATTCGTGGGGGTAGCGGTGCCGGGTTTCCGGGTCCAGACCTACCTCCTTGAGTGCCGCAATAATCGCTTGTTCCTGTTCTGCCTCGGTGCCCATCTTGTGGATCCGCAGGCCTTCGCCGACGATCTGGCTCACGCACATCCGTGGGCTCAGGCTGCCGAACGGGTCCTGGAACACCACCTGCATTTCCCGGCGCAGCGGCCGAACTTCGCTCTGCGTCAGGCAGTCTAGCTGCTTGCCTTCAAAACGTATGACGCCTTTGCTACCGATCAGCCGCAAAATCGCCAGGCCGAGCGTCGACTTGCCGGAACCGCTTTCTCCCACAATCCCCAGGGTCTGGCCCTGGGGCAGGCTGAAATTGATGCCGTCGACCGCTTTGATATGGTCCACGGTCTTTTTCAGAAAGCCTTTCTTGATCGGGAACCAGACTTTCAGGTCCTCGACCTGCAGCAACGGCGGGCCAATCAGATTGGTCGCCGGCTTGCCGCTGGGCTCCGCTGCCAGCAGTTCCCGCGTGTACGGATGCTGCGGCGCGCGGAACAATTCTTCGCACGATGCCTGTTCGACGATGCAACCGCGCTGCATGACACATACCCGATGCGCAATTCTTCGTACAAGGTTCAAATCGTGACTGATCAGTAACAACGCCATGCCCAGACGGGCCTGTAATTCCTTGAGCAGTTCGAGGATTTTCAGTTGAACGGTCACGTCCAGGGCCGTGGTCGGTTCGTCTGCGATCAGCAATTCCGGCTCATTGGCCAGGGCCATCGCGATCATTACCCGTTGGCGCTGGCCGCCGGACAATTCGTGGGGCAGGGCCTTGAGACGCTTCTGCGGTTCGGGGATGCCGACCATTTCCAGCAGTTCCAGCGTGCGCTTGGTCGCGACTTTGCCGGTCAGGCCTTTATGGATACCCAGGATTTCGTTGATCTGTTTTTCGATCGAATGCAGAGGGTTGAGCGAGGTCATCGGCTCTTGAAAGATCATCGCAATCCGGTTGCCGCGGATGTGGCGGATGGTTTTCTCTTTCAGGTCCAGCAGATTCCGGTCGGAATAAGTGATAGTTCCGGACGGATGCCGGGCCAGCGGGTAGGGCAGCAGCCGCAGGATCGAGTGGGCGGTCACCGATTTGCCGGAGCCGCTTTCGCCCACCAGCGCCAGGGTTTCGCCGCGCTTGATGTCGAAGCTGACGCCCTCGACCACCCGCTGCACGCGCTCACCGACGACAAACTCGACGGCCAGGTCGCGCACTTCGATCAGATTGTCCTGATTCATTTCACTTCCTCGGGTCGAAGGCATCGCGAGCGGACTCGCCGATGAACACCAGCAGACTCAACATCAACGCCAGCACCGCAAACGCACTCATACCCAGCCACGGCGCTTGCAGGTTGGATTTGCCCTGGGCCACCAGTTCACCCAGGGACGGCGCGCCCGGCGGCAGGCCGAAGCCGAGGAAGTCCAGGGCGGTGAGCGTGCCGATGGCGCCGGTCAGGATGAACGGCATGAAGGTCATGGTCGAGACCATGGCGTTGGGCAGGATGTGGCGGAACATGATCGCACCATTCTGCATGCCCAGCGCCCGCGCCGCGCGCACGTATTCCAGATTCCGGCCGCGCAGGAATTCGGCGCGCACCACATCCACCAGGCTCATCCACGAGAACAGCAGCATGATCCCCAGCAGCCACCAGAAATTTGGTTGCACGAAACTGGCCAGAATGATCAGCAGGTACAGCACCGGCAACCCGGACCAGATCTCCAGAAAACGCTGCCCGGCCAGGTCGACCCAGCCGCCATAAAAACCCTGCAAGGCCCCGGCGATCACGCCGATGATCGAGCTGAGAATGGTCAGCGTCAAAGCGAACAGCACCGAAATCCGGAAGCCATAAATAACCCGGGCCAGCACATCGCGGCCCTGATCGTCGGTGCCCAGCAGGTTATCGGCCGAAGGCGGCGCGGGGGCCGGGACTTTCAGGTCGTAGTTGATGCTCTGGTAGCTGTAGGGGATCGGCGCCCACAAGACCCAGGCGTCCTTGGCCTTGAGCAGTTCGCGAATGTACGGGCTCTTGTAGTTGGCTTCCAGCGGGAATTCGCCGCCGAACGCGGTTTCCGGGTAGCGCTTGAGGGCCGGGAAGTACCAGGCGTTGTCGTAATGCACCACCAGCGGTTTGTCGTTGGCGATCAGTTCTGCACCGAGGCTTGCGCCGAACAGAATCAGGAACAGCCACAACGACCACCAGCCACGCTTGTTGGCCTTGAACAGCTCGAAACGTCGGCGATTGAGAGGGGACAGGTTCATCTCAATGCTCCCGGCTTTCGAAGTCGATGCGCGGATCGACAAAGGTGTAAGTGAGGTCACCGATCAATTTCACCACCAGCCCCAGCAGGGTGAAGATAAACAGCGTGCCGAAGACCACCGGGTAATCGCGGTTGATCGCCGCCTCGAAACTCATCAGTCCCATGCCGTCGAGGGAGAAGATCACTTCCACCAGCAACGAGCCGGTGAAGAAGATCCCGATGAACGCCGAGGGGAAACCGGCGATCACCAGTAGCATGGCGTTGCGGAACACATGGCCGTACAACACGCGGTGGCGGGTCAGGCCCTTGGCCTTGGCGGTGACTACGTACTGCTTGTTGATTTCATCGAGGAAGCTGTTCTTGGTCAGCAAGGTCATGGTTGCGAAGTTGCCGATCACCAAGGCGGTCACCGGCAGTGCCAGGTGCCAGAAGTAATCGAGGATCTTGCCGCCAGTGCTCAGTTCATCGAAGTTGTTCGAGGTCAGGCCCCGCAACGGAAACCAGTCGAAATAGCTGCCGCCGGCGAACACCACAATCAGCAAGATGGCAAACAGGAACGCCGGGATCGCGTAGCCGACGATGATCGCCGAACTGGTCCAGACGTCGAAGTGGCTGCCGTGTCGCGTCGCCTTGGCGATCCCCAGCGGGATCGACACCAGGTACATGATCAGCGTGCTCCACAGCCCAAGGGAGATCGACACCGGCATCTTTTCCTTGATCAGGTCGATGACCTTGGCGTCACGGAAGAAGCTGTCACCGAAATCCAGGGTGGCGTAGTTCTTGATCATGATCCACAAACGCTCCGGCGCCGATTTATCGAAGCCGTACATGTGCTCGATTTCCTTGACCAGCGCCGGGTCCAGGCCTTGCGCCCCACGATAGGCCGAGCCGGCCACCGACACCTCGGCACCGCCGCCGGCAATGCGGCTGGTGGCGCCTTCGAAGCCTTCGAGCTTGGCGATCATCTGTTCCACCGGCCCGCCGGGGGCGGCCTGGATGATCACGAAGTTGATCAGCAAAATGCCGAGCAGGGTCGGGATGATCAGCAGCAGTCGCCGAAAAATATACGCCAGCATCTGATTACTCCGTGCCCGCAGGGTCGGCTTGCAGTTTGGTTTCGACTTCTATCGGCAATGTCGCGTTGGGCTTGACCCACCAGGTATTGATGCCGATGTCATATTTGGGCGAAACCTTCGGGTGGCCGATGTGGTTCCAGTACGCCACGCGCCAGGTTTTGATGTGCCAGTTGGGGATCACGTAATAGCCCCATTGCAGCACCCGGTCCAGCGCCCGGGCGTGGGCCACCAGGCTTTGTCGCGAATCGGCGTTGATCAGTTGCTCGACCAGTTGATCCACCACCGGGTCTTTCAGGCCCATGGAGTTGCGGCTGCCGGGTTTGTCGGCGGCGGCGGTCATCCAGAACTCGCGCTGTTCGTTACCCGGCGAATTGGATTGCGGGAAGCTGCCGACGATCATGTCGAAGTCCCGGGAGCGCACGCGGTTGATGTATTGCGAGACGTCGACCCGGCGAATCACCAGATCGATGCCCAGGTCGCTGAGGTTGCGCTTGAACGGCAGCAACACCCGCTCGAAGTCGGTCTGGGCCAGCAGGAATTCGATGGTCACCGGTTTGCCGGTGGCGTCGACCATTTTGTCGTCGACGATTCGCCAGCCGGCCTCTTGCAGCAGTTGATAGGCCTTGCGCTGCTGGGTGCGGATCATGCCGCTGGCGTCGGTCACCGGGTTCTGGAACGCCTCGCTGAACACTTGCTCGGGAATCTTGCCGCGGAACGGATTCAAAATTTCAAGCTGGTCGGTGTCCGGCAGGCCGGTGGCGGCCATTTCCGAGTTTTCGAAGTAACTGCGGGTGCGCGCGTAAGCACCGTTGAACAGTTGCTTGTTGGTCCATTCGAAGTCCAGCAACAGGGTCAGTGCCTGACGCACACGCACATCCTGAAACACCGGGCGGCGCAGGTTGAACACGAAGCCTTGCATGCCGGTGGGGTTGCCGTTGGGGATTTCTTCCTTGATCAGCCGACCTTCGGCCACCGCCGGAATATTGTAGGCCTTGGCCCAGTTTTTCGCGGCCGATTCCAGCCAGAAGTCGAACTGACCGGCCTTGAGCGCTTCCAGCGCGACGGTGTTGTCGCGGTAGTAGTCAGTGGTCATCACGTCGAAGTTGTAGAAGCCGCGATTGACCGGCAGGTCCTTGCCCCAGTAATCCTTGACCCGCTCATAGCGCACCGAACGTCCGGCCTTCACTTCGCTGACCTTGTACGGGCCGCTGCCCAGCGGCAGTTCCAGGTTGCCCTTGTTGAAATCGCGGGTGGCCCACCAATGCTTGGGCAGCACCGGCAATTGGCCGAGGATCAGCGGCAATTCGCGGTTGTTGTTGTGCTTGAACTTAAACAGCACTTTGAGCGGGTCTTCGGCGACCACGTCCTCCACGTCGCTGTAATAGCCGCGGAAAAGCGGGGCGCCGTCCTTGATCAGGGTCTGGAAGCTGAACACCACGTCTTCGGCACGTACCGGATGGCCGTCGTGGAAGCGTGCTTCGGGACGCAGGTAGAAGCGCACCCAACTGTTGTCCGGGGCTTTTTCGATTTTGCCGGCGATCAGGCCGTATTCGGTAAACGGCTCATCCAGACCCTGTTTGGCCAGGGTGTCATAGATCATGCTGATGTCGTCGGCCGGCACGCCTTTGTTGATGAACGGGTTGAGGCTGTCGAAGCCACCGAACCCAGCCTGGCGAAAGATCCCGCCCTTGGGCGCGTCGGGGTTCACGTAATCGAAATGTTTGAAATCGGCCGGGTATTTCGGCGGCTCGTTGTACAGGGTCAGGGCATGTTGCGGGGCGGCGCAGGCCAGCCCGGCGAACAACAGACCGCTGGCCTGCAAGAGCAGGGCGCGTACGGGTTTCATCGATCTTTCTCCGAAGATTTCAGCCACCACGCGCTCAGGCCCAGGGTGTAGGGCGGCGTGGTGACGAAGGCGAACCGGTTGCGGTAGGCCAGGCGGTGATAATTGAGGTACCAGTTGGGAATGATGTAGTGCTGCCACAGCAGCACCCGGTCGAGCGCCTTGCCGGCGGCGACTTGTGCATCACGGGTCTGGGCGGCGAGCAGTTGTTCAAGCAAATGGTCGACCACCGGGTTGGCGATACCTGCGTAATTCTTGCTGCCCTTGACCCCGACCTGGCTGGAGTGGAAGTACTGCCATTGTTCCAGGCCCGGGCTGAGGGTCTGGTTGAGGGTCATCAGGATCATGTCGAAATCGAACTGATCGAGGCGCTGTTTGTACTGGGCGCGATCGACCGTGCGCAGCCGTGCGTCAATGCCGATGCTGGCGAGATTTTCGACGTAGGGCTGAAGGATGCGTTCCAGGTTCGGGTTGACCAGCAGGATCTCGAAACGCAACGGTTGGCCAATGGTGTTCTGTAGCCGTTGACCGTTGAGCTTCCAGCCGGCCTCGGCGAGCAGCTCCAGGGCCTTGCGCATGGTTTCCCGCGGAATGCCGCGGCCTTCGGTCTGCGGCAGGCTGAACGGCTCGGTGAGCAGCTTGGAGGGCAACTGATCGCGATAGGGCTTGAGCAGCAGCCACTCATGACCGACCGGTAGCCCGGTCGCGGAGAACTCGCTGTTGGGGTAATAACTCATGGCGCGTTTGTAGGCGCCACTGAACAGCGTGCGGTTGGTCCATTCGAAGTCGAACATCAGCCCCAGCGCTTCGCGGACCTTGGCCTCGGCGAAGGTTGGCCGCCGGCTGTTCATGAACAGGCCCTGGCTCTGGGTCGGGATCTGGTGCGCGATTTGCGCCTTGATCACATCGCCACGGCGCACGGCCGGGAAGTTGTAACCGTTGGCCCAGTTCTTCGCCTGGTGTTCGATGTAGATGTCGAACTCACCGGCCTTGAACGCTTCGAAGGCCACGTCGCTGTCACGGTAGAACTCGACTTCCATGCGATCGACGTTGTACTTGCCGCGATTGACGGGCAGGTCTTTGCCCCAGTAATCCTTGACCCGTTCGAAGACGATCTGCCGCCCGGGCGTTACCGAGGTGATGCGATACGGCCCGCTGCCCAATGGCGGCTCGAACGTGGTGGCCTTGAAATCGCGACCTTCCCAGTAATGCTGGGGCAACACTGGCAACTCGCCCAGACGCAGGATCAGCAGCGGATTACCGGAGCGTTTGAAGACGAAACGGATGCGCCGTGGGTTGAGAATATCCACCCGCGACACTTCCTGAAGGTTGGTGCGGTATTGCGGGTGACCTTCCTTGAGCAGTAAACGGTAAGAGAACGCCACATCGTAAGCGGTGATCGGCGTGCCATCATGGAAACGCGCTTCGGGGCGCAGGTTGAACACCACCCAGCTGCGGTCCTCGCTGTATTCCACCGATTGGGCAATCAGGCCATAACTGGAGGTCGGCTCATCGCCGGACGGCGCGTATTGGCCGGTGCCGACCATCAACGGTTCATTGAGTTCGTTGATGCCGTATTGCAGGAAGTTGGCGGTGGAAACCGGGCTCGAACCCTTGAAGGTGTATGGGTTGAGCGTATCGAAGGTGCCAAACGCCATCACCCGCAACGTACCGCCCTTGGGCGCTTGCGGGTTGACCCAGTCGAAGTGGGTAAATCTGGCCGGGTACTTGAGCGTGCCGAACTGCGCATAACCATGGCTTTCGCTGATCGTCGCGCTTGCGGGGGAGCTCAAGGCCAGGCTGATCAGGAGCAGGAGGAGGGGACGCTTCAAGTCAGAGATCCGATCCAGGCGGCTTGGGCTTTGTGGGCCGTACAGTAACAGCTTGTATCGACAGGAAAAAGACGGGGGGTTAATGCGTTGTTAATTGTGAGGTGATGGTCCGGTGGATTGCAGAACCTGTGGCGAGGGAGCTTGCTCCCGCTCGGCTGCGAAGCAGTCGTAAACCTGACTGCGCGGTGTCAGAAATCATCGGGTTTCAGGTTTTGGGGTTGCTTCGCTACCCAGCGGGAGCAAGCTCCCTCGCCACAAAAAAGCCCCATTGCCCGAAGCTGCTTAATGCGGCGAAGCAACCGTCAGCATCTGCCCCGGTTTCAGCGCCTGGCCAACCCGAGGGTTCCAGCGCTTGAGGTGCTGCATTTCAACGTTGAAGCGTTTGGCGACCATGTACAGCGAGTCGCCTTGCTTGACCTTGTATTGGGTCTGTTGCGTTTTGTTTGTAACCTTGCCGTTGGTCTTGCTGTTCGCCGCGACCACAGTGTTGACGCGCCCGGATTTGCGCTTGGCGGTGTCCTGCATCACCAGGGTCTGGCCGACCTTGAGGTCTTTGCCGTTCAGCTTGTTCCAGCGTTGCAGGTCTTTGACCTCGACCTTGTTGGCCTTGGCGATGGTGCCCAGATTGTCGCCGCGTTTGACCCGATAGGCGCGCTTGAGGCTGGCGATTTCGCTGTCGTCTGCCCCTTCGAACACCGGCTTGAGGGATCGCTGGCTGATCAGCTCGTCAGGACGCATGGTCGACAGGCTGGCGGTCAGCAGTTGCGCCTTGGACGTTGGCACCAGCAGATGCTGGGGGCCGTCGATGGTGGTGCGCTGCTTGAAGGCCGGGTTGAGCTGGAACAGTTCGTCTTCGTCGATATTGGCGACGGCGGCAACCTTGGACAGGTCCATGCGCTGGTTGATTTCGACGACCTGGAAGTACGGTTCATTGGCGATCGGGTTGAGGTTCACGCCATAGGCGTCGGGCGCCAGGACCACTTGCGACAGGGCCAGCAGCTTCGGCACATAGGCCTGGGTTTCCGCTGGTAGCGGCAGGTTCCAGTAGTCGGTCGGCAGGCCGAGTCGTTCGTTGCGCTCGATGGCCCGGCTGACCGTGCCTTCGCCGGCGTTGTACGCCGCCAGGGCCAGCAGCCAGTCGCCGTTGAACATGTCGTGCAGGCGGGTCAGGTAATCCATGGCCGCGGTGGTCGAGGCGGTGATATCGCGACGGCCATCATAGAAACGGGTTTGACGCAGGTTGAAATAACGCCCGGTGGAAGGGATGAATTGCCACAAGCCAACCGCATCGGCCCGGGAATAGGCCATCGGGTTGTAGGCGCTTTCAATCACCGGCAATAGCGCCAGTTCCAGCGGCATGTTGCGTTCTTCAAGGCGTTCGACGATGTAGTGAATGTAGAGGCTGCCGCGTTCGCCGGCGTTTTCGAGGAAGGACGGATTACTGGCGAACCACAGGCGCTGTTGCTCGATGCGCGGGTTGACGCCCAGGTTGTCCTGCAACTGGAAGCCCTGGCGCATGCGCTCCCAGACGTCCTGTGGAATTTGCGGTGTTGGTTTTTCGCTGAGCCAGACAGGTTTTTGCTTGGCTCGAGCGGCGATGTTCGGAGTGTGTGTCGCTTCGGTCTGCGGCACATGGCTGGAACAGCCCGCCAGAGTGGCGGACACAGCCACCGCGATGGCTTGAGCCAAGCGGGTCAATGCGTCTGAATTGATGGCTTTACGAATAGGTGACGACATTGGCTGGAAGTAAGTTCCGGGCAAAAATGTCGGGCGATTCTAGAAAGCGCACCCCCTGCGGTCAACCATTCAGAATTTTTGTACCAACGTGATGGCTACTTAGAACTTATCTTTCCAAGCGCGTAGAGCAGCAAAAACCGCACTCGGAGCCCGGTTTTGGGTTCCATTCCGTTCGTCCACTTTTTCTTTAACGGATGTTTCGTCAACACGCAAAAACGGGTTGGTAAGCTTTTCAAGCGCCAGAGTAGAGGGCAGCGTCATGATTCCGGCTTCACGTTGTGCGGTGACTTTTTCCAGACGTGCGGCGGTGTCCGGATTGCCCGGTTCGACCGCTGCGGCAAACTTCAGATTGCTCAGGGTGTACTCGTGAGTGCAGTAGATCAGCGTGTCTTCGGGCAGCGCCGCGAGGCGGCTCAGCGAGTGATGCATTTGCTCCGGCGTGCCTTCGAACAGGCGCCCGCAACCGGCGGCGAACAGGGTGTCACCGCAAAACAAATGGCCCTGATGATAAAAGGCGATGTGCCCGAGGGTATGGCCCGGCACCTGGATAACATCGAAGTCCCAGCCCAGCACGCTGATGCGGTCATTGTCCTTGAGCGCCACGTCCCGCGCCGGGATGCTTTCGCTGGCCGGGCCGTAGACTGTCGCGTCTGTCGCTTTTTTCAGCCGCTCGACGCCGCCGACATGGTCATGATGGTGATGAGTGATCAAAATATCGCTTAACACCCAACCCGTGTGCGCCGCGAGCCAGGCTTGTACTGGCGCGGCATCGCCCGGATCGACCACGGCGCAGCGCTGGGTGCTGTGGTCTTGTAACAACCAGATGTAGTTGTCGGTGAAGGCGGGCAGGGCACTGATCTGTATCATCGTCGGATTCGCCAAGCGGAAAACATTGGCGCATCTTAGAACTTCCTGGCGCGTTGGAGAATGCAATGACCGATAAAGCGTTCGCTCAGGCCGATCCTGAGTGGCTGACATTGATCAGCGCGGCCCGTGAATGGCTGTCCGGCCCCATCGGGCAATTTCTGCTGGACGAAGAACGACGCATGCTCGAAGACGAGTTGGGGCGCTTTTTCGGCGGCTACCTGGTGCATTACGGCCCTTCGGCGCAGACGCCGCCGTCGGCGCCGCAGGTCCAGCGCAATGTGCGGCTCGGCGCGCCGTTGCCGGGTGTGGAGATCGTCTGCGAAGAGCAGGCCTGGCCTTTGAGCGAGCACGCCGCCGATGTGGTGGTGTTGCAGCACGGGCTGGATTTTTGCCTGTCGCCCCACGGTTTGCTGCGCGAAGCGGCGAGCAGCGTTCGGCCTGGCGGGCATCTGCTGATTGTCGGGATCAACCCCTGGAGCAGCTGGGGCCTGCGTCGTGTGTTCGCCCATGACGCCTTGCGCAAGGCCCGTTGCATTTCGCCGTCGCGGGTTGGCGACTGGCTGAATCTGCTGGGCTTCGCGCTGGAGAAACGCCGCTTCGGGTGCTATCGTCCGCCGCTTGCGTCGCCTGCCTGGCAAGCCCGTCTGGCCGGTTGGGAGCGCAAGGCCGGTGACTGGCAGTTGTCGGGTGGTGGCTTCTATTTATTGGTCGCGCGCAAGATTGTTGTGGGCCTGCGGCCGGTGCGTCAGGAACGGCGCGAACCGATGGGCAAACTGATTCCCTTGCCGATGGCCAAGGTCAACCGTCGTCACCTCGAACCGTAATACACATTTTATTTTCCCGGCCGGGTTCGCCCCGGCCTCGGGCATCGTCGGTCACCAATCGGCGAGCCACCGCATTTTCTGGATAGATTGGCATGAGCGATAGCGTAGAACTCTTCACCGATGGCGCCTGTAAGGGCAACCCTGGCCCGGGCGGCTGGGGTGCATTGCTGGTGTGCAAGGGCGTTGAAAAAGAACTCTGGGGCGGCGAAGCCAACACCACCAACAACCGCATGGAGTTGATGGGCGCGATCCGTGGCCTGGAAGAGCTCAAGCGCTCCTGCGACGTACTGCTGGTGACCGACTCCCAGTACGTGATGAAAGGCATCAACGAGTGGATGGCCAACTGGAAGAAACGCGGCTGGAAAACCGCGGCCAAGGAGCCGGTGAAAAACGCCGATCTGTGGAAACTGCTCGACGAGCAGGTCAGCCGCCACAACGTCACCTGGAAATGGGTGCGCGGGCACATCGGCCATCACGGCAACGAGCGGGCCGACCAACTGGCCAACCGTGGCGTTGATGAAGTGCGTGGGTACAAGCAGGCCTGATTTCGGTTCTACCGATGCACCGCGTCATCGTTCTTCGCGAGCAAGCCCGCTCCCACATTCGACCGAGTTCTCTCAGGGGAATGCGATCAAATGTGGGAGCGGGCTTGCTCGCGAAGGCCACGACTCGGTGTTCCTGCCAGGGCGCATCGCGGGCAAACCCGGCTCCTCAAGAAATCACAGCATCAAAATCGCGGCGGCCAGTTGCTGGTCTGAATACCGGTCGTTGACGATCTCGCGAGCGTGTTAACATCGCCGCTTTTGCACGATTGACCCGTTGAGAGCTGAGCACTGATGGCCACCAGATCCGTTGTACTCGATACCGAAACCACCGGCATGCCGGTGACCGACGGCCACCGGATTATCGAAATCGGTTGTGTCGAGTTGATCGGTCGGCGCCTGACCGGCCGGCATTTCCACGTTTACCTGCAACCGGATCGCGAGAGTGACGAAGGCGCCATCGGCGTCCACGGCATCACGAACGAATTCCTGGTGGGCAAGCCGCGTTTCACTGAAGTGGCCGATGAGTTCTTCGAGTTCATCAAGGGCGCACAGCTGATCATCCATAACGCGGCGTTCGACGTTGGCTTCATCAACAACGAATTCGCCCTGATGGGCCACCACGATCGCGCGGACATCACGCAACACTGCTCGATCCTCGACACCCTGATGATGGCCCGGGAGCGTCACCCGGGGCAGCGCAACAGCCTCGACGCCTTGTGCAAACGCTATGGCGTCGACAACTCCGGCCGTGAGCTGCACGGCGCCTTGCTCGACTCCGAGATTCTCGCCGACGTCTACCTGACCATGACCGGCGGCCAGACCAGCCTGTCGCTGGCCGGCAACGCGTCCGATGGCAATGGTTCAGGTGAGGGCGCGGATAACTCCGCCACCGAAATCCGTCGTCTGCCGGCCGATCGTCAGCCGCTGCGGATCATTCGCGCGAGTGAAGAAGATCTGGCCCAGCACATTGCGCGCCTTGAAGCCATCGCCAAATCCGCCGGCGCTCCGTCGTTGTGGCAGCAATTGGCCGAGGCCAAGGCTCAGGCCTGAGCCCCTTCGAGCGGAAGGGCTTTTGTGGCGAGGGAGCTTGCTCCCGCTCGGCTGCGCAGCAGTCGCAAATCCTGCCAATACGGTGTATCTGAGCGAGTGCAGGGGGCCGCTTCGCAGCCCAACGGGAGCAAGCTCCCTCGCCACAGGTAAACTTTCTGAACAATGGGTTTGCTGGCCACTTGCTGGTGCACCCGCCGACCCACTTCAGGGCATCCCCCTCGCCACATGCGCTCCAACCCTCTACCCTGAGGTTATTGGCAGGCCACGGTCTGCCGCCTCAGGACACCGAGCCCCATGTATAAAGATTTGAAATTCCCGGTCCTGATCGTCCACCGCGACATCAAGGCCGACACCGTTGCCGGTGATCGTGTGCGTGGCATCGCCCGGGAGCTTGAGCAGGAAGGCTTCAGCATCGTCTCGGCGGTCGATTACAACGAAGGGCGTCTGGTCGCCTCGACCCATCACGGCCTCTCTTGCATGTTGATTGCCGCCGAAGACGCCAGCACCAATGCTCATCTTCTGCATAACATGGCGGAGCTGATCCGCCTGGCACGGGTTCGGGCGCCGGACCTGCCGATCTTTGCCTTGGGTGAACAGGTGACCCTGGAAAACGCCCCGGCCGATGCCATGGCGGAACTCAATCAACTGCGCGGCATTCTTTATTTGTTCGAAGACACCGTGCCCTTCCTCGCCCGTCAGGTTGCCCGCGCGGCGCGCAAATATCTGGACGGGCTGTTGCCGCCGTTTTTCAAGGCGCTGGTGCAGCACACGGCCGATTCCAATTATTCTTGGCATACCCCCGGCCATGGCGGCGGCGTGGCGTATCACAAGAGCCCGGTGGGGCAGGCGTTTCACCAGTTCTTCGGGGAAAACACCCTGCGTTCGGATTTGTCGGTGTCGGTACCGGAACTCGGTTCGCTGCTCGATCACACCGGCCCGCTGGCCGAAGCGGAAGCGAGAGCCGCGCGTAATTTCGGCGCCGATCACACCTTTTTCGTGATCAATGGCACCTCGACCGCCAACAAGATCGTCTGGCATTCCATGGTGGCCCGCGATGACCTGGTGCTGGTGGATCGCAACTGCCACAAGTCGGTGCTGCATTCGATCATCATGACCGGCGCGATTCCGCTGTACCTGTGCCCGGAACGCAATGAGCTGGGAATTATCGGCCCGATTCCGTTGAGCGAATTCAGTCGTGAATCGATCCAGGCCAAGATCGACGCCAGCCCGCTGACCAAGGGCCGCGAACCCAAGGTCAAGTTGGCGGTGGTGACCAATTCGACTTACGACGGCCTCTGTTACAACGCCGAATTGATCAAGCAGAGCCTGGGCAACAGCGTCGAGGTCTTGCATTTCGACGAGGCCTGGTACGCCTACGCAGCATTTCATGAGTTCTTCGCCGGCCGTTACGGCATGGGCACCTCTCGCAGTGAAGACAGCCCGCTGGTGTTCACTACGCACTCCACGCACAAATTGCTGGCGGCGTTCAGTCAGGCGTCGATGATTCACGTTCAGGACGGCGGTGCGCGGCAGCTCGACCGCGACCGTTTCAACGAAGCGTTCATGATGCACATCTCGACCTCGCCGCAGTACAGCATCATCGCCTCGCTGGACGTGGCGTCGGCGATGATGGAAGGGCCGGCTGGCCGTTCGCTGTTGCAGGAAATGTTCGATGAGGCCCTGAGCTTTCGCCGAGCCCTGGCCAATCTGCGTCAGCACATCGCCGCCGATGACTGGTGGTTTTCCATCTGGCAACCACCCTCGGCCGAAGGTATCGAACAGGTAGTCACCGAAGACTGGTTGCTGCAACCCGACGCCGATTGGCATGGCTTTGGCGGCGTAACCGATGATTACGTACTGCTCGATCCGATCAAGGTCACGCTGGTGATGCCGGGTTTGACGGCGGGCGGTGCCCTGAGCGCGCGGGGTATTCCGGCGGCGGTGGTCAGCAAATTCCTCTGGGAACGCGGACTGGTCGTGGAAAAGACCGGGCTGTATTCGTTCCTGGTGCTGTTCTCCATGGGCATCACCAAGGGCAAATGGAGCACGCTGCTGACCGAGTTGCTGGAGTTCAAGCGCAGTTACGACGCCAATGTCAG
Source organism: Pseudomonas sp. PDM24 (assembly GCF_019218905.1). Lineage (NCBI taxonomy): Bacteria > Pseudomonadati > Pseudomonadota > Gammaproteobacteria > Pseudomonadales > Pseudomonadaceae > Pseudomonas > Pseudomonas sp. PDM24. The sequence continues at coordinate 319,489 of NZ_JAHUWR010000003.1, read as the reverse complement.
CCTGGCCACCTGCCTGCCGTGCGTGGCGCAACACAATATTGCCCGTTATCAAGGCATGGGTTTGCGCGATCTGTGTGATCAATTGCACGCCTGTTATCGCAGCAATGCCACGGCCAAACACCTCAAACGCATGTACACCGTATTGCCGGAAGTCGCGATGAAGCCGGCGGACGCCTATGATCAATTAGTACGCGGGGAGGTTGAGGCTGTTTCGATCGATGCTCTGGACGGGCGGATCGCAGCGGTAATGCTGGTGCCATACCCGCCGGGCATCCCGTTGATCATGCCCGGCGAGCGGTTCACCGAGTCGACCCGTTCGATCATCGATTACCTGAAGTTTGCCCGTACGTTCGACAGCAGCTTTCCCGGATTTGTCGCCGATGTGCATGGCTTGCAACACGAAGACGAGGGCAATGGACGGCATTACACCGTCGATTGCATCAAGGAATGAGGACCTTTCCGAGTATGCAACCAGTCATGAATCCCAAATACCCAGGCCTCTCGGTGCGTGTCGCCGATGAGGGGTTTGCGGCTTATATCTGGGGCAGTGATTTCAGTTTTGAAGTCGCCGCCTATGGTGCCGCGCAAATCGGTAAGCCGGTGGCGCAGTGGCCGGTGACGCCAATCACCCCGTATCGCAAGTGTTACGGCATTGATCCCGAGGAATTCAGCAGTTTTCGCGATGCCGCAGACAGCGCGATTTTCATGGCCTATCTGGATGACGAGCCGGTGGGGCATTTAGTGGTCAGCACCAACTGGAACGGTTTCGCCCATATCGATGAATTGGCGGTGCATGCGCCGGCGCGCCGTCATGGCGTGGCCAAGGCGTTGCTGGACGTGGCGCAGTTCTGGAGTCGCAAGAAAAAACTGCCGGGTATCATGCTGGAAACCCAGAACAACAACCTGGGCGCCTGTCGGCTTTATGAGCGCTGTGGCTATGTGGTCGGCGGAATCGATCACCTGCGCTACCGCGGAATCGATCCGAATACCGCTGAAATGGCGTTGTTCTGGTATCGATTATTCGATAATCCGCTGGAAAACCCGCTCAGCTCGCCAGCATCGCCACGGCTTGTTCCGTGATGATGTCCAGCAGCGCTTGAACGGCCGCAGAGGGCTCGGCGCTCTTCAGGCTCAAGGCATACACGCTGATTGGCACGGCAGGCGCCAGCGGGCAGGCATCGAGCCCGGCCGATTTGGCGCCGAGGGCGGTAAATGGGTCGACGATCGCCAGACCTTCACCGGCCTCGACCATGCTGCGCATCATCTGATGAGTCTGTACCCGTGTCTGAATGACCGGGGCAGGGCGCAGCGCATGCAGCTTGTTGTCCAGTGCCGGGCTTAACGGATCGTGACCTTCCAGGCCAACCATCGACTGGCCAGCCAGGTCCTGCAGCGAGATGTACTTCTGTTTCGGTTGCAGCCAGCCATGGGGTGCCAGCAGCTGGAGCTTGCCTTGAGCGATGACCTGGCAATGGATATCGGCGTGGTCCGGGTCATGCAGGCTCAGGCCCAGGTCGCTTTCACGCAGCAGCAGGCTTCTGACAATCGCGCCGGTCGGCTGGCTCAGGAGGGTGCAAGGTGCGTCGGGGAGGCGTCGGCGCAGGGCCGCGATGCTGTGTGGCAACAGGTGTTGTGCCAACGGCGGGGTGCAGATGATGCGCAGGGGCGGCGCCAAATACTGCTTGAGGCTGCTGGCCAGTCGCTGGACCGGCTCGAGGGCTTCGTAGACGTGGGCGATCTCGACTTGCAGCTCCCGTGCTTCGCGCGTGGCTTGCAGACGACCACGCACGCTGGCAAACAGCATGAAACCCAACTGATCCTCGGCATCCCGCAGAGTGCGTTCAACCTCGGCCACTGGCAGCTGCAGCCATTCGGCGGCGGTGCCCAGGTGACCGGTCTGCAGGAGCGCCTGGATCACTTCGATATGACGTAAACGCATGCGTGAAGTCCATGTTCAGCAGGTGAGGGAGTCAGTCACTGAATCCTAACTCAAGTGCGCGCATATGACTTCTGCTCATAACAGCGAGTTATGAGGCCACGTTCGTTTCAGGTTCGCGAGTGAGGGTGACGCCCGATTGCACCAGCACAAATTCGTTGTCGTCGAGTTTGTTGAGCCGGTCGCCAATGGCCAGCTTATAGGTGCTGACAGGCACCGAGCCGGCGAGGCCGTCGTGCGACGGGGTGGATTCCTGGAACTCATGCACGGAATAAACGCGGCCTTCCGCGTCTCTTGCATGGAACTGACCGACGAGTACTGCTGCCATCTGCTTAGAACCTCTGGAGATAAATCACTCAATTTGCGGTTCTGTAGACCGTGGTTGGGCGAGGTAAGTTTTCCTACAGGAAAAAAATAGTCAGGGGCGTCGATTTTCCGTCGCCCGCTGGTTGAATCGTCATTTGATCATCTATAACTAGAAGCTCTTCCCATTGGACAGTCGAGAATCTTCCATGAACAACGTCTATGAGATCGCCGTTCTGGTCGGCAGCCTGAGAAAAGCATCGATCAACCGCAAGGTCGCGCTGGCGCTGGCCGAGCTGGCGCCTGCCAATCTGAAGCTGAACATCGTCGAAATCGGCGATTTGCCGCTCTACAACGAAGACATCGATGGCGAATCACCGCCGGCAGCCTACAGCACTTTCCGACAACAAGTGAGTTCATCCGACGCGGTGCTGTTCGTGACCCCGGAATATAACCGTTCGGTACCGGCGCCATTGAAGAATGCGATCGATGTGGGGTCGCGCCCTTATGGCAAGAGCGCCTGGAACGGCAAGCCGGGTGCGGTGATCAGCGCTTCACCGGGCGCCGTCGGCGGATTTGGCGCCAACCACAACGTGCGCCAGTCCATGGTGTTTCTCAATGTGCCGTGCATGCAACAACCGGAGGCCTACCTGGGTGGCGCTGGTTCAGCATTCGACGAGGCAGGCAAGTTGTCGGAGTCGGTCAGGCCGTTCTTGCAGAAATTCATCGATGCGTATGCGCTGTGGGTTGAGCAGCATAAAAAGCAATGACCGTCCCCATCTAGACCGCGTTGGGTCCATTCGCGGGCAAGCCTCGCTCCTACAGGTTTTGTGTGGATTGCAAAATTTGTGAACGACGCTTATCTGTAGGAGCGAGGCTTGCCCGCGAAGAGGCCTACACAGACGCTACAAGACTCAACCATTCCCCGGCACATTCGGCCAAAGATCGGACACCAGAAACAGCCGCTCGGCTTCTTCCCAATCTCCTTCGCCATTCTCTGTCAGCCGCACCATCAACTGCGCCGGTGCCAGCGGGTCCAGATCGCTCAGCCATGCGCTCAGCTGTTCAGCATTCCAGGTCTGCTCTTCGGGATAGTGCGCCGGCGCCAACCAGGCATGGCGGGGCAGGGGTTGCCAGCGGCCGAACGGGCGTTGCACGACAAAGTCCGCCCAGTCCTTCTGATGCAGCCAGCTACCGCGCAAATGTTGAGGGTGCGCGCCGCTCGGTGACTCGGACTGTCCCGGCCACGGATAGAGCAGATAACCGCCCAGCCACAGATGCGCACTGAACTGCTGGATATCCAGCGACGCCAGCACTGCACGGCTCTCCGCCCGCGCGGAAATCGGTAATTGATGCTGGCTCAGGTGTTTGAGTTTACGGTCGAGCCGATCATGACAACCCGGTCCGAGCCACTGCGCGGTGTCGTGGCCGTCACCGTTCTGTGGACCCAGATAGAGCTTGATCGCCAGTTCCAGGTGATGCACGCCATCGCGATCACGCAGCAGCATGTCCAACTCACCCAGGGTGTGGCCTTCACGGCGGATCGGCATGTTGGCGGCGATCAGCTCGATGCCCGGCGCGTGTCGCACGGCGTATTGCCACAGCCGCTCGTAGTACAGACCCAGCCGCCGGGTCCTGGCCTGAGCCAGCCAGTGCAGCAGGTCGTAGCTGTCGCGATCCAGTTGCCGGAGCCAGTGTTCCAGGAGCTCCGGTGCCTGCACCCAGTCGCTGCCCGCCAGCGGATGACGCTGCGGCCACGGGGTGACGCTGAGCATTGGCGGCGCGAGGATGACCCAGGCCAGGTCGCGCACTTCGGGGTGGCGCAACTGGTGAGGTAACTGGAGCAAATCTGGAAATAGGATCATCTTGCGAGCATAGCCCGAAACGCGAGCGCACCGTCGTGGCTGAAAGGGTTTTGTCTACGCCGCGCTTTCGCCCATAATCGTGTTTTTCGCCGTCGCAGGCCCTCCGCATCCTAATAGGAGCCCCATGGAGCAATTTCGTAATATCGGCATCATCGGTCGCCTGGGCAGTTCTCAGGTGCTGGATACCGTCCGCCGACTGAAACGGTTTCTGCTCGATCGTCACCTGCACGTGATCCTCGAAGACACCATCGCCGAAGTCCTGCCGGGTCATGGCCTGCAAACTTCGTCGCGCAAGATGCTCGGTGAAGTCTGTGACATGGTGATTGTGGTCGGTGGTGACGGCAGCCTGCTGGGTGCCGCCCGGGCGCTGGCCCGACACAATATTCCGGTGCTCGGCATCAACCGGGGCAGCCTGGGGTTCCTGACCGATATTCGCCCCGATGAGCTCGAAGTCAAAGTCGCCGAAGTGCTCGACGGCCACTATCTGGTAGAAAACCGCTTCCTGCTGCAAGCCGAAGTCCGGCGCCACGCCGAGGCCATCGGCCAGGGCGATGCGCTGAACGACGTGGTGCTGCACCCCGGCAAATCGACGCGGATGATCGAGTTCGAGTTGTACATCGACGGCCAGTTCGTCTGCAGCCAGAAGGCTGACGGCCTGATCGTCGCCACACCGACCGGATCAACCGCCTACGCGCTGTCGGCGGGCGGCCCGATCATGCATCCCAAGCTCGACGCTATTGTGATTGTGCCGATGTACCCCCATACCTTGTCAGGTAGACCGATCGTGGTCGATGGCAACAGTGAGCTGAAAATCGTCGTGTCCAAAGATATGCAGATTTACCCGCAAGTTTCCTGTGACGGGCAGAATCACTTCACCTGCGCGCCCGGTGACACCATCACCATCAGCAAGAAAGCGCAGAAGCTGCGGCTGATTCATCCGCTGGACCACAACTACTATGAAGTCTGCCGGACCAAGCTCGGCTGGGGCAGCAAGTTGGGTGGTGGAGGCGACTGATGCTCGATCCCGCGCGTAGCTACGACCTGATCGGTGACGTGCACGGTTGCGCTCTGACCCTTGAGCACTTGCTCGACCGGCTCGGTTACCACAAACAGGCTGGCGTCTGGCGGCATCCGTCGCGCATGGCGGTGTTCCTGGGCGACATCATCGACCGCGGCCCGCGGATTCGCGAGGCGCTGCACATCGTCCACGACATGGTCGAAGCCGGCCAGGCGCTGTGCATCATGGGCAACCATGAATTCAACGCCCTCGGCTGGAGCACGCCGGCGCTGCCGGGCAGCGGCCAGCAGTTCGTGCGCGAACATACGCCGCGCCACGGTCGCCTGCTCAAGGAAACCCTGACTCAGTTTGAAGATCATCCCGAAGATTGGCATGACTTTCTGCAATGGTTCTATGAATTGCCTCTGTTCGTCGATGCCGGGCGTTTCCGGGTGGTGCATGCCTGTTGGGACGCCGGCCTGATCGAGCCGTTGCGCGGCTTGTTCCCCGACGGCTGCATCGATGAGCATTTCCTCCAGGCCTCCGCGGTGCCGGGCAGTTTTGCCTGCACCGTGTTCGATCGCCTGTTGCGCGGCACCGACATGCGCTTGCCCCACGGGTTGACCATGACCAGCGGCGACGGCCTGACGCGCTCGTTTTTCCGCACCAAATTCTGGGAAGACGACCCGCAAACCTACGGAGATATCGTGTTCCAGCCCGACGCCTTGCCTGAGCCAGTGGCCCGCACGCCGCTGTCGTCCAGCGAAAAAGACAACTTGCTGCGCTACGGCGTCGATGAGCCGTTGTTGTTCGTCGGCCACTACTGGCGCAGCGGCAAACCGGCGCCGATCCGCCCGAACCTGGCGTGCCTGGATTACAGCGCGGTGCTCTACGGCAAACTGGTCGCTTATCGTCTGGATCAGGAAACCCGTCTCGACCCGCATAAATTTGTCTGGGTCGATGTCGAACGGCCGGAGGTGCTGCAATGACGGCGGTGGCGGTATTGCGTCTGCCTCTGGCGGTGGATTTGAGCGGGTTCGTCAAACTGCTGCAACGCATGCAAGTGCCCCACCGGGTCAGCGAAGAGGCGGGCGAGCAAGTGCTGTGGGTCCCGGCCAACATCAGCGAAGACGTGCGCTCATTGTACGAACGCTTTCCGGCGGGTGACCCCGATCAGCAACTGGATATCCCGATCGCGCAGACGCAGCCGCGTCCGGGCTTCGTCGAGCAGTTGCGCTACAGCAAGGCTACGGCGTTGGTGCTGTTGCTGAGCCTGATCGTCGCCATGGTGACGCTGCTGGGCGATAACCTCGAGACGATACGCTGGCTGACCTTCCTCGATTTCCGTGTGGTCGGCGAGTACATCCATTTCACGCCATTGGCCGACAGCCTGGCGGCGGGGCAGTGGTGGCGTCTGGTCACGCCGATGCTGATCCACTTCGGCATCCTGCACCTGGCCATGAACGGCATGTGGTACTGGGAACTGGGGCGGCGCATCGAGTCGCGGCAGGGCAGCATCAACCTGATCGGCCTGACGCTGCTGTTCAGCCTGGTGTCCAACTATACCCAATACCTTTTCAGCGGCCCGAGCCTGTTTGGCGGGTTGTCCGGGGTGCTGTACGGTCTGCTCGGGCATTGCTGGATCTTCCAGGTTCTGTCGCCGAACCCGGCGTATCGCCTGCCCCGAGGGGTGTTGGTGATGATGCTGGTGTGGTTGCTGCTGTGTCTGTCCGGGCTGGTCTCGATGATCGGCTTCGGCCAGATTGCCAACGCGGCCCACGTCAGCGGGTTACTCATCGGATGCTTCACCGGTTTGTTGGGCGGTTTGTACAACCGCCGTAAACTGACTTCCAAATAAGCTATGTGATTAAAGAGCGCGGAGCCCTTGATGTCCTCTTTTAACGAAATGATCAAAAACATCACCCCGGATATCTACCAGAGCCTGAAACTGGCGGTGGAAATCGGCAAATGGTCCGACGGTGGCAAACTCACCGCCGAGCAGCGCGAACTGTCCCTGCAAGCGATGATCGCCTGGGAAATCCAGAACCTGCCCGAGGAAGAACGCACCGGCTACATGGGCCCGCAGGAATGCGAGTCGAAGTCGATTGAAGTACCAAACATTCTGTTCAAATCGGATGCCGTCCATTGATCGAGATTGGCCGCGGTGCAATCAGCAAAATGTCGGCGCGCCTTGACGGGCCGAACGTTCAGTACGCTTTTCGTCTGGGCGACGCCGAGGTACCGGTCAATCCGTTGATCGGCACCACGGTGCGCCTGGAATACCTGGGGGCGATCCACTGCACCCATTGCGGACGCAAGACCAAAACCAGTTTCAGCCAGGGTTACTGCTACCCGTGCATGACCAAACTGGCCCAATGCGACCTCTGCATCATGAGCCCGGAGCGTTGCCACTACGACGCCGGCACCTGCCGTGAGCCTGCGTGGGGCGAAAAATTCTGCATGACCGATCATGTGGTGTATCTGGCCAATTCGTCGGGGATCAAGGTCGGCATAACCCGCGCCACGCAACTGCCCACTCGTTGGCTCGATCAGGGCGCCAGCCAGGCCTTGCCGATCATGCGCGTCGCGACCCGTCAGCAGTCAGGCTTCGTCGAAGACCTGTTCCGCAGCCAGGTAGCCGACAAGACCAACTGGCGTGCTTTACTCAAGGGCGATGCGGTATCGGTGGATCTGGTGCAGGTTCGCGATCAGCTGTTTGAAAGTTGTGCGCCAGGTTTGCAAGGTTTGCAGGAACGATTTGGCCTGCAAGCAATCCAGACCATTACCGATGTAGAACCTCTGGAAATCCGCTATCCGATCGAGCAATACCCAGCCAAGATTGTCAGCTTCAACCTGGACAAGAACCCGATTGCCGAAGGCACGCTGCTGGGGATCAAGGGCCAGTACCTGATTTTCGACACCGGCGTGATCAATATTCGTAAATACACGGCTTACCAGCTCGCCGTGCATCAGTAAGGATTCCAGCATGCGCACCGAACAACCGAAGATGATCTACCTGAAGGACTATCAGGCGCCTGAGTACCTGATCGACGAGACGCACCTGACCTTCGAGTTGTTCGAGGACCACAGCCTGGTCCATGCGCAACTGGTGATGCGTCGCAATCCTGAACGTGGCCCTGGCCTGCCGCCGCTGGTGCTGGATGGCCAGCAACTCGATCTGCTGTCGGTGACGTTGGCCGATCGCGAACTGAGCGCTGCCGACTATCAGCTGACCGAGAATCACCTGACCCTGCACCCGACCAGTACAAGCTTCACGGTCGACACCAGCGTCAGGATCCACCCGGAAACCAACACCGCCCTGGAAGGCTTGTACAAATCCGGCACCATGTTCTGCACCCAGTGTGAAGCCGAAGGTTTCCGCAAAATCACCTATTACCTCGACCGCCCGGACGTGATGAGCACGTTCACTACCACGGTGGTCGCCGAGCAGCACAGCTATCCGGTGCTGCTGTCCAACGGTAACCCGATTGCCTCGGGGCCCGGCGAAGACGGCCGGCACTGGGCGACCTGGGAAGACCCGTTCAAGAAGCCTGCCTACCTGTTCGCGCTGGTGGCCGGTGACCTGTGGTGCGTCGAAGACACCTTCACCACCATGACCGAGCGCTCCGTGGCGCTGCGCATCTATGTCGAGCCGGAAAACATCGACAAGTGCCAGCACGCGATGAACAGCCTGAAGAAGTCCATGCGCTGGGACGAAGAGGTTTACGGTCGCGAGTACGACCTGGACATCTTCATGATCGTCGCAGTCAACGACTTCAACATGGGCGCCATGGAAAACAAGGGCCTCAACATCTTCAACTCCAGTGCCGTGCTGGCCCGCGCCGAAACCGCCACCGACGCCGCGCATCAGCGGGTCGAAGCGATCGTTGCCCACGAATACTTCCACAACTGGTCGGGCAACCGTGTGACCTGCCGCGACTGGTTCCAGCTGTCGCTCAAGGAAGGCTTCACCGTGTTCCGGGATTCGGAGTTCTCCGCCGACATGAACTCGGCCACGGTCAAGCGCATCCAGGACGTGGCGTACCTGCGCACCCACCAGTTCGCCGAAGACGCCGGCCCGATGGCACACGCTGTGCGCCCGGACAGCTTCATCGAGATTTCCAACTTCTATACCCTGACCGTGTACGAAAAGGGTTCGGAAGTAGTCGGCATGATCCACACCTTGCTGGGCGCCGACGGTTTCCGCAAAGGCAGTGACCTTTACTTCGAACGCCATGACGGCCAGGCCGTGACCTGCGATGACTTCATCAAAGCCATGGAAGACGCCAACGGCGTTGACCTGACTCAATTCAAGCGCTGGTACAGCCAGGCCGGCACTCCACGTTTGGTGGTGAGCGAGTCCTACGACGCCGCGGCAAAAACCTACAGCCTGACCTTCCGCCAGAGCTGCCCGGAAACCCCGGACAAGGTGGAAAAACTGCCGTTCGTGATTCCGGTGGAACTGGGCCTGCTGGACAGCAAGGGCGGCGAAATCGCCCTGCGTCTTGCCGGTGAAGCCAGTGCTCTAGGCACTTCGCGGGTTATTTCGGTGACTGAAGCCGAGCAGACCTTCACCTTCATCGACATCGCTGAAAAGCCGCTGCCTTCGTTGCTGCGCGGCTTCTCGGCGCCGGTGAAACTGAGCTTCCCGTACGACCGCGATCAGCTGATGTTCCTGATGCAGCACGACAGCGACGGCTTCAACCGCTGGGATGCCGGTCAGCAATTGTCGGTGCAGGTGCTGCAAGAGTTGATCGAACAGCAACAGAAGGGTGAAGCGCTGGTGCTGGATCAGCGTCTGGTTTCAGCACTGCGTACCGTGCTGTCCGATGAGACGCTGGATCAGGCGATGGTCGCCGAAATGCTGTCGTTGCCGGGCGAGGCATATCTGACCGAGATCAGTGAAGTGGCTGACGTAGAGGCCATTCACACGGCTCGCGAGTTTGCCCGTAAGCAATTGGCTGAAGGTTTGTTCGAGGCATTGTGGCTGCGTTATCAGGCCAATCGCGATCTCTCGAAGAAAACGCCGTATGTGGCCGAGGCCGAGCATTTCGCCCGCCGCGCGCTGCAAAACATTGCGCTGTCGTACCTGATGCTCAGCGGCAAGCCGGAAGTCTTGGCGGCAACCCTCGAACAGTTCGACACCAGCGACAACATGACCGAGCGTCTGACGGCGTTGGCGGTGTTGGTCAATTCGCCGTTCGACGAGCAGAAAGCCACGGCGTTGGCGACCTTCGCCGAGCACTTCAAGGATAATCCGCTGGTCATGGATCAGTGGTTCAGCGTTCAGGCCGGCAGCACATTGCCGGGCGGTCTGGAGCGGGTCAAAGCCTTGATGCAACACCCGGCGTTCACGATCAAGAACCCGAACAAGGTGCGGGCACTGATCGGCGCGTTTGCCGGGCAGAACCTGATCAACTTCCACGCGGCCGACGGTTCCGGGTATCGGTTCCTGGCGGATCTGGTGATCGAGCTGAATGGGTTTAACCCGCAGATCGCCTCTCGCCAACTGGCGCCGCTGACTCGGTGGCGCAAATACGACAGCGCTCGTCAGGCGTTGATGAAAGGTGAGCTGGAGCGGATTCGCGCTTCGGGGCAACTGTCCAGCGATGTGTTTGAGGTGGTTAGCAAAAGCCTGGCCTGAGTTTGGCCTTGCTCCCGCAGGGTTCACTCGAATCCCTGTGGGAGCTGGCTTGCCCGCGAAGGCGGCCTGATAGCCGACCTGTCTCTTGCAGATGTACACCAATCAAATTGTGGGAGCGGGCTTGCTCGCGAAGAGGCCCTGTCAGTCGACATCAATGTTGAATGTAAGTCCGCCTTCGCGAGCAAGCCCGCTCCCACATTTGGATTTTCGTTGGCCCTCAGGCCATCGTTTTCTGCCGGCTTTCATGCTGGCGAGCATCACTGGCAATCAACTGCCTGATCCCTTCAAACAACTCATCACTCTGCGCCTGCGTGCAATCCTCACCATGGCGTTTACGCAGCCCGTAATGGCTGAGAATCAGATGCACATCAGCATGCAGCCCATGTTGCTTGAGGCAGTTTTCAACACATTGCAACGGGCAACCATCCAGCGCGAAGATCCGCCGCCCCGAGCGTGCCTTGTTGACCAGCGCCGCCACATGCCCGCCGACACCAACGATGCAGGACATTTCAGCCAGGCCACTGCGGTCCAGGCGCACGGCCAGGGTATTGGCCAGTTGGGCGACGTTGGAGCAACCTGAGCAGGAGTAAACCAAAGGCAGGGTTGAACGGGGCATTTGCACTCTCCGTGGATGGACGCTGCCAGTGTGCAAGGCGCTTGGCATTGCGCCTTGATGGCGGTCAATTCCGACTACTGGAAAGCCGCGAGCTCCTCTTCAGCGAGAATGCTGATATGGCGACGCTCCATGGCGATCAGGCCGCACTCCACCAGGCGATGCAAAATCCGCGAGAAGGTTTCCGGCTGAATCCCAAGCTTCGACGCCACCAGGCGTTTGGACACCTGCAAGACAATCTGGCCGGTAACCGGGTGGCGTTCCTGGAACAGAAAATTGATCACCCGACGAGTCGCACTGGCCATGGTCAAGGTATCGATGTCGCGCAGACGCAGGTGCAGGTGAACGCTCATGCTCGCGAGGATCGCCAGACAGACTTTCGGCTGGTCCTCCAGGGCATTGCGGTAATGGTTGCCCTCGATACTCACCAGCACGCTGTCCTTCAGGGCCGTGGCGCTCACCGGGTAGAGCCGGGCCTGGCTGAACAGCAAGGCTTCGGCAAAGGTCTGGCCGGGCTGGATGATCTCTACCAGATTTTCCTGGCCTTCGCCGGTGAGCCGGTACAACTTGACCTGGCCGCTGACCAGCAGGAAAAAACGCCTGGCCGGATCCCCTTGATGCATGAGCGTGCTGTGACAACTCAGGCGCTTGAGCATGGCCAGGCTGCAGACTTCCTCGAAGACTTTCTCCGGCAGTTGGCTGAACAGATGATGACGGCGCAACGTTAAAACGATGGAAGGGTGGGTCAGCATGGCGTACCTCCGCTGACCGTCATAGTAGAGAGCGCAGGCCAATTGACCTATGCCTCTGCAGGCCTACCTCCAAGGAGGGATGCCTGTCAGCCTGCACTGCGCAGATGCTCCATGGCCCACACCGCTGCCTCCACCCGCGAGCGCAAGCCGAGTTTGTGCAGCAGGTTTTTCACGTGGACCTTGACCGTCCCTTCGGTGATGCCCAGCTTGTGCCCGATGACCTTGTTGCTGAAGCCGCTGGCGATGGTTTTCAACACTTGGCGCTCACGCTCGGTCAATTCCACCACGGCCTGGCGCGGCGGCGAGCGCAGCGCCTGGGCCATGACTTGGGTCAGCCCCGGGCTGATGACCAAGGCGCCGTTCAAGGCATCGCGGATGTACTGGATCAACAGTTCCGGTTCCATATCCTTGAGCAGATAACCGTCGGCATCCAGGCGCAGTGCATCGCGAATATCGTCTTCTGCATCCGACACCGTAAACAGCAGCACTTTGCCGGTGTAGTGCATCGCCCGTAATCGGCGCAGGGTTTCGATGCCATTCATTTGCGGCATGTTGTTGTCGAGCAGGACCAGATCCGGTCGAAGCGGCTCAATCAGACCGAGTGCTTCTTCACCCTGGCTGGCTTCGCCGACGATGAGGAAATCATCTTCGAGTTCGAGCATCTGGCGAATGCCGTGACGCATCATCGGGTGGTCGTCTACCAGCAGGATTCTGTGTTGCGGGGACGGGGTCATAGGGTGCTGCCTTCTGTTTGCTGCCCGAGAAATTCCGGGTGGAATTCCAGTTGGACACGGGTGCCTTGGGGTTCCCTGGAGATGATCTGTAGCTGGCCGTGCAAGCTGCGAGCCCGCTCATCCATGATGTTCAGGCCGTGGTGTTCGCGTTGGTCGACATTGCCGCTGAAGCCGCGACCGTCGTCTTCGACCGACAATCTGACTGTCTCGCCATCTTGGCGCAGTTGCAGCCAGGCGTTTTGCGCGTGGGCGTGGCGCAAGCAGTTGGAGAGCGCCTCGCGGGTGATCTGCAGAATGTGGATCTGTTCGCTGGCCGATAGCTGAAAGGCCAGGGTGTCGACGTGCAGGTGCACCTGGAATTCCCCGCGCCGGGAAAACTCCTCGGCGGTGTCCTTGAGTTCCTGCACCAGTCCCGCGTCGTGAATCTGTAAACGAAAAGTCGTCAGCAACTCGCGTAACTGGCGATAGGCATTGTTCAGTCCCTCGCGCAATTCGGCGGTGACGGTTTCCAGGGTCTGGACCGGTTCGCCCCGGCGCATCAGGGTCTGCATGCGGCTGACTTGCAGCTTCATGTAGGACAGGGCCTGTGCCAGTGAATCGTGCAGCTCGCGGGCGATGATCGTGCGTTCTTCGAGCAGCAGCAGGCGATGATCCTGTTCCCGTTGGCGCTTGAGCGAGAGCGAGGTGCCGATCAGGTTGGCCAGGGCCTGGATCAGTTGGGTTTCCCAGGCTTGCATGGGGTGCCCGTCGACAAAGTGCGCCTTCAGCTCACCCAGCTCACTGCCCTGGTTGCTGATGCTGAAGGCTTGCGGATTGGCTTTGTGGTGCTTCTGGCAAGTGGCGCAGTCGCTGCTGGCGCAGACTTCGCGGATGTTCGCGCCGTGCAGGGCCAGTAACTGTTGGGCCGGTGCCTGCAGTTGACCTTGCAGACACAGCGACAGACGCAAGCCGGGCAGGCGTTGCTGGAAGCGTCGAATCAACTCATCCAGGCCTTCGGCATTGGCCAGGCGTGTGGCCAGGCTTCGGCTGCTTTGATACAGCAGCTCCAGGGCGGCATTGGCTTGTTGCAGGTTCAGGGTTTTTTGCCGGACCTGACTTTCCAGGGTGCGATGCGACTCTTCAATCGTCTCGGCCATGGTGTTGAAACTCGTGGCCAACTGGCCCAGTTCATCCTGGGACTGATGGTTGACCCGCACCTTGAAGTCGCCGCGACGAAAGCGCTGGGTTGCGTCCACCAACTCCTTGAGGGGCGTGACGACACCGTATTGCAACTCGTACAACCCGATCAGCAGGACAATCATGGTGGTGAACAAGGCCAGGCCCTGGATCACCTGTTGCCAGCCTTGCTTTTGTTCGCTTTGACGCTGCAACAGGTTGACGAACTGGTTCAGTTGTTCAACGAAGGGCAGTGCCTGGACCTGAAAATAGGCGGCATCGCCGCGCAGCAGTGCGGGGAGTAAATCCTCGTTCCATTGTTGCTGGATTTGCCTATAGCTGACTTGCAGGGCGGCGGTGGGGCCATCTTCCAGCACGGCCTTGAGTGACTGGCTGGTGAGACGGGTTTGCAGGCTGTCGGTGATGCCGGCGATTTCTGAGGGCGTTGCACCCGCGGCCAGTTTCCAGCTCAGGTGATAAGTCTCCATGCGCACTGAGCCTGCGGTATTGATGGCGGCGGCATCGCCCTGGCTGAACCAGGCGATCAGCCCGGCGCTCAGCGAACTGGCGAGCGCCAGCACGGCGATCAGGATCACCGCCAGCCCGGCGCGAGCGGGCAGGGAGCTGCGCAACCAGCGCATCATCGGCGCAGGTCCCGGAAGACATCAGGAAAACAGAGCATGTGCAGCACCAGAGTAGGTTGTTGTTCGTTATGGCCTCTTCGCGGGCAAGTCGGATCGCCGCCCGCTCGCTCCTACAGGATCAAGGCCGGCCATAAAAACGGGAACGACTCCAATCCTGTAGGAGCGAGGCTTGCCCGCGAAGGCGATTTAAAGAAGAACCACCGTTCCCAGACGCGCTACCTCTAAAGAGTTGTCGACAGTTCCTTGTCAGCAAAAGCGTGGGTTAAAACTCTTAATAGACTGATAAATAAAGGGTTTTAAGGCTTTTCAGGACTACCTCCTTAGAGGTAGACCGCACAAGCATAGGCCTATGCCCCCATGGGCTTCGTTGACATGGGTCAAGTTTTTGCGGGGTTGGCCTCTCTAGTCTGCCGCCATGGCTAACTGACTGGAGAGCATTGTGAACCCACCGCGTGTACGACAAGGCTTGGTGCTGGGCATGAGCACGCTGGCCTTCACTGTGTGCTTTATGGTCTGGATGATGTTTGCCGTGCTCGGGGTGCCGATCAAGGACCTTCTCCAGCTCAACGAAACCCAGTTCGGCCTGCTGGCCGCGACCCCGGTGCTGACCGGCTCGTTGGTGCGTTTGCCGCTGGGTTTGCTGACCGACCGTTTTGGCGGGCGCAGCGTGTTCTTCCTGCTGATGCTGAGCTGCGTCGCGCCGCTGTACCTGATCAGCCACGCGACTGCCTACTGGCAGTTCCTGGTGCTGGGTTTGTTCGTCGGCCTGGCCGGCGGCTCGTTCTCGGTCGGGATTGCCTACGTCGCCAAATGGTTCGACAAGGAGAATCAAGGCTTCGCCATGGGCATCTTTGGCGCCGGTAACGCCGGAGCCGCGGTGACCAAGTTTCTCGCGCCGGCGCTGATCGCTGCCGGTAGCTGGCAGCTGGTGCCGAAAGTCTTCAGCGCGATCCTCTTTATTACCGCACTGCTGTTCTGGTTTCTCAGTGCCGAGAACAAGGACCACCGCAGTGCATCCGGCGCTACCTTGCGTGAGCAACTGCGCTCGTTGAAAGACCCTGCGGTGTGGCGCTACTGCCAGTACTACTCGATCGTCTTCGGTGGCTACGTCGCCCTGGCCCTATGGATGACCAAGTACTACGTGCAGGAATACGGTTTCAGCCTGCAAAGCGCGGCGCTGCTGGCGGCCTGTTTTTCCCTGCCCGGTGGCGTGCTGCGCGCCGTCGGCGGCTGGATGTCAGATCGCTGGGGGGCGCAAAGCGTGACCTGGTGGGTGTTGTGGGTCAGCTGGATCTGCCTGTTCCTGCTCTCGTATCCCCAGACCCAACTGCAAGTGCAGACCATCGACGGCCCGGTGGATTTCCACATCGGCCTGAGCCCCGCGCTGTTCACCGTGCTGCTGTTCGTCATGGGCATCGCCTTCGCGTTCGGCAAGGCCTCGGTTTTCAAATACATCGCCAATGACTACCCGAAAAACATGGGTGCGGTGTCCGGCATCGTCGGCCTCGCCGGTGGCCTGGGTGGTTTCGTGCTGCCGATTCTGTTCGGCGCCCTGGTGGACCTCACCGGCGTGCGCTCTTCCTGCTTCATGTTGATGTACGGCGTGGTCTGGGTCTCCCTCACCTGGATGTACTTCAGCGAAATACGCAAAAGCCCGGTGCTGGGTAAGGCGCCGCTGCTGACCCCGTCCCCGATTTCCAGCATTGCCCTAGGAGAAGAACATGTCCGTTCTGCAAAAGCCTGACAAAGGCCCGGTCATCCATGACTGGCGCCCCGAGGACCCCGCGTTCTGGGGAAGTAGCGGCAAACAGACCGCCACGCGCAACTTGTGGATTTCCATTCCTGCGCTGTTGTTGGCCTTCGCGGTGTGGATGGTCTGGAGCACGGTGATCGTGCGTTTGAACGCCATCGGCTTCACCTTCACCACTGACCAGCTGTTCTGGCTGGCGGCGTTGCCGGGGCTGTCCGGCGCGACCTTGCGCGTCTTCTATTCCTTTATGGTGCCGATCTTCGGCGGCCGTCGCTGGACCGCCCTGAGCACCGCGTCGCTGTTGCTGCCATCAATCTGGATGGGCTTCGCCGTGCAGGACCCGAGCACGTCCTACAGCGTGTTTGTGTTGATTGCCTTGCTCTGCGGTTTTGGTGGCGGCAACTTTGCCTCGAGCATGTCCAACATCAGCTTCTTCTATCCCAAGTCACAACAGGGCACAGCCCTGGGCCTCAATGCCGGCCTAGGCAATCTGGGCGTCTCGGTGATGCAGTTCTGTGTGCCGCTGGTGATTACCTTCGGAGTGTTCGGCTTCATGGGCGGCTCGCCGCAAGCACTGCCGGACGGTGGTCAGTTGTGGCTGCAGAACGCCGGCTTCATTTGGGTACCGTTTATTGTCCTGGTGACGGTGCTGGCCTGGTTCGGCATGAATGATCTGTCCAGTGCTCGCGCTTCGTTCAGCGAACAGGCGGTGATCTTCAAGCGCAAACACAACTGGCTGATGTGCTGGTTGTACCTGGCGACCTTCGGTTCATTCATCGGTTTCTCCGCCGCGTTTCCGCTGCTGATCAAAACTTCCTTCCCCGACGTGATTGCCTTGAAATTCGCCTTCCTCGGCCCGTTGGTCGGCGCTCTGGTACGCCCATTGGGCGGGTGGCTGGCGGACAAGCTCGGTGGCGCAAAAGTGACCTTGTGGAACTTCGTGGCGATGATCGCGATGGTCTTCGGGGTGATGCACTTTTTGCCGCAGAACGGTGCCGGCGGCAACTTCTACGGCTTCCTCGGCCTGTTCATGCTGCTGTTCATCACCACTGGCGTCGGCAACGGCTCCACCTTCCGGATGATCCCGGTGATCTTCCGCACCCAACACGAAAAAGCCTCGGCCGGAAAACCGCCAGCCGTACGCGAACAAGCGCTCAAGGATGCCGGTAAAGAATCGGCCGCCGTCCTGGGCTTCAGTTCGGCCATGGGCGCCTTCGGTGCGTTCTTCATTCCCAAATCCTTCGGCTCTTCGATGGCCCTGACCGGCGGCCCGGAGATGGCCTTCTACATGTTCGTCGGCTTTTACCTGAGCTGCATCGTGGTGACCTGGTGGTGGTACGCGCGCAAAGGCGCCGCGACACCCTGCTGAGACGACCGAATTCAATCATTGCGTGGGCGGGGCACAGACTCCGCGACAAAGCCTGAGAGGACTACACCGTGAGTCATTTACTGGATCAATTGCGGTTTTTCAACCGTAAGCAAAACGAGTTTTCCGACGGTCATGGAGAGACCCGCAAAGAGTCTCGCGACTGGGAGAACGTCTACCGTTCGCGCTGGCAGTACGACAAGATCGTGCGTTCCACCCACGGGGTGAACTGCACCGGCTCCTGCTCGTGGAAAATCTACGTCAAGAACGGCCTGATCACCTGGGAAACCCAGCAGACCGACTACCCGCGTACCCGTAACGATCTGCCGAACCATGAGCCCCGTGGCTGCCCCCGTGGTGCCAGTTACAGCTGGTACATCTACAGCGCCAACCGGCTCAAGTACCCGAAAATCCGCAAGCCGTTGCTCAAGCTCTGGCGCGATGCGCGGCAGACCATGGCGCCGGTCGAAGCCTGGGCCAGCATCGTCGAGGACAAGGTCAAGGCCGACTCCTATAAAAGCAAGCGCGGCATGGGTGGCTTCATTCGTTCCAACTGGGAAGAAGTCAACGAGATCATTGCAGCGGCCAACGTTTACACCATCAAGCAATACGGCCCGGACCGGATCGTCGGCTTCTCGCCGATTCCGGCCATGTCGATGGTCAGCTACGCCGCAGGCTCGCGTTATTTGTCGCTGATCGGCGGTGCCTGCCTGAGTTTCTACGACTGGTACTGCGACTTGCCCCCGGCCTCGCCGATGGTCTGGGGCGAGCAGACCGACGTGCCGGAATCGGCCGACTGGTACAACTCCAACTACATCATTGCCTGGGGCTCCAACGTCCCGCAGACCCGTACCCCGGATGCGCACTTCTTTACCGAAGTCCGCTACAAGGGCACCAAGACGGTCGCGATCACCCCGGACTACTCGGAAGTCGCCAAGCTCACCGACCTGTGGCTGAACCCCAAGCAGGGCACCGACGCGGCGCTGGCCCAGGCGTTCAACCATGTGATCTTCAAAGAATTCCACCTGGACAAACCGAGCGCCTATTTCACCGATTACGCCAAGCGCTTCACCGATTTGCCAGTGCTGGTGCTGCTCAAGCAAATGGTCGACAAGGCACCGGGCGCCGGTTACCAGCCGGACCGCTTCCTGCGCGCCAGCGACCTGACCGACAACCTCGGCCAGGAAAACAACCCGGAATGGAAAACCATCGCGCTGGATGTCAGCGGTGAACTGGTGTCCCCTCAGGGCTCCATCGGTTATCGCTGGGGCGAGAAGGGCAAGTGGAACATCCTGCCTCGTGAAGGCGGCGAAGGCCGTGAGATCGATCTGAAGCTGAGCCTGATCGGCGATGACGTGGCCGAAGTGGCGTTCCCGTATTTTGCCGGTGAGTCCCACGAGCACTTCCAGCACGTGGCCGGCGATGCCGTGCAATACCGCCGCGTGCCGGTGCATAACGTGGTGCTGGCGGACGGCAGCGTGGCCAAAGTCGCCACAGTGTTCGACCTGTCGGCCGCCAACCTGGCCATCGATCGCGGCCTCGGCGGCGCTAACGTGGCCAAGGATTACAACGACGCCTCGGTGCCCGGCACCCCGGCCTGGCAGGAGCAGATCACCGGCGTCAGCCGCGAGAAAGCCATCCAGATTGCCCGTGAGTTCGCTGACAACGCCGACAAGACCAAGGGTCGCTCGATGATCATCGTCGGTGCGGCGATGAACCACTGGTACCACATGGACATGAACTACCGCGGGCTGATCAACATGCTCATGCTCTGCGGGTGTGTTGGCCAGACCGGTGGCGGTTGGGCGCACTACGTTGGCCAGGAAAAACTCCGTCCGCAATGCGGCTGGCTGCCCCTGGCGTTCGGCCTGGACTGGAACCGTCCGCCTCGCCAAATGAACGGCACCAGCTTCTTCTACGCCCACAGTTCGCAATGGCGCCACGAGAAGATGAGCATGCACGACGTGCTCTCGCCGCTGGCCGATAAATCACAATTTCCCGAGCATGCCCTGGACTACAACATCCGCGCCGAACGCGCCGGCTGGTTGCCCAGCGCACCGCAACTCAACACTAACCCTTTGCACATTTGCCGCGACGCCGCTGCGGCCGGCATGGACCCCAAAGACTACGTGGTCAAGTCGCTGCAGGACGGTTCACTGCGCTTCTCCTGCGAACAGCCGGACAGCCCGGTCAACTTCCCGCGCAACATGTTCATCTGGCGTTCCAACCTGCTGGGCTCCTCGGGTAAGGGCCACGAGTACATGCTCAAGTACCTGCTGGGCACCAAGAACGGGGTGATGAACGAAGACATCGGCCAGGTCGGCGACTGCAAACCCGAAGAAGCCGAATGGGTGGACGAGGGCGCCATCGGCAAGCTCGATCTGGTCACCACGCTGGACTTCCGCATGTCCTCGACCTGCGTCTATTCCGACATCGTCTTGCCGACCGCGACCTGGTACGAAAAAGACGACATGAACACCTCGGACATGCACCCGTTCATTCACCCGTTGTCGGCCGCCATCGACCCGGCGTGGGAATCGCGTTCCGACTGGGAAATCTACAAAGGCATCGCCAAGGCGTTTTCCAGCATGGCGGTCGGGCATCTGGGCGTGGAGAAAGACCTGGTGACCATCCCGTTGATGCACGACAGCGTCGGCGAACTGGCCCAACCGTTTGGCGGCACCGACTGGAAAAGCGCTGGCGTGGCACCGGAGCCGGGCAAGAACGCGCCGAACCTGCATGTGGTGGAGCGTGACTACCCGAACATCTACAAACAGTTCTCGTCGCTTGGGCCATTGCTGGAAAAACACGGCAACGGTGGCAAGGGCATCAACTGGAACACCGACGCCGAAGTGAAATTTCTCGGTGAACTCAATCACAAAGAAGGCGATGCCGGTATCAGTCACGGCCGTCCGAAAATCGACACGGCGATCGATGCCGCCGAAGTGATTCTGTCCCTGGCGCCGGAAACCAATGGCCATGTCGCCGTCAAGGCCTGGGCGGCGTTGTCGGAATTTACCGGCATCGATCACAGCCACCTGGCGCTGTCCAAGGAACACGAGGCGATTCGTTTCCGCGACATTCAGGCGCAGCCGCGCAAGATCATTTCCAGCCCGACCTGGTCGGGACTCGAAGACGATCACGTCAGCTACAACGCCGGCTACACCAACGTTCACGAAGGGATCCCATGGCGCACCATCACCGGTCGCCAGCAGTTCTACCAGGATCACCCGTGGATGCAGGCGTTCGGCGAGCAACTGATGAGTTATCGCCCGCCCGTCAACACCCGCACCATCGAAGGGGTGAAAGGCAAGCGCAGTAACGGCCACAAGGAAATCGTCCTGAACTGGATCACCCCGCACCAGAAGTGGGGCATCCACAGCACCTACAGCGACAACCTGCTGATGCTCACCCTCAGCCGAGGCGGGCCTATTGTCTGGCTCTCGGAGAACGACGCGAAAAGCGCCGGCATCGAGGACAACGACTGGATCGAATGCTTCAACGTCAACGGTGCACTGACCGCCCGGGCGGTGGTCAGCCAGCGCGTCAAGGACGGCATGGTGATGATGTACCACGCACAGGAACGGATCGTGAACGTGCCCGGTTCGGAAACCACCAAGACCCGTGGCGGCCACCACAACTCGGTCACCCGGGTGGTGCTCAAGCCGACCCACATGATCGGCGGCTATGCCCAGCAAGCCTACGGTTTCAACTATTACGGCACCGTCGGTTGCAACCGCGACGAATTCGTTGTGGTACGCAAAATGTCCAAAGTCGACTGGCTCGATGGTTCAAGTGGCGATGACCTGCCACGTCCGCTGCCGACCGATATCGAGGAGAACTGAGATGAAGATTCGCTCACAAATCGGCATGGTTCTGAACCTGGACAAGTGCATCGGTTGCCACACCTGTTCGATCACCTGCAAAAACGTCTGGACCAGCCGCGAAGGCATGGAATACGCCTGGTTCAACAACGTCGAATCGAAACCCGGGATCGGCTACCCGAAAGAATGGGAAAACCAGGACAAGTGGAAGGGCGGCTGGATCCGCAACGCCAACGGCACGATCAACCCGCGCATCGGCGGTAAATTCCGCGTGTTGGCGAACATTTTCGCCAACCCGGACCTGCCGAGCCTCGACGATTACTACGAACCGTTCGACTTCGATTACCAGCACCTGCACACCGCGCCGCTGGGCGAGCATCAGCCCACCGCGCGTCCGCGTTCGCTGATCTCCGGCAAGCGCATGGAAAAAATCGAGTGGGGCCCGAACTGGGAAGAAATCCTCGGCACCGAATTCGCCAAGCGTCGCAAGGACAAGAACTTCGACAAGATCCAGGCGGACATTTACGGCGAATACGAAAACACTTTCATGATGTATTTGCCGCGCCTGTGCGAGCACTGCCTCAACCCGACGTGCGCGGCGTCGTGCCCGAGCGGGGCGATCTACAAGCGTGAAGAAGACGGGATTGTCCTGATCGACCAGGAGAAATGCCGTGGCTGGCGGATGTGCATCAGCGGCTGCCCGTACAAGAAAATCTACTTCAACTGGAAGAGCGGCAAGTCCGAGAAGTGCATCTTCTGCTACCCGCGGATCGAAGCCGGAATGCCGACCGTTTGCGCCGAAACCTGTGTCGGACGCATCCGTTACCTCGGCGTGCTGCTGTATGACGCCGACCGCATCAGCGAAGTGGCGAGCACCGCCAATGAGCAGGATCTGTACGAGAAACAACTGGAGATCTTCCTCGATCCGAATGACCCGGCAGTGATTCGTCAGGCCCTGGCCGATGGCGTACCGCAGTCGGTGATCGACTCGGCGCAACGTTCGCCGGTCTACAAAATGGCCGTGGACTGGAAACTCGCACTGCCGCTGCACCCGGAATACCGCACCTTGCCGATGGTTTGGTACGTGCCGCCGCTGTCGCCGATCCAGAACGCCGCCACTGCCGGCACCGTCGGTATGAACGGGGTGATCCCTGATGTCGACAGCCTGCGTATTCCACTGAAGTACCTGGCCAACCTGCTGACGGCGGGCGATGAAAAACCGGTCAAGCGTGCGCTTAAACGCTTGCTGGCGATGCGCGCCTACAAACGTTCCGAGCAAGTCGATGGCGTTCAGGACCTGCAAGTACTGAAGGACGTCGGCCTGAGTGTGGCCCAGGTCGAGGAGATGTATCGCTACCTGGCGATCGCCAACTATGAAGACCGCTTTGTGGTACCGAGCGCGCACCGTGAAGACGCCATGAGTGACGCCTTTGCCGAACGCTCCGGTTGCGGCTTCAGTTTCGGCAGCGGCTGCAGCGGTAGCTCCGACACCAACATGTTCGGTGCGAAGAAAGCCAACCGCCGCGACATCCTGAAAACCGTCCAGTTGTGGGAGGAATGAGCATGCAAATTCTCAAAGTGATTTCGCTGCTGCTCGATTACCCGACCGAGACGCTGATTGGCGGTCGCGACGAACTGGAGAAAGCGATCATCCAGTCACGGGAAATCAGCCCTAAACAGCGCGGCGCGTTGTTCGAATTGCTCGAGCTGATCTGCGCCAATGACCTGATGGACGGGCAGGAGCACTACGGTGCGCTGTTCGGCCGTGGTCGTTCGCTGTCGTTGCTGTTGTTTGAACATGTGCACGGCGAGTCCCGCGACCGTGGTCAGGCGATGGTCGACATGATGGCGCAATACGAAGAAGCCGGTTTTGCCATCGGCGTCAAAGAGCTGCCGGACTATATCCCGCTGTACCTGGAGTTCCTGTCCACCCGCGAAGACATCGAGGCCCGCGAGGGCCTGGCGGATGTTTCGCACTTGCTGGCCTTGCTCGCCGCACGTCTGGAAGAGCGCGAAAGCGCCTATGCCAGTTGCTTCCGCGCGCTGCTGCAAATCGCCGGGGCCGAACCGCATCAGGCGGTGGCCGATCTGCGGGCGCAGGTGGCGGCGGAACCGCGCGACGACTCTCTCGAAGCTCTCGACAAGATCTGGGAAGAGGAGGCCGTGGACTTCCTCCAGGCCGAACAGCAGGACCGTTGCAGTGGACTGCCAAGCGCACCGGGCAAGGTTCGGGAAGAAAGCGCGGTGCCGTTGCACTGGGTGGATTTTCAGCATGAAGGGTTGGCCGCCGCGCCAGCCAAGGAGGTCGGTAATGTCTAAATGGAATCTGTTGTTATTCGGGATCTATCCCTACGTCGCTTTGGCCATTTGCCTGATCGGCAGTTGGGCACGCTTCGACCTGTCGCAATACAGCTGGAAGGCAGGTTCGAGCCAGATGCTCAACCAGCGCGGGATGCGCGTGGCGAGCAACCTCTTTCACGTCGGTGTGTTGTTCGTGCTGGCCGGGCACTTCGTTGGCCTGCTGACCCCAGCGTCGGTCTATCACCATGTCATCAGCACCGAGAACAAGCAGTTGCTGGCGATGGTGTCCGGCGGGTTCTTTGGCCTGCTGTGCTTGATCGGCTTGCTGATGCTGGTCAATCGGCGGCTCACCGATCCTCGGGTACGCGCCACCTCCAGCCCTTCGGACATCCTGATTCTGCTGGTGCTGCTGGCGCAGTTGCTGCTGGGGCTGCTGACGATTGCGGCGTCCACCGCGCATATGGACGGCTCGGTGATGGTGATGCTCGCCGATTGGGCGCAGAACACTGTGCTGTTGCGGCCGATGGAAGCGGCGGCGGCCATCGCGCCGGTCGGGCTGACCTACAAGCTGCACGTGTTTCTCGGTTTGACCCTGTTTGTGCTGTTCCCCTTCACCCGTCTCGTACACATGATCAGCGCACCGATCTGGTACCTGGGGCGTCGTTATCAAATCGTTCGTCAGAAGTACTGAGGAGACAATCATGTCAGGTGGATGTGGATGTGGTGGTGGTAACGGCGGCAGCGGTGGCTGCGGGTCTTCCAAAAAAGCCGAGGACGTTCTCGACATCGCGCCGCTCGCAGCGGCGCAGTTTGAAGCTCTCTCGGTTGAGCCGGCAGCTGCCCACGACGCTCCGGCGCAGTTGATCGCCAGCAGCGAGCAGGAGTGGCCGATCATCAGCGTCAACGAGGTCTCGATCACCCCGGAAGCGATGGCCCAGGAGCTGCAATATCACCCGGCCGAAAGCCGCGAAGAAGCGGTGTACCTGGCCGCCCGGGCGTTGGTGATCCGCGAGTTGTTGCAACAGCGCATTGCCGAACTCGGCGTGTCGATGGAGATCGGTGCTGGCGAGAACGAAGAAGAAGCGGCCACGCGCTTGTTGCTCGAACGCGAGGTGCACGTACCGCAGTGCGACGAGGAAACCAGTCTTCGTTACTACGAAAACAATCGCGGGCGCTTTCACAGCGCACCGTTGCTGGCGGTTCGGCACATCCTGCTCGAGTGTGCGCCGGATGATGTCGAGGCGCGCGCCCTTGCCCATGATCAGGCAGAAGTTCTGCTGCAACGTCTGGAAGACTTTCCCGGCAGTTTCGCCGAGCTGGCCGTGAAGTATTCGGCCTGCCCGTCGAAGGCTCAGGGCGGTTCTCTGGGGCAAATCAGCAAGGGCCAGACCGTGCCCGAACTGGAACGTCAGCTGTTCACCCTGGCGCCGGGCCTTGCCAGCAAACCGCTGGAAAGTCGCTACGGCTGGCACGTGGTCAGTGTCGATCAGCGGATCGAAGGCATGCCGTTGCCCTATGAAGTGGTGTCGACGGCGATTCGTACGCAGTTGCAGCAAGGCGTCTGGCAAAAAGCGCTGGTGCAGTACCTGCAAACCCTGATCGGTGCGGCG
The DNA here is from genome assembly GCF_019218905.1 of Pseudomonas sp. PDM24. Lineage (NCBI taxonomy): Bacteria > Pseudomonadati > Pseudomonadota > Gammaproteobacteria > Pseudomonadales > Pseudomonadaceae > Pseudomonas > Pseudomonas sp. PDM24. The sequence continues at coordinate 293,995 of NZ_JAHUWR010000003.1, read as the reverse complement.
GATATTCGCGGTATTCACTTGCAGGGCGCCGACTCACCGCTGGTGCAGTGAGCATCGAGGCAAACCGGGAGATGTGATGAACGCTGTAATGCAGGATGGCTTTGGACGGCAGATCGATTATCTGCGGATGTCGGTGACGGACCGTTGTGATTTTCGCTGTGTGTATTGCATGGCGAAAAACATGACCTTCCTGCCGCGTCAGCAGGTGCTCACGCTGGAAGAGTTGCAGCGTCTGGCAACGCTGTTCGTCGGGTTGGGTGTACGCAAAATCCGCCTGACCGGCGGCGAGCCGCTGATTCGTCCGGGCATTGTCGAACTGTGCCGCAACATCGCCGCGCTGCCCGGTTTGCGCGAACTGGTCATGACCAGCAACGGCTCGCAACTGAGCCGCCTGGCCCGGCCATTGGCAGAGGCGGGGGTCAAGCGGATGAACATCAGCCTCGATAGCCTGGACGGGCAGAAATTTCGCGCGATCACCCGCATCGGCGATCTCGATCAGGTGCTCAACGGCATCGAAGCGGCGCGGGACGCGGGGTTTGAGCGGATCAAACTCAACTGCGTGGTGATGAAGGGCCGCAACTTCGATGAAGTCCCGGCGTTGGTGCAATACGCCATCGATCAGCGCATCGATATCAGTTTTATCGAAGAAATGCCCTTGGGCGACGTCGGGCGTTCCCGGGGCGAATCGTTTTGTTCCAGCGACGAGGTACGGGCGCTGATCGCCAGCCAGCATCGGTTGCTCGATAGCACTGAAAACAGCGGCGGACCGGCGCGCTACGTGCGCCTGGAACGCCATCCCGATACCCGGATCGGTTTCATTTCGCCCAATAGTCACAACTTCTGTGGCAGCTGTAATCGGGTGCGGATGACGGTTGAAGGGAAGCTGTTGCTTTGTCTTGGGCAGGACGATGCGCTGGATTTAAGAGGATTGCTGCGGCGTTATCCGCTGGATGATCAGCCCGTGATCAATGCCGTGCAGAAGGCCTTGCGCGGCAAGCCGTTGCGCCACGATTTCAGTCCCGAAGGGGAGGTGCAGATAGTGCGGTTCATGAACATGAGTGGTGGTTGAGCTGCTCTGCACGGTTTGTAAGAACACAGATGATCAAATGTGGGAGCGGGCTCCTCGCTTGCCACAGAATCTGTGTCGTCATCGGACGTTTTTTTCACCGCCAAATCTTGATATCGATCAATTGCAGATCAGCCCTTTGTCCGTAGTCTTCACTGCATGTTGTGGTTTTAAGTTTATTTAAGTCTATATGTAGTGTTTGGAGGCCAAATGCAGAGCACGCTGATCGCAGTAGGATGTAACCGCTTGCACAAGCGCGATGGCAGTCTGGTCGCCTTCGATGCGGACAAGATCCGTCAAGCATTGATCGCTGCCGGCAAGGCAACCGGGGAGTACACCGAGGTTGAGGTTGAAGACTTGCTTCAGGCGGTACTCGCCCGGCTGGACGGACTGCCAAGGCTGCATGTCGAGCAGATCCAGGATCGTGTCGAACGGGTGTTGATGGACGCCGGTTTCTTCTTCGCCATGCGGGCCTACATCGTCTACCGCGAACAACACGGGCGTTTGCGTCGGGACCGCCGGACCATGGTCGAAGTGGCGACCTCGATGAACGAGTACCTGGATCGTGAAGACTGGCGGGTTCAGGCCAACGCCAATCAGGGGTATTCCCTGGGTGGGCTGGTGTTGAACGTGTCGGGCAAGGTCACTGCCAACTACTGGCTGGACGAGGTGTACAGCGAGGCCATCGGCCAGGCCCACCGCGAGGCGGACTTGCATGTGCACGACCTGGACATGCTCGCCGGTTACTGCGCCGGGTGGTCGCTGCGCACCCTGTTGCACGAAGGGCTCAACGGTGTGCCGGGGCGTGTTGAAGCCGGTCCGCCGAAGCACTTGAGCAGCGCTTTGGGGCAGATGGTGAATTTCCTCGGCACCCTGCAAAACGAATGGGCCGGTGCTCAGGCATTCAGCTCCTTCGATACCTACCTGGCGCCATACGTACGCAAGGACCAGCTGAGTTATCAGGAGGTGCGCCAGGCGATCCAGGAGTTCATCTACAACCTCAACGTACCCTCGCGCTGGGGCACCCAGACGCCGTTCACCAACCTGACTTTCGACTGGGTGTGCCCGCAGGATTTACGCGAGCAGATACCCGTCATCGGCGGGGAGGAAATGCCGTTTGCCTATGGCGACCTGCAAGTCGAAATGGACCTGCTCAACCGCGCCTACATCGAGGTGATGCAGGCTGGCGATGCGAAAGGGCGAGTGTTCACCTTTCCGATCCCGACCTACAACATCACCCATGATTTTCCGTGGGACAGTGAAAACGCCGACCGTCTGTTCGAGATGACCGCGCGTTACGGTTTGCCGTACTTCCAGAACTTCCTCAATTCGGATCTTCAGCCCAATCAAGTGCGTTCGATGTGCTGCCGGTTGCAACTCGATGTGCGGGAGTTGCTCAAGCGCGGCGGCGGCTTGTTCGGCTCGGCGGAACAGACCGGGTCGCTTGGCGTGGTGACTATCAACTGCGCCCGTCTGGGTTATGTGTTCAAGGGCAACACCAGTGGTTTGTTGCAGCGCCTGGACACGCTGATGGAGCTGGCGATGGAAAGCCTGGAGGTCAAGCGCAAAGTCATTCAGCACCACATGGACGCCGGTTTGTACCCGTACACCAAGCGTTACCTGGGCACCTTGCGCAACCATTTTTCCACCATCGGCCTCAACGGCCTGCATGAAATGCTGCGCAATTTCAGCGGCGACGAGGAGGGCATGCACACCGAACAGGGCCGCAAGTTTGCCCTGAATATGCTCGACCATGTGCGCGCCACGTTGCTGCGATTCCAGGAGGAAACCGGTCATCTCTACAACCTGGAAGCGACACCGGCAGAAGGCACCACTTACCGCTTCGCCAAGGAAGACCTCAAGCGCTATCCGGACATTCTCCAGGCCGGCAGTGTGCAGGCGCCGTATTACACCAACTCCTCGCAACTGCCGGTGGGCTACACCGAAGACCCCTTCGAGGCCCTGGAACTTCAAGACGAACTGCAATGCAAATACACCGGCGGCACGGTCCTGCACCTGTACATGGCCGAGCGAATTTCTTCGACCCAGGCTTGCAAGCAACTGGTGCGAAAAGCCCTTGGCCGCTTCCGCCTGCCGTACCTGACCGTGACCCCGACGTTCTCCATCTGCCCGGTGCACGGCTACCTCGATGGCGAGCATGAGTTCTGCCCTAAGTGCGACGAGGTCCTGCTGCTGCAAGAGCAGAAAGCCGGCGCCGTTCATTGATTTCGATCCACTCAACCGCAAGGAGCTTCACCATGACTGCATCGCAAACACTGCCCCAGGCTCAACGTCAACGCTGCGAAGTCTGGACCCGGGTGATGGGCTATCACCGTCCTGTGTCGGCGTTCAATCCGGGTAAACAGTCGGAGCACCGTGAGCGGGTGCACTTCACTGAAAGCGCGGCACTGGCCGGGCGCCAATGAGTCGAATGCTTCGGGTCGGGGGCATGGTGCCCCTGACCACTATCGACTATCCGGGACAGCTCGCCTGCGTGCTGTTTTGCCAGGGTTGCGCCTGGCGTTGTCGTTATTGTCATAACCCGCAGCTGATTCCCCCTCGTGGCAGTGAGGAAGTGGATTGGCGGCGGGTGTTGGCATTTCTGCAACGTCGTCAGGACCTGCTCGATGCGGTGGTGTTCAGCGGCGGTGAGCCGACTCTGCAGGACGGCTTGCTCGGCGCCATGGATGAAGTGCGGGACATGGGATTTCGTATCGGCTTGCACAGCGCCGGGATCAAGCCGGCTGCATTTGCCAAGGCACTGACCGGGGCGGATTGGGTCGGTTTCGATGTCAAGGCGTTGCCCGAGGATTGCCAGGCCATCACCCGGGTCGAGGGCAGCGGCACCGCCAACTGGCGCAGCCTTGAGCATCTGCTGGCCAGCGGTGTCGACTACGAATGTCGCACCACGGTGCATTGGCATCTGTTCGAACCGGCGCGTCTGCTGATCCTGGCCAAACGCTTGAATACACTCGGCGTTAAACGCTTTGCCGTGCAACTGGTTCGCACCGAACGGATGTTCGATCCGCTGTTGCCGAGCGTGTCGGCTCAAGCGTTGCTGCCAGAGTTGTGGGAGGCCATGCGCGAGTTGTTTCCAGCCTTCGTGTTGCGGGGGTAACGGGGGCTGGGGAACTCAAGCCCAGCCCCAGAATTGCAACCACCAGCCAAATCCCACCATGCCTTCGGCCAGGAGCAGGCAAGCGATGGCGGACCCGCGTCGCACCTGGGGAAGACCTTCGCGACTCAGCCGTTTCCAACCCAGTAGCAGGCTCCAGCCCATCGCGGCCAATAACAGACAGGCCCTGGCCGGTTGTACCCACTCCAGCAGCAGACCTTCATAACGCAGTAATTTGACGGTGGTGGCCGACAGCCCGAGAAACAGGCCGGCCCCCCCCAGGGGCGTGAGTGTCAGCGCCAGGGGCCAATACAGTGTGCGATCTCTCGCCAGTCGGGCCGTCAGACGCAGAAGCAGCATCAACGCCGTGCCGAGCACTATCGAACTCAAACTCAGGTAAGCGACGATGCTGAAACCGTCGAGCCAACTGAAGCTGTCGTTGAGCTGCGGGTAATGGGTGAGCAGCCACCAGCGAGCGTTGTCCTGCAGGGCCCAGAACTGGTTGTGTTCGACCAGCCACTGGGCCAGGGATTGTTTGAGGGCGACAAACCATGGGCTGACCGTCCACTGAAACGCGCCCATGGCCAAGCCGATCACGCCGAACAGCAGCAAGCGTGCATCCCAAGGGGACAGGGTCTGTGCCGTCGCGTAAAGAATCTCCTGATTGCTGGAGCGGGCGATCAGTTGCACCGCACCGCGTTGCCCGCTGCAGCGTCCGCAGGCGTGGCAATCACTGGCGCCTTGCAGGCGGCGGATATCGAGCAGGGGAGCGCAGTTGGGCGGCGGCAGGCGTGGTGCGGCATTTTCTAGCCAGCGTTGTTCATCGACCTGAAAGTGCACGGGGGCCAGCCTTGCGAGCAGGGCGAAGACACCGCTGACCGGGCACAGGTAACGGCACCAGACTCGCTTGCCCCGGGCGAACAACAACCCGACGATGACCGCTGCGACGGTCGAACCGCCCAGAATCAACAGCGCGGCCTGGGCGTAGTCATAGACGCTGATCAATTGGCCGTAGAGGGTCGTCAGGCAGAACGCCAATGTTGGCCAGCCGCCCCAGCGCAACCAGCGCGGCACACCCAGGCCTTTACCGTAATGGCTGGCCCATTCGCTGAGCGAGCCTTCCGGGCACAAAACACCACACCAGAGTCGACCGAAGAACACCATCGACAGCAACACGAACGGCCACCAGATCCCCCAGAATAGAAACTGCGCGAGCAAGGTCAGGTTGTCGAGTATCCGTGCCTGGCTGTCTGGCAGCGGCAACAGCGCCGGGGTCACCAACAGCACCGCATAAAACACTACAACAGCCCACTGCACCGCACGGATGACGGACGCATGGCGACGCATCCCGTCGCCCAGGCGTTGGAGCCATCGATTGCGCCGGCTCAGGTCGGGCATGGCAGGTTTTCCGCAGTCCGTTGCCGTAGCCAGCCGCCGACGGCCAGCCAATAACCGATCCACACCAACAAGGTCAGGCCACTGGGGCTTGCCCGATAACCGGCGAACCCGGCAAGAAAACCACCCAATCCGTGGCTGTCGTTCAGCAACGTGCTGCTATCCCAAAGCGCTTCGCCAACGAGGCTATAAACCACGTCCGGTAAATCCAGGGCGAGCAGTTGGCCGCCGATTCGTTCGGTGCCGCTGACCAGCAACGCTGCGCCGAGCATGAGTAGGATAACTTCGCTGATGGCAAAGAATCGCTGCCATGAAATGAATCGGCGACTGCTGTGCAGCAGCGTGATGGTCAGCGCCGACAGCACCAGTCCCAACACGCCGCCGACGGCAAACAAACCGAGCTGCGGACCGCGCAACCGGGCGCCGGCGCCATAGAGAAAAACCACCGTTTCGCTGCCTTCGCGGCTGATTGCGAGCATGGCCAGCAGTAATAGACCTACGCCCCCTTGTCGAGCCAGGTGGCTATCGGCGTGTCGTCGCAAATCGTGGTTGAAGGTGCGTCCGTGGCGGTGCATCCAGCCCACCATCTGCACCATCAACAAACTTGCAACCAGTGCGAGTGCGGCCTGGAACCATTCGCTGGCCGACCCGTTCATGGCCTCACCGGCAAACAGAATCAACACCGCCAGCAGGCCCGAGAGCATCAACCCCAGCACCACACCTGCCCAGAGGAATTTGACCAGCCGATTACATTGGCCTTGCTGGCTGGCCCAAGCCTGGAGAATACCGATCACCAGCAACGCCTCGACGCTTTCGCGCCAGACGATGAACATTGATTGATTCATGGAAGCTCCGTGCGCTAACAGGTTATTTCGCGAGGATGCCGCCCTCGGGCAATTGCGGATTGAACTCGTCGAAAAAGGGATAGTGACCGGGCCTCAGGGGGTGAATGACCACGAAGGTTGTCACGCCCGGCGACAAGACTTTTTCAACCCGCAACGGCGTGCTCTCAAACTCGGCCGGACCTTGGCCGGCGTTCTTCAGAACGATCTTGAAGCGCTGTCCGGCCGGCACCTCCAGCAAGGCAGGGGTGAAGTGGCCATCGCGCAGAACCAGTTCGTAGCTCGGCAACTCGGCATGGGCCGTCAACGGTGCAACTGTTCCGGCCACAATCAGCCAGGCAAGATGCAGGCGCTTCATTCAATAACCGCCTTTTTTACCGATGCCGGCGTAGATGAATTCGTAGTGCAGTTCGCAGCGTTCGAACCAGGGCGCTACACCGGTTTCCTTATCGGTATGGCGCCCGAGGGAGCCATGACCGCCGGGTGGCAGGACGGTGAACGTCAGCTGATATTTACCGGGGCCAAGCAGCTTTACGTTGTCGCCATAGTGCGGACCGTCGTTGGCCACCATAGCGTGGAAATCGCCTTTGATCTCGGGGTCGCTGCCGTGTTTTTTCAGGTTGAAAGAGACGTTCAGGTAGGGGACGAAACTGCCTTCCTGAAAGCCCTGCCGATTGTCCGCAGTGGCGCGAATGTCAGCTTCCAGGTGGACGTCGGAATCCGCGGTGGCGCGCATCATCCCCGCAGGTGCCATTTCGATTGGCTGCAAATACACCGCCCCGACTTCCAGCCCGGGACACAACTGTGGTTCCCCGATCGGGTATTCCTTGGCGTGAGCCAGTGGTGTGAGCAAGAGCAGGGTGAGTGATAGTAAAAAAGGGGTACGCATAATAGCTTCCTGAACACCGATGAGTAGGAGCCCGAGTCTAGGAAGCTTTGCTGCGAACAATAATGATTGTTATCAAGTTTTGAGTAATTAAACGGTTGGCTCAGGATTGCGCAGGGGGCTCGATGCCGGTTCTTGATATGTATCAAGGCTGGCATTGCGCAAGGGCTGTAGGTTGGAAAAACGCCACTCAATGATCGGAGATCGGCATGGCCAAGAATTTCCCCGTCAACCCCAAGCACCCCGAACGGATCTGTTGGGGATGCGACCTGTATTGTCCGGCGAAGTCCCTGGCATGCGGCAATGGTTCCGAACGGACGATGCATCCGGCGGAGATGTTTGGAGAGGATTGGCATCTGCCTGGCGACTGGGGCCTTGATGCGGTCATTACTACAGACAATGTGGTGGATGACCTCCAGTCATTGCCCGATGATGCGCTGCACGTAAAGAGTTGATCCGGCCGCTTTTCGTAGGAGCCAGCGGTGCGGCGATCCGACTTGCCGGCGAAGGCGCCCTTGAGGACGCCTTTGCTGGCAAGCCTGACTCCTACAGGTCCGATTTAATATCAAGCATGGGTGATGGAAAGGTCGCTGATGATGCACACCGAACCGTCTTCGGGGTCGGTGGTGTCGGAGTAGTCGATCTGGTTGTACACACCGCCGTGGAAGGCCAGCGTTTTCGTGTCCCAGGTGTTGTCGAGGCGCATGATTGCGGAGGTCGATTTGACGCCGTTACAGCTCGCTGAAACGGAGACTGCGCCGCTCGAATTGGCGTGAATGTTGATTTTGAACAGTGCCCCGAGCGGCACGTCTTCAAGAACTGTCGTGTTCACCGGGTCTTCTTGAAGATAACTCGACCGGAACCCCATGGTGATTCGGCCTTTGTTCCAAAACACTTTCACCGGTGGTCGCTCTGAGCCCTGCACATGAATCTGGCCGATCACGACCTTCTGCAGCGAGTTGACCTTCGTCAGGCGCATTTCTTGGCGGTTCCAATGGTCAGCAGCGCTGGCGAACAGCCAATAACCCGGCTCTTTCCACTCGCAGCGAGTCCGCTGCGTGCTTTTGCTCGAAGCGCCGAGCGTCGGCGCCGTCATTTGCAGCGAGCCATCTGGAAGCATCGAAATGACTTCCGGGCATTCAAGCAGTGCCCGCCAGCCGATGAGCTCAAGTGCGATGGGGTTGGTCTCGGAGATCGGAAGCGGTGTAGCGATTGTGTAGTTGCTGATGTCTACGGTCATGGTCATTTTCCTTAATTCATTTGGATGTCACCTTTTGCTCCGTTGAGCCTTTCGCTTTTGATGTAGGCCTACATCCCACTGCCCACTCAGTGAATGGGCAGAAGTGATGCTTTCGTTGTTGCTCGCGCCGCTTCCGGGCGATGCGTCAGTTCGGTCAATACCTCGCTGGCCGTCAGATCTAACAAGCGATTCGATATTTGATTTCTTGAGATAAAAGTAGCAGTGCTTATATTTAGTGTAAATAGCACTGCTAATAATATTTTGGCGGGGCGTAAAAAACCCGCACCTGGCGGGTTTTTGATGTTTCGGCTTTTTAGCTGCAACCTCATCGCCTGACGGGCATGTGAACGTCAATCAGCGGGCAAACATCCCCCACCAAAACACATGGCCCAGGATCACGATCTGCTGTTCCTGAACTTCTGCAAAGGTGTAGTCCTCATCCGGATGCTCGTCGCGATTGAAGCTGCGCAGGCGGATGCCCGTCGGCAGGCGGTAAACCTGTTTCACGCGTAGCTGACCGTTGTGGTTGATGGCGTACATGTCGCCGTCAACGATATCGCCCAGTGAGCTCTTGCCGACATTGATGCCCACGGTTGCGCCGTCACGCAGCACTGGCAGCATGCTGTTGCCGCTGACAACCACGCACTTCGCGTTGCTGAACTGAACGCTGTTATGGCGAAGGTCCTTCTTGAAAAAACGCAGCCGGGCAGTGTCGCTTTCCTCAATCACGAAACGGCCTGATCCGGCTGCCAGTTCCACTTCGCGCAGGAAGGGAACGTAAACTTCATCGTCATCCAGGGGCGTGTCGTCATCCCAAGGTTCGATGTCCGACATCAGTACGCTTGGCTGGATGCGCTCGGAAAGCTGGACACTGGCAACGGTCGACATCAGGCGTGGGCTCACTTCGCTGGCATCGAAGCGCAAGGCTTTTGCCAGTTTCAGGAGTGCCTCGACGTTCAGTGGAACCTTGCCGGTTGCGTACTGACTGAATGCGCTTTGGCCAGACCATCCGCAGGCCTCGGCCACATCCGCTTGAGTGAGATTTGATCCAGCCGCTTTGGCGGCAGACTTTCGCTGGTCGTAAATAGCCTTGAGCCTGGTGCTCTCGGCGACTTCTTCAGGGGTAAGGGGGCGGCGTGTTTTCATGGTGACAAGGGTATTAGCAGAACTGATATTTCTGCAAGTAGCGCTGCTAGTAGTTTGCGAGTGATAAAAGCAACTCTGCTGCTCTACGTGGCAGGTGGCTGCTCGGGGCGCTCCTTGTGCGTCCTGTAGCCGTCAACGCGCCATAAACAGGGGTAGCGGGGGGCTTGCCGTTGTCAGTGGGAATAGCCGCGAGGAGGCGAAAGAAAGCAGGTTTCGCTGAACCTCGCGGCTGACCTCTGTTGTTTTCAGAAACGGCGCTGAGCAAGCCTTTCTAATAGCGGTGAGGTCGGGAACACAGTGTCACGGCACACATCACTCAGAAGCGAGTGCGGCATCCTCCCGTACCTGTTGGCTGTCAGCGGCCGGCTGGCGACCCACCTTGAACCATGCGGCGTATAACGCCGGGACGAAGAAGATCGTCAATAGCGTCGCCACGGTAAGGCCGCCCATGATCGCAATTGCCATCGGCCCCCAGAACACACTGCGCGTTAGCGGGATCATTGCAAGCACGGTGGCCAGCGCCGTCAGCATCACCGGACGGGCCCGGTGAATGGCGGCATCCAGCACAGCATTCCATGGGTCGCGCCCTTCGGCGATCTCGGTTTGCACTTGGTCGATCAGGATCACCGAGTTGCGCATGATCATGCCACCCAATGCGATGATGCCCAGGATTGCGACGAAGCCCAGCGGCGACTGGAACACCAGCAGCGCCGGCACCACACCGATCAGGCCCAGCGGTGCGGTCAGCACCACCATCCACATGCGAGAGAAGCTCTGCAGTTGCAGCATAAGCAACAGCAGGATGCTGATCAGCATCAGCGGGGCCACCGCCAGCAGTGCCTTGTTGGCTTTGTCACTTTCCTCCACCGCGCCGCCCACGTCGATGCGGTAGCCCGACGGCAGCTTCGCTTCGATATCCTTAAGCAACGGCTGGAGCTCCTGCGTCACCGATACGCCTTGTTCGCCATCCTTCACGTCGGCACGCACCGTGATCGCCATATCGCGGTTGCGGCGCCACAGCACTGGCTCTTCCAGTTCGGAGCGCACCTGTGCGACTTGCGACAACGGCACCACCGTGCCCTGGCGGGTGTAAAGGTTGATGTCTTTCAGTGTGTCGAGGCTCAAGCGCTCCTCAGGCACGGCACGGGCGACGATTTCGATCAGGTCCTCATGCTCACGCAGCTGCGACAGGGTGGCGCCGTTCATCACGGTCTGGGTCGCCAGCGACACGTCGGCCGGCGTGAGGCCAAGTGCGCTCGCCTTGTCCTGATCAAGCTCGACCTTCAGCGTGCGCACCGGGTCGTTCCAGTCGAGCTGGAGGTCGCGCACCTTCGGGTTGGACGCAACCACCTTCTCCACGTCGCGGGCGATCCGGCGCACCACTTGAGTATCGGGGCCGACGACGCGAAACTGCACCGGGTAGCCGACAGGCGGCCCCAACTCGAGCCGGGTCACGCGCACCCACGCCTGCGGGAATTGTTGGTCGGCCGAGGTCACCAGCCGCTCACGCACCCGCTCGCGTGCATCCAGGTCCTTGGTCATTACAACGAACTGGGCGAATCCCGGATTCGGCAGCTCGGGGTTGAGCGAGAGATAGAAGCGCGGTGCGCCGGCGCCGGTGTAGGCGGTATAGAAACGCACGTCCTCGTCCTTCGCCAGGATCTCCTCCATGTGCTTGACCTGCTCGGTCGTCGCGGCGAACGAGGAACCTTCCTTGACGCGCAGGTCAATGACCAGTTCAGGTCGCGAACTGTTGGGGAAGAATTGCTGCGGCACTAGCTTGATACAGGCCAGAGCAAGCACCAGAGCGCCAAACGTCGCACCGATGACCACCCACCGGCGCTCGATGGCGGCGTCGATCAGGCGGCGCAGGGTACGGTAGAACTTCGTGTCATACATATCACCATGCTGGTGCTTGCCTAAATCGTTGGGCAGCATCTTGACCGCCAGGTACGGCGTGAAGATGCCGGAACAGATCCACGAGAACAGCACCGCGGCGCCGACGATCCAGAAAATGCCACCCGCGTACTCGCCGGTGGTGGACTTCGAGAGGCCGATCGGCAGGAAGCCCACGACGGTGATGAGTGCGCCGGTCAGGCGCGGCATGGCGGTGGACTGATAAGAGAAGGCGGCCGCCTTTACGCGGTCCATGCCGGTTTCCATCTTCGCCACCATCATCTCGATGGCGATGATGGCGTCATCCACCAGCAGGCCCAATGCGATAATCAGCGAGCCGAGCGAGATACGCTCCAGGTTCCAGCCCATCGCCAGCATCACCAGCGCTACGCCGCCCAACACCAGCGGCACTGTGGTCGCGACCACAAGGCCAGCGCGCCAGCCCAGGCTGGCCAGGCTCACTGCGATCACGATGATCAGCGCCTCAGCCAGCGCGTGCGCGAAGTCGTGGATAGCATCCTTCACCGTGGTTGGCTGGTCGGCCACGAGCTCAAGCTCCACGCCATGTGGTAGCTCCGACTGGATCTTGGCGACTGCCGCGTCCATCGCCTTGCCAAGGTCCACGATGTTGCCGTCGCTGGTCATCGTGATGCCGAGCATCAGCACTGGCTGGCCGTTGTGGCGCACTGTGTAGGTCGGCGGATCCTCAAAGCCACGTGTAACGGTCGCAATGTCGCCGAGCTTGATCAGCCGACCGCCTGCGGAGATGGGCACGTTGCGGATAGCCTCTTCGCTGGCGAACTGGCCGCTCACGCGCACCATGACGCGGTCGCCGCGGGTGTCGATCTGACCTGCGGGCAACAGGGCGTTCTGGCTCTTGAGGCTTTCGGCGATGGCCAACGGTGTAATGCCCAGCGCCGCCAGGCGTTCGTGCGAGAACTCGACGTAGACACGCTTGGCCTGCTTGCCGATGAGATCGATCTTCTTGACCATCGGCACCTTCAGCATCTGGCGCTTGATGTCCTCGGCCGCGTCCGACAGGTCGGCGTGGCCGATGCCGTCGCCCTTGACGGCGTACATCAGGCCATACACGTCGCCGTATTCGTCGTTTACGATCGGGCCGATCACACCGTCAGGCAGCTCGCGGCTCAGGTCGTTGAGTTTCTTGCGCGCCTGATACCAGGCCTCGCGCTGGTCAGCCTTGGAGGTGCCGCCGCGCACGGTGAGCGTCATGCCCGCGTAGCCTTGCCGCGCGTAGGTGACCACCTTCTCGAAGTTGTCGATCTGCTCGAATTTCTTCTCCATGCGGTTGAGGACCTGGTCCTGCATCTGCTGAGCGGTGGCGCCCGGCCAGATGACCATGGCGGTCATGGAGGGCACGGAAAAGTTCGGATCCTCGAGCTGACCGAGCCTGGTGAAGCTGAAGGCGCCGGCCACTGCGACAATGAGGAGCATGAACAGGACGATGGCGCGATGGCGCAGCGCCCAGTCGGTGAGGTTGAAGTTGTTCATCGGGCGGCCTGCTGCGTGATGTTCGCGTCAACAATCGCCGCGCCGGGAAGCGCGACCTTCAGTCCGGATGCCATCTTCTGTACCCCGGCGGTAACGACCAATGCACCGGCCTGCGGCCCGGAGACGAGCACCTCGTCGTTGCGGTAGCCCAACACCGCCACCTGCACCAATTCGACGACGCCGACCGGATCCTTGCCCACGGGCGTGACCACCCACAGGGCAGGCTGGCCGCCGCTTTGCGTCAGTGCCGTGGCTGGCACCGCTGCCACCGAGACACTGGTCATCACGCGCTCGGCCGTTACCGTGGCAGTGGCACCCAGCGGCAGCGCCTGCATCGGCTTGAGCCGCGCGCGATAGGTGCGCGTTTGCGCCGCAGCCTGGGGCGACAGCTCACGCAGCGTGACATCGAAGATCTCGTTCGGCGCACTGGCCAGCGAGGCCTTGAAACGGGCCTCCTTGAAGACGGACAGCTGATCCTCGGGCACATCGACAACGATCTCGGATTCATCGGGATTCGCGATCGAGACAACCGGTTGGCCCTCAGCCACGACTTGCCCGGTCTCAACGCGAACAGCCGTGACGACGCCGCTACGCGAGGCGCGCAGCACGGTGTATTTGAGCCGGTTGCGTGCGAGCTCAAGCTTTCGCGCCTCGGCCTCGGCGGTCGCATGCGCAGTCTGGGCATTTGTATGCGCGCGCTCGTCGTCGGCCGCACTGACCGAGCCGTCAGCCTTCAGCGCGGTCAGGCGCTGGCGGTCCGAATCGGCCTGGCGTGTCTGCTCGGCGGCAACCGCCCACTGTTGTCGAGACGCTTCTTCAGCGAGGCGGTAGTCGCTGTCATCCAGCACAGCCAATATGCTGCCTTCGCGTACAAACTGGCCTACATCGACGTTGCGCTGGGCGACTTTGCCGCCCACGCGGAAGGCCTGGTCGACTTCATGTCGCGACTGTACGGTGCCTACGTAGCGACTGATGTCGCGGGCATTGTCGTAGCTGATTTCAACGGTGCGTACCGGTCGTGGTGCCTGAACGGTCGGCTGGTCCGGGCTGCACGCGGACAGCATGACGGCTACGGCCAAAGCGCCGGCCGCAGTAAGGGAGGTTTTCAAGGCGGTTCCTCTTTGAAAAACGGCAGTTTCTTAGGAAAGTGGTGGCCGGTCGGCTGTGGTGGCTGCGGTGGGAGTAGCGGGTTGTTCGAACACCTGCCAGCCCCCGCCCAGTGCCTTGTAGAGCTGCACGCTATCGAGCAGCAGCCGGGTGTTGCTGTCGTTGGCATTCAGGCGAACCGCCAGGCGCGCCCGTTGCGCGTCGAGCAGCGGCAACAGGTCGATCTGCCCCCTGTCGTAGAGCGATTGCGCGTGGCTCAGTGCCGCCTCCGCAGACTCGGTGGCCGACTGCAATGACTGGGCGCGCTGACGCTCTTGCGTCTGCGTGACGAGGGCGTTCTCCACGTCTTCGAGTGCGCGCACAATGCCGTCCTCGGCGCGCAATAGCGCCTCACGCTGGCCGCTCTCGGCAACCTCGTTGATCGCGCGTGTGCGCCCGGCGTTGAAGATCGGCATCGCGAGCAGACCGGCCACGTTGGTGAAGCGTGCGGCGCCCAGGTCCAGACCGTTCAGCTCAAGGCCCTGGCGGCCGTAGGATGCGCCGAGGAACAGCCGCGGGAACCACTCAGCCGCAGCTTGTTTACGGTGCGCATTGGCGGCATCGAGCTGCGCCATCAGCGCCAATACATCAGGCCGACGCTGTAGCAGGGTGGCGGGCTGCCCCTGGCGGATCTCGGGCGCCACCGCGTTGCCACGGGAGGGCTGGATGCTCGTGGCGTTAAAGGCCTGATCCCCGATCAGTACCGCGATGCGGTGTCGCGATACGGCTGCCAGCGTCTCCAACGGTGGGATTTGCGCGCGCGCCGATGCGGCATCGGTTTGCGCGCGCTCGACGTCGAAGGAGGTTGCCAGCCCTACACGGTGGCGCGCGTTAACCAGGCGCAGTGTCTCGTCTTGCGCCGTCGAGATCGCGCGTAATGTTTCGGCCTGGCGCAGCGCGCCGACCAGCGTGAAGTAGTTGCTGGCGATGTCGCTCATCACCAGCAGACGCACGCCGCGCACGCCGTCCTCCGCGGCCAGTGCCTCGGCCTCGGCCGCCGCTGCTCCAGCACGTAGGCGTCCGCTGAGGTCAAGTTCCCAAGAGACGTCCAGACCGGCGCCCACGGTCTCGGTATCTGGATAACCCTGCTTCTTGGCCGTGCTGTAGCCGCTGCTACGGTCGGAGCCGAAGGCGGACATTCCGACACTCGGAAAGAGCCAGGAGCGACTGATCGTCTCACCGGCGCGAGCGGTGCGCACACGCTCGGCGGCGATCTTGATATCACGGTTTTCACGCATCGCGCGGCGCACCAGATCCGTCAACACCGGGTCGTTGAACGTCTCCCACCACGCGGCTTCGGGTTCCATTTCGGAGGCTGTGCTTGCGGCGAACTTGGCCGGCAGGTCTACCGACGGCTTGGCGACCTCAGTAGAGCAACCGGTCAAGACCAGCGCGATAGACGCGGCAAGCGCCGCACCCACGACGACGCCGAACAGGCGTTCGGCATGTTGCAGAGGCGTCTGCCCGGCATAGCGGGTCAACGGAAGGGGAAGGGGACATCGCAGCATCGGATTGGACTCGTATAGATTCGAGGTGGCATCAGCGTAGGGCCCGGTATGCGCGAAGTCGTCAGCGAAACGTCGCCGTTCGGTCGCCATATCGAGCGCTCGTTCATGTTGGAGGCGTCACTCGCCGTCGGCATTTGCCGCGTGCTCGTCGGCTGCCGACGTGAGGTCCGAGTCAATCGACTCCAGCAATTCTTCGGCAGACGAAAACTCGCGCTGACGCCCGGTGACCAGGTTTTCGAGGCGGCCCGCAAGGGCTCCGGGCGTGGCATCGCTGCGTAGCTTCAGGACATACGAGCGACGATTGGGGTACTTGGATTCAGGGTTCAGACTCATCACAGACCAGGGGGCAAGAAAGTTCGACGACAGCGTAGGCCGCCTCCTGGGTCGAGTCGTAAGCGAAAGGTCAGACTTCGGTCGGGACAGCACCGCTCCGACAGAAATCAATGCCGGTAAGTTAAGGGTTTGAACACCGCAGCCCCTGTGGGAGCGAGCCTGCTCGCGATGGCGACGGGTCAGCCAATATTGATGCTGAATGTACCTCCGTCATCGCGAGCAGGCTCACTCCCACAAGTTTGCGCCCTTAGCTCTTCAATCAGACTTTGCGCCCTGAAGCAGCGAGCGCGCACGTTTCACCAGCTCGGTTCCCTCCGTTTCGGGCAACTGGTCAAGCAGCGCCGCCAGGGCCTGGCGGTCCTCGGCCGTAGCGTCGTGGTGCCCACACAGTTCGACTAACGCCTGCAGCTCCAGCCACGGTGCTTCCTGGGTGCGCGCCTCCTCAACCGCACGCCGCACCGCAATGCTGCCGGCATCGAGCCGGCCCTGCGTCCGCGCAATCGCTGCCTCCAGCAGCAACAATTGCGGCAGGTACACGCGCTCGCCCAGTTCTTCCCCAACGTGTAGGGCTTCCTGTAGCTCGACTCGCGCGGCATCGCAATCACCCGCCAGCAGCAACGCCTCGGCGGCGTAGCCGAGCACCTCGCTGGCACCGGAGCGCATGCCGAGTCCGGTGTGTTCTTCGTAGGCCTCGCGGATGCTGCGGTAGCCGTCGCGCGGTGCGCCGTTGCGCGCGTCAGCCCAGCCGTGCCACCAGCGGCAAGCCGTGCGCCCCAGTGCGAGCGAATACTCGTCGACCAATGTCTGCATGTCGTCAGCCAGCGCTGCCACACGCACAGGGTTTCCCATTCGCACTTCGATCAACACCTCCTGCCAGGTGGCGACCAGCCAGGTCATGGGCTGGCGAAGCGTTTGTGCGCGGTTTCGCGCCAGTTGCATATGAGCTTGGCCTTGCTCAACCAGGCCAGAACGCACGAGTTCTATGGCCAGCATGCCGTGCAGCATGACCTGAGGATCGGCCGCAAAGATCTCGTTCGCCCCGATGTCCAGCGGCTCGGCGATTGCGAGTGCGCGCTCCAGCCATCGGCGGGTTGCCTGCGTGTGCCCCTGGAGATGATGAACCTCGCCCTGCACGATGCACGCCACCAGTGTGAGTGCTGGGTCGTTCGCTTCGATCGATAGGGCTTCGGCGCGTTCCGCGACCGCCAGCGCCAACGTATAGTCGCCGCGCAGACCGAGCAGATAGCCGAATCCGTGCAGCAGGCGACCGCGCATCGGATGCTCGGGTACATCCGTTAGCCGCGTGTACGCGCGTTCGAACGCGTTCCTGGCTTCGCTGCCGACACCGAGCGTATGGAACGCCGATACGCCTTGCAGCGTGGCCAAGGTAATTTCGAGCGTATCGCGCTCCATCCCTTCCGGCGCCTGCCACAGCAGGACCATCGCGCGCTCAGTGAGACCGAAGCACAAGGCTGGGCTGAAGTGCAGCAACGCGGCTTCCGCGGCCTCGGCGTAGTAGTGCAGCGCGATCATCGGCTGCCGGGCCCGGTCGAAGTGCGTCGCCAGCTCCGAGGCAGCAACCGGCACGCCGGCCATGCGCTCGCGTTCGAGCGCAGTGCCAACCTGGCGATGAAGGTGGGTACGCAATGAGCGCGGCGTGCGGTCGTACAGTACCTGGCGGAAGAGGGCATGGCGGAACGAGTAGGGTAACTCCATCGTTTCTTCAAGTTCAGCGGCCCGCGACTGCGTGAGCCACACCTGCTCGCGCACCAGTTCCTCGCAGGCGTGGGCTACCGAAGCGAGGTCGCGTTCGAGGGCCAGCGAAACCGTCTCGACCCGGAACTCGACTCCGCATACCGCTGCCGCCGAGAGCAGCGCAAGCTGCTCCGGCCCGAGCTTGGTGATGTAGTGATCAATGATGGCCGCAAGGTTCTCGGGAACCGCCATCCCCGCCAGCCGGGCCTCGATGGTGGCGTCGTCGCCCGTTGTGTCCATCACTTCGCTGATGACTGACGAGACGAACAGCGGCACACCGTCGGTGCGCTCGTGCAGGGCGCGTACGAAAGCTTCATCGCGGGCCAGCGAGGCCGAACGCAATGCGACATAGTCAGCGACCTCGGTTTCCGAGAACGGGTCGAGCACCACTTCCTCGCACAGACGTTGCAGGCGCAGTTCGTGGCGCAACGAGTTGAGCGGATGATCAAGCGCCACCACTTCGGCGACGCGGAAGCTCGCCAGCCACATAAGCCGCGTGCGGCCCCGTCGCCGCGCCACATAGTCGATGAGCTGGACCGTCGCTCGATCGCTCCAATGCAGGTCTTCGGTTACCAGCAACAGCGGCCGCTGTTCAGTGTAGCGGTCCAGCAGTTCGCCCATTTCCCGCAGCATGCGATCCGGACCGATGCCGGCAAGCTCGCGCCGCAACGCGTCTCGCTCTTGCGCGGTGCTCAGCCACGGCAGTTGCAGCAGCCAGGTTGGCGCCACGGCGCGCAGCAGCGTCAGCAGGGCGGGGTCGCTGCGGCACAGATCGGCCAACGCTTCCAGCACCGGCAGGTACGGCTCGCCGGTGCCGTAGTGCTCCACGCAATGGCCACGTGCGCAGGCGATGTCACCAAGGCTGGCGAGGAAGTGTTCGATCAACGTGGTCTTGCCAATCCCCGGCTCTCCGGCAAGCCAGACCACTGCGCGTTGCCCTCCGTAAGCCCGCTCCCACGCGCGCTGCAGTTTTGAAAGTTTGTCGGTGCGACCAATGAATGGCGGCGACGGATACGCACCGGCCGCCGGCACCGTCGCGGATGCCGGCGGCATCGAAGGGGCAGGGGATGGCGCGGCGATGAAGCGATAGCCGCGCCGCGACACAGTCTCAATGAAGCGGGGCTGCCTGGGGTCATCGCCCAGCACCTTGCGCAGATCGCTGATGGCCGTCTTCAGCACTGAATCGCTGACGAACCGATGCCCCCACACGGCATCAAGCAAGGCATCTTTGGTCACCAGCGATCCGGGTTGGCGTGCAAGTGCGCACAGCAGAGTGAAGGGCGTTGGTGCCAACGCCACGGCTTCTCCGTTACGTAACAAGCAGGCGTTGGCTTCGTCGAGCTCGAACTCGACGAAGCAGAGCTGGACTGGGTTCGGATGAGGCTGCGGACGCGCCACGTTGGATTCCTGAAGACTAAAACATAGTTTCTAGCACTGGGCCATTACTCCAATAACAACGCTGATCGGCTCATAAGCCAAGCCTCGCCGGTCGGAAATCGATGCAAACGCTACCCGCTCTCCATCGCGGGACAATTCGATGAGACGTTGCGACGGCGCAAGGCCCCCTGACACCTTCGGCACAGAACATAGGGCCTCATTCCGAGGTGGTAATGATCTTGAAATGGTAATGACGAAAATTTCAATATTGAAATATGTCTCAATTTTACATACCTTGACCTTGCCTGACGATGAGACCGGCGCGTCTCACCACTTCAATCACAACAAGGGCTCGAGATGAACAACAACAAAAAAGCTTCGCAACTGCCTCCCACCGCCGTCGATGTGCTAGTCGTCGGTAACGGCCCGGTAGGGGCGACAATCGCGGCGCTGCTCGGCCGCTATGGAGTAAAGACACTGGTATTGGACAAGACCCATGAGGTCCTGCTAATGCCTCGTGCCATCGCTCTGGACAACGAGGCGCTTCGCATCCTGCAACTCGCCGGATTGTCGGAAGATGCTTTCGAGAAGATCGTTATCCCTGAAGTGAAGATGCACTCCCCGGTCCTCGGGCAATTCAGTCGGGCCAACACCGCCGGGTGCATCGACGGCCACCCCAAACTGGTGACTTTCTATCAACCCGACCTCGAACACGCGATGCGTAAACAGGTTTCTGGGCTGAAGTCGGTGACCAGCCTGGGTGGCTTCGAGCTCGAGAATCTGGTCGAGGAATCGGATTGTGTCGTCGCCTCCGTTCGGGACCAGGACGGCCATCTGCATTTCATTCGCGCCCGATACCTGATCGGTGCGGATGGTGCCAGCTCCAGGGTCAGGGCCTTGATCGGCCAGGAATTCGAAGGACAAACCTATGCAGAGGATTGGCTGATTGTCGATGCCAAAAACCGGCATAAGTCAGCCATTGATCACGTTGAGTTTCTCTGTGATCCAAAGCGCCCAACGCCGCACATGCCTGCGCCCGGCGGAAGGGAGCGCTGGGAGTTCATGCTGCACCCAGGCGAATCCCGGGAAGAGCTGGAAAGCCCGGAAAGCATCGCTCGGCTGATTGCGCCATGGATCAATCCGCAGGAGCTGGAAGTCGAGCGCAAGGCGGTGTATCGATTCCACGCGCGCTGCTGCAACAGGTTCAGCAAGGGGCGAGTTTTCCTTGTAGGGGATGCAGCCCACATTACTCCCCCCTTTGTCGGGCAAGGTCTCGTAGCGGGGCTTCGAGATGGCGCCAACCTCGCCTGGAAACTGGCCTGGGTCCTTCACGGCCAAGCCGCGCCTTCAGTACTCGATACCTATGACGTAGAGCGCCGCCCCCATGCCCAGGCGATGATCAATCTGGCAAAACTCATGGGCCGTCTGGTGATGCCAAGAAACAAGGTCGCCGCTTTCTTCATCCACGCAATGATGCGCGCGCTGGCGTTGACTCCCGCTTCCAGAAAGTACTTCGAACAACTGGACATCAAACCGAAGAACATCTTCAAAAACGGTCTGTTCATGCGTCATCGTCGTGGCGACAAACTGGTGCGTGGCAGCCTGTTTCCCCAGGCCTGGGTACGCAACACGCAACAGCAGATCCAACTGAGCGACGATGCGCTTGGACACAACCTGACCCTGGTCGGATTCGGTGTCGACCCGTTGTCGCTGCTGAGCGCTGCCGAGGTCTTTTCCTGGATACAGATGGGAGGCCACTTCTTGCAGATCGGAGCCTGCGGTCAGCGCTCCGACAGCGCTTGCGACTTCATCGAAGACCTGAACCATGACATCCTGCCGCTGGCTGCCAAAGGCACGCTCGTCGCGATCCGCCCCGACCGTATCATCATGCACCACGCTCCCGGCGCACAGGCAGGCAGCCTGGTTCGAGACTGCCTGATCCTGATGGGTAGCGCCGATTCCACGGCCGACAACGTTTCCATTACCATAAACGAGCCTCCTCGATTAAGAGCGTGAAGATGCCTTCCCCCATTTTTCCTTCAGAAGCAACTGAGCAAGAGCCTCTCACTCGAGGCCACAAGAAGCGGGAACGCACCCGTCGCGGCCTGGTGGACGCGGCGTTGCGTCTGGTCGCACGCAAGGAAGTGGGGGAGATTGCACTGCTCGATGTCGCCGCGGAGGCCGCGGTCTCCAACGGCACCATCTACAACTATTTTCGAACGCGCGATGAAGTCCTCGAGGCGGTTGGCATCGCCATGGCGAGCGAGTTCTCCGATGCCATTTCCGCCCTGAGCTCGGACGTACACTGTGGTGCACAGCGGCTTTCGATTGGCGTGCGCATGTTCATCTGCCGGGCCGCGTACGACCATCAATGGGCTAACGCACTGCTGCGCATCATCCATTCCGATCAGACCATGCGCTCGCGCTTGGCCGCCCATGTGCTGGGCGACTTGCGTGAAGGGCTGCGCGCGGGGACTTTCGCTTACGAGGACGAAGGGATCGCCCTGGACATGGTCGTATCGTGCACCACCGGCGCCATGCGTTCGGTTGTCGAAGGGCGTGCGGTGGCGGAGCACGATCTGCAGGTTGCCGAGATGATTCTCAAGGCGCTGGGCGTAACACCTGCCAGAGCCAAGAAAATCGCTGGTAAGCCGCTACCCTAGTCCTGATGTCATCCTCGGCCGGCTAAGCCCGGCCAATCCATTGCCGATAGTTCTTCGCCTGGCGACGAGATTTCAGCTGATTGCCGATCAATGCCATGAGTGGCGACGTCCTGGGTTTTGTCTGTTTGCCTTGGCTCAACAAGCCGAGTTGCTTCTTGACCACCGACGCCACTGCAAGCGACGCCAGCGCCTTATTCTTCCAGCGGACGACGATCGGCTCCACTTCGGTGTCCTGACCTGCCATCCACTGGTTTGGCAGGGCCGGCTCGATTGCCAGCGCAGTGGCAAGCCCCACCATCGACACCGAGCCGCTCACCACTCGCTCCGCGACCTCCTTTCTGCGCACGCCGCCGGTGACCATCAGCGGCATGCGCGCGATTTCTCCTATTTTTTCCGCGCACTCGAGAAAATACGCTTCTCGAGCCAGGCGGCTGCCATCGCGGGTTTGCCCCTGCATCGCCGGGCTTTCGTAGCTGCCACCGGACAACTCGACCAGGTCGACCGCCTTGGCGTTGAGCATTTCCACCACGCGCGCCGCATCCTCGGCATCGAAACCACCGCGCTGAAAGTCCGCGGAATTGAGCTTCACAGCGACGCAAAAGATCGGTGCCACTCGCCGGCGTATTGCATCGATGGTTTGCAGGAGAATTTGCGCACGATTTTCCAGGCTGCCTCCCCAGCGGTCGCTACGCCGGTTGGTCAAGGGCGAAAGGAATTGGCTGAACAGGTAACCATGCGCTGCATGAATCTCCACGCCGGTGAATCCGGCACGCTCAGCCAGCACTGCGGCCCGGGTATAGCGCTCAATCAGCTCTTCGATCTCCTGCTCATTCAAGGCTCTGGGCGGCACAAAGGCCTTTGATAGTCCGGGAATGTCGACAGCCACCGCGGAGGGGCCCCGTGCCGATTGCCCCATGGAGGCCAATAGCTGCCGTCCGGGATGATTGATTTGCATCCAGGCCTGGGCTCCGCGACTGCGGCAAGCATCGGCCCATAGCCTGAACTGGCCCAGGTTCCGATCGTCCTCAAGCACTACACCAGCGGGTCCGGTCAAGGCGTGGCGGTCAACCATGACGTTGCCAGTGATGATCAGGCCGGCCCCACCGTCCGCCCAACGCCGGTAGAGCTTAACCAGCGCATCCCCTGGAGCGTGATCCTCATTGGCAAGATTCTCCTCCATGGCAGCCTTGGCGATTCGGTTGGGAATCACCGTGCCGTTAGGCAAACGAAGCGGTTTGAAGAGCTTTGAGCCGGTCATGTTCTGTCCTTCAGCTGATGAGAATTCGGCCAGCCATCGCTAAGGGTCATACCGTTTGAGCACCGTCTGCACAGTGCTTGCTCAGGTTGTTGAGCTCCTGGTTTGCATCGAGGGGCCGGTTTGATGACCTGCCGGGACGGCGAGCCAGAAACACGACATAGCTGAACACGCGTGTTCAGTTGTGTCAATGTGTAGAGCCCTTCAACGATCCTGCCATATCCAATCGTTCTACCGGTTTTTTTAGCCATAGAAAGGATCTCATTGAGAAAAACGTATTTAATTCAAAAAACGTTGTTGACGTAAACTGAACACAGGTGTTCAATCGGGCCATAAGGTAATCCTGGAGAGAGAACCGTGGAATCCCTGAACCCAACACAGCGCCGTATTCATCAAGCCGCCTTTCGCCTGTTCGCTGAAAGAGGCACCTCACAAGTGAACATTCTTGACCTCGCACAAGAGGCAGGCGTGGCGCGCGGAACGGTCTATAGCAACATCGACAACATGGAAAGCCTGTTCGAGGCGGTCGCCAGCCATCTCGCCAAGGAGATGCATGAGCGTGTCAACAAGAGCTTCAACTCCCTCACTGATCCGGCTCAGCGCCTTGCCAATGGCATTCGATTGTTCATTCGTCGAGCGCACGAAGACTCTCAGTGGGGGGCGTTCATCCATAAATTCGCCATGAGCAATGCTTCGTTGCGCGAAATGTTCAGCAGCCAAGCGACGACCGATCTTCTGAGCGGACTGTCCAGTGGGCGGTACACGTTTGAAAAGGGGCAATTGCTCTCGGTAATGACGCTGATATCGAGCAGTGTCCTGGGCTCGATTTTCCTGGTGCTGGAAGGCCACAGGACGTGGCGCGAATCGGGCTCTGACACGGCCGAGCTGGTGCTGCGGGCATTGGGCGTCCCGCCTGAAGAGGCTAGAGCGCTGGCGACCAGCGAGTTGCCAGCACTGCCTTCCCTCGACTGATTCATTAACCGAGTCAACCAGACACCCCTGGATTTTCAGGGGTGCGGGGACGGCTTTACCCTGAAAACCCGGAAAACAAGAACAATGACCCACAAAAATGAAATGCCCCGGTTAGCGACACCACAACCTGCCCGGCATCCGCAACCGACGGTGAAGGCCCAGGATCTGACGCACCTGATCTTTCAACGGCCGGATTTGAACGAGGCGGCGCGGTTCCTGACTGACTTCGGCCTGTCGGTAAGTCAGCAGGACGCCGATACGCTTTACCTGCGCGCCACCGTCCCCGCTGCTTACTGTTACCGTGTCCATCGTGCAGAACATGCACGTTTTGTCGGGTTCGGACTGGCAGTCCAGTCGCTCAAGGATCTGGAAAAACTGACGCGCATCCCAGGCGCGTCATTGGTAGAAAAATCAGAACATCCTGGTGGTGGGTATTGCGTCAAACTCACCGATCCTTCCGGATTCATCGTGGAAGCTGTTTGCGACCAGACGGCAGGTATAACGCTGGGACACAGAGCTCCTCTTTCCTGGAATCTGGCGCAGGAGCAACCGCGAATTAACGCCACGCAGCGCCCGCCGATCGCTCCGGCTGAAGTCCTCAAACTGGGCCACATCGTCATCGAAGTTGCCGACTACCAGGCGACCTGCGCCTGGTATACGAAGCATTTCGGGTTGATTCCCAGCGACGTACAGGTACTCCCCGATGGCACACCTATTGTCACCTTTATGCGCCTTGACCTTGGTGACACTCCTGCGGATCACCATACGCTCGCGATAGCGCAAGGGTTCATGGCGACCTATAGCCATAGCGCCTATGAGGTCGTCGATGCGGACGCTGTGGGCATGGGGCAGCGCGTCCTGCGCGAGCGCGGTTGGGTGCACTCATGGGGCATCGGCCGACACATTCTGGGCAGTCAGATCTTCGATTACTGGCAAGACCCTTGGGGCGATAAGCACGAGCATTACTGCGACGGGGATATTTTCACGGCTGCACAGCCTACGGGCATTCATCCCGTGAGCCCCGAGGCAATGGCGCAGTGGGGGCAGCGCATGCCCAAGCGTTTTACAAAACCGAAGATGAGCCTGGCCAATCTGCGTGCGCTGTTGCGCAACCTGCGACGCAGTCCGGACTTGAGCATTCGCAAGTTGATAACACTCATGCGGATGTTCGGGTAGAGCTGCCGCCATGTCGGGCAATGCAACCAGGTATGGCCGTCGGGATGTGCTCAAAGCCGGCGCGTTGATCGCCGGCGGCTCGTTGGTCTACAGCGTTGCCAGCCCCCTCTCAGAACAACACCACAGTTCTCGCGCCGCCGAGCGCGAGACAAACGCCGCTCCAGGAGTACCTTCAATGTCTGCTGTACACGTAGTCCGCTTCGAATTTCAGAACGGTATCCACTGGGGCGTGCTACGCCAGGGCCGTATCACGGTTGTCCCCGGCGCTTTTGAAACCACCGGTGATTTCATTCGCGAAAACAGTATCGACGACCTCGCTCAAATAACAGGTACGGAGCTTGCGGAGGGCGAAGTGAAACTGCTGTCGCCGGTGACCCGTAACCAGCAGTTCGTCTGCCAGGGCGCCAATTACCGTCAGCACATGATCGAGTCGGGCATGGACCCGGATGCGAAGAAATTCAACATGATCTTCACCAAGGCGACGAGTTGCCTGGTGGCGGCTGACAGCGACCTGATCAAGCCGCGCACCGTGCGCTTCCTTGACTACGAGATCGAACTGGGGCTGGTGATGAAACGCGCGATCAACGGCGCTGTTGCTGTCACCGACGCCAATCTGCATGAGTTCATTGCAGGCGTCGTCATCGTCAACGACTACTCGGCTCGTGACATTCAGATTCCTCAGATGCAGTTCTACAAGGGCAAGAGCTTCCGCACTTTCGGTCCGGTCGGCCCGTACCTCTGCCTTCTGGATGCCACGAACATTCGTTACCTCAAAGAGCTGCAACTGCGCCTGACGGTCAACGACCAGGTGCGACAGAACGACAGCACGGCCAACCTGGTTTACGGCCCCGCTGAAACCCTTACCGAACTTTCCGGCCTGCAAGATTTCGCCGCTGGAGACCTGATCGCCACCGGTACGCCTGCTGGCTGTGCGCTCACGGTACCTTCGCCTGGCAAACAGCGTATTGCGGCCCTGATGCCAGAAGCCACTAAATGGAAGCTGTTCCTCAAGGCGCAGGAAGGTCGGACGCAATATCTCAAGCCAGGTGACGTGGTTGAGGCGCGCATTCGCAGCGCCGATGGTGTGATCGACCTCGGCGTGCAACGCAACCGAGTCGTGGAGGAAGCCTGATGGTTGTGCAGACCCTGAGTGACATCGAAAGCCTCGAACAAGTCCCCCTGTCGGAACGTGGCCTGGCATCCAGCACTTATGAAGCGCTGCGACAGGCAGCCCGGTGCTCCCCCCAGGCACCGGCGCTTAGCTTCTTCGCCGATGCCGCCGATTTCAAGCGCACCTACAAATGGAACTACTCCCAGCTCTTCGCGGATATCACCCGCGCGGCGAATGCTTTCCATGACCTGGGTATAAAACCGGGCGAGGTGCTTGCCTTTATCTTGCCCAATCTGCCGGAAACCCATTTCACGATATGGGGCGGGGAGGCGGCGGGCATCGTCATGGCGATTAATCCGCTGCTCGAGGCCAAGCAGATAGCTGGCTTGCTGGATGCTGCGAAGGCATCCGTGGTAGTGACGCTCGCGCCGACGGCGGGCAGCGATCTGTGGCCCAAACTGGCTTCGCAACTGGATCAGTTGCCCACGGTCAGGTCTGTCGTGTGGGTCAGCATGGAGCCCTATGTCGCCGAACCCGTGCGTGGGGCTCTGAAAGCAGCGGCACTGAAGGAACGAGGCTTGCATCGAGATATCGCGATCCACGATTGGCAATCGCTGATGAGTACTCAGCCGCACACACACCTGAAGAGCGGTCGGCAAATCCGCCGCGATGAGTGCTCCTCCTACATTTGTACGGGCGGCACCACCGGGCTCCCCAAGATCGCCGCGCGTAGCCATGGCTCTGAAGTGTTCAATGCATGGGCCGTAGCCGCTCATTTGCAGCCACGCAGTGGTGGCCAGGTTATCTTTTGTGGCCTGCCGCTGTTTCATGTCAATGGACAACTGGTGACGGGGCTGGTGCCTTGGACTCAGGGCGACCATGTGATCCTCGGCACGCCTCATGGCTATCGTGGCGAGGGGGTGATCCCACGATTCTGGGAGATGGTCGAGCACTTCGGTATCAACCTCTTTTCCGGCGTGCCAACTGTCTATGCCGCACTTCTGCAAAATGAATGGCAGGGCTGCGACCTGTCCAGTCTTCGCTATGCAATGTGTGGCGCCGCACCCATGCCGGCTGAGCTTTTCCGGGAGTTCGAGCGCAGGACCGGGGTAAAGATCCTTGAAGGTTACGGTCTGACGGAGGGCACCTGCGTTTCCTCAATCAATCCGCCCCATGGCGAGCGCCGTATCGGCTCCATCGGGCTGCGGATTGCCTACCAGAATATGCGCGCGGTCGTGCTCGATGATTCTGGAGAGTACCTGCGCGACGCCAATGTGGATGAGATCGGCCTCATCACGATCAGTGGCCCGAATGTCTTCGAGGGCTATCTGGAGGAGCGTCATAACCAGGGCCTTTGGATCGATATCGAAGGTCAGCGCTGGCTGAATACGGGCGATTTGGGCCGTCAGGATGCACAGGGGTACTTCTGGCTGACCGGACGCAAGAAGGAGTTGATCATTCGCGGCGGCCACAACATTGATCCCAAGCAAATCGAGGAGGCTCTGCAGGCGCATCCCGCTGTCGCCTTGGCCGCTGCAATCGGCAGCCCCAATGCCTACTCGGGCGAGGTGCCAGTCGCCTACGTTCAACTGCGTCCCGGGCAAGTTTGCAACGCCGAAGAACTTGAGGCATTCGCTCATCTCAATATCAGCGAGCGGGCAGCAGTCCCCAAGCGCATTGAAATTCTCGAGGCGTTGCCACTGACTGCCGTGGGCAAGATATTCAAGCCCGCTTTGCAACAGCGGGAGATTGCCAAAGTAGTCCAGGAAGAAGTGGAACGCCTGGGGCTTTCGAATATTGCTGTTGAGGTCGTGCAGGACAATCGCCGTGGGCATGTCGCCTGCATCCGGGCCGGAACTGCCCAAGAAGTCCTGGCTCCGCTTTTGGGGCGTTATAGCTTTCAAACCGAGTGGCTTAATTGAGTCTCTGATTCGCATCTGTAATCGCGTCAGTCGTGCCCTGGTGTTGTTCAGTCAGGGCCTTTTACACAACTTCGATCAATTCCAACCGGCACTGAAAAGTGCACAGGAAGGCGAAGCCTTGCCTGCGTGCAATCAATAAAAACAATAAACAAGAGGTGGACAATGAAACTGAATAGCCGTGTGATCCCGTGTCTCTCTGCTCAGCGAAAGTATGCTGTCTGGATTAAGGTCACCAGTGCCATGGCCCTGCTCAGCGCCTCTTCTATTGCAGGTGCCAATGGCATTGCTCTAAACGAACAAAGTGCAAGCAGTGCGGGAACTGCTTATGCAGGAAGGTCGTCTTCCGCGCTGGACGCCAGCACCATCTATGGAAATCCTGCTGGCCTGACCAAGTTGAAGCGCAGTGAAATTTCCGGCGGTGCCGCGATCGTTTCGGTGAGCGACGACATCAGTGATGCGCAGAGCAGTGCCCCAGGCACGAATGAGGGGGACTCGGTACCTTTGGGGGCCGTTCCTTTCGCCTATATGTCGACACCGCTTGATGAGCGTCTTTCGGTGGGGCTGGGCCTCTATGCCCCGAGTGGTCTGATCAATGATTACGAGGGCTCTTTTCAGGGTCGCTACCATGGCTCCTACAGCACGACCAAGGAGATAACGCTGCAGCCTACCATTGCCTATCGAATCAATGATTACGTGTCTATTGGGGGTGGACCGACCCTGAACCGTTTCAATGCAAAGCTTCAGAATTACATGGCAACCGGCGCCCTGAACAACGGCCAGGACACACTGGTTACCATCAAAGGCGATGACACGGCGATTGGCTACAACGTCGGACTCTTGGTCGACTTTAATGAGGCAACCCGTTGGGGGGTTACCTATCACTCGAAGGTGAACTATCAGCTCAAAGGGCACACTGAGGTTTCCGGCTCCCCGAGCGTTATCCCGCTGGACGGAAAGTATGACACCCAGATAGATCTTACGATGCCCGAATCAGTGGATACGTCCATCACCCATCGATTCAATAGTCGCTGGACCGGATACCTGGGGACCACCTGGACACGCTGGAGTCGGATTCAGAAGATCGAAGCAATCAACAGCGGTGTTTCCGCCATGGGCCAGGCTGCTGGCCTGGGGCGTGTGGCCGAAGAGATGAACTGGCACGACACCTGGTCCACCGCGGTTGGCGCATCCTATCAATTGAACCCGCAATGGCTGATTCGTGCAGGCTACGCCTATGATCAGACGCCCGTTGGAAATGCCGACCGCAGCGTGCGCGTTCCGGTCGGGAATCGCCAGGCCGTGACCTTGGGCGGCGCTTATTCGCCGACTGCCGATCTGACGTTAGACTTTGCGTATGGCTATCTCTGGGATTCAAAAGCCTCAGTACAGCATTCGAACAACTCCGGACTTCAACCGGAATACAGTGCCAACTACAAAAATAGTGCGAATGGAATTTCAGTGCAGGCAACCTATCGGTACTGATCGACACGACTCCATTTTTGCAAGTCTTGCACCTTTAATCGAAAAGCAACTATCCCGATGGGGCGTGATGCAGTTCTGCCCGTCAGTCAGCACCTATTGCCGCGATTACTTTTGCGGCAGTGGGTGGGTTTTGCTCAGCCACCAGCAGCAATGACTGCGGCACAGGGCTTTGCGGGTGCTGCGGTTCCTGCAAGCCGGCCAGCCGAAAACCGGCCATGTCCAGAGCATTGAGCCAACTGGACAGCGTTCGGAAGTACCACGGCATGGGTTGCCACTGCCCCTTGAACCCAGCGAAGGTCTCCTCCCGCCAACCATCTTGATAGTCGCCCGCCGCCGCGGTCCACGGATGCAGCGTCTGGATCACCAGCGTGCCACCAGGGACGAGCAGGGCGTTCATGGCCGTGAGCAGGGGAATGATGTCCTGGTGCAACAGGGCGAAGTTGGCGCAAATCAGGTCGTAGTTGCTGCCAATGTCTACCTTCGCCTCCACCAACTCTTCATAGCTCGCCAAATGCACCCGCGAAGAGCCCGCCGCCCGCGCCGCCTCGACCAGCGCTGCATCGCCATCCACACCAACCGCCTGGATGGCGCGGTCAGCCAGGGCACGCAACAGCCAGCCCTCGCCGCAGCCCAGGTCGAGCACGTGCTCGGGTTGGCGGCCGAGTACCGCCAGCAGGATGGCCTGGTCGGTGACTTTCAGGCGACTTTCGATGGTGCCGGTACGGATGGCCTCGATCCAGGATTGGGCGTTGTGGTGCCAGCTCTGGAGGAGGGTGGATTCGGGGGCGGGCATTTCGATGTCCGGAGTCATGGGTTAGATGGAAGGATAGGACAAGTGCTGGCAGGTCGCAGAAGCGTTGTCGCGAACCACTTGGAAGCCATCAACCATTGTCCCGTTACCCGAACCTCTGCCATCATTCACGAACTCACACGCCGAGCAGGAAATATGAACCGTCGTAAAAAAATAAAGCAGTTATTAAAGGCTCACGCAAAAAAGGCCAGCGCCAAATTGGCACCGCCCAGTAAGTCTAAATACATCAGTAAAGCTGACCGATTGAAACTGGCTGCTGAACCCAGTCTGGACTCGATCATTTCCCCTGAGAGCTGATCCAGGTATTTTTTTTGGGTCGATACGTGTGCGGTAGGTCGGGGCGAGATGGCCCTGGTCGCATAAATTTGAAATGCATGGCGTGACTCGACAGAATCGCGCCCCGATCCGGCCAAAGGTGTCGGATATTCGTGGTGAAAAGGGGCTGCTGTTGAACGAACACACATTGTCCATGCGCCTGGAACGCGTCGCGGCGCATGTACCAGCAGATGCGCGCCTGGCCGATATCGGCTCGGATCACGGCTATCTGCCGGTGGCGTTGATGCGCCGTGGCGCCATCGCGGCGGCGGTGGCGGGCGAGGTGGCATTGACGCCATTGCGCTCGGCCGAACGCACTGTGCGCGAGAACGGCCTGGACCAGTGGATCACCGTGCGCCTGGCCAATGGCCTGGCGGCGATCGAGCCAGAAGACGGGATCACGGCGATCAGCATCTGTGGCATGGGCGGCGAGACGATCCGCGACATCCTCGACAACGGCAAGGCGCGCCTGAACGGCCGTGAGCGACTGATCCTGCAGCCCAACGGTGGCGAGCAGCCATTGCGCCAATGGCTGATGGAGCATGGTTACCGTATCCTCTGCGAGGAAGTGCTGCGGGAAAACCGCTTCTACTACGAGATCATCGTCGCCGAGCGCGTCGGGCCAGTGCTGTATACCGCCGAGGAGCTGTACTTCGGCCCACTGCAGATGCAGGCACGCAGCCCGGCGTTCCTGATCAAGTGGCAGCGCATTCTGCGCCACAAGCAACAGACGCTGACCAGCTTCGCCCGGGCTCGGCAGGTTGTGCCCGAGGAAAAGGTGCAAGACATCGCCCGGCAAGCCCGGTGGATCACCGAGCTGTTGGCTTGAACACGCTCCAGCGGCTGTACGTTAAGTCGCCTATCGAGGGATTCACGGAAAAAATGGTCTGCCCTGCAATTATCTTGGGAGCGTCTGGTTCGGGACTACGCTAAAGCTAGCTGATCCTCCATCAATTGTGACCTGTTCGCGCTGCGTCCGTCCCTGGAGCGCCAATGCCACCCATCACCACGCGCCTGGTGGCGCTGTTTGTGCTTTGCCTGACGCTTGAAGTGCCAGCCCAGATCAACGCTTGCCCAGCTGGCGAGAGACAAGTGTGCCTGAACGGCTGCATCTGCCTGCCAGACCTGGAGCCGATGCTCGGCTCCCTGCCTGATGACGTCCACCAGATCGCAGCGCCTGCCCTGGCGCTATGGTTGACCCAAGCCCGCGCTGATGCAGCCAGCGCCGGCATCCAACCCATTCCACCGCACGTCCGGCAGCAACTGCTGCGCTGGTACGACCCCAGCGTCCTCGATACCGCGCGCTACAAAGTCAGCGACGACGGTCAATTCAACGCTGCCACTGCCATGCTGCAAAACCCCGATGTCGGCGCCGTGACACTGATCGACATCATCCTCTTCCGGGACGCTCAAACCGCAGAACAGAACATCGCGCTCTGGGCTCACGAGTTAAAGCATGTGCAGCAGTATCAGGAGTGGGGGGTAGAAGGATTTGCCCAGCGCTATACACAGGATTTCAATGCTGTAGAGGCGCCGGCTTATGCCATACAGGCTGAGGTCAGGCGGTCGTTGCGCGAAGGGCTTATTGAAAAATAGCGACCTGTCACCGAGGGGAGCTATCGGTGCGGGCCAAAGCTGGGCTCGCGTCTGGTTGGCATCCGCGACAGCAGAACCTCAGGTTTCTCATACCGGATGCCGAGAGCCAGCCAGGTGGTACTCATAGAAAACGCTCTTGAAATTACTGAGGGCGGAGCAGGTGAGCATTACTGTCGATGATGGTTTGGATGATTTCCACCGAGCCATTAATGGCGAATTGCGCGCCCATGCATACCAGAAGGAAACCCATCAGCCGTGATATGGCATCAATGCCTGACTGTCCCATTATTCTCATGATTATTCCTGAGCCAAGCAGGCATACCCAAAGGATAAGAGCGGTAAACAGGAAGATTAACGGAGGGGCTACTAATAAGACCCAGGCAGGAAATAACGTACTGTGTTTGATAGTGGCGGCGGAACTTATGATCATCGCAATGGTGCCAGGTCCGGCCGTACTGGGCATGGCCAGCGGGATGAACGCAAAGTTCGGTTGTTCGGTTGCGCCGTTGCTGGAAGCAGAGGGCTGAAGAGGCGTTGGAAACAGCATCTTCAAGCCCATGATGATGAGAATTCCGCCACCGGCCATACGCAAGCCCGGTATGGAGATATTAAACGCATCCATAACAAACGCGCCTACGTAGTAAGTGAACGTCATGATCAGAAAGACATAGAATGACGTCAGAAAAGCCTGTGACTTTTTTTCCTTGTGACTCAGCCCCTTACTCAAGGCGAGAAACAGCGCAACTGTGGTGGGGGGGTTAGTCAATGGCAGCAGCGCCAGTAACCCAAGTCCGATTGCATTGAACAGATCTGTCATGTCGAACTCAAGTCCTGTTGTTCGAGGCCACGTTTGTCGGCGAACGTTGTTAGCGTGAAGTTTTGACCTTCAGCACTTCGGTATAAATGGCATCGACCGTCTGACCCACTTGGAGTTTTTTCATTCTTTCCTGAAGCTTCGGATCTTCGACTTTCAGGACAGTCGCTTTTCCCTCCGGCGGAAGCAAGGTCACCTCATGCTGTTTCAGGTCAATGCGAGTGATCTTGGACGTGACCTTGACCTGGCGAACCGCTTCACCTCCGGGATTGGGATTGTCCTTGGTAGCACGGATGGACATGGATTCATCAGTGATGCCCGATGCACCGCCAACATCGGTATCAAGCTTATAAGCGACCGAGCGAATCACATGAATATCGACCGTGTCGCCGACTTTCAAATTGTGCAGATTTTTGGCCTGGTCAGTGAGCTGGATAGGCACTGGACTCTTGTCGCGACCTTCGATGGTGACCTGGTAGTTGGCGGGATCAACGGCCAGTACGCGTGAAACGATGTGACCTTCCATGGCACTGCTGCCCAACGGTATATCGGCGGCATGGGCCGTCAGGCAGGCGGTTGAGAGGAGTGAGGCGAGGGCAACGGCGCGGATTGGTTTCATGGGTCTGCTTTTCCATAGATGGTTGACAGAACGAATCCAGGGATCGCTAGAGCCTTGCTCTGGACAATCGCTTCGATATCCGAGAGTGGACCGATCACCGCGGTTTTTCCAGTATGGCGGGCAAAATCGCAGTCTGCTTGGACCTGCGGACCATTGCCGTGGGCGATCACCAGTTGGTTGCCGGATGGACCTTGGCGATCTGTTTGATGGCGATCCGAATGTTGGCGCTGGTTGTCACCCCCGGCGGAGCAGGGCGCAACGCCGATACGCATAATTCAGTCTTCTCGGCGAAGGCTTTGCACTGATCACATGAGCGTATCTACCTCGCATCTGTGGTCGGAGACGTGGCGTCGTAGGGTAGGGATTGCGGAAAGGACGGAAAAGATACGGAAGCGATACAGAAATGGTGCAACAGAAATCGGGAACCCCAGAAACGACAAGATTGCTTCACTCGTACGAATAGAAGCCACGGCCGCTTTTACGACCCAAATAACCGGCCGCAACCATCTCCTTAAGCAGTTGCGCTGGACGATACTTGGAGTCGTCAAAGCCCCCATAAAGGCTTTGCAATGCCGCCAGCAGCACGTCCAGCCCAACCAGGTCTGCCAGTGCCAACGGCCCGATGGGATGGTTGCAGCCCAATTGCATGCCGAGATCAATGTCCTTGGCACTCGCCAGACCTTCCTGCAGCACGAAGATTGCTTCGTTAATCATTGGGCAAAGAATACGATTAACCACGAAACCAGGACGGTTACTCACCGTCACCGCACTCTTGCCGATCTGGGCCGACAACGCCAGCGCTGTCGTGTGAGTAGCGTCGCAAGTTTGCAAACCGCGTATGACTTCCAGCAGGCCCATCATCGGCACTGGATTGAAGAAGTGCAGGCCGATAAATTGCTCAGGTCGCCTAACCACTGCCGCGAGTTCAGTGATCGACAAAGAGGAGGTATTGCTGGCAATGATGCAGTCGCTGCCAACCACATCGTCGATTTGTTTGAGGATGCGTTTTTTTAGCTCAAGATTTTCGGTAGCGGCTTCGATCACCAAATCTGCTTGGTCCAGCACGGCGTAGTCGGTGCTCAACGTTATACGCCCTAGAGCGGTTTGTTTATCGAAGGACGAGATTGCCTCTTTGCGAACCTGCCGCTCCAAATTACCGGTGAGAGCAGCCAGACCTTTTGCCAGCGCTTCGTCAGAAATGTCGATCAATGAAACGTTTATACCTGCCAAGGCGCAGACCTGAGCAATGCCATTGCCCATGACGCCTGCGCCGATCACCGCAATGTGTTGAATGTTCATAAAATTCTCAAACCCTTTCAAAAATGATCGCGATACCTTGGCCGCCACCGATGCACATTGTCGCCAGTGCATACCGCCCACCTGTGCGGTGCAATTCATGAATGGCCTTCGTGGCGATGATCGCTCCGGTGGCCCCTACTGGGTGGCCAAGGGCAATCCCGGAACCGTTGGGGTTAACCTTGGCTGGGTCCAAATCAAGCTCTTGAGTGACTGCACAGGCTTGGGCTGCAAAAGCGACGTTCGCTTCGATGACGTCCATGTCTGCCACAGTCAGACCTGCCCGTTTTAATGCAAGACGTGTCGCAGGGATCGGCCCGAGCCCCATTAATTCCGGTTCGACACCTGCATGTGCGTAGGCCACAAGCCGGGCGAGGGGGCGTAAGTTATTGGACTTCACCGCGGCTCCCGTGGCCATAACCAATGCGGCGGCGCCGTCATTAAGTCCGGACGCGTTACCGGCGGTCACCGAGCCGTTTTGTTTGAATACCGAACGCATCAGGGCAAGCTGTTCCAGAGAAGTGCTGCGGGGATGTTCGTCGACACTGAATAGCTGAGTGGCCTTGCGACTCTGGATTTCCACTGGAACGATTTGGTCGATGAAGCGACCTTCAGCGATCGCATGCGTCGCACGTTTCTGCTCTTCCAAGGCCAGTGCATCCTGCATCTCACGGGTAATACCGTTGCGTTCTGCGATGTTTTCCGCAGTGATACCCATGTGGATCCCGTGGAAGGGGTCATGCAGGATGCCAAGCATATAGTCGACTACCTGGGCATCACCCATGCGAGCTCCCCACCGCGCCGACGGCAGAAGATACGGACCACGACTCATGGATTCGGCGCCCGCGCCAATGGCGATCTCGGCATCGCCCAATAAAAGAGTTTGTGCAGCCGACACGATTGCCTGTAAACCCGAACCGCACAGGCGATTGACGTTATACGCGGGAGTTTCTTTGGGGATGCCGGCATTCATGGCCGCCACGCGAGATAAATAGGCATCCCTCGGTTCCGTCGCTATTACGTTCCCCATTACCACATGTTCGATCAATGCCGGATCGATTTCACTGCGCTGCAAGGCGGCTTTGACGGCGATGGTCGCCAGGTCGCCCAGCGTGACATCTTTGAGCGTGCCACCAAAGGTGCCTATTGCGGTGCGGGTAGCGCTGACAATAAAAACTTCACGGGTACTCATGAGGAGCTCCTTGGTATGACAAGTCGCCTCTGTCGGCCCTTGTGTTCAACAGGTGACAGGTAGGCCGATATCTGAAGTAATGTTCTGGTGACGATCAGTTTAGTGGCCCATGCAGAGATGGGCCTATGCCAATACGGCTCAGCAAAAGTGCTATTTTTTGCCATACGCATTGCAGGAACTATGAGAGAAAAGCATTCGATTTCATCGTACTTCGTCAAAGCCCTGCTCATGCGCTTTCACGATCAACCAGAGCGAATGGCCCGACTTTTAATGGAGTCGGGTTTCACAGTACAGACGCCAGAAGCGCTGGATGACAGGGTGTCCCCGACGTTATTGGCCCATCTTTGGTTAGCCGTAATCAGAGAGCTCGATGATGAATTCTTTGGGTTCGACTCCCATGGAATGCCTGTCGGTAGTTTTGCGTTGATATGCCGCGGATTGATTCAGGCGCCGACTGTTGGCAAAGCGCTGCAGCTGTCACTGAAATACTTCGAGCTGTTCTTGCGCGATATTCGATGCGAGGTTCATGTGCGCGGTAAACGGGTGGTGGTAGTCATGCATTGTCGTTCAGACGACGAGTATTTGAAGGCAGTGGTGACCGAGACGTTCTTATTGATGATTGTGGGTCTGCTGTGCTGGTTAGCCGGTAGGCGCATCCCGATAGGCCGGGCGCAATTTGCCTACAGGCGGCCGCCTCACGGCGATACAAATCTCCTTTGGGGCGCAAATGTCGATTTCAACGCTGTGGCGACGGAGATTGAGTTTGACAGCGAGTACTTGGCTCTTCCGGTAGTGCAGGACCGCAAAGCGCTCTACACTTTTTTACGCAATGCGCCCCAGTCGGTCTTTATCCGATTCCGTAATCGAGAAGGGTTCAGTGCCCGGATTCATCAGCGGTTGAAAGAGTGCGGATATGACGACTGGCCGACGCTTGAGCAGGTTGCAAATGAGTTCGATGTCAATCTTGCCAGTCTACGGCGCGGCCTTAGGCGCGAGGGTTTTTCTTACCAGGAAATCAAGGATGAGGTACGTCGAGTTGTTGCATTCGAGCTTTTGAGAACAACGTCGCTGAGCATTGCGGACATCGCTTATAAGGTCGGGTTCAGAGAACCCAGCGCATTTCATCGGGCTTTCAAGCAATGGACGGGCGAAAGCCCGGGAAGCTTTCGCCAACGCAACGATAAAAGTTGACTGCGGGCGACTGAGCCCGGGATCCCGGTGTCCGCCCAACTTAATTGGCGGACCACCGAAGAAGCGGTGGCGGCCCGATAGTTTATGAAGACGCCTGCTTGGCCATCGTTGTGGCCGTAGCAAGGGATTGGCGACATTCGGCCACAATGCGGTCCATAAGCTCGCGCACAGTTGGAATGTCATCAATCAGACCTACGACCTGTCCAGACCAGACCTTGCTGTACCTCCCCTGTTTCCAGTGTCCTCTTGCCACGATGACCGGCTACCAGTACGTGATCATACCGTTACCGTCATCTAAGCCATAGATTCCGATTTAGG
This sequence comes from Pseudomonas sp. PDM24, assembly GCF_019218905.1. NCBI lineage: Bacteria > Pseudomonadati > Pseudomonadota > Gammaproteobacteria > Pseudomonadales > Pseudomonadaceae > Pseudomonas > Pseudomonas sp. PDM24. The sequence goes on along the minus strand of NZ_JAHUWR010000003.1, from coordinate 256,045 downwards.
TAACGTCACCGGATGTCCTAGCACTAGTTGCCTAGTGCTTGACGGTTACTCAGACGTTCATGGCAACCTGTCCGGCAGCAGGCTCGTCACATGGCCCGGCGAAAGCCAACAATCGCTTTGGTTTCGAGAAAATCGCCGAACGCAACTTCTCCCCATTCACGACCGTTACCCGACTGCTTGTATCCCCCGAACGGTGCCGCCAAATCCATGTCGGCATAATTGAGCGTGATTTGTCCGGCCCGAAGTTTGCGTGCCACTGCCTCGGCGGCTGTATGTTCGCCCTGAACATAAGCGGCAAGACCGAATACCGTGTCATCGGCGATCGCCACTGCGTCGGCTTCATCGGTGTAACCGATGATGACAAGCACCGGCCCGAAGATTTCCTCGCGGGCGATAGTCATGTCATTCGTCACGTCGGAGAAGACGGTCGGCCGGACGTAGAATCCGGCATCAAGCCCTTCAGGTCGGCCGAGCCCCCCTGTGATCAGTGTTGCACCTTCATCGATGCCGATCTGTATCAGGTTCTGGATTTTGCTCCACTGCGCCTCGGAGGCGACCGGCCCCATTTTGGCATTGTTCGCCGGGTGTCCGACAACCCACTGCGCTGCCGCAGTGCGCGCGAGATCGGCTACCTCATCCATTCGTGTAAATGGAACAAGCATCCGTGACGGCGCATTACATGATTGACCGCTGTTGAGCATAATTTGAGCCACGCCCGCCGCCATGGCGGAAGGGAAATCGGCACTCGGCAAAAGGATGTTCGGCGACTTTCCGCCAAGTTCTTGGTGTACGCGTTTCACCGTCAGTGCAGCATTACGCGCTACCTGGATGTAGATCCAGTAAACGAGACGAGATCGACTTCAGGATGACCAGTCAGTGCGTCGCCAACACCTTTGCCGTCTCCATGTACCAGATTAAAAACACCGGCTGGTACACCGGCATCATGCATGATCTCGGTAAAGATCGTCGCCGAGAAGGGCGACACTTCAGAAGGCTTCACCACCATCGTGCAGCCTGTCGCCAACGCTGCGGCCACCTTGCAGGTCAACTGGTTGAGCGGCCAGTTCCATGGCGTGATTAACGCACAGACGCCAATCGGCTCGCGTACGATCTCAGTGGTGCCCATCTCGTGTTCGAAACTGTATTTGGCTAACGCGGCGCGAGCAATTTGAATGTGGGCGAGGCCGGCCGTGACTTGCAATTGCTCGGCAAGCCATAGCGGTGCGCCCATTTCGTCGGACACTGCTATCGCAAGGTCATGTGCGCGCAACTAGTAGGCTGCGATGATTCGATCGAATAGTGCAAGACGCTCATCAACCGATATCTGCGAGAAGGTCTGGAAGGCGGCTCTCGCCGCTGCGACTGCTTTATCGACGTCAATGGTGCCACCGAGCGCGACCTGGCCGGCAACCGTTTCGTCAGCCGGATTATTTACATCTATTTACGATATTGCCAGCGGGCTCCACCCACGAACCATCGATGTAAAACTGAAGATTTTTGCGCATTTTAGTCCTCGTCATATTGGGCTTTCCAAAAAAGGTCAGGCCGCTGGGATCAGCGCTGCCGCGTCGATATCGAAGGCGCTTGGCCAATCGTCGAGAGTCGCAGAGAAGCGTTGATCAAGGGTCGCAATAAGGCATCAAGTGAGACCATCGTTGGCGACCATTACAAGGTATGCGCGATAAACCTAGAGTCAATTAGGCACTTAATGTAGCGCTGGTAGGTTTAGGGATACCGCCGGCAAACCTATCAAGTAATGCGTTGCAGGTTGGCAGTGGCGGGGAGTCAATAAAAAGACTCGCATCGTCAGCTTCCCTGCGCGGCCTCGTCAAACTTCAACCGGGCCGTTTCAACCTCAGGCAATTTGTCGAGCGTCCATTTATGCAATTCGCGAAATGGCTGCTGCAGTGTCAGACCAAGTGGGGTGATCTCATACTGCACTGCCACGGGCGAGAACGAGATGATCTGGCGCGAGACGAGACCATTTCGTTCCAACCGCCGCAGGGACTGTGTAAGTGCCTTCTGAGTGACGCCCTCCAGGCGACGCCTGATGGCATTGAAGCGATGCGGCCCATCATCAAGCACCGCCAGAACCATCATCGACCACTTATCTGCGATTTGGTCGAACAGCGCCCGGCTTGGGCAGTCTGACGAAAAACATTGCGGCTTTAATTCCAGCATCGAAGTTTCCTCATGTATACCTAGGCGACTCTAGGTGCCTAATTGACATTAGGTCTACAAAATATACTTATGTGACTTCCAAAAGCAAATGGAGTCCATCCAATGTCAAAGCTTGATACCAGCGGTTTATTTCGTCCTCTTTCCATCCGATCGCTTGAACTGAAAAACCGGATTGTCATGGCGCCGATGACGCGTCTGTTCTCACCCGAAGGCATCCCGGGTGAAGCGAGCGCTGCCTATTACCGGCGGCGGGCAGAGGGAGGTGTCGGGCTGATTTTGTCGGAAGGCACCGTGATTGATCGCCCAGCATCACGCAATGATTCCGGCATCCCTTTTTTTCACGGCGAAGCGGCGCTGGCGGGGTGGAAAACCGTGATCGATGCGGTCCACAACGCTGGCGGGCGCATGGCACCGCAGATCTGGCACACCGGTGCCACGCGTTACATCAACGACTGGGAGCCAGATGCGCCAGTGGAAAGCCCGTCGGGCCTTGATTCGCCAGGTGACCTGCGTGGTGTGGCGATGAGTGAAGAGGACATTGCCGACACGGTAGCAGCGTTCGCCAAGGCCGCAGCGGATGCCAAACGACTGGGCTTCGATACCGTTGAGATCCACGGAGCCCATGGTTATCTGATCGATCAGTTTTTCTGGTCTGGTACCAATCTGCGCACCGACCGCTACGGCGGCCCGACAATCAAGGAACGCTCGCGCTTTGCCAGCGAGATCGTATCTGCTGTTCGTCATGCTGTTGGCCCTGAATTCCCGATCATCATGCGCGTCAGCCAGTGGAAGCAACAGGACTACGGCGTACGCGTCGCTGAAACACCAGCTGTGATGGAAGACTGGCTGCTGCCATTGGTCGAGGCCGGTGTCGACGTCCTGCACTGCTCGCAGCGACGTTTCTGGGAACCTGAGTTTCCCGAAATTGACGGTGAGAACGGGCTGAACTGCGCGGGTTGGGCGAAGAAAGTCACTGGAGCCACAACCATTAGCGTCGGTTCGGTTGGGCTAGATAATGATGTTACTCACGCCTTCGCCGGCAAGGGGTCAACCCCTGCGAGTTTGGATCGGCTTGTCGAGCGCATGGAGCGCGAAGAGTTTGATCTGATCGCTGTAGGGCGTGTTCTGCTGAGTGACAAGGATTGGGTCGCCAAAGTGGAAAAAGGCGATTATGCAGATCTGAGGGGCTTCAATCCGGCATCTTTAGCCGAATTGGCTTGAGCCTTGTTGCGGAGTGGAGAGTGCGATGCCACACAGGTTTTAGTCTGAAAAAATCAGAGGTCTAGCTTCGGATGTTGCGAGGCCGAGATCGTAATTTGTTGTTGAGTGCGCCCTGACTGTTTCAATGACCGAACATGTTAAGGCCGCTCAACACCCGCGTAATTGCGTTGTGGTGCGGCCTGGGCATTTACGCGCAGGTTGCATAGCGTCGCCGATTAATGTAGCGCTAGATTCTTCGTGGCTATCTAGGCCTTTCGGGAGCAGCCGGTCATTTAGTTAGTCGGCAATGCGTAAAGTTGCTTAGAGTCGGTACGCTGAAACTAGGCTAGCGGAGCAGACACGTTGAGAGGAGGGGAGATGCACCGCTTAATGCTTATTCATTTCTGGAATAAGCATAATAAAATATATTTCTTGAGTGCATTAGCCATTCTGCTACATTGTGGTTACCGGACCGCCGGATATGTTTAATCCTATTTTATGGTACGACTATGTCCGGCGCCCGAATCTTCCAAATCAGCCTTGAGGCTCTGTCTTATGACAGAGCTCATGTCGCGATTTCTCACTCCGGCAATATCCGCGTTAGTCCTTGTGCCTCCATTGCCATTCCATTCGTTACCGGCAAACCTCTTCCTTGTCAGGCCAACAGCGAAGCCTGCAGTGCAATCAGCGAAGGCTTGGCGTTTCTGCTCTACGCCATGTGAATAATCGCTGTTGGGCACTTCCATACCGCTAGCCTAGCCAATCCTCTTCAGGTAATACCCGGTCCCATGGGGTTGCAGCTTGACGCGTAAGTGATTGGGCTTCTGTTCCGAGCAAGATCTATCGCGACTTACAACAAATGCCAAACTATTTGGATGAAGCTCATCGAGCTGAAATTGTTAAGCTGAGCACGACATTAACCAGCCAAACCGAATGGCCTACTTGGCTTTTATTGGTCGGGTTCTATCTGGCCTGGGCTTTTATTGTTATTTATGGGGACGCACTCGGCGAAGTATTCACCATTGTCCTGTTGGTTCCACTGGTTGTGCTCTGGATGTCGATTCAGCATGAGCTTATCCACGGTCATCCAACTCGTTGGCCTGCCATAAATAGAGCCCTGGGATTTCTGCCGTTCGCCGTTTGGTATCCCTATGACATTTATAGGGACACGCATTTAGCGCATCACAACGACGAGGTGCTGACGGTACCGGGTCAAGATCCAGAAAGTCGTTATGTCACCGGTGCTTTTTGGTTGCGCTCGCCTCGTTATATCAGAACGCTGTTATGGGTAAACAAGACCTTGGGTGGTCGTTTGCTTATGGGCGCGCCATTGGCGGTGATAACCCTCGTGAGTAGCGAGATCGGAGGGCTATTTCACACCGGGCGAATCGCTTGGCGGATGTGGGCAGCTCATATACTAAGTGTTGGCGTAGTGCTGGCCCTGGTTGAACAATACAGCGCCATCAGTGCCGTACAGTACATAATGTTAGTTTCTCTGCCGGCCTTGTCCATTGCCATGATCAGGTCGTTTTACGAGCATCGCCCGTCAATGCTTCCAGAACACCGCACGGTTATCAACGAATCGTCAGGGCTGTTGAGTTGGCTCTTTCTTAACCTCAATTTTCACTTGGTTCATCACGATCTTCCCGGTTTGCCCTGGTTTTATTTACCCCGGGTGTATAGAACCAGGCGTGAACAATGGATTGCGCGAAACAATGGCTATGTCATTCATGGCTACTTCCAGCTATTGCAGAGACATCTGGTCAGTCCCGTGGATTGTCCTCGCCATCCTGCCGAGCAATAAAAATATGAAAGCTAATCTGGGCGTCGGAAAATGATACGTTTTGAAGCCATCAAGAAAACTCATAAAGGCAGCCCGCGAATGGCCGTGAGCGATTTAACGCTTAACGTCCGAGAGGGTGAGATCTGTATATTTGTCGGGCCCAGTGGGTGTGGCAAAACAACCATTTTGCGAATGATCAACAGGCTGGATACCCAGGACAGTGGCCGCATCTGTGTCAACGGCGTGGCGACCGATGAGCTTGACGTCGTTACGCTACGCCGCGGCATTGGATTCATGATGCAGAGCGCAGCCTTATTTCCTCACCAGACGGTTGCAGAAAATATTGGCGCAGTACCGCGGCTCCTGGGCTGGAGCAAACATAAAATCTGCCAGCGCGTGAGCGAACTCATTTCCCTGGTTGGGCTTCAGCCCGAATTTCTTGACCGGTATCCTAATCAGCTGTCGGGCGGGCAGCAAAGTCGTGTCGCTCTGGCGAGGGCATTGGCCTCGGACCCACCGGTTGTATTGATGGACGAACCCTTTGCCGCACTTGATCCGGTGATACGCGAGCGGCTGCAGGATGAACTGGTTGCGCTTCAGAGACGCTTGCATAAAACCATTATTTTGGTGACCCACGATATGGAGGAGGCCATCAAGATTGGTGACCGGATTGCCATCTTCGAGGGCGAAGGAAAGCTTGTTCAGTTCGATACGCCTCACAATATCCTTGCCCATCCTGCCAGCGAGTTTGTGAAGAACTTTATCGGCAAAGATCCGCTGTTAAAAAGACTTTCGCTGATGAAGGTTTCTGATCTTCCAGCGGATGAAGTCAATTGCGAATTCAACCTTCTACTGGATGATAAGTCCAACCCGTTGAAGTGGGTCAGTGAATCGGACGTGCCTGTTCCCGAGCTGACAACGGTGTCGAGTAACGACTCGTTGCATCACGCACTGGTTAAAATTCTAACGGCTCCTATCGGTGTGGTTGTTCGCGTGGACGAGGCGGGCGGTTACGAAGGTAGCCTCTCGATTGCCAGCCTTCACAGCGCACTCAATGAGCGCCGCTTCGGAAGTGCGCAATGATTGACTGGTCCTGGATCGTTGAAAACTGGCAGCAGATCGGTCAGCTGTTATTTGATCATATTCAGCTGGTGACCTTGGGCCTGTGTATAGGGATGCTATTAGCGGGCGCAATGGTGCTCTTGACGTTGTGGCAGCCAGGATTGGCGAGCCCCATGATTTATGTCAGCGGCATACTCTTTACCATTCCGTCCCTGGCGCTGTTTATTTTGATAATGCCTTTTACCGGTTTATCCAAGACGACGGCGGTCATTGGTTTGAGCCTGTATTCCTTGCTTATTGTGTTGCAGAACACCTTGGCGGGGCTTGCGAGTAATCCCCCGGACGTATTGGAAGAAGCCCGTGCGCTAGGGTATACGCGCATGCAGAGATTCCTCGGGGTTGAACTTCCACTGGCGCTGCCTTCGTTATTGGCAGGCTTGCGAACGACCTCGGTTACATTGGTGGGGCTGGTGACCGTTACTGCCTTGATTGGTCAAGGCGGATTAGGCCAGATGTTCATTGCCGGGCTGGCTCAAAGTTTCACTACGCCTGTGGCGGTCAGCCTGGTCCTGACGGTGATGTTGGCGTTATGTTTTGATTTTCTGTTTTATTCAATAAATAAATGGCTGGTCCCTTGGGTGCGCTGATGAACATGATCGCAGGTGTCTACCTTTGGTTTTCTCTTACTGACAATTGGTTGGGTGAAAACGGAATACTGACTCGGCTGGCAGAGCATATTTATTATGTGTCTTTGAGCCTGGCTATTGCTTGTGCAATAGCGTTGCCGCTCGGCGTACTTCTGGCTAACTACCGCAAAGGCGCGCAGGTGGCGATAGGGTTGTTCAATATTGGGCGAGCATTACCTTCTCTGGGTATTGTGATACTTGCAATTATGCTCATTGGTTATGAAACCAATACGGTAATTATCGCATTGGTGACTATGAGCATCCCGCCGATATTAACCAATACCTATGTTGGAATCGATCAGGTGGATTCGTCTCTGAGGCTGGCTGCCAGATCGATGGGGATGCGCAGATGGCAGATGTTTATTCAGCTCGAGTTGCCGCTGGCTTTTCCGCTGATCTTTTCTGGATTCCGATCAGCCCTGGTGCAACTTATCGCAACAGCCACCATCGCTGCGTATGCAGGGTTCGGCGGGCTGGGCAGGTTTCTTATTGATGGACTGGGCCGAAATGATACGCCGCAAATTATTGGCGGCGCACTGATGGTGTCGGCACTTGCGATCGTCAGCGAGTGGGTTTGTTCAATGATAGAAACACTCATGGTTAGAAAATGGCGGGCGGGGAATGTTGAACTAATCGCTACATGACCAGGGGCATTTGAAAGTGCGTATTAACTTTGCAGAGGTGCAGACCCAAATGAAAAACAAACAACGTTCGAAGGCTCGCTCAGTGCACTCGGTTTCATTGTTGCTGGGGCTAGGCTTGCTGGTTGGCAGCACGTTTGCCAGTGCTCAAACCATCACTATAGGAGGGGCCAATTTTTCCGAGCAGACGATTCTCGCAAACATCTATGCGTCAGCCTTGAAAAATGAAGGGATAGACGTCAAGACCCGACTCAATCTGGGGAACCGCCAGATCATCGCCAAGGCGCTGGAAAACGGGGATATAGACGTCGTACCCGAATACATAGGATCACTGTTGAGTTTCTATGACGACAAGACCGCCCTGACCACCCAAAAGGAGATCCTCAGCGCTCTGCAACAGAAGTTGCCGGCGGACCTCCAGCTGCTTGAGCCTTCGTCCGCGGGCTCTATTACCGCTTGGGCTGTTACCAAGAAAACCGCAGAAAAGTACAACTTGCACACCTTGTCCGACCTGGCCCCCGTCTCGGGTGATTTCACGTTGGGCGGGCCTCCCGAAGTCGCCACTGCTGCCTTAGGTCTGCCCGGGTTGAAGGCGGTCTACGGCATCAACTTCAAGAGCATCAAATCGCTGGACATGGGCGGGCCCTTGTCGCGGCTGGCGTTGAACTCAGGCGCTATCGACGTCGCCACGGTGGTCTCCACGCAAGGCATCCTGGCTAAGGAGCCTTGGGTTGTCCTCGAGGACGACAAGCACCAACAGCCCCTGCAAAACATCACGCCACTGGGTCGCAAGGCGTTGCTAACCCCAGAAGTCACCCAGGTGCTCAACGCGGTCTCTGCAAAACTGACCGATGACGACCTCAAGCAACTCAATCGCCTTGTTGATATCGATCACAAGGATCCCGCAAAAGTCGCGGCGCAGTGGGTCGCCGAACATACCGCCAAGACGGCCCAGTGAAAATGAATGCTACGTTGGTAAGGTCGCGGAGGCGTTATGTCCAATAAAAGTATGATTTTGAATTTGTTCTTTTTTAACCCCCAAGGAGATCATCGTTTTTCCTGGCGCCACCCGCTGTCACCGACCCAGGAAATATTCACGCTCAAGTACTACGTAAAACTGGTGCAGGCGGCCGAGGCGGCGAAGTTCGATGCGGTTTTTGTCGCGGATCACGTCGCGGTCTGGGACTCCGTGGCCAGTGGGTTGAGGCACTATGCCAACGCCCGCCTTGAACCTATTACGCTCTTGTCCGCACTGGCTGCCGTGACTGATCACATTGGTCTGATGGGCACCGCTTCAACTTCCTATAACGAGCCGTTCAACCTCGCGCGGTATTTTGCTTCGTTGGACTATCTCAGCGCAGGGCGAGCCAGCTGGAATATCGTGACTTCCTGGCTGGAAGAAGAGGCTTCGAATTTCGGATTGTCAGGCGTGACGAAGCACGGCGATCGTTATCTGCGGGCCGAGGAATTCATCCATGTCGTCAAGCAGCTTTGGGACTCCTGGGAAGACGGTGCGCTTGAATTTGACAAGGATACCGGCGACTTTGCCGATTCGTCGAAAATTCACCCGATCAATCACAAAGGCGCACATTTCAGCGTACGTGGGCCGCTTAATGTGCCGCGTCCACCTCAGGGACATCCGGTCCTTGCCCAGGCGGGGTCTTCTGAAGCGGGCAAGAACCTGGCCGCTGCGCATGCGGACGTGCACTTCTGTTTCATCAATTCGGTCGAAGAGGGACTGGCGTATAGGGCCGATTTGAATCACCGACTCGAGTTGAAGGGCAGGCATTCCAGTGATCTGAAAATCATCACCGGTGTGCTTCCGGTGGTTCTCGAGGATGAGACTGAGGAGGAGCGACGTCGGCAACTGGAGGACAGCCTCATTATCGATGCCGTGGCGATTGACTTGGTCTCCAGCTATACCCGTCTGGACTTGACAGGGCTATCGCCGGATAGCCCACTGCCAGCGTTGCCAGATGAGTCTGAGTTTGATGGCATTCGAACTGAACTGGCCCTGCTCAAGAAGTACGACACCTCCTTGTCCATCCGCGAAATAGGGCGCCGGTTGGTCAAGAGTTCCAGTACCTGGCTACTGATCGGAACGGCGGAGCATATTGCGGATAAGCTTTCAGCGCTGTACGAGTCGAATGCCGTTGATGGCTATAACCTCATGTTTCCGTTTTTGCCAACGGACTTTGAAGCATTCACACGCGGCGTGGTGCCTTTGCTGCAAGCCAAAGGGGTTTTCCGCAAGGAATATGCACCTGGGACGCTGAGGGACCGCTTGGGCTTGAAAAGGCCTGTTAACAGCTTCTTGCTGTGATCTGAGGCCAAGCGCTAATTACATCCCCTGACTGGATTTTCATATGACCAGCGATCTATCCATGTATCTCGCTCCTGCCAGGGTTTTACAGGCACAAGAGGCCTGGCTCCAATGCGTCCTGGAGATCTTGGGCGAGCGCCGTGAGCAAAAGCCGATCGTTGATCCAACGCCCCATTGGCTTTCCCCGGATCTCTTGTTATCCCAGACCTGTGGTTATCCATTCATCACGTCACTGCGGGGAAAAGTGAGACTAGTAGGGCGCCCGAGTTATGAGCTTGCTCATAGCTCGGGTGGTGATCATTGCAGTTTGCTGCTCTGCAGAGCTGATTCGGCCGTGACTGATCTGGTGGGTTTCCAGGGCAGCCATGGGCTAATCAATGCCCGGGATTCCAACTCTGGAATGAATTTACTGCGCCACACGCTGGCCGGGATCAACGAGCGTGGTTTTTTTTCGAAACTGACCTTCACCGGATCGCACAGGGAGAGCATTCGAAGGCTGAAGGATTACGACGGTGATTTGGCTTCTATCGACAGCGTCACCTACGACTATCTGGCGAGAGATAACAGTGACGAGATCGAAGGCCTTAGGGTCCTTGTGCGAAGTGTGCGCAGTCCCTGTCTGCCTTACATAACGTCGATTCGTCGAACGGCGACGGACGCAGATTCAATCAGGAGCGCAATGAACGAAGCGTTGAAACAGCTTCCTGAGGTTTCTCGAGCGCTGGCTATCAAGGAGGTTCTGCCGGCCGGTGAGGCTGACTACGAGTGCCTCCTGGAATATGAGCGCAGTGCGACCCATCGCGGTTTTTCGTTTGTATCGTCCTGAGCGACTGCGCACGAACGATAATTCGATACCAGACATTTGATAATTCAATGCAAGGACGCGAAGCTCACCGTAGGCTTGAAGCAGCTATAGGGTGTCTCTTCACATATTTTTGGGGCGATAGACCGCAGGTCCACGGTGCGGTGCGCGATGTATGGGCCCAGGTGCTGACAGTGGTCGAGCGCGAGTTGGCCAGCGTCACCGACAATCCGGTGATTTGCGGCAGCCCTGAGGCTCCGGAAATTTACTCTGAGGCCCACGCCGTCGGCGCCGGAATTGGCCTGGCCATGGGCCAGTTCGCCGTGGCGATCGCTGAACGAGATTGGATACCCGAAGGTATGGATAGACAGCGCAGCTGTCTCATGCCGATCCAGACAAAGTGAGTGCGGCCTACAAGAAGGCCGCCATTAGAATGCTGATTCATGTCTAGGCAGGCGAGGGTGGCAGGCAACCCACCCACCCACCTAGTAATGGTTCGGTGATGTGGATGGGAGTCAACCGTTCTTCGACATCATCTCGACGTGGAGAACGGAAGAGTAAGCGACCCAATCACCTCAATCTGGACAAGAGACCGGGGCAAGTCGCAATTGTTCATTCCGTTGGCGCTCGGAGCTTCTCGGCGGCTCAAGTCATTTAGGAGTCGGCGTAAGGGTCAAAAGCGTACCTCCTTGCCGAGCTGAAGCGTAGGCCGCGTCCATGACCTGCATGATTGCCTCTGCGTCGCGTAATGATGCAATGGGCTTGGCCCCGTTACGGCACTCAGCAAGCACTTGTTTGACGAACAGTGGGTAATAGACGTCTGTGTCCAGTTGTAGTCGGCGGCTTCGAGTGCCGGCCGCAAGGTTCTGTCGATCCCTTATTTCGATTCGGTCGGGACCGGATTTGGCATACATGTGATCAGATGAAAGGGTGAAAGAGAACTCGCGCTGCTCGTCGGCGGTACTGGGGAAACTGTATCCCGTTTCCACAACACCGATCACGCCATCTTCAGTCTGCAGGGTCAATAACGAATAGTCTTCGACGGCGCCCCGATGTGTCAGTGAATTCATGACGGCTGAGACTCGAGAGACCTCCTTACCGGTCAATAGTCTGAAGAGATCTATGAAATGCGTAGCCACGTTGATCGTGGATCCGCCTCCAGAAAAAACGGGATCGATGGCCCAGCCTGAGCCTGCTGTTTCATAACGAGCGGGCGGACCTACTATGAAACGGAAAGACATGTAGTTGAAGTCCGCGGCCAAGCGTCCCTCAGCATCTTGCAGAGCGCTAAGCAGTTCACTCATGCGGAAGATCAGCGGCACAGCACAGTAGAGATTGGCTTGCTCGGCCAGCTCACGCAGTCGTGTGACCTGCGCCATGTTGATGCCGCAGGGTTTCTCCAGGGCAAAGGGGATGTTTCGTGCGATCACGGCCTCTGCCAGCGACGGCATTTGCGAATGACGACCGAACACGAAAGCAAAATCGACCTGCTCGCGCTCAAGCAGCTCATAGGATGAGCTATACAGCGGGCATTTGAATCGCTCGGCGATGGCCTCGCCCTTCACGTGCTCCGAATCCGATACGGCCACCACTTGAACCCCATTGGCCTCAAGAGCATTCAGATACAGTGGGACATGCCAATGGCTGACCTCCAGTAACGCAACTTTCATACGTACTCACTCCTGGCGCGGTACAAGCAGACATTTGGAATGTTCGGGTTGAAAATGATCGCGCTATAGGTTTCAGCGGCTTTGGAATCATTCATGGTCTTTCCCTTTATTCGCTTCGATGAAAACGGGTCGTTTTTCCCGTTTTCGCTGAAGCGTTTTTACGTCAAATGACCGGCATCTCTTGCCGGCGGCAACAATATTTCGGCATCGACTACTGTGACGTTATCGGGGTGGTAATCAAACCCAAGGAAGCGCAGGGCAAGCAGCGCCTGACCTTTGTGCATGGGGCCCCCGTCCTGGGTACGACAACCTCTTTTCCGCGCAGCATCGCAAAGCGGTGTCGAGTCCGGCGAATTGATGATATCCACCACGAGGGTGCCGGGCTCCAACCGCTCGGGATCCACAGGCATAGGATCATTCTTGCTCATGCCAAGCGGCGTGGCGTTGATCACGATTTCATAGCCATGTGGGTCGGGTGGGCCGGAATGCGTGATGCAACCTGTTTCAGCAGCGACGGATTTCGCCAGATCCTCGGCTCGGTGTTCGTCGACATCGGAGATAGTCAGCGATCGGGCGCCCGCCGACGCGACGGCAAATGCGATCGCTCTGCCCGCGCCTCCAGCACCGACCAAAAGAACGTTTTTGTTCGCTGGATGGTTGCCTTCCCATTGCATGCCAAGAACACAGCCGAGGCCATCGAATACGGCGCCGACCCAACGTCCGTCTGTCTCGCAACGAATGACGTTGATTGCACCGACTTGACGCGCAGTCGGATGAAGTTCGTCGACAACATCCAGCATCCTTTGCTTATGAGGCATGGTGACCAGGATGCCGGCGAGATTGTTCAGCGCTCTGGCGCCCTTCACGAACGCGGACAGATCATCGGCCTTGACCTCCAATGGAATACAAACTGCGTTTGCCTGCTGTTCTATAAAGAGTCGGTTGAATAATTGCGGAGACTTGGCAGCCGTCAGCGGATGGCCGACCAATCCATAAAGCCGAGTTGTTCCTGTGATATGTGAGGCCATGGTTGCCTGATATTTGATGTTGACGGGAAGAGGCGTCCTGGCGGCTTCTTGGCTCATGCACAGCGTCGATGGCTATGCATTGGCAAGTGCCGACCGCAGGATGCTGCTCTGCCCGTCGGGCCTGTGTGGGTCGCGAAAACCTAATGGTCGCACCAGTGTGATCGTCGAAAGTCGTTACGAGCGCAGTTGGCTAGCCAGATCCTTCGGGGCAGCTGTCTGAGCTGTGCCCTGCATCGCTTCGGCCCGCATACGATCGTATTCTTCTTTGGCAATAGGCACTGCGTCGCGTTTGCCGAGATCTTCAAGGCGAATCCGGTATGTTTCACGTGTAGTGAACGCCGCGATCGCAGCGATAAGACAGATACCTAATGTAAGAGAACCGATTTTTAGTGGAATATTCTCGGAACCGGGGGGCGCTACAGTAACGAAGATTGCCGGGAGAAACGCAGTCATCGCGGTCCCTATGTTCTGTCCGATGGCCATACCGGTCACACGCACCCGCGTACGGAACAATTCGGGAAAGAGGCTCGGGAATACGCCGTTGAAACCCTGATAGGCGACGCCCCACATGAGAACGGAGAGAACCAGCGAAAGCCACAGGTTGTGGACGCTGATAGCGTACAGGTACGCGTACGAGAGCAGTCCTGCGCAAAGAACGCCAATAATGACTGGGGGCCTGCGGCCGATCTTGTCTGAGAGGTTACCAACGAAGGGGATCAGGATCACCGCGCACATGTTACCCAGCAGAGGAATCCACAAATAGACGCCTGCAGGGAAACCGATGCCATAGGCCGGTTGAACCGCATAGGTGGCGCCGAATACCGAGGCGACAATGGCGATCACCGCAGCAAGTGCCATGCAGATCACACGCAAGAGATCACCCCAGCTCTGCCGGATGACTTCGACAACTGGCAGGACAGTAGCTTCGCCTTGCGTTTTTTGTTTGGCAAATACAGGTGTCTCGTCGACCTGGCGGCGAATGATATATCCCATGATGACCACAACGACGCTGAGCAGGAACGGAATCCGCCAGCCCCAGGATGCGAACTGATCCGCAGGCATAAAATGAGCGAGAGGCAAGAAAACTGCTGCCGCGAGCAGTTGCCCGGCCTGAACCCCTTGGAGGGTAAAACTCGCGAAGTAACCACGGCGACCGGACGGAGCGTGTTCGAGAATCATGGAGCTGGCGCAGGAGATCTCCCCGGCCACCGCAAAACCCTGAATCAGGCGCAACGTCACAAGCAGCAAGGGCGCCCAGATCCCGATCTGCTGGTACGTTGGCAGCAGCCCGATGCACATCGTCGAGAAGCCCATCAGGAACATGCAGTAAACCAGAACCGTTTTACGGCCGTGGCGATCACCCAAATGCCCTAGGACAACAGCGCCTATCGGCCGGGCGATATAGCCCACACCAAAGCTGGCCAGAGAGGCAATGATGCCGACCGCTGGGTTATCAGACGGAAAAAAGAGCTGTGGAAACAGCAAGGCCGCCGCGGTCGCATAGATAAAGAAGTCGTAATACTCCAGTGCCGAGCCGATCCAGCCGCTGGCTGCGGCTTTCTTTGACTGGCTTTTGGAATGAGCGTCGATCGGTATGCTCTGATTCATAACGTGTCTCCGGTTTCTCAATTGTTGTTATTGTAACGACGTTCCATCAGTAATTTTGTTACCAAAATTGCCGCCTTGTCAAGGGAGAAACCCCTTGGGCGATCAAGCGGGACGCTGGTTTATGTGCGGTGTTGAGTTCATACGTTCGACGTCGTCGCCCAGCCGAGCGAGCACGCTAAAGCCTGCTCGTGCGTTCGGGCGAACAGGGCGCTAGAGGATGAACAGGTTCCCAAGCGTCAAGCTATCGCCGCTGTTGCTCATACAAAGAGCAATGACCACGGCGTCAGGTTTTAACGTTGTAGATTGCTCTGCAAAATTTTGGCGCGTCAGCAGTACAGAGTGACCTTAAGGCGCACTAGCCCGCGCCTTAAGGGAATCGGAAATCAATTCGTCTGCATGCCGACGTGCACGTTTGCCAACCTACAAGCTATCTCTCGAGAGAGCACCGTCGACGAGCCTCGAAAGGTTCAACGGATTCGCGCTCTTTAGAGCATCGGGAAGCAACGCGTCGGGGTAGTTTTGGAAGCAGACTGGCCTCAGGAAGCGGTCAATGGCCAAAGTGCCGACCGAGGTGCCGCGGCTATCGGAAGTGGCAGGATAAGGACCGCCGTGCACCATTGAATCGCAGACCTCGACACCCGTTGGGTAGCCATTGATGAGGATGCGGCCAACCTTCATCTCCAGCAAAGCAGTCAACTCTACGAATTGCGTAAGGTCTTCTGGCTCGCCAATCAAGGTTGCGGTCAATTGTCCGTGAAGGGCATTGATGGCAGCGTTGAGTTGCGCCTGGTCAGCGACCTCGATGAAGATGGATGTGGGGCCGAAGATTTCTTCTTGAAGAACTTTGTCGCCGTTAAGCAATAACTCTACGTCGGCCTTGAACAACTGTGGCTGGGCCTGGTGACCCTGTTGGTTGCTGCCAGCCAGGTGCGCGATGCCGGGGTGCGCGTGCAGGTTCTGCAAGCCAGCCGCATAGCTACGCAGGGTGCCTGCGTTGAGCATTGTTTGTGCAGGTTGGTCGCTGATCAACGCGGCCACGCTATTCTGAAAGGCACTGAATGCAGCCGAACGGATGCCAACCACCAGCCCGGGATTAGTGCAGAACTGGCCACAACCTTGAACCACCGAGGCGGCAAGATCCCGAGCGATACTGTTGGCTCGACGCAAGAGTGCCTCGGGCAGGATCACTACCGGGTTGATGCTCGACATCTCGGCGAAGACTGGAATGGGCTCGGGGCGAGCGGCGGCCATGTCGCACAATGCTCGACCACCTTTGAGCGAACCGGTAAAACCAACGCCCTTGATGAGCGGGTGTTTTACCAAGGCTTCGCCTACGCCACTGCCATAAATCATGTTGAAGACACCGGCGGGCATGCCGCTGCGCTCGGCCGCCCGGATGATCGCGTTGGCGACCTGTTCTGCAGTGGCCATGTGGCCGCTGTGGGCTTTGAATACCACCGGACAACCCGCCGCGAGGGCCGAGGCGGTATCGCCGCCGGCCGTGGAGAAAGCCAACGGAAAATTACTGGCACCAAACACAGCAACCGGACCGATTGCGGTGCGGTACTGGCGAAGGTCAGGGCGCGGCAACGGCTTGCGAAGTGGTAACGCTTGGTCGATGCGAGCTCCATAGAAGTCACCACGGCGCAGTACGTTTGCAAACAGGCGCATTTGACCACTGGTTCGTGCGCGTTCGCCCTGGATGCGAGCTACAGGCAATGCTGTTTCACAGCAAACCAGTGCAATAAACTCATCGTCCAAAGCCTCTAGCTCTTCAGCAATGGCATCGAGAAATTCAGCCCGTTTGCTCGCGCTCAGGCTGCGGTAGCTGGAAAAGGCGTTGTTGGCTGCATGGGCAGCGTCCTCGATTTCTTGCGGGGTCGCTTGGTGAAAGGCATAGGGTAAGGTCTCCCCCGTGCCGGCATCCACACTCTTGACGATGATACTGCCGGCGGCGCTGCGCTGACCGCCGATAAAATTCTGGCCGGTAATGAGGGACATGGTTGTCTCCAGATTGGATGTGCAAGAGATAAGGCTGGGCAAGGCGTTCCCAGGACTGAAAATCAGGTGACGGCGCCGATCTGCCACGGCACGAACTCATTTTGTCCGTATCCGTGTTGTTCGCTCATGCTGCGTTCGCCCGAGGCAATGCGCAGCATGGTTTCAAAGATCGCTGCACCGCACGCCTCGATGGTCAAAGTGTCTTCGGCTATTTCGCCGCAGTTGATGTCCATGTCTTCTCGTTGACGAGCCCATAAGGCGCTATTGGTCGCCAGCTTGATTGATGGGGCAGGGGCACAGCCATAGGCCGATCCGCGACCGGTGGTAAACGCAATCAGGTTCGCACCACCGGCGACCTGACCGGTTGCGGAGACGGGGTCATAGCCAGGGGTGTCCATAAAAACCAGCCCGTTGGCCGTGACGGTCTGGGCGTATTCGTAGACATCCATCAGGTTGCTCGAACCAGCCTTTGCTACAGCGCCCAGCGACTTTTCCAGAATGGTGGTCAAGCCACCTGCCTTGTTGCCGGCAGAGGGGTTATTGTTCAACTCGGCCCCCATACGCTCGCAGTAGCGTTCCCACCAATGAATTCGAGCGATAAGTTTTTCACCAACCTCACGGCTGACAGCCCGCCGTGTCAGCAAGTGTTCGGCACCGTATATTTCTGGAGTTTCGGAAAGAATCGCGGTACCGCCGCAGGCGACCAGGCGATCCACTGCATTACCCAACGCTGGGTTGGCAGTAATACCGGAGTAGCCATCCGAGCCGCCGCACTGAAGCCCAACGATCAGATGGCGAGCACTGACCGATTCACGCTGAATCCGATTGGCCTCGCCAAGCAATTCCTTCACATGGCCAATGCCACTGGTGATGGCCTTGGACGTACCGCCACTGTCCTGAATGTTGAACGTGCGCAGCGTATTACTACGGGTGAGTCCTTGTGTCGTGAGTAATGAGTCGATTTGGTTCGTTTCGCAGCCCAACCCGATCACCAACACGGCCGCAAAATTGGCGTGGGTCGCATAGCCGGCCAATGTCCGGCGCAACATGCTCAAACCGTCGCCTGCAGGATCAACGGCGCAGCCGGCGGAATGCGTGAGAGCGACAACACCGTCGACGTTTGGAAACGCTTGCAGTGCGGCGGGATTGATGTCCCGACGAAAATGGTCTGCGATGGCCCGGGCGACTGTGGCAGAGCAATTCACTGATGTAAGAATGCCGATGTAGTTGCGCGTCGCGACGCGTCCATCCGGGCGTACGATACCCATGAATGAGGGGGCTTCACTCGGCTTGACGTTGGGCTTCGCATCGACGCTAAAAGCATAATCTCGAGTGAATTCCCCCATCGCCAGGTTGTGCACATGGATGTGCTCGCCTGCTTCTATGTCGACAACAGCAAAACCAATGATTTGCCCATAGCGCCTCACCGGTTGACCGGCTTCGATACGCCGGGAGGCAACTTTATGGCCCGGGACGATCGCTTGCCGGATGGTCACGCCTTCTGGCTCAAGGATTTCCCCGGCGAGTAGCGGTCGGCGTGCAATCAGCACATCGTCCAGCGGGTTCAAGCGCAGCACAGCTGCTGCGCCGGTTTTCATGATCAGTTCCATCGCATCCTCACGGGCTGCTGGGTGGTGCGCGGTCGCTAATAGCGCCGCACTTTTGTGCCGGCACTATAGGATTCATAGAAATGGCTGCCTAATGAGAGCTTTCGATTGCTCGATAACTTTGCCTCATCGACTTTTACTGGGGTCGCTGCAGTGCCTCTTCTCTGTAGCCGTTTGCCGCAGACTGGCGAACTCTAATAAGGTCGCAACAAACATCCGCGTTGGCTCTGACAGGGGCTCATCCTTGCGAGTGATCACACCGTAATCCTGGGACTCAACTTTGAAGGGCGTGTTGAGGATTTTCAGCTGGCCGTTTTGCAGTTGCGACTGGACCATGGACTCGGGGAGCATGGCGAGCATGGGGCCAGACTGAAGTAACTGCAGGAAGGTTTGCATGGAAATCGTCTCCACTGTGTTGGTTGGCGGGACGATCTTGAACAGCGTGAAAGCGCGCTCCATGCGTTGTCGGATCGGCGTATTAAAGGGATACATGACCCATGGCCATTCGCTGAGTGCTTCAGTGGGGACCTCCTCGAGTCGGCACAAGGGATGTGTGCTGTTCGCGACAAGACAAAAGGGTTCAGGTCCCAGCGATGTAAATTCGAAAGGCTGACAATCCTCATTCGTGAAGCGCGCGATGATCAAATCAAGTTTTTTTTGTTCGAGCATTTCCAGCAGTTGGTTACTGGTTTGTTCGATCACCTCAATAGAAAGTAGGGGGCGATCGCGTTTTATGCTGGCGATCGCTTCAGGCAGCACCACTGATGTTGCTGCGAAAATGGTGCCGATTTTTAAATGGCCATGCCCGCCTTTTCGCAGCTTGTTGACTTGGTCGACGAACGATTCCGCGTCTTCCAAGGTAATACGCGCATAACGGGCCACGAACTCTCCTAGTTCAGTAAGGACCAGGTTGCGCGTTTGACGCTCAAACAGTGGGAAACCCAGGAGTACTTCCAGATCGCGAAGCAATTTACTGATGGCCGGTTGCGTAACATTCATCTGTTCTGCGGTCGTGTGCATATTGCGGGTCTTGGCCAAGCTATTGACCAGTACCAAATGTTTGATCTTCAGCCATCGGGTGACACTGCCAAAAGTAATTTGATCGTTTTCCATCGGATAAGGCCTTGTCTGTCGATAACGAAACAGCATTGATTAGTGAGATTCTTTCATTGGGATTTACGGGGGCGGTCCATTACTTTTACGGCTCTGATGGCTGACTGATCTGGAAGCTCTATGTCGAATCTGAAACTGACGCGCGAAAACACCCTGCCAGTGGATGGCCTGGCCGGAACGCTGATCGGCCGCGCCTGGATTCCGGGTGCGATTGCAGGCCCCTCGCCGGTGCTGCTGCGTGAGGACGGTGTGTTTGACCTTTCTGAAGTCTTTTCGACAATAAGCGAACTGCTGGAACACGCCTCGCCGCTGTTGGCTGTTCGTCAGGTGCCTGGCAGGTACGTCGGGACCGTCGAGGAGCTGCTTGGGAACACCGGCACCCATTCCGATCCCGGCAAGGCATCTCTGTTGCCCCCAGCGGATTTGCAAGTCATCAAGGCGGCTGGGGTGACCTTCGCGTCCAGCATGATTGAGCGGGTAATCGAGGAGCAGGCCCGAGGCGATGCTGCCAAAGCCGAAAGTGTTCGCCGTCTGGTGCAAGAAGCCATAGGCGACAACTTGCGGGCAATCAAACCGGGCTCGCCAGAAGCGATGCGCCTTAAAACTGTGCTGATCAAGCAGGGCATGTGGTCGCAATACCTGGAGGTCGGTATCGGCCCGGACGCGGAGATCTTCACGAAGGCACCGGTTCTGGCCGCTGTGGGCAGTGGCAGCGAAATTGGCATCCATCACAAGTCTGAATGGAACAACCCAGAGCCGGAAATTGTGCTGGCGGTGAGCAGTCGAGGCCAAGTGCATGGCGTCACCTTGGGCAATGACGTCAATTTGCGTGATTTCGAAGGCCGCAGCGCACTGCTGTTGAGCAAGGCTAAGGACAACAATGCGTCCTGTGCGATCGGCCCATTTATTCGTCTGTTCGATGAAACGTTTACCCTCGACGACGTGCGCAACTGCGTCGTGGATTTGCAGGTTCAGGGCGACGACGGCTTCATCCTTGAAGGCAGCAGTTCCATGGCGTTGATCAGCCGTGATCCGTTGGATCTCGTGGCCCAGACGGTCGGCGGCGATCACCAATACCCTGATGGCTTCATGCTTTTTCTCGGAACATTGTTTGCGCCTACCCAAGATCGTGAGGCGCCGGGAAGCGGCTTTACGCATAAGCAGGGTGATGAAGTCAGCATAGGAAGCCCGTTGCTGGGCACGCTGCGCAACACAGTCACCTACAGCCATGAGGCTGCGCCCTGGACTTTCGGCTTGCGAGCGATGATGCACAATCTTGCTGCCCGCGGGCTTTTGTAAGTAAGGCAGGGGGGTGAGATGCATTGGGCGTTCTTCCGCAAAGATTGAACAAACACAGGTGCACGTCTGTTGATAAAAGAGCCGAATCCGAAGGGTTCGGTTTTTTATATCCGTCAGGCGTTTCCACATCCTGGAGACCCAGCTGCGTGGCCTGCTCCGTCTCGATAAGGCCGATCAGGTACAAGCAGGTTTGACTTATCGGGTGGCGCCTGCATACTATTGGAACGTCGTTCCAGTACGAACAATGTTGCTCACATTCACCTCATTGTCAAAGATAAGTCGAGAAAAATATGAGAGTCGTCAAAGGTGCTGTTGACCGTTGTCTGGAGGCTATTGAGCTGCTGGCACGTGAAGCTCGCTGGATGCGGATGTCTGATATCGCAGCCGAGCTGGGCTTGGAAAAGGGGCCCGCTCATCGAGTGCTTGCTCAGTTAGTCGAGCAAGGGTGGGCAGAGCAGGATGAAGCCACCTCGCAATACCGCTTGACTCTGAAGCTTGCACTGTTGGGGCAGCGCTATTTACATGGGATTGGCTTGCCCGAATTGGTCCAGCCGATCCTTGAGCAAGTGGCTGTTCAGTGCCATGAGTTGGTGCGGTTGACGGTGGTCAACGAGGGCACCTTGTCGTGGCTGTCTTCGGCCCAAGGTGCTGCGCCGGGGCTTATGTATTCGCCGGCCATGGATCAGCCGATCAATCTCTACGCCACCGCCAATGGCAAAGCCTGGCTGGCTTCAATGCCTGATGAACTGGCCATTGAACATGCGCTGCGTAGCGGATTGGGGAAAGCTGAAGCCGGGATGGGGCAGGGGCCGAAAGCGATCAACAGCATCGAAGGTTTGTTGGCCGAGCTAGCGCTGACTCGAAAGCGCGGGTATGGCTTGGTCATTGAAGAAGCCGAGGCGGGTGTTTGGGCGATTGCCGTACCGGTCAAGCTGGTTCCGTCCGGCACTGTGGTCGGCACGATGAGTATCGCCGGCCCGGTCTTGCGCATGCAGCCTGAACGTTATGACGAATTGCATGCTCTGCTGGAAGATGCAGCCAACAAGCTGGGTACGGTTTGGCCGCGCCAGAACAGCGTGCATTCGGAGAACGTATGAGCCAGCTCGCACCTGAATTGGCCGAGGCGGGGTCAGGGTTGCAAGTTGCCGCTGCCGCTGCCGCTCTGGTCCGTGCACGGCTAGAGGGTGTTCGGCTGGCATCCTTGCCAGGCCCGAACCTGCCAAGCAGCCTCGTACAAGGTTTTGCCATCCAGCAGCATGTGGGGCCATTGGCTGGAAAAACCGTGGGGGGATGGAAGTGTGCCTTACCCCCGGCTGGCAAGTGGATCGTTGCCCCGATCTACAGCGACAGCATTGTAAAAGGCGAACGTTACCGACTGGCCGCCGACGCCGATAAGGCGCGCATCGAGCCTGAACTGGCGTGCGTCCTGGCCCATGATTTGCCGGCTCGTGTCGAGCCTTATTCCACTGAACAGATCGCTGCTGCGATCAGCGCCGTGCACTTGGCATTGGAAGTGATCGACTGCCGTTACACCGATCCACACACACTGCCGTTCGAGCAATTGCTCGCGGACGGTCTATTCAATCATGGCCTGGTACTGGGGGCGCCAATCACGCTGTCGAACCCTGCCAGCATGCCCTCTGAACTGGATATCACCCTGAGCGATGCAACGTCGGAGCCTCTGAATATCAAGGGCCGCCATCCGGACGGGGATCCGTTGTTGCCGATCGTCTGGCTGGCCAATTTTCTGTCTACACAAGGGATAGGGCTGCAAGCAGGGCAGGTGATTATCACCGGGTCCTATGCAGGTGTTCTCGATGTGCCCGTTAACCAGCCACTGCATGTCCAGTTCGGCGAAGCAGGCTCATTGTCTGTCCATTTCTCAACGCAGGAGGAGTAACAAATGCGCTTAGTTCGTTTTGGTTTACCGGGGCAGGAACAGCCGGGAGTTTTGGATTCGCAAGGGATCGTGCGAGACCTTTCGGGCATTGTCGACGACATCGATGCGTCGGCCCTGAGCCCGACAGTGCTGGAAAAACTGCGTGCTGTTGACGTTGAAAAGCTGCCGGTGGTGGCGCCTGGCACACGTCTTGGTCCATGCGTAGGCAGCGTACCGAACCTGATTTGCATCGGCCTGAACTACTCCGATCACGCGGCTGAAACGAATACACCTATCCCGAGCCAGCCGGTGGTCTTCAACAAACACACCGCGTCCATCAGCGGACCCAATGACCCGGTCATTTTACCAACGGGGGCTCAGAAGCTTGATTGGGAAGTCGAACTGGCCATCGTCATTGGTACGCCTGCCTGGCAGATCGATGAGTCGCAGGCTTTGGATCACATTGCCGGTTATTGCCTGGCCAATGATGTTTCCGAGCGGGCTTATCAGCTTGAATACGAAGGTCAGTGGACCAAGGGGAAAAGCGGTTTTTCTTTCGCACCTCTGGGGCCTTGGCTGGTCACCCGTGACGAAATTGCCGACCCGCAGGCAATTGACCTTTGGCTCGACGTGAACGGCAAACGTCTTCAGACCGGCAATACCCGCACGATGATTTTCAGCGTTGCACATATTGTCGCGTACCTCAGTCGCTTCATGCCGCTAATGCCGGGTGACGTCATCATTACAGGTACGCCACCAGGTGTGGGGCTCGGGCAGAAGCCGCCGGTATTCCTCAAGGCGGGTGACACCATGCGGGTCGGTGGCCAAGGCCTGGGTGAACAATTTCAGACCGTGGTTCCGTACGTTGCTGAAATGGGGGCTGCATGGGTCGCCGGTCGCCATCCCAATGTTGACTGACTATCACTAGAGGAAAACGCTATGAGCTTTGCTGGAACAGGTGTAGTCGCAATCTGGCACGATCTTTTGCCCGAAGCGCGGGATGAGTTCTATGAGTGGCATAACCGTGAACACATGCCTGAGCGGGCCGGCATTCCGGGTTTTTTGCGGGGACGCCGATACATCGCTTTGGATGCAGGGCCAACCTATTTCAACCTCTATGAGGCTGACACTGTGCAGGTGTTGGGAGGACAGGACTATTTGTCGCGTCTCAACAGTCCGACGGCCTGGACCCAACAGTCGGTGCAGTCCTATCGCAACGTCGCGCGATCCATCTGCGAGGTCACTTACACCAGCGGTGTAGGGCAGGGCGCGTATTTGTTAACCGTCCGTTTCGATGTTGTCGAAGGGCGACATAAATCGGTTTCAGACGCATTGCGCCAACGCGTGCTTCCTCCCCTTGCGGATAAACAAGGTATTACCGGCGTGCATTTGTGTGTGGCTGATGAGGCCGTGAGCAAAGTTGAAACCGCAGAGAAAAAGGCCCGTTCCGAAGGGACCCAGATACCGGCCTGGATCGTCATGATCGAAGGTTGTGCGCCTGACTACGTTCGCGTCGCCGGCGAGTCTTTTGTAGCCGAGCTGCAACGGCTGTTGGAGGGGCAATCGATGGGACCAGAAACCACGCTTTATCAATTGGAATACACACGTTGCAAAACGCCGGGGAGTGCGGGTTGATCGCCGGGCGTTAGAGCACGTTTTAACTTCCAGTCATTGTTACTACGCAATTCCCCACGAGCGTGCCAATACAGGCATTGAGTTTAGCTCGCGTCTGCGCACGCTCGGGTTTTGCTTAAGGCGATATTAAACAATTATCTAGTTGCTCAATAACGGGCTGGATAAGGAATTCCTTAGGTCGCTCGGAAGTTGGCTCTTCGGGCTGTCTGTGCATGCGTTGTCATAAGTTAAAAATCGCAACAAAAACAATAATAACTCATTGTGAGGAAACATCATGCGCTACCCGGTTACTATCCGCAGCGTGCCTGCACATCAATCGCTTATCAGCCTGACTCTTGCGTTCTGCGCGGGTTCGTCAGCCGTTGTTCAAGCCGATCAAAATAGCGGTTTTGTCGATGGCGCTAAGGCCACCCTCAATTTGCGCAACGCTTACATCAATCGTAACTTCACCAACCCGAACAACGCCCAGGGCAAGGCCGAGGAATGGACCCAGAACTTCATCCTCGACGCCAAGTCCGGCTTCACCCAGGGCGTGGTTGGTTTCGGCGTGGACGTGCTGGGCCTGTACTCGGTCAAGCTCGACGGCGGCCGTGGCACGGCGGGTACGCAACTGCTTCCGGTGCATGACGACGGTCGCCCGGCCGACGACTTCGGCCGTTTGGGCGTGGCCCTGAAGGCAATGGTGTCGAAGACCGAGTTGAAGGTCGGCGAATGGATGCCGGTGCTGCCGATCCTGCGGTCCGACGACGGCCGCTCCCTGCCCCAGACCTTCCGTGGCGGCCAAGTGACCTCCACCGAAATCAACGGCCTGAGCCTCTACGGCGGCCAGTTCCGTGGCAACAGCCCGCGCAACGACGCGAGCATGGAAGACATGTCCATGAACGGCCGCGGCGCGTTCACCTCCGACCGTTTCAACTTCGGCGGTGGCGAATACGCCTTCAATGAAAAACGCACCCAGGTCGGTGTGTGGTACGCGGAACTGTCCGACATCTACCAGCAGCAATATTTCAACCTGACCCACAGCCAGCCCATCGGCGACTGGACCCTGGGCGCCAACCTCGGCTACTTCATCGGCAGGGAAGACGGCAGCGCCCTAGCCGGCGACCTGGACAATAAAACCGCGTTCGCCATGCTCTCGGCCAAATACGGCGGCAATACATTCTATGTCGGCCTGCAGAAAGTCGGCGGAGATGACGCCTGGATGCGCGTCAACGGCACCAGCGGCGGCACCCTGGCCAACGACAGCTACAACTCCAGCTATGACAACGCCAAGGAAAAATCCTGGCAACTGCGCCACGACTTCAACTTCGCCGTCGTCGGCGTGCCGGGCCTGACCCTGATGAACCGCTACATCAGCGGTGACAACGTGCACACCGCCACAGTCGACGACGGCAAGGAATGGGGCCGCGAAACCGAACTGGCCTATACCGTGCAGAGCGGCGCGCTGAAAAACCTCAACGTGAAATGGCGCAATGCGTCGATTCGTCGGGACTTCAGCACTAATGAGTTTGATGAAAACCGGATTTTCATCAACTACCCCATCTCGCTGCTATAAACATCACAGGTTCTCCCCCTTGATGAGTAGCAGCGTTCAGGGACGCCGCTACTTTTCCTTTGGTTGCAATAACTTCCGCGCCAGCGCCAAGGCTTCATCTTCAGTGGTTGAGATGAGCATGGGATAACCCCAAAATTTTTCATACATTATTGCGAACGCTTTGCCTGCCAGCCGTTTGGCGAGACTTGATTCGATATGAATCGAGGCTTTGACATAACGCTTGAGTTCGCTTTTGTGGCGCTTCATCCATAGGGTTATTTGTTTCAGTTCCTCTGGCGAGTGTTCCGGTTGCGACTTGTCCAGACCTTCATTGCTTATCAATACGAAGGGCTCATTGCGAGCAAGCACGGCTTCAAACTCGGCAAGTGACTCTTCTTGGCTATGGCCCGGTGTGGTTTTTTGCAACCAAACGAACGGAAATTGTGTGGCGTCTATACGCATTTCTATAGTCCTTCGACACGTTGCCAAACCTCTGTGATGTCCTGCGGTTTCAGGATACTCTGCAAGCGATCCGGCTGAATTGCACAGGCTGGCCACAATATTGTTCAAAGCAGCCATTTTTATTTTTTGAGGGCTTAGCGTGGGGACATCTGCTATGGCGAACACTGCTAAAAAAGACATGGTTGCCGTATGGGACGTCGATGGCATTTCGCGGCCCGTCGTTGCCCTCAGCGCTTCGATGGTGAGCAAGGATTGGGAGCAAGCCAGCCATCAACATCGTAAGGCGCAACTGCTTTATTCCGTGCGCGGCATCCTCAATTGTGAAATAGAAGATGGCGTCTGGATCGTTCCACCACAATGTGCCGTATGGATACCCGGTGGTTTGTCACATGCGACACGTGGTTCAGGAGAAACGGAATGTTATTGCCTGTTTGTTGAACCTGATGCCGCTCCGGATCTTCCGCGAAACTGCTGCACGATTGGCGTATCACCGCTGTTGCGTGAGTTGCTGCTGAAGGCGGCGGGGTTCTCGGGAGACACTGTCAATGTCGCGCGCGAAGACCGCCTGATCGCAACGTTATTGGACGAGTTGTCGGCAGCCCCCGTGGAGGACCTGCATTTGCCGATGCCTCGCGACACGCGTCTGCGCAGGCTCGCTGAAATGCTCTTGGCCGACCCCGTGGCTAAGGTTTCGGTGCGCGAGTGGGCTACTCGCATTGGCATGAGTGAGCGCAGCATGAGTCGGCTTTTGCTGCAGGAAATAGGGATGAGTTTTGGACGTTGGCGTCGGCAATTGCATGTAATTGTGTCACTGCAACGCATGACCAAGGGCGAAAGCGTCCAATCGGTTGCATTGGAGCTTGGTTATGAGGGACCCAGTGGCTTCATCACGATGTTCCGCAAAACCGTAGGCAAACCGCCTGTGCAATATCTCTCCGCCCGCTCAGCCAGCGCTCTTATCGCAGGTGACTCATTGCCCGTGCCGTTAATCCTGTTTCCTGACGACGTGTAATGGCTCGTAGGCGATCTATCCGAGCCTGACCAATCCTGGCGGCAGGACGACTCAGCCATAAGCCGCTGCCGGGAAGGTCTTGCCGCTTTTTCTACATTGCGAAATGTTTTGCAGTTTTCTCATTTCGGCTGGAAAACGACCAATCGCTGACATTGGCTGAACTGGAAAATAATCTGGCCATCCTTCGATATCTGGCAACGGCGGCTTGTTGCTAGATTGCGCGACAACGAATGCAAATCAGTTTCACTTGAGATTGATTTGTCACTTCTGTTCTCCGGCCTGGTGCCGGTTGAGTTGTCGGCCCTCTCTCAAACCCGTCTCTCGACGGTCGGCCGCTGTCTGTTTTTTCTTGATAAGGAATGGCTGATGTGGAGTTTGTTGACTTACTGCGGTGAGCGGCGCCCTTGCGTGCCTGAGCGTTTGCTGACAAACCCAGTGACTGCAGTGCTGTTGGTGTTTTTAGGTAGTTCGAGTTGTGTAATGGCGCAGGACCCTGTCGAAGCCGATGAGAGCACTCAGTCTCAAGGCGTGATGATTCTCCCATCGGTGACGATAAGCGGGACGAGGACACCCGATACCACCACGACGGAAGGGACGGGGCTTTACACCACCGGCCAGACCACCGCCGCGACTCGCTTGCCGCTGACGTTGCGGGAGACGCCGCAATCAATTTCCGTGGTAACGCGTCAGCGCATGGACGATCAAAAGCTGGATTCAGTTCAGGGGGTACTGGAGAGCACGACTGGCATCTCGTCTTACCAATCAGATAGCCAACGCACGAGTTTCTATTCCCGAGGTTTTCTGATCGACAACATTCAGTATGACGGCATACCCGCCATCATCGGTGATGTCATAAACGGCAGCGGTATCAGCGACCTGGAAACGGCATTTTACGACCGTGTCGAAATTGTGCGCGGGGCTAACGGGCTTCTTACCGGCACGGGCAATCCGTCGGCTGCGGTCAACCTGGTGCGCAAAAGACCAACGCCAGAGTTCTCGGCCTCCACCTCTATCAGTGCGGGGGCCTGGGACAGTTTCCGAGAGATGGGGGATGTTTCCGTACCGTTGACAACCGACGGTCGTATCCGAGCACGTATGGTAGGGGTCAATAACGATGGTCACTCCTACATCGATGGTTACCAAACACAAAAGCAAGCGTTCTACGGGGTCATTGAGGCAGATCTCACCGAAGATACCACTTTGGATATTGGGTATGACTATCAGAACAGTTCC
Organism: Pseudomonas sp. PDM24; assembly: GCF_019218905.1. Taxonomy (NCBI): domain Bacteria; kingdom Pseudomonadati; phylum Pseudomonadota; class Gammaproteobacteria; order Pseudomonadales; family Pseudomonadaceae; genus Pseudomonas; species Pseudomonas sp. PDM24. The sequence continues at coordinate 227,286 of NZ_JAHUWR010000003.1, read as the reverse complement.
CCTGAGCGACCGACATGGGGCGGTGTTCCTCTATGGTTCAGCAACGGCTCAGAGGCAGAATGGTCGCGCTCCAAATCCCTGGCCGCGGACTGGAATCGCTGGGACAGCACCCGGCAGACTGCTTTTGCCGAACTTGAACACCGGTTTGATAACGGTTGGAAAGTTCACGGTGTGGTGAACCAGTACCGCACTAAGTATGACTCCCAGTTATTGGGCGGGTTTGGTACACCCGACCAGGAGACTGGATTAGGCATTTTCCCTAATGGCGCTTATCCGGTTGCGTTGGCCGGCAAAGGGAAAAGCCGTCAAAACACCTTTGATGTGATGGCGAGCGGTCCCTTCGATTTAATGGGGCGCCAACATGACCTGGTAGTAGGCGCTATGAGTTCTCGGTATACCTCGAATAAAGACGATATCAGTCCCTTTTTTGTAGGGTTCACACCCGGCAATATCTACAATTGGAATAATCATTTCCCCAAGCCCGACTTTGATGCAATGGCGTCTATGCCGACCGATACCGAGGTTAAACAGCGCGGCTTCTATAGTACAGCGAGATTCTCATTGGCCGCCCCATTGAAATTGATTGTCGGAGGGCGGTTCAGTCGGTACGAGATCGACGAGACTGCAGGTGGGACGCCGTTCAATTATAAAAAGAGTAATGAGTTTACACCTTATGCAGGCCTGATATACGACATTGATAATACGTATTCCGTATATATCAGTTATACCGGCATATTTAACCCGCAAACATCGTTCCGAGACAGCAATGGCAATGTCCTCACACCGACGGAGGGCAAGACGAAAGAGATTGGCCTCAAGGCTGAATACCTGGAGGGGCGATTGAATGCGTCTGTCGCATTGTTTGACACTGAACTGGACAACGCTGCACAACCGGATGGCAGTCTTCTTACGCCAGGCGGTGCGCAAGCTTACAAAGGTATTGATGGCACCAGATCCCGCGGGGTCGAGTTTGACCTGCAGGGTGAAGTTGCTCCCAATTGGAACATCTACGCTGGCATCGCCGCTTTCACAGCCAAGGATGGCAACGACGCCAGGCTGAACGCACAGGTACCGCGCACAACCGCTCAGATGTTCACTACGTACAAATTACCTGGCATGTTGGAAAAGTTGACTTTGGGCGGAGGCGTCAGATGGCAAAGCCGCTTCTTAAGCAGCAGTACGAGCACGAGGGTAGCGGAACAAGACCCCTATGCGCTGACGTCACTGATGGCGCGTTATGAGTTGACAAGGAACATGGACCTATCAATCAATGTCAACAATGTGTTTGATAAAAAATATGCAACCCAGAAAGGCGATTTCGATACTGTCAGTTATGGAGCGCCGCGTAATGCACTGATGACATTGAACTATAAATTGTAGCTTGCGCGGTAACCGAATCACTCCGCCAGCTTAAACTCCGCGGCCTCGTCAAACTTCGACCGGGCCGCTTCAACCTCGGGCAGTTTGTCGAGCGTCCATCTATGCAATTCGCGAAATGGCTGGGTTCCACGCGACAAACTGGCCGGTCATTTCCATGACACCTATGGCCAGGCATTGGCCAATATCTACGCCAGCTTGCTGGAAGGCATCAGTGTAGGAAACTTCGATGCTGGAATTAAAGCCGCAATGTTTTTCGTCGGAGTGCCCAAGCCGGGCGCTGTTCGACCAAATCGCTGATAAGTGGTCAATGATGGTTCTGGCGGTGCTTGATGACGGGCCGCATCGTTTTAACGCCATCAGACGTCGGGAAAACGCTTCGGAAGCGGCGGCGAAAACGGCTATCTCTTTGACGCCCGCTGCTATCGCGCCTTCGAGTCCTTTGAGGTTGGGAGTCAGCGCTGCATAGATGACGCCGTCGCGCTGTTCAATACCTGCAAAGACCTCGGCACTGCCAGCCATTTGCGGTACCCACTGGGGGGAAACAAAGCTCCCCACCTCGATATAGCCGAGTCCCGAGGCGGAGAGTTGGTTGATCAGGTGAATCTTGTCGTTTACCCCTATCGGCTGCTTCTCGTTTTGCAAGCCGTCACGCGGCCCGACCTCCACCAAGCGAACGCTCGATGGCAGGCTCATGGCGGGGTCTCCTTTTCCAGTTCGACCAGGGCAACACCCTCGCTGATTAGTTCGCCTTCACTGCAGTAAATGGCTTGGACCACGCCATTGTGGGGGGCGCGATACTATGCTCCATCTTCATGGCCTCCAGTACCACCAGCGGTGCGCCAGCCTCGACCTGCTGACCTGCCTCTACCAGGATGCGTACGATGCTGCCATTCATGGGGGCCGTGAGTCCGCCACCATGTCCCGACTGAGCCGCACCTGCATGAGCAATAGGGTCCACCTGGCGAACCGTATGCAATACACCGTTCCACTTCAGATAGAGAACATTACCTTTGCGGTAAAACGTCTGGCGCTGAAGACGGGCAGATGCATCATCGGTTGTCGCTAGCTTCAGTGGGCAGGTGGTCACCATTGCGCAGTGTCAGCGCGATTTCATTGGGCAGACCTGCACGCCAACCTGTGTGACCACTCCTGGGGGAGTAGGGGTGATCATGCCGCATGCGCTCGCCATCGCTGATGACAAATGCGGCGGCTGCCGCACGCCAAAAGTCGTCCGGTAGCGGCTCTTGCTCGGGTAGCAGATCCGCCTCGTGACGAGAAATGAAACCAGTATCCAGCTCCGCCGCTGCGAAGGCCGGGTGCCCAATGATGCGGGCGAGAAAGGCCAGGTTGGTTTTGAAACCACCGACCGCCGTTTCCTTGAGCATGACCAGCAGTCGTTGGCGCGCCTCCTCACGGTTTTCGCCCCAGGCGATCAGCTTGGCCACCATTGGGTCATAGAACGGCGAGACTTCATCTCCTTCGGCGACGCCGCTGTCTACCCTGCGCCCCGGGCCGCCAGCCGGCTCCCGGTACAAATCGAGATGGCCACTGGTGGGTAAAAAGCCGCCTTCAGGATCCTCTGCATACAGGCGTACTTCGATGGCATGCCCCTGAAGCGGCACTTCATCCTGGGTGATCGGCAGAGGCTCGCCACGTGCTACCCGGATCTGCCAGGCGACAAGGTCGAGACCGGTAATGGCCTCGGTTACTGGGTGCTCCACTTGCAGACGGGTATTCATCTCCATAAAGAAGAATTCCCCGCGGGCATCGAGCAGGAATTCGACAGTGCCTGCCCCCACGTAGTCGATGGCTTTCGCGGCCTGAACGGCGGACTCTCCCATGGCGCGCCGCAGCTCGCGTGATAGACCAGGCGCAGGTGCTTCCTCAACGACTTTTTGATGACGCCGTTGATTGGAGCAATCACGCTCGTTCAGGTAAAGGCAGTTGCCGTGCTGGTCGGCGAACACCTGAATTTCCACATGACGTGGTTTTATCACGTATTTTTCCACCAGATCCGCGAGTCGCCGAATGCGGCTTGCGCTTCGCGTTGAGCAGAACTGCGCGCCTCGTGCAGATCGTTCTTCCGCTCGACAACTTTCATGCCTTTGCCACCACCACCGGCGGTGGCTTTCGGTAAAACGGGGTAGCCGATGTACTCTGCGGCAGCGCGAAAGGTTTCCAGGTCTTGCGCTTCGCCGTGATAGCCGGGCACTAACGGAACACCGGCTTTTTCCATCAATGCCTTGGCTGCGGACTTGCTGCCCATGGCTTCGATAGCGCTGGCAGGTGGGCCGAGGAAAATCAGGCCCGCTGCTTCCAATTGATGGGCAAACGAGGCGTTTTCCGAGAGAAAACCATAGCCGGGATGCACGGCGTCCGCGCCGCTGGCCTTGGCGGCCGCAATGATTTTTTCCGCGAGCAAATAGCTTTCGCTGGGCTTGGTTCCACCGAGACTGATGGCAATATCCGCTTCTCGAACGTGCCGAGCGGTGCGATCGATATCGCTGTAAACGGCAACGGTGGCGAGCCCCAGATCTTTGGCGGTACGCATCACACGGCAGGCGATTTCACCACGGTTGGCGATCAGTAAGGTGTTGAGAGTTTTCATGCCGATTCTCCCAGCCAGTCTGGTGTGCGTTTTTCCAAGAAGGCGTTCAGCCCCTCCTGACCCTCTTCGCTGGTGCGAATGCTGGCGATGGTGGTCTCAGTGCGTTGGCGCAGCTCTGCGCTCAGTGCTCCGCTGCCGACATCCAACAACAAGGACTTGGTCACTCGCATGGCCAGCGGGCTGTTTTTCAGCAAGTTTGCAACCCACTGTTCAACGGCGGGATCGAGCTCTGCGGCCGGGTAAGTCTCGGCAAGAAGGCCCAATTGCTGCGCGCGTTCGCCATCGAAACGCTCGGCGGTTAGGGCGTAGCGGCGCGCGGCACGTTCGCCGATCGCTTGTACGACATAGGGACTGATGACCGCCGGGGCCAGCCCGATGCGTACTTCTGAAAGACTGAACAAGGCGTCCGTTGCACCGATGGCCATGTCACAGCAACTGACCAATCCCATTGCTCCGGCGAACGCAGCGCCTTGAACGACCGCCAGGGTTGGCATGGGGAGTTGATGAAGGCGCTCCATTAGTTCACCCAGTTCGTGGGCATCCTTGAGGTTTTCTGCATAACTGAGCAAGGTGCAGTTCTGCGTCCAGGTCAGGTCTGCTCCGGCGGAAAAGTGTTTGCCTCGCCCTCGTAGCAGCAGAAATCTTGCGATCTCGCTATCAAACAGAATGCGCAGGGCTGCGTTCAGCTCGCTGATCATTTCGGCATTGAACGCATTGTTTTTATCGGGACGATTCAGCCAGAGCGTGGCAACGCCGGTTGGTTCTATATCCAGTTCAATGGTGATGAAGTCGGTCATCTCTTCGGTCTCAATGGGTGGCCATTTTTGCGGTGCAGGTGCGCCGATATCACATGCGGAAAACACCGAAGGTGGTGGGTTCGATAGGAGCATTAAGGGCGGCTGAAAGAGCCAGTGCGAGGATGTCGCGGGTCTGCGCCGGGTCGATGACGCCGTCGTCCCAGAGACGTGCACTCGAGTAGTAGGCGTGCGCCTGGCGTTCGTACTGCACCACGATGGGTTGCTTGAGGTTCTGCTCTTCCTCTTCGGTGAACACCTGGCCGGCGCGTTGTGCTTGGCCCTGCTTCACCTAAACCAGCACGCCCGCCGCTTGCTGTGCCCCCATCACCCCGATCTTGGCGTTGGGCCACATCCACAAAAAGCGTGGGTCGTATGCGCGGCCACACATCCCGTAATTACCAGCGCCAAAGCTCCCGCCGATGATCACCGTGAATTTCGGCACTTTTGGCGCAGGCCACGGCAGTAACGAGCTTGGCACCATGTTTGGCGATACTGCCGGCCTCATATTTCTGGCCGACCATAAAGCCGGTGATGTGCTGCAGGAACAGCAAGGGAATGCCGCGCTGGCAGGCCGTAGCACAGGCCGATGCCATCGGCTGCGCGAGATATTTCTTCCATGGCTACCATATGGGCCAGATAGCCCATGCCCGCGCCGCCATACTCCTCAGAAACGGTCAGGCCGAGCAGGCCCATATCGCCGAACTTACGCCACAGGTCCATAGGGCATTGATCTGTACGGTCTGCCTGCTCGGCTCGAGGCGTGATTTCTTTTGCGGCAAAGCCCGCAACGGATTCGCGCAGCATGTCGATCTCTTCGCCAAGGAAAAAATTCAGGCGGGGCAGGTTATGCATGGTGTGGCTCTCCAGTGTCTCGTTACGTGCTTTACGTTAACGTAAGCGTCATTATTAAGAGTGTCAACTAGGTAAACCTATATATCTATGTGTGGCGCTTAAATTGGTTGGTTACTACCGGGATCGCGAGATGCGTAGAGGCTTTGGCTTCACTGCGCCGATAAAAGAGGACGGGGATTGAAAACGAGAGGCTCGCCAGAAGAGGGGGCGCTAGAACTCAAGATCGGATGCCAAGTGTTTGAGCAATTTGCGCGGCTCCTTGCTTTGAATCACCGAGAACATCGGGTTTCTCATGCTGCGGCATATTTTTGATGCAGCGCTTAGCGGTGGTTTTGACGGCCAAGTCGGTGCCATGAATTCGTGAGGCCAGGAGGAGGGCCAGCGACGGCTTTGTTGAGGTGAGAAGGGCGGCCCGTTATCCGTTACCGGTGTTGTTTGACGGTTTTGCTGTTCAGGTTTTCAGCAATATTGCGCAATACGTTGGTCAGCACGGTGATATCTGCTTCGGAGATGTTCTGCAGTGCGGCTTCGCGTACGTTGGTCGTGCTGCTGCTGATGGTGTCCAGTTCGGCAGATGCCTTGTCTTTCAAGAACAACAGGTGTGCGCGGCGGTCACTGGGGTCCTGGCGTCGCTCTAACAGTCCTTGGCGTTCAAGGCGATCCAGCACTCCGGTCAGCGTCATGTTTCTTTTGGCCAGCGCCTCGGCAAGGTCGGCTTGTCGGCATCCTGGATGCCTGGCGATGTAGGCCAGTACCTGGGCTTGGCGAAGCGTCAGGTTGCGGTTTTCGATCTGTTGTACGAAGGCGCAGCGAATCAGCCTGGCTGCTTCGGTGACCATGTACTCCACGTTGCTCTTATCCAACATCATGCTGCTATCCCTTCGTGCGAGTTTTTGTCGTTGTAGTGGGCATGGGGCAACGCGATGTCTAGCTGCTGCCGTTGCTGTTGTCTATGTACGATAACCTAGTTATACAAGTAACGTAAGGGGTCTTTGCCGTGTTCGCGATAGTCACTCGCGAGGTAGCGGCCAGCTCGACTGCTACTCGGCTATGACATTTGCTGGGGGCGGATTTCGCGAGGGCACACGCAGCAAGAGCGTCATTGGCAGCGCTGCCAGGGTGATGAACATCATCAGGCGGAAGTCCTGCAGGTAGGCCAGGGTCACGGCCTGGCGAGCAACTTCCTTGTCCAGTTTCATCAGGCCTGCTGTGGTATCAAGGTCGTACACTCCCGCCTGCACGGCCAGTTGTAGTGGCTGGCTGAACGGCGTCAGGTAGCCGGTGAACACGGCGTGATTAATTTGTGTCCGCTGGCTCAGGTAAGTAATCACGATTGAGATGCCAATGCCGGAACCGACATTGCGCAAGAGGCTGTACAGCGCAGTTCCTTCGTTGCGAAAGGCCGGCGCCAGCGTCGAAAAACTGATCGTTGTCAGCGGCGTGAAAATCAGACCAAGGCCAAAGCCCTGGGTGATACCGGTACGAATGATGTCTGCGCTCGACGAATCGAGATTGAACTGTGTCATTTCCCAGAGAGACAGGCTGGTCAGCAACAGTCCGAGGGCAATCAGCGGGCGAGGATCCACTTTGGAAATCAGTCTTCCAACCAGCAGCATCGCGACCATGGTGCCAAAGCCGCGGGGGGCCAATACATAGCCCACGTCCAGCACTGGGTAGCCCAAGAGGTTCTGCATAAAGGGTGGTAGCAAGGCCATGGTGGCAAGCAATACGATGCCCACCAGGAAGATGAAGATCAGCCCCATACACAGGTTGCGGTCTTTGAACATGTCAGGGTTGATAAACGGCTGAGGATGCGTGCAGGTGTGTACAATGAACAGGTAAAGACACAGCCCCGCCAAAAAGCCTTCTACCAGGATTTCACCACTGGCGAACCAGTCCAGCGATTCGCCCCGATCCAGCATGAGCTGAAAGGCTCCAATAGCAACTGCCAGTAGAGTGAAACCGAGGTAGTCGAATTTCCTCGTTGTATCTATCGAGCTCTCCTGGACGGATGTGGCCAACCCCAGCCAGGCGAGTACACCGAAGGGCAGGTTGATATAAAACACCCAGTGCCAGGAGTAATACTCGGTTAGCCAGCCGCCCAGTGTCGGACCCAGAATCGGACCGACCATGACGCCCACTCCCCACATCGCCATCGCCGACCCATGTTTTTCCTTGGGGTAGGTGTCCAGCAGCAATGACTGCGACAGAGGTACCAGGCTGGCGCCGAAAAAACCCTGCAGAATCCTGAAGGCTACGATCTGCTCCAGGGTCTGCGCCGCGCCACACATCATAGAGGTAATGGTGAAGCCCACGGTTGACCAGATAAGGATGCGCTTGCGCCCGAATCGCGATGAGAGAAACCCCGTCAATGGTGTGGCGATGGCGGCGGCAATTACGTATGAGGTCAGCACCCAGTTGATCTGTTCCTGGGTAGTGCCCATGGTTCCCTGAATGTGAGGCAGGGCAACGTTGGCAATAGTGGTATCCAGCGCCTGCATGATGGTCGCCAGCATGACCGACAACGTAATCACTGCTCGGCGAGCTTCCGGGGAGCGTTGTGGTGTAGATGTCATGTTCGATGAGCTTTAAAAGAGCAGGCTGGTCAGGCTGCGGCGGTGCGTGGTGTCGATTTCGACAACCGCGCTCAAACCTGCGCGCAAATCGGGTACGTCGGCTTGTGCGGCGAGCCGAATTCGTACGGGAATCCGTTGGCCGACCTTGACCCAGTTACCGGTTGCGTTCTGCGCAGGTAGCACAGAGAACTCGGCGCCGGTTGCAGGGCTCAGACTGTCGACAATGCCCATCCAGCTGCGACTGGGATACATATCGAATCGCACCTCTACCTGTTGCCCGGGGCGTACGTAGGTCAGGTCCTTTTCCGGAAAGTTGGCTTCTATCCAGAGATCCCGATTGGCGACCAGGGTCATCGTGGTGCTGCCTGCCATGATGTACTGGCCAGGCTTAGGCAAGTTGCTCACATGGCCGGCCAGCGAGGCGCGTACTTCGATTCGGACCAGGTCCAGCCGTGCCCGTTCCAGTCCTGCGAGAGCCGCCAGGTAGCTGGGGTGCTTCTCGATAGGGCTGTTTACGTCGCCGCCGAGCGATTCGACGATGCGAGTAAGGTCGTGCTCCTTGGCCACTTGCTCCTGTTCGGCAATTTGTTTGAGTTGCCTGGCCTCGTCGAGGCGAGCGGGGGACAGATAGCCTTTGGCTGCTAGATTCTCCTGGCGATGCCAGTCGCGCGCCGAGTATTCGGTGCGGGTTCGCGCCAGCGCCAGTTCAGCTTTCTTTTCTTGAAAACTGGCTTTTAGGGAGGCGAGGTCTGTGCGTGTCTCGGCCAGTTCGGCCTCGGCCTTAGCGGCGGCGATTCGGAAGTTTGCCGGGTCGATGCGGAACAGCAATTCGCCGGCCGCGACATCCTGGTTTTCTTTGGCCACTACCTCCAGCACCGTTCCCGAAATGTCCGCACTGATGGGTACTTTATCGGCTTTGACGTAGGCGTTATCCGTCTCTACATAGCGTCCACCGTGGAGGTACAGCGCGACCGAGGCGGCGATAACGCAGCCAGGAAGCACGACCATCAATAGCAATCGGCGACGGCGTTGGGGCTTTTTTTCCAGGGACAATTCGCTATTCATGAACTGGCTCATGCAGAGAGGTTGGTGCGGACATGACGCAAGGCGAAGACCAGGGCCTGGGCTTCGTCAGAGGAAAGGTTGCGCAGCGCTTGCTGTCGCGTTTGTTCGGCCACCAGGGCGATGGTTGAGAGTTCTGCTTCTGCCTTGGGACGCAGAAACAGACGGTAGGCACGACGGTCATTAGGGTCGCGACGGCGTTCAACCAGATCCGCGAGTTCCAGCTGGTCGATCAGTCTGGCCAGGCTAATCGGCTTTATTTCCAGCATGTCTGCCAGCTCAACTTGCCGGCAGCCCTGATGTTTGGCCACGTAGATCAGCGTGCGGGCCTGACTGAGGGGCAGCCTGTTGCCTGCGAGGTGTTTCTCGAAGGAGCGGCGCATCAGTTTCGCCACATCCACGATCAGGAAGCCTAGGCTTATCTGGTCAGGGCTCATCGGGTGTCATCCTCATAATGAGTAGTGCGTACTAATTGGGCGTATTTTTGCCGGCGACTATGCCATTGGCTGTCGAGGCGTAATTCGATTGCAGGGAGGTGGTTACGCTCTGACCGTACTCATGGGGTAGGGCGGGTCGCGTAATAGCCAACAGCGACGATGAAATGCCCCTGTCGCTTCATCAGCGTGTGCTTCTGCTCTTTGCTTCCCGTCACCGGATTGCGCCATGCGTAGGTGACTTCTCCCTGGACTCGCCCTTTGACGGCGGCAAGCAGGCGCGGGCCGATCAGCTCGCCATCCGCGCCCCTCAGCGTGCGGATATCAGTGCCCACCAAGCGGTGGTCTGCGCCATGGGCGGCGAATTTCTGGGAGGTGTCATCGATAACAAACACATAGAGATCGTCGCGGTTGAAGAATGCGTCGAGGCGATTGATTTTTTCCAGGGTGGCGCGCGGATCTGTCTGCAGGGCACTCACTGAGTCGCCAAGCAGCTGGGCTGCTTCCTGAGGGGAGGAGCGAGGCATGTAATAACCGGCCGCAAAGACCTTGTCGCCTACGCGTTGAAAATACACACGCTTACGTTCGCGCTTGCCGTCCCGCCAGTTCATCCAGTGGTATTCGCGGCTATGGGCAACGTCATCGTTGGCACTGGATAGGGCTTCGTTGAGCGCGCTTTTCAATTCGTCATCGAGCATCGGACGGATATCCCTGCCGATGTAAATGGCGGAGGGGCCGCCGCTGGCCAGCATCACGCCCTGAGTGTTGATCACGTACACGTAGGTGTCTGGAGTGGTGAACCTTCCCTGGCGACTAAGCTGAGCCAACACGGTGTCGCCTTCTTCTTTGTACGCGGCCACGGCCTTCGCGAGCAGGCCTCGTGCCTGACTCGCTTCTGCTTGATAGGCCTCTACGGGGGCAGGAAGGTCCGCCCCCATGACCAGACCGGAGAAAGCGATTAAGCAAGCAAAACTCAGCGCGTAGTGCGGGTGCATAAAGGGCCTTTGGTTAAAACGGTTTGACGAAACTCAACGAAACAGCTCGCCCAGCGAGACGCTGGCGGGAGGGCTGCATGCGGTTTCCGTTGGCTGAACGCAGTAGTGGTGCTGCGCAAGGTACCTGTCGGTAGCGGGAGCAGGGAGCTCGGAGCAGCCGACCAACTGATGAAAAACGCAGGTGAGCATTAGCATTAGCATGTGCGTGCGCATGAGGTGGCCCTCTGTTGTTTTTGTTCTAGTTCACCATCGTCACAGAAAACCCTTTGGGGCTATCTGCTTTAACGTAGTTACCTATGTAGATTAGATCGCTAGGTTCGCTTCCGCAATAGCCATTTGTTGGGGCTGTTCAAAGCATGCGCAATCTGGTGTTCTCAACTCTGGCTGTTTCGCGACAGGGAACCTGCGCCGCCCTTCTGTTCGTGGAGAAAGGCGGCGCAGGGCACTTACACCCTGCGAGCTCGCAGAGGGTTGCATGCGCGGTATCGAGAACATGGGCGGATGCTGCATGCCTTCGAAAATTGATGTTTGCGGTGTAGGGATTTGGAATACAACGCTAACGTAGTTATCCATGTTGAGTCGTGCCTGACTGAATTGCAAGCGCCGGATTCACACAATGCATTTTCGTTGCGCTGGGCTTGAATCGTGGGTATTCCCTGGTCGTAGAGCGGATGAGCATGATCACGCTAAAGAGGAGAACGCTCACCTCCGTTGAAAAGCAACCGAGCAATGACCTTCTGGGGGGGGGCGAGCAGAAATCATTTTACAGAGGCGGTTTTCTGATGTAACTATGTTAACGTAGTTACCTAGGTTGCGAACCCCAGCATGTTTTATAAAACAAGAACGAGAAGACATGAAAATGACCGCATGCCCCCGCAAGCACACCACCCAGATAGCAGCAATATGTGCCTCCATGGCCGCCTTCAGCCCGGCCTTCGCCATCGAGATCGACACCGGTAGCTCAGATTGGACTGTCCGCTGGGATAATACCTTTCGCTACAACCTTCAGGCCCGTGTGGAGGGGCGTGATGATCGAATCGGGGGCAACCCTGCGTTCGACGACGGCGACTACAAGTTCGACAAAGGAGATATCACCTCCAATCGTCTGGATATCCTCAGCGAACTGGAGGTGGGCTGGCGCAACACCCACGGTTTCCGGGTTTCCGCATCGGGCTGGGCGGACCAGGCCTACGGCGATACCGACGTCGAACGTAATCCGGACCTCAGGGGAGTGCCGTCCTCGTACAACAACGATAAGTACTCTTCAACGACCAAGCGTTTTTACCGTGGGCCGTCTGGCGAGATCCTCGATGCATTCGTGTACGGCAACTTCGAGCTCGGCAACATGCCCCTGTCGGTGAAAGTGGGGCAGCATGTGGTCTATTGGGGCAACTCGGTCTTTACCCAATCCGGTATCGCCTACAGCCAATCGCCTGTTGATGGCCGCAAAGGTGCGGCGATTCCCGGTACTGAGGTGCGTGAGTTGTTCTTGCCGTTGAATCAGATTTCCGCAACGATGCAGGTAAACGACAATCTTTCGGTAGCGGCGCAATACTTCTTCGATTGGGACCATGTGCGTTCGCCAGAAGGCGGTACCTTCCTCGGCCCATCGGACTTCACCCTGGATGGTCCCGACAAGACCGGTGCCGGTCTGCCGTTTGTACGCGGCGATGCGGTAGAACCCGACAAAAAACGCGGCAACTGGGGTATCAACGCCAAGTACAACTTCGTCGACTGGAACGCCACCACGGTCGGTCTCTACTATCGTGAATTCGACGAGAAAAACGGCTTATGGCTGTTGCGCAACCCGGATAACGCCCTCGAGTACCGCGCTGTCTTTCCCGAGAAGACCAAGCTGTTTGGTCTGAGTGTCGACGCCACTATCGACGTATTCGCCGTGGGTGCCGAGATCGCTTATCGCAAGAACGCAGGCCTCAATACCGTAGGGTTCGCACAGTCGGACGAGGGCGCGCGAGGTGACACGTATCACGTGATCCTCAACACGATCTACGGCCTGACCCAGAACTCGTTGTGGGACTCGGGCACCGTGACCGCGGAATTGACCTACGACCATCTCATTGACGTGAAAAAGAACGAAAACCTGTTCTACGGTGAAGGCACCACGAACTGCCCTCGCGGCAAATGGGCAGGTTGCGCTACTGACGACGCCATTGGCCTGGGCATCCGTTTCGCGCCGCAGTGGTCCCAGGTCTACCCGGGTGTGGACCTGACGATGCCTGTTACTTACCAGGCGGGTCTGAAGGGCAATACCGCCGACTTCGGTGGTACCAACCAAGGCGCGGCCACCTACTCCATCGGTGGCGAGCTGAACATCCGCAACCAATGGACCGTTGCCCTGACCTACGCGGACTCGACCGCCAGAATCATGCGTAACGGCGCCTCGTATACCGGTAACGGTGCCTGGCAGACCACCGACCGCGGCCGTATCGGTCTGACCGTCAAGACCAGCTTCTAACAATAATGAGAGGTAGCGTTTCCATGAAAACCCAAGCGGCACTTTCCCTTGCGATCCTGTCTGCGTTCGCCATCCACTCAGCCTCTGCGGCTGTCAGCGCAGATGAGGCGGCCCTATTGGGCGCCAAGCTGACTGCATGGGGGGCGGAAAAGGCCGGCAACGCGGATGGCACTATTCCCGCTTATAACGGCGGAATGACCAAGCCTCCGGCCAACTATGTACAAGGTTCTGGTAAATGGGTCGATCCGTTTGCCGATGAGAAGCCCCAATTTACTATCGACGCCAAGAATGTTGCGAAATATGCGGACAAGCTCAGCCCTGGTGTGCAGGAGTTGATCAGGCGCTGGCCCGATACCTATAAGGTGAATGTCTATCCAACCCACCGCACTTATCCGCAGATGAGTGCCGAGCGGGCTGCCGCCACCTTGAAGAACGCCACCAATCCGGAATGCCAGACCACCAGTAATGGTGTTGGTGTCACTGGATGTGCCAACGGCGTTCCGTTCCCCATTCCGAAAGATGGCTACCAGGCCATGTGGAACCACTTGCTGCGTGAGCGAGCACCAGAGTTCACTGAAGGGCGCGGTACTAACTTGGTCGTGGACGCTGCAGGCAACCTGGCAACTCCACAGCAATTCAGCTTCTATGGTGCAACGCCTTACTGGTCGGGTGGTGGTGATTACTACTATTACAGCCTCACCAACACCCTCTCGCCAGCGCGGGATGCCGGTAACAAGGTTTTGCTATGGTACCCGCAGCGTTATGACACCAAGGATCAGCGTGCCTGGAGCTACTCCACTGGCCAGCGCCGTGTACGCCTGGCACCGGAGTTCTCTTACGACACGCCGATTACGCCGCTGGGCGGTGTGTTGTACTACGACGAGGCCAACATGTTTGCCGGGCGTATGGACCGCTTCGACTTCAAGCTAGTCGGCAAGAAGGAAATGTATGTTCCTTACAACAACTACAAGACTGTGACTGCGCCGATCGAGACCCTGATTGGCAAGCAGCACGTCAACCCGGATGTGATGCGCTGGGAGCTTCGCCGCGTATGGGTAGTCGAGGCAACATTGAAGAGCGGCATGCGCCATACGGCCTCCAAGCGTAACTACTATCTCGAGGAAGACAGTTGGAGCATTGTGGCCAGTGAAGGCTTCGACCAGGCCGGCAAAATCTTCCGCGTATTGCTTGGCAACACTGGCGCCAACTATGTATCCGGTATCGGCACTGTGGACTTTGTCTCCTGTCTGGCGGGTTATGACTTGGCCCGTGGTGGCTACACGTTCGTAGCCAGCCAGGGCGACCCCAAGGCGTCTTTCCTGATGGTCGACAAACTGCCGCCGAACGCCTTTACCCCTGAGGCCATGGCTGGGCGAGGCGTGCGCTAAAGCTCCGGACGATTCATCGTTGTTCCTTGTTTCTACCGTCTACACCGGCCCTCGGGTCGGTGTTTTTTTGTCTGCAGACAATGTGAAAGCAATTTGCAGGCGAAGAACGGGAGGGCTGCGCCACCGGAGGGCGCGCTTTTTTTTCATGACTTCCAAGGAACGAACACGCGTAAGCGTTTATTGCTGGCTGTATTGATCCTGCTTTCCCAAAGCATCCATGCCGCCAGTGGCGTTCTGGGCGTCAACTCGAGCTCCTGGACCGCGACAGCGCCAGCCGAGCCGACAGAGCCAGCGCCAACATCTGGTGCTCAGCGGTAAGGACGGTAGGACCATGCGGTCGGAGAAACCTTCCCTCCAGCAACGTCAGCCCCAAAACAACCAGCGGCTGAGGGCAATCACTTTCGAGAGCGGAACGCCTTGGGGGTTTTGGGAGTATTTACTCATCAAAAGGGGAAAGACGAAAAGGGGAAGTCGTACGAGGAACGGCGCTGGTACCCGCACTTATTTGGCAAGCTCAAAGGCTTGGGTGTGTGGTTGCAACTGGATCAGCAGTTGTAACAGAAAACCCTGTTGCAACTACGTCGCCAGTTAGAGGCGATTCCCACCAGCGCGCGATTGAGCCAAAAGGAGCTGGAACTGGCGGGGCGCTCTCAAGCAAGTGATGATTCTGGAAATCGTCGAAAGAGGATAAAAGACCAAGTTGAGTTGTTGGACGTTTTCTTAAGACCAGCGAATCTCCAACTGGCCATTCAGGTCGTCAACAACCAAAGGGTACGAGCTGAAACGATGAGGGCTGTGTACCCGTTGATAGGGAGCCCTGCCGCAAAGCTCCTGAGAAATAAATCGCCGACATCGAACTGAAGCTTAAACAGCGATATTCAGCGGGCGGCATTCGCATCACCTCCTGATTTCACCGCTTCCCATTGCTACGCCCTGGTCGGCTTATTGTCATCGACCAGGGCGAGCAGCGGCTAGGAGATTCGCTCACCCCCCAACGCATCAATTCCCTGCGAATGCGTAACCAACCGATGGCTGCTATCGGTGTCATGCGGTTCCACGGTGTGATGCGGTTCCACGGTGGGATGGGGCGATACCTGGTCGAAGTCGACGCTTGTCTGAATGTCCTTCCGGTCATTGAGCAGGAAGCTGGACAGTGCTGGAATCAATACCAGCGCGCCCAGCATGTTCCAGAGGAACATGAAGGTCAGCAGGATGCCCATGTCGGCCTGGAATTTGATCGGTGACCAGGCCCAGGTCATTACGCCGGCGGCCATGGTGATGCCGATCAGGGCCACGACTTTTCCGGTGAATCCGATAGCCAATTCGTACGACTCTGCCAGGGTGGCGCCAAGACGTTGGGCGCGCATTTGTACGCTGAGCAGGTAAAGGGCGTAGTCGACGCCCACACCAACGCCCAATGCGATTACCGGCAGGGTAGCGACCTTGATGCCGATGCCGAGGGCCACCATCAGGGCTTCGCAGAGGAAGGACGTAATAAGCAGGGGAACCATTGCTACGACGACTGCGCGCCAGCTTCTAAAGGTGATGAAACAGAGCAGGGTTACCGCCGCGTAGAGGAGTGCCAGGATCCGATAGTTGGCCTCCTTGACCACGATGTTGGTAGCCGCTTCGATACCGGCGGAACCCGCGGCGAGCAGAAATTGCGTGTCGGCGTCGTTGTTCTCTGCGGCGAAGGTTTCCACGGCCTTGGCCACTGCAGTTAGGGTGTCGGCCTTGTGGTCCTTAAGATAGGCAATCATCGGCGTCACGGTACCGTTGCCGTTGATCGCACCGGGGCTGTCAACGATCGCTTGGGCTACGGCTTGACCAATAACGCCGGGGTTGCGTGGGATGGTTCGCCATTTGGGATTGCCTTCGAATTGGCCGTAGGCGGTCTGCCGAATACTGTCGGGAAGTGAGCTGGTGGCAAGGACCTCCGGTAGTTGCTTCAACATCCATGCCAGGCGGTCCTGTTTAACCAGCGACTGGAAGCTTGAAACACCGTCTGCTTCAGAAGACTTCACAATCACGGCGAACTGATCGCCAGATAGGCCGTAATACTCGTTGATATATTCGCTGTCCTGGTTGTAGCGCGACTCGGCGCGCAGCTCTGGCGCGCCCTTGTCCAAGTCGCCGATTTTCAGGTATTTGAGGCTGACCGTAATGGCAACTGCACCAACAGCCAAAGACACTACTACCAACGGCAAAGCGACGCGTCGCTCTGTACAGCGTACGAGCAAGGACCACAGATTCAAGCGATGTTGATGGGCCTTTTCGGCGGCCTGGATGCTGCGTTGTGCCGCTTTCTCGCTGACGCCTATATACGACAGCGCCACAGGAATGAAGAACAGTTTGGTGAAAATCAGGATCAACACACCCACGCTGGTGGTCAGGGCGAGCGTCTGGATCACTGGGATATCAATGATCATCAGCACCGCGAAGCCCACCACGTTGGTGAGGAGGGCCGTCAGACCCGCCATGAATAGACGGCGGAAGGTGTAGCGCGCCGCCACGTATTTGTGGGTGCCGCGGCCAATGTCCTGCATCACGCCATTCATCTTCTGCGCGCCATGGGAAATACCGATGGCGAAGATCAGGAAGGGCACAAGGATGGAGTAGGGGTTCAGGTCATAGCCCAGCAACTGCATCAGCCCGAGCAGCCAGATGACGCCGCACAAGGCAGTTAGCACCAACAGCGCGGTACTGCGTAGGTCGCGAGTGTAGAGGTAGATGATCGCTGCGGCGATAAGGGCGGATAGGCCGAAAAACATCAGCACCTTCGCCAGGCCATCAATCAAGTCGCCGGTGAGTTTGGCGAATCCAATGATGTGAATCTTGTAGCTGCCTTTGAGCTGGGCACTTTCCGAGTCAGCTTGCGGGTGCTCAATTGGCGCACGGATTTCTTGCTCCAGGGTGTCGGACAGTGCTTTGTAGTCGAGAGGAACGCCCGTATCCGCCAGTTTGTCCAGCAACGGAACCATGATCATGCTGGACTTGTAGTCCGAGCCGATCAGGTTTCCGCGTAGATTGGCGCGCAGCGCGTTCAGCTTGAAGGTTTTGATCGAGTTGGCGCTGGCGTCGTAGTCGAAGGGCATCACCGGACCGCCCTTGTAGCCCTCCTCAGTGATTTCCGTCCAGCGCACGATGGGGGTCCAGACCGAGCGCATCAAGGCGCGGTCGACGCCTGGCGTCAGGAAGATCTTGTCGTTGACGCGTCTGACAACCTCCAAGTATTCGGGGTCGAAAATGTCGCCACTTTGGGTTTCCACCACCACCCGAATCGAGTTGCCGAGCCCCTTCAGCGAGTCTTTGTTGTCCAGGTAGTTTTTGATGAAGGGGTGCTTCTGCGGGACCATTTCATCGAAGCTGGCGTTGACCGTGAGCTGCGTGGCTCGATAGCTGAAGAACAAAGTGATGATCGCGCAAAAGAGCAACACCCATATCCGGTTGTTGAACACCATGCGTTCCAGCCAGTCACCCGAGTTTCTGTCGAAGTCATTCGGGTCGCTAATTACCGGTAACGCTGTCTTATGAGCGTTCGTGGCCACGGGGATACCTCATTCTTGTAATTGGATGGAAACGCTGAATTCAGGGTGGCTCAGGGTGTGGGGCTGAGTGTTTCCTGCTGGGCACCTGCCATACCGACAATCACCACTTTGTCGGACTCTACCGGCACAAGGGCGGTAAACATGGTGGGGCGTTCCACGCTCAGGGCTTGGATGGCGGCGTTGGTGTTGCGGGCGCTGAGCAGTTGACCACCCTGGCTGACCAGCAGGATCCGGCCGTTGTCGAGCATGGCGCCTCCGGTTAGAGCGGTGTCCACGCCGGCATCGATGGCGGTCCAGGTCGAGCCATGGTCTTTGCTGCGGTAGAGGGTTCCTTTCAGACCATACGCGAGCACCAGCCCGTTCTTGGCCAGTACGCCGAAGAAGCTGCCGTTGTAGCCGCTCGAGGAAGGCTTGAAGTGGTCATCACCCTGGCTTTTGACGAACACGGTGCCGCGCTCGGAGGCGATATAAAATGCATCACCATCACGGGTAATGGCGTTGAGGTGCAGCGACTCGGGATTGTCGACCTTGTCCATCTGCGGGACCCAGGTCTTGCCGCCGTCGGCGGTGTACAGGATCTGGTTGAAGGTCCCGACCACGTAACCATGCAGGTCATCAACGAAGGCGACATCCAGCCACGGTTGTTCGGGGCCACCCTCGGTGTTGAGCATCACATCATCGACGTACTTCTGGGCTTGCTCGTCGCCGTCCTTCAGTTTCTTTTCGTAGTAGTCGAGCATCAGTGGGCCAGCTGTACGTCCGTCGAGCTGTTTGCTCCAGGTTTCGCCGCCATCGGCGGTATGCAACACCACACCACTGTGGCCCACGGCCCAACCATTCTGTGGCGAGGAAAAGCTAACCGCTGTTAGGTCGACGTCAACCGGGCTATTGGCCTGGGTCCATGACAGGCCCTGATCGTCAGAGTAAAGGATATGACCACGCCAGCCCACTGCCACCAAACGCTGGCCAGCGGTGGCGATATCCAGCAACTGGGTGCTGGCGGCCATCGGCGATAAGGTGGCGGGACTGTCCAGCGGGTCCTTGTAGTCGGCATTGGCCGCCATAAACGGCACGGTGGCCAGTAAAGCGGCGAGTGGAACGGAGCGGAACAGAAAGGCTAGCTTCATGGCAATTCTTCTTATTTTAACATGGGTAACTAAGTTATATATTTTACCAAAAAGCCCTCGATGTAAATGCTTCTGTCGGTATACGTCGAACGATCAGACAAAGCGCAAGGACTGAGATAGACGATTCGCCTGGCACAGAGTCAGGGTGAGTCGCCGAACGCTTATCGCACCTGCACCCGAATCCAATTGGGCTTCTTTGGCGTCTCCTCGGTGGGCAGGATCCTCACCGGGATACGTGCGAGCTTTTCGGCTCCGCGCAGCTTTACCCCGGTGATTACGTTAGCCGGTTTGCCGGCAATTGAGTTGTCCATCTGCATGCTCGATGCCTTCGCTTCGACTTGGCCTTTGGGCGTTAACGGCCAGTGAATGAAGGTTTCTGCCTATTCAGAAAGGCGCGGATTCCAGTGCTGAAGTCCTGGGACTGAGTGCAAGCACAGAAACTTTCCCGTTCGGCATCGAGCTGCTGTTTGAGCGTTGCCTGCGGCGACTCCCGTACCAGGCGTTTGGTCTGCCCCAGAGCAAATGTGGGGGCAACGGCGAGCTTCTGTGCCATGGCTTCACAGGCATCTTGGAGTTGCTCGGCAGGATGCACGCGGTTGATCAGGCGCAGCTGAAGCGCCTCGGCTGCATCGAACGGCTCGCTAAGCAATAGCAGTTCTAGGCTCTTGTTTATGCCCACCAGGCGCGGCAGATGCCAGGATGCCGAAGCGTCGGGACTGGTGCCGATGCCGGTGTAGGCCAGGTTGAAACGGGTGCCTTCGGCGGCCAGGATAAAGTCACTGGCAAGTGCCAGGCTGACCCCGGCTCCGGCGACCATGCCATGCACGCCAGCCACTATCGGCAACGGCAATTGCGTCATCAGTTCGATGGCTTCATGCAACGGATCAATCAGCGCGCGGGCCTTGTCGGCGGTAGCGCCATCCAGATAGCTCAGATCACCACCGGCGCAGAAAGCACGGCCAAGCCCGTTGATCAGCACCACCCGAATATCGGTATTGATGGCGATTTCCTGCATTGCTTGCAAAAAGCCTTGTGCCAGGTCGACGGTCAAGGCGTTGAGTGCCTCAGGCCGGTTCAAACTGACGCGGGCAATAGCGCCGTCGATAACCAGTAGCACGCTGCGATTTTCTGCGGTCATGGAGGTGTCCTGTTCTTGGGGTGCGATACGTGGCTAGCGCCCTTGGGATGGCAAAGGGCGGCTGTACGAAGTATCAAGATGGGGAAAGACCTTGGATTGCAGGGCGCCGTATAGAACCCCCGTCGCCATGTCGATTAGCAACGTGCTGCGGGGGAGAGCGGTTGAGCCACTCTGTTCCAGCCAGGCTGGCAGATTGTTCAGCAGAGCGACCAGCACCGGGGGAATGGTGGTTTGCAGCGCGGCGTTCTCGGCTCCGAGCAGTTGCCCCAGCAGCGTGGAAAGGTGTTCCTCGTATTGCCGTCGCAGCAGCAGGATTTCTTCCTGATGCTGTGTGCTCAAGCAGTTGAATTCGTGCTCGGCGAGCCGGAAGTGCAGGCGTCTGTCTTCATGCAGTTGAAGATGGGCCTGCATGATCTGCAGCATCGCTATTTCCGGTCGGCCACTGTCGACTCGAAACGCCACCACTAGGTCGAGCAGATTCAGATAGACCGACTCGATCAGCTCGAAGAGCAGCAGCTCCTTGCTTTCGATATGGTTGTAGATAGAGCCCGGGCTGATGCCAAGGTCGTTAGCCAGGTCGCGCATGCTGACATGGCTGAAGCCTTGGCTGGCAAACAACTTGAGGGCGCTACGGCGAGTCTGATCGTAGCGTGAGTCGCGCCGCTGGGGCGGCAGAGCAGAGCAGACCTCTGTGTTCGATGAGGCCAGTGCATTAGGCATGCTTGTCTCCTGACACGCGAAGGTGTCGTACAGGCTGCTGAAGGGATCCGCCGAAACGGATCAGGCTCGCGCCTCGGCGATGAGGGTCTTGAAGGGCACTTTTTCGTTTGTCAGAGCTTGCGGATTCAACCGAGCCCGTTCGGCCACCAGCTTCTTGGAAAGCATAAATTCCTGGGGTTTGTTGACGGCGTCGACGGAGAGCAAATGCCCATCTTTGAAGTAGAAGACGGCAAAAGAGCGGGTGTTTGGGTCGCTCAGATCGCCGCGTACAACGAACTCATCAAACCCTTCCGAGAGCCCGACCATCTGCAGTTTCAAGTCGTACTGGTCCGACCAGAACCAGGGCACCGAGTGGTAAGGCACCTTGTTGCCAATCAAGGTATTTGCCGCGACCTTTCCCTGTTCCATTGCATTGGGGACCGACTCCAGGCGCACCCGTCTGCCCAGGTATTGGCTCGGATGGTTGGTGCAGTCGCCAGCGGCGACGATATCGGGATCGGATGTGCAGGCGTATTCGTCGACGATCACACCATTGTTCACCACCAGGCCGGCGGATTCGGCGAGCTCGGTATTGGCGATCAAGCCGATTCCAACCACCACCAGGTCTGCCTCGATCCTGCTGCCATCCGTCAGGTGCACGTGGGTGATTCGTTCGTCGCCTTCAAGCCCGGCGACCTGTGCGCCGGTGCGTAGGTCCACGCCGGCTTCACGGTGCACTCGCTCGAAAAATGCCGAAACTTCCGGGATCGTCACGCGTGCCAGTACCCGTGGCAAGCCTTCCAATACAGTGACCTGAAGGCCGAGCTTGAGCGCGACGGCGGCGGTTTCCAAACCAATAAAACCACCACCGATAATCACCATGCGGGCGCCAGGTTTGGAGCTGGCGCGAATACGCTCGATATCGTCGATAGTGCGCAACAAGAAGACATTGGGGCGATCAGCACCCTCCAGCGGCAACGGGCGCGCTCGGCCGCCGGTGGCGATCACCAATTTGTGGTAGGGAATGGAGCGGCCGTCTTCCAGGCTGACTTGCTTGTGTTCGCGGTCAATATGGGTAGCTCGTACGCCCCCGATAAATTCGATCTCAGCCTTTTCCAGGCTAGCAAGAGGTACCACGTACAACTCTTCGGCGGTCACCAGGCCCGCGTAGTAGGCCTTGGATAGCGGCGGGCGGCGATAGGGAACATGAGGCTCGTCGCCAATCATGGTCACGCGCCCGGTGTATCCGAGTTTGCGGAGTTCGCTTGCCACCTCGCCACCGGCCTGGCCGGCGCCGAGTATGACGATACCTGCTTCTTCGCTCATGTTGCCTCCAGGCAATCCTGACTACTGACGGAGTTCTTGTTGTCGTGGCCACCCCGGGATGACGCCAGGGTGGCTGGGGGTGTCAGTCGATACGACCGACCAGATGGCCGATGGGGAAGATCTCGCCGGCATTGACCAGGGTGGTCAGGGTGCCGCTGGCCGGGGATTCCACATCCAGTACGGACTTATCGCTTTCGATCGAGTAGATGACTTCCCCTTCGGCGACTTGCGCACCGTTCTCGGCGATCCATTCGACCAGTTGCACTTCGGATACGGCATCACCGGCGGCTGGGATTCTGAGTTCAGTCATTTCATGATTTCCTGAGTAGCTTTAACGATGGCGTCAGCGCCTTTGTAATGAAGGCCGAGCAGGCCCCCATGTTTCGGAACGGGCGCGTAGGCGCCAGCGATCCGTTGTATGGGAGCTTTGAGCTTGCCGAACAGCTCCTGATAGAGCAGGGCGGAGATTTCGGCGGCTGGGCCCATGAAGTCGGTGGCGCGGTGGGCGATCACGGCACGCCCGGTCTTGGCGACGGATTCGAGAATTGTCTGGCCATCCAGTGGTACCAGGCTGCGCAGGTCGATGACTTCGGCGCTGATACCTTGGCCCGCCAGGGCTTCAGCAGCCTTGAGGGCATCGCCCACCGCAGGGCCGTAGGAGATGATCGATACATCACTGCCTTCGCGGCGGATGGCCGCCAGGCCCAGGGGTATGCGGTACTCACCTTCCGGCATTTCCGAGCTACCAAACAGGGTCAGCATGGAATGGATCAGCACCACTGGGTCTGGATCGAAGATCGCCGACAGGAGCAGGCCTTTGGCGTCGGTCGGGTTGCTCGGATAGCACACTTTCAGACCAGGGGTGTGCATCAGCCAGGCTTCGGTTGACTGCGAGTGCTGGGCGCCATTGCCGGCTCCGACCAAGGTCATCATGGTCATCGGCACGGACATCTGTCCGCCCGTCATGTAGCGGGCTTTGGCGGCGTGGTTGACCATCTGGTCCATGGCCACGGGCAAGAAGTCCATCATCAGCAGTTCGCCCACTGGTTTCAGGCCTGCCAGGCCGGCGCCAACACAGGCGCCGAAAATGCCTTGTTCAGCAATCGGTGTAGAACGCACGCGATCACCAAAACGGGTGGATAGGCCGCGGCTGATACCAACCACGCCACTGGCTGGGTCGGCAATGTCTTCGCCCAGCATGATCACGCGTTCGTCTTGTTCCATAGCAATGGCGAGCGCTTCGTTGAACGCATCGCGCATTGTCGCCTTGCGCATCGGACCGGCCGGTAGGGCAGACGATTGCGGGCGAGTGCGGCTGATCGGTTGGAAGCCAGGGTCCTGATAGACATCGCTGACCACGTCGGCTTCGGTGAAGGGGGCCACAGGGGTTTCCAGCACAGTGGCTATGTCACGCGCCACTTCATCCGCTACACCCGCTTCCAGTGCCTGGAGTTCTGCCTCGTTGGCACGACCTTCGGCTAGCAGTTGCGCACGCAGTGCCTCGATAGGGTCGCGGGCGCGCTCGTCGGCCAACTCTTCCTGGTTCATATAGGCGCCGGCGTCGGCAAAGTAGTGCCCGCTCAGACGGTAGGTCATGGACTCGACGAAGGTCGGGCCGTTACCGCTGCGGGCACGTTCGATGGCTTCATTGAAGACGGCGGCCAGGGCATGCGGATCGCGACCACTGACGGTGACACCGGGCATGCGGTAGCCATCAGCCCGTTCGGCCAGCTTTTCCAGCACGGAATAGTCGGAGAGCGGAGTGGACTCGGCCCAGCCGTTGTTGTGGCAGACGAAGATGATCGGCAGCTTCCACAGCGAAGCGAAGAGCATCGCCTCGTGAACAGCACCAATGCTGGTGGCGCCATCGCCGAAGCTGACCGTAACCACCTTGCCGCTGCTCTGCAATTGCGAAGCCAGGGCCAGGCCGACGCCGACCGGAGCGCTGGAGCCGACGATACCTGTGGTCATCATCAGACCAAGGTCGGCGCGTGCCACGCCCATGCCGCCGCCCTTGCCGCCGCATACGCCGGCAGAGTGACCAATGCATTCGGCCAACAGCTCACGCAGAGGCAGGCCACGGGCCAGGGTATCTGCCAGTCCACGGTAGATGGTCACCATCTGGTCGTCCCTGCCCAGGCATTGAGCCAGGACGGAAGGAGCGAGCTCTTGACCGGTGACGGGATAGAAGCTGAAAGAGATCTTGCCAGCTCGAAGTTGTTTGGCGATGGCCTGTTCGGCGGCACGGATCAGTGCGACACGTCGGTAGATAGCCTTCATTTCGGCGGAGGCGAGAGGGGCCGGGTCTTTATGGGGGGACGTCGACACGCGTAAATCTCCTATGAATAGGGTTCAGGTTGTTGTGATTCTTGAGTGCCTGCACCGAGGCAGGTCTTAATCCTGTGGAAAACAAAATAACCGCAGAGATTTAACTTGTATACCTAATTTATCTATCTAGTTTTTTTTGCGACTGCGTTTGAGCGACGGTGTCATGTCGGTGAATCAAATGGGCTTGTGCTGTGTAACTTAGTTAACTATATTGGCGATGTCGTTCGTCAGGGCACGTTAGCCGTGACCGCCCAGGCGTATGAAAAGAATTGAGGAGGGGACATGTCCGGCAAAGAACAAGCAAAACAACCCACGCTCGGCATCCGCATGGCGGAAGACGCACAGCGCCCCATAGAAGGGGCTTTTGCTACCCGTTCCACATTCGATATGGGGACTGCAGACCTGCCCGTGGAGCGCTACATCTCGCGGCAGTTCCATGAGCGCGAGATGCAGGGGCTCTGGTCGCGTGTTTGGCAGATGGCCTGCCATGAAGGCGATATCCCGGAGATCGGTGACTACATCACTTACGAGATCGGCAATCGCTCGTTCATCGTGGTGCGCACGGCTGTAGATGAGATCAAGGCCTACCCAAACGCCTGCCTGCACCGAGCCATGCGTCTGGTCAAAGGGCAAGGCAAGGCCGGCGCCTTTACCTGTCCTTTCCATGGGTGGTCATGGGATCTGAATGGCTGTAATCGCCGCATTACCGAGGACTGGGATTTTCCGCAAACCTGCGATCGCAATATGAACCTGCCGGAGGCTAAGGTTGGCACCTGGGGCGGTTTCGTGTTCATCAATCCCGATGCCGAAAACGCCGAACCATTCGATAAGTGGCTCGGCGTGCTGCCCGAGCATTTCAGTCGACTGCCTCTGGAAGACTTCCGCGTCGCCGTGCATGTCGCGCGCATCGTGCCTGGCAACTGGAAAGTGGCGATGGAAGCGTTTATCGAGTCCTACCACGTGATGCCGACGCACCCGCAGTCGGTGCCGGTGTCCGAGTACGCCGAGACCCAGTACGACATCTTCGATCGCAACGTCAGCCGTCTGGCCACTGTGTCGATAGCACAGGCTTCAGGTATCACCCGCAAGATGTCGCAGCAGGAGTTCGCAGACTATGCGGCCAAGGGCACCGGCCGCGAATCCATCCAGGTTCCCGAGGGCATGACCTACCGCAGTGCCCTGGCCGATCAGCGCCGCCAAGCTGCCGCCGCTGCGATGGGCAAGTCGCTGGACCATCTCAACGATGTCGAGTTGCTTGATGCGATCGAGTACTTCCTGTTCCCTAACTTCATGCCCTGGTATGGCATGGGGCTTCCGATCGTCTATCGCTTCCGCCCCAATAAGGACAATCACGACAGCTGCATCATGGAGGTTTACGTGATGACGCCGCGGTTGCTTTCCGAGCCCATGCAGAAGAGCCCGGAAATCCTCTGGTTGCCGGAGGACAAGCCCTTTGTCGACAACCCGGCACTTGGGCGTCTGGCGCCGATCTTCGATCAGGATTACGAAAACATCGAAGGCGTCTGGGTGGGGCTACAGTCGACCCTGAAAAAAGGCCTGGTGCTGGGCAGTTACCAAGAAGCGCGCATTCGTCATTACCACGGTCGCATCGACGACTTTATCAATGCTCAAGAGAAGTAAACGACCATGAACAACATCCCCGATAATACCGAGGAAGATCTTTCTCAGAGCATTCTCTATGAGGTCATCGATGGGCATATCGCCCGCATCACGCTGAATCGGCCGCACCGCAAGAATGCGATCGTGACGCCGGACATGAACGACATGCTGGCCCAGGCGTTCGCCAAGGCGCAGGACGACGACGAGATCAAGGTGATCATCCTGGCGGGTAACGGCAGTGATTTCTGCTCCGGGGAAGACACCAAGAAAATGCCGGTCGAGGCGTTCGGCCTGAAAAAAGGTGGTCGGCTTGGCCAGTCCAAGCGCATGCGTGGTATCCGAAAGCTGCTCGACAGCACCCTGACCGGCACCATTTGGGGCGACAAGGTGGTGATCCTGGCAGCGCAAGGCGCTGTACTGGGGCAGGGGTTCTCCTTTGCCATGACGGCTGACATTCTGATCCTCTCCGAAGATGCGTATGTAGCTCGTCGTCAGAGCCGCATTGGTTTTGCCGGCTTCGAAACCCAACTGCCGATGACCATGCTGCGCCTGGGCTTGAACCGGGGGATGGAGGTTCTTCTGACCGGTCGCAAGATGAGCGCCCAGGAGCTCAAAGAGTGGGGGGTCGCCAACTCGGTGGTGCCGCGTGAAAAACTGGAAGACGAAGCGCTGCGATATGCCCGCGCCGTGGCGGCCCACAGCACCGACAACCTGATGCTTGGCAAACGTGCGCTGCAGCAGTACTTCCATGGTCTGGGTATTGGCGCCTTCCTTAACTTCGCTACCGTAGGGCACTCGTTGTTCTCCAACGTGGTATGGCGAGAGGACGAGATTAATTTTCTGCGCGAGCGGGATCGCGTCGGCGGCCGCCAGGCCATGAAAAACCTCAACCAGGTCTGGGACGACCTGGGGTTCGACTGAGGCGCCGCGGACTATGGAACTTAACTACGGACCAGAACACGACGAGTACCGCGAACAGGTACGCGGCTTTCTTCGCGAAACCTGGAAGGAAGGTGCGGATGTCGTCGCCTTTCGTCAGCAGGCCATCGAGGCCGGCTACCTGTATCGGGGTATTCCCAAGCGTTTCGGCGGTTCTGAGCAGCCGTCCGATGTCATCCGGGCACGAATCATTGCCGAAGAGTTCGCTGCGGCCAAGGCTCCGGGGGAAATCAAAGGCAATGGCGTGCAGATGCTGGTGCCAACCCTGCTTGAACGCGGCGCCGAATGGCAGAAGGAACGCTTTGTCGCCAAGACGCTGAGTGGCGAGTATCGCTGGGCCCAGGGGTTCAGCGAACCGGGCTCGGGCAGCGACTTGGCAAGCCTGCGGACCCGTGGCGAACTGCGCGATGGGCAGTGGGTGATCAATGGTCAGAAGGTATGGACGTCCTATGCCAAGGACTGCCAGTACATGTTCGCTCTAATTCGTACTGAACCGGAGGCGAGCAAGCATCAGGGGATTTCCTACCTGCTGATTGATCTCGACCAGCCGGGCATTGATATCCGCCCGATGAAGCAGATCAACGGTGGAAATGATTTCAACGAGGTGTTCTTCACCGATGCGGTGACCCCCGAAGATTGGATTGTAGGCGAGCGAGGCAATGGCTGGAGCGTATCCAAGTCATTGCTTAAGCATGAGCGCAACATGCTCGGTGGTATAGATCGTTCCGAGTCGCTGTTCGACAGCCTTTTGGGATTGGCAAAACGGACCTCAAAAAATGGTGCGCCGGCGATCAAGGATCCTTGGGTTCGCGACCGGTTGGCCGCGCTCAAGGCCGAGCTGGAGGTGCAACGCTGCTCCAGCTTCATTCAGATGACTCGCGAGCTGTCGGGTAACGGCGGCGGTTTGCTGCAGATGATGAACAAGCTTGGGCAGTCCAATTATGCCGCGGCGGTGGCGGACGTGGCCAATGCGGTTCTTGAAGATGAAGGGTTGATCTCGCCGATCGGTAACCGCCGACCAGGTAACGAGCGTTGGGTCAATCAGTACATGAACTCCCTGGCGGCGGCAATTGCCGGCGGCACCTCCAATATCCAGCGCAACATCATCGCCGAGCGTGGTCTCGGCTTGCCGCGGGAGAGCAGTCAAGAATGAGGTTCGATCTAGACGAGCAACAGCGCGCCTTTCAGGACGCTGTAGTGGATTACCTGCGCGCCGAATGCCCAATGAATCGAGCTCTTGAGCCGCACGAGCACGGCCAGGCTGACTTTGCGCTCTGGCGCGGGCTGATGGACCTGGGCATTGGCGGCATGGTGGTGCCGGAAGAGTATGGCGGCCTCGGTCTTGGCCTGCTTGATCTGGCCGTGGTGGCCGAGCCGGTGGGACGTTATGCCATGCCGGGTCCGTTCTTCGAGCATGCCCTGGCGACACTGGCTATCACCATTGCTGCTAGCGAGGAGCAGAAGGCCAAATGGCTGCCGGCGTTGGTAACGGGTGAGCTGCGCGCTACGGTTGCCTTGGCGGAAGCCAAGGGTGAGTGGACAGCGGATACCTGGACCCTTGAAGGCGAAGGGCAACTGACCGGTCGCAAGCAATACGTGCTACACGCCGAAGGCGCTGATCTGATTGTGGTTGGTCTCAAGGGCGGCGCTTTGGCGGTGGTGCAGGGCGATGCCGGCGGTATCGACCGTACTGATGTCCCTTCCACAGATGCTGGGCGTACGTTGGCCCATCTGGAATTTAATCAGGTAGCCATCGAGCATCTGCCAATCAAAGCTGGCGAGAGCGTAGTGGACGCCGGGCTCATTCTGTTAGCTGCCGACGCTTTCGGCGGCGCCTCCCGGGCCGTGAATCTGGCGGTGGAATACAGCAAGGAGCGCGAGCAATTCGGTCAGGTGATTGGCGCTTTCCAGGCAGTGAAACACCAACTGGCTGACATGGCATTGATGGTGGAACCCTGCGTCGGCCTGTACTGGTACGCAGCGCATATGTTTGATACCGCACCGCTGGGTGCCCATGAGGCGGCGGCCTTGGCCAAAGCCCATATCACCGAGGTTTACCCGAAGGTCACTCGTCGCATGATCGAGGCCCATGGCGGCATCGGTTACACCTGGGAATATGGCGCACATATTTGGCTCAAGCGCGCCTTGTTCGATCAGGCCTATCTGGGCATGCCCCAGTCACACCGTGCTCGTGTTGCCACGATGTCCGGCTGGTAAAAGAGGGTTTTCATGACAGGCAAGACCGTATTCATTTCGGGCGGTACCAGCGGAATCAATCTGGGTATCGCCAAGGGCTTTGCTGCCCAAGGGGACAAGGTTCTGGTGTTCGGACGCGATCCGAACAAGGCAGAGGATGCTGCCGAGGAGATCCGCGCGCAAACGGGTGGCACCGTTATGGCCGGTAGTGCCGATGTCCGTGACTTCGCAGCGATACGTGAACTGTTCGAGCGGGCGACGGAAACGCTGGGAGCTCCCAGTGTGGTGATTGCCGGTGCAGCTGGTAACTTCATGTCGCCGGCGGTGGGTATCTCGGCGAATGGGTTCAAGACGGTGGTAGATATCGACCTACTGGGCACCTATAACGTGTTTCGTGCGGCCTACGATTTTGTGCTCAAGCCAGGTGCTTCACTGATTGCTATCACTGCGCCGCAGGCCGTGCAGCCGCTGCCGCAGCAAGTCCATGTTTGTGCCGCCAAGGCAGGCGTGAACATGGTGGTCAAGGTGTTGGCGATGGAGTGGGGGCAGGCCGGCATTCGCGTGAATGCTATTTCCCCAGGGCCGATTCGCGGTACCGAAGGTGTCGAGCGCATGGCGCCCACCGAGGAGGACAAGACCAAATGGAGTTCGCATACCGCTTTGCGTCGTTTCGGCACGCCGGCGGATATCGCCCAGGCGGCGATATTTCTGTCATCTGACAACGGCAGCTACATCACCGGCACCATTCTCGATTGCGATGGCGGCATGAAGCTCGGTGATGCCAGCGGTGACTTCATCACCCCGCCACAACGTTAAGGAACCGACTATGACCAATCTCGTTCAGTTCGAAGTAGGTGACGATCATGTCGCCACCATTACGCTCAATCGTGGCGATAAGATGAACGCCATCAATGCGGAAATGATGGCGGAGATCAAGCGCCTGTGGGGCGTCGTTCGCGATGAAGACTATATCCACGCGGTGGTATTTCGCGCGGATGGCAACCGAGCTTTTTCCACCGGTCTGGATCGTGTTCAGGGCTTCCAGTACCCGGACAATATCTGGAACAAACCCGACCCGGGCGAAAGCCTGGATCCCAAGCATCACAAAGTATGGAAGCCGGTGATAACTGCGGTTAGTGGCATGTGCGCCGGCGGCGCCTTCTATATCGTGGGCGGTTCCGATGTAGTGATCGCCTCGGACGACGCGACCTTCTTCGACCCCCATGTCGATTTTGGCCTGGTCGCCGCCCTGGAGCCGATTAGCATGGCGCGACGCATGCCGTTGGGCGAAATTCTGCGGGTCTCGCTCATGGGCTTGGAGGAACGCATGAGCGCTCAGCGCGCCCACCAGATAGGCCTGGTCAGTGAGCTGGTGCCCTACGAAGAATTGTGGGCTCGCGCCCACAGAGTAGCGGCTGTCATTGCCTCCAAACCGTCCGTTTCTACCCAGGGCACCGTCAGGGCTATTTGGGAGTCGCTGGATACCGGCCGCTCACAAGCCATGTCGCGCGGCCTGAGCTACACCCAGTTGGGCAACCCGCTGGGCATCCCGCAAGTGGAAAATATGCTACTGACCGGCAAACGCAAAGGCTATGAGGTTCGTTGAATGACTGGTATCGCCGAACACATCATTCGTGTCACTAAAGCCGGTGGTCCGCTGGTCGCCATCGATTTCGACGGGCAGACCCTCAGTTGGCAAGACCTAGGGGACGCGATTGCCGAGCTGGGCGCTGTGCTTGCCGAGGTAGGCATCGGCCAGGACGCGGTTATTGGCCTGCTGGGGCGCAATCGGCTTGAGCAATTGAGCAGTTTCATTTCTATTCTGGGTGCCGACCGTGGCTTGCTGCTGATCAATGCCATACGTCCCTCGCACCTAGTTGCCGAAGAAGTCGCAGGCCTGGGCCTCGCGTGCCTAATCGGCAGTCGTGACGACCTGGGCGCCGATGTGGTCGCCGTCAGCGAGGCGTGCGGCGCTATGGTATTGGCTGCAGAGGTTCGCGATGGCCGCCTGTTCTTCGAACAGCTGGCCCCGTTACGCGCTAAGACCTGGCATTTGCGCGAGGCGAACACCCTGATCGAGATCCAGACAAGCGGCACCACCGGCGCACCTAAACGTATCCCGGTATCCGAACGCACCATCAGCGCCTCACTGCGCGATGGTGTGCGCAGCGCCAAGGGCCCAGTGGAAAACTTTGAACTCAAGCCACAAACGTCCCCCACGCTTATGTTCAGTCCGCTGGTGCATACCAGTGGCACTTTTAACACCCTTATGTCGGTATTCGAAGTTCGCCCGATCGTGCTTTTTGAGAAGTTCGACGCCGGGCGTTATCGCCAGGCCTTGGTTAAGTACCGACCCAAGTTTGCGCCGCTGCCGCCCACGGCAATCAAGATGATGGTCGACAGCGATGCGACCCGCGATGACTTCTCCAGTGTCCGTGCGGTGCGCGCAGGAACGGCGCCGCTGTCCGTAGACCTGCAGCAGGCTTTCGAGAGTAAGTTTGGTGTTCCGGTGCTCACCACGTATGGCGCCACCGAGTTCATGGGTGTGGTGACGAGCTGGACGCTGGAAGACCACCAGAACTTCGCTGCCAGTAAGCGCGGCAGCGTAGGGCGGATTTCCAAAGGTGTGCAGTTACGTATCGTCGATCCAGCCACACGCGAAGAAGTGGAGCCGGGGGAGCAGGGCATCCTCGAAGCCAAATTGGACCGTATCGACGGTGGCAAGGACTGGATCCCCACCACGGACCTGGCCCGGTTGGATGCCGACGGTTTCCTCTACATCGTCGGTCGCGCCGACGATGCCATTATCCGCGGCGGTTTCAAGGTCATGGCGGGGAAGGTGGCGGATGTCATCAAGCTGTCCCCGGGCGTGTTCGATGCCATCGTGCTGGGCGTTGCAGATGAACGTCTGGGAGAGGTACCGGTCGCGGTGGTCGAGGCCTATCGGGGCGCGGCTCTGGATGTAGCGGCGATTCGTCAGTTCGCCAAGGACAACCTTTCGCCCTACGAGGTGCCGGTCCGCATCTACGTGGTGGACAGCCTGCCGCGTACTGTTTCGGACAAGATCAGCCGCCCGGCGGTAAGGGCGTTGCTGGCCAAGCTGCCTTGAAAAAAAACGCCCGCACCACCTACCAAAAGGAGTCCTGCAATGTTGGATTTTCGCGACAAGGTCGTGTTTATCAGCGGGGGGGCGGGCGGCATCGGCAGCGCCATAGCTCGCGAGCTTTTGCAGCAGGGAGCACGTGTGGCCCTCGCTGACATCGATCTGGAGCGAGCCCGCGCCGTGGCTGCCGAGCTCGACGACAACGATCAGGTGATCGCCGTTCAGCTAGATGTGACTGACCCAAGCAGTTGGGCTGGTGCTCGCGACGAGGCCGAAAAAGCCCTCGGGCCTTGCGACATTCTTTGCAGCAATGCGGGCGTGTCTTTCACCGGCACTCTGGAAGAGATAACCCTTGAAGCGTGGCGCTGGGTATACGACGTCAACCTGTTCGCCTCGCTGCACGCCGTGCAGGCATTTCTACCAGGGATGAAGGCGCGAGGGCGGCAGGGCCATGTTCTGCTGGTGGCGTCTATTACCGCGTTACACCCCTTTGCTACGCAAGGGGCTTACACGACCAGCAAAGCGGCATTAGTCAACTTCGCCAAGGTCCTGCAA
This sequence comes from Pseudomonas sp. PDM24, assembly GCF_019218905.1. NCBI lineage: Bacteria > Pseudomonadati > Pseudomonadota > Gammaproteobacteria > Pseudomonadales > Pseudomonadaceae > Pseudomonas > Pseudomonas sp. PDM24. The sequence goes on along the minus strand of NZ_JAHUWR010000003.1, from coordinate 194,139 downwards.
CTGGAACTGGCGGGAACTTCCATTGGTGTCTCGGTGCTGTGCCCGGGGGTCGTGGCCACGCAAATTCGCGCTAACGCCCTGCATGCCAGACCGGATTCCTTACGCCACGAAGACGGTGCCGCCAAGCATCTATCGACCCAGATGGGCATGGCGCCAGAGCATGTCGCTCGAGCTGCCGTGACTGGCATGCGCCAGCAACAGTTTTACCTGTTTCCCCACGCCGACTATCGCCCTTCAATTGAGGCCGATTGTGAGGCCATGCTGACGGCTATGCAGGTCTCGGCTGATCCTGATTATCGCGAGCCAGAGCACCTGTTGAAACTGTCCCGTTGAGCGAGAGGTAGTAGAGGGGACATTGCTCAGCCGAGTGGTATCAATGTTTCCGATCAATAACCGTTTGAATGCTCTGTGCAGCAAGTGGTTTTAGAAAGACTACTGACGGGCTGTTACCCAAGAATCGTCAGGTAAATCATCTATAGGCAACAGCCTATTACTATCGTCAGATCGTGGCCCTTAGACCTGAAACGCACCGATCAACGACTTAAGTTCCGACACCTGCAAGCTAAGCTGCTGACTCGCCCGTTCCGTCCGACTTGCCCCTTCAGCTGTACGCTCCCCTGAAGCATTGATCTGCACGATGCTACGATCAATTTCGTGGGCAACTGCCGTTTGCTGCTCCGCAGCTGCAGAGATCTGTTGGTTTTGGTTTACGATGTTGTTGACCAAGTCGAGGATGTGAGCGAGGGCGTGTTGCACCTGGTCGGAGTGGCTGACTGTCGTTTCCGCTTTGGCGTTGCTGTTGTTCATGGCCATGACGGCTTCGCCCACGCCGCTCTGCAGGAGGCTGATCATCTGCTCAATCTCTTCAGTCGATTGGCGGGTGCGTTTTGCCAGGCTGCGTACTTCGTCTGCTACAACGGCAAAACCGCGCCCTTGCTCGCCGGCGCGGGCTGCCTCGATTGCGGCATTGAGCGCCAGCAGGTTGGTCTGCTCGGCGATACCTCGGATGACTTCCAATACCTGGCTGATGGCTTGGCTATCATTGGCCAGTTGGTTGATCACGCGTACCGAATGTTCGATCTCGCTGGCCAGGGCTCTGATGCTACCTACCTGGACATTGAGCAGTTCCTTGCCACCGATGGTTTCGCGGTTCACGTCCTGGGCACTGCTGACTGCCGCGGCGGCGCTACGGGCTACCTCTTGCACCGTTGCTGCCATCTGCTTCATGGCTGTGGCTACCTGCTCGATCTGGTCGCGCTGGGCAGAAACTTCGTGGTTGCTGTGGCTGGATACATGGGCTACCTGGCTGGCCTGATGTTCTACTTCGCCAATGGTGCGGCCAACGCGCTCTATCAGGTCGTGCACCTTGGCGATGGAGACGTTGAATACGCGGCTCAGGTCGCCCAGCTCGTCGCGGCTGACGGCCTCTACGCTAACGGTCATGTCGCCTGCAGCAACATTATTCATCACATCGCTCAGGCTCTTGAGGATGCGGCGTATAGAGGTATAAAAGCCGCTGGCCAGGTAGATGATCACCAACAGTGTGATCGCCAGAGCTGCCAGTAACAGAGACATGTTCCAGCGGTCTTTGGCCAGGCGAGTTTCGAGCCGCTGCTCCAGGCTGGAGAATATGACCTGATTGAGCTGCTCGGCCTTGTCCATTTCGCTACCGATGGTTTGGACGAGCACGGGCCAAGTCATGGTCAGGTCACCCGCCAGCAATACCTGGTTTTCCACCAGGGTGATGATGGCGGCGATAGAGCGCCGCGTTTCCTCGCTGGCCGCTTCTAGCGCTGGACGGGTGTCGGGGTGGGTGTCGAACAAGCGCGAGACTTTGCTGGCGAAGTTGTCTTCGAGTCGATCCACTTCGCTCAACTGTTGCTGGATCAGGTCACCATCGGCTGAGCTCAGCATGCCGACGGCCAATGTCGAGGCTGCCAGCGTGCGGATGATGCTTATCGATGCATCGATTTCGCCGCTCATCACCGAGAGGTATCCGGCCAGCTCTCGAACGACGGGGTTTTCGTCGATGCCAAGGCCGCTGTTGGAGGAGATTGATTCGATCAGTAACTGCATAGTGCTCAATTGCTTGCGTACGCTGTCCCGTTCGCTGTTGTGCAAGCCATCGGCCTTGAGGGCCTGCATATCGTTGAGCAGCGCATCGTAGAGGCCGGCTTTGTCGAGCCGGGTCAGGCCTCCATCGGCGAGACCATTGAGCTCCTGCATCGCGTTGACCACTTGGCTTTCGAGCCGGCCGATACGTTGGTCGATATCGCTGTTCTGCATAGTCAGCGGCGCTTTGTTGCGCAGGGTCATCAAGCTTTCCAGATCCATCATGGAGCGGCGTATTTGCAGGCTCGCTTTCAAGACGGCGAGGCTGTTGTGTTCGCTTTGGGTGGCATCGAGTTGCTGATAAGCCGTGAGCACCAAGGTGCCGCTGGTGGCGAGCAGCGCCAGAACGAACAATACACTGATCAGGCTGAACTTCATGCCGAAGCTCAGGCGGTTCATTAGGCGAATGGCGGGGTTGATCAGCGTTTGCATGGAGGCTCTTGTTGTTTTTGTCGGTGGGCTGGCAGCGCCGGGCAGATAGCGGATAGTGCGTGGATCAATGCATGTACAGCCCCCCGTTGACGTGCAGTGACTGACCGGTGACGGCATCGGAGAGCGAGGAGGCGAAAAACAGCAGAGTGCGTGCATATTCTTCGGTGCTTGGGATATAGCGCAGGGCGGCCTGGCTGCTGACCTGGCGCAGTTCATGTTCCACGCTGGTGCCGTTCTGCTCAGCACGGGTTTCCATGACCTTGCGCACTTGCGGTCCCCACATGAAGCCCGGGTGCATGGAGTTAACCCGGATGCCGTATTCTCCAAGCTCCATAGCAATGGCTCTGGTCATGCGTTGCAGAGCGATCTTGGAACCGGCGTAGGCTTCACTACCGGGCAAGACTTTTTCGGCAGTCATAGTGTTGATCATCACGATCCGGCCACTGCGTTGTTCGACCATATGCTGCGCTACCGCCCGTGTCATCTGCAGCGTGGCGAACACGTTGACCTCGAAGCACTCCCGGTAATTGGACAGGTCCGGTTGCGAATCGAGAAGGCTGGTGCGCTGAGGCCAGTCACCGCGGTAGGCGATATTGATCAGCGTATCTATCCGGCCAAACTCCTTAATCGCCTGGCTCACGGTTTTCTCGCAGTCCTCGAGCACGGCGATATCGCACACCACCGGCAGGCAGCGCCGGCCTTTCGCGCGTACCTCTTCGGCAATGCGTTCGATGTGTTCCGCGCGGCGTGCGGTGATGATCAGGTCCGCTCCCTGATCAGCGAATAGCAACGCGGTGTCCCGGCCGAGGCCTTCGCCGACTCCCGATAGCAATACGACTTGCTGGGTCAACCATTTCATATCATCTGTCCTGTGTTGGTTTACGTAGTTATCTAGGTGATCTATGTTATATTTCTTGTGTGAGTATGGCAATGGCCGAATAGGCGGGAAGGGATCATGGATGTAGTAGCAGGACAGGTCGCGGTTATAACCGGGGCGGCTTCAGGCATTGGTCTGGCATTGGCCGTGGCGTTTGCCCAGCGCGGCGTCAATATCGCGCTGCTGGATATCGAGTCAGAGGCGTTGAGCGAAGCGGCGCGTAATGTTATGAGCAAAGGCGCGCAGGTGTTGCCGCTGGTCTGTGACGTCACCAATCGTGCGGAGGTAGAAGCTGCCAGAGACCAGGTGTTGGAGCGCTTCGGTCGGGTCGATATCCTCTGCAACAACGCCGGCGTCATGCTGCCATTCGGTCCGCTATGGACGCTGGATGCGGCGGACTGGGAATGGATTCTGAATGTGAACCTACGCGGCGTTTTCAACGGCTTGCATGTATTCGCGCCCTTGCTGGTTGCTCAGGACAGCGGTTATGTGGTGACTACCGCTTCCATGGCGGGCGTATCGACCATCGCTGGTAATGCGGCCTACAACGCCACCAAGCATGCCGTGGTATCGCTCACCGAGACCCTGGAAGCAGACTTGCGCGTGGCGGGGAGTAAGGTCGGTGTGACGGTACTGTGTTGCGGCCTTGTCCGTACACGTATACGCGATGCGGCGCGCAACCGTCCGGGGCACAGTAACGTCCCGCTTCAGGTGCCTGACGCGGCGGCCAGCGCCAGCGGTGCCGGCCACATTGACCCTGAAGAGGTAGCGAAGCAGGTACTGGATGCCATCGCTCGGGGCCAGCTCTATCTGTTCACCAACCCCAACTCGCAGGTTCGCGTACGTACTCGCTTTGAACGTATATTGGCAGACTTCTGAGTCAGTGCTGCCCACTCTTTAGAGTCGTAAACGGGTGATTCCGACGTTCGCGGGGAGTGGGTGCCAGCCAGGCGGCAAGCAGGGCAGTCGCGCTGCACAGGATCAGAAACAGAAAGGCCAGGCGATAGGCCTCTGCACTCGGTAGCGGCGTACCGCCACCTTCAGGGGTCACCGTTGAGCTGGCCAGCAGCGTGGCCAGTATCTGACTGCCCAAGGCGGCGCAGGTACTCCTGCAGACCTGGGCCAAGCCCATGGCCTCGCTAGTCCGATTCGCTGGTGAGGCTATGACCACCTGGTTGCTGGTTGCGCTGAACAACACGGTGATGCCGAAGCTGAAGACCACCACGGTCAACAGTAGCGCGCTCAGTGAGTTCAGGTTCAGCAACGGCGGAACCCAAGCCGCCAGGACCAGCGCGCCGCCTACCAGCATCGCGACACGAATGCCGTAGCGGGCGGCAAGCAAGCCGGCGACCGGCCCGGCGACAAAACCCATTAAGGTGGTGGGCTGCTTCAGCAGTGAAGCGGCTGTGGCTGTGAGCCCCAGCCCGGCGCCGCTCCACGCCGGTTGCTGGGCCAGACTGAGGATCACCGCGCCACCAATCATCGGCCCCAGACCAATGGCAGCAAAGACCAGGTTGGCCAGCAAAATCCTGCGATCGGCAAACAGGCGCACGTTGATCAGCGGATCCGGGTGACGGTACTCATGGCGTGCCCACACAAACAGCAGCACAAGGCTGGCCATCAACAGTCCAGCGCTTTGCGGTTGTAGCCAGCCGCTCTTGGCCAGGGTCAGGGACAGCATCAGGCCGGTGACGGCGGGTACGAACAGGGCTCCCCCCAGAATATCCAGCGACCCGTCGCTGACCACGGGAGGAGAGGCTGGTACCAGGCTCCATACGGCAACCATACCAACTACTGCCAGCAGGGCGCTGAAAAAGAACATGCCATGCCAGTCATACAGATCGATGATGGCGCCGGCCACTAGGAAGGCCAGACCTGAACTTACGGCCATCACACCGCCCATGATGCCAATGTTGAACGTGAGGGTTTTGGGCGTCATGTTCTCGCGCATTAAGCCCAAGCACAGAGGCAGCACGGCGCCGGTGACACCTTGGAGCGAGCGCCCGAGTATGACGCCTGGCAACGTGGTGGACAGAGCGCTGATCAGCGAGCCGCATGCTGCGATGGACAACACGGTCATCAACATGCGCCGGCGGCCGTAGAGGTCACCCAAGCGGGCGAACAGCGCGACACTGCCGGCGGCCACGATAAAGAAACTGGACAGGACCCAGCTGACAGCAGCGGGATCGGCAAATACGCGGTTGAGCGTTGGCAGCGCCACGAATGCCATGCTGACTTCGAACGTGCTGGTTATCTCGGCAATGGCCAGTGCCAGCATGATCACCCAGGTTGATCGGGGAGTAGGAGGGTTCATTGTTATTGTCTCCGTTGCTGAAGAGGTCATGGCCTGAGCGTCACGGGGCCGATGCGGAAGATGAAATACAGAGCAGTGAGCGATAGCAGCCCGCTTACAACGATGGCTTCGGCGATGGTGACGTTACTCGGATGCTGGCCACCGCTCAGTTGCATCAGGATGGTTACGCCTGTGAGGCCCATGACTTGAAAAACCTGCTGGCCGATGGCTGAAAGGGTCGTGGCGGCGCCGGTATCCTCAGGTGCGACACCGTGAAAGATCATGACCGCGGTGACGCTGATGGTAAGTGAGCGGAAAAAACCGAATGCCAGGAGCAAGCCACCGATCAGCCAAGGCGAGGAGGTTGGTGTGAGCCAGGCGCAACTAATGAACGCAAGTACTGTGAGCACTGTTGAACTGGCCATCATGTCGCGGCAACCGTACCGATCCAGCCAGCGATAGGTATAGGGTTTGGTAAGCATTGACCCTACGGCGATCATCACGATCAAGATGCCGGTCAACGACGGGGAGAGACCCAGCCTCGATTGCAGCAACAACGAAAGCAAAACAGGCGCAGCATTCATCAGCAGCCGGCAACACAGATCTGTTCCCAGTGCGCGCCGGAACAAAGGCGACCTGAGCAGCGATAGTTGCAGTAACGCATGCTCGTGATGCCAGGCGTGAGCGACGGCCAGCACACCAAGCAATAGCCCCAATGCTACGGCAATGGTGCCGACTTGCCAGAGTGCTCTGGATAGCATGATCAGGCCAAATACGAACACTAGCAGCGCCAGGCTGGTAATCAGCATGCCTAGCAAGTCCATTTTACGTGGCCGGTTTTCCCGGAAGTTTCCCATTAGCAGGTATACAGCCAGTAGGCTGCACAGGCCCAGTGGCACATTGAGAAGGAATATCCATCGCCAACTGGCGTACTCCACAAGCATGCCGCCTATCAGCGGCCCGAACATCGGTCCGAGCAATGCAGGGAGTACGAAGGTTGTATAGGCGCGGACGCGCTCATCGGCGGCGAAGGTGCGCATGATGACCATACGCCCCACGGGGACTAGCAGCGCCCCGGCCGCGCCCTCGGCAAAGCGTGCAACAAGTAGTACGTGTAAGGAAGGAGCCATAGCACAGGCCACGGATGCGAGAACAAAGCTCAGTATTCCCAGCAGAAATACATTCCGCCCACCGAATCGATCAGCCAGCCAACCGCAGGGCGGTACGCTGACAGCAGCACCCAGCAGATAGGCGGAGATGGTCGCCGAAACCGCCAGAGTGTCGCGCTGCAGGTCGACTGCGATCGCCGGCAGAGCGACAGCTACTGACGTGGCGTCGAGGGTTTGCAATAACACCGCAACGCCTAACACCCATGGTGTCAGATGCTTTGCACTGCGCGTCTTTGAGGTCATTTCAGTAACCGTCCACCAGCGCTTGCTGGTTGGCGCGCCGCATGTGCCACATCGCCCGGGCGATAAAACCGCTGCCAAGAATGCTGAATAGCACTGAACCGAGCATGCCGTATGCAATGGCGGTGTTACCGGCCCAGGGCTTTAGATGGTCGCTGAGCATGCCCAGGAGTAATGTGCCAAGCCCGAACGAGCCGAAGTTGAATGCCATCAGCAGAATGGACAGCGTGGTGCCGCGCAATGCAGGTGGACACAGTGTGGTTGTGACGCCATAGCCCGTGCCGATGAAAAACTGCGAAAAGAAGGCGACAAGTGCCAGGCACACGACGGCAGCCACGGCATCGCTCACGACAACGAACGTGAGCACCGCAAGGACGCTCGAGAGCAGGGTGCCCAACACGGGGGAAATCAGCTTGCGCCATTCCTCGATACGCCCGAGACGATCCGCGATAAAACCGCCTGCGGCCGCTCCCGCCGCGCCGCATAAGCCCACTGCCAAAGACGCTGCCAGGCCTGCTTGCCGGATGTCCATGCCATGAACGCGGATCAGGAAACTGGGGCTCCAGATTGTGATTGCCGCCGGCACCACGGCGCAGAACACCATGCCCATAAGAATGTTGCAGAGCGCGCGGTCACGCCAGATATGGGCCAGGACTTGACGAAGTGGAACGGATCCCGTGAGTTGCTCGGGAGGGTCGTACTGGCCCCGTCGTGGCTCACGCACGGTAAACGCGATCAGCAGCGCCAGCAGCAGGCCAGGCAGCCCGGCAATGAAGAATGCGGCACGCCAGCCATGGGTGGCGGCGATGTACCCGCCCAGTGCAAGGCCGAGAAAGGCGCCTGCCGGCGATCCTAGGGCAAACAGTCCCATGGCGGTCGCCCGTCTGCGACGCTGGAACGTGTCGCTGAGAATAGACAGGCTAAGCGGCGAGAAACCGGACTCAAATGCACCGACGCCGACGCGCGAGAGAATTAGCAGCAAGATGCTGGTGGCCAAGCCTGCCATGCCAGTCATCAAGCTCCAGGCAATGATCAGCGTTACAAGTAGGTTTTTGCGGTTGATACGGTCCGCCAGCATGCCGACAGGGATACACGCCAGGGCGAAAGGCGCCGTACTGGCTAGACCAGCAAGCAGGCTGATCGTCGTATCACTGATGCCAAACTCTGCTTTTATCGGCTCGATCAACACCGAAATCACTTGCTTGTCGAGGGTGTAAACCATGTAGCCGCAGCTTAGGAGGAAGAGGACATACCAAGGCCTACCGGTGTCTGCTTCAGGCCGTTTGTTTTTGGCGTTCGTATCGTACATAGGGGCACCCTGGGGCGAAGTGCAGGCGAATGAATACTCACTGTGGTGCAGCGTTTCATTCACTAGTAAGAGTGTTCGCGGGCAGAAGCTGCCCGCGAGAGAGGTCATGTGGAGGCGCGGCTGTGCTCACCTCGGATCAGGTCCGCGGCTTTTTCGGCAATCATCACCGTCGGTGCGTGGGTGTTGGCTGAAACCAGGCGCGGCATGACGGATGCATCCACGACTCGCAGGCCCTTGAGTCCATGTACCCGCAGCTGGGCATCGACTACGCTGGTGGCCGGATCGACCCCCATGCGGCAAGTGCCGACCGGGTGATAGGCCGAAGCACCCGCAGCGCGGATATAGGCGGTGAGCGCTTCATCGCTGTCCACTTGGCAGCCTGGTGCGGTTTCTTCGGCACGGATACCATCTAGTGCCTGCTGCGCGATGATTTCTCGGCATAGGCGCAGACCGGCAATCGTAGCTTTCAGGTCACGCTCATCGGACAGGAAGTTGGTGGCAATCTCCGGTGCTTCATCCACCTTGTTGCTACGGATATGCACATGGCCGCGGCTGTGTGGGCGGCACACATTCATGCCCAGCATCATGGCCGCATCAGGGTTTTGCACCACGGTCTTGCGCACGGGGTCGCGAACGAAGCTCAGCGGCATGCCCATGAATTGCAGGCCGACTTCTTCACCATCCACCTTGACGCTTCCATGGCCGCAGATCTGTGTCGGCGTGCCGTTCATATGGCCGCGTTTGAACAGCAGATAGTTCGCCGTGTTGAGTGCTGCGCGCCAGCCACTGAGTTCGGCACCCATGCCGCGGATGTTCTGCAGGGCTTGAACCACAAAGACCAGGAAGTGGTCCTGCAGGTACTCCCCCACGGCAGGCAGATCCTTCACCATCTCGATGCCCAGGTCGCGCAGACGCGCTGTCTGGCCTATACCGGACAGCTCCAGCAGTTGCGGCGAGCCGATTGCACCGGCGCTGAGAATGACCTCCCGGCCTTCGGCCAGCCGGATTTCGCTGTTCTGGCGATACTGCACGCCGGTGGCCTGCTGGCCTTTGAACAACACCCGCTCAACCGTTGCGTTGGTTTCCACGCGCAGGTTCGCACGCTCCAGTACCGGCTCGAGATAAGCAGCGGCCGAGCCACAGCGCCGACCATCGTGGTAGAACACCTGAGCCTGGCCGATGCCCGATGCCTGGGTGCCGTTGTAGTCCTGGGTACTACCAACGCTCGACTGGCCCGCTGCTTCGACGATGCGGGCACTGAGAGGGTGAAAATTAGGGACCGGATTGACCTTCACGGGCCCGGTGTTTCCACGTTGCCAAGGCGATTGGCCCTGGTAGTGCTCCAGCTTGTTCAGATAGGGCTCGACGCCAGCCCAGCCCCAGCTGTCCAAGCCTTCGGCAGCCCAGGCATCGTAATCCTCCTTGAGCCCACGAACATACAGCATGGCGTTGATGGAGCTGGAGCCGCCGAGCAGTTTGCCGCGGGGATAGGGCATCTGCCGATCATTGAGATGGGGCTCTTTTTGAGTCTCATAGCACCAGTCGTAACGGGGCTTGTTGAGCATCAGGGCAAAGCCGAACGCCAGGCGAACCTTCAGGCTGGTGGCGTCCCCTCCGGCCTCCAGCAGCAGGACCCGGCAACCCGGATCCTGGCTCAGACGGTTAGCCAATACGCAGCCTGCCGATCCACCGCCGACGATGATGTAGTCGTACTTTTCCACGTGGTACTCCCTGTGGTTCAGCCGCAGAAGGACTTGGGTGCTGCCGCCATGTAGACCACCTTGGTCTCTTGGTAGGACGCCAAGCCTTCGGGGCCGCCGTCACGACCGATACCGGATTGTTTGAAGCCACCGAAGGGGAATACCGGGTCGTAGGTCCAGCCGTTATGGGTCAGGTTGCCAGCGCGGATCTGCCGGGCGGTGCGGTAGGCGCGGTCGGCATCGCTGGTATAGACGGCACCATTGAGGCCATAACAGGTGTCGTTGGCAATGCGCACCGCATCCTCGTCCCCTTTGTGTTTGATCAGCACCGCCACGGGGCCGAAGATTTCTTCCTGGGCGATGACCATGCTGTTATCGCCGGAGAACAGAGTAGGGGCGATGTAGTAACCCTGATCCAGGTTGGCGGCTCGGCCACCACCGGTGATTACCCGCGCGCCTTCCCTGCGACCGTGTTCCAGGTAGCCCATCACTTTGTCGTACTGACGCTTCATGGCAATCGGGCCATAGTCGGTGTGCTGATCGAACGGGTCGCCTACCTTGAGGCTACGCAGACCGGCACTGATGGCCTCGGCGAACTCGTCGTGGCGGTGTTCGGGCACGATGATGCGGGTGAGACCCGCGCACATCTGGCCAGCGTTCATGGTGAAGTGCGGGATCAGATTGGGCACGACCTGTTCCGGGTCGATGTCGTCGAGGATAACGGCGGGGGACTTGCCACCGAGCTCTAGGCTGACCCGGGCCAGGCGGTCACCACATACCGAGGCAATATGACGACCGGCGGCGGTGGAACCGATCAGACTCACCTTGTCTACGCCGACGTGGCGCACGAGGTGGTCACCTACCTCACGGCCTGCGGGAACGAAGTTGAATACGCCCGGCGGTACACCGGCTTCTTCCAGGCATTCGGCGATTTGCCAAGCGAACAGCGGGGTTTCTGGTGCTGGCTTGAGGATTACGGAGCAGCCTGCGGCCAGCGCCGAGGCGATGATCTTGCTGGACAGCGAGGCGGGTGCGTTCCAGGGCGTGATGGCCGCCACCACGCCGACCGGCTCCTTGACCACGAGACCGACACCGTTGCCGCGGCTTTGTGGGCGAACTTCCTCAAACGTGCCGTTGGCGATCAGGTTGCCATAGTACGAGAACAGGGCGAATGGCGAGAAACCGCCCGGGCCTGCGAGATTGACGGAGCAGCCCATTTCGGCGGTCCAGCTTTTACTGAACTCGCCTGCACGGCGCTGCATGATGGCTGCCACTTGCAGCAGTTTGGCACCGCGCTCGGCATAGCTCATGCGCGCCCAGGGCCCAAAATCGAATGCGTGACGTGCAGCCGCCACGGCTTTTTCGATATCGGCGACAGACGCTTCCGGGGGGCGTGCGATGACCTGTTCGTTGGCTGGGTATATGACTTCCAGGCGCTTGTCGCCCAGCGGTTTTACCCACTCGCCGCCAATGTAGAACTCTTCGGGATGCGCCAGGGTGAAGAAGTCGGTGTAGTGATTCAGCATGATGTGCACCTTCGCAATAATGCGTGATTGTTCTTGTTGGGCAGGGCGCCAGCGAGTTAGGCTCGGGTGATCTCGATCATCAATTTGCTGATGCCATAGGCTATGAAATGTGGCGGTCGGACCACATTGTCAGGAACGTCGGCCAGCCGGAGTGAAGTGGTTGTTTCGAGCAGACGGCTCAGGCCGATGCGCAGTTCGGCACGAGCCAACTGGTTGCCCAGGCAAAAGTGGATGCCATGACCGAACGTCAGATGCTGGGTGATGGCTTTGCGCTGAAGGTCAACCTCATTGCGGTTGTCGTAGCGTTGCGGGTCACGATTAGCAGCACCAAAGCGCAGATGGAGGATCGCTCCGGCGGGGATTGCCGTTGTTCCAACCTGAGCGTCCTTAGTTGCACGTCTGAACAGCCCCTGCAGGGCGGCGTCCAGGCGCAGTACTTCTTCATAGAAGTTGCGAATCTGATCGGGATTCTTGCGCAGATGATCTTGCAAGGCAGGATCTTCCGCCAGGCGCAACACGGCGGCCGAGAGGGTGTTGGTGGTCGTTTCGTTACCGGCTACCAACAGTTGCATCAGGATCGACACTAGCTCGCCTTCGCTCAGCCGTTGGCCATCTATGTCCAGATTGGCAAGGTCGCTAAGTAGCGTGCCGCTCGGTTTCTCGCGTGTGTCGCGAATCATCTTGGCGAAGAACTGCTGCATCTGAACGACAACTTTAGCCACAGCCAACATTTCATCTTCGCTGAGGTTAGGGCTAGCCTGCTGCAGCAGCGCGTCTGACCAGCGTTTGAAGTCCGGCCCCAGTTCCGGCGGGATGCCCAGTTGTTCGGCAATCATGCGAACCGGCAGCGGTATCGAAAAGGCTTCGGCCAAATCGAACGGTCCATCGGGGAATTTGTCGATAAGGGCATTGGTTACTGCCAGAATAGTGCCTTCGGCAGAGCGGATGCGCAGGGCATTGAAGGCCTTGTCGACCAGCGATCGATAGCGGGTGTGCGAGGGCGGGTCGTTGGTCACCAGCGTGTCGACGTGCAAATAGCCTTCCCTGCTGTACAGTTCACCCACTTTCTGGCTTGCCGACTGCGAGCGCGAGCCCAGTTGGCCCGTGTTGTTAGCGAAGGTCTGAGGGTCGTCGGCGATGGTTTTCAAGTCGTCGTAGCGGGTGATGACGTAAAAGCCGGTGACCGGATCGATATAGATGTCCTTTTCTTCCCGCAGCGTGTCATAAGCATGAAACGGGCAGGTCATGACCTTGGGGTCGGTCATGGTAATCGGGCATCCGGTGTTGTGCTTGTCCATCGTTGATCCTCATTTTTTATCATTGGGTTAAGGGATCTGTTCACGTTGGCTGGCGTGAACAACTTACGGGTTCAATAGTCGCTGTGCCTGTAGGGCAAAACCTGGGTCAGTCAGGAAACCGATCTGGTAGCGTAAGGCGGCTGCCAGGTGTTCTTCCGGCTCGGCCAGCCTGGCCAGGTGGGTCAGTGCTTTTAAAGGTGCGCGGGGGAAGGCCGCGTATTTGGCTGCCATCTCCAGGGCCGCCTCGCGTGCCTGGGGGCAAGCTATGGCCAAGCCCCAGGTTTCTGCGGTGGGGCCATCGACTCGGTCCGCTAGCAGCAGGCGCCAGAGTACTTGTTGACCCCCGCGGCGCACTACGTAGTGAGTGCCGCCGGTGGCAGGAATCAGACCAGCCTTGATCCAGCCCTGGGCAATCCAGCCCCGGTCGCCGATAAAAGTGGCACTGCCGGCCAGGGCCAGGTCGCAGCCAAAGCCGACGGCGGCGCCATCCACGGCGGTGATGAAAGGTACCGGGCATTCACGGATCGCCCGGAATACGCCCTGGAACTCACCGTAAATAGTGTCCTCCACAGCGCTGGCACCCTGCTCGGCTAGGCGAACGATTTCCGGCAAGTTGCCGCCCGCGCAGAAGGCCTTGCCGTTGGCCGACAGCACCACAGCGGCGACGCTATCGTCGGCATTAGCTGCCTCCAGGGCCAGGCGCAGCTCGCGGCCTTCGCTTGGCCCCAGCGCGTTGCGGACTTCGGGCCAATCCAGGGTGATCTCGACCACATCGCCGTGGCGTTGGGTTTGAATCGGCATGCTTGCTCCTCAGGAAATAGAAAAACCGCCATCGACGATGAGCGTCTGACCGGTGATGTAGGCACCCGCGGCGCTGACCAGCATTAGGATTGGCGCTGCAATTTCGTTAGCGTGCGCAGCGCGTCCCAACAAAATACGACCGGGAGTCAACAATGGGCCAGTGGGGGCGGCATGGCCGGCAGTTTTCACTTTGGGATCCAGTGGCGCTACCGCGCCGGGCAGGATGGAGTTGACCAATATGCGATCTCCGGCGAACTCCAGCGCAGTTGACTGGGTAATCGAGTCCAGAGCCGCTTTCGACGCGTTGTAGGCCACCTGATCGTGTACGGCAGTGCGCGCCCCACCGATGGACGAGAGATTGACGATACGCCCGCCGTTGCAACCGGCGCGCATCAGCAGCGCCGCCTCGCGTAACACCATAAAGCAGCCCCAGACATTGACGGTCTGCATGTCGTGCCACTGCGCCTGGGTGACATCTTGCAAGGCATAACGGGGATAAATGCCAGCATTGTTGATGAGAATGTCCAGGCGCCCGCAGACCTCTGAGATGTACAGGAACATCGTGCGAATCGAGGCGTCTTCGGTCAGATCAAAAGCAATGGCGAAGCTGTCGTTGCCCAGCTCGTCAGCCACTCGCTGCGCGCCCTCCAGGTCCTTGTCGGCGACCACGACTCTGGCGCCTGCGGCTGCGAGCAGGCGGGCAGTAGCTTTGCCGATTCCTGAGGCAGCGCCAGTGACCACCGCCACTTGGCCGTGGAGCGTGAACAGGTCGGAGAACACCTGGCTCATGACAGCAGCAACCCGCCGCCTTCCACCACGATCATCTGGCCGGTAACTCGACGCGCAGCGGGGGAGGCGAAGTAAGCGACTGCCGTGGCGATATCTACCGGGTCATTCTTACCTAACGGGATCAAGGCTTCGCGGCGGCGTTTCTCTTCGCCCATTTTGGGATCGATGGCGCCAGAACTATGGGCCAGGTTGGTTTCCGTCGTCGTTGGGCCAGGGGCAACGCAGTTGACGGTGATCCCGAACTCTCCAAGTTCCAGTGCGGCGGCCTTGGTCAGCATCGGGATGGCCGATTTGCTGGTGCAGTACGCCGATGCGCGCTTATAGGGTTTGCAGGCCGCCGTGGAAGCAATTGCGACGATTCTGCCGCCGTGGCCCTGGGCGATCATCGCCTGAGCGGCCGCCTGGATACAGAACAGGTTGCCGCGGATATTGATGTCCATATAGGCGTCCCAGTCCTCACCTGTTAGCTCCAGGATCGGTTTCATCACCTTGGACCAGCCGGCGTTATTTATAAAGATATCAAGCTTGCCGAACCGCGCGACGGTTTGCGCTACCGCGGCATCTACCGAGGCCCGATCAGTTACGTCCAGGAGGGTATGGGCCACCGGCAACTCCTGCGCCGCCAGCTCCGCCGTAGTGGTTTCCACTCGCTCAGTAATGTCCGTGAGCATCACCTTGGCGCCGCGTTTGAGCAGCTCCTCCGTTATCGCGCGTCCCAGGCCATAGCTTGCGCCAGTGACAAGAGCTACCTGGCCTAACAGTTCCGATGCACTCACGTTACTTCCTCGCTTATGTGGATAACCTCGTTAGCTATGTTGGCAATGTAGAGCTAAATTAAGAGAGATGCAACAGAAACGAAAGTAGTCCACTCAGAGAGGATGAGCTGCACGCAGAGGCGTTGGAACAACGGAGAAAACCCCGCAACGCCAAACCAATAGTGAGGTGAAGATAGATAAACAAGTGGCTAAGTTAACTACGATGTGGCATATTCCGAACAGCATTTCAGGAGATTACAATGGCAAAAAAAACGAGTGAGAGTAGTGGGCAGGCCGCGTTGATGAGCTCGATGGGCGACGACCTGCGTCTTCCCAAGCTATCTCACATAGTGGCAGGGCGGCTGCGCGATCAAATCGCATCGGGCAATCTGAAGGTAGGTTCAATGCTGCAGCCCGAAAGCAAATTGCTGGAAATTTTCAGTGTGTCGCGCCCAACGTTACGCGAGGCGCTGCGAATTCTTGAAGCGGAAGGGCTGATCAGCATCGGCCGAGGGATGCGTTCGGGCGCTACGATTCTGGGGCCAAGCATCCAGAAGGTGGCTCAATACGCCAACTTTATGCTGGCAGCGGGTGGCGTGACCATGCGCGATCTGCACCAGGCGCGGATGTTCTTCGAGCCGGGCGTAATCCGTTCTTTGAAAGGGCGTAGCGTCGAATTGAAAGGTGCAAGCGAGGAGTTGCGCGCTTGCGTCAGCGAACTCCAATACGCGCTGCAAGAACGGAAATATAACGATGTCGTCACCGGCACCAACCGTTTCCACGAACTGTTAGCGCAGGCTTCGGGCAACAAGACTATTGCAATGCTGTTGAGTGTGCTGCAAACCATTTCCGACGGTATCTACTCGATCAACCTCACAGAGCAAGGTGCGTCGGCCGAGGCGCTGCACAAGAACATGACCAAGACCGTTTCCGGTTATGACGCGCTGTGCAACCTGTTGGAAAAAGGCAAGGTGGATGAAGCAGCGGCGTTCTGGCAGCGCTACATGGAACGCGCCCTGGATTTCCTCGATCGCACCAAGTTGGGTGAGCGCAAGCTGATCTCCAGTTCCGTGAAGGCCGGCCCGGCCTGATCGATCCCTGCCGACATCAGGGGAACCGAATCGCCAGTTCGATTCGGCCCCCTGGGCAAACCTTTTTTGCCTGCTAAATAGCGCAGCCGTGCAATGCGTCTGCCGTATCGCGTAACGTCTTAGATCCTCCCCACCATCCGTTTGCCCAGTACAGGGCTCCTTGTGGAGCGCCTGGCTATAGGCATGTCCCTTGATTCGCTTGCCGGTCCCCCATCGGAAAGGTGATCGCGCACCGTTCACTCGTGAATGTCTGTATCGAAAAACGCGATGCCGTTGCATGCTTGATTTGTTGACTCAACACGCTATAACCTAGCTAACTAATTTAGCTAATAATAAAGGTGCATCGGAAATGGAACTGGAGAAGCTGTTTCGGCCGCGCTCTGTCGCGATCATTGGCGCGTCCGACAAGAACCCCTGGTCTGCATTGGTGGCGCGAAGCCTCAAGGCCTTGAACTTCAGTGGTCCGGTGCACCTTGTCAACCGTCGTGGTACAGATGCATTGGGGCAGAAAACCTTCCAGTCCTGTGCTCAGTTGCGTGATGTCGATGCTGCCTTTGTGGCGGTGCCGGCGGTGGCCTTGCAGGACGCCATCGAGGATATGGCGGCTGGTGGTATCCGATTCGGTGCGGTGGTGACCTCAGGTTTTGCCGAAACCGGCGAGGAGGGCGCCGCTGAGCAGGCGCGCCTGTTCACGCTAGCCAAGGAGCTGGGCATTACTCTGCTGGGCCCTAACAGCCTCGGCTTCTCCAACTTCGTCGATAGCGTTTCGCTTTCGGCTATTCCCATCAAGGTTCCGGCGCTCATCCAGCCGCGTGTGGGGCTGGTCAGTCAGAGTGGGGCAACCGCAGCGATGATAAGCGCTTTCGCCCACCAGCAAGGGGTCAGTCTGACCTATTCGATTGCCATGGGTAACGAGGCCATGGTGGATATGGCCGATGTCATCCAGTTTCTGGTGGACGACCAGGCCACGCGGGCGGTCGCCGTATTTGCCGAGTCGATCCGTGATCCGCGTCGCTTTGAGGCCGCAGCGCGCTCGGCTGTTCGTGCTGGCAAGCCAATCGTCATTTTGAAAATCGGCACCGGTGAGCTCACGGCTACCGTCGCCCAGGCGCATACCGGCGCGCTGGTTGGGGATGACCGGGTGTTCCAGGCGGTGTGCGATGCCTATAACATTGTCCGGGTCGATTCGCTGGAGGACTTGGTGGTTACGGCAGACCTGCTGGCGGCCACCGGTCCTATCGATGCGAGCAAAGGATTTGCCCTGGTTTCTCCATCGGGTGGGGCCTGCGAGATTTTCGCCGACCGTGGCGAGGAAGTGGGCATTACGTTCCCGCAGTTTGCTCCGGCTACCCTTGAATCCCTTGCAGGGATACTGCCGGACTTTGGCGCGGCCCATAACCCGTTGGATGTCACCGGCGCAGTAATGCGCAATCCGGAAATATATTCCGGTGCCATCAAGGCGCTCAGCCAGGATGCCAATATCGGCTTTATCGGGGTAGTGTCCGAGATCCCGTCGTCGGCCGAGACCGCCTCGCCAATGTCGGAGGGGGCCATGCGTGAGGTCTCGCTGGGGTTCCGTACGTCCGGAGCGCGGGGTTGCCTTATTCAGCAAGTGCTGAAGCCAGTAACTGCTTACGGGCTGGACCTGCTCAAGACCAACGAACTGCCGGCCCTGACCGGGGGAATTGACCATGCTGTCCGTGCTATCGGCCATCTCTATCGCTGGTCGCGCAATCAGGCCCGCGACCTCCCAGCAGCCCACTCCAAGGGGCAGGCCAGCCAGGTACGACCCTCAACCGAGCGCGATACTCTGGCGTTTCTTGATTCCCTCTGCGTGCCTGTCATTCCTCAGCGGGTTGTGACCAGTCGCGCGGAAGCCGAGGCGGCCGCGAGCTCGCTCGAGGGGCCGCTGGTATTGAAGATTCTCTCCCCGGACATCCAGCACAAGACCGAGGTTGGCGGTGTGTTGCTGAATCTGGAAGGCGTGCAAGCAGTTGGCGACGGCTACGACCGGATCATGGCCAATGTTCGCGAGGCCAAACCCGCTGCACATATCGAAGGTGTCATCGTTTCCCCCATGCGCAAAGGTGGCGTCGAACTATTGGTGGGCGTGGCCCGCGATCCAGTGTGGGGCTTGGCGCTAGCGGTAGGACTTGGCGGCGTCTGGGTCGAGCTGCTCGGTGACACTCAACTGCGCTTGCTACCCGTATCGGCGACTGAAGCTAAGGGCATGTTGGCGGGGTTGAAGGCTAGCAAATTGCTCACGGGTTACCGCGGCACCAAGCCAGCGGATCTGGATGAACTGGCGCGCGTGATCGCCCGCATCGGTGATGCCGCCCTGGCGCTGGGCAGCGACCTGGATGCGCTGGAGATCAACCCACTGCGCGTCGACGGCTCCGCCGTCGAAGCCCTTGATGCACTCGCCATCTGGCGTACCGAATAACAATAAAAGAGAAGTGCCCATGAACAACGATGCTTGCCGTATGACTGGAGCGGAGTTTCCGCTGTTTGCGTTCAGCCATTGCCGAGATGTAGTCGCTGCCGTCAGTCGCGCCGGAGGTTTTGGTGTGCTGGGTGGTAGCAGTTTTACCCCCGAAAGTTTGAAGGTAGAGCTGGACTGGATCGATGCCCATGTTGATGGCAAGCCTTACGGCATTGATATTCTGATTCCCGAACATCAGGCCGTTTCTGCTGATATCAGTTTCGAGGAGTTAGTTGAGAAAATTTCCACCCGTCATCGCGATTTTGTGGTGGCGTTGCTGGCCAAGCACGATGTGACTATTGCGCCGGAAAACGTGATCAATCGCCGCCGTCCACCGACCTTGTCGGATGTGGGGGAGGCGTTGATGGATGTCGCGTTTCAGCACCCGATCCGGCTGATTGCCAACGCGCTGGGTATTGCGCCCAAGTCAATGATTGAGCGCGGACGTCAGCATGGCGTACCTGTGGCTGCGCTGGTCGGCGCCAAGGAGCATGCCATTCGCCAGGTCAACGCCGGGGTCGACATTATTGTGGCCCAGGGCACCGAGGCCGGCGGCCACTGCGGCGAGGTGTCGACCCTGGTGCTGGTGCCTGAGGTGATCCGCGCGATCAAGCCCATTCGTGAGGTGCCCGTGCTGGCTGCTGGCGGCATCATGACCGGCCAGCAGATGGCGGGCTGCATGGCCATGGGGGCGCAGGGAGCCTGGACCGGATCGATCTGGCTGGCCACCAGCGAAGCGGAAACCAGCGAAACCTTCCGCGAGAAAATGGTCCAGGCCACTTCCCGCGACACCATCCGCTCCGCGGCCCGCACTGGCAAGCCGAGCCGGCAACTGCGTTCCGCCTGGCATGATGCCTGGGACGCCCCGGACAGCCCGGGTGCGCTGCCCATGCCATTGATGTCCATGCTCAGTAATCAACCCCTGGCAGCGGTGGACCGTGCTGCCGATGCGGGAAACCCATTGGCGCGAGTACTGGTCACCTATTTTGTTGGCCAAGGTGTTGGTCTGGTCGACAGCATTCGTTCCTCTCGTGAGGTCGTGGAAACATTCAAGCTCGAATTCGCCGATGCCTTTGGTGAGCTATGTGCGGCCTTTGAAGAGTAAGGAGGGGGTATGCAGTCATTGAATCTCGCTGCGCTAGAAAGCTTTTATATTGGTGGAAGGTCACGCCAGGTGCAGCACAAGATCTTCGGTCTGGAAACACAAGTTACGGGGGCCATGTATGTTCAGCGTATGGTTCCCCAGAAACGATGTTTTCCAATCCCGATTGTGTTCTTGCATGGCGGCATGCATTCCGGTGTGACCTGGGAGACGACACCTGATGGTCGTGAAGGCTGGCAAACCTTGTTCGTGCGAGCCGGCTTCGAAACGCTGGTGATCGACCAGGCGTGGCGTGGCCGTTCCGCACCAGATCTGACAGGGCTGAACCCCTTTGCCAATGGAGCAGAACCCGTGGGGCCGGCCTTTACCTGCGGCCTGGAAATGGGCGAACGCTTTGCTCGCGGTGGTGGGCGCTTTCCATTGGCGGAGTCACTGTGTTATGGCGCGCAGCTCTGGCCAGATTTTGGTGTGCCGGGCGCCATCGCCGCCGGCACGCCCGGTCGCAGCGATCCACGTGCCCTCGAGCCGCTACTGCAGCTCATCGATATGCTCGGTGAGGTGGTGTTGATCACCCATTCCCAAGGTGGGCATCTGGGGTGGATGGCGACCCTCAGTCGTCCGCATCAGGTCAAGGCGATTGCTTCGATTGAGCCTGCCCAGACCTGTCCGGGACTGGACGATCCTCTTTTTCCGAATATCCCAGTACGGCTGATCTGGGGAGATAACCTGCCATCCCGGGGCAGCACGCTGTCGTTGCTGGATGTTGAGCAGGCCAGGATGTTGTCGCAGCGTTTCGCCAATATTTCCCTGGACTATCTGCCCGAGTCTGGCATTCACGACAATGGCCACATGCTGATGATGGAGGACAACAACGATGTCCTGGCCGCCCGGGTTGCAGACTGGCTACTGAGTACGCCGGTCAACTAAATGAGAAAGTCGCGAATGATCGCGGCTTTTTTATGGGGTCCATTTGGAGGTGACGAGATGCATGAGGAGCTCTTTACGAAAGCGGCTGGAGCAGAACTCGCAGCCGTTTAAGGAACAAAAAGACCCTGTAGCGACGAGCGATACAGGGTTTCCTGCGTATTACACAGCGCTCAGAGCTTCAGGGTGTTCTATCAGGCGCTTGAAGGCCGCGAACAATTGTGCAGCGACGGCGCCATCAACGGCGCGGTGATCGACCGAGATGGTGACGTTCATCAACGTACCGACTTCAATCTTCCCTCCGTTGGCAATCACCTGTTCCTGGCCAGCACCTATGGCAAAGATCATCGATTGCGGCGGATTAATGATGGCACTGAACTCTTCGACGCCGAACATGCCCAGGTTAGAGACGGTGACGGTGCCCCCTTGGTACTCATGGGGTTTGAGCCGGCCGGCTCGAGCGCGACCGGCCAGCTCCTGGATCTCACTAGCAATTTCTTGCGGTTGCTTCTGCTCGACGTTGCGGACGATGGGGGTAACCAGGCCGCGAGGTGTAGCGACCGCTACCGCAACATCAACCTGCTGGTGTTTGAGCATCGCTTTCTCGCCCCAAGACACATTGGCCTCCGGGACTTCACACAGGGCGAGAGCCACTGCGCGGACGATAAGGTCGTTTATCGATGACTTGACCTGCAACGCAGCGTTTAGCTGGCTGCGCAGAGAGATTAGGGCATCGATCCGGCAAGCGCCTTTCACATAAAAATGCGGAACCTGCTGCTTCGATTCGGTTAGCCGACGGGCAATGGTCAGGCGCGTCATGCTGTGGGGTACGCTCTCCGCTGCAGCAGCCGATTGTTGGTCTGTTGGTGCCGAAGGAGGAGCGGGCGTGTTAAGCGGCGCTGTATCGACTGCAGATTCGACTTCGTTGCTCATGGTTATGGAGTTCCTATGTCATCGCTCTATTCGCTAACTTATATAACTATTATATCTACTTATCAAGTGGTAGCTGAGAATGTGAGCGTCTGGTGAGCGAGGTTGACATGGTAATCTAGGTTATCTATGTTTGGCCTTGCTGAGTTAGCAATCAGTTTCGGCCCAGAACTATTAAACCAAGCAGGAATCCGCCCATGCCCAGCGATAATCAAATGCCTCCTCCTGCCCAATGCCCGCTGAATCGCTGGAGTCGGCGGTGGTTATCGGAGACCATACGGCAAGGTATACAGATCTTTCTTGCTGCCATGGCTGATACCGTGCCACGGTGATTTCACTCGGTTGGACAAGCGGCTTTCCCTTTGGGCGGCTCAGTTTGTGTGAGCCGCTTGGTCTTTTATTGCGAGGCTGGCTGCAGGTTTTGCAGAGCAAAAAGTGCCGCTGAAGAGGGTTTCCAGGCTCTCCTCAGTGGCAACGGGTGACGAGTGCTCCGGCCATCCGTGAAGAAGCAAAAGACACGCTCCGGAAAACATTACTGACAGCAGTACGATTGCGCCTGGGCCCGCCATTTTGCGATGCCAGTTGGCGAGTACCGGTAGCGCCGCCTTTGCGAGGCGAGTCGGTGACTGGAGCGCAGCCCGAACGCGCCGGGCGCCTTCAAGAAACAGCACGATGATCGACACTACCAATACGCAACAGCCGAACATAAATGACTCCTTACTCTTGACTCTGCGTTATGCATACCGAAGTTCGGCCGTTGAGCATTACCTCAAGTTCGACCGTACCAGCGGCGTCAGCGGTGAAATGCGTCTGCATCGTGCCTTTGGTGCTGTAATGGCCGTGTGGTTTCAGACGCTCGATGGTGATGCGTTGGGGGCCGGGAGCGGTTCCGGGATACAAGACCAATTCTAGATCCTGCCCATCGTGGCTTCTCGCTTTGGCTACCAGCACCTGCGGAAATTCGGCGCCCGTCAACAGTGGGCCTCGAAGCGCCTCGGCTGTAGGGCCCTGGGTCAGCGAATGGCGATAACCATCGCGCTGCATGAGTCGACCGAGAAAGGCGGTGGCATTGGCGAGATTTGAACCCTCGTATGACAAGACACCATTATCGAGCTTGCGGCCACATTGCTGATCGAGAGCGTTGAGGATCGCTTCGCTAAATTCGGTGTCGCCGATCTCTCGAGCCTGCATTAACAGGCCACCATAGATCATCGTGAATCCACGGCGATAATTGCCGAAATCCAGGCCCTTGCCGGGGATTTTCATTTGGCGCAAGCCGTTCTGTTCAACGATCAGGGGTGCCATGTCGTTTCTGGCCATGGCCCAGAAGCGCTTGGCATGCTCGCTGGAAATCAGGTTCATCCCCTGTACCGCACCGGCGTCTCCCCCTGGGAAGGGCGCGGTAGCCCCGGTCAGGCTGGAGCGAAGGGATACCACACTACCGCTGGCAGTCGTAAACTCACGCTCGAAGCTGTCCAGGAATGGTTGTCTAAGCTCATCCAGTTGGTGTGTGCCAAACAGGCGGTCATACACCGCGACGCTCCTGAGGGCGAAGAAGTTGCAGCCGGTGTAGATCCAGTTGGGTTCGCAAGGGAACAGACAGTAACTGCTGTTAGCAAAGTTCCACATCAGAGAGCGGTTGATGCTGTGTATGTCGTGCTCGTAGGCGGTATCGTCGTTCCAACGAAAGGTCAGGCTGCCAGGCTTGGCGTAGCGATGGTCTCCAGTATTGAGCATGTACATGCCGACCTGCTGCCCGAAGTAGCCAGTTAGCATGACGTTGTCTTTGTCGACGGGGTCGGGGTCGTACTTCAGATTGCCCCAGAGATTTTCCAGTCGCCAGTAGTCCCAGATCGGACGCTGCAAGTACTGCTCGATAAGCCGCCGCTGGGCTTCGCTCAAATAGCCATGGAAGTTGGGCGTGTATTGAGACTGCATTTGCGCCAACCCATAGCCCAGAAAGTTGAGCTGATAGCGTAGTGATGCAGTCTGGAACTGGTCGATTCGGTCAAAGTGTTCGAGCTGCCCGACGGGCTGCAGTGCCCTTTCGAGTATCAGTCTGGAAAGTGCGACCTCATCGGCCCCGAGCTCGTGGTTGGCGGGGGGAATGTGGGGCGCGGCTCTGGCTGTGACAGCCTGCATGGCATCGGGCAGATAGGCATTGCGTTGCTCACGTCGCCCCAGGTCGCGTTGATGCACCTTGCTGCGTTTTAGGTATTTGCGCACTTGCCAGGCTAGACATATGGCTGCTGTCAACCAGGGAGCCCAAGGCCAAGTGGCATCGCCGCTCAGTGTGCCAGCAAGAATTGCGCTACCGAGCCAGATCAATGGTGGTGCGACCACAACTCCTGTCGCGAACCAGGCGAAGAGAGCTGTTGCAAACAATAGCAACGTGACAGGAATAAGCAGCAGTGACCAGCCGCCCACGGCAAGAAAGCCTGCACCTGGAAACAATAGCCCCAGGCCACTAGCTTGCCAGAACGCTGACAAGTTCAGCAGCCACGGCAGAAGGCCCAGTACCACCGCCGATAAGTACAAAGCGGAGATCAGGCGCTGACGTTTTAGGGAAACAGGCCCCGTTCGTTCTGTGTTTTTGATGACTTCAGGCTGGATAGGGATGTAATTGTTCACGGCTTCACCCTCTCTTCGCTACGTCAGGAACTGAAAACACGGGGCGTTCATTGGATAGTTCGTTGAACCCGTGAATGCCGTGGTAACGGCCAATTCCGCTGCCGTTTATCCCGCCAAACGGTAGACCCGGATCTACTGCATGCAGGATGACGTCGTTATGAGTGACGCCGCCGGAAGAGGTATGAAGCAGTACATTGTCGACAAATGCGTCATCGTTGCTGAACACATAGAGCGCCAGCGGTTTGCCATGAGCATTGATCACGCGGATCGCCTCATCGATGGAGTCCCAGGTCATCACCGGAAGCAGTGGGCCAAAGATTTCTTCCTGCATAATTGTGGCAGTTGCCGGAACATCTATGAGCACCGTCGGGTGGACCGTGAGATCAGCTGCTTCTATTTCCCCTCCACAAGCCAGTGAAGCTCCGCGCTGCAGCGCGTCTTGTAGATAGCCCTGCAGGCGCTGCAGATTTCTTCCATTCACGATGCAACCAAATGCGTTTTTGTCGAGAAAGCCCTGGGGATAGAAGAGTGTCCTCACCGTTTCACACAGGTGCTGAACGAGTTCATCACGCAGGTCTTTGCGTACCCAGACATGATCAGGGGCCAGACAGAGTTGCCCGGCATTGGTGCAGCGGCCTCGAATGATCTTTTCTGCTGCGTCTTTGAGGTCGACAGTGTGGTCGATGATGACGGGGCACTTCCCGCCCAGTTCAAGCGTGACGGAGCTCAAGTGCCGCGCCGCGGCGGCCATGATGGTGCGACCGACTGCCGGGCTACCCGTGAAGAACACGTGATCGAAAGGTAGCTCCTGCATTTGCTCCGCGAGTTCTACACCACCTTCGAATACAGCGACCTCGGCTTCATCGAAGCTCTCGGCAATGATTCGGGCAATCACCTGGCTACTTGCGGGTGTTAGCTCGTTGGGTTTGACGATAGCGCAATTGCCCGCCGCAACGATTGCCACCAGCGGCTGCAGCACTAACAAAATGGGGAAGTTCCAAGGGCCATAAAGCGCGCAGACTCCGCGAGGCTCTCGCACGATGCGCGCGCTGGCGCCTGGTATGGGCAGTGAGGGATTAACCTCCAAAGGGGTCATCCATTTCTTCAAATGAATGACTGCATTATCGATCTCCGCGATGACTGCACCAAATTCTGGGGAGCTTGTGCGAGGGCGGCGAAGGTCGGTGGTCAGTGCTTCGACAATTTCTTCTTGGTTGCGGAGGATGGCCTGTTTGAGGCGCTGAAGCTTGTTGATTCGCGCATCAGCATTGGAGGCCTTTACCACTGCCTGATGCCGTTTCTGCATAGCGAACACGCGTTGCAGTTCTGCTAACGAGCTTTGCATTTTTGTTCTTCTTGAGTAGGGAGCTTGTAAAAAAGTCTGGTTTCAATGAGTGGCAGGAGTCCAATAGATTGCGGAGCGAGATTCATAGCGATAGCCTATAAATCAGCTCGCTGATTGGTACGTATGGATGAAAAGGCTCGACGCCAGACAGTTGAATTACTTTGTTGTGCTTGCTGAGGAGCGCTCGTTTACGCGCGCTGCGGCCAGGCTGCATGTGGCACAACCTTCCATTTCTGTTCAGATCCGCAAGCTGGAAGAGTTTTTTGGATTCGCCCTGTTCCTGCGCTCCACACGGAGTGTCGAGCTTACGAAGGAGGGGCAGGAGATTCTCGGCAGTGTGGCGGCCGTAGTCGATACCAGTCGCAAACTTCGGGAGCATGCCTCAGCTCTTCGGGAGCGTAACGACTTGTCCTGTCGCCTTGGCGCGACACCATTTTCGGTCTTCGTACCCGAGCGCACACAGGTGGTGTCGGCGGCCGCGAAGGACTATCCGTCGTTGCTGTTGGAGGTCATTGGTACCCCTCAGCCTGAGCAACTGGATGCATTACTGAGAATGGAGATTGATGCAGCGTTCTACATGGGCCACGAGTTGCAGGACTCGAAGCTGTTTGAACGCTTGGTGATCCGGCGGGTACCGTTCAACCTAGTGGTACCGGCGAACAGCGCGCTTGCGGCCAAACCATCCATTGCACTTGCTGACCTCGCGCAGACGCCCATCGCATTTTTTGCCCGAGAGCATGGCCCCGTGCTTTTCGATCAGCTAACCCAATGGCTTGTGCAGGACGGCGGTGCGCAATGCATCGTGCCTCCAGAATCCCATCCGTTTGCACTCGCTAGTTTTGCAGCGGCACAAGGTATCTGCGCGATCAGCATTGATTGGTTTGTTCGGGGAGACAGTGTTCCTGACGGGCATGTGGTGCGTCCATTTGCCGAACCGCGGGTGTCAGCAGAAATGTCGCTGGTGCGTCTTGCGCAGATGCAGCGAAAGCGCGGCCTTGAACAATTCTGGGCCAGTGCCCAGCACTACGTCCAAGCTATCCAGCACCCATAAACCTTTCCCATCATCCTCTCCTGTGTCTTTACAACTGTCTTCTGGACAGCCGCTTCCTGTTCGTGTCAGAGTGAGAAATGAAGGTTATCTAGGTTAACTACGATAACTAAAACAGCGCTACCCACACAGGGCGGCAGCCAAGCAGGCCAGTCCCGTCCCAGGAGAATAAAAATGCCCCTTTCGGTTAAAGCCGCCGTTGCATTCGGCCCCAACGAGCCTCTGCAGATTCGTGAAGTGACTCTTGCTGATCCAGGCCCTGGTGAAGTGTTAGTGAAGCTGAAGGCCACCGGCCTTTGTCATTCGGACCTGAGTGCCCTCGAAGGCAAGATCCCGCAGGCGTTCCCAGTGATATTGGGGCATGAGGGGGTAGGGGACGTGGTCGCAGTTGGTGAGGGTGTCAGCGAGTTTGCCGTGGGTGATCGGGTGATTCCGTACCTAGTGCCTGATTGTGGCGAATGTGCGTTCTGCAAGTCGGGGCGTACTAACCTGTGTGTGCAGATGCTGGCGCGCCGCCAATCCGCGAAAACACCGTTTTCGCTCGATGGTCAGCCAATTGCCTCTTACATGGGGCTCGGCACCTTCGCCGAAATGACCGTCGTGCCGGTCGACAGCCTGGTCAAGGTCAATGAGCAGGCACGAACTGATCATGCGTGCTGCATCGCTTGCGGCGTAACTACCGGCTTGGGGGCTGCGATGATCACCGCCAAGGTCACGCCAGGATCTTCAGTGGCGGTATTCGGTACCGGCGGCGTGGGGCTCAGTGTGATTCAAGGGGCCAAGATCGCCGGTGCGTCGCGAATCATTGCCATCGACACCAATTCGGCCAAGGCAGAGGTGGCTAGGAAAGTCGGCGCCACCGATTTCATCAACCCAAAGGAGGTTGAGAACGTTGTTGCCGAAGTCCAGAAGTTGACCGGTTTGGGCGTCGATTTTGCGTTCGAGTGCGTTGGAGTTCCAGCTCTGGCTCGACAAGCCTTGGAAAGTACCAACCCGGCTTGGGGACTTTCGGTATGCGTAGGGGTGATTCCTGCTGGCCAGGAGCTCAGCACTGTTCCTTTTACCCTAATGACCGGCCGGAAATGGACAGGCTCATTGATGGGCGGTGCCAAGCGCCAAGACGTAGCGCGCTTCGTCGACATGTACGTGGAAGGCCAATACAACTTGGACGATCTGGTCTCCCATCATCTCGAACTCGATGAGATCAATCGTGGTTTCGACATGATGCGCACTGGTGAGTCCGTTCGGTCGGTCGTGGTTTATTCGGCTGAGTGACGCATCGGGCAGTCTGTGCCGTCGACTCGGATTGAGCAGACGGCGAGGTACTGCCTCTCTTCAACAGCAACACCTTGCGCGACGCCAAAACTGGCCGGCGTCGCCAGCCAAAACAATAAGAGGATGTACAAACATGAGCAACGCACGCTTCACATCCGATCAATTGCGCGAATTGACCCAGTTCAAGGTCGAGGTTCATGACCCGCGTTATATCGTAGAACCCATCGTCTCGGGCGGTGAGTTTCTGTATGACCCCCAAGTGCTCTGGGATTGGCGTGAAGACTGCGCCTGGGGGCTGTCGGATGGGTCCATTTTAATCTCGGAAATCGGTGGGCAACCCCAGGCGCAAACTGACTGGTCGATGGGACACGGCGGTCTCTATCGCCTACATGCCGACAATCGCTGGGAAACGCTGATGGCTCCTGGCGTAGGGCGGCAAGCTGGCGTATTCCGGCCCATCATCGCGCCAGCGGATTGGGGCGATTGGGGTAATCACATTTTCTTTTGCAGCCAAGTGGTGCCGCACCGCCGGGGTGCCGTGATGGATCATATGATCTATTGCCTGGCGCCGGGCGAGAGCATTCCATATCCCTTCGCCATCGCACCGCGATCAGGCAAAGAACAGATCTCCGGCGCTTTGCTGCCGGGTGTATTCGGTCGCAAGGGCACACCGGAAGAAGGTCTGCTGCTGATTTTCAGCATGCATAACAGCACGATCTACGCAGTACGCCCGGATGGTTCTGTCACACCTTGGTTGGTGATGGACGGCGAACAAGGTCCGGGGCCGGTCATGCCGTATCGCTTGTATTACGCCGATCCGCAGGTGGTGGGCGAGGAGAACATGCTGGTGCTTGAAGGAAAATGGAGTACCAACTTCGGCGGAGAGCAGACTCATGAATTCCGCACAGCGAATTATCGTATCGCCGATGGCACGGTTCATCCGCAGCCTATTGCTGCCTTGCAGGGTGGCACTACACTGCGAGCCCCGAAGGGCTTCGGTCCGTTGGGTGGGGAGGCATTCCGTCCCGAGTACGCGGGGTTCATGTCTTCCGTTCATTGGGCAGAAGGTGATTCCAGCGCGCCTCTGCCTTATACAACGTCAATTATTCATCGCGACTCCGAGGGCCGGGAGCATGTATTCGCTTCCAATATCCAGGCGGGCCAGAACCTGATCGGTTTCGCCGGTGACCGGATGATCGTGACCAACACGGGCCACAGCTACTCCTCGGGGAATTTCAAATACCCCGACGGCTCAGTGTTCGCCATTCGTTACGTAGGCTGAGGGTTGAAATACATCCGCTGCGCGGATCCCGATGAATCTTCGGATTTTGCGCGGTGGATGAGTTAGACGGGGGATCACGCGATGCAAGAAAAAAAGCCGGCCCTGGAACTGGAAGGCAAGGTGGCCTTGATCAGTGGTGGGGCGCGGGGGATTGGTGCCGCCATCGCCACTTTGTTCGAGACACGTGGGGCGAGGGTGGTGGTGGCAGACATCAGCTTCAGCGAAGAACGCCATGAGCGAGGGCGCCTGTTTCTGCCACTGGATGTAAGTCAACCTGGGGCATGGGCTCAGACGGTGGCGAGTACTCTCAGGGTATTTGGTCGGCTGGATATCTTGGTCAATTCGGCAGGGATATTCACCGTGGCGGCGATCAAGGATGAGACCCCTGAACGTTTCATGCGCATGGCCCAGATCAACCAGCTGGGCGTTTTTCTCGGCATGCAGGCAGTACTCGAAGCGCTGCAAGCGAGTGGCGGCGGCAGCATCGTGAACTTGTCATCTGCAGCCGGGTTGACCGGAACGCCTAGGACCATTGGTTACTCGGCGACCAAGTGGGCGGTCCGGGGCATGACCAAGGTTGCCGCGCTTGAGTTCGCGCCCTTCAATATTCGGGTCAACTCCATCCATCCTGCAGCAGTGGCTACGCCGATGCTGGGGGACATGGCTGCCAACGCCGGAAAAAGCACGCCTATCGGACGCGTTGCGCTACCGGAGGAAGTGGCGGAGTTGGCGTTGTTTCTGGCCAGTGATGCCAGTCGTTACAGCACCGGCTCCGAGTTTGTCTGCGATGGCGGACTGACTGCGGGGTCGGCACTCCAAGGGTAAACGCCGGCGCCGGGAACACGATGTGCCTCGTGTTTCTTGGCATGTGTTCTCGTCGAGTGCTCATTCGCCGGTGGTGAGAGCGCTGATTGCGAGCTGCTGTTCGATTCGGCCTAGCCGGGCCACGACGTCCTCCAGTCCTGGGTCGCGCCGAGCTAGCAAGGCAGGCATCACGAAGTCGTTCACGTAAGCGAGCAGCTCGGAGAAGTTGTTTGACCAGGGGGGCGGCAACTGGCGTATGGAGCTCGCATTGCGAACCAACCACTCGGCCATCTGCTCTGGGCTCAGGTCGGTGCGCAAGCTGCCATCACGCTGACCGGTCTGTAACAGCGGGAGCAACGGAGCCGCCAGCAAACGCCTGGCTTCCTCCGTGTTGACGACCATGTTGGAGAGGCGCATCAGTTCGCCGCTGTCTTCGATCATTTTCAGAATGGGCGGGTCGGATTCGCGGCCCGATATACGCGTGACCACCCAGGCCACTCTAGCGCTTACCGGCATCGTGGCGTTTTCGCTGTCGTGAACAGCTGCCGCGAATAGATCGCGGGCGGAGCGAACGGCCAGTTCCACTATCACGGCATCTATGCCGGCGAATTGGCGGTAGAAGGTGCCGCGCGATACGCCGGCCTCCTGCAGTACATCTTCTACGCGTGCACCGCGCAACCCATGCTGCTCGAAGCAGGTCATCGCTGCAGTAAGAATGGCTTCGCGACTGTTGGGCGCCCGTTTTGGCGCCGAAGAAGGGGAGGTCATGAGTATACGTTCGTCTCTATATGTATTGTCATTGTGTGATTTATCAGGGATTATGTATATACATAGTCCGTTAAATGTCCAAGATTCAGGTGTGCAAAGTCGCCAATATGTTCAGTTCGGCGGCGGTCATTTTTCGCGACGGTTGGGCTGCCCGGCTACCTGCCTTTTCAGAAAAGTGCTGTCGGCAGCCGTAGGTATTGCCCATCGTTAGGTTGAAAAGGATCGCAAGCATGCCTCTAGATTCGCACAGCGCTGCACTCGCGGAGCTCTTTGCCAAGGCGAGAGTCACCCCCCTGAACGAAATGACTGCCTTACAGGTGCGTGAAGGCGCTTCCAAGTTGCGAGCAATGTACGGGCAGGGGCCTGAGATGGGCAATGTCCACGATGTGCTCGTGCACAGTGGCGGTGCCACTATTGAGGCGCGTCTGCTCGTGCCCCGTGCAACTCCTAAAGCCCTGATGGTCTATTTCCATGGCGGTGGTTGGGTCACCGGGCATATTGACGACTTTGACACACTGGGGCGCAAGTTGGCCGAGCGCACGGGGTGCGCGGTATTGCTGGTGAACTACCGTCTGGCTCCGGAAGCGCGTTTCCCCGCTGCGATTGATGATGGGATGAACGCCTTGCAGTGGGCCGCCGCGCAAGGGCGTGAACTGCTCGGCTCGGATTCGCTGCTTCCCCTTATTGTTGCCGGCGACAGTGCGGGCGGAAATATTGCTGCCGTGGTAACGCGCCGTGCGCGGGACAAAGGGCAGCCGCACATTGCCGCTCAGGTGCTTCTCTATCCGGTCACTGACGCGGACTTTGAACGACCTTCCTATCTCGATCCGAACCTGCAGCCGCTCCTGACTGGCGAAATGATGCGTTGGTATTGGGATCACTATCTGCCCGATGCCGCACAACGCCAGCATCCGGACGCGTCTCCGCTGCAGGTGAACGATGTGCGCGGGCTGCCTCCGACCCTGCTGATCACCGCCGAATACGACCCCCTGCGCGACGAAGGCGAGGCATATGCGGCTCGACTGGTCGATGCGGGCGTACCGATGCAGTTCGAGCGTTACCCAGGGCAGTTCCACGGCTTTGTTTCGTTCGTGAACGTACTGCCTGGTAGCGCTGCCGCAATCGAGCACATTGGTCGGTTCATCGACCATCGACTGGCACGCTAGTCCACCTAACCTTTAACCCCTGCTCGGTGTAACAGCTGGTGTCCTTCGCTCAGGCTGTTTAGCACCGAGTTCTCTTACCTACCCACGAGGATAGTCAGAGCATGTCCGAGCATTTCTCTTCCACCCCGCAAACAGAGGCGGATCATTCCGGTCAGGTCGATGCGGTTATCGTCGGCGCTGGCTTTGCTGGTCTTTACATGCTGTACAAATTGCGCGGCCTGGGCCTGCGTGTGCAGGTATTCGAAGCAAATGCCGACGTGGGTGGAACCTGGTACGCCAACCGTTACCCCGGCTTGCGCTGCGATGCCGAGAGCGTGGAGTACTCCTACTCCTGGTCGGAGGAATTGCAGCAGGACTGGTGCTGGAGCGAGCGTTTCGCGACCCAGCCGGAGATTTTCAGTTATATCCGCCACGTTGCTGAACGTTTCGACCTGCGGCGTCATATCCAATTCGAGACGCGCGTGACTTCGTCGTTGTTTGACGAGGCCACAGGGCTCTGGCAGGTGCGTACCAATCAGGGCAATGCCATCAGCGCGCGTTACTTCATCATGGCCAGTGGCTGCCTATCTTCGGCGCGCTTGCCGCATATCGAAGGGCTCGAAAGCTTTGCAGGTGAATCCTATCACACCGTCGACTGGCCCAAGGCTGGGGTCGATTTCCGCGGTAAGCGAGTAGGCATCATTGGCACCGGCTCGACCGGTGTTCAACTTATTCCGGTTGCTGCTCAACAAGCCGAGCACCTATATGTGTTCCAACGTACACCTGCCTATGTGGTGCCGGCGCGTAACGCTCCGCTAGAAGCTGACTATGTCAGCAAAATCAAAAACGACTACGCAGCGATCCGCGCGGCGGCGCGCCAGCAGGGACTGGGGCTGCATCCACGTCCGACCGAGTCTGCCGTTGAAGTTAGTGCCGAGACGCGGGAGCAGACATTCGAGCGCCAGTGGGCGGTCGGCGGCCCGCAGTTTATGTTCACCTACAAAGACATGCTGACCAACAAGGAGTCCAACCAGTACGCGGTGGATTTCCTGCATCGCAAGATCCGCAGCATCGTCACTCGGCCTGAGGTCGCGGACGAGCTCTGCTCGCACGATTACCCGGTAGGGGCCAAGCGTATCTGTGTGGGCACTGATTACTACGAAACTTACAACCGCGACAACGTCAGCCTGGTCAACGTACGCAAGTCGCCCATCGAGCGCATCGTGCCGAAGGGTATCCGCACCCGGGATGGTGAATACGCGCTGGACGCGATCGTTTTCGCCACGGGTTATGACGCCATGACAGGTGCCTTGCTCGATGTGGATATCCGTGGTCTTGGCGGCCGGCGTCTGGCGGACAAATGGGCGGCCGGGCCGCAAAACTACCTCGGCGTTTCGGTCTCCGAGTTTCCCAATTTCTTCATGATCACAGGGCCGGGCAGTCCGTCGGTATTCTCCAATGTCGTGCTGTCGATCGAACAGCATGTTGATTGGGTATCCGACTGTCTGCAGTACATGCAGGAAAAGGGGTGGTCGCGGGTGGTGGTCAAGGAGCAGGCTGTTCTCGACTGGGTAGAACATGTCAATCAGGTGGCCAACTCGACGCTGATTCCGCAAGCCAACTCCTGGTATGTGGGTGCGAATATCCCCGGCAAGCCCCGGGTGTTCATGCCCTACGTGGGCGGCGTCGGCCCCTTCCGCAAGAAGTGTGATGCGGAGGCAGAAAGCGGGTACGCCAGTTTCGAGTTCTCTGCCGTATAAAAACAGCAGGGAAGGCGAGTCGCACAAGTGCGATTCGTCTTCCCCGCAGTTCCTCCGCTGTCGAGTCCCCTTATAGGGGAGCCGCGGTGGCAAAGTTGTTCATTCGGGATGATGTGTTGTTAGCTCTTTGAGCAGCGCACAGTCAGTACGCCGCTCAGATAGGTCGAGGTGTTACTGATGAGTCATTCGGCTGTCTGACTTATCTACCCTGAACTGCAATAGGCCCTTCTCACCACTGCTGATGTGGCCGCGGCAGCCAATGGGGTCTGAACCCAGTAGTGCCTTGATCGATGCATCGTCGTTGCATGCCACCAGTGCCACAACTCGGTCCCCATTTGGGGTCCTGGTCACGACCGGTGCCTGGCTAGGCGCACCGTTGCGGTCGTAGATAATGGTGAAACTCTCGATCGTGGCGATGCCCTGGTAGCTTTCCAGGAGTGGCGGCTGAGGGCCGGCAGCCGCATTGGCATCAGCTTGCACATCGAGCATCTGCGGCGGCTGTTTCGGTGGTTTGGTGGCGAGCACGACGGCAGCATGCTTGGTGACGAACTCCCCTTGTCCATAGATCAGTGCAGTCTGCCCCTTGCGTTCCCGCAGAGCTCGAACGGCTGCCGCCAATGCATGGGTCATGTAGTTGTTCGCCGGACCGCCGAAAAAGGTCAAGCCTCCCGCAAGGCTCAACGGTTTCTGCTCTGGAAGGCCAAGGGCGCGGCGGGCCATTTTCGGTACGGTAGGAAAGCAGCTGTACAGCTCCACCAAGTCGATCTCGGACGGCTCCAGGTCAGATTGCGCTACGGTGCTGCGCAGTACAGCATCCTGGGCCGTGCTATGAGCAAAACTGTCGCGACTGAGGAAGTCCTTTGGCTCGTCGGCGCGGGCGCCGCTCCAGATGTAGATGAGCTGTTCTTCGGCAATGCCGGCGGCACGTGCACGGGCCAGGCTGGTTATCAGAATGGCGCCGGCCTGATTGACCAAGGGGTTTGCCACCATCAGTTTGCGATAGGGGTAGGCAATCAGGCGATTGCTGTCGGAGTCTTCGACAACCTGTTCAACGGTATGCGGTTTACCAAGCCAGGCGGTCGGATTATGCGCAGCCGCATCGGCGTTCTGACTCCAAATCAGGCCTGACTCCTGTTGCGCCTGTTCCAGGCTCTGCCCCCAGGCGTGGCGGGTGGCGTTCTCGTAAAGCGGATAGACCTGGGTGGGCTGCACCAGGCCATATCGTGCTGCATGGGGGGTGACGAAATCCAGGGCAGTCAGTTGCCTGGCTGCTGGATCCACCGGGCCCCATTCCAAGGGTTTGCTGTCCTGCGCGGCACGGGCACGCGTACGCGTTGCTTCCGCCCCGCACACGAGAGCCACGCGGCTCACGCCGGCAGCGATTCGTTCGGCAACCTCACCCAATAGTCGTACCGGCTTTTCACCGCCGGCCAGGCTTTCCCCGGTTCGCTCCGGCGTTACACCGAGATCACTGGCAAGCAACTGTCCGATGTTTTCGTATTGGCAGCTCATGATTGCGACAACGTCGATGGAGTCGATCTGTTCTAACAGGCCTCGTGCTTCGTCGCCTGCCAGCTTCGCCGCCATGGCGAGCAAGGTGCGGGGTTCGTGGAGGTTGTCACGGTCGAGGCATTCACCGACGCCCACGATCACGGGTATGCGCAGAGGATCGATCATCCCGGGCGCTCCTTCTTGTTGTTGGATTGAGAGGATGGGGACGCGCCTGAGGCGCCGGCAATAAGCCGGCAGCCTATAGCGTTACAGCAGGGTGTAAACGGACTTGGTTTCGAGGAACGGCGCGATGCCTTCAAAGCCAGATTCGCGGCCCCAGCCCGATTGTTTGAAACCACCAAATGGCATGGCCTTGTCGAGAATGCCATAGCAGTTGATCCAGACATTGCCGGCGCGAATCAGCTTGGCTGCTCGATGGGCGGTGCTGACATTGCTGGTATAGATGCCCGATCCCAAGCCGTACGGCGTGTCGTTGGCCAAAGCCTCCAGTTCATCCAGACCATCGAAGGGCATCGCCGTGACCACCGGCCCGAAGATTTCCTCTTCGGCAATGCGAAGGGCCTTGCGCTCCCGGTTGGCGAATACGGTGGGAGTGACGAAGAAACCCTTGTCTCCATGGCGTTGGCCGCCACACACCAGCTCGGCACCTTCGCCCACGCCACTCTCAACATAAGCCAGAACGCGGGCCATCTGTTGAGCCGAAACCAGCGGCCCCATCTGGGTTTGCGGATCCAGACCACTGCCCAGGCGCATCGCGGCACCCATCTTGGCGACACCCTCGATTACCTGGTCGAAGATGTTGCGCTGGATATACAGGCGAGAGCCGGCAAAGCAGACCTGGCCGCTGTTGGCGAAGATCGCCATGGCGGCGCCGGCAATGGCTTTGTCCAGGTCGGCATCGTCGAAGATGAACAACGGGGACTTGCCGCCCAGCTCCAGGGTCACGCGTTTGAGGTTGCTGTTGGCCGAGGCGTGTACCAGTTTCTTGCCTACTGCTGTCGAGCCGGTGAAGGTCAGTTTGTCGATATCTGGATGGTCCGACATGGCCTGGCCGGCGACATGCCCGTAGCCATTGACGATGTTGATCAGCCCTTTGGGAAATAGCTGCCATTCATCCAGCAATTCTCCGAGGCGTACAGCAGACAGAGGCGTCTGTTCAGCGGGCTTGCAGACGATGCTGCAACCGGCTGCGAGAGCGGGTGCGATTTTATTAACCAGGACACCCAGAGGGGCGTTCCAGGGCGTGATGGAGCCCACCACGCCCACTGGCTCGGACTGGGTATAGGCATGCAGCTCGCGGCCATTACCAGAAATTTCTGAAGTCTGGCCATGCAGTTTGGTGACCATGCCGGCGTAGTAGCGAACGCCGTTCACCAGGCTCGCGACTGTGGCTTTGGCGAACATCAGCGGCATGCCGTTATCCCGCACCTCCAGTTCTGCGAACTCGTCGACATGGGCTGCAATGCGATCAGCGAAGGTCCACAGCGTATTGGCGCGGTCATGGGCGCTGAGCTTGCGCCAGGCGCGGGAGTCGAAGCAGTCGCGCGCTGCTGCCACGGCCACATCGATATCTTCGGCAGTGCCGGCCGCCACCTCGCCAATTTTCTCGCCACTGGCCGGGTCGACTACTTCGATGGCTTCGGTGCCGGTGGAGGCTACGAATTCACCACCAATGTAATGACCACGGCTTCGATCGCCTTGCGAATGCTTTGACATTGCAACCTCCTATGTAACGTAGTTAACTATATTGACTTATTAAACTATAGTGACGTGGCGAAGGACAGGCAAGCCCCAACTGCTTGTCGAAATCCGGAGGTGGTGAGTGGACGAGGTATTGAAGGTTTCACGTGTGGGCGATCACGTACTGCTGGTAAAGATCAATCGACCCGAGAAGCGCAACGCCATTAATGGTGAGATTGCGCAAGGCATCGGCCGCGCCGTCGCTCTAGCTGAACAGGACTCGCAAATCCGTGCGGTGGTGTTGTCATCCACCGGCGACCAAAGCTTTTGCGCGGGTGCGGACCTGGCTGAGGTGGCCGCTGGCAACCACGCGGCGTTACTGACCAAAGAGGGCGGTTTTGCCGGCATCATCGAGGCGCGTCGCACCAAGCCGTGGATCGTTGCCGTAGACGCCCCGGCGTTTGGCGGTGGCGTGGAAATCTGTCTGGCCTGCGATCTGCTGGTCGCCAGTGAAGTCGCCAGTTTTGCGCTGCCAGAGGTCAAGCGCGGCATCTATGCCGGTGGGGGTGGTGTATTTCGCCTGCCGCGACGAATTCCGCCGGCGATTGCCTATGAAATGTTGCTGATCGGCGACGCCATCTCGGCCAAACGGGGTTACGAGTTGGGTTTGGTGAACCGTCTAGTGGCAACTGGGCAGGCTGAGGCGCAGGCCTTGAAGATGGCCGAACAGATTGCCGAAGGCGCACCCATTGCCGTGCAACAGAGCTTGCGGGTAGCGCGCTTGGCAGGGGATCCGGATGAGAGCGCCTTGTTCGTTGCCATGCGCGAAGCTGGCAAGCTGGTGCGTGAAAGCGCCGATGCAAAAGAAGGTACGCGAGCGTTTCTCGAACGCCGAAAACCGGTATGGACAGGTAGTTAAGACACTTAGCCTGGACGCAACCCGCATTGCAGCCCAGGTGAACTGGCCTAATGATTTTGGACACTTCAATCGGGCGCTATGATGGCGCCCAAATCTGAGGTGTTTGGATATGCGTAAATCTTATTCCAGTGAGTTCAAACTCAAGGCCGCCAGCATGGTGCTGGACGAGGGCCAGTCAGTTCCCGATGTTTGTGCCAGTTTGGATATTGGCCCTACCGCCTTGCGCCGTTGGGTCGACCAGGTTCGCAAAGAACGCTTGGGTTCGACCCCGGTGGGGGCCAAGGCAATCACTGCCGATCAGCGGGAAATTCAGCAGCTCAAAGCGTTGCTCAGGCAAAAAGACCTGGACATTGAAATCCTAAAAATGGCCAGTGCTCTCCTGCTTTTGGACTCCAAAGATCATTCTCGCTGATCAATGAGCTGGGCGAGCAGTACGGCGTTAACAATTGTTGTCGGGCGTTTGGAGTCACCCGTAGCAGCTTTTACGCCTGGCGTCAGCGCCAGGGCAAAGTGAATCCTGAGCGGGAGAAACTTAAGGCCGTGCTGGTCAAGCATCATAAGGAATCCAGAGCGTCCGCAGGGTCTCGCACCCTGTCCAAGGAGCTGCAAGCCAAGGGGTATCGTGTCGGGCGCCATATGGCTCGCAGCTTGATGCGCGAAGCCGGTGTTGCCAGTCATCAACGGCGGCGGCACAAGTACAAATCTTCCGGCGTTGAGGCGCTGGTGGCGCCGCATGTGCTCAAGCGCAAGTTTGATGTCACGGCGGTTAACCAAGTGTGGTGCGGCGATGTGACCTACATCAAAGTCGGCACACGCTGGATGTATTTCGCGGCGGTTCTGGATCTGTTTGCCCGCAGGATCGTGGGCTGGTCGTTTTCGATGATTTCCGATGCCACGCTGACCTGCGAAGCGTTGCGGATGGCGGTCGACCTGCGAGGCCGGCCAAAAGAGGTGCTGTTTCATTCTGATCAAGGTTGCCAATACACCAGCCACAAACTCAGGAATGAGATGCGCAAACATGGACTCCTGCAAAGCATGAGTCGCAAAGGTGAGTGCTGGGACAACGCCCCGATGGAGCGTTTCTTTGGAAGCCTCAAGTCAGAGCGGGTACCAGAAGATGGCTACCGCTCGGAACATGAGGCGCGGGTGGATGTGCAGCGTTATGTGATGCGTTACAACAACGTCAGGCTCCACAGCTACAACGACTACCGGTCGCTATGGAGAAGCTGGCGGCATGAAACCGTAACTGGTGTCCAAAATTAGTTGACCAGTTCAAGGCTGCACTCATCGTGGCAGTCCGAGGCCGCGCTGTGCAATCAACGTGCGTTGAATTTCCGCCGTTCCGCCGCCAATCACGGCCATGATCGAGGCGCGCACATGCTGCTCTATCGAGCCAGCTATAGGCGCCAAATCACTCTCTTCGCTGAGCGTGGCGCCGATGCCGAAAAGCTCTAGTGCGGTTTCGCCCAACCGTTCGGCGAACTCACCGGTGAACAACTTGCTTACAGCCCCTTCCAGCAAAGCGGGGGCGCCTTTTTGTAGCAGTTGGACGGAGCGCATGGCCAAGAGTCGAGCAGCGTGCAGCTCAGCGGCCAGACCACCGATACGATCCAGGACGACGGCATCGTTTCGGCGTTCGTGCAAGGCGCCGGCGATATTTTCCAGCAGTGCTTTCAGGCGAGCCACGCTGCCGCCCATGAGTACCCGTTCCGAGGCGAGAGCGGATGTAAGCACCCCCCAACCACCATTGAGTTCGCCCACCAGGTTGCTCGCCGGTATGCGCACGTCGTCATAGAACACCGTCGAGAACGTACGACCATAGAGCGCCATGCTGGGGTGTATATCGACGCCTGGCGCGTCCGTAGGAACAATGAACAGACTGATACCCGCATGTTTGGGTTTGGCGTCCGGGTCTGTGCGCGCTGCCAAAAATACATGGGTGGCGGTCTCGGCCAGCGTGGTCCAGAGCTTCTGGCCGTTAATCACGAATTCATCGCCATCCCGCGTGGCGCGGGTACGCAAGGAGGCGAGGTCCGAGCCTGCTTCCGGTTCGCTATAGCCTAGGCAGAAGCGTGCCGCTCCGCTGGCGATCAGAGGCAGAAATTGATCCTGAAGCTGCTGGGAGCCGAATTTGATCAACGCCGGTGCGATAAGCCAACTGCCTGCCTGGGACAAAGCTATAGGGGCTCCACAGCCATGAATTTCTTCAACAAATGCCAGTTGCTCGAGCGGCGATAGACCCAGGCCACCGTGGGACTCGGGCCAGTTGATACTGAGCCACCCCTGTTTACCCAACTCGCCAATAAAGTTGAGGTCCGAATCGCGCTCGGCAAAGGGACGCTGGCAGGACGCCGCGCGTGCTTCGGCATCCCAATGTTGACCCAGCCAGGTACGTACCTGTTGGCGCAAGCGCTCCGCATCTGGATCGTTCCGGAATGGCGGAAAGGGGGTGCCGTTTTGCAGCAGGTGCTTGCCCAGCTGAAGGCGAGCTTCAGGGGCGCTGCCAAGGCGCAACATATCGGCATGGATGCGGCGAAAGTGTCGAGGCAGTTCATGCTCTTCGGCATAACCGATGGCACCAAAGGCATGGTGTAGCTCCAGGGCGACCTTGCGCAGACCTGGGCTGGCGACAGCGAGGAGGGCGGCGGACTCAAAGGCTCCCTCGCCGGCTTCGATTGCGTCGGCGCAGTTGTCGATCATCAACTCGCAGATATCCAGGTTCACCATGCAATCTGCCAGCTTGTGCTGGACAGCCTGGAAGCGTCCGATAGGCTGGCCAAACTGTTCGCGCAAGCGCACATAGCTCACGGCCAGCTCCAATCCTCGACGTCCAGCGCCACTGGCGCGTGCGCAGAGCAGCAGGCGGGCCAGCCTGGCCGAGTGCTCAGCGAATCGAGGCACCAATGCAATCACCTTGCAGGCCACATTTTCCATTCGCAGTTGAACCAGTGCGGGGGTCGCGAAACCTGGGGTAGGCTCGGCCACCAATCCGCTGGCAGTGGTTTCGATCAGCGCGGCGCTCTGCCCGTCGTCGGCTATGGCCAACAGGTGAGTGGCCAAGGACCAGTCTTCGATGGCCGCCATTTGTCCGTTCGCCCGATCGCCTTCAAGTTGTAGAGAGCCCGCCAGTCTGTCGCCATCGAAGCGCCCCAGTGCGACAGTAATACGCAGATCGCCACGCGTCAGCGCGTTGGCTTGTGTCACGTCCAGAAGGGGAAGGGCGATGGCAGCGCCGATCAGCGGTATGGGCGCTGCGACGCGGCCGCATTCATTCATGACCATGGCCAGGTCCTGAGCAGAGCGCATCAACACCACATCGTTCGCGCATAGCGCTCGCCACAGGGTTTCCAGTGCGGCGGGGGAGGTTGAGCGGGTGACGGCCTCTTCTGCCGGCCAGATTCGCTTCAGGATGCTTCTCAGCGCCAGGCGTAGCTCTTCACGTTCTTCATGATTGCTGTGCATGAGTGTTCTCTTGTTATGGGTATGCTAACAAAGTAAACGTAGATTACTATGTTTGCTATATTGGCAGGGAGCACAAAGATTCCGCAAGCGAGGTGAACAAATGGCTGAAGATGTGAATGACAAGCGCCGGGTGTTGCCGCCGTTGCCGACGGTGGCGCCCATTGAGGCATTGCAATCCGAGGTCGGAGAAATCTTTATCGATGCCAACGGCCATATGGGGGCGGCCAACTACATCCTGGTTTTTCAACAAGGACTGCCGAAGCTCTTCCGTCCCCTAGGGTTTGGTCCGGCCTATCGTGCTCGTGGTCTTACCTGCTTCCAGCGGGAGGCGCATATCACCCATGAGCGCGAACTGCTTCTAGGGGACCCGATCACCCTCTACAGCTGGTTGATC
This sequence comes from Pseudomonas sp. PDM24, assembly GCF_019218905.1. Lineage (NCBI taxonomy): Bacteria > Pseudomonadati > Pseudomonadota > Gammaproteobacteria > Pseudomonadales > Pseudomonadaceae > Pseudomonas > Pseudomonas sp. PDM24. The sequence goes on along the minus strand of NZ_JAHUWR010000003.1, from coordinate 152,284 downwards.
GGCTTCGATGAGCGCTGCTTTCATCACTACCACGAGATGCGCAGAGGCCCCGATGGCCCGTTGGTGGCCACGATTGAATACTTGACGGTGAGCGTTGACTTGGCGACGCGCCGCTCTGCGCCTTTTCCAGAGGATGTCAGGGAGCGTCTGCATACCCTGATGCAGGTGTTTGCCAAGGTGAAGTGTCCTGGCCAAACGGGTCGCAAGATAGCTTTGCGCACCAAGCAACCACGTTCCGCTCATTAGCTGCTTTTATCGCCCACTCATGCGCTGCAGTCGCCATAAAAAAGAACCGAGATTCCGATAAGAAATCTCGGTTTTTTCACACATAGCAGGATTGCCGATGTCTTATTGTTTCTGTTGGGCTGCCCAAGAAAGCCACAGTTCCGAAACCACCAGAACCATGCTGGAGTCTTGCTGCGGTACGGTGCCCGGCTTGACCTGAAACTCGGGCATGCGCTTGAACCATTCTTCCAACCAGACCAGCATTTCCTTCTTGGCGAGAATCGAACCCGGGCAGCGGTGCGGACCATTGCCGAAGGTCGCATGGGGAATGGGCGCCGGACGATCAAAGTCGATCTTCATCGGATTGGGGACGGTCGCATCGTCCAGGCCGTAGAGATAGCTGAATTGCTGAATCTGGTCGCCAGCCTTGAGTTGCACGCCGAGGAAATCCATATCCTGGGTTACCAGGCGCGCTGTCATTGATACGCCGTGACGACGAATCAGCTCTTCAGCTGCGTGTGGAATTACGGCCGGATCCTCTCGCAAGCGGCGTTGCAACGCTGGATCCTGGGCCAATGAGAGGCAGCAGAACCCCATCAGGTTCTTCACGGTGTCCAGTCCGCCGGACAGCAGCAGGGTAAGCATGCCGACGGCTACGTCATGGGGAATCTGCTCACCGTCTACCTTGGCGTTGAGGATTTTGGTGATGAGGTCATCGCGAGGGTTCTTTTCGCGCTCGGAAACGGCGTCCTCGATGTAGCTCTTCAAGGCCATTCGCGCATGGTGGATTTTGGTCGGATCCGGCGAGCGGGCGATTTCGTTGGCCGGTGGCAGCAGGCGTTCGCGATCTTCCAATGGCAGATCCATCATGGTTAGAAACACCACGATTGGCAGTACCGAGGTGAACTCCGACACGAACTCGCATTCGCCTTTGTCCTTGAAGCCTTCGATCAGGTCGATAGCGAACTTACGCACCATATCCTCGGCGGCCTGAATCACCTTCGGTGAAAAGGCCGGCGAGATCAGAATGCGCCACTTGGCGTGCTCGGGTGGGTCTTTTTCCATCGGTGGCGCCGGGAAGGGACGCGGGTTGTTTGGCACTAGGGCTGCCCGCATGGAAAAACCAACCGCGTCGTTCTGCACTTTGAGAATGTCTTCGCCGCGCGTCACCATCCAGTAGCCGCCATGACGCGGCGTCCAGAAAATCGGTGGTTTGTCCTGCTGCACCTGCTTCCAGGCCGCGTGTGGACCTTCTTTGGCTCCTGGCAGGTTGAAAATGTCCACGTCATAGACCAGGTGCGGGGGGACGTGTGCTGGCGGATCGGTCAGTTCCGGGTACGTCCTGTAGAGCGGTTTCTCTTGGGCTACTGAAGTCATCTGGATACCTCGGTTAGGGCGAGTTGGTGTCAGCTGTGGCACGGGGCGGATGTCTGCGTGCCAATGCAAAGGAAAATGGCAGCCTCGAAGGGCTGCCGGGCGTGGCGTCAGATTGCGCCGCTATCTGCCAGGCTCTGAACCTGCTCGTCGCTGTAGCCCAGTACCTGGGTAAGCACCTGGTGGGTGTGCTGGCCAATGGTTGGGGGCGCGCTAAACGTATCGACAGGGGTCTTCGAGAGCCTCATCGGGCTTTTCACCAAGGGCACCTTGCCAACGGTGGGGTGGGGGACCTCAAAGAACAGTTCACGGTGGCGCACCTGGGGGTCTTCGACCACTTCATTGGCTTGGTAGATGGGGGCTACTACCACGCCTCTGGCGACAAGGTCGTCGAAGAGCTCGCGAGTACCGCGCTGTTTGATTTTCTCTTCCAGCAACGAAACCAGCAGGTCTTGATGAAGAACCCGGTCCTTACGTACCGCAAAGCGCGGGTCTTCCTTCAGTTCTTCCAGGCCCAGGGCATCGCACAGCTTGCGATAGTGCACTTCGGCACCCGCCTGAATATTGAGGTAGCCATCCGCGCACTTGAATACCTGCGCTGGGCATGAGCCCGGCGATTTGGTGCCCAGGCGCTCGGGAATCTTGCCTTGCAACGTCCATTCGATGGTCCGCGGTGCCATGGCCGCCACGCCGACGTCGAGCAGTGCCAGGTCAATGTATTGGCCACCACCCCCTGCATCGCGGTGACGCAGTGCAGCGAGGATGGCAACGGTGGCATACAGCCCGGTCATCTCATCGATGATGAAAACGCCAACCCGCTGAGGGCCACCGTCCGGTTCGCCGGTAACGGCCATCATACCGCTCATGCCCTGGAACGCAGCATCGTATCCGGGGCGTTTGGCGTAAGGACCGCTTTGGCCGAAACCGGTAATGGAGCAATAGACAAGCTGCGGATTGATCTTTGCCAGGCTGTCATAGTCGAGCCCGTAACGCGCCAGGTCGCCGACCTTGTAGTTTTCGATCAGCACATCCGATTCGGCAGCCAGTTTGCGAATGATTTCCTGGCCCTGCGCTGTGGTGATATCCACGGTGACGGAGCGCTTGTTGCGGTTCGAGCACAGGTAGTGCCCGGACTCAGGAGTCTCGCGTCCGTCCGCATCCACGGCATATGACGGGCCATAGCTGCGCATGTCGTCGCCGACCCCGGGACGCTCGATCTTGATCACGTCTGCACCCAGGTCGCCTAGGGTTTGACCGCTCCAGGGAGCGGATACTATCCGCCCCATTTCCAGTACACGCAGGCCTGCGAGTGATTGGGACATCATCTACTCCTGGCTGATCAGTATTGGGAGGCGGGGAGGTGTACCACCAGGCCGTCCATATCGTCGGAAACCACGACCTGGCACGTCAGCCGACTGTTGGGCCGGGCATCCACTGCACATTCGACCATCACCAACTCCTCGTCGGTTGGCGAAGGTATGCGGTCAACCCAATCATCATCCACATAGGCATGGCACGTGGCGCAGCTCAGGCAGCCGCCGCACTCGGCGGTAAGGCCTTCTACGCCATTGGCCAAGGCGACCTTCATCAGAGAGTCGCCACTCTGCGCCTCGACCTCGATGCGCTTGCCGTTGTGTTCGATGAAGGTAATTCGGGCCATTGTTGGCTACTCCTCAGTTTCTTGTTGGTTCCCGAATCCTGGTTAAGGAGTGGATCTCGGGTTTCTCTATGGAAATGCCCAGAAGGTTTGGTTATCCATGGGGCTTGCGTGCTTAATAGTCAACTTATATACCTAAGTTTGTCAACTTGCACTTTAGAGCGGTGGAGCACCCGATGATCGCCGGTGAAAAATCTGCGAACGAATGGGCTAGGCAGACGATTGTTCCTCCTTCTATACTAACTAGGTTAGCTTATTTAACTATTTGTCGGAGATGCCATGAATTTCTACCCTGGCGAAGAGGATAACCTCTACCGCGATCGCATGCGGGAACTGGCCGATAGCTACGGCTGGCCTGAGATGAAGGCGCTGCGGGGAGAGATTGAAGGCCTGCACATCGAGCGCTATTCGATGACATTCCAGCGCCAATTGGCTGCGCGGGGGCTGATTGGGCTGACCTGGCCAAAACCTTATGGCCAGGAGGCGCGGGTCGATCAGCAGTTGTTGATGGCGGAGGAGTTGGAGTGCCAGGGCTTCCCCGGTTATGGCCTGACGACCAACCAGCGCGGCGGCGGCATGTTGCTGCGCAGTGGTTCGCCCGAGCAGATCGCCGAGCATTTGCCGCATGTTGTCGATGGCAGCTGGACATACTGCCAAGGGCTTTCGGAGCCTGGCGCCGGCAGTGATCTGTTGTCCTTGAAGACCCGTGCGGTGCGCGATGGCGATCACTATGTGGTGAACGGTGCGAAACTCTGGACCTCGTCCGCGCATGTGTCGACTTGGTGCAGTCTGTTGGTGCGCACAGACCCTGAACAGGTACGTCATCGCGGCTTGTCGTTACTGCTGGTCGACCTCAAATCACCAGGAGTGACTATCCAGCCGGTCTGGGTGTTGGGTGGTTGGCGGGTCAACGCTGTTTTCTACGATGACGTTCGTGTACCTGCCGCCAATCTGGTCGGTGATGAGCATCAGGGTTGGCGCGTGATCACTGGCAATCTGGATGAAGAGCGAGCCATGAGTTTTGGTGGTACCGAAACTCGCCTGCTTTGCGCTCGATTGATTCATCGCCTATCGGAGCAAGCAGACCACCTGAGTGAAAATGATCTGACCACCCTGGGTCGATTCATCATGGATCTGGAAGCGGACCGCCTGTTGTATCTGCGCGTGGGGCTGTCGGCCGCACGTGGCGAGGACACCTCGGGTACCGGCCCCATGAGTAAAGTCCACGGCTCTGAACTGGCCCAGCGCTTCATCGAGTGGGCTACCGAATTGCTCGGTCATGTCACGCTCTATCCGGAAGGGGACGACGTGCTGGCAGCTGACTTTGAACAACAACTGCGCGTGGCCACCGTGCTGACTATTATCGGTGGGACCAGCGAGGTACAGCGCAACATCATTGCCAATCGCCAACTGGATCTGCCAAGGAGTAATTGAGCATGTTGGATGAACGTTGGAGCGACGAAGTCGAGGAAATTGGCGACACCTTGCGCAAGGTTCTTGCCAAGCAGTGCAGCTCTGTACAGATTCGAGAAGCGGAGGCGCTGCCCTCCGGGCTATCGCCGACGCTGGCTGATGAGCTGAGTGCATTCGGGCTGGATGATCTTCAGGCTGAGCCAGAGCTGTTCGCGCGAATCGCCTACGAATTGGGGCGAGCCTTGGCACCGACCGATTATATAGAAACCATACCGGTACTGGCACTGACCGGCACCTGTGGTGTATCGGTAGCTTTTGATGGACCAGTTCCAGCCTCCATCGGTCGCGTGGCGGTTAAACGCCAGGATGGTGTGTATATCGAAGAACTGCAGGGCGAAGCCAGGCGCACCACGGCTGGAGACAGTCTGGTTGAGCACCTGTCTGGTCAGGCATCCGCTGTAAAACTGGGTGACGCCGGGCTCGCGGATCGAATCGGTCGCTATGCGGCGTTGATCGAGGCCGCGCGCATGACGGGGGCTGGTCAGGCCCTGCTGCAGTATGGTCTGGCCTACGCTCGCGAGCGCGAGCAGTTCGGCAAGATCATCGGTAGCTACCAGGGAGTTGCCAATCGTTTGGCCAATGCGGCGGTCATGCTCGATGCAGCCGAGCTGTTGGTACGCAAAGCGGCATTTACGGCGGGTGCCGAGGTTGGTGGCGATGGTGCGCCGTCGGCGGAGTTCGCCATCATGGTGCGAGCCAAAGCGGTGGATGCGGCGCGTTTTGTCGCCACCACAGTACACCAGACGTTTGGTGGCAATGGTTTCGCTATGGAGTACGACGTACAGCTTTATAGTCGACGGCTGCGTAGCTGGGCCAACCGTGGTCAGCGACCCGGCAATGGCCTGGCCGAGCTGGCGCGAGCGATGCTCGACCCGACACGCCGCGATGCCGTACGCCTGCTATGGCATTACGAAAAGGGCATGCCGTTGCCGCGGTGGGCGCGCGAAGCGGATGCGAGCTGAAGCAGGTTCGTTCCTATGCCAGTGCCAGGACGCCGAGAAGTTAGCAGTGCCGATATGTCCGTCGGCACGCTCTCGCACATGACCACTACGCCATCGCTGCCACCCATTGCATTGCGACGTGTTAGCGGTTTGGCGATTTGCCATGGTCGCGATAACCGCTGGCTGATGCTCTTGCAGTTCCTGGTGGCCTGGCTTTTGATGATCCTGATTTCGCTCGGCGGAGGGCGCAGCATCGATACGCCTGCTCTTCATCTTCTCCGGCCAAGCACCTCGCAATGCGGTTGTTGTGCCCCCGCAGAGGCGGTGCAACGTAACAGTTTGCGTGAGCTGGCGGTGAGGTAAATGACCCCATGAGAGAACATTATGACTGACACGGCCCCTTCGGCGTCTGAGCGCCAAACTATCAGCTTTGCAGAGCTGCAACTGCTTCAGGGCGAACTCACCGGCATATCGGACTGGATCACCATTGACCAGATGATGCTGGATGGGTTTGCCGATGTGACCGGCGATGATGCGTTTATTCATACCGATCCTGAACGCGCTGCACAGACGCGATTTGGCGGTACCATCGCCCACGGTTTGCTGGCGCTATCGCTGCTACCTTCGATGATGCGAGCGGCGCTGCCCGCTATCGAGGAAAAAAAGATGGGTGTCAACTACGGCTACGATCGCATCCGTTTCACGGGTACGGTTCCGGTCGACAGTCGCGTAAGAGGTCATTTCACTTTTGTGGAAGTGACCGAGCGATTGCCGGGTTTCCATGTACTCCGTTATCACGCCACCGTCGAAGTTGAAGGGCAAAACACCCCTGCGCTTGTTGCTACTTGGTTATTGGGTTTGTGGGTGACCCATGGAGCCGAAAAGCGAACGGGCGCGTAGGACGGGCCACGCGCTTTCCAGCGTTGGCTAAAGTGATCCATCAGTAGTCTGGCGGGCGCTGATGGCACCCAATGCACCCAGAATCGAGTTGACCTCCATCACGTGTTCGGCCGTCTTGATTAGGCGATCAATATCGCTGGGCTGGGGTTGGAGAAATACCGACGGGCTCCAGGAGCCGTTCACCGCTTGACGCGCAATGAACCAGTCGACCATCTGTAAGAGGTGTGGCGTCCAGTCGCGCGTCGTATCGATTGTTGCAAGTGCGGCAGCCCCCCAGCCGAACTTGCAAAATTGCACCGACGCCAAGTCGTCGACTTGCGCCGCGCTTCCCGACAGATTCCTCGCCAACAGACTGGAAGCCAGATCCAGCGGCTGCTCAAGACGGTAACGCTGACCGTATGCGGATAGGAAGACCGCCGCCATGCCTGGGGTGTAATAGGTTTGACGAGGCAGGCTGAAGTCCGTGATCGACAGCCACTCCAGGCTTTTTTCCGGCGTCTCGAGCAGGCCCTTACCTTGGCGAAAGGTATAGAAGCGACTGCCGGCATTTGCCGGCTGGAGCTCCAGGAGTTCTCGAATCCATCGGTATACGCCATCGGCGATATCCTGCTGTCCAGTGATCACGGCTGCCTGGCCTACCTGAGCGGTAGATAGCAGGTCGTGAAGGTCTGCGCTTCTGTTTTGGGGCGGTGCGATAGGCAATCCACCAGTGGCGGGATCTTGCAGTTTGCGTAGTGCGATCATCGCGGCGGAGGCAGTGTCGAAGTGTTCAGTCAGCCAGGCGCCGATCGCGAAATGAGCCAGTGGGTAAGCGAGAAACCGTCCGCTACCCAGAGCCGGGCCGGGGGCAAAGCCCCCATCTGCTGCCAATTGTGTGCGCTCGGCCCAGGCGACCACCCGAGCCGCCGCGTCGCTTTCACCGGAAACGGCGAGCGCCCAGGGAACACGTGCCCAGCCGTTGCGTTCGCGTGCGCCAACCGGTTCTCCGCTGGTGCTGATGTGATCGAGAAGCCAGCGTACGCCACGATCGCGCGAGGCCCGGATATGCGAAATGCTGGCGGCGAGGCTGGTGCTCGGTGGCGAACCAAAAATGCTCATGTCGCTCAGCTCTCTGCCGGTGGAGTGAAGGTAGCGGGCATGCTCGAAATCCCGGCCGTGTTGGCGAAAGATGGATAGAGCGTGATCTGGCTGTGATCAATCTTGTAATCCGGAATTCTGTTGATGACGGCGCGCACCATCTGGCGAATTTCTACGCGAGCCAGGGGGGCTCCCAGGCAGCGATGCTCGCCACCACCAAATGAGAAGTGATCCTTGCCGTTGGCACGGTCCAGTCGAAACTCGGCCGGGCACTTGAAAACCGATGGGTCGCGATTGGCTGCCGCCCACGAGAGCAGTACCCGGTCACCCTGTTTCAGCTGCTGCCCATGGAGTTCGAAGTCGCGGGCGACGGTACGAGCCGTACCATGATTCGGCGGATTCAGGCGCAGCGTTTCTTCCACCAGACGATCCAGAAGGTCGTCATTGGCGAGCAGTTGCGGGTAGAGCTCACGATGATTTTCAAGCCACAGCAAAACACTGAGGGTGGCCGCCATCACCGTGCCAAAACCGCCAAAGATGGCGGCTGACAGCATGCCAACCTGTACATCTTCGGTCAGAGGTTCACCCATGGCCTTTTTGGTGGCCAGTGCACTGATGATGTCCTTGCGTGGGTCTTCTTTTCGCTCCCTGAGCACTTCGCGCATTTTCGTTTGAACGTTGAGAATTTCCTTGATGGGGTAATCCGGATGGTCTGTCGGCAGCAACGAGGCTTTGTGTGCGGCCAGCATGAACTCTTCCCAACGCTCGGGGTCGATGCCCACCAGCGCCATGGTGGTCTTGGCGGCGACGCGCATGGCGAAGTCGCGGGCAAAGTCCAGTTTTCCCAAATGAATTACCCGATCCAGTGCTTCTTCTACGTGCCCCTTCACCACATCTGCCTGCTGCCGCACGGCAACCGGAGCGAAGTAGGGCGCCTCGATCAGGCGGCGAGCATGGTGGACGGGCGGATCGCTTTCCGATAACGCCAGGGTATAGGGCAGTTCCGGAATCAGAATGCCTTTGGCCCAGGGCTTCTCTGGGTTGTTATGCGAGGATGAGAATGAATCCGGATCGCCAGCGGCCTGTGCGACATATTCGTGCTTGCTCAGAATCCAGTATCCACCGTGGGCCTCGGACCAGGCTACGGGGCAGCGTGTGGCACGTTGCTCGGCCTCTTCGGCCCAGTTGTGACGGTATGCTGGGTTGTGATGGTCGAAATCGATAACGAGCTTATCGGACATTATCAGGCTCCTTTGAATGCTGTGGCTGTTTCATGGGCGATATAGGTGCGCATTGATGCCCTGTCCATGAAGCGTTCCTCGTCTTTGGCAAGCACTTGGCCTTCTGGCGAGCGGGTGAGCTTCATGGTGGCAGCAAGACCCTCGGCATCGTCGAACCAGAATTCGGTTACGCAATCGAAAAGCGGTGCATCCTGACCTGGAAAGGCTTCGAGGTAGTTTCTGCAGTACTTACGCAGATGAGGGAGGGTCGCCACGGCAAGGGGGGCGTGCGTGGTTTCGTAGTGCTGACGAAATTCTTCGAAGCTCAACGAGGCTTTGCGTTTTATCAGGAGTACTAACTTAATCATTGCGTTTGCTCACTTTGCTGAACCAGACGGTCTAGGATGGGGAGGATGGCGTCGCAGAACCGTATCGGGTCATCCGAAGGGGCAAAGTGACCAAGGCCAGGAAGCACGATGTGCTCGACCCCGGGGATGTTTTTTGCTACCGCGGCGCCACCGTTTTCGGGGTACAACTGACTACCATCGAATTCGCCGGTCACCACGACCACCGGCGTTTTTTGGGTGTCGATCAGGTGGCCGTCCTCGCGCAAGTCATGCTGATTCATGAAGTAATCGTTATCGCCGGCGTAGACGCCAGGGAAGTTCGAGCGATACACCCAGTAAACTTCTTGCGCTGCGGCCTGAGGTGCGTCGGGTGCGGTGGCTGCCAGGATTCGGGAGGCGAAGAAGTCAGTCGATGTCGTGGGCTTGCGATGGATGTCGTTGTTGTATTGGCCCCGAGAGCGAATCTCATACCAGCCGTTTACCGCAACAAATGCTCGGTAGTGCTCGGCATGATGAGCCGCCAGGTCCAGCGCCAACTGCCCACCGACGGAGCAGCCAAGATAGATTGGCTTGTCGAGCTGGAGTGCTTTGACAATCGCTGTGCTCCAGTCAAGTAACTCGGTCTTGCTGGGTCGGTACGCCTCTTCCCACCAACGTGAGCCGATGGGGGGGAGCGATTTGCCATGGGAGGGAAGGTCCCAGGCAATCATGCGAAACCGTTGTTGTAGATCGGGGTTCGCCAGCATGTGCCGATACTGGCGGCTGTCGGCGCCGGCGGTGTGTTGCAGCACAAGGATTACCGGCCCGTGTCCGGCTTCTTCGTAGTAAACGCGTGCTTTCTGGCTACCGTTTTGAACAAAGACATAACGGCCGACAGCATTGTCGGTTTGCCAGTAGGGTTCCGGCTCGGCGTGGGGGGCGGGGCTATCACCAGCAACTGACCGGCGTAGCACAATAAACAAGCGTTGCAGTGCACCTTGATAGGGAGCGAGGAATCTCTCGAAATCGCCTTCTACCGTTGCGCCATACAATTGCCCGACTGACAGCGATTCGTAACCTACTTGTGGGTCTGCAACCAGTGCCTGGCTCCAGAAAGTGTCCGGTCCGGACACGGTGATATCTGCCGCACTCGTGTTGGCGTGGACTAGCGACAGAGCGCCATTCCTGACTTCGATTTCAAACGCGAAGTCACCCAATTTCACTCGTATAAGTGCGGTGAGATCGCGCAGCTTGTATAGCAACTCCTGATCGGCCTGTGCGGCCGCCAGAAACTGTTGCGCATCTATTTTCATGGCTACCTCAGTGGTTCAAAACGTCTGAGTGTTGTTTTCAAGGCGCACGAGCGCCGCCAGTCGGTGTTGGCTTGTCAGTGATGACCCAACACGGGATGGGGTTTGTAGGGTTCCTCCAACTTCGCGACTTCGTCTGCGGTGAGGGTCACCTGGAGCGCCTCTACGGCCTGGTCCAGTTGTTCGAGCTTGGTGGCGCCGATGATGGGAGAGGTCACTGCTGACCGCGAGGCAACCCAGGCAAGGGCAATTTTCATTGGCTCGACGCCCTTGGCGTTGGCGACTTCCGCGAGACGTTGCTGAACTTCGAAGTCGTCTTCTCTGAAATAGAGTCCACGAGCAAAGGTATCGTTTTGGGCGCGATCAGTCGCTCCACTGCCTTCCTTGTTGCGATTACCGGCCAGGAAGCCGCGGGCAAGTGGCGACCATGGGATCACGCCAATGCCCTGGTCTTGGCAGAACGGCAGCATCTCCCGTTCTTCTTCGCGATAAACGAGGTTGTACTGGGGCTGCATGGAAACGAATCGGGAGAAGCCGTTCTGTTTCTGGATGCCCAGGGCTTTGGCGAATTGCCAGGTGTGCATGGAAGAGGCGCCCAGATAGAGCACCTTGCCGGCCCTTACCAGATCGTTAAGGGCTTCGGCGGTCTCCTCGAAGGGCGTCTCGTAGTCCCACCGATGCAGCTGGTAAAGATCGATGTAGTCGGTCCCCAGTCTTTTCAAACTGGCATCCACCGCCGACACAATATGCTTGCGAGAGGCACCCCGCTCGTTCTGACCAGGCCCCATCGTTCCAAAAAACTTGGTCGCGATGACCACTTCTTCGCGGCGGGAATACTCCTTCACCATCTTGCCGAGCAGCAATTCGCTGGCACCTTCGGAATAGGCATTGGCAGTGTCGAAAAAGTTGATGCCATGCTCGAAGGCGCGCTTGAAGAACGGAGCGCTCTGTTCGTCGTCCAGTGTCCAGCCGCCGTGGTAGGTGCCTTTGCCATAGCTCATGCAGCCAAGGCAGAGTTTCGAAACCTTCAGTCCAGAATTGCCCAATCGAACGTAGTTCATTTTGTTCTCACCCAGTTGGCTAGTCGTGTATCGACGATGTCGAGTGCGTTGTTGATCTCCGTATTTCTTTTGCCCGAGAACTCACGAATTTTGGGGTCGGTGATAATCAGGAATTCGTCGTTTGCTATCCCTGCCAGGCAGAGCGCTGCGGTCAGGGCGGGATCTTGTCCCTGCGCCATCGCTGCGCTGGCGCGTGCCGCGTACTCCTGGGGCATGGCGGACTCACCGCCATATCGTTGCTGGCGAGTACGTCGAGCGTCGTAGAGCTTGGTGTCGACCAGGCCCGGACAAAAAATGGAGACCTTGACCCCGGTATCAGCCAGATCGCGACGCAGTGTTTCTGCGAGCGCCAGGCTTGCCTGCTTGGTGAGGGTGTAGATGCTGCTCGGGCCGGTCTTGGGAATGCCCAGGGAGTTCTCTGAACCCGTGATGACGAAACGGGCGATATGACCTGCTTCGGCAGACCGAAGCAGTAGTGGTACGAACACTTGGATGGTCGAGAACGTCCCTTTGATGTTTACGTCCAGGAGCCAATCGAACTCGGCCGGTGCCGTGCCAAGAATCGGCCCGGGAATGGCGACGCCGGCATTGGCGAACACGTAGTTGATCTGCCCGAAATCGTCGATGACTCGCTGGGCCAGCGTTTCGAGTTGGGATCGTTCCGTTACGTCGCATTGATAGGCGCGAACCCTGGGGCCTAGCTGCTCGGCCAACTGGGTGGCCTGGATAAGGTCGACATCGGCAATGGCGACAGAGGCGCCGCTTTCTGCGAGGGCGATGGTGAGGGATCGCCCGATCCCGCTCGCAGCACCTGTGATCACGGCGGTGGTGTTATTGAGGCTGCTCATATCTACTCCACTTCGTTTTTGTTTGATGAGTAGTATATTTACGAAGTGTCCAAAGAAACAAGCCGGCCGCAACGAATCGGGCTTGGTCATGCGAGAAGGAATAGGGAAGGTGGCCGGTACAAATGCCGAAATAACTTTATGCGTCAGGTGGATAGGCGCAGCCAGGACGGCGGCTTCACCATGTAAGCGAATATTTCACTGGGAAGACGGTTGAGGAGGGGGAGGAGGCGAGCAGAGGGGAAGGCGGAGCTAGATGGCTTACAGGTCCGCCAGAATCTTTATGAAGGTCTCGGCAAGCGGATTACCGTGATGATGCCGTGAGCCTGGCTCAGCGGCGGACAGCAAGCCTTCAAGCGCGTTGCGCACGCAGGCAGCTTCCGCAGGTTCCAGCCCTGTACGTCGCAGATAGCGACTGCTGGCGAGCGTCATCTGCACCGGGTCTGGGCGAACGACGCGTAGACCGCTGGCACCGCCTCTGCCCATTTCCACTACGCCTAAACGCTCAAGGGAGCGAATGGCTTCACGAACAACTGCGCGGCCAACTTCAAAGCGTTCCATCAGATCCGCTTCCGATCCCAGATGCATGCCAATAGGCCAACCTGATTCGAGTATCTGTTGGCGAAGCCTGCGGGCAATCTGCTCTGCTTTCTTTTGTGGGCGCCCTGCAGGAAAGAGCTGATCCGCGCGCTCTACCGCGCCTTCACGGCTGGATAAGCCACTCATTACTGCCGAGTGGCGGAACACCTCTTCGAAGTGTTCGAGAAACTCGTCGTCCCAGCTCAGCGCCTGCTCCAGCTCGCCATCGATCAATGCCTGTGCGGTCTTTTTGATAGACCGAGACATCGCACCCATAAGGCTTTGGAAGGTTTCATCATCCAGAGCCGAATACCATGAAGCGTGTATGAGGGCCTGGCCGATTGCGTGCACGAAAAGACTTAGCGCGGTGTTGTCTGCCAGCTCCAATAGAGCCTTGCGTACTTCTGCGGCGGCGGCAATGACACCTGGGTTGAAGTCATCGCCAATAGCTTGGGTGAGGGTCTGCAGGTGTGCGCGACTGGTGTCAGTTATCCGAGCTGCAGCCTGTCTGATCATCACGCTTTCAAGGGCTTTTCGAGCTACGCGGATCTCGGCTGGCGTCGGGCCGAGAAACTCCAGGTAATTGCTCAGTCCATTGCGGACCGCATCGAACAGCGTGGAGGCGACAAACAGCCCTCCGTTGCGGCCTCGTCGCGATTCGACCATGCCGATCTGTTCGAGTAGCACGATGGCTTCCCGAAAGCTCCAACGGCTTACATCCGCAGCAGCGGCCAGCTCCGCCTCCCTGCCCAACGAGAACCCCACGGGCCAGGCCTCGATGACAATGCGGTCCTCGATGATCCTGGCTATGCGTTCGGCCAGTTTCATCTTGCTCGATTGCTCGTTGTGGGTTCGACCCGTGTGTTCCAGGTAGCCGAGGAGGGGGCTGCTCGCCATAGGCAATCTCTTTCAACACCGCTTGCTGGGGTGGTGGATGGGATGCGGATTATGCGGGTTGCGACCGGTGTAGTCGATCCCTTTCGGGGGCGATCGATCTCAAAGGTATTACATTTAAATTTGAAAGGTATTATATTTTATTTGGCAAATTGACCCGCCTGCAAAATCGCGAGAACAACAATGACAGACGAAACCGGCTTCACCCTGGATGTGGACCTTCTCAACCCGGCCACTTTTGCAGATGGCCCACCGCATAAGCTCTTTGATCTACTGAGAAACGAACGGCCTATTTATGGGCAACCAAGCCCTATGGGCGGGACGGCATGGTCGTTGACGCGGTTTGCCGATATTCGTGCCGTGGGTACCGACTTGGAGCGCTTCACTTCTGCTGAGGGGATGCACTACCCGAATCTGCGTGAGCATGCGAAACACAAGTGCGACAACATCATGTTCAACGACCCGCCCACACACACACGGCTGCGCATGTTTGCAGCCAAGGCGTTCTCGGCGCCGGTAGTGGCCAGGTTTGATGGATGGATTCGCGAGCTCTGCGTGGAGATCGTCGACAAGGTGCTTCAGCAAGACCGCCTCGACATCATTCCTGCCATCGCGTCAGAGCTGCCGGGCCAAGTCATCGCCAAAGTCATGGGGGTGCCAGACCATGAGCGCCCGTTGATTATAAAGTGGGCGAACGACATTTTTGGGCGGTTGGACCCGTTGGTTGGTATCGAGCGCTCGATCAATGCGGTAAAGGAGTGTGAGGCGTATGCATTCGAGCTGCGCGAGCGCAAGCTGAAAGAGCCCGGCACGGATATGGCCACCGAGTTGGCACATGCTTCCCGAGGCGGTATGGGAATCACCGATGACGAATACAAGGAAATGATCAGCTCGTTGATCATCGCCGGATACGAGACTACCCATACCCTAATTGCGCAATCTCTGGTGCTGATGGCGCGGGACCCGCTGGTTCGCCAACAAGTTGAAACGACCCCAGCGGGACAGATGGGGCCGGTGGTAGAAGAGCTGTTGCGTTACACCTGCCCAGTCATGCACATGGGGCGTACTGCAAAAGTCGACTTGGAGCTCAATGGTCAGCACATATCGAAGGGGGACTTTGTGCTGATGTGGTTTACCGCTGCCAATCGAGACCCGGCCGTATTCAAAGACCCTCATTCATTCAATGCGGGGCGGCCTCGTGTTGGTCACGCCAGCTTTGGTGGCGGCGGCCCACACCTGTGCATGGGCGCGCATTTGGCAAGGCTCGAAGGCCAGATTCTCCTAGAGGAAATGAACAGGAGAAGTCTGCGACTGGAGTTGGACGGTGAGCCGGAGCGTTCGGTCGGGGTTTTCATCAACGCACTTAGAAAGGTACCGATGCGGGTAGTCAAATAAGCAACTGGGACCTTCGTCATTCAGCACAGGGTGATGGGTTACCCCATTAGTGGACATATGAACTCGTTTGCCTGAGGCTTGTGGCGCACTCCCTGGAGAAACCTGCGTGTGGCGCTGGTACTGAATCCGGGTTTTGCGCTATCTATGCACCCACATCTCCCAACTCGGTTGCATTGGGCGAGGAAGGTTGGGGAGGAACGGTACTTCAGCATCTGGTTAGGGCTCAATTGCCAGGCGCAGGTCCCAATTGAATGGATATTTGCTCGGGTTATGCACGGCGGTAAGGATGTGCGTGTGAGGACTATTTCCTTCCAGGTAAAAGCTATCGTCGGCGTTTTCGTTATTTCCCCGCTTACGTGTTCCGCTTATGTATATTTTTGCTGATCGCTCCGCTGGCGTTGTTGCTGACTGCGGCCGTTTTCCTGACCGTGGCAGGCATTGTCTTTGATCGTTCAGCAGCACACGCGGGACTGTCAGAAATTTTGTGTTCGGGCATAACATGCTGAAGAGGTGCATGTATGCCAACCAAAACCCGTAAATACGACCTGCACTATCGGGACCTCGAAGGCGATATCGAGGCTGAGGTCGTGATCATCGG
Source organism: Pseudomonas sp. PDM24 (assembly GCF_019218905.1). Lineage (NCBI taxonomy): Bacteria > Pseudomonadati > Pseudomonadota > Gammaproteobacteria > Pseudomonadales > Pseudomonadaceae > Pseudomonas > Pseudomonas sp. PDM24. Next base: position 136,409 of record NZ_JAHUWR010000003.1, on the reverse strand, counting down.
GGGTGGTTTTTCCGGTATCAACACGGCGCTGGAGCTGGCCGAGCGGGGTATCTCCAACGTGGTAGTGCTGGAAGCAAATTACCTGGGCTTCGGCGGTTCAGGTCGCAACGGCGGCCAAGTACTGTGGCAGATAGCGACAATCGCTGCGGATAGCTAGTGGCTTTGTGGGTTTCATGCAGGGATTGACCGATGTTCAGGGTTTCCTGAGCTCCGAGTCCCAGTTTGCCTGAGCTAACTTCTTGCAGAGTACTTAGGTCGAAGGGCAGGGGCGGCGCCTCCCGGAAATGCTCAGTTTGAAGAGAGAGTACTGTCGCGGTCTTGCTACCTGAGATTGCTTCGACGGTCTTACAGGCAAGCGCCTGCTGCAGACAACGGCCAGCATCATCTCGCCCGGAGCGGCGTGGTAGCCACGACGCAATGAAAGGTTGCCAGTGCACGAAGCTGACGTCCAGCTGCTCCCTGTCGCATTGTCCTTACTCTTTCGGGTTGGGGCAGTGCTCGGGAACTAGGTTGTCGAGGTCCTTGTCTAGCGCGAGAATTTCATAGTCTTGAAACGTTCCACAGGTGCGGCACACGAACGTTAATGGTGCCGGTGTGTATTCCATGTGTGACGGCTTGCACAAATAGAAGCGGTCCTGGCCTGGTAGCGGGCACGCTCGGTGTCGTATTGATCGCATTCACAAGTGGCCTGGTGTGGATGAGCGGGCAGTCGCCACGCTAGTTTCTCGACGAATTGTTCGTGCCAAAACCGACTGAACATGAGTTTAAGCTCGTCGCTCATTCCGTTCAGCGTGTGCTCTTCCATGGGCATGGCTTGAGTTCCTTGGGGACGGGGAATGTGCGGTTTTTATAGCGGCTTTCATGGTGTCACCCCGGAAACCGATACTACCAGCCACTACTTCTGGACCTGGCCACTAATCCGCAAAGCGATCACGAGGCTATCAAGGCCAAGGTCATTGAGCAGACCATCCTGACTTTTGACGAAGACAAGGTGGTGATCGAGGCCCAGCACCGGAATATGTATCCCTTTGGTACGGGCCCGATGATCGATATTCATGTTGATGTAGGCGCCAATCGGGCGCGCAAGCTCATCGAGCGGTTGCGCCACGCCAACCTTTAAGTCCGCTTTGAAAAAATTTAATCGTGGCATTAGTCGAGTTGATCATTTGCTGCAGATACTCGCTGGCGACCTCGTCGCGGAAGCGCTGGTATGGGGTGCTCCTGTTTAGGCTCCTCATTCAGCGGTTGGTCAAAAGCTGCCATTGTTGTGACGGCGGAATATGTAGATATTTGTGATCGATCAGGTTATCTGCAGGACCTGTATCCCGTTGCCCATCATGGTTTGGGATGCCAGGGGTATGCCACTTGAGCAGCGTACCGTGCCGGCTTTCGATCCCAAGCCAGAGGCTGCTGTGCTGTACCAGATACGGTAAGCACACAGCGCCGCGCAACCAGATCAGGCCACGTTATAAATATGGGGGGCTACGGTGCCTGCGTCAGCTCCACATGTTCAGGCGCGGAAAGATCCTCGGGCAGCGCAGCACTATCGACGCTGGAGCGGGCGACGCTCGCCGTGCTGAACGTCAGGTTGCTGGCGTCGAGTTGTCCGGCAAAGTTTCCATCGAGCATCAGCTCGAAGCGTTGGCCGTCGGCATTGGCCTCGAAGCTTTTCAGATAGGTGCGGGTATCGTCTGCGTTATTTCCAATCAACAAGGTGCCGTCGTATCCGTTCCCGATCCCGGTGAAACCCAGGGCACTGAGGTCGATGCGATCCTCGGCAGGATTGAAATCGAGTATGCGGTCACTGTCATTGCTGTCAGCGGTGCGAAAACTGTCTGTCACGCTGGCATAGCGGAATACGTCGTTTCCCACACCGCCGGAGAGCAAGTCGCGGCCGTGCCCTTTGAGAGGCTCGACGTCGACCTCACCGCCAAGCCAGATTGGTTCCTGGCGCTTTCGCCGATGGGAAAGGTGCCGCTACTCAAGGTAGAGCTGCCGGATAGGACGTACGCGATACTCTTCTCACGCAAGGTCATCGATTGCTGAATTTTCGAATGGGTTAATGATTTCCGGCGGCTTGGGTCAAAATCGCATCAGGCGACTATCGCCGATTGCAGCGTTTGTCCGTCAAAAAGCCGCTGCACCAAAGCGAGCCGCCGCTACCTCACGCGCCACGCTCAAGAGGCCGCCTTTGAGCGAATGGAGCAACGAATGCGGGCCCATCCCGAGATGATGACCCGTCGGCGATCCATCGTCGAACACCCCTTCGGCAATCTCAAGCAATGGCTGTTTGGCAATGGCCGGTTCTTGCTGCGACAGCTGAAAGGCGCCAGAGCTGAAATGCCACTGGCGGTGCAGGCCTACAATTTGAAAAGAGCGATCAAGGTGCTGGGAGCACAAAAGTTGATAGCGCTGATGGGCTGAGAGGCCCTTTATTTTTCCGATTTCAGAAAAACAAATGCCCCGACAAGTCGGGGCATTTTGTTTTTGATCTTGGCCCCCGGTGTCAGGGTAGTTGTCGAGGAGAGATCACAACCTCTGTTTTCGTTCCGGCGCTTCCTGCGGAAGCTGCCTCTATACCCGTTCTTGAGGCCCCTAGGTGCAGGCAAGAGACCATTCGAAAAATTAGCCGCTGGTCGAAAAGCCATACTCCATCCAGGGTGTGGGCTGAAGTGTGGGCTGGGGGGGTTTACCAAACCCCAGAAACGACAAAGCCCTGAATAATCAGGGCTTTGTCGTATAAAGATGGCGGAGGCGATGGGATTCGAACTCATGGACCTGTTACAGTCGACGGTTTTCAAGACCGTTGCCTTAAACCACTCGGCCACACCTCCGTTTGCGTTGCGGGCGCCATAATACCTGAATGAAACACACTGTCAAACTCTCTGCATGGCTTGTTACAGAGCGTCTGTTATGATCTTTGCGACTGAACGTTTCAAACCCAACAGGAGTGTCGCCATGCGCGAACAGGATTACGCAGTTAATAACAGCGTGCAGGCTGAGCAGCTAGAGGTTAGCCGCGTCCTGCGCAACACTTACGGCTTACTCGCCCTCACCCTCGCATTCAGCGGCGTGATGGCGTTTGTTGCGCAGCAGATGCGTGTCGGCTACCCGAATATCTTCGTCGTGCTGATCGGCTTCTACGGCCTTTTCTTTCTCACCAACAAACTCCGTGATTCGGCATGGGGCCTGGTTTCTGCGTTCGCGCTGACCGGTTTCATGGGTTTCCTGCTCGGCCCGATTCTCAACCGTTACCTGGGTATGCAGGGCGGCGCAGAAGTCGTCAGCTCGGCCTTCGCGATGACCGCGCTGGTGTTTGGCGGCCTGTCGGCTTATGTGCTGATCACCCGTAAGGACATGAGTTTCCTCGGTGGTTTCATCACCGCCGGTTTCTTTGTGCTGTTGGGCGCGACTCTGGCGAGCTTGTTCTTCCAGATCAGCGGTCTGCAGCTGGCGATCAGCGCAGGTTTCGTGCTGTTCTCCTCGGTGTGCATTCTGTTCCAGACCAGCGCCATCATTCACGGCGGCGAGCGCAACTACATCATGGCGACCATCAGCCTGTATGTATCGATCTACAACCTGTTCGTCAGCTTGCTGCAACTGTTCGGCATCATGAGCCGCGATGATTGATCGTCAGCCTTGAGTAAAAAACCCGCTTCGGCGGGTTTTTTATTGTCTGTGATTTGGCTCAGCGTTGGTTTCAATCAGGCTCGTGGCAACACACGCAGAGTTTGTTGCCGTCCGGGTCGCGCATATAGGCGCCGAAGTAATCGGGACATGATAGGTCGGTAGAACGCTAATGCACGATCGAAATCGGTGATGCCGATAAAAACGTGAGACAACATTCACCTGCTCCTTATTCGGCCACAATGATGCTGCCATCAGCCTGTTGCCGATAAATGGTGTAGGGCAGCAGCATGGTGTCGAGAACGCCGGAAATCACTACGTCGATCAGTACAAAGGGCGTGCCGTTGTTGTATTTGTACTCATCGATGCCCGGGCCTGGAGGCGCATGCAGACTGCAAAAGTCATACGTCACGCCGCTATAGATCCGTGGAACCGCACCGCAGTAGGTTTTCTGTTCCTTGAGACTCTTCGCCGCTGCCTCGTCACTGCGCACCACGGTCTGAAACGTGCCGCAACCAGTGAGTATCATTACCGCCAGTAACATGACTTGAGTTTTCATACCGTCAATCCTTCGCCGGAAAAACCCCAATCTACCCCTTTGCGAACAAAACAGCACTCAAGCCATCGGTGGCAGCCGGCGCTTGACCGGGGTCTTCTTGACGATGGCGGTGTTGGTTTCGGCGTGGCTGTTGAGGCGATCGAGGAGGGTGTCCAGTTGTTCCATCGAGCGCACATGCAGGCGGGCGATGAAGCAGTCGTCGCCGGTGACTTTGTCGCACTCGGTGAATTCGGGGATGGCCTGAATCTGTCGCTCCACTTCCTGTAACTGGCCCGGCAATGGGCGAATACGGACGATGGCCTGGAGTTGGTAACCGAAGCATTTGGGGTCGATCTCGACGGTGTAGCCTTTGAGCACGCCACGTTCTTCGAGGCGGCGCAGGCGCTCGGCGACACTGGGCGAGGACAGGCCGCTGATCTGTGCCAGGGCCTTGAGCGAGCGGCGTGAGTCTTCCATCAACGCGCTAATCAGCACTTGGTCGATGTCGTCGGTCATGGCGAATCCCCTGTTAGGCAATCGGCTGAATTAGCCTTGATAAAAAAGGCAGAAGCCGAGTTTAGCCTGCTTTTTGCGCTGGAGTAGGCCCTCGGGTGGTTGGCATACTTTGGGCTCAAATACAGGAGGTGGATGATGGACAAAACATTACGTCGCGGCTCATTCGAAATGACCGCCGCCATGCTGATTTCCGGGACCATTGGCTGGTTCGTGCTGGTGTCAGGGCAACCGGTACTGGACGTGGTGTTCTGGCGCTGCGTGTTCGGTGCCGCCACCTTATTGCTGATCTGCGCGGCGTTCGGCTTTCTGCGTCCTGGCATTTTGACGTCCACCACTTTTTTGCTGGCCGTACTGAGCGGGGTGGCGATTGTCGGCAACTGGGTGCTGTTATTCGCGTCCTATTCCCGCGCCTCGATTGCCATTGGCACGGCGGTTTATAACGTTCAACCATTCATGCTGGTGGGGCTAGCCGCGTTGTTCCTGGGGGAGAAGATCACCCTGCAGAAGTTGTTCTGGCTGGGCATTTCGTTTCTAGGAATGCTGGCGATTGTCAGCGCACATGGTGAGCAGGGCGAGGGTGGCAACGATTACCTGATGGGGATTGGTCTGGCGCTAGGGGCTGCCTTTCTGTACGCGATTGCCGCGTTGATCATCAAACGCCTGACCGGCACACCTCCGCATCTGATCGCATTGATCCAGGTGTGCACCGGCGTGCTATTGCTCGCGCCCTTTGCGCACTTCTCGGCGATACCGCAAACGCCCGATGCCTGGGCCAGTCTGGTGACCCTGGGCATCGTGCATACCGGTTTGATGTATGTGCTGCTTTACGGCGCGATTCAAAAACTGCCGACAGCGCTGACCGGCGCGTTGTCGTTCATCTACCCGATTGCGGCGATTTTCGTTGACTGGTTCGCCTTCGGCCATCGCCTGGAGCCGCTGCAATGGATCGGTGTCGCCGCGATTCTGTTGGCCGCCGCCGGGATGCAACAGGGTTGGAGCCTGAAGCTTCGGCGGGTGGCGGCGCAGTAAACAGGCCTCAGAAAATGTAGTCAGTGGTCAGGAAGCTCGAGTTGCGTCCGCTGATGATCTCGCTGAGAAGCTCTTTGCTGCTTTCCTGGAACTTGGTCGCCACCAGAGTCCGAATCGAAAATACCCGCAGCGCATCGTGCACCGACAGCGTGCCCTCGGCGGAGTTCTTGCGACCGTTGAACGGATAGGTGTCCGGACCGCGCTGGCACTGGGCGTTGAGGTTGATCCGGCCGACCTGGTTGGCGAACGTGTCCACCAGCCTGCCGACTGCCACCGGGTTGGTGCCGAAGATGCTCAGTTGCTGGCCGAAGTCGGATTCCAGGACGTAATCGATCACGGTGTCCAGATGACGGTAAGGCACGATCGGCACGACCGGCCCGAACTGTTCTTCCTGGTAGACGCGCATCTGCGGTGTCACCGGGTACAACACGGCCGGGTAGAAGAACGATGCGCGGGACTCACCGCCATTGGGGTTGACCACGGCTGCGCCTTTGCTGACCGCGTCCGCCACCAGGGTGTGCAGATAATCGACCTTGCCTGATTCCGGCAATGGCGTCAGGGCCACGCCACTGTCCCACGGCATGCCGGGTTTGAGGCTGGCGAGTTTGGCGTTGAACTTCTCGATGAACGCTTCGACCACGTCTTCATGGACGAAGAGGATTTTCAGCGCGGTGCAGCGTTGACCGTTGAACGACAGCGAGCCGGTGACGGCTTCGCTGACCGCATTGTCCAGATCGACCTCCGGCAGAACGATACCGGGGTTCTTCGCATCCAGGCCCAGCGCCGCGCGCAAGCGGTGAGGCCTTGGGTGGAGTTTTTTCAGGTCGCTGGCGGCCTTGTTGGTGCCGATGAATGCAAAGATATCGATCTTGCCGCTGGCCATCAGTGCGCTGACCGTCTCGCGGCCGCTGCCGTAGATAACGTTGATGACACCGGCCGGGAAGCTGTCGCGAAAGGCTTCCAGCAACGGGCGAATCAACAGCACCCCAAGCTTGGCCGGTTTGAATACCACGGTGTTGCCCATGATCAGCGCCGGAATCAGCGTGGTGAAGGTTTCGTTCAGCGGGTAATTATAAGGCCCCATGCACAACGCCACGCCCAACGGCACGCGGCGGATCTGGCCGAGAGTGTCCTGCTCCAGTTCGAAGCGGCTGGAGCGGCGGTCGAGTTCCTTGAGGGCATTGATGGTGTCGACGATGTAGTCGCAGGTGCGGTCGAACTCTTTTTCCGAGTCCTTGAGGTTTTTACCGATCTCCCACATCAGCAACTTGACCACCGCCTCGCGCTGTTCGCGCATGCGAGCCAGGAAGGTTTCGACGTGCTGGATACGCTCGGCCACGCGCATGGTCGGCCACAGGCCCTGGCCGCGGTCGTAGGCGCGGACGGCGGCGTCGAGCGCGGTCAATGCGGTGTCCGCATCGAGCAGCGGCGTGCTGCCGAGGATCACCTGTTCATCACCATTCGCACCGCTCAGGTACACCGGGCTGCGGACTTGAGCGAGGGGCCCGGACCAGGTTTTCAGTTCGCCATCGACCAGATACTCGCGCTGTTCGATCGGGCCGTTGAGGCGGTACTTTTCCGGGACGTTGTCGGCGGTGGGAAACAGGTTGCCAAGGATTTGTGCTGTGGTCATATCGCTACCCCGTCTGGATTGGGTGATGCACTGATGAATCGTTTTAGCAGACCTCGGACTCGCTTGTCATGGCTCATCTTATGATTTTTTTTGCTCGGCGTTATGGATCGCGAATCTGTCGGCAGCTGCTACAGGTCGATCTTTTGCCCTGAAAACACACAAGTAACGATCCCCCGGTTAAACTTCACGCTCTTTCTCAAAGGAGTTCATATGAGTTATTACCAGCCGGGCATTCTCGCCACCCCTGTTCCGCCTCAAGCTCGTCATATGTTCTTCGCCCTTGAATCCGTTGAGGCACTGCCGGCTGCGCTGGATAACCTGATGCGCCTGGTGGACGGCAAGTCGGCTGTAGTCGGTTTTGGTGAATCCCTGGTCAAGGCGCTGCACGCACAGATCGATGGGCTGCGCGCTTTTCCTGCGCTGGTCGGTGTCGGTGTCGACAACCCCTCGACCCAACACGCGCTCTGGTGCTGGCTGCACGGGGTTGACCGTGGCGAACTGCTCAATCGCAGCCGTGCGCTCGAAGCCGCGCTGGCACCGGCCCTGCGTCTGGTGCAGATGAACGAAACCTTCCGCCACATGACCGGGCACGACTTGACCGGTTACGAAGACGGCACCGAAAACCCTCACGATGAAGCTGCTGTCGCCGCTGCATTGTTGAGCGACGGCGCGGACGGTCTGGTCGGTGGCAGCTTCGCCGCGATCCAGCAGTGGCAGCATGATTTGAAAGGCTTTCACGCAATGCCGCCCCATGAGAAAGACAACATCATGGGTCGTCGCTTGAGCGACAACGAAGAACTCGATGACGCGCCGATCTCCGCTCACGTCAAGCGCACCGCCCAGGAAAGCTTCACACCTGAAGCCTTCGTGGTCCGTCGCTCGATGCCGTGGATCGAAGGCGATCGTGCCGGCCTGATGTTCCTGGCCTTCGGTTTTTCCCTCGATGCGTTCGAATCCCAGTTGCGGCGCATGAGTGGTCTGGAAGACGGCATTACCGACGGCCTGTATCGCATCAGCCGACCGATCACCGGCGGCTACTACTGGTGCCCACCGCTCAAGGACGATCGCCTTGACCTGCGCGCACTGCGTGTCGGCTAAACCTCGAGTAAAGTCGGACACGCCGATGCCGGTTCTGCCTTGGTTGAAGCCTTGAGCGACGATTACTGGCAAGTCCGCCTGCGCGCCACTCGCAGTCACGAACGCGGCATCTACCCGTGGCCCTACCTCTCAGGACTCACCTGAAGCCTGTAGGAGCTGACGAGTGAAACGAGGCTGCGATCTTTTGATGTTGTTTTTAAAGAGCAAGATCAAAAGATCGCAGCCTCGTTTCACTCGACAGCTCCTACACAGCTCCTACAGGTCCTTGTCAGGAAAAGCTCAAAAGAGTACAAATGTACTCCATGACGACTTTAACTCCCCGCCGTACCGCCATCCTGACCTTTATCCGCGATCGAATCGCCGAGCACGGTCAGCCCCCGAGCCTCGCTGAAATCAGCGAGGCCTTTGGCTTCGCCTCCCGCAGCGTGGCGCGCAAGCATGTGCTGGCGCTGACCGAGGCCGGTTTTATCGAGGTCAATGCGCATCAGGCGCGAGGTATCCGGCTGCTGAATCAACCGCCGCGGCCCGAGCTGCTGGACGTTCCGGTACTCGGTCGAGTGGCGGCCGGTGCGCCGATCGATGCCGATGCCGAGGTCCACAGCCGTTTGCTGCTCGATCCGTCGATCTTCTCGCGGCTACCGGATTACATGCTGCGGGTGCAGGGCGATTCGATGATCGAGGACGGCATTCTCGACGGCGATCTGGTGGGCGTGCGGCGCAATCCCGAAGCGGTCAACGGCCAGATCGTCGTGGCGCGGCTCGACGGCGAAGTCACCATCAAGCGTTTCGAGCGGGTCGGCGATTCTGTTCGGCTGTTACCACGCAATCCGGCTTACAAACCGATCATTGTTCGAGCCGATCAGGATCTGGCCATCGAAGGCGTGTTCTGCGGTCTGGTGAGGCAAGGGTAATGGGCGCCGTCGTTGCGTTGGATACGCTGTTCAATGGCGGCCAGGTCTGGAAGGGCCGGCCTGCGCCACCGGCCGTCAGCCCGCAACCCACCGGGCATGCGGCGCTGGACGCGGCATTGCCCACGGGTGGTTGGCCGGAAGCGGCGCTGACTGAAATCCTGTTGGCCGGGCAGGGCGTGGGTGAGTTGCAACTGGTGTGGCCGGCGCTGGCGCGGCTGTCGGCGGCAGGTGAACGCATCGTGCTGGTGGCACCGCCTTACGTGCCGTATCCCCAGGCCTGGCAGAACGCCGGGGTCGATTTGCGGCAACTGTCGATCATCCAGGCCAGTGAGCGCGATGCGCTGTGGGCGGCGGAACAATGCCTGCGTTCGGGCAGTTGCGGGGCGGTATTGTGCTGGCCGCACAAAGCCGACGATCGGGCATTGCGACGTTTGCAGGTGGCGGCGGAAACCGGTCAGACCCTGGCGTTCGTCTATCGCTCGATCAGTGAAGCCATCAACCCGTCGCCAGCGGCCCTGCGCATCGCCATCGACGCCAAACCTGCGCAATTGCGAGTGCTCAAGTGCCGGGGCGGGCTGGCCCGTTCGGCGCCGATTGCCTTTGCCGTCGGGCATTGAGGTTGCCATGCGCTGGGTTTGCATTCTCTTCCCGCAATTGGCACTGGACGCGGTACTGCGTCAGCGCCCCGACCCCGATGAGCCGCTGGCGCTGCTGACCGGTCCGGCCCAGCGTCGGGTGCTGCAAGCGGTCAACGGTTCGGCGCGGGCGCTGGGCTTGCGTCCCGGTCAGTCGATGACCGCCGCTCAGGCCCTGAGCAAAGGGTTTTTCACCGCCGAATACGATGCCGCCGAGATCGAGCACTGGCAGCAGTTCCTGGCTGCCTGGGCCTATCGGTTCAGCTCTCAGGTCAGCGTGCATTACCCGCGCGCCGTGGTGTTTGAAATCGAATCCAGCCTGGGCTTGTTCGGGCCCTGGCCGCAGTTCGAGGCGCGGTTGCGGGCGGAACTTGGCGAACTGGGGTTTCGTCACCGGATTGTCGCCGCGCCCAACCCGGTGGCGGCGCGGGTATTGGCCAACGTTTATGACGGTCTGGTGGTGCCGGACAATGACGCTTTGCAGCACCATCTCGGGCAGTTGCCCGTTGACCGGATCGCCCTGGAGCCAAGCGTTGCCACGGCACTGTCGCGCATGGGGCTGCGCACCTTGAGTCAGGTGCAGGCGCTGCCACGACATAGCCTGGCCCGGCGTTTCGAAGCCCAGGTGCTCAAGCATCTGGACACCCTGTTCGGTTTACGACATTTGGCGCTGGCGTTTTACCTGCCGCCGGACCGTTTCGATGTGCGCATCGAACTCAACTTCGATGTGCAATCCCATCAGGCATTGCTGTTTCCATTGCGCAGGCTGACCGGCGATCTGGCGGCGTTCCTCTGCGGGCGGGATAGCGGTGTGCAGCGTTTTGACCTGCATCTGGAGCACGCCGGGTTGCCAGACACGCTGATCAAGGTCGGCCTGCTCAGCGCCGAGCGCGATCCGGCGATGGTGTTCGAACTGGCCCGGGGGAGGCTGGAGCAGGTTCAGGTCGAGGCGCCGGTGCGCGGTTTTCGTCTGCGCGCCGAAGACTTGCCGACCTTTGTGCCCCAGTACCAGGAACTGTTCGATGATCGTCCGCAGCAATCCTTGCCTTGGGAGCAACTGCGCGAACGCTTGCGCGCACGGCTGGGGGATGACGCGGTGCAAGGCTTGCGGTTCCAGGCCGATCACCGGCCGGAATGCGCGTGGCAGGCCAGTGTCGACAGCCAGACCTGTGAAGTATTGCCTGCCGTGCAACGTCCGGGCTGGTTGCTGACGGAGCCGCAGGCCGTACACGAAGGTTCGACGCGCATCCTCATGGGGCCGGAACGCATCGAGTCGGGCTGGTGGGACGGCGACGACGTGCGCCGCGATTATTACCTGATCGAAACCCGTTCCGGTCAGCAGGGCTGGGCCTATCGGGCGGTGGGCGAAGGCGGTCCGTTGTGGCTGCAAGGCTGGTTCGCATGAGTGTCGATTATGCCGAGCTGCACTGCCTGTCGAACTTCAGTTTCCAGCGCGGTGCTTCCAGTGCGCTCGAGCTTTTTCAACGGGCGAAAAAGCAGGGCTATCGAGCGTTGGCGATCACCGACGAATGCACCCTGGCGGGCATCGTCCGCGCCTGGCAGGCGGCCAAGGCCGTGGAATTGCCGCTGATCATCGGCAGTGAAATACGCATCGAAGACGGCCCGAAACTGGTGCTGCTGGTGGAAAGCCTGGAGGGTTACCAAACCCTGTGCCGCCTGATTACCCGCGCCAGACGCCGTACGCAGAAAGGCCAGTATCAGGTGCTGCGGGAGGATTTCGGCGAGCCGTTGCCGGGGCTGTTGGTGTTGTGGGTGCCGGACGCCGTCGATGACGTTGAGCAGGGTCACTGGCTGAAGCAGACCTTCGCCGAGCGCCTGTGGCTGAGCGTTCAGTTACATCGCGGGCAGGACGACACCCGGCGACTGGCGGCGCTGCTGACCCTGGCGCGGGAATTGCGGATCCCGGCGGTGGCCAGCGGCGATGTGCACATGCACGCCCGCGGCCGACGTGCCTTGCAGGACACCATGACTGCGATTCGTCATCACTTGCCGGTGGCCGAGGCCGGATTGCGCCTGCACCCCAATGGCGAACGGCATTTGCGCAGCCTCGACGCCTTGCGCGATCTTTATCCGCAGGCACTGCTCGACGAAACGCTGAACATCGCCCGGCGCTGCACGTTCAACCTCGGTCAGTTGCGCTATCAATATCCCCGGGAGCTGGTGCCTGAGGGGCGCACGGCCGCGTCCTGGCTGCGGGAGTTGGCCGAAAAGGGTGTTCGGTGGCGCTGGGAAAAAGGCCCTAAAGCCGAGGTGTTGGCGCAGATCGACAAAGAACTGCAACTGATCGCCGAGCTGGGGTACGAAAGCTATTTCCTGACCGTTCACGACATTGTCAATTTCGCCCGCAAGCAACACATTCTGTGTCAGGGGCGCGGTTCTGCGGCCAACTCGGCGGTGTGCTACGTACTGGGGATCACGGAGATCGACCCGGAGCGGAGCACGTTGCTGTTCGAACGTTTTCTCTCCAAAGAGCGCAATGAGCCGCCAGACATCGATGTGGATTTCGAGCATGAGCGGCGTGAAGAAGTCCTGCAATACGTGTTTCAGCGTTATGGTCGGACCCGCGCGGCGCTGACGGCGGTGGTCAGCACTTACCATGGTGCCGGCGCAGTCCGCGACGTGGCCAAGGCACTGGGTTTGCCGCCCGATCAGGTCAACGCCCTGGCCGACTGCTGCGGTCACTGGAGTGATCAGGCGCCTCCCGTCGAGCGCCTGCGTGAAGGTGGTTTCGATCCCGACAGCCCGGTGTTGCGCCGGGTGCTGAGCCTGACGGGGCAGTTGATCGGTTTCCCTCGGCACCTGTCCCAGCACCCTGGCGGTTTCGTGATTTCCGAGCAACCCCTGGACAGCCTGGTGCCGGTGGAAAACGCCGCCATGGCCGAGCGCACCATCATCCAGTGGGACAAGGACGATCTGGATGCGGTCGGGCTGCTCAAGGTCGATATTCTGGCGCTGGGCATGCTCAGCGCGATTCGCCGTTGTTTCGATCTGCTGCGTCGGCACCGTGGCCGGGACCTGAGTCTGGCAACGGTGCCGGCCGAAGATCCGCAAACCTACGAGATGATCGGACGTGCCGATACCATCGGGGTGTTCCAGATTGAATCCCGGGCTCAGATGTCGATGCTGCCAAGGCTCAAGCCCACGACCTTCTATGACCTGGTGATTGAGGTGGCAATCGTTCGTCCGGGGCCGATTCAGGGTGGGATGGTGCATCCCTATCTGCGGCGGCGTAAGGGCGAAGAAGAGGTGATCTACCCGTCGAAAGAACTCGAAGCGGTGCTGGAGCGTACGTTGGGCGTGCCACTGTTCCAGGAACAGGTGATGCAGATCGCGATTGTCGCCGCCGACTACAGCCCCGGCGAGGCCGATCAATTGCGCCGCTCCATGGCCGCCTGGAAACGCCACGGCGGACTGGAACCGCACAAGGAACGTCTGGCCGACGGAATGAAGAAAAACGGCTACACGGCGGAGTTCGCCGCGCAGATCTTCGAGCAGATCAAAGGCTTTGGCAATTACGGCTTTCCCGAATCCCACGCCGCCAGTTTCGCCTTGCTGACCTATGCCAGTTGCTGGTTGAAATGCCACGAGCCGGCGGCCTTCGCCTGTGCGCTGATCAACAGCTGGCCCATGGGTTTCTACAGCCCGGACCAGATTCTTCAGGACGCCCGCCGACATCATTTGCAGATTCGTCCGGTGGACGTGCGGGCCAGTGACTGGGATTGCAGCCTGGAACCGATCATCGGCGCGCAGCCGGCCATTCGCATGGGGTTGCGGATGATCAAAGGCTTTCGCGAGGACGATGCCAGGCGCATTGAAGTTGCACGGTCGAAAGGGGCGTTTGCCGACATCGCCGGCCTTGGCGAACGGGCGCGACTCGATGCCCGTGCCCAGGAGCAACTGGCCGATGCCGGTGCATTGCGCGGGCTGGCCGGTGACCGGCATCGGGCGCGCTGGGAAGTGGCGGGTGTGCAGAAGCAGCTCGGCTTGTTTGCCGGTTTGCCGAGCCAGGAAGAGCCGGCGGTGTCTCTGCCCAAACCCACCGTGGGCGAGGACCTGCAAGCCGATTACAACAGTGTCGGCACCACCCTCGGCCCGCATCCGCTGGCATTGCTGCGGGGTGAATTGAAAGCCCGGCGTTGCCGCAGTTCGAAAGAACTTATGGATGTCGAGCACGGCCGACCGGTCAGCGTCGCCGGGTTGGTGACCGGTCGGCAATGCCCGGGCACCGCCAGCGGCGTGACCTTCGTGACACTTGAAGACGAGTTCGGCAACGTCAACGTGGTGGTCTGGCGCGACCTGGCCGAACGGCAACGGCAGATACTGGTCGGCTCGCAATTGCTCAAGGTCGATGGGCGCTGGGAAAAGGAAGGGGAGGTGCGGCATTTGATTGCCGGGCGCTTGAGCGACCTGAGTTCACTGCTCGACGGTATCCATGTGCGCAGCCGGGATTTCCGCTGAACCGGCGACATTCAGCTATACCTCTATGAAACCATTGGCGTCGGCGGTGCTCGAAACAAACGGGCACGCACCGTCTCCTCACGCCGTTGCACTGCCTGAAAACATGTCATTCACAAGACATAGGCCAGTCGATGCAGTTTCTAGACAATAGCCACGGATGTACCGGCTGGAGCGGCGAAATGGCCGGACGCATTCGCGCGTTCGACTGGAGCCTGACCGAGCTCGGGAGCATCGATACCTGGCCCGGGAGCCTGTGCAGCACGGTGCAATTATTGCTCGCCTCACCCCTGCCGATGGTGATGCTGTGGGGCCGGCCCGGTTACATGATCTATAACGATGCCTACTCGAGATTTGCCGGTGGGCGCCATCCTTACCTGCTAGGTTCCCCGGTGGAGTTGGGCTGGCCAGAGGTCGCCGAATTCAATCGGCATGTGGTGGACACCTGCCTTGCGGGTGGCACCTTGTCCTATCACAACAAAGCTTTGGTGCTGTTGCGTGATGGCGTACCCGAAGACGTCTGGATGGATCTTTACTACAGCCCCGTCGCCGATGATGACGGGCACCCCGCCGGGGTCATGGCAATGGTGGTCGACACCACTGACCATGTGATTTCCGAGCGCCGCCGCCAGGAAGCCGAAAGCGCTTATCGCGCCGACAACGAAAGAGTTCGCCTGGCTCTTAATGCCGGGGCTTTGCTCGGCTCATTCGTCTGGGATATCAAGGCTGATGTGCTGTCTGCCGACGAACGCTTCGCCCGCACGTTTTCCTATCCGCCCGACCAGGACCTGGCCAACCTGTCACCGCTCATCGCCGAAATGCAGATCCATCCCGACGACCGCAGTTGGGTTCAGGAACGGATCAATCAGTCGGTGGAAACCGGCATACCCTATAACGCCGAATACCGGGTCCTGCGCCCCGATGGCAGTTACCTGTGGGTGCTGGCCAGCGGGTGTTGCGAGTTCGATGAGCAAGGCGAGGCGTTCCGCTTTCCCGGGGTGTTGATTGACATCCATGAACGCAAGAGCGCCGAAGAATCTTTGCTCAAATTCACCCGCAACCTGGAGCAGCGAGTCGCCGACGAAGTCGAGGCGCGGCTGGCGGCTGAAGAGCAGTTGCGCCAGTCACAGAAACTCGAAGCCATCGGCGGTCTCACCGGTGGTGTGGCCCATGACTTCAACAATCTGTTGCAGGTGATCGCCGGCAACCTGCATTTGCTGGCGCGTCACGAGCCGGACAACGCCAATGTGCAACGCCGGGTCAGCGCGTCGATTGCCGCGGTCGAGCGCGGTGCCAAATTGTCGTCGCAATTGCTCGCATTCGCCCGTCGTCAGCCTTTGTCGCCGGCGGTCTGCGATCCACGGCAGATCTTCGAAGGCCTGGGAGAATTGTTGCAGCGGGCGCTGGGGGAAACTATTCAGATCAAGGTGACGGCGCCTGACGATCCATGGCATCTCTACGTGGACCGCAATCAACTGGAAAACGCCATTCTCAACCTCGCGATCAACGCCCGAGACGCCATGAACGGCGAGGGGACCATTGCCCTGAGTGCCGAGAACATTGCCCTCGACCGCAAGTTTTGCGCAGGCAAGGGCATCGTCGCCGGCGACTATGTTTGCGTCGCGGTGGCTGACACGGGTGTCGGTATGCCGCCTCAAGTGCTCGCACAGGCCTTTGAACCGTTTTTCACCACCAAGGCCGACGGCCAGGGCACCGGCCTGGGTTTGAGTATGGTGTTCGGTTTTGTCAAACAGAGCGACGGGCATATCGAGATTTCCAGCGTCGTCGGGCAGGGCACTCGGGTGCAGCTGTATTTCCCGCGCAGCTTGCGCCCGTTGCCCGGTGAAACAACGCGCCATGATCCGCAGCACCGTGGCGGGCACGAAACCATTCTGGTGGTCGAGGACAACGAAGCGGTGCGTGGCTCGGCGGTGGATTTGTTGCGTGAAGAGGGCTATCAGGTTCTGACCGCGGCCAACGGTGACCTGGCCATGCAGATGTTGCTCGATGGCGTGGCAGTGGATCTGATCTTCACCGATGTGGTTATGCCCGGTCTGATCAAAAGCGCGGACCTGGCCGCCTGGGCCAAGGTACAGAATCCACCGGTGGCGGTGCTGTTTACCTCCGGCCACACCCGGGACATTATTTCGCGCAATCACCAACTCAGCCCCGACACTTATCTGCTGAGCAAACCTTATGGCCCTGAAGCGCTGTTGAGTAAGATCCGCAATGTGCTGGGTGGTTGAGACCTGTAGGCTGTAATGCGATCGCCCCTGTAGGAGCGAGGCTTGCCCGCGAACAAGAACCCCGCGGTGTATCAGGTACCCCGCGTCATCGTTCTTCGCGGGCAAGCCTCGCTCCTACAGGGGCTAACCGGCCGGCATCAAGGCTTACCCGCGCCGGGCAAGCCTTGTTCCTGTGGGGGTTATTTGTCGGGATGAGCCGCCTGGAGTTTTTTCGCCATATCCAGGTGTTTTTCCAGCGCCGGCAGCATTTTTTGTGCAAAGGCCTTGAGGTCGGTGGCGCCTTTGGTCTTGTCGTCCGTCACCGTATTGGCTTCTTTCTTGAACCGTTCAATGGCTTCTTCGTGAGCCTTCACCTGATTGTTGGCATAGGCCGTGTCGAAGGATTCATCGCGCAGGTCGAGAATTTTTTCCTTGGCCTGTTTAACCATCGTCGTCGTGTCCGGCACTTCGATGTCATGCTTTTTCGCCAGTGCCGCCAGTTCTTCATTGGCTTTGGAATGATCGGTAACCATCATGTTGGCGAACGCCTTGACGTCGGCCGATGAGCTTTTTTCCAGGGCCAGTTTGCTGGTCTCGACTTCCGCGATGCCGCCCGCGACCGCGTCATCGACGAAGTCGTTGGAATCGGCGGCAAAAGCTGTGCCCATGCTGGTGCTCAAGGCAACGGCCAGGGCTAGGTGACGCAGATTGAAGCCGTCCATTGATCATTCTCCACACAGGTTTCTATGGGCGATCCGGGTGATCGTTATTCAATGGAGGCGGGCGCTCGGGTAAAGGTTTTATCGCGTTTGCGACAGGACGACGAACGGACACCGCTGGTCTGATAGACGGTCGACAGAACCGGGTAAGCGAGGCCATTCTGATAGCTGGTGAACGCAATCGATCACGTTTGCCACCGATTAACAAACGGAGGTGTTCCATGCCGGTGACCCATGACCTTTATCAGGATTTGCGCTGCACAAAGGAAGAGATCCAGCAAAAACGCACCAAGGATCCGTTACTGGATTCACTGCTCAACAAGTACTCCCAGGCGGACGCCGAAGTGTTGAAGGCCGAATCCGCACAATCGGATGCGCCCAGCGATGATGCACTGAAGAAGCTCAAGGAGAAGCGCTTGCAGGTCAAGGACAAGATCGTCCAACAACTCCAGGCACGGTCCTGAGGCGCTATGTCGAGTCACCGACGACCGGTGACTGAAAAATTGGAACGGGGATAAATACCGGCACCTCGAACGATCAGAGCCGACTTTGCGGCCCATGCGAGGTGCCCCATGCCCCCTTCAGCCTTTCCCCATAAAGAAAAGTACCCCAGCGAACAACAGGGCGGCTATGACCCGATCCCGACTCATCCCGAACCCCTGAGCCCTGGACGCACCACCGTCAATCCCGAGGATGAACCGGGCATCGATGAATTGCCGGACAATGAGGACATAACGCCTCTGGAACAGGATGACGTCACTGACATCGACCCGGAGCGAGTGCGCGAAGAGACAGACAATTCGGTTCGTGATGGTGAGATGGATCCGCGTTGAGTCCACGAGGGATGATCACAAACTTCGCGGCAACCCCAATCAACTGTGGGAGCGGGCTTGCTCGCGAATGAGGCCATGCCAGTCGACATCAATGTTGAATGTCAGTCCGCCTTCGCGAGCAAGCCCGCTCCCACAGGTTGATCATCGTTACTACTGCAATGCCGTGCTCAACGGCAACCGCGCCATGTGCCGCGCTTTCAGCGATCCCAGATACAACCAGTCCCCATACTCGCGCACGGTGGTGATGGGGGAGTAGTTGCCGCTGCTGGCGTCCTGCAGATTGGCAATCACTTTACCGTCGAGGTCCAGGCCAAGGGCGAAGGCGCGTTTCTCCACCGGTTTGGGCAGGACCGTCATCGCGCGCACGATCATTTTGCGTACCAGAGGGTAGGGCGCCGTGGCGTCGAGCAGTGCATTGCGCGGTGCATACAGCGCCACCCAGAAACGGTCGCGACCATTGAATGCCAGGTTGTCCGGCAGCCCTGGCAAATTGTCGATGAACAGATCGTGGGTTCCGGCTTTTGGCCCGGTCAGCCAATAGCGGCTGATGCGATAGGCGCCGGTTTCGTTGACCAACACAAACGCATCGCCAGGCCCCAGGGTCACACCGTTAGCGAACTCCAGTTTGTCCAGAAGAACCGTCGTTTTGCCGGTCTGGAAGTCATAACGCAGCAATCGGCCGTCGCCGCCGTGCTCGATGATTGCCTCGCCATCTTTGCCGTAACCCCAACGGCTGGATGCATCGCTGAAATAGGCGTAATGCCCGGGCTTGTCGATGGCCACGTCATCGGTAAAACCGAAGGGCACGTTGTTGGCCGTGGTGCTCAATGCAATCAACCGGCCTTGAGCATCGAGCGACAGCAAACCCTTGACCCCGTCGGCGATCACCAGCAAACCATTGGGATGGCGCGCCAGGCCCAATGGCCTGCCACCGGTATCGGCCAGCACCCTGGTGGTCTTGCCGTCGAGGCTGGTGCTAATCAACCGGCCGTCATGCAGGCCGGTGATGAGGATGTTTTCTTCCAGAAGCAATGCTTCCGGGCCGTCGATGTCAGCGGCACCGACACGTTCCACGCCTTTGAGGCGCTGATTGTCTGTGTAGATGCCATCGATGAGGGAGGGCGCTGGTGACGGTGTCCAGGCGATCGGCTGGACCTTGGTGGGTAATAACAACAGGAAGCCGCCAATCACGATGATCAGCAGCAACAATAAATGCCGAAACCTGAAGGCTCTTTTCACGCGGTGACTCCTGTCGAGGCCAGATGTCTTTGCGCCATCTCGCGTAACGCCAGCATCGATTGCGCCGATTCATGCTCAATGCGCCGTTTGAGCAACAATCGATTGGCGATGCGCATCAGTACACCGCTAAAGCAATATTCCAGGGTGCGGACAAACCGCGTGCTGTCGCCAAAAGCCTCGCACTCGTAAGTCACCACCAGCGACAGTCCATGATCGCCCCGGGCCCGAGCGCTCCAGCGGCGACCGGGCAGGTATTCGCTGACCTCCCAGCGCAAATGCCCCTCGCGTCCGCCGGCCCGAATGTCTTCCTCGAACCGCGCCCCGGCGTACAACGGGCCGCTCTGGCCATCGACCTTGAGGGAGGACGGATGCCACTCCGGCCAACGTGTCGCGGTGCTGGCGTAGGCGAGCACGGCGAGCGGATTTCCAGCGATATCGACCACGTGCTGCAGGCGGGTGGGCGTTCTCGTCAGGTGTGGAGGCGCTTGTTCCGGCTCCCAGTGCAGGGTGCCGAACAGGTAGTCCATCAGTGGAAACACGATATTGAAATTGCGCTCCTGCATCAGTTCACGGCGGTGGTGCAGTTCATGCAGACGGCGCATCTGGCGAATCCACGGCAGACGTGTCAGCGGGTTGCCGGGCGGTAGATGTTCGCAGGCATGGAACACTTCATAAGTCAGGTAACCGAGGACCATGCAACCGCCGAACAGCCCCGCGACGTTGCCATTGAGCTGAGCCAGCAGCCACCACGCGGGCGCGGTAATGACGAGGGTGTGCAACACAATCAGCCAGGCCGGAAACAGAATCACCCGCCAGTCCCTGGCGCTGTCGTAGGTCATGTGGCCGGGGGTGAAAAAGCTGTGATGGTCACCGGCGTGACGGGCGTAGAACATTCGCGCCAAGCGCTTTTTATGGTGCCCCAGATGCCGATGCACGACATAGACGCCGAAGTTGAAGAACAACAGAGTCAGCGGCACCGCCAGCCATTCCAGGGGGTGTACCTGATGCACGGTGTTCCAGAACGCGCCGATGGCCAGCAACCCGAACAGCAGCACAAACACGCCGTGCAACCAAGGGTTGTAGAGCGGATGAATATCGGCACGGTAGCGCGCGCGGAATGCTTCGGTGGTCTGCCTCACTGCGTTCACCTGTGGTTATTGTTATAACCAGCAGATTAGCCGATCCCGCCGCAGAGGCTGGCCCAACCTTGAGGCCACATGCGCCATGCTCCGGTGCAAGACGCCTGGCGTCAGGTCAAGGGGTTCCAGCGCTGGGACCAGTCGTCGTCCGTCTTGATCACTTCGCGCAGCAAATCAAAGGCTCGTTGCAAGGTCGCCGAGTCGCGGTCCCGGGAGTAAACCAGGTAGGTCGGGTAGCTGAACTCCGGAGCTTTGGGCACTGGCTCCAGCACGCCGCTTTCCAGGTAGCTCTGGACCACGCGGGTGCGGAAATAGCCGCTGCCGCCGTTTTCCAGGATGTATTGCAAGGCCAACGGTCCGAGGTTGAAGCTCAGGGCTGCCTTGGCCTTTTCCGGCAACGCGGCATCGTGCTGACGACGGAAGTCCGGGCCCCAGTCGATATACACGTAAGGCTCGGGCTGGCCGGCCAAGCGTACCAGGATGAGTTTTTCTTCCAGCACCTGCTCGACTTGCAGGCGTGGCCAGTACTCGGGCTGATAGACCAGCGCCGCATCCAGCACCCCCAGCTCCAGTTGCCGCAGCAGGTTTTCGCCGTCGCGGATTTCCATGCGCAATGCGTGGCTGGGAATTTTCTCGCGCAACTCGCCGGCCCAGCTGAGCATCAACGGGTTGCACAGGCTGACCTCGCCACCAATGTGCAGCACGTCGCGGTAGCCCTCGGGCAGCGGCAAGTCACGACGCGCCGCTTCCCAGGTCTGCACCAGTTGATTGGCGTAAACCACAAAGGCCTCACCGTTCGGCGTCAGGCGCGCCCCGGCGCGGTTGCGCACGAACAGCGTGCTGCCGAGCTGGCTTTCGAGCTTTTGCACGCGGGCGGTGATCGCGGTCTGAGTGACGTGCAGCTTTTCAGCCGCCGCGGCCAGGCTGCCGTGGCGGACGATTTCCAGAAAGGTGCGGGCGAGGTCGATGTCCATGGGCAGGCCGATGCGGGAGGTGCGGGCATTGTAAGAGCAGCATTTGTCTTCCGATACCGCGTTATCGTTCTTCGCGAGCAAGCCCGCTCCCACATTCGATCTGCGGTGTTACAAAAATCTATGCCCAACACCCATTCAATGTGGGAGCGGGCTTGCTCGCGAAGAGGCCCTGTCAGGCACCGCAAATCAATCGGTTAACTCGATTTCCTGAACAGTGGCCCACTGCGCCACCAACCGCTGCGGCGTGCCACACACCCTACGCTTGAACACAAAATTTCGGCACTTCTCGGCAAATTGTTTGCGGTTCTGCACCATGTCCAGCAGCATCTCTTCCAGCTCGGCATTGCGACAGTGCTGCATCAGCTGAGTCTCGAGCTGGCTTTTGCGTTCACGCACCGCCTGATACGCCGGATCACTCAACGCACCATTGGCCCGCTGCAACAACCACAAACCAAACTCGTCGGGGCAGCGCGGGCCGATTTCCTGGACCATGCCCAGTTGCAAGGCTTGGGTGGCGCTGATCGGCAGACAGTCTTCAGTGAGTTTTTTCGCCTTTGCCTGGCCGACGGCACGGGGCAGGCTGTAGGTCCAGTACTCGGAGCCGTACAGGCCCATGGTTTTGTAATGAGGGTTGAGCACGATACCGGACCGGGCGAAGACAATATCGGCAGTCAGCGCCAGCATCACGCCGCCGGCCCCGGCATTCCCGGTCAAGCCGCTGACCACCAGTTGCCGGGCGCTGAGCAGTTCCTGGCAGACGTCATCGATCGCCTGAATATTGGCCCAGGCTTCCAGCCCCGGAACCGCTGCGGCCTGGATCACGTTGAGGTGCACGCCGTTGGAGAAACTGCCGCGCCCACCCTTGATCAGCAGCACCTGGGTGTCCCGGGACTTGACCCAGCGCAGGGCCTCAACCAGTCGTTGGCACTGTTCGGTGCTCATTGCGCCGTTATAAAACTCGAAGGTCAGTTCGCCGACATGCCCCGATTCGCGATAGCGGAGCGGTTGATAGCTTTCATTGCTGAAGGGCTGGGAGGCGATCGACCAATCAAGGGTAGGTATTTGCGCCAGCTGTTCGGCGAGCACATGCCGGGCCGGGCGCTTGAAGGTTTCTTCACCGGGCCTGGGTTTATGTCGCAACGAACCGATCCACAGACTGGTATCGCCGGTCGCCACCAGCACTGCATCGTCATGCACCGCGAGAATCTCCCCCGGCGTGCCGCTGCGTGAATCCAGGTGAGCGTCGTAGAGGTAATACTGACCGCCGGCCAGGCTCGCCAATACGCCGGGCTGGCCGTCGGCAGCGTCGATACGGCGTTTGATGAAGTGAGAGCTGTCTTGCCAGCTGAAGGATCGGTCGGCCTGCTTCATGTTCGGCTGCAAACGGCCAATCACGTGGCGCTGGTTGTAATCCAAGGGCACCGGCACGAAACCGTCGATGAATTTTTCCACCACTTCGCGGATGCAGGAGATCGCCGCATCGCTGACGCGCCCGTTGTACAACTCGGATTTACGCAGGCCTTGGGGCAAATTGAATTCACAGGTGGCCCAGACCGGCCCGGCATCCATTTCCTCCACCGCTTGCAACGCGGTCACGCCCCAGCGGCTGAGTTCGCGGGTGATCGCCCAGTCCAGCGCACTGGCGCCACGGTCGCCGACAATGCCCGGATGAATGATCACCACGGGACGCTGGCGGTTGCTCCACAACTGTTGCGGTACCCGGTCCTTGAGGAACGGGCAGATCACCAGGTCGGCGCCGGAGTGTTCGATTTGCTCGCATACCGCCTCTTCATCGGTGAACAGCACCACGCTGGGCGAATGACCGGCGTGACGCAAGTCTAGCCAGGCCCGCTGGGTCAGGCCGTTGAACGCTGACGCCAGCAGAATGATTTTCAATGACCGCACGATTGACTCTTCCTTGAGAATGACGGGCCGCAGGCTCCCAATGAGCCGTCCGTGGCCTTCGATGGAAGCGCGATAGTAGTGATTGCGAGGGGGGGAGCAACTGATCGAGGTCAAGCTTGTGTCAGTGGGTGTTACGGGACAGAAGGTTGAACAGCGATTCAATGTGGGAGCGGGCTTGCTCGCGAAGACGGTTCAACATTCAACAGTGATGTTGACTGTCAGTCCGCTTTCGCGAGCAAGCCCGCTCCCACATTAGATGGATGGTGTTTGGAAATATTTTGTTCAAAACGCAAAACACGAACAGCCAAACGCCCCCCAGAACCCTTGGAAGTCACTGACCGGCGCCGACGACAACCGTGCCCGCTCATGGCTGTGGGCATGCACCGCGCAAGCGCCCACGCATTGATGAACCTGAGCCGTCAGCGGCGCCAGGGGTTTCCAATGCCCCGGTACGTTCACCACCGGCGACCATTCAGGCACTACCGGAATCGGCGTAGGCCCCAGTTTTTCGAACTCGACGCTGCCGTAGACGATCTTGCCGTCGACAATGGTCAGCACCGACTCGATCCATTTGATGGCTTCGTCTTCGATGTGGAAGTAGTCCGCCGACAGCGCAATCAGGTCCGCCAGTTGCCCGACTTTGATCTGGCCTTTCTTGCCTTGTTCGGAGGAAAACCAGGCGCTGCCGTGGGTGAACAGTTCCAGCGCCGTATCACGGCTCAAACCTTGCGGGTACAGCGCCAGCCCGCCGACGGTGCGGCCGCTGACCAGCCAGTACAGGGAAGTCCAGGGGTTGTAGCTGGAGACTCGCGTGGCATCGGTGCCGGCGCCCACTGGCACACCCTCGGCCAGCATGCGTGCGATCGGTGGTGTCGCTTCGGCCGCCTTCGCGCCGTAACGGTCGACAAAGTACTCGCCCTGAAATGCCATGCGGTCCTGGATGGCGATGCCGCCACCGAGCGCTTTGACCCGCTCGATGTTCCGTGGGCTGATGGTTTCGGCGTGATCGAAGAACCATGGCAAACCGTCGAACGGAATATCCCGGTTGACCTTCTCGAACACGTCGAGCATGCGGCTGATGGATTCGTTGTAGGTGGCATGCAGGCGGAAGGGCCAACGCTGTTCCACCAGATGTCGCACCACCGGCTCCAGCTCCTGCTCCATGGTCTGCGGCAAGTCTGGGCGAGGTTCGAGGAAGTCTTCGAAATCGGCTGCCGAGAACACCAGCATTTCCCCGGCACCGTTGTGCCGCAGGAAGTCATCGCCCTGACCGTAATGGGAGCTGCTGGTCCAGTTTTTGAAATCGGTCAGCTCTTCCTTGGGTTTTTGGGTGAACAGGTTGTAGGCAATGCGCACCGTGAGCTGTTGGTCTTTGGCCAGTTGCTGGATGACTTGATAATCGTCCGGGTAATTCTGATAACCGCCGCCGGCATCGATGGCGCTGGTGACGCCCAGCCGATTGAGTTCACGCATGAACTGGCGGGTGGAGTTGACTTGATACTCCAGCGGTAATTTCGGTCCCTTGGCCAGGGTCGAGTAGAGGATCATCGCATTGGGCCGGGCGATCAGCATGCCGGTGGGGTCGCCATTGGCATCGCGCTGGATCTCGCCGCCCGGCGGGTTTGGCGTGTCGCGGGTATAGCCGACCACTTTCAACGCCGCGCGATTGAGCAGGGCGCGATCATAAAGATGCAGAACGAATACCGGGGTGTCCGGCGCGGCCTTGTTCAGTTCTTCAATCGTCGGCAAGCGCTTTTCGGCAAACTGGAACTCGTTCCAGCCACCGACCACCCGCACCCATTGCGGCGTCGGTGTGCGATCGGCTTGATCCTTGAGCATGCGCAAGGCATCGGCCAGAGATGGCACGCCTTCCCAACGCAGCTCAAGGTTGTAGTTCAGGCCGCCACGGATCAAGTGCAGGTGAGAGTCGTTGAGACCGGGAATCACCGTGCGGCCATGCAGGTCGATGATTTGGCTGCCGGGGCCTTGCAGGGCCATGGCCTGGGCGTCGCTGCCGACCACCACGAAGCGTCCGTCCTTGATCGCGACGGCACTGGCCTGGGGTTTCTTGCGGTCAACGGTGTGCAGGCGTCCGTTGTACAAAATCAGGTCGGCTGGGGTATCGGGCATGGCTTTACTCCCTGCGAATAGTGGGCTGACCCAGGCACCGACGGCGCCTGCCGAGAGGCCTTGCAGTACACGGCGACGGCTGAAGTCGTTGTGCTCGTCAGGTGGGCTCATGGCAGCGTTCTCCACAAAGTTCTTCACAAAGAAGCGGGGATCAACAGCCGATGTCTGACGCATGCGGCCAGAAGGAATATAGTCGGCAAATCCACAGATAGCCGTTTCCGAGGGCGAAAAACGACGAATCCCGCCACGAGGGGCGGGATTCGTTTGCAGCCAGACGTACTCCCGAAAGACGGGAGCGGCGTGCTTAGCCCGGGAACAGCTCGGACAGTTTCATGGCCAGCATCATGTCGCCTTCAGCGCGCAGTTTGCCGCCCATGAACGCTTGCATGCCGTCGGTCGAACCGTCGACGATGCCTTGCAGGGTTTCGCCGTCCATGACCAGAGTCACCTGGGCGTCCGGGTTCTCGCCTTCTTGCAGTTCGCAGGTGCCGTCTTTGACGATCAGCGAGAAATTCTTGGTGTCGTCGATGCGAAAACCGAATACCAGGTCCAGACCGGCAGCAGCGGCTGGGTTGAACTTGGCTTTCATTGCTTGTACGGCATCAGCTACGGAGGTCATGGTTCGATCCTTTCTTGGGTAATAAGAGCTGGGTGATTACAGCCAGGGTCACAATAATCCGGACTCAGCGAAACGTGATGAGTTCCGGGGCCTTCAGCAGTTGCAGGTGTGCATGACTGTTGAAGGAAGCCAGGGCCACCTCGCGCCCGCGAAACTTGAGCAGGTTGAGCGAGGTGTTGACGATTTGCCAGTTCAGTTCAAAGGCCTGCTTTGCGGGCATTTGCGTAATGAGGTGGAGCAGGGCAGTGATAGTGCCGCCGGAGGTGAACACAGCGATTTTCTGGGTATTGTCGGCTTGTTCGAGCAATCGATGCAGACCGCTCTGTACGCGTTCGACGAAGCCCAGCCAGCTTTCCAGTCCCGGTGTGTCGTAGGTGCCGGCGAGCCAGCGCTCGATGATCAAGGCAAAGATGCGTTGGAATTCAGCACGGTTTTGTGCGGCGTTGCGCAGGATATCCAGCGCTTGAGGCTCGTCCTCCAGCATCGCCGGCAGCAGGGCGCGGATCACTGCGTCGGCATCGAATTCGTTGAAGGCGGAATCGATTTCCAGCACCGGCACCGGCATCCCGACGGCGGCGAATTGTTCCAGCGCGCTGTTGGCGGTGTGTTGCTGGCGGCGCAGGTCACCCGACAGGCAGCGATCAAAGCTGACACCGAGTTCGGCCAAGTGCTGGCCGAGGAGTTCTGCCTGGCGAATACCGGTCGGCGACAGGACGTCATAGTCGTCTGCACCAAAGGAGGCCTGGCCATGTCGAATCAAGTAGATGCTGCCCACGTCCGCGTCATCCCGGTACGTTGAAGGTTTGGCGAGGTTATGAGGATGGCGGTGAGCTGTCAATGAAAAAACATACGCTTGTTTGAAATGCCCGTTACAGGCCTGTTGCCAGAGGTTTCACGGCTGGCCGTCGGGCCGGCGGATGGGTATGCTGGAGGTATCCCGCGCGTGTCTGTGCCGCGCATTGATTGAAGGAGTCCCTGTGGAGCTTTTGTTCGAGTACGCCATTTTTCTGGCCAAGACCGTGACTCTGGTGATTGCCATCCTGGTGGTCCTGGCCAGTTTTGCGGCGTTGCGCAGCAAAGGTCGGCGCAAGTCGGCCGGTCAGCTGCAGGTCAGCAAACTCAATGATTTCTACAAAGGGCTGCGCGAACGCCTGGAGCAAACCTTGCTCGACAAGGATCAGCTCAAGGCCTTGCGCAAGTCCCAGGCTAAAACCGAGAAAAAGCAAAAGAAGAAACCCGAGGTCAAACCACGGGTGTTCGTGCTGGATTTCGATGGTGACATCAGGGCGTCAGCCACTGAGAGCCTTCGCCACGAAATCACCGCGCTGCTGACCCTCGCCACGCCCAAGGATGAAGTGGTGCTGCGCCTGGAAAGCGGCGGCGGCATGGTCCACAGCTATGGCCTGGCGTCTTCGCAACTGGCGCGGATTCGTGAAGCCGGCGTGCCGTTGACCGTGTGCATCGACAAGGTCGCGGCCAGCGGCGGCTACATGATGGCGTGCATCGGCGAGAAGATTATCAGTGCGCCATTCGCGATCCTCGGCTCGATCGGTGTTGTGGCGCAGTTGCCCAACGTCAATCGCCTGCTGAAAAAACACGACATCGACTTCGAAGTACTGACGGCTGGCGAGTACAAGCGCACCCTGACAGTGTTTGGCGAAAACACCGAGAAGGGCCGGGAGAAATTCCAGGAAGACCTGGACATCACCCACCAGCTGTTCAAGAATTTCGTTTCCCGCTATCGCCCGCAATTGGCCATCGACGAAGTGGCCACCGGTGAAATCTGGCTGGGCATTGCGGCGCTCGACAAGCAACTGGTGGATGAACTCAAGACCAGCGATGAATACCTTGCCGAACGCGCCAAACAGTCCGAGCTCTATCACTTGCACTACGCCGAACGCAAAAGCCTGCAGGAGCGCATCGGTATCGCGGCCAGCGGTTCGGTCGATCGTGTATTGCTGAGCTGGTGGAGCCGCTTGACTCAGCAACGCTTCTGGTAAGCCTCTGGCAGGCGTCTCCGGAAAAAATCAAAACCGCGGATTTCCGCGGTTTTTTTTGTCCGGCATTTCAGACTGTTCACTTTCCTGCGAACTCTGCGAAACGTCCTAACTGGCCTGCCGATCATTCCGACTTACGCTTGAGTTGCGGCTGGGTATTCTGGTGGCTCCCAATAGTTTGCAATGGAATGCACATGAATGATCACGCCCATGGCGACGCCCCAACGCGCAATGTCCTGATGCGTAACGAACTGAAGGCCGCGGTGGAGACCGCACTTGCGCAAACTCCCGCTCAGTTTGGTGAGCGCTTGATCAAGGAGAAGTGGGGAGCCGACATTGATCCGCAGACAGCCCTGCTGGTAACGCTCGACTATAACTACCATGGGCATCCTCCTGAGAACGGTGTCCACCAGGGGCGGGTGGGAAGTTCTCGCACCCTGATCCAGGCGCTGCTTGGCAATTATCAGACGGTGGGCGACGGGCGCTTCGGCGAAACCGCGTTTGGGCTGTACACACCGCCCGACATCGGGCCGTCGGTGCGCATTGTCGAGAAGGTCGATGAGTTTGCCTATGTGGGCAGCGGCAACCATGACACCTATGAAGGGATTTACCGCGCCACGGTTCCGCAATCCTATGGCCCGCACACGCAAATCAATCTGCGGCCTGCCGATTTCAAACAGTGGGTCTGGGGGTTGTTTCTTTCCCGTCGATACCAGACTTATCTTGATCAGGCCTGGCCGTCGGACGCGGTCATTGCTGCTCCCGGTCCTTATGCCCTGAGGACATCAGTCAAGGCGGCTTTTGTCATGGCGGCCCGGCTGCAATATCAAGAACGGTGCCTGTCCCGAAAGGGACTGGAACTCGCCATGCAAGCCGCCGGGTTGCCTGCCGCGCAGACTTGGGAGACGCTGACAATCGAGCAACTGCAAGCGCCTACAAGGATGCCTTCGAGCGTCGAGGCGAGTCGGTTGAAACTGTACCGTTATACGGCAACCGATATCTGGTGTTTTCGAGCGCGATCAGGCGCCAGGGTGCTGCTGTACATCCCCGGCAATTCTTCACCGTTGCATGAATTCAACGATAGCCGGCAGTTGCGTCAATGGATCGTGGCTCAGGGCAGGGAGGCCGATACGAAACAGGCACTGGCGGCTCACTTTTGCGAAGAGGATCGCGAGGACGGCACCTTTCATGCGGGGGTACTGACCGCACTGGAGGGCATGGCGGTTTATCCCGGGATGCACAGGCTGACGAAGAATGCCGGGTTCTTCAACGATGATGGCCATTGGGATCCGGACGACTACATCAATTTTGATCGCTCACCCAGCTCATCCGACCCTTTTGCGCAGTTGGTGAGCTCCATGAAGCAGGCCGCCCAAGACAGCGTCAAGACCATCCGCGACGATGCCCAGGTCAACCGTGACAATCTGAGCGCTTTCGTCGAACCGATCGTGCAATGGATCAACCGGTTCGGGCCACTGGCGTTGTTTGTGCCCGGAGGTGAGGGATTGTTGGTGCTGGCCGGGCTTATTGACGCCGGTTACGGTCTGGATGAGGCCATCGAGGGGAAAACGGCCAGTGAGCGTTCTGAAGGCGTGACGCGAACCGTGTTCGGCTTGCTCAACGCACTGCCGCTGGCCGGGGCTGGCGCTTCGTTAAAAGGCGAAGGCGCCGAGGTCGCCGCGCTGGCCAGGGCCGTGCACGGGGCCGAGGAGCCCGCTGTGCGGCTCGATAGTACGCCGGTGGACGCTCCACCCGTTCATGTCGCCCCTCTGGAGTCGGCCGCGCAGATGCCGACCCGTCTGAGCCTGCTGCGAGGGATCGGCGCCCCGGTGGACGCCTTCAGCGACGAAGTGCTGACGCAAATCGGCAAGGTCAGCGCCGTTGATGACGATCTGCTGCGAATGATGCAGGCCGGTCGTCAACCCACGCCTGTGTTGGCCGACACTATCAGCCGCTTCAAAATCGATCAGGACGTCGTGGAGGCCATCGATAAAGCGCAGGTTGACGGGAACGAGGCATTGCAGGCCCGGCGAGTGGCGTTATTCAACGCTCGCTATCAGGCGCTCCAGCACTCGGAGCATGAATGGGTCCGATTGTTTCAACAGCAATATCCCGGCCTGCCGAAAAGTGCGGTGGAGCAGATGCTTGATCGCTGTGGCATAGCGTTCACAGAGACGCCGGATGCGATCGAGATCAAGAGGGTATTCAGGCAACTGGATGGCAAGGCACGCCAGTATCAGCAGCATGTGAGGCTGACCCGTGCTTACGAAGGCCTTTATCTGCGATCCGTGGCCCATTCTGATTCGGACACGCTGGCCTTGCATTCGCTGAGAAACTTGCCCGGATGGCCAAAAGGCCTGCGAATCGAGGTGCTAGACGGCTCGCTGCAAGGTCGGGTGCTGGATCGTTGCGGTTCGCTTGATGCGGCTGATTGTCGTCGCTTGATCAAAATCGGCGACCACTATCAATACGTCGATGTGGCCGCCCAGGCCATCGCGCACGCGGACTTTTACGGGGCCGTCATCGGGGTGTTGTCCGCGGATGAGCGGGCGGCGCTGCAGTTGCAGTCGCTGAACCCGGCCAACGAACTGAAGCTCAACCTTCGCGACCGGACGCTATCGCGCGCCGAGTTCGGCCTGGGCCTGGGCAGAATGGACGGAGGGTTGCCTTTTGAAATGCAGGGCTTGAGGGGCGGCGGCTTTCCGACGACCCTCCAGGCTGCAGCGTTGACTCACGAGACGATGAGACTGCAAGTCAAGGACCTCTATCCCGACTTCGGCAACGCGCAGGCCGATGAATGGCTGCAACATGCCGGAGCAAGCGCTCAATCACGCCTCGATGGTCTGAAGCAACAGTCTGAGCAATTGAGTACGGATTTGACCAGTTGGATCGACCGGTCCCTGCAGGATATCGATGACATGGACATCGACTTTCTGGCCGCTGGCGACGAGGACGCTGTGGGCATGACTCATGCGCAAATCGCGGAGCATAACGTCGCGCTGGTGCAGCACACGATGGAACTCGAGCGCGACACCCGGATAGAACTGGCTGACGAGCTGATCTCAATCTGGCAAAAGTGTCCGCCGCAGGCCAATCGCCTTTATTCCGGCGAAGCGTTAGCGGGATACAAACTGGATCTGGATTTCGAGGACTACCACCGCTTGCCGATCATGAACATCAAGTTCAACGAGGTGATCGAGTTGTCGATGCGCGGATTTCAGCTGACGGAGCGTGAGAGCTTGAACGGGTTCCTGGAGTCTTTCCCCAATCTGCGGGTATTGAATCTGGAGAAAGTCGATCTGCGGCTATCTAACGCCATGGGGGAGCTGGAGAGTGTTTTGCCGCCTGCAATCGCGCGAATGAGCCATCTCACAACGCTGAATCTGAAAGACACGTTTCTCAAATTCAGGGAGAACACGGCGTCGCAACTGAGTGACTTGATTAACTTGCAATCACTGGACCTGAGTGAAAACCCCCTGAGTGTTTCGCCTGTGTTGTTAGGGATGGACAACCTGCGCGAGGTGAATTTGAGGAAAACAGGGATCAGTACGTGCCCGATCGGGATTAGGGACGAGCCCTACCTGACGTCGCTGGACCTGCGTGACAACCGGATCACCCGGGTTCCGTCGGCGGTGTTGAGCCAGGCCATTGTTCGGGGGCGAGTGCAGCTTTGGGGCAACCCGTTAACGGACGAAGACACATTGCGGCGCCTGATCAGCCATCGACAGCGCACAGGGATCAACCTGTGGTTGAACGCGCCGGGTCCCGGTTATGGCAATCCAGAGGCGTGGTTACAACAGGGGGAAGAAGCGCTGCAGCAGGTCAGGCGAACGATCTGGCAGCAACTGGCGGTCAAGCCGTCAGGCAATCGTTTCCTGAGGCTCATCGACGGGCTCAGCCTGACGGCGGACTTTCAGGTCGACTATCTGGCGTTGCAAGCGAGGGTCTGGCAACTGTTGAGCGAGGCGCAGGCATCGGACGAGTTGTGGAACTGGCTGAACCGGGTGGTCGAGGTCACAGAGGTCGATGCTGAAAATCCGTTGGGGATTTTCATGTCGCTGGAGGATCGGGCCAGGCTTTATCGCGATTGGGTAGCGATGGGGCGGCCCTTTCCGGTGATCACCGAGCAGGCCTAGAAGAGGATGGCCTTGAACCCCGCAAAGGGTTCAAGGCCAGGACATCAACGGCGACGGAACAGCGGCAGCGGTTCGTCGGTGGCGGCCTGATAGGTCACAGAGAAGTCCTTGAGGCCTTCAAGGGCTTCGTACGGGTCTTTATCGGCGCGAATCGCAAACGCGTCAAAACCGCAGCGGTGCAGGTAGAACAACTGGTCGCGCAGCACATCGCCGATCGCCCGCAGTTCGCCTTTGAAACCATAACGGTCACGCAGCAAGCGAGCATTGGAGTAGTTGCGTCCATCGGTGAAGGCCGGGAAATTCAAGGCGATGACCTGGAAATTATCCACGTCTTCACCGATTTCTTCGGCTTCTTCATCGGCATCCAGCCACACACCCAAGCCGCCATCGCGGGCCTTGAGCATACGGCTGTGTTCGCGCCACAGCTGCAACGGGACGATCAGGTCGTCGCAGTTGCTGATCTCGTCGATATTGAAATCTTTCGGCAGCAAGTGCCAGGTTTCGTCGACGACTTCGTTGTTCTTAATTATTCGCTGCATAGACGCGCTCCTTGAAGAGGTCGATGCCGATACGCTGATAGGTGTCGATGAAGCGTTCGTCTTCGGTACGTTGTTCGATGTACACGTCGATCAGCTTCTCGATCACGTCAGGCATGGCTTCCTGTGCGAAGGACGGGCCGAGGATCTTGCCCAGGCTTGCATCGCGACTGGCGCTGCCACCCAGGGACACCTGGTAGAACTCTTCGCCTTTCTTGTCGACCCCGAGAATGCCGATGTGGCCGACGTGGTGGTGACCACAGGCATTCATGCACCCGGAGATGTTCAGGTCCAGCTCGCCAATGTCGAACAGGTAGTCCAGGTCGTCGAAACGGCGCTGGATCGACTCGGCGATCGGGATCGACTTGGCGTTGGCCAGCGAGCAGAAATCACCGCCCGGGCAGCAGATGATGTCGGTCAGCAAGCCAATGTTCGGCGTGGCGAAACCTTGCTCGCGCAACTCGCCCCACATCGCGAACAGTTGGGACTGTTCAACGTCGGCCAGAATAATGTTCTGCTCGTGGGAAGTGCGCAGCTGACCGAAGCTGTAACGATCGGCCAGGTCGGCAACGGCGTCGAGCTGCTTGTCGGTGATGTCGCCCGGTGCAACACCGGTCGGCTTCAGGGACAGGGTCACGGCCACATAACCCGGCTTTTTGTGGGCCAGGGTATTGCGGGTGCGCCAGCGCGCGAAGCCCGGGTGTTCTTTATCGAGTTCGGCCAACGCCAAGGTCTGGTTGTCCAGCGCCTTGTACTCCGGATCAACGAAGTGTTTGGCCACGCGATGCACTTCGGCCTCGGTCAGCGTGGTCTGGCCACCGCGAAGGTGTTCCATTTCCGCGTCGACTTTCTGCGCGAACACTTCAGGCGTCAGGGCCTTGACCAGAATCTTGATCCGCGCCTTGTATTTGTTGTCGCGACGGCCGTAGCGGTTGTAAACCCGCAGGATGGCGTCGAGATAGCTCAGCAAGTCCTGCCACGGCAGGAACTCGTTGATGAACGCGCCCACCACCGGCGTACGGCCCAGGCCGCCACCGACCAGCACACGGAACCCCAGTTCGCCCGCGGCGTTGTGCACTGGTTCAAGGCCAATGTCATGGACTTCAATGGCCGCACGGTCGGACGTCGAACCGTTGATGGCGATTTTGAATTTACGCGGCAGGTAGGCGAATTCCGGGTGGAACGTGGTCCACTGGCGGACGATTTCGCACCATGGACGCGGGTCGATCAATTCGTCGGCCGCGACACCGGCGAACTGGTCGGTGGTGACGTTGCGCAGGCAGTTGCCGCTGGTCTGGATCGCATGCATCTGCACGGTCGCCAGTTCAGCCAGGATGTCCGGGATATCTTCCAGGGCCGGCCAGTTGAACTGCACGTTTTGCCGGGTGCTGATGTGGGCGTAGCCCTTGTCGTAGTCGCGGGCAATTTTGGCCATCATTCGCGTCTGGCGCGAAGTCAGTTGGCCATAAGGCACCGCCACCCGCAGCATCGGGGCAAAGCGCTGGATGTAAAGGCCATTTTGCAGGCGCAGGGGGCGGAATTCTTCTTCGCTCAGCTCGCCTGCCAGATAGCGTCGGGTCTGATCACGGAACTGCTTGACGCGGTCCTCGATGATCCGCTGATCGTACTCGTCGTATACGTACATATAAGTCCTGTTCTCAGGCTTGGGCCGGTTGGATACAGCTGCGTTTTCGCTAGCTTTCATCCGATACAGCCTCGGCAATTCTGCGCGCACGGCCGCGCACTCCCAACGGAGCCGACGCAAGATACCAGTTTGCAGTTATGCGCAAAAGTGATGTTTGAGTATATGCAAAGAACCAAAACGACTAATGAAACTCATGGGGGTAAAACCCACATTTGTGGTGCGGGCAATCATCGTCTTAACTGTGGTCGAGTCTTTATGCAATCACCGATAAAACCGACAAGAGGCGATGCAATGAGCAACCCAACCAAAGCAGGGAAAAGCGATAGCACGGTCGATGCCTGGGCGATTTTGTTCCTGATCATCCTGGTCGTGGGCACAGCGGTGTTCTGGGTCAGTCATCAATAAACGACCCCGTCCGGGCCCGGCGCCGACGATTGTCGGACAGAAGCCGGAATAAGCGCCGTTCCAAGGGAATTCGCTGGCTATAATGCGCAGCGGATTTTCGGGGCTCGGACGATTAATGTTGAAGTTCTTCTGTGGTGTAGTGCTGGCGCTTGGTACGGTCTTGGGACCGTGTGCCCAGGCCGCGTCCGTATTGTTCCTCAATCCCGGGACTACCCAAGAGGTGTTCTGGGTCAGTTACTCGCAGTTCATGCAGGCCGCAGCCAAGAACCTGGGCATGGATTTGCGCATCCAGTATTCCGAGCGAAACGCTGAAACCACACTCAAGCAAGCCCGCGAAGCCCTGCAAGGGCCGAATCGACCGGATTATCTGGTGTTCGTCAACGAACTGTATGTTGCGCCCGAAATCCTGCGCCTGGCTCAAGGCAGCGGTGTGAAGCTGTTTTTGGTCAACAACGGCCTGACCGCAGACCAGATGCGCTTGCTCGGCGCCCAGCCGCAGAAGTATCCCGACTGGTTGGGCAGCCTGGTGCCCAACAATGAGGAGGGCGGCTACTTGATGCTCAAGGAGCTGATTCGCCTGCATCGACCGGTCGCGCCCGGTCAGGTCATTGATCTCGTGGCCTTCTCCGGCCTGAAGATCACGCCAGCCGCGCAACAGCGTGAGAAGGGCATGATGCGGGCATTGGCCGAACACCCTGAAGTGCGGTTGCGCCAGTTGGTCTATGGCGGCTGGACCCGCGAGCGCGCCTATGAACAGGCCCGGTTATTGTTCAAGCGTTATCCGCAAACGTCGCTGGTCTGGTCGGCCAACGATGAAATGGCCTTTGGTGCCATGCAGGCCTACGCCGAAACGGGCGGCCAACCCGGCAAGGACGCGCTGTTCAGCGCCGTCAACAATTCACCGACTGCGTTACAGGCGCTGTTGGAAGGGCGGTTGAGTGTGCTGTTGGGCGGGCACTTCACTCTGGGTGGTTGGGCCTTGGTGCAACTGCATGACTACGAGCAGGGCGTGGACGTCAGCCAGTACGGCGGGCGCGACCGGCAGATTCCATTGTTGCAGCTGATCAATCACGCACAAGCCAAGCGGTTGCTGGCGTTGAGTGCGACTCAGGATTATGGCGTGGATTTCCAGAAGCTCTCCGCCAAGGGGCGACCGACGTCGTATCGCTACCCGTTCAGCTTGCAAGCCCTGATGCACTGAGCCGGTTCAGATACCCGCCAGGTACACCACCAGTTTGACGATGCCAAACAGCGTCAACGCGAACACTGCCGTGAACAGAATCCCCAAAATCACGAAATGACTCGGCTTACCGTGGGTGAAATCCCGGGCCCGGTTCTTCCCGCTCTGCACCCCGAACGCCGCCGCCAAGACGCTGTGCAGCATCTGCCAGAAGGTCGGTGGCTTGTTGTTGTCGACTGGATCGTCCATAAATCCCCCGTCACGCATGCATGTAAAGCAAGCATAGACAATCCACGCAGTCCTGTAGGAGCGAGGCTTGCCCGCGAAGAACGATAATGCGGTTCCCTGTGAGACCGCGTTATCGTTCTTCGCGGGCAAGCCTCGCTCCTACAGGGGATGGGGGGTTAGTTGTCGTAACCCAGGTTAGGCGCCAGCCAACGCTCGGTCACGCTCAGCTCCTGGCCTTTGCGCGAGGTGTAGCTCTGCACCTGATCCTTGTCGATCTTGCCCACGGCGAAATACTGCGCCTGCGGGTGAGCGAAGTACCAGCCGCTGACCGCTGCCGCCGGGAACATGGCGTAGTGCTCGGTGAGGAACACGCCGCTGCGGCCGGCTTTGAGTTCTTCCGCTTCCGGGTCCAGCAGTTTGAACAGCGTGGCTTTCTCGGTGTGATCCGGGCAGGCCGGGTAGCCTGGAGCAGGGCGGATGCCGGTGTATTGCTCTTTGATCAGCGCCTCGTTGTCCAGCGTCTCGTCCTTGGCGTAGCCCCAGTAATCTTTACGCACCTGTTGGTGCAGCCACTCGGCACAGGCCTCGGCCAGGCGGTCGGCCAGGGCCTTGACCATGATCGAGTTGTAGTCGTCGCCCGCATCCTGATAGGCCTTGGCCACTTCTTCGGCGCCGATCCCGGCGGTGGTGATGAAGCCCCCCACGTAGTCGGTCACGCCGCTGTCCTTGGGCGCAACGAAGTCGGCCAGGGAGAAGTTCGGTTTGCCGTCGGTCTTGATGATCTGCTGGCGCAAGTGGTGCAGCTTGGCCAATGGCTTGCCGTCATCGCCGTAGACTTCGATGTCATCGTCGCGCACCTGATTGGCCGGCCAGAAACCGAACACCGCACGGGCGCTGATGAGTTTTTCGTCGATCAGCTTGGCGAGCATTTCCTGGGCATCGGCGTACAGCGCGGTGGCGGCTTCACCGACCACTTCATCCTTGAGGATGCGCGGGAATTTACCGGCCAGGTCCCAGGAGATGAAGAACGGTGTCCAGTCGATGTACTCGGCCAGCACCTTCAGGTCGATGTTATCCAGCACCTTGGCGCCGGTGAACGTCGGTTTGACAGGTTCGTAGCTGCCCCAGTCGAACTGCGGCTTCTTGGCGATGGCCACCGGGTAGCTCAGGCGTTCGGTACGGGCGCTGCGATTGGCGGTGCGCTCGCGAACGTCGATGTATTCCAGGCGAGTCTTCTCGACGAAACCGGCCTTCAGCTCCTTGGACAGCAATTGCGTCGCCACGCCCACAGCGCGGGAGGCGTCGGTGACGTAGATCACCGCGTCGTTGCTGTACTTGGGCTCGATCTTCACCGCCGTGTGCGCCTTGGACGTGGTCGCGCCACCGATCATCAGCGGCAAATGGAAGTCCTGACGCTGCATCTCGCGGGCCACGTGAACCATCTCGTCCAGTGAAGGCGTGATCAAGCCGGACAGGCCGATGATGTCGCATTTCTGTTCTTTGGCGACTTGCAGGATCTTCTCCGCCGGCACCATCACGCCAAGGTCGACGATGTCGTAGCCGTTGCAGCCCAGCACCACGCCGACGATGTTCTTGCCGATGTCGTGTACGTCGCCCTTGACCGTGGCCATCAGGATCTTGCCCTTGGCTTCCGGCTTGTCACCTTTTTCCAGCTCGATGAACGGGATCAAGTGGGCCACGGCCTGCTTCATCACGCGGGCGGACTTCACTACCTGCGGCAGGAACATTTTACCGGCACCGAACAGGTCGCCGACGATGTTCATACCGGACATCAGCGGCCCTTCGATCACTTCGATCGGGCGTGCAAAGGACTGACGCGACTCTTCGGTGTCTTCGACGATGTGGGTGGTAATGCCTTTGACCAGTGCATGTTCCAGACGCTTGTTGACGTCCCAGTTGCGCCACTCTTCGGTCTCGGCTTCCTTGACGCTGCCGTCGCCCTTGTACTTGTCGGCGATGGCGAGGAGGGCGTCGGTGCCTTCCGAAGTGCGGTTGAGGATCACGTCTTCGACGGCGTCGCGCAGCTCGGCAGGGATCTGGTCGTAGATCTCCAGTTGGCCGGCGTTGACGATACCCATGGTCAGGCCATTACGGATCGCATACAGCAGGAACACCGAGTGAATTGCCTCGCGCACCGGGTTGTTGCCACGGAACGAGAACGACACGTTCGACACGCCGCCGGAAGTCAGGGCGTACGGCAGTTCGTCGCGGATGTAGGCGCAGGCGTTGATGAAGTCCACAGCGTAGTTGTTGTGTTCTTCGATACCAGTGGCCACGGCGAAGATGTTCGGGTCGAAGATGATGTCTTCCGGCGGGAAGCCGACTTCGTTGACCAGAATATCGTAGGAGCGTTTGCAGATTTCTTTCTTGCGCGCTTCGGTGTCGGCCTGGCCAGCTTCGTCGAAGGCCATCACCACCACCGCGGCGCCGTAGCGTTTGCACAGTTTGGCGTGATGAATGAACTGCTCGACGCCTTCTTTCATGCTGATCGAGTTGACGATGCCCTTGCCCTGGATGCACTTGAGGCCGGCTTCTATCACTTCCCACTTGGAGGAGTCGATCATGATCGGCACGCGGGAGATGTCCGGTTCACCGGCAATCAGATTGAGGAAGGTCACCATGGCCTTCTTCGAATCTAGCATCCCTTCGTCCATGTTGATGTCGATCACCTGGGCGCCGGCTTCGACCTGCTGCAGGGCGACTTCCAGGGCTTCGGTGTAGTTGTCTTCACGGATCAGACGGGCGAATTTGGCGGAACCGGTGATGTTGGTGCGCTCGCCGACGTTGACGAACAACGAGCTGCGATCAATGGTGAACGGTTCCAGGCCCGACAGGCGGCAAGCCTTGGGAATGTCCGGAATCTCGCGCGGCGCATAGCCGGCCACCGCTTTGGCGATGGCTTCGATGTGCCCCGGCGTGGTGCCGCAGCAGCCGCCGACGATGTTCAGGAAGCCGCTTTGGGCGAATTCTTCGATGACCTTGGCGGTTTGGGCCGGCAGCTCGTCGTACTCGCCGAATTCGTTTGGCAGGCCGGCGTTCGGGTGCGCGGAAACGTGGGTGTTGGCCTTGTTCGACAGTTCTTCCAGGTACGGGCGCAACTCGCTGGCCCCGAGGGCGCAGTTCAGGCCGACCGAAATCGGTTTGGCGTGGGCCACGGAGTTCCAGAACGCTTCGGTGGTCTGGCCCGACAGGGTGCGGCCGGAGGCATCGGTGATGGTGCCGGAGATCATGATCGGCAACTCGACGCCCAGTTCTTCGAACACGCCTTGCACGGCGAAGATCGCCGCTTTGGCGTTGAGGGTATCGAAGATGGT
Organism: Pseudomonas sp. PDM24; assembly: GCF_019218905.1. Lineage (NCBI taxonomy): Bacteria > Pseudomonadati > Pseudomonadota > Gammaproteobacteria > Pseudomonadales > Pseudomonadaceae > Pseudomonas > Pseudomonas sp. PDM24. The sequence continues at coordinate 96,701 of NZ_JAHUWR010000003.1, read as the reverse complement.
TTCGATCAGGATCAGGTCGGCGCCGCCTTCGATCAGGCCTTTGGTGGCTTCGGTGTAGTTCTCCACCAGCTCATCGAAGGTCACGTTGCGGTAGCCAGGGTTGTTCACGTCCGGCGACAGCGAGCAGGTGCGGCTGGTCGGGCCGAGTACGCCAGCGACGAAACGCGGCTTGTCCGGGTTCTCGAGAGTTTTCGCATCGGCAATCTTGCGGGCCAGGCGAGCGCCTTCTACGTTCAATTCGTAGGCGAGTTCTTCCATGCCGTAATCGGCCATGGAAATCCGGGTGGCGTTGAAGGTGTTGGTTTCCAGTATGTCGGCGCCGGCGTCCAGATAGGCCTTCTCGATGCCGCCAATCACGTCAGGACGTGTCAGCACCAACAAGTCGTTGTTGCCTTTGACATCGCTCGGCCAGTCGGCGAAGCGTTTGCCACGGTAATCCTGCTCCTCGAGCTTGTAGCTCTGGATCATCGTACCCATGCCGCCATCGAGAATCAGGATGCGCTCTTTGAGGGCGTGCTTGAGAGCTTGAAGGCGAACGCTGCGATCGGACATTTGGACTACTCGGTAAGGCCATGACGAAGGGCCGGAATGATAACAAACCTGTGCGCTTTTGGAGCATGTACGGGTTTTGCATGAATATCGTTCATGTTGGTGCGCAGGCCAGACCGGTAGAATCGCGGCGTTTTCTCATGATCAGGACCAGGGATATGTCGTATCGCGTCGTCACCAGCCTATTGATGCTGTTTTTAAGCGGGGGCGCCGCTGCGCAAGGTCCGGACATTTCCTACGCCCGGGACATCCAACCGATCTTCACTGAAAAGTGCGTGGCCTGCCATGCCTGCTACGACTCCGCCTGTCAGCTCAATCTGGGCAGTGGTGAAGGGGCGGCCCGAGGTGCAACCAAGGCGCCCGTTTATGATGGCGAACGCAGACAGGCCGCAGCGCCGACCCGGCTGTTTTATGACGCCTTTGGCAAACGCGCCTGGCAGCAAAAAGGCTTTTATTCTGTGCTCGACGCCCAAGGCAGCCAGGCGGCGCTGATGGCGCGCATGCTCGAACTGGGCCACAAAACGCCGTTGCAACCCAACGCCAAATTGCCGGAAGACATCGTCCTTGGCCTGAATAGGGAAAATATGTGCGCCATGCCGGCGGAGTTCGACGGCTACGCCAGCTCCCACCCGAAAGAAGGCATGCCGTTGGCGGTCACCGGCCTGACCGATCAGCAATACCAGACGTTGCAACGTTGGCTGGCCTCCGGCGCGCCAATCGATGAACAGGGCCTGGTGCCCAGCGCCAAGGAAGCCTTGCAGGTGGTGCAGTGGGAAAACCTGCTCAACGCGCCGGGTGCCCGGGAGAGTCTGGTCGGGCGCTGGCTGTTCGAGCACTGGTTTTTGGCGCACCTCTATTTCAAGGACGGCGAGCCGGGGCATTTCTTTCAGTGGGTACGTTCGCGCACACCGACGGGACAGCCCATTGACTTGATCAACACTCGCCGCCCGAATGACGATCCGGGCACTCAGGTCTACTACCGTTTGTGGCCGGTGCAAGGCGTGATCGTGCACAAGACCCACATCACCTATCCGCTCAGCGCGGCGAAGATGGCGCGGATCAAAAGCCTGTTCTACAGCGGCAACTGGCAGGTCAACGCGCTGCCAGGTTATGGGCCGGAGCGACGGGCCAATCCGTTCACGACCTTTGAGGCTATCCCGGCTCAGGCGCGTTACCAGTTCATGCTCGATAACGCCGAATACTTTGTGCGCACCTTTATTCGTGGCCCGGTCTGCCGCGGCCAGATCGCCACCGACGTGATTCGCGACAACTTCTGGGCGTTGTTCCAGGCCCCGGAGCATGACCTCTATATCACCGACCCGAATTATCGCGGCCAGGCCACGCCGTTGCTGGCGATGCCAGGGCAGAACGATGATGTTGGCAGTGTCCTGAGCCTATGGCGCGACTACCGTGACAAACGCAACGAATACGAAGCCTTGCGCCGGGACAGCTACGCCGACCTGCCGGCACCGAGCTGGTCGACCCTGTGGGCCGGCAATGACAACGCTTTGCTGAGTATTTTCCGGCATTTCGACAGCGCCTCGGTGAACAAAGGCCTGATCGGTGACGTCCCGCAAACCATTTGGCTGTTCGATTTCCCGTTGCTGGAACGCACGTATTACCAGTTGGCAGTCAACTTCGATGTGTTCGGCAATGTATCCCATCAGGCCCAGACCCGGTTGTACTTCGACCTGATTCGCAACGGTGCCGAGCAGAACTTCTTGCGCTTGATGCCAGCCGACTCGCGGGACGGCTACCTCGACGATTGGTACCAGAACGGCGGCAAGCTCAAGATGTGGCTGGATTACGAGTACATCGACAATGACAAACCCACGGCACTGACGCTGGACGAAAAGGACCCGAAACGCGATTTCGCCCTGCAATTGCTGGCCCGGTACGGCGAACTCAACGCCAACCCCGACCCGATCAACCGCTGCGACGGTGCCTACTGCTCGCGGCCGAACATCGATCTGGCCTTGCAGAACGCCGAACAGGCCTTGAGCCGCCTGACTTCACGTCCGTCTGCGGGGCTGAAGGTCATCGATCAATTGCCAGAAGCCACGATGCTGCGCATCGAGACTCAAAGCGGCAAGCGCGGGGTCTATAGCCTGCTGCGCAACCGGGCCCACAGCAACGTGGCGTTCCTGCTGGGTGAGTCGCGGCGCTATCAGCCGGGGCTCGATACGTTGACGATTTATCCGGGTGTACTCAGCAGCTACCCGAACTTCATGTTCAACATTCCGGCCGGCCAAGTGCCCGCTTTCGTTGATGCGATGGAAACCGCGAAGGACGCTGCCAGTTTCGAGAAAATCGTCGAACGCTGGGGCATTCGCCGCAGTCATCCGCAGTTCTGGCAATATTTCCATGATCTGAGCCGCTACATCCACGACACCGACCCGGTGGAAGAGGGCGTGCTGGACATGAACCGCTATGAGAATCTTTGATTGAAGGCCTGAACACGCACCCCCGAACCCTGGCTGAACCCCTGTAGGAGCGAAGCTTGCTCGCGAAAGCGGTCTGACATTCAGCATAGATGTCGACTGTTGGACCGCTTTCGCGAGCAAGCTTCGCTCCTACAGGGGGCGACGGTGATCGGATGTTCATCGACAGGCACACTTTCCCGACAAAAATACTAGGACTTTGTCCGGCGCGATGATTGGCGTAAACTGCGTCCAAGCCTGCGAGGAGTTTCCATGACCGCTATTACCATTACCGACGCCGCCCACGATTATCTGGCTGATCTGCTCTCCAAGCAGAACACCCCGGGTATCGGCATCCGCGTCTTTATCACCCAGCCTGGCACCCAGTACGCCGAAACCTGCATTGCCTACTGCAAGCCGGGCGAAGAAAAACCCGAAGACACCGCGCTGGGGCTTAAAAGCTTCACCGCGTACATCGATCACTTCAGCGAAGCCTTCCTGGACGATGCAGTCGTCGACTACGCCACCGACCGCATGGGCGGCCAATTGACCATCAAGGCGCCAAACGCCAAGGTACCGATGGTCAACGCCGACAGCCCGGTCAACGAGCGCATCAACTACTACCTGCAAACCGAAATCAACCCGGGGCTGGCCAGCCACGGCGGTCAGGTCAGCCTGATCGATGTGGTCGAAGACGGCATCGCCGTGCTGAAATTCGGCGGCGGTTGCCAGGGCTGCGGCCAGGCAGACGTCACCTTGAAGGAAGGCATCGAGCGCACCTTGCTTGAGCGTATTCCTGAGCTCAAGGGCGTTCGTGACGTGACCGACCATACGCAGAAAGAAAACGCCTACTACTAAGTAAGGTGTTCGCTGCAAACATAAAAAACGGCGCCCCGTGAGCGCCGTTTTTTATGGGTGAAATTCACTGACGCCTTCGCGAGCAAGCCCGCTCCCACATTAGATCTTCACTGGACACAGTATTTGTGTTCGAAGCAGATCCACTGTGGGAGCGGGCTTGCTCGCGAATAGGGCCTATGGGCGATACAAATGCGCATGCCCCGCGCGATACAACGATGATTCACTGAAGTGATCGCTGCCCAACACCCGGCCCACCAGAATCAGCGCCGTCCGGCGAAATCCCTTGGCTTGAACCTTCCCGGCAATATCCGCCAGCGTCCCCACCACCCAGTCCTGATCCGGCCAGGTTGCCCGATGAATCACCGCGATCGGGCAATCGGCGCCGTAGTGCGGCAGCAATTCAGCAAGGATTTTCTCCAGATGATTAACCCCCAAGTGGATCGCCATGGTCGCCCCATGCTGCGCCAGACTGCCCAGTTCTTCACCGGCCGGCATGGCGGTCTTGTCGGCGTAGCGGGTCAGAATCACGCTTTGTGACACGTCCGGCAGGGTCAGTTCAGCACCCAAAAGCGCCGCGCAGGCGGCGGTGGCTGTGACGCCGGGAATGATTTCGAAAGGGATGTCGAGTTCACGCAAGTAGCGAATCTGCTCGCCAATCGCCCCGTACAGGCTCGGATCGCCGGAGTGCACCCGGGCTACGTCTTGGCCGTTGGCATGGGCGGTCTTGATCAGCTCGATGATCTGTTCCAGGTGCAATTCGGCGCTGTTGACCACCTGTTCGGCGCGGTGGCCGTCCAGTACAGCGGCGGGGACCAGGGAGCCTGCATAGATGATGACCGGGCAGCTACGAATCAGCCGCTGGCCTTTGACGGTGATCAGTTCCGGGTCGCCGGGGCCTGCGCCAATGAAGTAGACGGTCATCGTCGTGTCCTGTCAGAAAAAGGGTATGGGCACGCTTCAGATGAAGATTGCTCATGATCGAAGGCGAGGATTATCGGAGATTTTACGCGGCACTGGCCAATGCGAGGGTAGCCTGGGCGTATTTTTGTCGTGGAATCAGCAACTTTGCCGGTGCCTGAGCCAATTGTTCGGCCAGTGCCAGCGCGGCACTTTCCGCTACGCCGTAACAGCCGGTGCGTTCGAACGCGATGTCCGAGTGGTGGCTGAGTTGCGGTTCATAACCGGCCAATTGTTCGCTGCTGAAATACATCAACGGCAATGCCAGTTGTTCGGCCAGTTCGATCAGGGCGGGTTCTTCGCGCTTCAGGTCGATGCTGGCCAAGGCCTTGATCTCACGAAGCTCGATTTGATGGGCCTGTAATGCCTGATCAAGCAGCGCCCGCAGCGTGCTGACGGGGCAGCCGCGCTGGCAGCCCAGGCCGACCACCAGGGTCGGCGCTGCGCTTACGTCAGTCATGCGCAGTATTGGCCATCGCTTTTGCGGCGGAACAACCAGGCGCTGATCAGGCCCAGGGCCAGCCAGAACGCCATGTTGGTCAGCTGCGAAGCGATTTTGAACTGCGCTTCCAGGGCTTGCGGCGCGAGCATCGAATGGACTTCCGGTTGCGGCGCGCCAATCACATGAGGCACGGCCAGGATTGCCACACCAAGGATCTTCATCAGCCAGTGGCGGCTGAATGCGATCAGCGCGATGCCGACTGCTGTGGATGCGGCGGTGCCAATCCACCAGATCTGCCGTTGCGCCAGATCCGCCGCGGCAGTACCCGGCAGTTCAGGTGGCAGGCCGAGGGTGGGCGCCAGCACGAACGTCGCATAACCGGCCAGACCCCAGAGCAAGCCCTGAGAGGTACGGCGTGGAGCGCGCAAGGTGTAGAGGCCCGCGAGCATCAGGGCGAAACCGACCGCCACCACCAGATTGCCGCCGGTGGTCGACAGCACGCGCTGCCAGCCGTCTTCCGGCTCCCAGGCTTCGGCATCGTGGGTGTGAGCGGTGACAGCTCCCGCGGCGTGCTCGTGGATTTCAACCGCGGCAGGCTCGGATTTTTCGTAGGTCTCGGCCTGCAGAATCAGCGGAGCCACCCAGAAGCTTTGCAGCAGGGTCAGCAGCAGGGCGGCCAGCAGCCCGGTGAAACCTGCGGTTTGCGCAATACGCTTGATCATGTCAGCAGGTCTCAATGGCACGGGAATGCGGCGCTGTGACGGGTATCGTGCGCGGCGTTGTGTACCGCTTCGATGTGCGAGAAACCGGCGAAATACACAAGGCTGGCGCCAAGAATCGACGCACAACAAGCGGCGGTCAGGCGTTGGCTCAGGGTAGTGGTGGTGCTGATCGTGCTCTTTTTATCGGTGTTGCTGGCGGTGCTGCTGATGATCGACATGGCGCTTCCCTCTGGTCTGTCAGCGGGTGAATAGAGCGCATGAAAACCTCCGTACGCCGTGGCACGCAGAGATTTCGAACAGCGCCCGCCCACCGCGGGTTTGTTATTCAGTGAACGTAAAAGTCACTTTGTGTTGCGGGCCGGTCTCCGGGCTCGCGAGGGGCAGGGCTTGTGCCCAAACCTGCAAGCATCACCTTCCCATGCCGTATGACGGGCACAGTGGATTTGACGCTTCACTCGCTTACCGTTGCGGGGGCAGCACCGGACTGACATGGCTTTAGAGTAAAGCACATGATTCACCGGTTTCCCGTTTCACCCTGTGAAGGGCACCCGTAACAAGGCGTGTAGGAGAGCATGGGCGGGGGTTGGGCGTCAATTGGCATGGGTTCTCACTTGGATACCGAGTCGCTCCTTTCGCGAGCAAGCCCGCTCCCACAGGGGAACGCATTTCAAATGTGGGAGCGGGCTTGCTCGCGAAGGCGTCGGCTCAGGCGCCACAGAACTCAGGTGGACATTGACCCGCCCCCACACGATGCGTAGCCTTGCGCTTTCGAGGTTCTTCGGCGTCTGCCGAAGCTAAGAAGGGAACGCGGTCGATGCCGCGGCTGCCCCCGCAACTGTGAACGGTGATGTTCGCTGCCACGCCACTGCAAACCCTGATCTATCAGGTTCGCGGGAAGGCGCAGCAAACGCCAGTCGAACGATTGGCACACCGTCAGCCAGGAGACCTGCCTCGATACAGATTCTCACTACAACCGGGCGGGGTGATCCGGTGGCGGAACTCTTGCGCGCGTGCATCCGCCGCTGCGATTGTCGTCCCGTATGCCCGCCACCTTGCCAAAGGGCATCCGATGAAAACACTGGCCAAACTCCCCGTCACCATCGTTACCGGCTTCCTCGGCTCGGGCAAAACCACCTTGCTGCGCCACATGCTCGACAACGCCCAGGGCCGTCGCATCGCGGTGATCGTCAACGAGTTCGGCGAGCTGGGCATCGACGGTGAAATCCTCAAACAGTGCTCGATCGGCTGCACCGAAGAAGAAGCCAACGGACGCGTTTACGAACTGGCCAACGGCTGCCTATGCTGCACGGTTCAGGAAGAATTCTTCCCGGTGATGCGCGAACTGGTGGCCCGTCGTGGCGACCTCGACCACATCCTGATCGAAACGTCGGGCCTGGCCCTGCCGAAGCCTTTGGTTCAAGCCTTCCAGTGGCCAGAAATCCGCAGCGCCTGCACGGTTGACGCGGTGATCACCGTGGTCGACAGCCCGGCCGTCGCTGCTGGTACCTTCGCTGCGTTCCCGGACCAGGTCGATGCCCAGCGCAAACTCGACCCGAACCTGGACCACGAATCGCCGCTGCACGAGCTGTTCGCCGACCAACTGGCCAGCGCCGATCTGGTGATCCTCAACAAGGCCGACCTGATCAGCGCCGCAGACCTGGCCCGCGTGCGCCTGGAAGTCGCCGAAGAACTGCCGCCAGCGGTGAAAGTGATCGAGGCCAGCAGCGGTCGTCTGCCACTGGACGTGCTGATCGGCCTCGGTGCCGGCTCCGAAGAACACATCGACAGCCGCCACAGCCATCACGATCATCACCATGAAGGCGAAGACGATCACGATCATGACCATGACGCGTTCGATTCCATCTCCATCGAGCTGCCACAAGCCGACGAAAGCCTGCTGATGGACGCGCTGACGCAACTGGTGGTCCAGCACGGCATCCTGCGGGTCAAAGGTTTCGCGGCGGTACCGAACAAGCCGATGCGCCTGTTGATCCAGGGTGTGGGCACGCGTTTCGACAAGCACTTCGACCGTCAGTGGGGCGCTGAAGAAGCGCGCACCACCCGTCTGGTGTTGATCGGTCAGGCGCTGGATGCTGCGGCGCTCGAAGCGCAATTGCGCGCTGCGCTCAGCGTTTAAACCATGCACCTGCTCAGGACCCAGCCCGGCGGTTTCGTGTCGGATGACAACATTGCCGACCTTGGACAAACCCCCGCCGAGCTGGTGATTCTGTGCAGCGGCGATTCCAGCCTGGCGTTGCTTGCCGAAGCGGCGCAGCAGTTGCCCGACGATTACCCGAGCGTACGCCTGGCCAACCCGATGCAGGTGCAGAATCACGCCTCGGTCGATCTCTACGTCGACGAAGTGCTGCGCCACGCCAAGGTGATTCTGATCTCGCTGCACGGCGGCATCGCCTATTGGCGTTACGGCATTGAGCGGCTGGTGGAATTGTCCGAGCGCGGTGTGCAGCTGATTCTGGTGCCGGGGGACGATCGCCCGGACCCGGAACTCAGTGACCTGAGCACCGTAACCGCGCAAGACCGCGACCGGCTCTGGCACTTCCTGCGTCAGGGCGGCATGGCCAACGCGCTCGACCTGTTTCGCTGCCTCGCCAGTCGTTGGCTGGATCGCGACTACTCATGGTCCGAGCCGCAAACCCTGCCACGCACGGCGATCTACCACCCGCACAAAAGCCCCGCTGAGTTGAGTGATTGGCAAGCCGACTGGCAAGCTGATCAGCCGGTGGCGGCGGTGCTGTTTTACCGCTCGCATTTGCAGGCGGCGAACACCGGTTTCATCGATATTTTCTGCCAGCGTTTGCAGGCGGCGGGGTTGAACCCGTTGCCGATTGCGCTGGCCAGTTTGAAAGAGCCCGGCTGCCTGACGATGGTCGAGGACTTGCTGGATGAAGTCGAAGCGGGGGTGATTCTCAACACCACCGGTTTCGCCCAGTCCAGCCCCGAAGCGCCGCATCTGCGACCGTTTCGCCGCAACATTCCAGTGATTCAAGCGATCTGCGCCCAGGACAATGAACCCGGTTGGCGCGCCAGCGAACAAGGCCTCGGTCCCCGCGACCTGGCGATGCACATCGCGCTGCCGGAGCTGGACGGGCGGATCATCAGCCGGCCGATCAGTTTCAAGGACCTGGCCTGGCGCAGTGAGCGCAGTCAGTCAGACGTGGTCTGCTACCGGCCGCAACCTGAGCGCATGGATTTTGTCGCCGAACTGGCGCGGCGCTGGATCGATCTGGCGCGGGTGCCCAACGGCGAAAAACGCATCGCCCTGATCCTCGCCAACTACCCGACTCGCGATGGGCGCATCGGCAATGGCGTTGGCCTTGATACTCCGGCTGCGGCATTGAACATCCTCCGCGCGCTGCGCGCCGAAGGTTATCCGCTGCCGGCCGAGTTGCCGGACAGCGGCACCGCGCTGATCCAGCAATTGCTCGGCGGCGTCAGCAACGACCTCGACACCCTCGATCAGCGTCCCTGTCATCAAAGCCTCGCGCTGGACGACTACAACCTGATGTTCAACGCGCTGCCCGAGGCCAATCGTCAGGCGGTGCTGGAGCGTTGGGGCTCGGCCGAAAACGATCCGATGTTCCGTGGCGGACGAATGATGATTGCCGGTCTGCGCTTCGGCCTGACCTTTGTTGGCATTCAGCCGGCCCGGGGGTATCAGGTCGATCCAAGTGCTGTCTATCACGACCCGGACCTGGTGCCTCCTCACGGTTATCTGGCGTTCTACTTCTGGTTGCGCAACACCTATGGCGCTCACGGCGTGATCCATGTGGGCAAGCACGGCAACCTCGAATGGCTGCCGGGCAAGGGCGTCGGGCTGTCGGAAAACTGCTGGCCGGATGCGTTGCTCGGGCCGCTGCCGAACATCTATCCGTTCATCGTCAACGACCCGGGTGAGGGCGCCCAGGCCAAGCGCCGCACCCAAGCGGTGATCATCGATCACCTGATGCCGCCGCTGACCCGCGCCGAAACCTACGGTCCGCTGCGCAATCTCGAATTGTTGGCCGACGAATATTACGAAGCACAATTGCTCGATCCGCGCCGCGCCCGGGAACTGCAGCGCGACATTCTGCAATTGGTGCGTGACACGCACATCGACCGTGAACTGCAACTGGACGAGAGACTCGACAGCGATGCCGATGCGGCGATCTGGTTGCCGCGCCTGGACACGTACCTGTGCGACTTGAAGGAGTCGCAGATCCGCGACGGCCTGCACGTGTTTGGCGAGTCGCCAGTGGGGCGGTTGCGCATCGACACTTTGTTAGCTTTGCTGCGTATTCCTCGCGGCGATGGTCGTGGGGCGCAATCGAGTTTGTTGCGGGCGCTGGCCAAGGCGTTTGCGTTGGGTTTCGACCCGCTGGATTGCGTTTTGGCCGAGCCGTGGACCGGACCACGTCCTGTGGAACTGCAATCGCTTAACGATGAACCCTGGCGCACCGCTGGGGATACCCGTGAGCGCCTGGAGTTGTTCGCCACTCAACTGATTTCGCACACGTTGAACCAGCCTCAAGCCCAACCCGGCCCCTGTGGGAGCGGGCTTGCTCGCGAAAGCGGAGTGTCAGTCGACATTGATTTGCCTGATACACCGCTTTCGCGAGCAAGCCCGCTCCCACAGGAGGCAGGTTGGTCTGAAGTGAACGCCATCATCGACAGCCTGCGCGAAGTCGTTGCCCCACGCCTGGACGCCTGCGGCCCGGCGGAAATGCGCGGCCTGCTGGACGCCCTCAGTGGTCGATTCGTCCCCGCCGGGCCTAGCGGCGCGCCGAGTCGCGGCCGTCTGGACGTGCTGCCCACCGGGCGCAACTTCTATTCGGTGGATGTGCGCAACCTGCCGACCACCACCGCGTGGCGCATCGGCTTCCAGTCTGCGAACCTGATTCTTGAGCGGCACTTGCAAGACCACGGCGATCACCTGCGTCAGCTCGGCTTGTCGGTTTGGGGCACCGCGACCATGCGCACCGGCGGCGATGACATCGCCCAGGCCATGGCGCTGATGGGCGTGCGACCGGTGTGGGCGACGGGCAGCCAGCGTGTCGACGACTTCGAGATTCTGCCGTTGAGCCTGCTGGACCGCCCACGGGTGGATGTGACCTTGCGCGTCTCCGGATTCTTCCGCGATGCCTTTGCAAACCTGATCCGGCTGTTTGACGCCGCTGTACAAGCGGTCGCCGAGCTGGATGAACCGGACGATCTCAACCCGTTGGCGGCCAAGGTCCGCGCCGAGCGGCAAGCGTTGCTGGAATCCGGTCTGGATGAAGACGCTGCGCGGCGGCAGGCCGGCTGGCGCATCTTCGGGGCCAAACCGGGTGCTTATGGAGCAGGCGTGCAGGGCGCCATCGATGGTCGTCTGTGGCAAAGCCGCGACGACCTGGCTGAGGTTTACCTGAACTGGGGCGGCTACGCTTACGGCGGCTCTGACGAAGGCACCGCCGCCCGCGAACAGTTCGCCCAGCGTCTGAGCCAGGTGCAGGCAGTGCTGCAAAACCAGGACAACCGTGAACACGATTTGCTCGATTCCAACGACTATTACCAGTTCCAGGGAGGCATGCTGGCGGCGGTCGAAAGCCTCAGTGGTGAAGCAGCGGCCAGTTATCACGGCGACCACAGTCAGCCGGACTTGCCCAAGATTCGCACGTTGAAGGAAGAGCTTAACCGGGTGATCCGTTCCCGAGCGGCCAACCCGAAATGGATCGACGGGGTCAAGCGTCATGGCTATAAAGGCGCGTTCGAACTGGCGGCGACGGTCGATAACCTGTTTGCGTTCGACGCCACGACGCAGTTGATCGACGATCACCAATATGCGTTGCTGGCGGACGCCTATTTGCTCGATCCGGCAACCCGGGACTTTGTCCGCGAGCACAATCCCCATGCCTTGCGCGACATGACCGAACGCATGCTGGAGGCGCAGCAGCGGGGTCTGTGGAAAGAGCCGGGCGAGTACCGCGAGGCGCTGGAAAATTTGTTGCTGGACATAGAAGAAGACGGGTAACCATAAGAGGTGCGAGGACTTCGTCCTCGATCGCGGGCAAGCCTCGCTCCTACAGGACGGCGGCGCACTTGTAGGAGCGAGGCTTGCCCGCGAAGACGTACTGACAAACACCACCGACCACAATGAGTAATGCCACATGACCGACACCCCCCATTTCCCGCTCTCCGCCGTGGTCGGCGCCGATGACTTGAAGCTCGCGCTGTACCTGACCGCCATCGATCCAAAAATCGGTGGCGTACTGATCGAAGGCCCGCGCGGCATGGCCAAATCGACCCTGGCCCGAGGCTTGGCGGACCTGTTGGCCAGCGGTCAATTCGTCACCTTGCCCCTGGGCGCCACCGAAGAACGATTGGTGGGCACCCTCGACCTCGATGCGGCCTTGAGCGAAGGTCGCGCACAGTTTTCCCCCGGCGTACTGGCCAAGGCCGACGGCGGCGTGTTGTATGTCGATGAAGTCAATCTGCTGCCCGATCACCTCGTGGACTTGCTGCTCGACGTGGCCGCCAGCGGCACCAACCTGATCGAGCGCGACGGGATTTCCCATCGGCATTCGGCGAAGTTTGTGCTGATCGGCACCATGAACCCCGAAGAGGGTGAGCTGCGTCCGCAATTGCTCGACCGCTTTGGCCTGAACGTCGCCCTCAGTGGCCACACCGCACCCGCCGAGCGCGGTCAGATCATCCGTCGCCGACTGGATTTCGACAGCGACCCGCAAGGGTTCTGCGCCGAGTGGGAAAGCCAGCAACACGCACTGCGCGAGCGCTGCCAAAAGGCGCGCTCGGCACTGACGAACATTCCCCTCGACGATGCCGCGCTGGCACAGATCACCGAGCGCTGCTTTGCTGCCGGCGTCGATGGCCTGCGAGCCGATCTGGTCTGGCTACGTGCAGCTCGGGCTCATGCAGCCTGGAGGGGAGCGAATGCCATTGGCGAAGAAGATATCGACGCGGTCGCCGAGTTTGCCTTGCGCCATCGTCGTCGCGAACACTCGCCACCGGCGCCGCACCAATCACCCGCAGCGCAGCCGCCTTCCAATCAGAACCCCACCCCGAGCGAAGGTCAGGGCCAGTGGGGCGAAATGCCCGCCCAAGCGCTGCCGGTCGGCGCACGACGTGAAGTGCCGAGCTGGCCAAAAAAGCCCTAGGCATTCGCCCTCGATCGGACGCGGGGGCGAATGCCAGACCCCTCGCAGGACGGCTGGATCACGGTAAACAGGGCAAGCGTCACGCAGCCCTGAGCGGATCGATCAATTGGCCCGGCACCTTGCTCAATGGCCGACCGCGTCAACGCGACGATGTGCTGTTTCACCTGCGCACCCGCAGCCCTCATGAATTATGGCTGGTGATCGTCGATGCCTCGGCCTCGACCCGACGTCATCAAGCGTTGAGCGATGCCAAGGGCTTGTTGGCGCAACTATTCGACGATGCCTATCGACAGCGTGCGCGCCTGGCGTTGCTGACCGCCAGTGGTCATGTGCCGAAGTGGCAAGTGCAAGGGTTGAAAGCCTCCGCTGGCTTGCGCGACTGGCTCGACGGGCTCGGGGCTGGCGGCGGTACGCCGATGCTGGCGGCGTTGGGCGAGGCAGGGCGCTGGTTGGCGGCTCGGCAAAAACGTTTTCCTGCTGAACAGCAAAGGCTGTTGCTGGTGACGGATGGACGGGTGAAGGAATGGTCAGCGTTGCCAACACTGGATTGCCCCGGGCTGCTGATCGACATCGAGCGCGGGCCGATTCATCTTGGTCGGGCAAAGGTGTTGGCGACGCAGTTGCAGGTTGATTATCGACATATCGATGAGCTGATTTCAGGTTGAGTTTGGTGTTGATAGTGCTGGCCCCTTTGCGAGCAAGCCCGCTCCCACATTTAATCTGTTGCGTTCACAAATCCCATGTGGGAGCGGGCTTGCTCGCGAAGGCATCACCTCGGAATCGGATAAGTGCGGTTAGTCCGCATCGCTGCCCTATGCTCTGTAAGCAAGACAATCACAGGAGTGACCCATGCGCGTTCTAGCCCGCAACGATCAGGACGATTTCCGCGTCAAAGCCTACGCGGGCACCAACGGCGTGTTGCTGGCGATCGACCTGGCCGAACCCCGCCGCAAAGGCCTGCTGGGTTTCGCCATCGAAAAACAGCAAGGCAGCAAACCCTGGCTGTTTCTGTTCAACAGCCTGACCTTCCCCGGCAAGGCTCATACGTTCCCCCAGTTTCACGCTACCCCCAGCGATACCGCGCCATTGCAAAAATTTCGCTGGGCCGATTACGCGGTCAATCCGGGCGTGACGATCCATTATCGGGTTCACCTGGCCTACGGCACCGCCGATGCGCCGCAGCTGGGTGAGTTTCTGGAAGTGACGCTCACCACCGACAATGGCCTTCCAGCGGGCCAGAGCGTCATCTTCAACCGGGCGGTGGCGGCGAGTCAGGCCTTCCAGCGCAAATTCGCCGACCTCGATGCGCAGCTCAGCGCCAACAAAAAACTGCCCATCGAAGAATGGCCCGACGCTCCACGGCAATGGCTGGAAAACGGTCTGCTCGCACGCTTGCTGGGGTTCATCGAACGGGCCGAGGATGGCCGGTGGGCGCTGGACATCGCGATCTATGAATATCAGTTGAAGGTGATTGTCGATGCGGTGAACGCTGCGTTTGAGCGCGGCGTAAAGGTTCGGGTCCTGTACCACGCCCAACCCGACGAAGACACCACGGCGATGAACGAAGCCAGCCTGGAAAAAATCCCGGCGGCGAACAAGCGCGGGCGAGTCACGCATAACATATTCCACAACAAGTTCATGGTCCTCAGCCGGCTCGACGCAGCGGGGCAGCATCAGCCCGAAGCGGTGCTCTGTGGCAGCACCAACTTCACTCCCAACGGTGTTTATCGTCAGGCCAACGTGGTGCATGTGCTGGACGACGCCCGGATCGGCGCCAGTTATCTGCAAACCTTCGAGCAGGTCTGGGCCGACCCGACGGATGTCGGCGCCACACGGGAATGGCTCACGGAAAACAATCCGATGCAGCCGGAGCAGGCGCTGTTCGCTGGCTTCTCACCGCGCTCGGGCCAGGGCGACTTGCGTGAGTTCGTCGACATCATCAACGCCGCCAAAAAAGACCTGCTGTTTGTCACCGCGTTTGCCTTGCCGGACGAAGTGCTCAACGCGTTGCTCGGCCTGCCCCACGACGATATTTTGCGTTACGGCCTGCAAAACACCGTCAGCAGCATCACCGGTTTCCACGCCGACCGCACCGCTCAATTTGCCGCCACCGCGCTGCTCAATACCGGCCTGGAAGGCTGGCTCAAGGAAAACATGAAAGGCCAGAAGGGCAGACTGCTGGTGCATACCAAAGCCATCGTCGTCGACTTCACCAGCGACGCACCAACGATCATCAGCGGCAGCCACAACCTGAGTGAGGCGGCCAGTAACGGCAATGATGAGAACTTTCTGATCATCCGTGGCGACACCGACCTGGCCGATCGTTACGGGTTGGAACTGCTGCGCTTTTACGAGCATTACCGGTTCCGCTACTTCGCAAAAAAACTGGCACTCAAGCAGGTCCGACCGTTGGCGCCGGATGACAGCTGGACCGATGACTATTACCGTGAGGGCGATCTGCGCATGTTGTCGCGGTTGCGCTTTGCCGGACGATAAACAACTTGGCAAGGAATGGTACCTGTGGGAGCGGGCTTGCTCGCGAAAGCGGTGTGTCAGACGACATTAATGGTGACTGTGCCGCCGTTTTCGCGAGCAAGCCCGCTCCCACAGGGATTGCATCTAACTGACTATTTACCCATCGCCTGGCGGTACTGACGGGTACGTCGAGCGATGTACAACTGATCGAGGATCAATGCCCATACCGCCGAGACTTGCGGCCTGGGCTTGTGCCCGCGGCTCAATCGATGAAGCTGAAACTTCACCACGGCCATGTTTGCCAGCGCCGCCAGAGGTTTGCGTTTCCAGCGAATCGGTGGCAACTGCGGGTGACTGTTCTGGCCTTCACGCCAGCGTTTGACCAGGTTCGGTTCGATGGCCATTGCCGTGCCGATGCCGGCCATGGCGATACCGCTGTCGAGCACTTGTTCGACGATCGCCAATCGCCGTATGCCGCCAGTCACCATGACCGGCATACTCGCCACACTGGCCAGTTCACCGGCCATTTCCAGAAAGTACGCTTCTCGCGCCAGGGTCCGACCGTCGCGTGCCTCGCCTTGCATGGCCGGGGCTTCGTAACTGCCGCCGGAGAGTTCCAGCAAATCGATTTGCTGGTCGTTGAGCCACTGGATCACTTGCCGGGCGTCGTCGGCGTCGAAACCGCCGCGCTGGAAGTCCGCGGAATTGAGCTTCACCCCCACACAAAACTGCGGCGATACGCACTTGCGAACAGCGCTGAGCACTTCCAGCAGCAGGCGCGCGCGATTTTCCAGAGAACCGCCCCAGCGGTCGGTGCGGCGATTGGTCAATGGTGAGAGAAACTGGCTGATCAGATACCCGTGCGCGGCATGGATCTGCACCCCGGTAAAGCCGGCCTTTTCCGCCAGGGAGGCGCTGGTGGCGAAGCGTTGAATGACCTCTGCAATGTCGTTTTCGCCCATGGGTTTGGGTTCGGCAAACATCTTCGAAAACCCGCCCAGATCCAGCGCGACCGCCGAAGGTGCCCAGGCTTGCTGGCCGAGGTTGGCCATGGTCTGGCGGCCGGGATGATTGAGTTGCACCCAGAACTGCGCGCCACCGGCCCGGCCGATGGTTGCCCACTGACGAAAGCGTTCCAGGTCTCGCTCGTCTTCCAGCACCACGCCACCGGGGCCGGTCATGGCGCGGCGGTCGATCATCACGTTGCCGGTCAGCAACAACCCGGCTTCGCCGTCGGCCCAGGCTTGATACAGCCGAAACAACTCGCCGGAAGGCGCCTGCCCGGTATCGGCGAGGTTCTCTTCCATCGCGGCTTTGGCGATACGATTGCCGATGGTCTGGCCGTTGGGCAAATTCAACGCTTGGAAGGGCGACATGCTTGACTCCTCATCAGTGAAGCGTAGAGGCTAAGCTTAAAGTTAACTTTAATGTCAAGCGTGCAAACGAGGCCGTGATGAAGATTGGTGAATTGGCGCAACAGAGCGGGTTGAACGCCTCGCGCATTCGTTTTTACGAGGCTCAGGGCCTGATCCGCCAGGTCGAGCGGCAGGCCAACGGCTATCGGCGTTACCCGCCGCAAGTGTTGCAAACCCTGAAAATCATCCAGTGCGCCCAACAGGCCGGTTTCACCCTCGAAGAGCTGAAGTTGCTGCTACCGGATGCCACGACGGGTGAGGTCAATCACGACGAACTGGTGGCGAGCCTTGGACGCAAGGTCGAACAGATCGAAGCGATGCAACTGCACCTGGCCCAGAGCAAGGCGCAGTTGTTGGAGGTGATCGAGAATATCCAGGTGCGACCCGAGGGCATGGGGTGCGGTGCGAATGCCGAGCGGGTGCTGGCGTCGCTCAAGCATTAGCAGAACCTGTAGGAGCGAGGCTTGCCCGCGAAGAATGCACCGTGGTTTTTCAGGCGTTACGCGTCATCGTTCTTCGCGGGCAAGCCTCGCTCCTACAGGGTACTCATTGAACGTACATTCAACAGCTCTCGTGCCCGAGGCGCGGTGCATAACGATCGAAGGGTTTTCTGCAACCACGGCAAGTCATGGTGAGGTTTGCGGGCAACCTGTTTGGGCCTGAGCTTGCCGATGTGCTTTTTGAAATTTTCTTCCAGGGTTTCCCGGGTTCCAATTCCCTTGAGCTTCTTCAGCAACTTCCCCTCCTTGTAGAACAGCACAGTGGGTGTGCCGGTGACTTCCGGATGCCGAGGGGACTCGCTCGTGCTCAGCATGTAGACCTGCGCATGCTCCTTATACTGCTCGGCAATCGTGCGGAAAACCGGCTCGGCCATTTCGCAGGCGTAACAGTTTTTATTGCCGAAATACAGAATGACCGGGCGCCAGGTTTTCAGGGCTTTGCGATAGGCCGGAGCCAGCGTTGATGGGTGAGTCATCGAACTCATTGAAATCTCCTTTTCAAAGACTATCGAAGGCCTGTTGACGTTAAAGGAGGCAAGCAGGTGGGTCTACTGTCAGAAATTACAGGTAGGGCTCTGCTTCATTTTGAATCGCTATGGCTTCAGATGTGGTGCAAGTACTCGAGCGTTGTGTCCCACGGTAGCGTTCTCTTATTTGTGCGTTTCGTAACGCCTTCCTCGCGCTCACGCGCATCCATCTGATTCAAAACACTTTCCAGACTCCCCGAGATTCCGCCCACAACCTGTGGCACACTTTCTGCTGTCTATTCCGTTGTTACATACCTGTTTCCGGTATAGCGGAATAAACATCACCCTGGAGTGCTTGCCATGCATCGCCGACCTTCGTTGTTTAAAGCGTGTGTTTTTCTGTTCGCGGCTTCGGCCGTTGTCATGGGTGTCGCCCAAGCGGCAGACAGCAAGCTCGACAGCGTGCTGGCCCGTGGGAAATTGATCGTGGGCACGGGCAGTACCAATGCGCCGTGGCACTTCCAGGGCGCGGATGGCAAGTTGCAGGGATTCGATATTGATATCGCGCGCATGGTGGCCAAAGGGTTGTTCAACGACCCGAGCAAGGTCGAGTTCGTGGTGCAGTCGTCCGATGCGCGGATTCCCAATCTGCTGACCGACAAGGTCGACATGAGTTGCCAGTTCATCACCGTGACCGCCAGCCGCGCACAGCAAGTGGCGTTCACCCTGCCGTACTACCGCGAAGGCGTCGGTCTGTTGTTGCCGGCCAACAGCAAGTACAAGGAAATCGACGACCTGAAGGCCGCCGGCGATGGCGTCATCGTGGCGGTCCTGCAGAACGTGTACGCCGAGGAACTGGTGCATCAGGCGTTGCCCAAGGCCAAGGTCGATCAGTACGACAGCGTGGACTTGATGTATCAGGCCGTGAACTCCGGCCGTGCCGACGCGGCGGCCACCGATCAGTCGTCGGTGAAATACCTGATGGTGCAGAACCCTGGTCGCTATCGTAGCCCGGCTTATGCCTGGAGCCCGCAAACCTACTCCTGTGCAGTCAAGCGTGGCGATCAGGACTGGTTGAACTTCGTCAACACCGTCCTGCATGAAGGCATGACCGGTGTTGAGTTCCCGACGTATGCGGCGTCGTTCAAGCAGTGGTTCGGTGTCGACCTCCCTACACCTGCAATCGGTTTCCCCGCTGAATTCAAATGATCCCGTGAGAGCGGGGCGGTTTTAAATCGCCCCGCTCAAGGTACTGCTGACCATGAACTATCAGTTGAATTTTGCCGCCGTCTGGCGCGACTTCGACACCTTGTTGGCGGGGCTCGGTCTGGGCCTTGAGCTGGCGCTGGTGTCGATCGCCATCGGCTGCGTGATCGGCCTGCTGATGGCGTTTGCATTGCTGTCAAAGCACCGCGCATTGCGGGTGCTGGCGTCGGTGTATGTGACGGTGATCCGTAATACGCCGATCCTGGTATTGATCCTGTTGATCTACTTCGCGTTGCCGAGCTTAGGGATTCGTCTAGACAAGATCCCGTCGTTCATCATCACCCTGTCGCTATATGCCGGGGCGTACCTGACCGAAGTGTTCCGCGGCGGGTTGTTGAGCATTCCCAAGGGGCTCCGTGAAGCCGGCCTGGCGATCGGGCTCGGTGAGTGGCAGGTCAAGGCGTACATCACCGTGCCGGTGATGCTGCGCAATGTGCTGCCGGCCCTGTCGAACAACTTCATTTCGCTGTTCAAGGACACCTCGCTGGCGGCGGCGATTGCCGTGCCGGAGCTGACCTATTACGCGCGCAAGATCAATGTCGAGAGCTACCGGGTGATCGAAACCTGGCTGGTGACCACAGCGCTCTATGTTGCGGCCTGTTACCTCATTGCCATGATGCTGCGTTACCTCGAGCAGCGTCTGGCGATTCGCCGATAGGAGCCCCCATGTACGAATCTCCCAGTTGGATGCATGAGTTATGGGTGGCGCGGGAAGTCCTGTGGCAAGGCTTTCTGACCAGTGTGCAGTGCTCGGCGCTGGCGATTTTACTGGGCACGCTGGTCGGCATCGTTGCAGGTCTGGTGCTCACCTACGGCACGTTCTGGATGCGCGCGCCGTTCCGGTTTTACGTCGACATCATTCGCGGCACGCCGGTGTTTGTATTGGTGTTGGCCTGCTTCTACATGGCACCGGCCTTGGGCTGGCATATCAGCGCATTCGGTGCCGGCACCTTGGGGCTGACGCTGTTTTGCGGCTCCCACGTTGCCGAGATTGTGCGCGGTGCATTGCAAGCGCTGCCCAGTGGCCAGATGGAAGCGAGCAAGGCCATCGGCCTGACGTTTTACCAGGCGCTGGGCTACGTGTTGTTGCCTCAGGCGTTGCGGCAGATCTTGCCGACCTGGGTCAACTCGTCCACCGAGATCGTCAAGGCCTCGACGCTGTTGTCGGTGATCGGCGTCGCCGAATTGCTGCTCAGCACCCAACAGATCATCGCCCGGACGTTCATGACCCTGGAGTTTTACCTGTTCGCCGGTTTGCTGTTTTTCGTCATCAACTACGCCATCGAATTACTCGGCCGGCACATTGAAAAGCGGGTGGCTTTGCCATGACACAAGCTCAAGTTTCGACACAGAATCAAGCGCTGCTGGACATCCGCGGCCTGCACAAACAATACGGCCAGCTCGAAGTGCTCAAGGGCGTCGACCTGACGATGCAGCGCGGCAACGTGGTCACGCTGATCGGCTCCAGCGGCTCGGGCAAGACCACGCTGCTGCGCTGCGTGAACATGCTCGAAGAGTTCCAGGGCGGGCAGATTCTGCTCGATGGCGAATCCATCGGCTATCACGAGGTCAACGGCAAGCGCGTGCGGCACCCGGAAAAAGTCATCGCCCGCCATCGCGCCATGACCGGCATGGCGTTCCAGCAATTCAACCTGTTCCCGCACCTCACCGCGTTGCAGAACGTTACCCTCGGTTTGCTCAAGGTCAAAAAGCTGCACAAGGATGAAGCCGTGGCGCTGGCGGAAAAATGGCTGGAGCGGGTTGGCCTGCTGGAACGTCGCGATCATTACCCCGGCCAGTTGTCTGGCGGCCAGCAACAGCGCGTGGCGATTGCCCGGGCGATTGCGATGAACCCGAGCCTGATGCTGTTCGATGAAGTCACCTCGGCGCTCGACCCGGAACTGGTGGGCGAAGTGCTGAACGTGATCAAGGGCTTGGCCGAAGATGGCATGACCATGCTGCTGGTGACCCACGAAATGCGTTTTGCCTTCGAGGTGTCGGACAAGATCGTGTTCATGAATCAAGGGCGGATCGAAGAGCAGGGGCCGCCCAAGGAACTGTTCGAACGCCCACAGTCGCCGCGTCTGGCGGAATTTCTCAAGAACACCCGTTTTTAACGTTTTCAATCAGGAGAAACACCCATGAGCATTACTCGTTACGGCACCGGCAGCACCGCCGGTGGCGGCCAGCCCCGTCCTTTCGCCCGCGCCGTCGAAGCCGATGGCTGGCTGCACGTGTCTGGCCAGGTGCCAGCACTGGATGGCGAAATCATTGTGGGCGGCATTGTCGAGCAGACTCACCAGACCATGAAAAACCTGATCGCGATTCTGGAGGAGGCCGGGTACGGGCTCGAAGATGTGGTCCGTACGGGCGTGTGGCTGGAAGACCCGCGGGATTTCTGGAGTTTCAACAAGGTGTTCTCCGAGTACTTCAAAAGCGAACACGCCCCGGCAAGGGCCTGCGTACAGGCGAACATGATGGTCGATTGCAAGGTCGAGATTGATTGCATCGCGTACAAGAAAAAGGCCTGACCCGCGGTGAATTCTTCGCGGGCAAGCCTCGCTCCTACAAACGATGCGATCCTGTAGGAGCGAGGCTTGCCCGCGAAGGCGGCCTAACAGTCGCCACTGCACTCTGGGTAAACTCCCGGCACTTTAATGGGAACCTGAAGCATGACCGAAGACACCATCAAGCGCCGGGCTCGCGGACTGGACCGTGCGTTCGATATTCTCGATTTCCTCAAGGAAATCGGCCAGCCCCTGCGCCCGAACGAAATCGCCAGCGGCATCGGCAGCCCGAAATCCACGGTCTACGAACTGGTCGCCTCCTTGTTGGAGCGGCGTATTCTCGAACCTGTGGGTAAGGACGGTCACGTTTACCTCGGTCGTCAGCTGTACTTCCTCGGGCAGGCGCATTTGCGCCATTTCGACCTGACCCGCGAGGCCGATCTTGCCTTGCAAGAGATCGTCAGCCAGACACGTGAAACCGCGCAGATGTGCCTGCTCAACGGGCGCAAATACACCGTGGCGTTGATGAAAGAAGGCGAGCGGCATTTCCGCATTTCCTCGGACATCGGCGAGAACGCGCCGATCCCTTGGACCGCTTCCGGACGCTTGCTGCTGGCGCACCTGAGCGATCAGCAGATTGTCGACTTGATCGACCCGGACGACTTCGTCCTGCCCGACGGCGAACGTTTACCGCTGGAGCGGTTTCTCGAGGAAATTCGCCAGGCCGGTATCGATGGGTTCTTTTCCTTCGATAGCGTCGCTGACACGTTTACCCATTGCTTCGCCGCCCCGGTCAAAGACCCGAACGGCGTGGCCATCGCAACCCTGTGCATCGTCGCCCCAAGGGCCGATGCGAAGAACAATTACAACGACTATCGTCGGGTGCTGATCGACAGCGCCAACAGCCTCGCCCGGCGTATCAACGAATAACAGCGGCTGCCTGCGGCCGCGAGTGTGAGGAGATCGACCATGTATTCCGCCAAAAATACTGCCGCCGTGGAAAAGGGCTTTGCCCATACAGGCGCCAATCTTGTGCGCGACGTCAGCCTGCCTGCGCTGGTGCTGCACCGCGACGCGCTGGAGCACAACATTCGCTGGATGCAGGACTTCGTCAGCAACAGCGGCGCGGAACTGGCGCCCCACGGCAAAACCAGCATGACCCCGGCGCTGTTTCGCCGCCAACTGGACGCCGGTGCCTGGGGCATCACCCTGGCCAGCGCCACGCAAACCCGCGCGGCTTACGCCCATGGTGTGCATCGGGTGCTGATGGCCAACCAATTGGTCGGCACGCCGAACATGGCGCTGATCGCCGATCTGTTGGCAGACCCGACCTTCGATTTCTATTGCATGGTCGATCACCCGGATAACGTCGCGGACCTCGGCGCGTATTTCGCCTCGCGCGGGGTGCGCTTGAACGTGATGATCGAGTACGGCGTGGTCGGGGGGCGTTGCGGTTGCCGCACCGAAGCCGAAGTGCTGGCGCTGGCCAAGGCGATTGCGGCGCAACCGGCATTGGCGCTGACCGGCATCGAGGGTTACGAAGGGGTGATTCACGGCGATCACGCGGTGAGTGGCATCCGTGCGTTCGCTGATTCTTTGGTGCGCCTGGCGGTGCAATTGCAGGACAGCGGCGCGTTCGCCATTGCCAAGCCGATCATCACGGCGTCGGGTTCGGCCTGGTACGACTTGATTGCCGAATCCTTCGAAGCGCAGAACGCCGGCGGGCGTTTCCTCAGCGTGCTGCGCCCCGGCAGTTACGTGGCCCACGACCATGGCATCTACAAAGAAGCGCAATGCTGCGTGCTCGACCGTCGCAGTGACCTGCACGAAGGTTTGCGTCCGGCGCTGGAAGTCTGGGCACATGTGCAGTCGTTGCCGGAGCCGGGTTTTGCGGTGATCGCCCTGGGCAAACGCGACGTCGCCTATGACGCCGGTTTGCCGCTGCCGTTGCTGCGTTACAAGGCCGGTGTGGTGCCGGCGATCGGCGAGGATATGAGTGCCTGCAAGGTGACAGCGGTGATGGACCAGCATGCATTCATGACCGTTGCGCCAGGGGTTGAATTGCGGGTGGGCGATATCATTTCGTTCGGTACTTCGCACCCGTGCCTGACGTTCGACAAATGGCGCATCGGGTGTCTGGTGGATGAGCAGTTGAATGTCATCGAAACCATGGAAACCTGTTTCTAAGGTTTGAGACCGCGTCGCGGCCTTCGCGAGCAAGCCCGCTCCCACAGTGGATCTTCAGTGTTCACAAGACCCCTGTAGGAGCGAGGCTTGCCCGCGAAGGCGCCCATCCAGACGCCACCGAAACACCAGAGACACCACGTCAATGAACAGCATCAGCCCCCTGGGCCCCAACACCCCGCGCATCGCCCTGATCGGCGAATGCATGATCGAATTGCAGCAGCGCGCCGACGGTACGCTGCAACAAAGCTTCGGCGGCGATACCCTGAACACGGCGGTCTACCTGGCCCGTGAGCTGGGCGATGGCGGCACGGTGGATTACGTCACCGCCCTGGGCGATGACAGTTTCAGCGACGCGATGTGCCAGAGCTGGGCCAGCGAGAAGATCGGGTTGGACATGGTCCAGCGTTTGCCCGGTCGCCTGCCTGGCCTGTATTGCATCCAGACCGACGCGGCCGGCGAGCGGCGTTTTCTCTACTGGCGCAACGAAGCGGCAGTGCGCGATTGCTTTACCACACCGGCCGCCGCGCCGATTCTGGCGGCGCTGCCGGATTACGACGTGTTGTATTTCAGCGGCATCACCCTGGCGGTGCTCGGTTTGCAGGGCCGGGAAAAACTCCTGGAAACCCTGATCGAAGCCCGGCAGCGGGATGCGCGGATCGTGTTCGACAACAATTATCGACCACGCTTGTGGGCTTCGATTGAAGAGGCACGGGCGGCTTATCGCAGTGTTCTGCCCTATATCGACCTGGCGTTGCTGACGGTTGACGATGAGCAGGCGCTGTTCCATTTTTCCGACTGCGCGGCGGTGTTTGCCGCGTACGAGCAGATGGGTACGCCGGAAGTGGTGCTCAAGCGCGGGGCCGAGGCGTGTCTGATTCGTTGCGATGGAGAGTCGTTCGAAGTGCCGGCACAGGTGGTCGAGCGGGTGGTGGATACCACGGCGGCGGGGGATTCGTTCAGTGCGGCGTATTTGGCGTGTCGGCTCAAGGGTGGTAGCCCGGTTGAGGCTGCCGAGGCGGGGCATCGGTTGGCGAGTCGGGTGATTCAAGTGCCCGGGGCGTTGATCCCGAGATAAGCGGTGGATGGCCGTTTGCTGCGCAATCGGTTCGCGAGCAAGCCCGCTCCCACTCTAGATCTTCAGTGAACACACAATGGGTGACCACCACCGATCAAATGTGGGAGCGGGCTTGCTCGCGAAGGGGTCCTAAAGGCAACCCATCAATCCCGATAAAACACCTGCACCAGGTGATAACCAAACTTGCTCTTGATCGGCCCGTGCACCACACGCAGTGGTTTTTTGAAGATCACCGCATCGATCACGCCGACCATCTGCCCGGGCCGTACTTCGCCCAGGTCACCGCCGCGTTTGCCGGACGGGCACGTGGAGTATTTCTTGGCCAGCACATCGAAGGCTTCGCCCTTGGCGATGCGTTGTTTGAGCTGCTCGGCTTCTTCCGAGGTTTTCACCAGGATATGGCGGGCTTGGGCTTTCATTGGCAGTACCTTGCAACGGTGGTGGCTATGTTGGTGCCAGCGTGGGGCGCGCGATTATGCCTTAACTCAGTCCGCTTGGCCGATCATCGTGCGAATCTTGTTGGCCAACAGGTCAATGGAAAAAGGTTTGGCCACCATGTCCATCCCTTCCTCCAGGAACCCCTGGCGTTCGGCGGCTTTCTCCGCATAACCGGTCATGAACAGCACCTTCAGGTCCGGGCGATGCTGACGCGCGATTTCCGCCAGTTGCCGACCGTTCATGCCCGGCAGCCCGACATCGGTCACCAGCAGATCGACCCGCAGGTCGGATTCCAGCAAGGGCAGGGCGGCCTTCGCGTCTTCGGCTTCATGAGCGTGATAACCCAGTTCATTGAGCAGGTCGAGCACCAGCATGCGCACCGCCGGATCGTCTTCCACCAACACCACCGTTTCACCGGCCACCGCTGCCGGAGTTTCGCCGGTAAGCGGTTCCAGAGTGTGCTCCGGCACCGCGACGTGCAGCCGTGGCAAATACAGGCGAACGCAGGTGCCCTGGCCCGGCAGGCTGTGAAGGCTGACGTGCCCACCCGACTGCTGGGCGAAGCCGTAGATCATCGACAGTCCAAGGCCGGTGCCCTGGCCGATGGGTTTGGTGGTGAAGAACGGGTCGAAGGCCTTGGCCAACACTGACGGGGTCATGCCGGCGCCGTTGTCGCTGACGGCAATCATCAGGTAATCCCCGGCCGTGACCGGTTCCAGGGGGGGGATGTCGCTACCGTCAAGATGAACGTTGGCGGTTTCGATCAGTAGCTCGCCACCTTCGGGCATCGCATCCCGGGCATTGATCACGAGGTTGAGCAAGGCGTTTTCCAGTTGGCTGACGTCAGTGCTGACGGGCCAGACTTCATCGGCCAGCTTTATTTTGAGCTCGATAGAGTCGCCCTTGGTGCGGCGGAACAAATCTTCCAGAGAATGCACCAGCTGATTGGCATTCAGCGGCTTGCGATCCAGTGACTGACGCCGGGAGAACGCAAGCAGGCGATGGGTCAGGGCAGCCGCGCGGTGAGCCGAGGACACCGCGGCTTCGGTAAAACGACCGATCTCCGCGGCGCGCCCGTCGGCGATGTAGCGCTGCATCAAATCGAGGCTGCCGATGATCCCGGTGAGCATGTTGTTGAAGTCATGGGCGATGCCACCAGTGAGCTGTCCGACCGCTTCCATTTTTTGCGCATGCCGCAAGGCATCTTCAGCGCGCTCGCGTTCGAACATCTCGTTCTGCAGCCGCTGGTTGGCTTCGGCCAATTGCTGAGTGCGGGCGCTGACGCGTTCTTCAAGGGTTTCGTTGAGGTTGCGCAGTGCTTCTTCGGTCTGTTTGCGCTCGGTTTCGTCGATCACGAAAATGTAAAAACCATTGACCGCGCCGTCCGCGCCATGACGCGGCAGGTAGTTCATCAGGGCCTGGCGGGTGCTGCCATCGCGGTGCGCGGCGCTGATGCTGAAACTGCAGGCCTTGCCTTTCAGCGCATCGGCAATGTATTCGGCGCGCAGGGCATAGGCTTCGTCGCCCAGCACTTCACGGACGGTGCGGCCGTAAAGCTCCTGGGGCGTCAGGCCGTACCACTCCAGGTAGGCGGCATTGTTGAGGCGAAAACGCTCCTCGCTGTCGACGTAACTGATCAGGATCGGCATGGCGTTGATGATCAGTTGCAGCTCGGTCTGGCTCTGGCGCAAGGCCTGTTCGATGTGTTTGCGTTCGGTCAGGTCGAGTGCCGCGCCAAGGAAACGAATCGGCCGACCATGATGGTCCTTGTAGCAGCGGCCTCGGGCAAACACCCAGCGCAATTGGCCGTCGGGCTGCAGCAAGCGATATTCCTCGGCGTACTCGCTGCCATGGGTGATGCAGTGCTTGATGCTGCGGGCAATCATCGCGCGGTCTTCCGGATGCACGCCGTGGAGGTATTCGCTGATGGGCAACTGGCTGGCCATGGTCGGATCGACGCCATGCAATTGAGCGAAGTGGGCATCGGCGATGAAACGGTCTTCGCCGATGTCCCAGTCCCAGGTGCCGACGGCATCGGTGGCGGCCAGCGCCAGTTGCAGGCGCTGCTCGGTTTCGTGCTGGGCCTTGAGGCTGGCGGCGGAGCGTTGTTCGAGTTCCAGGGCGATGCGGCGGCGTTCGTTGGTTTCGATGGCCGTGACCAGAATCCCGGCAACCTCGGCGCTTTCATTGCGAATGGGGCTGTAGGTCAAATCCAGCCAGAAGTCGGAATCTCGTCCGTCGCGCTGCAAGGTAAAGCGCTGTTCGCTGTAGGTCCGCACCTGACCCTGTAGGACGGCGCTGTAAATCGGGTCGGTAAAGTCTTTCAGTTCTGGCCAGATCTGGTGCGTTGGTTGTCCGAAAGCGTGAGGGTGCTTGCTGCCGGCGAGGAGGGCGAAACCGTCGTTGTAGATCTGGGTGAGCTGCGGGCCCCACAGCAACAGCATCGGCATCGGCGAGTGAATCACAATGTCCACGGCGGTGCGCAGGCTCTGCGGCCAGTGATCAGCGGCGCCCAGCGGGTTGTTTGTCCAGTCCAGTCGGGCAATCAAGGCCTGGGCGTCGCTGGCGGTCGGTGGTGCGTTCATTGCAATGTCCTGCGTCAGTCGGTGTGGCGGCGTCTACTATCCTTGCATGGCGGTAGACGCTGGATGACCCAGATGGGGTCATTTTTTCAATTGAATGCTTCGCGGGTGTTTTTTGCCATGGAAATCGATGCACTGTTGCAGATTCTGTCCAGCCGCAATGGCTCCGATCTTTATTTGTCCACGGGCGCGCCACCCAGCGCGAAATTTGACGGTGTGCTCAAAGCCCTGGCTGAGCAACCGTTCAAGCCCGGAGAAATCGCAGCCATTGCCGCGTCCATCATGGACGCCGAACAGCGCCTGGAGTTCGATCGCGAACTGGAAATGAACCTGGCGCTTTCCCTGGCCGGGGTCGGGCGCTTTCGGCTCAATATCTTCAAGCAGCGCAATGATGTGTCGATCGTGGCGCGCAATATCAAACTCGACATTCCACGTTTCGAAGACCTCAAGCTGCCTCCGGTGCTGCTCGAAACCGTGATGCTCAAACAGGGGCTGATATTGTTCGTCGGTTCGACCGGTTCCGGCAAGTCGACCTCGCTGGCGGCGCTGATCGATTACCGCAACCGTCACAGCAGCGGCCATATCATCACCATCGAAGACCCGGTCGAGTTTATCCATCGGCACAAGAAGTCGATCATTAACCAGCGTGAGGTCGGCGTCGATACCCGCAGTTTTCATGCGGCGTTGAAAAACACCCTGCGCCAGGCACCGGACGTGGTGCTGATCGGCGAGATCCGCGATCGCGAGACTATGGAGCACGCGTTGGCGTTTGCCGATACCGGTCATCTGGTCATTTCCACTTTGCATGCCCACAACGCCAATCAGGCGCTGGACCGCGTGATCAACTTCTTTCCCGAAGAACGCCGGGCGCAACTGCTCCATGACCTGGGCAATAACCTCAAGGCCTTTGTTTCCCAGCGTTTGGTGCGTACCCGGGATGGGCAGCGCCGGGCAGCGGTGGAAGTGATGTTGGGAACGCCAACCATCGGCGACCTGATCCGGCGCAATGAGCTTGGCGAGCTCAAGGGGATTATGGAGAAGTCGTCAGACGCAGGAATGCAGACCTTTGATGGGGCGCTGTTCGGGCTGTTTGCCGAGGGCGCGATTGATGAGGCAGAGGCGTTGAAACATGCAGATTCGGTGAACAACTTGCGTTTGCGCCTGAAAATGCACGCCGAGGCCACGCCCGGGCCCCATACACCGCCGGGTGAGTGGGGATTGGTGGACTAGCGCCGGCAACGACGATCAAATGTGGGAGCGGGCTTGCTCGCGAAAGCGGTCTATCAGCCAACATCAATGTTGAATGTGAAATCGTCTTCGCGAGCAAGCCCGCTCCCACAATGGATCTACGTTTCAGTCGCTCAGTTCGGGGCGGTTGCGAAACTGCTCCAATGCCTCGGGATTGGCCAGTGCGTCGGTGTTCTTCACCTTCTGGCCATGTACCACATTCCTTACCGCCAGCTCGACCACCTTGCCGCTGATGGTCCGCGGAATATCGGTCACCGCAACTATCTTCGCCGGCACATGCCGTGGTGTGGTGTTGGCGCGGATGACTTGGCGAATCTGTTGTTGCAGTGCTTCGTCCAGCTCGACACCGTCACGCAACCTCACAAACAGCACCACCCGCACGTCATCCTGCCATTGCTGGCCGATGGCGACGCTGTCCAGCACCTGCGGGATTTTCTCCACCTGACGATAGATTTCCGCCGTGCCGATGCGCACGCCGCCGGGGTTGAGCACGGCATCGGAACGCCCGTGGATCAATAGGCCACCGTGGGGCAGTTGTTCGGCGTAATCGCCTTGGGCCCAGACACCGGGGAACAGGCTGAAATAGGACTTTCGCAGCTTCTCCCCATCAGGGTCATGCCACAAACCGATGGGCATGGCCGGAAAATGCCGGGTGCACACCAGTTCGCCTTTTTCCCCGATCACAGGCGTACCGGCGTCGTTCCACACTTCGACCGCCATGCCCAGGCCCTTGCACTGCATTTCGCCACGGCGCACCGGCAGGACCGGGTTGCCAATCACAAAGCACGAAATGATGTCAGTGCCGCCGGACATCGAGGACAGGCACAGGTCGGACTTGAACGCGCGGTAGACGTAGTCGAAGCTTTGCGGGGACAGCGCGGAACCGGTGGACAGCACGGTTTTCAGGCTGCTCAGGTCATGACTGTCGCAGGGCTTCAGGCCATTGCTTTCCAGCGCGGTGAGGAACTTGGGGCTTGTGCCGAAGACGTTGATGCGTTCGTCGTCGATCAGGTCGATCAAACGCTCCGGGCCTGGATGAAACGGCGAGCCGTCATACAGCACCACGGCGCTGTCGACCGCCAAGGCCGAGACCAGCCAGTTCCACATCATCCAGCCGCACGTGGTGTAGTAGAACAAACGGTCGCCCGGGCCAAGATCGGTATGCAGCCCATGTTCCTTGACATGTTGCAGCAGCACGCCGCCGGTGCTGTGAACTATGCATTTCGGCACGCCGGTGGTGCCGCTGGAGTAGAGGATGTACAGCGGATGGGCGAAGGGCACGGGAACGAATTGCGGCTCACCGCCCGGGTCGTAGAAATCGTCCCAGAGCGTCACGTTGGCCTGGCTGCGGAAGTCTTCGATGTGTGCCTGGGGTCGTGCGTAAGGCACAACGATCAACTGCTGCAAGGACGGCAGTTGCCCGAGGATTTCGTTGACCTTGGCGGTCTGGTCGATCTCTTTGCCGGCGTAACGGTAACCGGCGCAGGTGATCAGCACTTTCGGCTCGATCTGGCCGAAACGGTCGATCACCCCATGAGTACCGAAATCTGGCGAGGAACAAGACCAGATCGCCCCCAGACTGGTGGTGGCAAGCATGGCTACCAGGGTTTGCCAGGTGTTCGGCATGCACGCGGCCACGCGGTCGCCGAGGCCGACACCGGCGGCTTTCAGGCCGTTTTGAAAACCGGTGACATGGCTCGCCAGTTCGGCCCAGGTCAGTTGTTCCCGTTGGCCGTTTTCGCCGATGGCCACCACCGCCACGGCATCGTCGCGACGGCGCAGCAAGTGCTCGGCGAAGTTCAGCGTGGCGCCGGGGAACCACTGGGCGCTGGGCATTTGTGCGCCCTCAATCAGCACCGCGTCTGGCTGATCGTGAAAACGGATGTCGAAGAAATCGACGATGGCCTGCCAGAAAGCTTCGCGTTGATCGATGCTCCACTGGTGCAGGGCAGGGTAGTCGGCGATTTCAAGGGCATGTCGCTGATTGACGAAGCGCCGGAAGGCCTCCATGCGGGATTTGCCGATGCGCTCGGTGCCGGGTTGCCAGAGGATGTCGGACATGGCTTGGCCTCTTTTTCTGTCTTCAGATCTGTTCGCGGGCAAGCCTCGCTCCTACAGGGTATGGGGTTCGACACAAAACCTGTAGGAGCGAGGCTTGCCCGCGAAGAACGATAACGCGGTTTGGCGGCGGATTACTGCGCCAACCACCCACCATCAATATTCCACGCAGCGCCACGTACCTGGCTACCGGCTTCGCTGCATAAAAACAGCACCAACTCACCCAGCTGCGGCGGCGTCACGAATTCCAGCGACGGCTGCTTCTCGGCCAGCAAATCATGTTGCGCCTGCTGCGGGTCGATCCCGGTCGCGGCGCGATCATCGATCTGCTTTTGCACCAGCGGCGTCAGCACCCAACCTGGGCAAATGGCATTGCAGGTGACGTTCGTCGTGGCGGTTTCCAGGCCGACCACCTTGGTCAGGCCGATCACACCATGCTTGGCCGCAACGTACGCCGCCTTGCCCACCGAACCGACCTGGCCATGCACCGAAGCGATATTGATGATCCGTCCCCAGCCCTTGGTACGCATCCCCGGCAAGCTCAAACGGGTACTGTGAAACACCGACGACAGATTGATCGCAATGATCGAGTCCCAGCGCTCCACCGGAAAATCCTCCACCGACGCCACGTGCTGGATGCCCGCGTTGTTGACCAGGATATCCACGCCGCCGAACTCACGCTCGGCGTACTCGATCATGTCGGCGATCTGCGCCGGGTCGCTGACGTCGGCGGGGTGATGGCCGACCTTGCCGCCGCTTTTATTATTGAGCTGTTCCACCTCGGCAATCACCCTGGACGCATCGCCGAAACCGTTGAGGATGAGGTTGGCGCCAGCCTTGGCCAGGCTCAGGGCGATTCCCAGACCGATGCCGCTGGTGGAACCGGTGACCAGTGCGGTCTTGCCCGAAAGAGTCGTCATGAATACCTCACACAATGCCAGTGGCGTAGAAAGTACCGATCACCACAAAAACAGCGAGTGTCTTGATCAGCGTAATACAGAAAATGTCTTTGTAGGCCTCGCGGTGGGTCAAACCGGTGACCGCCAGCAACGTAATCACCGCGCCGTTGTGCGGCAGGGTGTCCATACCGCCACTGGCCATCGCGGCGACCCGGTGCAGCACTTCCAATGGAATGTTGGCGGCATGGGCGGCGCTGATGAACGTCTCGGACATCGCCGCCAGGGCGATGCTCATGCCGCCCGACGCCGAACCGGTGATGCCGGCCAGCAGGGTCACGGTAATCGCTTCGTTGACCAGCGGGTTGGGAATGCTTTTGAGCCAGCCGGACAGCACCAGAAAACCCGGTAGCGACGCGATCACTGCACCGAAACCGTATTCCGACGCGGTGTTCATCGCCGCCAGCAGCGCGCCGCTGACCGCACTTTTACTGCCTTCGGCCAACTTGCCGCGAATCGTCTGAAAGGCGAACACCAGCACCATGACGATGCCCACCAGCAAGGCTGCCTGGACCGCCCAGATCGCGGTCAGTTTGGCGATGTCGGTGGTCACCGGTGCTGCCATGCCTGGCAACGAGAGGCTGTGAGTCTTGCCGTACCACAGCGGAATCCAGCGGGTGAACAGCAGGTTCATCAGGCCCACCATCAACAGCGGCGACAGCGCGATCCACGGGTTGGGCAGCTTGATGTCCGGTGCGGTTTCCGGCTCGTTGCGCAGCTCTGAACCATACCCTTCACCACTGCGCTGGGCCTTGTTGCGCTGGCTTTGAAGGAACAGCATGCCGGCGCAGAACACGAAAATCGTGCCGATCACACCCAGCCACGGCGCGGCCCAGGCGGTGGTGTTGAAGAAGGTGCTAGGGATGATGTTCTGGATCTGCGGCGTGCCGGGCAGGGCGTCCATGGTGAACGAGAATGCGCCGAGGGCGATGGTCGCCGGGATCAGGCGCTTGGGGATATTGCTCTGGCGGAACATCTCGGCGGCAAACGGGTAGACCGCAAACACCACCACAAACAGCGACACGCCGCCGTAAGTGAGCAGGGCGCAGACCAACACGATCACCAGCATCGCCTGGCGAGTGCCGAGCAAACGAATGGCCGCTGCGACGATGGAGCGGGAGAAGCCCGACAACTCGATCAGCTTGCCGAACACGGCACCGAGCAGGAACACCGGGAAATACAGTTTGACGAAGCCGACCATTTTTTCCATGAACACCCCGGTGAAGACGGGGGCAACGGCAGAAGGGTCGGTGAGCAGGACGGCGCCGAGGGCGGCGATCGGGGCAAAGAGGATAACGCTGTAGCCACGGTAAGCAGCCACCATCAGCAGCGTGAGAGCTGCCAAGGCAATGATCACACTCATGGTGTGTCTCCTGAATTGTTATTTTTGTAGGGTGAAGCTTTGTGGGAAGGGCTATAGCGAGTTTCGTGCCAGAAGCTAAGTTGTTGAAACTTAAAGAAATTATTTATTGATGAGAGGGTTGTACGATTTTTTGTCTCTGTATTGAGATTTTTGATGCCGGGGCTGACGCTTTCGCGGGCAAGCCTCGCTCCTACGGGATTGTGGTTATTTGCGCCATTGCGTTACCTGTAGGAGCGAGGCTTGCCCGCGAAGAGGCCGCGTCTATCAATAGAGATCAATGTCTCTTTATGGAGACTCGGCAATCCCCAACGCCACCATCTTCTTGTACAACGTCGACCGCCCCAACCCCAAACGCGCCGCCGCTTCGATAACCTTCCCGTCGCATTGCGCGAGGGCGGCTTCAATCAACTGCCGATCAAACCGTTCACGAGCTTCGCTGAAGGTTTCATGGGCAACCGGCTCGATGGCCAAGGGCGCCACACGCTGCACCGGGATAAAACTGCCAATCGCCGCGCGGATATCCGTCGCGTTCAGCATCAAATCATCACTGAGCAACGCCGCGCGTTCCAGAACATTGCGCAGTTCGCGGATGTTCCCTGGCCAAGCGTGTTGACCCAACAAATCCAGGGCTTCGGGGTTCAGTTCGTGCTGACTGCGCAGCTCTTCGAGGATCGCTTCACTGAGGGCCGGCAGGTCGTCAAGGCGATCACGCAGGGGCGGGACCTGAATCGGCAGCACATTGAGGCGGTAATATAAATCGGCGCGAAACTCGCCGCGTTTGATCGCCGCTTCCAGGTCGGTGGAGGTGGCAGCGATCACCCGCACATCGCTCTGAATCACTTCGTTGGAACCCACCGGCTCGAATTCCTTTTCCTGCAACACCCGCAGCAATTTGCTTTGCAGCGGCAGCGGCATGTCGCCGATCTCATCGAGAAACAGCGTGCCGCCCTGAGCGATCTGCAACTTGCCGGTGCGGCCCTTGCGATCGGCGCCGGTGAACGCGCCGGGGGCGGTGCCAAAGAACTCGGCTTCCAGCAGCGACTCGGGGATCGCCGCGCTGTTGATGCTGACGAACGCTTTGTGCGCCCGGGGCGAGGCGCCGTGAATCGCCTGGGCCAGCAACTCTTTGCCGGTACCGGTTTCGCCCAGCAGCAACACCGGAGACTCGGCACTGGCGCTGCGCCGGGCGCGACGTTTGACTTCCAGGCTGGCGGCGCTGGTGCCGATGAAATGGGCGAAGTTGTACTTGGTCTGCCGTGCCCGCAACAGCGAGCGGGTGGAGGCGAGTTCTTCCTGCATGCTCAGGTAGCGCTTGAGCATCGGCGACAGGCTGCGCAATTCATCGAACAGGGCAAAGCCGATAGCGCCAATCACTGCGCCGGCATCGTCGTGAATCGGCAGACGCATCACCACCAGCGGTTCCTTGGGAGTGTCCT
This sequence comes from Pseudomonas sp. PDM24, assembly GCF_019218905.1. Classification (NCBI taxonomy): domain Bacteria; kingdom Pseudomonadati; phylum Pseudomonadota; class Gammaproteobacteria; order Pseudomonadales; family Pseudomonadaceae; genus Pseudomonas; species Pseudomonas sp. PDM24. Next base: position 61,629 of record NZ_JAHUWR010000003.1, on the reverse strand, counting down.
GCATGTCCAGCAGGATGGGGCGTCCGGTGCGCACCACCTCACGCAACAGGCTGCCAGGAATCACACTTTCACAGGCCCGGCCGATCGCACCTGCGGCCGATTCGAGACCGAAGCGCCGGGCATAACGCTCATTCATCCAGACGATGTTCGCGTCGCGGTCGACAATCACCGTGCCTTCGCTCGATTGCTCGATGATTTCGAACAGCGAACGGATCGCCAGGGTGCGAACGCGCTGGTAGTCCTTGAGGCTTTCGGTGGTGTTCATCGGGCTTCATTGTCCAGGATGTGTGGTGTTTGTTCGGGTGCCTTCGCGGGCAAGCCTCGCTCCTACGGATCACCTCGACCTGTAGGAGCGAGGCTTGCCCGCGAAGGCCGCGACGCGGTCCAACGACATGACGCAGATTATGCCCACCCCGGACGCGCCGCCGCCAACAGCTCTTTGGTATACGGATGCTGCGGCGAGTCGAACACCGTGTGGCTCGCGCCGCTTTCCACCACTTTGCCGTCCTTGATCACGATCATGTCGTGGGCCAGGGCGCGTATCACCGCCAGGTCGTGACTGATGAACAGGTAGGTCAGGCCGTATTTTTCCTGAAGCTGACGGAGCAGGGCGACCACTTGTTTTTGCACCGTGCGATCCAGCGCCGAGGTCGGTTCGTCGAGCAGGATCAGCGCCGGTTTCAGCACCAGTGCGCGGGCAATGGCGATGCGTTGGCGTTGGCCACCCGAGAATTCGTGCGGGTAGCGATGACGGCTTTGCGGGTCGAGCCCAACTTCTTCCAGCACCCGGATCACCTGGGCTTCGCATTCGTCGGGGGTGGATTGGCTGTGAACCTCAAGGCCTTCACTGATGATCTGCGCCACGGACATTCGCGGGCTGAGACTACCGAAGGGGTCCTGGAACACCACCTGCATCTTCTTGCGCCACGGTCGCAGCTGCTTCTGTGTCAAGCCATCCAGGGCCTCGCCCTGAAAGCGAATGCTGCCTTGCGAATCGAGCAAACGCAGGATCGCCTGACCGAGGGTGGACTTGCCCGAACCGGACTCACCGACGATGCCCAGCGTCTTGCCACGCTGAACATTCAGACTGATGTCGTCCACCGCACGCAGATAGGTTTTACGCTGGAACAGGCCGCCACCGATGACAAACCGGACCTGTAAATTATCCACTTCCAGCACTTTTTCACGCTCGTCCCGGGGCAGCGCTTCCCCTTCCGGCTCGGCGTTCAGCAACATGCAGCTGTAAGGGTGTTTCGGCTCGGTGAACAGCGTTTCGCAAGGTGCCTGCTCGACGATTTCCCCGGCGTGCATCACGCACACCCGCTGGGCCATGCTGCGCACCAGATTGAGGTCGTGGCTGATCAACAGCAGCGACATGCCGAGCCGCTGTTGCAGGGATTTGAGCAGCAGCAGGATCTTGCGTTGTACCGTCACATCCAGCGCGGTGGTCGGCTCGTCGGCGATGAGTAATTCCGGCTCGCAAGCCAGGGCCATGGCGATCATCACCCGTTGCCGTTGGCCGCCCGACAGTTGATGGGGATAAGACTTGAGCCGTTCTTCGGGTTTCTGGATGCCTACCAGTTGCAGCAACTCAAGAATCCGCGCTTGTGCTGCTTTGCCGCCCAGCCCTTTATGCAGCAGCAAGGTTTCGCCGATCTGCTTTTCAACGCTGTGCAGCGGATTGAGGGAGGTCATCGGCTCTTGAAAGATCATCGCGATCCGGTTGCCGCGCAGCTCGCGCAAGGTCTTGATGTCGGTGCCGATCAATTCCTGGCCGCGATAGCGAATGCTGCCGGTGGTTTGAGTGCCGGTCTCGGACAGCAGTTGCAGGATCGAGTGGGCAGTCACCGACTTGCCGCAGCCCGACTCGCCGACCAGCGCCAGGCATTCGCCGGGGCGGATGTCCAGGCACAGGTTGCGCACCACGGTCTGGCCGCTGAAGGCCACGTTGAGGTCACGGATTTCGATCAGGTTGTCACTCATATCAACAGTCCGCTTCAAGACCGAGGATCAAAGGCATCGCGTAATGCCTCCCCGATAAACACCAATAAAGAAAGAATCAGCGCCAGGGTGAAAAACGCCGTCAGCCCCAGCCACGGCGCTTGCAGGTTCTGCTTGCCTTGACCAATCAACTCACCCAGCGATGCACTGCCGGCCGGCATGCCGAAGCCCAGGAAGTCCAGTGCCGTGAGGGTGGAAATCGCCCCGGTCAAAATGAACGGCAAATAACTCAGGGTGGCGTTCATCGCGTTGGGCAGGATGTGCCGCACGATCACCTTGCGGTCGGTCAGGCCCAGCGCACGGGCGGCTTTGACGTATTCCAGGTTGCGCCCGCGCAGGAATTCGGCGCGCACCACGTCCACCAGGGCCAGCCAGGAAAACAGCGCCATGATCCCCAGCAGCCACCAGAAATTCGGCTCAACGAAGCCCGACAGAATGATCAGCAGGTACAGCACCGGAAGCCCCGACCAGACTTCCAGCAAGCGCTGACCGAGCAGATCGACCCAACCGCCGTAATAGCCTTGCAGGGCACCGGCGGCGATGCCGATCAACGCGCTGATGAAGGTCAGCGCCAGTGCGAACAGAATCGACACCCGCGCCCCGAAAATCACCCGGGCCAGCACGTCTCGGGCCTGATCGTCAGTGCCCAGCCAGTTGACCTTCGACGGCGGGCTCGGCGCCGGTTGATTGAGGTCGTAATTGGGCGTGTCGTCGCTGAACGGGATCGGAGGAAACAGCATCCAGCCACCGTCCTTATGAATCAGCTTCTGCACGTAATCGCTGCGGTAATCGGCCTGGAACGGCAGTTGCCCACCAAACTCCTGTTCGGTGTGGCGTTTGAACGCCGGGAAGTACAGCGAGCCCTGATAACTGACCACCAGCGGTTGGTCGTTGGCGATGAGTTCTCCGCCCAGGGTCAGCAGGAACAGGCCGACAAACAACCACAGCGACCACCAGCCACGGCGGTTTTTCTTGAAACGCTCGAAACGGCGACGGCCCAGCGGCGAGAGCTTGAACATCAGGCGTTCCTCGCGGCGAAGTCGATGCGTGGGTCGACCAGGGTGTAGCAGAGGTCGCCGATGAGTTTTATCAGCAGGCCGAACAAGGTGAAGATGAACAGCGAACCGAATACCACCGGATAGTCCCGTGAAACCGCGGCTTCGTAACTCAAGCGACCCAGGCCATCGAGGGAGAAAATCACTTCGATCAGCAGTGAGCCGGCAAAAAATACGCTGATGAAGGCCTGCGGAATTCCTGACACCACCAGCAGCATGGCGTTGCGAAACACATGGCCGTAAAGCACCCTGCGCTCGCTCAAGCCCTTGGCTCGGGCGGTGACCACGTATTGGCGAGTGATTTCATTGAGGAAGGAGTTCTTGGTGAGGATGGTCAGGGTGGCGAAACCGCCAACCACCAGCGCCGTCACCGGCAGTACCAGATGCCAGAAGTAATCGGCGACTTTGCCCAGGGTCGACAGCGACTCGAAGTTGTCCGAGACCAGGCCGCGCACCGGGAACCAGTTCAATGAGGTGCCGCCGGCGAAGACCACAATCAGGAACATCGCGAACAGGAACGCCGGCATGGCATAACCGATGATGATCGCGGTGCTGCTCCAGATATCGAAATGGCTGCCATGATGCACGGCCTTGCGGATGCCCAAGGGAATCGACACCAGATAAGTGATCAACGTGGCCCAGAGCCCGAGAGAAATGGTTACCGGCATTTTTTCCAGGATCAGGTCGGTGACCGTGGCACCACGGAAAAAGCTCTTGCCGAAGTCGAGGCGGGCGTAGCTCTTGAGCATCAGCCACAGACGTTCCGGGGCCGGTTTGTCGAAGCCATATTGCTTTTCAATCTCCTTGATCAGCTGCGGGTCGAGCCCTCGACTGGCCCGTGAGCTGCCATGCATGGTTTCGCTGGAACCGCCACCGACACTCGCACCGCCAATGCCCTGCAATTGCGCGATGGCCTGTTCCACCGGGCCACCGGGCGCGGCCTGGACGATGACGAAATTGACCAGAAGAATGATCACCAGTGTCGGAATGATCAGCAGCAGGCGCCGCAGTATGTAAGCCCACATCAGTGCGGTCCTCCGGGCTTGCCGCGTTTGATGAGCTCGGCGGTCATTTGTTGATTGGTCAGCGGGGTGGAGCTCACTTCCCACCAACTCTCGATGGCTGCGTCATTGCTCGCTTGCACAGAGGGAATGCCGAAGCGGTTCCACCACACGGTCGAGCTGCCCGGCGGGTAATAATTGGGAATCCAATAGAAGTTCCATTGCAGGACGCGGTCCAGGGCATGGGCGTAGCGCAGCATGTCAGCCTGGGTGGTGGCGCGAACCAGGCCGTTGACCAGCGTATCGACCGCCGGGTTCTTCAGCACCATGTAGTTGTTGGAACCGGGATCGTTGGCCGCCGCCGAGCCGAAATAGTTGTACAGCTCGTTGCCCGGCGAGGTGGTGACCGGGTAGCCGGTGACGATCATGTCGTAATCCCGGGACATCAGGCGGTTGACGTACTGGGACGCGTCGATGCGCCGAATATTCAGGTCGATGCCGATTTGTTTCAGGGTGCGCTTATAAGGCAACAGCAGTCGGTCCATGCCGTTCTGGCTGACCAGGAAAGTGAAGCTCAGCGGTTGGCCTTGGGTGTTGACCAATTGATCGCCATCGGGTTTCCACCCGGCTTGTTCGAGCAAACCCAGGGCTTGCAACTGTTTGTCGCGAATCACGCCGCTGCCGTCGGTTTTCGGTGCTTCGAAGACCTGGGTGAAGACTTCGTCGGGGATCTGCCCGCGCAGCGGTTCGAGAATCGCCCTTTCGCCTGCGTCGGGCAGTTCTCGGGCAGCGAGGTCGGTGTTGGAAAAGTAGCTCTGCTGGCGGATGTACATCTCGCGCATCATCTGCCGGTTGCTCCACTCGAAATCCCAGAGCATGGCCAGGGCCTGACGCACGCGACGGTCCTGGAACATCGGGTTTTGCAGGTTGAACACAAAGCCCTGAGCCGATTGCGGTGCCTCTTTGGCCAGGTGGGCCTTTTGCAGGCGACCGTCGCTCAGGGCCGGGCTTTCGTAGCCGATGGAGTAGGCGGTAGCGGAGAATTCGCGGTTGTAGTCGTAGGCGCCACCTCGCAGGACCTGGCGGGCGACATCGGTATCGCCGAAATACTCGATGCTGAAATGATCGAAGTTGTAGAGGCCACGGCTGACCGGTAAATCCTTGCCCCACCAGTCGGCGTTACGCTCGAAGGTGATGCTGCGCCCGGAGTCGACCTTGCTCACGCGGTACGGCCCGCTGCCCAGTGGCGGCTCGTAACCACCGCCGTTGGCAAAGTCGCGGGTTTTCCACCAGTGCTCGGGAAACACCGGCAAGGTCGCGAGGTCCAGGGGCAGGGTCCGGTTTTCGTTGCTCTTGAAGTCGAACCGAATGGTGAGTGGTGACTCTACTTCGACGCCTTTGACGTCGGCGAACTGCGTGCGATAGCGCAGGCTGCCCTGGGTCATCAGCAGGTCGAAGGTATAGCGCACGTCTTCGGCGGTGATCGGCTTGCCGTCGGCGAAACGGGCCTTCGGATTCAGGTAGAAACGCAGCGACAGTCCGTCGTCGGAACGCTCCATCTGTTGGGCGACCAGGCCGTAAACGGTATAGGGCTCATCCAGCGAACGCTGGGCCAGGGGCGAGTAGATCAAGCCGTCGATCTGCGTGACACCCGTGCCCTTGTCGATGTACGGCAGCATATGGTCGAAATGACCGATTTCCATCGCCGAGCGACGCATCGTGCCGCCCTTGGGCGCGCGCGGGTTGGTGTAGGCGAAATGGCTGAAGCCCGCGGGATACTTCGCCGGTTCACCGTACACGGTCAACGCATGTTGCGGTGCAGCATTCACACCAGCGGCACTTAATAGCAGCGCCACGGCAGTGAACAACAATGTGGGGAAAGCCAGTCGCATTGTCAGCCTTAGAGCCGGGTGGTGGATAACCACAATTTGTACGCTAGCGGCGCGTCCCTCGCCAGCCGTATCACGTAACGAAAACACAACGGCCCACCAAAAGGCGGGCCGTTGTGTAGCAAACTCAAAGCGCTGATCAGTCCTGACGACTGGTCACTTCCAGCAGGTGGTAACCGAACTGGGTCTTGACCGGGCCTTGCACCACGTTAATCGGCGCGCTGAAGACCACGGTGTCGAATTCCTTGACCATCTGGCCCGGGCCGAACGAACCCAGGTCACCGCCCTGACGGCTGGAAGGGCAGGAGGAGTTGGCTTTGGCGACTTCGGCGAAATCGGCGCCAGCCTCGATCTGGGCCTTGAGTTCGTTGCACTTTTCTTCGCTGGAAACCAGGATGTGACGGGCAGTGGCTTTGGCCATGGGAAAATACTCCATTCAATGTTCAATAAAATGCGGAGCCTACCGGATTCAGTGGGCTATTTCTTCCTCAAAGTTCCGTCTCTTTCATGCAGCGTTTTAAAGGCCGGCATTTCGCAAGCGTTCGGCATGTTGCACATACAGGGCAATCGGGTCGATACCCCGGCGGACCTGACCGGTTGTCTGGCCGAGGCTATCCAGATGATCCAGCGAATAATCCGAACGGATCACTTTGCCTAGATGGGAACTGAATCGACCGACCATGCCGTCATTCTGCTCGGCTTCGGTGGTGAAATAGTGGGAGAAGGCCCGCAGAAACCCGTGCAGCGGATTGAGTGCATGGAGTCCCTCATCGAGGATGTCCCCCTGCAAAATGCCGCTCCAGGAATAGTAGCGCACGCCATTGACCTGATCGCGCCCCTTGCCGCCCCAGGTTTTTGGCAACCCTTGCGGGTACTTGTCGTTAAAGGCGCCGACGCCTTCGGTGGTCAGTGCATTGAGCGCGGCAATGGCGTTTTGCGGCAGATGCCGGTTGCCACTGAGCAATGATAGGAAATCGGCGAACAGCGTGGCCACCGCTCCGGCAACGTGTTCCGGCAGGCGTCCGGGGATCAGCGCCTTACGCAGGAAGTCGGCCAGTTCCGAGCCATGATTCGGCCCGCTGACCGATGTCACCGAGGCGACCACCTCGGGTGCCAGCGCTCCTGCATACCGTGCCGCAAGCGCCCCCTGACTGTGACCGATCAGATTGACTTTGCTTGCACCGGTTCCCAGCAGTACCCGATCGATCTGCGCCAACAGTTGCTCGCCGCGGGTTTCATTGCTGTGGGTAGCCGACAGATGCGGGATGAAGACCCTGGCGCCGGCGCTTCTGAGGGCCAGTTTGACGTCATGGAACAATTCCAGGTTGCCGATGCGATCGAAGCCGAAGAGCCCGTGGACCAGCAGGATCGGATAGTGAGTGGTTGCATTCCGTAGCATGTAGATTCCTTTTTCGCAGTAGGTCAGGTGTGTGTTCAAGGGGGGCACTCTAAAGCACACCAGCTGCTCGGCGATGTATGAAAAAGCCGCTATAACCCGATGAAAACGGAATAGAAATAGTACGAAAGTTCGGATGAACATGAGGTCTTGGTCGGAATATCTGGACATCTTTTTAACGATGGTTGAACGCTTTCTCGCAATGACCTACTTGTGAAACGTCATTTTTCCGTGCAAGCCGACGCCTTTGCCCTGCATCACGAATCAGCATCGTGGGGTTCAATAGGCTTCGTTCGATGCCGACTTTCAAGGCGGCATTTATTCCAAGGACTGGAGCGTATGAATGACTATTTATGAAGCGGCAAACCTGAATGTTGTAGAGCAATACATGGCGGCACCTCGGCTGGACCAGGCGGAGAACGCCATGTTGGATCCGTCCGAAAGAAAGGCCATTGTCACTGTTGCGCCTTATCAGGCCATGGCCTGCGGAGACAAGCTGGTCTTGTCCTGGTCAGGTATCGATGCAGAGGGTGTGGCGTATCGGCATGAAGTGTCGCGGTTTGTCAGCGAAGCCCAGGTGGACAGGGTGATTGTCTTTGCTGTGTCGGACGTACACATCGCCGCACTGGACGGCGGGTCGCTCGAGGTTTACTACACGCTGTACAGTGCGCTTCATTGTGAGCCTTTGGAGTCCGGGCGTTTACAGTTGAGCGTCGGTGATGTCCGGCCGGATCTGTTGCCTGTGATTGTGAACGATGCGGTGGGCGGCACACTTGATCCCGACAGGGTCGCCGAGGGCGCCCGCGTTACGATCAGGCCGTATCCCCGGATGGCGGCTGGAGATCGGGTCTTGCTGTCCTGGGCCGGCGGTACACCACAATCAAGCTTCAATGACACATTGAAAATCGAATCCTTTGCAGTGGGTGGCGAACTGTCGTTCTGGGTAAGTCCCGAGTCTATTGCTCCCAACCTTGGTGCAACCATTACGATCAGCTATTGCGTCGAGAAAGAAGGCCAAGAGCCTCGCTTCTCGGAGCCTGCACAGTTGTTGATCGGCCCTCTGGAGCGAGGACCGCTATTGCCTCCCTCTGTGCTGGAGGCCGATGAGGGTTGGCTGGATCTGCAAGATGCGATCGATGGTGTCACCGTCGTGATCGACAATGCCCAGGCAGAAGAGGGTGAGCTGGTTTATCTGAAATGTGACGGGGAGCATTTCAATCATCGCGATGATCGTGAGATCTCAAGGGAAATGGCCGGTCAACCGCTGGTATTTATCGTTCCCTACAGGTTTTGGCGCGAACATCGGGATTTGACGGTCCGGGTAGCCTATTCGGTCGAACGTCTCGACGATGTGAGCCAACAGTCCGAAGTCACGTTGGTGCAAGTGCAGTCGTAACCGGTTTAAGGCAACCGCCTTCCAGTTTTCGCTTGGAGAACTGGAAGGCGGGCACCGGTCACTTCGGCTGTTGGGTGCAACGCTGAGCACGAAGTTGCTCGGCTGCCTGCTGCAACAACTGTTCTGTCCCGGTCCAGCCAAGGCAGCCATCCGTTACTGACACTCCGTAACGCAGCGACGGGCTCAGCGCTTGGCAACCTTCGAACAGATGGCTTTCGATCATCATGCCAATCAACGATCGATCACCCTGCAGGCGCTGTTCAAGCACGTCGTTGAACACCGCTGGCTGACGCAATGGGTCTTTACCGCTGTTGGCGTGGCTGCAATCGACCATGATCCGCGCCGGAATCTTGAGCCGGGTCAAATCGCTGTGCACTTGAGCGATGCTGTCACGGTCGTAGTTCGGCCCGCGATGGCCGCCACGCAATACCAGATGGGTATCGGCGTTGCCTGGTGTCTGGATAATCGCAGGATGTCCCTGGCTATCGACACCGAAATGGCGATGCGGATGGGCGGCCGAGCGCATGGCGTCGCTGGCGACAGCCACACCGCCGTCGGTGCCATTCTTGAACCCTACCGGCATGCTCAGGCCGCTGGCCATTTCCCGGTGGATCTGTGATTCGGTGGTACGGGCGCCAATCGCGACCCAGCTCAGCAGGTCGTCGAAGTAGCCGGCGGCCATCGGTTGCAGCAGTTCGGTGGCAACGGGTAAGCCCAGCTGGAGCATTTCGCGCATTAATTCGCGGGACAGCGTCAAACCGCCGGCCATGTCGTCGCTGCCATCCAGGTGCGGGTCGTAGGCCAAGCCTTTCCATCCCACCGTGGTGCGCGGTTTTTCGACGTAGGCGCGCATCACCAGCAGCATCTCATCGCTGACTTTGGCAGCCAGGCGGGCAAGGTGGGTGGCGTATTCGAGGGCGGAACGGGGATCGTGAATCGAGCACGGACCGACGATGACTAGCAGACGGGAGTCTTCACCGTTGAGGATCGCGCGAACCGCTTGACGGTGGGCGGCGACTTGTTGGGTCAGGGCGTTGCTGAGGGGTAACTGCTGTTTGAGTTGCAATGAGCTGGGCAGACGCAAGGTCAGCGCTTCATTGGCAGGGTTCAAGGTGGACAGCGGCAGAGCAGAGACGGACGAGTTCATATTCGGGCTTCCTGGGCTGGCGGCGGGTTCGTTCCCGCGCGCTCGGCCCTACTGGGGTGTTCGACAATTGGCCGGATTGGCTGCGTGTGTGTGCTTGCCACCTGTGGGTGACCGATCGGAGGCGGCAGGCTGTCCCGAGCGGAGGCTGGTAAATCGCCAGGCGGTAAAACTGTCGTGACGGTAATAAGTGGCGTAGTTCATGTCGTGAATCCTCAAATTGTCTGGTGTGACGCAAAAAATGTTCAGGGCTGAAAAAAACAAAACCCCCGGTCGGGAGGCCGACCGGGGGTTGAGAATTCTCTGGTGGCGACCCGTTTAAAGTGGGCGCCGTGTGGGTATCAGGCGCGCCAGTGGCTAAACCAATACCCAAAATAAAAGCTGACCGAAGCACAAACGTCATTCGCCCGGGCAGCCACAACCGAGCGCGGGGCGCTGGCGGTACGAAGCTGTGAGAGGGCGTTGAGCATGGTCTGTCTCCGATGAATGCGCCGAGCTTACTAGAGGCCGGTACGCGGATTCAATCAGAAAATGCTATCGATGATCATGGGCTTGTCTATCGCTTGAGTACGTCGGGGGTTGTGACACACTTTGCGCTGCGCCCAACAACCACAACGTCACAAGGACGAACCATGACGACACTGACCATTGCCGCCGCTCAATCGATCTCCATCGCCGGTGATCTTGCCGCCAATATGGCTAGGCATCGGCGCTTCATGCAGGTTGCTGCAGAGCAAGGCGTGCAATTGCTGGTGTTTCCGGAACTGTCGCTGACCGGATACGAACGCGGCCTGGCGGCGGAGCTGGCCATAGCGCCAGACGCCGGGGTGCTGCAACCGCTGCGCGATTTCGCGCGGGAAGTCGGTGTGACCAGTGTCGTTGGGATGCCGATTCGTCTGTCGGGCGATTCGCCGGTATTGATCGGAGCTCTGGTATTGGGCGCCGATGGTTCGCTTGGGGTTTACAGCAAGCAGCATCTGCACCCGGGCGAGGAGGTGGCGTTTGCTCCGGGAACGGGCGGTTCGACATTAAAGATAGGTACCGACACCGTCGCGCTGGCGGTCTGCGCCGATTTTTCTCACGCCAGTCACGCGGCAGCCGCGGCACGGCAGGGTGCTGATCTTTATGCCGCGGGCGTGTTGATCACAGAAAACGGTTACGCTCCGGATACCGCACTATTGCAAGGCTATGCTTGCACTCACTCGATGGCGGTTCTGATGGCCAATCATGGTGGCGCAACGGGTGGCTGGGAGTCGGCAGGGCGCAGTGCAATCTGGGCGGCGGACGGGACGTTGATTGTGGCGGCCCCGGGTACGGGGAACCTTATGGTTGTTGCTCGCCGCAATGCTGACGGCTGGAAAGGGCAAATCGTGGCTGTGGCGGAGGCTTGAATGGGTTTCGAATTGCGTCCGGCAACCCCGCGGGACCTGGACTTTGCCCGTGACCTGACTTGTCGAAATATGCTTCGCTACTACATTGAACATGAGCTGTTGTGGCTGGACGAGGCCTTCGATGTCGCCTGGGAGGGGCGGGAAAACTGGCTGATTGTGCGGGAGGACACGGTGATGGGTTACGTCAGCCTGAGCCGTGACGCCAGAGCCTTGTATATCCGCGAATTGCATGTGTCAGCAGCGTACCAGGGGCAGGGCGCCGGTTCCTGGGCGATCGATCAGGTATTCGCCATGGCATGCAAGGAGCGACGTCCGGCATTGCGTCTGACCGTCTTTGAAAATAATCCGGCAAAAAAGCTTTACGAAAGAAAAGGCCTGAAGGTGGTCGGCAAAGACCAGTGTTTCCTGAGAATGCAGCGTGATATCAATGGACTGCATCGCTGAAACACACTGGCGGCAAGCCTCGCAAGAAGATTTGACACTTTTTATATGCTGCTTTCCGCTAGGTCTGCCAGTTGCTTTTTGCTAAGGTGTCCGACAACCCAATAAGACCAATTCGCGAGGTGTCTGCTTGATTAGGGTGCTAGTAGTCGATGACCATGATCTCGTTCGTACAGGCATTACACGAATGCTGGCTGACATCGATGGCCTGCAAGTAGTCGGTCAGGCCGAGTCAGGGGAGGAATCCCTGCTCAAAGCGCGTGAGTTGAAACCCGATGTGGTGCTGATGGACGTCAAGATGCCCGGGATCGGCGGTCTCGAAGCCACGCGCAAATTACTGCGCAGTCATCCGGACATCAAAGTCGTCGCGGTCACCGTGTGCGAAGAAGATCCGTTTCCCACCCGGTTGTTACAGGCAGGTGCCGCAGGTTACCTGACCAAGGGCGCCGGATTGCCGGAAATGGTTCAGGCCATCCGCCTGGTGTTTGCCGGGCAACGCTATATCAGCCCGCAAATTGCCCAGCAACTGGCGATCAAGTCGTTCCAGCCAACCAATGATTCGCCCTTCGATGCCTTGTCGGAGCGGGAAATCCAGATTGCGTTGATGATTGTCGGTTGTCAGAAGGTGCAGATCATTTCCGACAAACTGTGCCTGTCGCCCAAAACAGTGAATACCTACCGTTACCGTATTTTCGAGAAGCTTTCGATCAGCAGCGATGTCGAATTGACGCTGCTGGCGGTTCGTCACGGCATGGTTGATGCCAGCCTCTGAAAATGACTGAAATCTTCGATCCAAGTGCTTTTCTGTCGACAGTCAGTGGTCGGCCGGGCGTCTATCGCATGTTCGACAGCGATGCGCGCCTGCTCTATGTAGGCAAAGCGAAAAATCTCAAGAAGCGTTTGGCGAGTTACTTTCGCAAAGCTGGTCTTGCCCCCAAGACTGCTGCGCTGGTAGGCCGTATTGCCCAAGTCGAAACCACCATCACGGCCAACGAAACCGAGGCCTTGCTGCTTGAGCAGACGCTCATCAAGGAATGGCGTCCGCCGTACAATATCCTGCTGCGCGACGACAAATCCTACCCTTATGTCTTTCTCTCGGATGGCCAGTTCCCACGCTTGAGCATTCATCGCGGGGCGAAAAAGGCCAAGGGCAAATATTTCGGCCCTTATCCCAGCGCGGGTGCGATTCGCGAAAGCCTGAGCCTGCTGCAAAAGGCGTTTTTCGTTCGTCAGTGTGAAGACAGCTTTTACAAGAACCGGGCTCGACCTTGTCTGCAATACCAGATCAAACGCTGCAAGGCGCCGTGTGTGGGGCTGGTGGAGCCCGAGGTGTATGCCGAAGATGTACGCCACTCGGTGATGTTTCTTGAAGGGCGCAGCAACGCTCTGGCGGACGAGTTGTCTGCGGCCATGGAGGAGGCGGCGGTCAACCTCGAATTCGAGCGCGCCGCCGAGCTGCGTGACCAGATCTCATTGCTGCGTCGGGTCCAGGACCAGCAGAGCATGGAAGGCGGGACAGGCGATGTCGATGTGATTGCGGCGTTCGTCAACCCAGGTGGCGCCTGCGTGCACTTGATCAGCGTGCGCGGTGGTCGGGTGTTGGGGAGCAAGAACTTCTTTCCGCAGGTGGGTATTGAGGAAGACGTTTCTGAAGTCATGGCAGCGTTTCTTGGCCAATACTTCATCAGCAGTCCAGAACGGGACTTGCCGAGCGAGCTGATCGTCAACGTGGTTCACGAAGATTTTCCGACCCTGATTGCAGCCATCGAAGAGCTGCGCGGTCGTGAATTGACCATCAGCCATCGAGTACGCGGCACCCGGGCGCGCTGGCAGCAATTGGCGGTCACCAATGCCGAGCAAGCGCTGGGCGCACGTTTGGCTAACCGGCAACACGTTGCGGCCCGTTTCGATGCCTTGGCCGAAGTGCTGAAACTGGACGAGCCACCGCAACGTCTTGAGTGCTACGACATCAGCCATTCCAGCGGCGAGGCCACTGTGGCGTCCTGCGTAGTGTTCGGCCCGGAAGGCCCGATCAAGTCCGACTACCGCCGCTATAACATTGAAGGCGTTACCCCGGGCGATGACTATGCCGCGATGCACCAGGCCTTGACCCGGCGCTTCAGTAAATTGAAGGAAGGCGAGGGCAAGTTGCCGGACATCCTGCTGGTCGACGGTGGCAAAGGCCAGCTATCCATGGCCCGTGACGTGCTTAACGAATTGGCCGTGCCAGACCTGATTCTCTTGGGTGTGGCCAAGGGCGCGACGCGCAAGGCCGGTTTTGAAACCCTGTACCTCAACGACGCGGCCCATGAATTCACCTTGCGCGGCGATTCCCCCGCGCTGCATTTGATCCAGCAGATACGCGACGAAGCGCACCGTTTTGCCATTACGGGGCATCGCGCACGTCGTGGCAAAACTCGCCGCACGTCTACACTTGAGGGCGTTGCAGGTGTCGGACCGACACGTCGGCGCGATTTGTTAAAACATTTTGGTGGATTGCAGGAGCTGTCTCGTGCCAGCATCGAAGAGATCGCCAAAGCACCCGGAATCAGCAAAAAGCTCGCAGAGTTGATTTATGCAAATCTGCACAGCGAGTAGAATGCCCAACTCACCTCGTAGCCAGTTGTGCCGATGAATATCCCTAATCTGATTACCGTTCTACGCGTCCTGCTCATCCCGATCTTCATTTTGCTGTTTTACTTGCCTTACCACTGGAGCTATCTGGCGTCTGCCTCGGTCTTCGCCTTTGCCGCCGCGACCGACTGGCTCGACGGGTATCTTGCCCGTCGTCTGGAACAAAGCACTCCTTTCGGGGCCTTCCTCGATCCTGTTGCAGACAAGCTGATGGTCGCCGTTGCGCTGGTTCTGCTGGTGCAAGAGCATGGCAACCTGTGGCTCACGCTACCGGCCGCCGTTATCATCGGTCGCGAAATTGTTGTCTCGGCACTGCGCGAGTGGATGGCCGAACTCGGTGCCCGCGCCCATGTAGCGGTGTCGAACCTGGGCAAATGGAAAACCGCCGCACAGATGCTGGCGCTGGTGATCCTGCTGGCCAATCCTTCGGACTTCAGCTTCTGGGTTCTGATGGGTTATGCCTTGTTGTTGGTGTCCGCTGGCCTGACGTTGTGGTCCATGGTCCAATACTTGCGGGCTGCCTGGCCGCATCTGAAGACGGACGTGGAAAAGAAATAAACTTTTTTTGAATCAAGGGGTTGACGGGGGATGTGGATTCTATAGAATGCGCCTCACCAAGACGCGGGAATAGCTCAGTTGGTAGAGCACGACCTTGCCAAGGTCGGGGTCGCGAGTTCGAGTCTCGTTTCCCGCTCCAAATATTGCGCTACAGAGTTCCACTGAATTCTGTAAGCGATTGAAATCAGGACCTTCGGGTCCTTTTTTCGTTCCGGCGGGAACCACTGAAATCCAGCACCATCCAGTGCGTTTAAGTCCAGGATTAAGTCCAGGGTTAAGTCCGGGATTCTGATGCGTACGGAGTTGGTTTGCTGCTGGAGCAGTTTGTGTAGCGAGATGAGTGTCCGGTCCTGACTCTGTTCAGGAGTTCGCGATGGCGCTCTCAGAAATGTCGATTCGGCACGCCCAAATCACTAGTATTGACTACATGCTCTGTGGCAGTGACGGCCTCACGCTCAATGTGACGGCCAGCGGTGGTGTACCCTATCCATATGCCCACACAGCAAGACCATGGTAAGGGGGGCATGCTTACGTCTGGCATGGTGGCGTGTGACTATGCTATAAATAAGTCACAAGTTGTCAACCACCTTTGGGGTGCGTAAGCTACAGGAATGAACCATCCACCAATTTCTTCGCCCGGCGCCCGGGGCCCAGCTGATCACGACATTCGAGACCAGATTGTCGCGGCGGCCAATGAGCACTTCAGCCAATACGGTTACAGCAAAACCACGGTTTCCGACTTGGCCAAAGCCATCGGGTTTTCCAAGGCTTACATCTACAAGTTCTTCGATTCCAAGCAAGCGATTGGTGAGGCTATTTGCTCAAGCTGCTTGGCACAAATCGTCGCAGCCGTGGAGCAGGCTATCAGCGAAGAGGGGATTTCTTCGACGGAACGCTTTCGTCGCTTGGTCAAGACGCTTATCACTACGGGCTTGGACCTGTTTTTCAACGACCGCAAGCTCTATGATATCGCTGCATTCGCCGCCTCGGAGCGTTGGCCCAGCTCGCTGGTGTATGACGCACGGATCAAGCAGTTTGTAGTGCAGGTTGTGCGCGAAGGGCGCGAAAGTGGAGAGTTTGAGCGCAAGACTCCCCTGGATGAAACCGTAGAAGCGATACACCTGACCCTTCGGCCTTTCGTCAATCCTCTGTTGCTCCAGCATAGCCTTGATCACGTCGAGGTCGCGCCGACGCTTACCTCGAACCTCATCCTGCGTAGCCTTATGCCCTGAGTGTGGCTGCAGTGATGCAGCCACACCAATCTAAATAACTTTTTTGCATTTGGTTTGCATCTGACCTTCTAGTTTCCATTTGCTCAAATTGTGACTATTGACACAAAAGGTCACATGAATAAATATGGCGCATCGGCTTTTGAGGGATTGCCATGAACATGCGTCGGCATCGACATTTTTCCGATTCCATTCCATTCCGATTCCGTCTTCGAGTACGCGTTCAGTGCACAGGGTGGGCGTTGATATGACGAGCTTTGCTCAGGTGCTGGCGCAATTTGATCCGGGCGTGCCGTTTGTTTCTCCGCCCAATTGGCAGCAGGGCCGGACGATTTTTGGCGGCCTGTCGGCGGCGTTGTCGTTGGAGGCGGTTCTGCGCGAGCGCCCGCAGGGCTTTCCTCCATTCAAGTCGGCGCAAGTGTCATTCATAGGTCCGGTCACGCAGCCCCAGGTGTTCAATACAAGCGTGTTGCGCCAAGGGCGATCCGTGACTTCGGTATCGGTCGACTGCAAGTCGGGCGATGAACTGGCGTTGCGCACGACCTTGCTGTTCGCTCAACCACGAGCCAGCAAAATTACCCATGAGGCGTGGGGATGCCCGTTGGTAGAGGGGCCGTCGCGGTACAGCACGCTGGAGCTGGACAACAGCTTTGCGCCTGCCTGCGCGTTCAACTTCGAGATGCGTCCCGCGGGCGGCTCACTGCCGGTATCCGGTGCGGAAAATCCCGAGTTGCTGATGTGGGTCCGTCACCTCGATGCCCAGGGGGTTGACCCGGCGGTGGCCCTGATCGCCCTCGCTGACAGTCTGCCGCCTGCCGCTATGACGTCCTTTATAGAACCTGCCGCCATCAGCTCGGCTTCCTGGACAATCGATCTGCCGCAGCCCGCCGTGGCCGGCGAATGGTTTCTCATCAGTTCCTTCAGCCAACAGGCCTTGGAGGGCTACTCGTTACAGGATATGGAGATCTGGGACGAAAGCGGTCGGCGGGTGCTTTGGGCGCGCCAGACCGTGGCGATTTTTGCCTAGTACAAAAACAAACTGTTCCACCACCTCTGCAATTGTTCCTCGAGTCCTAATAATGAAAAGAATCTTGCTCAAGACCCCCGTGAGTCTCGCCGTTGCGCTTGCATCATCCCAAGTGTTTGCCAGCGGCTTTGCGCTGAACGAACAAAGCATCAGCGGGATGGGGTCGGGATTCGCCGGCCGCTCCTCCTCGGCTGAAGATGCGAGCACCGTCTTCGGCAATCCGGCGGGCATGTCTCGCTTGAAGAAAGAGCAGGTCAGCCTCGGCGCTGCGACGCTGTTTGCCAAGAGCGATATCAGCCAGACACGCAGCACTTTCGGCGGCCAGGAAGACGGTGACATGGTGCCGACCACCACGGTGCCGATGGGTTACTACGTCAAGCCGGTGGATGAGCACTGGGCCGTCGGCGTTGGCTTTTATGTGCCGTTTGGTCTGATCACCGATTACGGCAGCGACTTTGCCGGGCGTTACTACGGCAACAAAAGCGAAGTGACGACGCTGACCTTCCAGCCCACCGTCAGCTATGCCTTCAACGACAAGGTGTCGATTGGGTTCGGTCCGACCATCAACCGGATCAGCGGTGAGATCTCCGGGATGGTGCCCAATCCTCTGAGCCCCGGCAGCAACGATGGGAAGCTGAAAAGCAACGGCGATGACACGGCGCTCGGCTTCAATGCCGGCATCCTGGTGCAGGCCACGGACCAGACCCGCCTGGGGCTGACTTATCACTCCAAGGTCAGTTATCACCTGGACGCCAAGTCCAAGCTCACTGGCGGGATTTTCAGTGTAGTGGGGGTCAGCGGGCGTAGCTATGACGCGTCGCTGGATGTGGACCTTCCGGAGTCGGTTGATCTCTCGCTCACCCATCAGCTCAATGATGACTGGACCCTTTATCTGGGAAGCACCTGGACACGCTGGAGTCGCTTCAAGGAGCTGACCATTGAGAACTCAGGCTTGCCTGCGCTGCTGAGCGGCGCGCTGGGTACTGTCAGAGAAGAACAGAACTGGCATGACACCTGGGGCCATGCAATCGGCGCGGCGTATAAGCTGAGTGATCAGTGGGTGCTGCGCGCAGGCTTGTCGGTCGATCAGTCGCCGGCCAACAACACCAACCGTGGGCCTCGGATTCCAACTGGTGACCGCACAGTGCTCAGCTTCGGTGCCGGCTGGACGCCGGTACAGGATGTAACGATCGACCTGGCTTATTCCTACTTGCAGGAAGAGAGCGTGCGGGTCAACGAAACCTCTGCGACCCGTGGTGCGTACAGTTCCAAATACCGCAACAGTGCCAGCGGTTTCGGTACCTCAATCAGCTATCGCTTCTAACGCGACATGCCGTGTGCCGGGAGCTTGTGCGGCTCCCGGTCCCTTGCAATATCCCGCTCATGCACCCATGACATTCGCCATCAGACGTTGGTGCAGCCAGCGTGGCGTGGCCCAGGTCAACACCGTGAGCGCCTTGTTGCCGAAACCGGGTACTACACTCATGCGTCCGGCTTGCAGCGCGCGGATGCCGGCGCGAACCACCGGTTGAGGTTGCATCATCACCATTTTCAGCGCTGGGGTAAGTTTCTGACTGGCGCTTTGGACAAACCCGGTGTCGGACAGGCCCGGGCACAGTGCGGTCACGACGACACCATCGCCCTTGAGTTCCTGATGCAGCGCCTCGGAGAAGCGAAGCACGTAGGCCTTAGCCGCTGAATAGACCGCGAAATTCTTCACGCCTTGGTAAGACAGCAGGCTTGCGATGTGCAGGATGTGCCCGCGATGCCGGGGGCGCATGTCTGCGGCGAAGAGACGAGTCATGGTGGTCAGGCCAGCGATGTCTAGATCGATCATTGCCAGGGACTGGTCAAGGGAATGATCCAGGAAAGGGCCCTGCAATCCATGGCCGGCGTTGTTGATGAGCACATCAATCGCAATGCGGCGCCGGGTCAGCCGTTCGTGTAGCTCGATAATCGCCGGGATCGAAGACAGGTCTACCTGCTCGACGATGACCTCAATGCCGAAGCGCTCGCGCAGCTGGGCCGACAGCGCTTCAAGCCTGTCCAGCCTGCGGGCTACTAGAACGAGGGACTTTCCCTGTGCTGCGTATTGCCGGGCGAACTCCTCGCCAAAGCCGCTGGAAGCGCCCGTGATGAGCACCCAGGAATTCTCGTTGATTTTCATGTTGCTGGACTCCGGTTTTAAAGATTGAAAACAACAGTGACGGTGATCGCCCCGTCGCGAGCAGGCTCGCGATTGGGGCCAAGTGAACGGCTGGTGTTCATGTCCGGTCATCGGCTCGCTACAGGCTGTGGTGGCTGCGGCGCTTGCCAGCCGCCACCGAGGGCCTTGAATGCCGCGACCGCTGCGCGCGCCGATTCGGTCCGTGCTTGTGCCCGGGCATCGGATGCCTGGAGCAGCGTCTCGTCGGTGTTGAGGACGTCGATCAGGCTGGCCGTACCTTTCTGATAAGCAATAAAGGACGACTGGCGCGCCTCGCTCAATGACGCTTCGCCTGCGGTGAGCGTGGTGGCCTGGGATTCTCGGTTCACTAGGGCGGAGAACGCGTTCTCGACATCCTCGGTGGCCCGTAGCGCAGATTGACGATAGGCGGCCAGCGCTTCAGCTTCCTGTCCCTTGGCCTGGTCGATCTGGGCGTTGATCCGGCCAAAGTCGAACAGCCTCCAGCGCAGACCCAGCGCGCCCGACGCCTGGCTGGCGCCGCCTGAGAACAGGTGCCCGGCCGATACGGCGGTGGCACTGCCGAGCAACGCACTGAGGGAAAATTTCGGGTAGTACTCGGCAATGGCCTCGCCGATGCGGGCATTGGAGGAAGCGAGGCGGCGCTCGGCGACGATGAGGTCCGGCCGGCGGCGCAATAGGTCAGCCGGCGTCCCCATCCCGGTAATTTGTGGAGGCAGCGGAATGCTGCCGGTCCCGGCCAGTTGCTGGCGATGGGTGCCCGGCGGTGTGCCGAGCATGACATCCAATGCATTCATGGCGGCATCCAGGCCGGTCTGCAGGACTGGCACCGTTGCCTGGACCTGAGCAAGCGCGCCCTCGGTCTGGCGGACCTGATAGCTGGCGGCGAGGCCTTTGCTGTAGAGCAGCTGGACTTTCTCCAGCAAGTCCTGCTGGGTCTTGACCTGGCGGTTCGCAATGTCCAGCCGCGCCTGCAAGCCGCGCAGGGTGATGTAGGTGTCAGCAGTCTGCGCGGCGACGGCCAGTCTCGTGGCGGCGGCACCGGCCTCGGAGGCTTGGTACTCAGCTAGTGCGGCTTCGCGTCCGCGTCGCAGGCCACCAAAGACATCCAGTTCCCAGCTCGCGCCTAGGTCCAGCTCGTAGGCGTTTCCGTACCGATCAAAGCCGGGCGTCGAATCGAGCACCTGGCCCAGCGGCGTCTCGACGGATTGATAGGCGCGTGCGGCCTGGCCACTGATATTTCCCGAGGGCAGCAGGGCGGCATTGGCCGCGCCAAGGCCGGCTCGGGCCTGGGCAACGCGCGCTGATGCCTGGACAAGGTCGAGGTTCTGTTCCAGGGCCTTGGCGATGAAATCGCTCAACACCGGGTCGCCAAAACCCTCCCACCAGGTTGTGAGGCTGGCCTGTGATGCGCCGCTCCTTTGCTCGATAGAAGACTGGCCCAGGAAACGATCCGAAAGCGCAGCGTCCGGGCGCTGGTAGTCCGGACCGACCGCGCAGCCGGCCATCAAGCTGGCGCCTACTAATAAAACAATGGGGCGGAGGGGTGACATCAAGGTTTCCTCGGGATCGACATTGGTGACCATACTATCGTATGGTCACAAGCTGTCAATTGGTGATGAATACTACTGTATGGATCTCAGGCCTCCTGTTTACTGAAGATTATCCGGACATCAAGCTGACTGAAAACAAAATTAGATTGGTGACCGTTGACAGTATTGGTCACGAGCGTAAGAATGGGCTCCCAGTCCTCTGCTCAATAAAGGGAACCTATGCTCCGGCTCCGACCTTTCACCCTGGCCGCTTGCTTGTTGCCTCTCGTCCTTACGGCGTGTGGCGACTCATCCACTGCCATCGATCCGCGCACGCTTGCCCCTTTGGTGAGGGTCGCGCAAGTGCAGGGGGCGTCCGCCAGCGCTCGCTCTTTCACCGGTGTTGTGGCGGCGCGGGTCCAGAGCGACCTGGGCTTTCGCGTTTCCGGCAAGGTGCTGGAGCGGGTGGTGGATGCCGGCCAGACCGTTAAAAAGGGCCAGCCTTTGATGCGCCTGGACCCGATCGACCTGGGATTGCAGGCGCGAGCCCAGCAAGAAGCCGTCACGGCCGCCCGCGCCCGGGCCAAGCAGACTGCGGATGACGAGGCGCGGTATCGCGAGCTGGTGGCCGCCGGGGCGATTTCGGCGTCGGGCTACGACCAGATCAAAGCCGCAGCCGATACCGCCAAGGCCCAACTCAGCGCTGCCGAGGCGCAAGCTGATGTGGCCCGCAATGCATCCGGCTACGCGGTGCTCCTCGCCGACGCCGACGGCGTGGTGATGGACACGCTGGCCGAGCCGGGGCAGGTCGTCAGCCCCGGGCAACCCGTGGTTCGACTGGCGCGAGCCGGGCAGCGCGAAGCCGTCGTGCAACTGCCCGAGACCCTGCGGCCAGCCGTCGGGTCCAGCGCGCAGGCGACGCTGTACGGCAGCACCAGCGGGGCCGTCACCGCGAAACTGAGGTTGCTTTCCGATTCGGCTGACCGGGTGACCCGCACCTTTGAAGCGCGCTATGTGCTGGAAGGCGCCCTGGCCAACGCACCGCTGGGCTCGACCGTCACACTGCGTATCGCCGAAGGCGCGACCCAGGGGCAGGTGGTGCAGGTGCCGATTGCTGCGTTGTACGACCCGGGCAATGGCACCGGCGTGTGGGCCATCGACGGCGAACCGGCAAAAGTCACCTGGCGTGCGGTGCAGGTCCTGGGCTTGAGCGACGACGCTGCGCGCGTCACAGGTCGCCTCAACGTCGGCGAACAGATCATCGGCCTGGGCGCACATCTGCTGCGTGAAGGCGAGTCAGTCAGGCTGCTTCCACAAAACGATGTGAAGGTCGCCGGGAGCCGCCAATGAGCCTCAATCTTTCGGCCCTCGCTGTACGCGAGCGCTCCATCACGGTGTTTCTGATTTTTCTGATTGCTGTCGCCGGGACCTTGGCCTTCTTCAAGCTGGGCCGCGCGGAGGATCCGCCGTTCACGGTCAAACAACTGACCGTCATCACGGCCTGGCCGGGCGCGACGGCGCAGGAGATGCAGGACCAGGTGGCCGAGCCCCTGGAGAAACGCCTGCAAGAATTGAAATGGTATGACCGCACGGAAACCTACACCCGTCCCGGTCTGGCTTTCACCATGGTCTCGCTGCTGGACCGCACGCCGCCTTCCCAGGTGCAGGAAGAGTTTTATCAGGCGCGCAAGAAGCTTGACGACGAAGCCACTAAGTTGCCGGCGGGTGTGATCGGGCCATTGGTCAACGACGAGTACTCGGACGTGACATTCGCGCTTTTTGCCCTCAAGGCCAAGGGCGAGCCGCAGCGGTTGTTGGTGCGTGATGCCGAGGTCTTGCGCCAGCGCCTGTTGCACGTGGCAGGGGTGAAAAAGGTCAACATCATCGGCGAGCAGGCCGAGCGCATTTTCATCTCTTTTTCCCACGACCGGCTGGCGACCCTGGGCGTTTCCCCTCAGGACATTTTCGCCGCACTGAACAGCCAGAACGTGCTCACACCCGCCGGTTCCATCGAAACCAATGGACCACAGGTCTTCCTGCGGGTGGACGGCGCCTTCGACAAGTTGGAGAAGATCCGAGACACGCCGCTGGCCATCCAGGGCCGCACCTTGAAGCTCTCGGACGTGGCGACGGTTGAGCGCGGCTATGAGGATCCGGCCACCTTCCTGGTGCGCAACAACGGCGAAGAGGCGTTGTTGCTGGGCGTGATCATGCGCGAAGGCTGGAACGGCCTTGACCTGGGCAAGGCGCTCGATGCAGAAACAAGCAAGATCAATGAAGGCATGCCGCTGGGCATGACACTGACCAAAGTGACTGACCAAGCGGTGAACATCAATTCGGCGGTTGACGAGTTTATGATCAAGTTCTTCGTCGCCTTGCTGGTGGTGATGGTCGTCTGCTTTATCAGCATGGGCTGGCATGTCGGGATCGTGGTCGCGGCGGCTGTGCCGTTGACCCTGGCCATCGTGTTTGTGGTAATGGCAGCCACCGGGAAAAACTTTGACCGGATCACCCTGGGTTCGTTGATCCTGGCCCTCGGGCTGCTGGTGGACGACGCCATCATCGCCATTGAAATGATGGTGGTGAAAATGGAGGAGGGCTACGACCGGATCAAGGCCTCCGCGTATGCCTGGAGCCACACGGCCGCACCGATGCTGTCCGGTACGCTGGTGACGGCGATCGGCTTCATGCCCAACGGCTTCGCCCAGTCCACCGCCGGCGAGTACACCAGCAACATGTTCTGGATCGTCGGCATCGCCCTGATCGCCTCTTGGGTGGTCGCGGTGGCATTCACCCCTTACCTGGGGGTGAAAATGTTGCCGAACATCAAGAAGGTCGAAGGCGGGCATGCCGCCATCTACGACACTCCGCGCTACAACCGCTTCCGTCGGATCCTGACGCGGGTGATCGCGCGCAAATGGCTGGTGGCCGGCACGGTTATCACGTTGTTTGTCGTGGCCATCCTGGGCATGGGCCTGGTGAAGAAACAGTTCTTCCCCACCTCGGATCGCCCCGAGGTGATGATTGAAGTGCAGATGCCCTATGGCACCTCCATCGAGCAGACCAGCGCCACCACCGCCAAGGTCGAGGCGTGGCTGCAAAAACAGGCGGAAGCCAAAATCATCACGGCTTACATCGGGCAGGGCGCGCCGCGCTTTTTCCTGGCAATCGCGCCGGAACTGCCGGATCCATCGTTTGCCAAGATCGTCGTGCTGACAGATAACCAGGAAGCACGGGAAACCCTCAAGCTCCGTCTGCGCGAAGCGGTCGCCGAAGGGCTCGCTCCGGAGGCCCGGGTCAGGGCAACGCAGATCGTCTTCGGTCCGTATTCACCATTCCCGGTGGCTTACCGAGTGATGGGGCCTGACCCGTCGAAACTGCGGGAGATCGCAGCTCGCGTACAGGACGTCATGCAAGCCAGCCCGATGATGAGGACCGTCAATACCGACTGGGGCTCGCTGACGCCGACGCTGCATTTCAATCTGGATCAGGACCGCTTGCAGGCGGTAGGGCTGACCTCCAGTGCCGTTGCCCAGCAACTGCAATTCCTGCTGGCCGGGGTGCCGATCACGGCGGTTCGCGAGGACATCCGTTCGGTGCAGGTGGTGGGACGCGCCGCCGGCGATATCCGCCTTGATCCGGGCCGGATCGAAGGTTTTACCCTGGTGGGTGCGGCGGGGCAGCGTATCCCCTTGTCCCAGGTCGGCGAGGTGGACGTGCGCATGGAGGATCCGATCCTTCGCCGGCGTGACCGGACTGCGACCATAACGGTGCGCGGCGACATCGCCGAAGGCCTGCAACCGCCGGATGTATCGACAGCCGTCATCAAGCAGCTGCAACCGATCATCGACACGTTGCCCGATGGCTATCGGATCGAGCAGGCGGGGGCCATCGAGGAATCCGGCAAAGCCGGCCAGGCCATCGTGCCACTGGTGCCGATCATGGTGGCCCTGACGCTGCTGATCATCATCGTCCAGGTGCGTTCGATCTCGGCCATGATCATGGTCTTCTTCACCGCGCCGCTGGGGTTGATCGGCGTGGTGCCGACGCTGCTGATTTTCCATCAGCCGTTCGGTATCAATGCCCTGGTGGGGCTGATCGCGCTGTCGGGGATTCTGATGCGCAACACGCTGATCCTGATAGGGCAGATCCATCAGAACGCAGCGGAGGGGCTGGACCCGTTCCACGCTGTCATCGAAGCCACCGTGCAACGGGCGCGTCCGGTGCTGCTGACGGCCCTGGCGGCGATCCTGGCGTTTATCCCGCTGACCCATTCGGTTTTCTGGGGAACGCTGGCCTACACCCTGATCGGCGGCACGTTTGTCGGAACCATCATGACGCTGGTGTTCCTGCCGGCGATGTATTCCATCTGGTTCAAGATCCGTCCGGTCAAGGCCGTGCAAACTGAAACAGTAGAGCTGGCATAAGCGATCGATCACTTGCCGCTCCAGTGAGCGTCTACAGAAATGAAGAGGTTTTCCATGAGTACTCCAGCAGGTCAAACGCGCATCGTAGTCACGGGCGTCGGCGTCGTCGGTCACCTGGGTTGTGGCGTAGAGGAAGTCTGGAAACGGCTGCTGGCCGGACGTTCCGGCATTCGTAGCCTGCCCGAAGTATTCGCCGAGGGCACCGGCGTCGCGGTCGGCGGCCAGGTGCCGACGCTGGAAGACGATGCCGTTGCCGGAGCGCTTCATCGCCCCCAAGGACCGCAAGAAATTGGATCGCTTCATCGAGTTCGCCTTGGTGGCGGCGCAAGAGGCCCTGGATCAGGCAGGCTGGCATCCGACTGAGGTCAAATCCTTTTGGCCCCGTGAGCTGCAAGGGAAGATCGAGTTGGCGCAGCTGAATTTGCAGCCGGGCCGTGAGCATCCATTGTTCATCTGCGCCCGGCAGCGCGATCAATCCCGAGTCTGGACCTCGGCGCTGTTTCTTACGTTGTAAACGCTGATGCCCCGCGACGTTTTCCTCGAACGTTCGGCGACTGCTTGATAACGCTTGAGCAGTCGCCTTCGGGCTAAAGCGCCTTGCCGAAGCGGAATGAAGCGCCATAAGCCGAGTCGGGTAAATGGCTGCTGCCATCTTCCCTTAACCTGGACCTGAAGGTACCGCTTTGCGGCTGGGTCCTGTAGAGGCCGCGCTTCTGTAATTCGGGAATGATCAACTCCACGAAATCTTCAAGTGTGCCAGGGCTGATCAACGGATTGATCATGTAGCCGCTGGTGCCGGAAATGCGTGCGTGTTCTTCGATCCGGTCGGCTACCTGTTGTGGGGTACCCACCAGGATCAGGTCGCTGCCGCGGGTGACTTTGGCAAAACGTTGCTTCACATCCCCGGCGGTCAACGGCTTACCACTGCCATCGGGGTGCATGACATAGGACGTCAGCCCTTCGGTGTGGGTCGACAATGCATCGCTGTCGGCATAACGACTGATATCGATGCCCGTGTCGCCCGCATAACTGACCAGTTGCGCCTGAAGATGGTAGTTGCTTTGCAATGCGTCATATTTGCGCTGGGCTTCAATTTCGGTTTTGGCGGTGACGATGCGCAATACGGTCAGGGACTTCACATCCTCACGCTGGCGACCGAGAGCCTGGGCCTTGGCCCATATGTCCTCCAGGCCCTGACGGATTTCCTGAGGGTTGGATTTGGCAATGAAGATCAGCTCGGCGTGCTTGGCGGCGAACTCGCGACCGCGACCCGACCAGCCGGCCTGGATCAGTAGCGGTGTGCGCTGCGGCGACGGTGAGGTGAGGTGCGGCCCGGCGACTCGATAGTGCTCGCCCACGTGGTTAATCGGCCGTACCCGATCACCCCGGGCATACAGCTGATGAGCTTTGTCCGCGACCACCGCATCGTCGGCCCAACTGCCTTCCCACAGCTTGTACACCACATCGAGAAATTCTTCGGCGCGTTCGTAGCGGTCATCGTGTTTGATCATCTGTTCAAGGCCGAAGTTACGCGCGGCGCTGGACAGATAAGAGGTCACGATGTTCCACCCCACCCGGCCATTGGTGAGGTGGTCCAGGGTGCTGAAACGCCGAGCGTGGGAGAAGGGGTGTTCATAGCTGGTGGTAACCGTGACGCCGAACGCAAGGTTTTCGGTGACCGCGGCCAAGGCGGGAATGATCATCAACGGATCATTGGCCGGAGCTTCCACAGCCCATTTCATCGCGGCATCGGCATTGCCACCAAAGACGTCGTAGAAACCCAGCACGTCGCCGAAGAACAGCATGTCGAGGTTGGCCTGGTCGGCAATGCGCGCCAGGTTCGACCAGTAGCCCAACGAGTTGATTGCCAGGCGCTCGTCAGCCGGATGCGTCCAGAGACTCGGCGCACCTCCACAGCCCACACTGGCTTGTTCGTAGAGTGCAAACAACAGAGGTTTTGGATCGGACATCATGGCTCCTGAACAAATTTGAAGGGGCGTTTCTGTATCAACTTCAGCTCATAGATTGAAACGCACTATAAAAACAAAATGTAATTATTTAATGGAATAAGAGCCTTGTATCAGGCTATATGGAACTTAAGCCTCAGGCGCCATCCTTACCGGGCTCGGCATCGCTCAGAATGAATGTTCGAAATACCTGCGATCTTTTGTTCTTGCTCTACGCGCCAGGAGTCAGAACGCGTATTGCAGGCGGGTGTAGTAGTAACCGCCGGTGAAGCCGAAGGGTGAATAACTGCCCCAGTTATCGCCGAACGAAGAGTTGCTTACGCCGATATGGCCGGGGTACTTGTCGAACAGGTTCTGCGCGCCGACGGCGACGGTCAGTTGTTTGTTGAGCGCATAGGCCACGTCGAGGTCGGTGATCCATTTGGCCGAATACTCGCGATCCAGGCTTGGATCGCTTGAGCTGTTGACCTCGGTGTAGGTGCCATAACGGGTCAGCCACAGATTGACGTCGAAGTCGCTGATCGCCCAGTCGGCGGAGAAGATCATCTTGCTGCTGGGGGAGGTTTTGGTAATCAGTGCTCGCGATTGGCGTCCGAGCAGCTGGAAGTCGCCCAGGGCGGTCAGTTGTGACGGTGTGTCGTTGACGCTGAGGATTTTCGTGTGGTTGTAGTTCAGTGCCGCAGTCCATCTCACCGAGCCGAACTGGTTCAGGTTCTGCCGGTAATTGCCGACTACATCGACCCCGGACGTCCGGGTGTTGGCGCCGTTGGTGAAGTACTGCGCGCCGGCCGTGGCCGGCACATGGACGCGGGTCATGCGAGCTTGATGGCTCCGCCTTGGATATCGTCCCGCGCCATTCGCAAGTCATTGGCGTCTTGGTTGAGCCGATGAATGAGGTTGAGTAATCGTTGGCGCAACACCTCGTCTTGGAGCTGCTCAGTAGCACGCATCACATCAAGCGCCGCTGCCTCATTGTTGGTGGCAACAGCGTCGAGTAGTTTGCGCATGCTTCTTGATGGCCGATTCATCTCCAACCCTCCTAGGTTTCGGTGACGCGAATCATATGGCCGAAATGTTTCGTTAGTGTTTCAGTTGCACGAACTTGGTTTTGAATCACCGGCTCCGGTCGTACCACATCAACTTCGTCGCAAGTATCGCGTATCAGAGGCCACGATGGCGTACCAGCAGGACACGTCCTGGCCTTGAACCAACGGCAAGCGCAAACAGAATCAATGCGATGGAGGCCCAGCCTGAGGCGCTGGGGCGTTGGCCTAAAATGAGAATGGAGCTGACGATGCCAAACACGGGAATCAGCAGCGACAGCGGCGCCACCCGCGATGCAGGGTACTCACGCAATAGCAGGTTCCATCCCCAGTAGCAGAAGAGCGTGGCGCCGTAGACCTGGAAAACTAGTGAAAATGTCGTAACCGCATTCAAATGCGAAGGCAAGGCTACAAATGGAGCCGCGCCATGCAACAGCCAAGTCATCAGAAATAGCGGA
Source organism: Pseudomonas sp. PDM24 (assembly GCF_019218905.1). Lineage (NCBI taxonomy): Bacteria > Pseudomonadati > Pseudomonadota > Gammaproteobacteria > Pseudomonadales > Pseudomonadaceae > Pseudomonas > Pseudomonas sp. PDM24. The sequence continues at coordinate 32,855 of NZ_JAHUWR010000003.1, read as the reverse complement.
ATGGGTGGAAACAAGCTGGCCCACACCACGAAGGCGAAAATCTGGTGCACCTTCGATACTTTGATCACGACATTGCCAATGCTCCATGCCACAGCGCTAACGATCACTAATGCGAAACCGATCATGGTGGCCTCACCGGGACTGCCCAGCAGGATGCCAACCAGCCCTATCGCAGCCAGCACGATGCCGAATAATTGAGGCATTGATAGGCTTTCACGGAACAACAGCACACCCCAGCCGAGCGTGAAGAATGCGCTGAACTGGATTAGCAGCGAGGCACTACCGGGTGGCACACCCAATGCGATACCCAGGTTGATCAAGGCCCACATTGCTACGCCGAAGATCAATCCATAGGCCGCAAGCCAACGGAAGGCAACTTGCGGACGCTTCACGAAAAACACCCAGGGTAAGGCGGCCAGCGTGAAGCGAATCGCAGTCAACAGCAGGGGATCAATATCGGTAAGATCGAGTTTTGTAATGGGGAAGTTCAATCCCCAAACGGCCGTCACCAAGACGGCAAGCAACAAGTGTTTTTTCTGCATGGTTCGCGTGTCTTTCCCTGAATAGTGAGTTTTAAATGCTCTGTACCTCTGGGAATATGCAAGAAATCGGAATGGCCTGCTTTCAGGCGGGGGCCAAATATCATTAAAATCAGGCCATGCAAACAACAGCGCTAGATCCCTACCAAAACATACCGCGCGATGCTGTCGTGACCGTAAGCGACTATGCAGACGGTGAGCTGTTCCCGTCGCACATCCATCAGCGTGGACAATTCGCTTATGCCGCACGCGGTGTCATCACTATATTCACCGACGAAGGCAACTGGGTCGTTCCGCCCCTGCGCGGCATATGGGTACCGTCCCAGCGACCTCACGCTATGCAAATGCGTGGCCCTGTCACGATGCTCAACACCTATATCCGCAAACAGGCTGCGCAGCGCCTGGGGCTACCGGCTCATTGCCAGGTTTTCGATGTATCGCCGCTACTGCGGCAACTGTTGGAGAAGGCCATCGATATTCCCGCGCGCTATGACAAAAATGGACGCGATGGCTATCTGATGGGTTTGTTGCTGCACGAGATTGCCGGGATGCCTGCGCTATCGCTCAATGCGCCATTACCGACTGAACCTCGTCTTGCTCGGGTATGCCGCGATTTTTTGGCCCACCCTTCGCTGGAGATCGGCATCGACGACATGGCGCAGCGCACCGGAATGAGCCGCCGCACCTTTACCCGCCACTTTCGACTGCAAGCTGGCATCAGCTATATCGAATGGAGACAACAAGCTTGTCTGCTTGCGGCAGTTGTTCGACTTGGAAGCGGCCAGTCTGTTACGCAGGTCGCAATAGAGTTGGGGTATAGCAGCTCAAGTGCATTCGCAACGGTATTCAAGCGTGTACTGGGTGAAGTGCCCAGTCGATATGTCTCAGAACAAAAGGTGTCGGTGTCCAAATTCGACCAGAAATAAAGCGCACCGCCATCACCTTAGTGCTCAAATCTGGAAGGTGTATTGGCCGGACGCTTACTGAAATCCAGCGCCATCCAGTGCTTTTAAGTCCTGAATTGAGTCTCGAATGAGAGTCTTGAATTCGGACAAGCACTGTCGCCGTGATGAGGCGCGTGCTTTGGTTGCTCAGGGCGGATAGTCCGTTCAGCCAGCGCCCGATAGCCAGCCTTCGCCACAGCCCAAGTCAAGTGGGGGTGGGGGGACCCCACTTGCTCGCGAAAACTGCAATGCCCGCGATACAGATCCTGACCAGATATCAATCCAACTGATGCCGATAAGGCAAGTCCGGCCCGGTCTTGCCGCAGGTCAGGGCGGCGGCGCTGACGGCGAAGGTGAGCATCGCGTCGATCTGTTCGCGACTCAAGCGCTGCAAACCCTCCACCGAATCCAGCTGCTGTTCGGTCAGCCAGGCGATCAACGCCGCTTGGAAGGTGTCGCCGGCGCCCACGGTATCAGCCATCACCACCGCGCAGGCCGGCGCCGACCAACTGCCATGGCTGCGGCTGAATACCGTTGCTCCCTGGCCGCCACGGGTGAGGAATACCAGTTGGCAGCGGTGTTCCAGCCAGCCATGGATCACGCTCTGCGGATCACGCTCGGGGTAGAGCAGGTTCAGGTCCTCGTCGCTGACCTTGATCAGGTCGGCATGCTCGACCAGAGTGTTGATGCGTTCGCGCCACAGTTCGATATTCGGTTCTGGGTTGAGTCGCACGTTGGGGTCGAGGCTGATCAGGCGTTTGCCGCTTTCCCGGCGGACCAGGGCCAGCAGGGTGTCGGCAATCGGCTGCACCACCAGCGAGAACGAGCCGATATGCAACCCACGCACCTCAGCGCCTAACTCAGGTAAATGCCCCGGCAACAGCTGGCGATCGGCACAGCCTTCGCCTCGGAAGCTGTAATGCGGCGAGCCGTCGGCACCGACGGCGACCATCGCCAGGGTGGTCGGTGCGTCGAAGTCCTGCAGGTAGTCTGGGCGCACGCCTTCCTCCTGCAGCACTTGCTGTAAACGCCGGCCGAGGTAGTCGCTGGACAGCCCGGCGAACAGCGCCACGTCGATGCCCAGACGGCGCAAGCCGACGGCGACGTTGAACGGCGAACCACCGGCAATTGCTTTGTAATTCACTTTTGAAGCTTGAGCGTTGACGTCGTTTTCACTGAAGAAATCGAACAGCGCTTCACCACATACCAGATACATAGTCATTCGCTCTTTAAAGGTTCGCTACAAGTTGTTAATAGCGTTCGTAGGCCTGTTAGCGTTAAAAAGCTAGCCAAGCAAAGCGCTTGGTTAACGGCGTGATTCTTTCTCAAAAGAGAGGAAGTGGGATCTTAATTTGTGATCGTGAAGTCAGCGATATTGCTGGCCGAAATCACAATGTCGGCATTCGGAAGGTCGTTGCGATGAACTTTTTCATAGGAAGTAGACTCATCGAAACCCAATGATCGCCATCGATCAAGCAGGCGCGCTTCCAGGGTTTTGCGGTCAGCCTGCAGCATTATGGTGGCGTCAAAACAGTCTCTTAAGGACGACCATGGGGCGAGGTCTAATAGAAGGTAGTTTCCTTCCACGATGAGATATTTCACGTCAGAGGAAATCAATTGTCCTGCAGCACGGGATATCTCCAGGATTCGATCGAATACCGGAACGGCAACCGCTGGTTCGTTGTTCGCACGAAGCCGTAGCAGCAGACTCCTGAAGCCACCCACATCGAATGTATCAGGTGAGCCCTTACGATCTAAAAGGCTCAAGGATCCAAGAACCGCATCATCGTAATGAAAGCCATCTCCGGGAACAACAGCTGCGCTCCCCGGCATAACGCTATTAAGAGCCTCTACCAAGGCCTGAGAGACGGTGGACTTACCGGCACCAGGCGGCCCCGCTAGCGCAACGACAATTCGATTCCCAGACAGGGCCTTAACGTAGTTAAGTAGCTCTGTACTTACTATTGTGTTTGTTTTGGTAAACATGCCAAATCTCTCCTCAGCAGCCGTCGCTCAGGTTTCCCGTAGGTTCGCCCCTCTAGGGGTTTTCATGCCGTTCGGCCGCTGCGAGCAACTCGCAGCAGCCATTCCCCGCATTAAAGAGGTGGGACCCCTATGTCATTTGACTCAATCGCTCAGTGGTCAGCTTGCCAGCCTTTGTACTCCATGACGTTGGCTCGTGTTACCAGTGAGGGTTGGAGCAGTACCGTTGTGCGTTCCAGCGATTTGCCATTCAGCAGGTCGTTGCCCATCGTGACGGCCTGTTGTGCCTGGCCCCAAGGGGACTGAGAGGCGGATGCCTGGATCTGTGTATCGCTTTTGAGCGCAGTCTCTATATCGGGAGCCCCATCCACCGATGCGATAATGATGCCTTTGCGCTTGAGTTGTTTTGCTGCCAGGTCTGCACCTATGGCCTGGGGATCATTGATCGCGAACACCGCGTCGACTTTTGCAAAGCGGGTCAAGTCGCCTTGCATCACGCTGTAGCCACCTTCGCGCGAGCCTTTGGCATCCTGATTATCAGACAGTACTTTGATATCGGGTGCCTGCGCGAATACACTCTTACAGCCATTGACTCGGTCCAAGACTGCTGAGGTCTGCGTACCATTCTGGATAATAACGTTACCCTTGCCACCCAGCTTCTCAGAGATGTACTGACATACAATCCTGCCGGCTTCGACGTTATCGGTCTGTACCGTGGCGTTGGCACCTTGCACCATGACATCTACGCCCACAACCACTATGCCTGCCTTCCTTGCTTTAGCAATCGCAGGCGCGATTGCTACAGGGTCGACGGCGTTGACAAGAATCAAGTCTACGCCCGAAGAAATGAAGTTATCGATTTGAGTGAACTGCTTATTCAAATCGTAATCTGCCGACACTGAGATAAATTTTGCGGCGGGATTGATATGCAGTGCCTCGGCTTTGGCGCCATCTACCATCGCTACAAAGTAAGGATTACCCAGCGAGCCAACAGTTATCCCGACGGATTTCAACTCTCGCGCTTGAGCGCTGCTAAATGCCAGTAGTGTACAAACAGCGGTAAATATTATTTTTTTCATGAGCACTGTCTCTTGTTATTGGAGTGTGGGGGTTATATATGATTCAGGTTCGTGCACCTGACTGCCGAAAGCGATCGAGGGCTACCGCGCCGATGATGACAACACCTTTGATAATGTATTGCCAGATATCCGAAACTCCCAGCAATATCAGGCCATTGGAAAGTGTAGCGATAATCAGGGCGCCAATTAGCGTGCCGACGATAGTGCCGACGCCTCCTGTAAAGCGCGTGCCTCCCAGAATAACGGCGGCGATAGCGTCGAGTTCATAAGACTGTCCCATTTGCAGTCCGTTAGCAGCCATCAGTCGAGCGGAAGTCATGATAGCCCCCACACCCGCCAACAAACCGGATAGGGCATAAGCAAATAACAGGACTTTCCAGACTTTGATTCCCGACAACCGTGCGGCCTCAGGATTGCCGCCCACTGCGTAAATCTGTACGCCTAACACCGTACGTCGAAGAATAAGCCACGAAAGAGTAACCACGACTACCGCGATTACAACCAGCCATGGCACCCCGAACAACGTATCGTTTCCAATGTAAGCAAAGGACAGGTCGGGATTGAAGACCGTTTTGTCTTCGCCGATGAGGCGTGCGATTCCACGCATCGCAGTCAATCCGCCTAGCGTGACGATAAATGCCGGTAGCTTTCCAAAAGCGACCAATACACCATTGACGAGCCCTAGTAGCAGTCCGACTCCAAGCCCCGCAGCGATGGCCAGGGGAGCAAACCCCGGAACTTGCGATACCAATAGCGCCACTACTGCGGAAACAGCCAGAATCGAACCAACCGAAAGGTCGATTCCTCCGGTCAAAATCACAAAAGTCAGACCTGACGCCAATACCACATTGATAGAGGCTTGCTGACTGATGATCGAGAAATTCTGAACCGAGAAAAAGCTCTCGCTCATCAGGCCAAAGCCCACACAAAGGAGTAACAGTACGGGCAGCATGCCCGCCACTCTCATCAGTTGGCGCATTTTATCCTGGGTGGAAGCTCCGGCGATGCTTCGTACACCAGGCGTGGTGAGGTCACTTGCTACTTTGCTTTGCAGTGGGGAAGTCATTGGACTAAGTCTCCGTTGGCTAGAGTCAACCTGTCGCTGCCTGTGGCAGACGCGATAATGGCTTCAGGTGTGATATCAAGACCGCTGTGGCCACCGAGTTCGGTGACAAGTTTACCTTCACACATGACCAATACACGGTCGGCAATTCCAACGATCTCTGGTAGTTCACTTGAAATTATCACTACGCAAACGCCGGATGCTGCTAATGCATTGATGATTTTATATATTTCTGATTTAGCCCCAATGTCGACACCCGATGTAGGCTCGTCGAGGAACAATACTCTGGGCTTCATCTCCAGCAGACGAGCCAACAAAACTTTTTGCTGGTTACCTCCGGACAGTGCTCCAACATTGATATCTGAAGACGCTTTGATATTGAGTGCCTGGATTGCTTGTTCGGTACGTCCAGTTCCGGCCGTTCGGTCCACAAACCCCGCAAATCGAGCATCACTTCCCACAACACATACATTGATATTGTCGTGGACACTCATGTCGAGAAAAAGGCCCAGTGCTTTGCGGTCTTCTGTCAGATAGACGATGCCTGCGTTACCTGCATCGCGAGGAGAGCGTATGACTACAACTTCGCCGTCCATCTCAATCTTTCCGCCTGAGTACGCATCGATGCCTGCGATTAATCGGGCAAGTTCGGTTCTTCCAGAACCCACCAGTCCTGCAATCCCGAGAATTTCGCCGGCATACAGATCGAAACTGCAATCCTGAATTTTGAAGTCATCTGTAAGATTGTGAACACGTAGTATCGGTTGCTCGTAAGAGCACAAAGGACGCTCATGGGCGTAGAAGCCGGAAACATCGCGGCCAACCATCATCCGGACCAGGGTTTCAGCTGACAGCGTGACGCGATCCAGCGAACCAACGTAATGACCGTCCCGGAGCACCGAAACAAAGTCGGACAATGCGTATATCTCGGCCATTCGATGGCTGATATAGATGATCGCGACGCCATCATCACGTAGCTGGCGAATCAATGTAAAAAGACTTTCGGTCTCTTTTGTGGATAGCGGCGTTGTAGGCTCGTCCATCACCAGGATTCGCGTATCGGCATGAATTGCACGCGCGATTTCAACAAGTTGTTGGTCCGCAATCGACAAAGTGCCGACCAGTGCGTGCGGATCAAATGTGACGCCAAGCCGCTTTAGTACTACGAGCGCACCTTCGGTCATTGCCTTGCGGTTTATAACTCCACATCGTCGAATCTCTCTACCCAGGTAGATGTTCTCCACCACGCTCATATTCGCGCACAAGCTGAGCTCTTGATAGATGACGGATATGCCATGGCGCTTCGCATCGTTCACGCCATAGTTTCGAATATCACATCCGTCGATTCGTATAGTGCCACTGTCGGCGACATAGGCCCCCGATAGTATTTTCATCAGAGTGGATTTTCCGGCGCCGTTTTCGCCCATTAGCGCGTGGATTTGTCCAGGGAAAATACTGAGGTCAATGTCATGCAGGACGCGCACCCCATTGAATGATTTCGAGATGGAATGCATTTCCAATAGGGCAGGAGGGGGGCTTTCAGATCCAGTGCTCAGCATAGCTGTTAACTCCTTATCTACCGATTTGAGAAGCAGTTGAAACCTCTCATCGGTGTTCTTGTTCGAGCAACATAGTCGAAAGGAAAGCGCTTGCGCAAGCGCTTTCCTTTTCGTTCGAGGAATTCTCCAAAAAGCACTTCCATGTCCATCCCCTAGGGAAGCCCCGACCAAAGAGGACATGAATAGGATGTTAGAAAAGCGCTTGCGCAAGCGCTTTCGTCTCGGCTATGCTTTTTTCAACAAGCGCTGCTGCGTCCATTAATTGGTTCGCAGGACGATCGCTACGATAATAAAAAGGAGTGCCCGGCTATGCTGCATGGCGGATTCCAGCATCTCGATTCACAGACTTCAGATGTGCTGCGCACCTCGCTGGGTCTTTCACGAAATTGCGGGTTCGTCCCGGCATCAATTCCGAGAGCCATCGACGCATTTTCTCGCCGTGAGCTTTACAATAGGTAGCAACTGGACATGAGTTCAGCGCTATCCATCAAATCACGTGAGAAAGGAGTGATACACAGTGGGCGCAAAGATGAGCGATGTCGCGAGAGCCGCGAACGTATCAATGTCTACGGTATCTCATGTACTCAACGGTACTCGTAAAGTACATCCTGACACCGTCCGTAGTGTGAATCAGGCTGTAGAGTCCGTAGGCTATATTCGAAACTCACTCGCTCGGTCTCTGGCTCGTTCCTCTTCAGGTTCGGGTGCTATCGGCGTGGCGATTGCTACGCTTTCAAACTATTATTTCAGTGAAACAGTACGTGCCATCGAAGCGGCATGCGCGAAAAGCGGTTTGATGATGATACTGGTCAATACGCAAAGAGATCCGGAACAGGAACTTAAAGCGGTCAAGGCACTGCATGAGCGACGTGTTGACGGGATTGTACTCGCCTCGGAATATGATCCGGAGAATCGAGTATTTAATTATTTAAAAGCCAACAAAATACCCACGGTTCTCATCGATCGACTTCTCTCGACGTCTTTCGATCAGGTAGGGGTAGAGAATAAGCACTCATCTCAAGAGTTGATTGCACATTTGATTAAGCTGGGTCATCGGCGTATCGGGATGGTATCCGGACGATTGACTCAGTCTTCTTCTCATGAGCGAATTGACGGCTACCGTGCGGCTTTAGCTGACGCTGGAATTGAGTACGAAGATCAATTGGTTTGCTGTGGTGAATCGGCGATTGCGCCGGCAATGGAAGCCACGCGCCGTTTGCTATCGCTAGAGCACCCGCCCACCGCAATAATGACTGCAAACAACTTGATGACCATTGGTGCAATGCAGGCTCTTCGTGAAGCGGGGCTTGAGGTGCCAAAGGATATCGCGCTTGTTGGCTTTGACGATTTCGACTGGGCGGATGCTTTTAGCCCAAGACTGACAGTTGTAGCGCAACCTCTCGAGGAGCTCGGAGCCCAGGCTGTGAAGCTTTTATTGAAGCGTATCAAGCAACCTGAGGGTAGACGTCAGACTATTAGATTGAAACCCTCTTTAATCCAGCGAGATTCTTGCGGCGCTCCAAAATGACTGTACTCAGGGTTTCGTCCTGAGGATCTAGCGGTGCAGACGTGAATTATTTGATGTTTGTCCACGTCTCGCCGTCTGGATAATTTTGAAACTAAATGACTGGCACCTGGTTTCCACTTGTCGTGCACGGATATGTATGTTTGCAGTGTTTTCTGCTTGAGTGCCCCCACGTTCGGTTTTGTTTTCTTCAGGTTTCAATGATTTCGTTATAGAGATAGACATTTATTTGAATCGCGATGGAGAACGCTGGCCCTCGCGGGAGTAAATCCGATAATGGGTCGTAACTGAACAATGCAGGGCTTATTCCTGTGATGGCGCTTCTGCGTTTGCAGAATTACAAAAAACGCCCACATTTGAATGGCAAGAAAAGAGTTGATTGAGACGGCACAAGCCGTATTGGCGAAGAAGGGCTGAGCATGAATAACTACAACAAAACGAATGATGTGACTGCACTGCCGGCATGGCGCAATCTGCTCGACCATCGGGAGAGCATGAAAAATTTTAGTATGCGCGATGCCTTTCGAGATAACAGTAAACGCTTTCAAGACTTTTCCTTGGCGGGCTGCGGGCTTTTTTTGGATTACTCTAAAAACCTCATCACTCACGAAACGCGTTCATTGCTTGTAAACCTTGCTCGCGAGGCAGGCGTGGAACAGGCCGCGCGTGCCATGTTCAGTGGAGAGAAAATCAACTGCTCCGAAGGGCGCCCAGTGCTGCATACGGCGCTGCGGCGACCAGTGGGGGACGCTTTGATGGTCGATGGTCGCAACTTGATGCGCGATGTGCATGGAGCCCTGGCGCAGATGACTGACGTTGTGAGTCGTATCCATAACCATCTGTGGCGTGGTTACAACGACAAGGTCATCACCGATGTCGTAAACATTGGTATTGGTGGCTCATTTCTGGGCCCGGAGCTTGTCTCTGAGGCGCTGGCGCCTTTTGCTCGGCATGGGGTGCGGTGCCATTATCTAGCTAATATCGACGGCAGCGAGTTCCGAGAGGTTACAGCCGAACTGAACGTAGAAACAACGCTGTTCATCATCTCCAGCAAAACCTTCGGTACTCTTGAAACCTTGAAGAATGCACAAGCTTCTCGTAGCTGGTACTTGGCTAAGGGCGGGACGGAAGAGAAGCTATATCGCCATTTCATTGCTGTGACCAGTAATCGCCAGGCAGCGCTGGATTTCGGCATCCGTGAAGCAAACATTTTTCCTATGTGGGACTGGGTCGGTGGCCGTTACTCACTATGGTCTGCAATTGGCCTGCCGATTGCGCTGGCCATTGGCATCGCTAACTTCAAGGAACTGCTATCCGGCGCGTACGCTATGGATCAGCATTTCCTGAACGAACCATTGGAACAGAACCTTCCTGTTCTTTTAGCGGTACTCGGCGTTTGGTATCACAATTTTTGGGGGGCGCAAAGCTATGCTTTCTTGCCCTATGACCATTACCTGCGCAACTTCGTTAAGCATCTGCAGCAGATGGACATGGAGTCAAATGGCAAAAGTGTTCGTCATGATGGCACGTCAGTGTCCTGCACCACGGGCCCGGTAATCTGGGGCGGCGTTGGGTGTAACGGACAGCACGCTTACCACCAGTTGCTGCATCAGGGAACGCCTCTGATTCCAGCTGACTTCATTGTGCCTGTGGTCAGCCACAATCCAGTGGCTGATCATCAGGAATGGCTGTATGCCAATTGCTTGTCTCAAAGCCAAGCGCTGATGTGGGGCAAAACCCGCAGTGAAGCTGAGGCAGAGCTAAAAGCCAAAGGCCTTTCATCCAGTGAGATTGAACGACTGGCACCGCATAAAGTGATCCCCGGTAACCGGCCAAGCAATACAGTTGCTCTTGAGATCATCAATCCACATAGCCTTGGTGCGCTGATCGCCCTTTATGAGCACAAGGTCTTTGTCCAGGGCGTAATTTGGGGAGTCAATTCGTTTGATCAATGGGGCGTGGAACTGGGCAAGGAGCTAAGTAACAACGTCCATAGCCTCCTGACTCGCTATGACGCGCAACCGGCTGATGATTCCTCGACGCAGGGTCTTATAGATTTCTTCCGAGGACGTCATCGGGGGTAGAGCCTCATAAGATTGGACGGGACTAATTCCTTATCGTTGCACTGGCAATGCCTGGATTTTTCTCATGCTTTTGGGTTCAGCGGTGCCTTTTCTATTCGATTTAACTTGGTATTTCCCTTTCTGAAACAGGTGCGTGGGAGTTAACCGCGTACTTTGATTAAAAGCGTGCTGTTCGCGTCGGCCTTATCCAATAAATATAACAAACAAAAGGTGTTATGAATGAACGTTAAAACTCTCAGCGCAGTTCTGGGTGCGTCCTTTGCTGTCGGCTTTTTGCCCGTTGACGCGTATTCAACAGACTTCAGTGGTTATTTCAGAACCGGAGTTGGAGATTCGACTCAAGGAGGGAAACAGTCGTGTTTTCAGCTACCGGGCGCGCAATCCAAATACCGTCTTGGCAACGAATGTGAGCAATATCTGGAGCTGGATTTGCGCCAGGATCTGCTTTCACTTGACGACGGCTCGGTGGTCAGCGTGGAAGGCATGGCACAGTTTTATAACGAGTATGGCCATGAACCAAAATTTGACGGGGAGCACGGCTATACGCGGATGAGTCAGCTCTACGCTGAGTGGAGCAAGATGCCGGCATTGAATGGCGGTTCTTTCTGGGCGGGCCGTCGTTACTACAACCGAAACGACATCAATATTTCCGACTACTTCTACTGGAACCAAAGCTCAACAGGCTTTGGGTTCGACCAGGTCGCATTGGGAGATCTGAAATACAGCTACGTGTTCTCACGCAAGGACAATGTCTTCCAAAAGGATTTTGTTACCCGTCATGATGTGACCGTCAGCGGATTCAACACAAATCCCAGTGGCGAGGTTCAACTGGGCGTCAGTTATCTGGACAAGCCGAGCCGCGAGAATGCTCATCAGGGCTGGTCGGTGGTTGCCCAGCACAAGCAGGTCGCGTTTCTTGGCGGAGTCAACAAGTTCGCTGTTCAATACGGCCGAGGGCCGGGCACCGCATTGGGCTACACCGGTGATACCACGTTGGATGAGAGCAACAAGAGCTGGCGGCTCGTGGAGTTTTTCGACTGGCAAATGACTCATGCTTTTAGTGGTCAAGTTGAATTGGTCTATCAAAAAGACACGCGCCCTGATGGTGATGATCAGAACTGGTTATCCATTGGTGTTCGGCCAATTTATGCGTTCACGGACCAGTTCAAGTTGATCACCGAAGTTGGGCGCGACCAGGTTGAAGCTGCAGACGGTACCCGAAAACTCACTAAGTACACCATCGCGCCTACCTGGTCACCGAAGGGCCCGGGATTCTGGGACAGGCCGGAATTTCGTCTGTATTACACCTACGCTACCTGGAACAAGGCTGCGCAACGCGCCGCCAGCTTGCAATCTCCGGGATCGGCGTTGTCTGATACCGGTGCGTTTGGTACAGACCTGCAAGGCTCCAACGTAGGTGTTCAGATCGAGTATTGGTGGAAATAAATCCTGAAATGACAGGGCTGACAATCAGCCCGGATCTGCTTCAACAACGGCGGATAGCGAGGGCAATCCAACGCTTCCTCTCAAACAGGAAGGGAGTGGTGAACCGCGAGAGGAAGTGAGCGAGTCAGAGGGTGCTGAACGTTGTGACGTTCAGCACCATAGTCGCTCGAACATTGAAATCCTATTCGAGTTGGAATGTGAAATAGGGCGTTGCGTTAGATGGAAATATACGAAATGCGCACCCGTCTCTTTGAGAGTGCGCTTGCCGTCGGCCAGGCACCGGGTGGGCAGGTCAGCTTGTTGCATGGCGGTATCGAGCGTATCCAGAGCCGCGCCCAGGGACGTTGGTTCCTGGGCGTAGCGACGAGCCAGGGGCCAGACGCCAGACGCGTTGCTGGCCCGTGCTTCGTCGCTGGCCGATCAGGTGCAGGTGCTGGGGCGTGATGTCGGCTTACTTCGATCCAGCGCCGATCTGCCAGACGTAGGGCGGTTCGGTGCTGTTGATTTCCCAGTCGCCGATAATGCGTTCCTTGTAGATGAGGGGGTTGTGCGAGGCCGCGGTGCGGGCGTTGCGCCAGTGACGATCGAAGGCCTTGCCGGTGCTGGTGGCCGAGGCGCTGAGGGCGTTGAACAGGTCACTGGTGGCGCGCAGCACAAGGTCGGCGATCACCACTTGGGCCTGGGCCGATTCCAGTTCGGCGGCGATGTTGGCCTCGCGTTCGGCGACTTCGTCATGGGCAAAGCGGCTTTCGTACGCCACCTGCAAGGCGGTCGCCGCGCGCAGGGTGGTGGCGTGTGCGGCGTAGACCTGCGCCGATGCCTTGCCCACCACTTGCTGCACCTGGACGTCCTGGCTGACGTGGCTGGCATTGCCGGTGCTGAAGATGCGCGTGCGCTTGCGCACTTCTTCCGTGATGTCGTGCACCGCGGCACGGCCGGCACCGGTCTGAACCGCCAACAGCACCAGTTGATAGAAGGCCGTCTGGTACTTGAAGCGGGTGGCGAAGTCGAGCAGGTTTTCAGGCTCCACCACGGCGTTTTCGAATACCGAGGTGCCGCTACCGGTGGTGCGCTGGCCAAAGCCATCCCAATCGTCACTCTGCGAGATGCCCGGTTGTTGCACGCGGACGGCGGCAATCACGTCGGCACCGTTGTCATCGCGCTGGGCATAGAGGTCGATCCAATCGGCGAAGATGCTACCGGTGCTGTAGTACTTGGTGCCGTTGACTACCCAGTTTTCGCCCAGACGCGAGACGCGAGTGCCGACCTGGCCGATCTTGACGCTGCCGATTTCGGTCCAGGCATTGCCCACCAGATCACCCTCGACAAAACGCTTGAACCAGGTGTCCTGTGGTGCGTCAGCCTGGGCATTGAGGCGGTCTTCGACAAAGGCAAAGTGACCGCGCAACGCCTGTGGCAAATTGGAGTCCGCTTCGGCCAATTCGATCAGTAACTCAAACAGCTGGGGCAGGGAAGCGCCGGCGCCACCGTACTGGATCGGCACACGCACGGCGCCAAAGCCGGCTTCCTTCAGCCATTTCACTTGTTCAAAGGGCAGGCTGCGGCTTTGCTCGCGCTCCAGTGCGCCGGCGGCGATGCGTGCAAAGATCGGCCGGAAGCGCTCGGCCAGGGCCAGGTAGTCGGTACCGGTGAAGAGGGGGTGTGGCAGGTGTTGTTGCTGGACTGTCATGGTGCAGCTCCTTATGGAAGGCAAGAGAAGCAACAGAGCGGTCGATCTGCTGCGTACTGCTGTCAGTGCACAGGTCGTGCCTGGCGCTGTAAAAAGCCGTTTTACAGGGCGTGCGGGGTGTCGACGGCGCTCACTCCTGTCGCCTGCCGGGCAACTTGTTGAAGCGCTGACCGCCCGACAACAGCGGCCCGGGCGGGACTTCGTGCCAAACGCCACGAGACAACTGTTGTGAGCGCAACAGTTGATCAACAGCCTGTCCGTTGGACGACACTGCGGCGTTTTACGAAAACTGTATAACTAATTGATTTATATTGAATTATTGAAGTGGCACGGTTGCTGCTCTAGTCCTTGTGCAGGTGCCGCGGTGGCCTCTGCCACCACGAGGACGGGCAATGGGCAATACACTGAAAGTGGTCGCGGTATCCGGGAGCGTGCAGCGGCCTACGCGCACCCTGGTGTTGCTCAAGGCGCTGATCGCCGGTCTTGCGCAACAACTGCCGATCGAACTGCACCTGATCGAGTTGTCCGAGGTCGGCCCGCAGTTTGCCGGGGTGCTGCGCCGTGAAGACTTGCCCGCTGCGGTCGAGGCCGATCTGCAGGCCATTGAAACGGCCAACCTGCTGATTGCTGCCAGCCCGGTATACCGCGCCTCGTACACTGGACTGTTCAAGCACCTGTTCGATTTCGTCCATCACCAGGCGTTGAACAACGTGCCGGTGTTGCTGGCCGCCACCGGTGGCTCGGACCGTCACGCCCTGATCATCGATCACCAGTTGCGCCCGCTGTTCGGCTTTTTCCAGGCCCTGAGCTTGCCCATCGGTGTGTATGCCGCCGAAGCCGATTTCACCGATTACCAGATCACCAGCCCGCAGTTGCTCGAACGCATCGAGCGCGCTGTCGAGTCGGCGGTACTGAGCCTCAATCCGACTGTTCAACCGGACACCAGCGCAGCCTGACGTCCCGGGTCAACCCTCATTTCAACGAATCATGGAGTACATGCAATGAGCCAGAACAACATCAAGTTTGCCTACTGGGTTCCCAACGTCAGCGGCGGCCTTGTGGTCAGCAAGATCGAACAGCGCACTAGCTGGGACATCGATTACAACCGCAAGCTGGCGCAAATCGCCGAAAAGGCCGGCTTCGAATACGCTTTGTCACAGATCCGCTTCACTGCCGGTTATGGCGCCGAAAACCAACACGAATCGGTGACCATCAGCCACGCACTGTTGGCCGCCACCGAGAAGCTCAAGGTGATCGCGGCCATCCTGCCTGGCCCATGGAGTCCGGTGCTGGCGGCCAAGCAGCTGGCCACCATCGACCAGTTCACCAACGGTCGCGTCGCGGTGAATATCGTGTCGGGCTGGTTCAAGGGCGAATTCCGCGCCATTGGCGAACCATGGCTGGACCACGATGAGCGCTATCGTCGCTCGGAAGAATTCATCCAGGCGCTGAAGGGCATTTGGACCCAGGACAACTTCAGTTTTCATGGCGATTTCTACCGCTTCCACGACTACACCCTCAAACCCAAGCCACTGCAGCAACCGCACCCGGAAATCTTCCAGGGTGGCAGCTCGCGCGCGGCGCGGGACATGGCTTCGCGGGTCTCCGATTGGTATTTCACCAACGGCAACACTGTCGAAGGCATCAAGGCCCAGGTCGACGACATTCGGGCCAAGGCCGCGATCAATGGCCACTCGGTGAAAGTTGGGGTGAACGCCTTTGTCATCGCCCGTGAAACCGAGGCTGAGGCCCGCGCGGTGTTGCAGGAAATTATCGCCAAGGCCGACCCCGAGGCCGTCAACGGTTTCGGCAGCGAGGCGAAGAACGCCGGTGCCTCCAGCCCGGAAGGCGAAGGCAACTGGGCCAAGTCCACCTTCGAAGACTTGGTGCAGTACAACGATGGTTTCAAGACCAACCTGATCGGTACACCTCAGCAGATTGCCGAACGCATCGTCGCACTCAAGGCGGTGGGCGTGGACCTGGTGCTCAGTGGCTTCCTGCACTTTCAGGAGGAGGTGGAGTACTTCGGCCGCAAGGTGTTGCCGCTGGTGCGTGAGCTGGAGCGCGAGGCTGTGGCGACCAAAGCTGCGGCACTGGTGTAAGGGACGGGAAAGGTCATGCCGACATTCATCGATAACCCGCAACCCGTCGCGGGTACCTTGCCGCAGTGGCTGCAACATCAGGCACGTCAGCAAGGGACGGGCATCGCCCTGCGCCATAAGCGCCTGGGGGTGTGGCAGGTGCTTACCTGGCGCCAACTGGCCACTGAGGTTCAACGCCTGTCCACGGCCTTGCAGGCGCGTGGTTTTGTGCCTGGTGCGACTTTGGTGATTGTCAGCCGCCCGCGGCCGGAGGCATTGATCGCTGCCCTGGCGGCACAGTGGTTGGGCGGCGTGGCCGCGCTGTTGGATCCGCTGGAGGCTGCGGCCGCACAGGTGCCGCTGTTGCGTGAGCTGCACAGTGAATGGGTGTTCGCCGAAGGCCATGAGGAGATTCAGCGCCTGCGCGCCGCCGGACTGGCGCCCAGGCTGCTGATGTACGCCGACGGCCGCGGCCTGGCTGAGGTGAGTCAGGCCGGTGACACCCTGGCGTTCGCACAACTGCTGCAGCAGGGTAGCGATCACCGGCTGGAACCCCAGGCCCGAGCCGAGCGCACAGCCTTTGCCTTCTACCGTTTGGGCGCGGGGCAGCGCCTCGAGCAGCAGCGCATCAGCCACGCCGAGTTGCTACTGGAAGGCCGGCGCCTGGTGCACAGCGAGCAGCTGGGGCGGCAGGACGAAGCCCTGGCGGCGCGAGCGTTTGCCGCGGGTGGTCAAGCGCGTTATTTGCTGGCGCCTTGGTTGATTGCCGGCTTTCGCCTGAATTTTCCGGAGAACCTGTCGACTCGCGACCAGGACCGTCGTGAGTTGGGCCCGACGCTGGTGGCCGGCACCCGGGAAACCTACCAGCGCCTGCATACCCAGGTCCTGGCCCGCTTGCCGGAGCCAGGCAGCTGGCGCCGGCGAATGGTGGATTGGGCGCTGGTGGCGCACCCCGGTGCGCTGCAACGGCACCTGGGATACTGGCTGATCCGCCGGCCGTTGCGCGACGTCCTCGGCTTTTCCCGCACCCGCGCGCCGTTGTTGGTGGGCGAGGCACTGGCACCGCCAACCCTGGCGTTTTTCCAGGCCTTGGCGATTGAGGTACGCACCTGGCCGGATCCGGCACAGTGGCACCGCCCCGCGCCGTGGCCAGCTCCGCTGGTCAACGGCTGGATCGAAGACAGCACGCAACCGGCCTGACAAGGACATGATTCATGGCACAAACACAGGCGACAAAGGTTGAACATCTGCTAGTGCTGGAAAACATCGGTTTGTCGTTCAAGGGCGTCAAGGCGGTGACCGACATCAGCTTTGCTGTGGCAGCCGGGGAGATTTGCGCCTTGATCGGCCCCAACGGTGCGGGAAAAAGCTCACTGCTGAATGTGATCAACGGCGTGTACCAGGCCCAGCAGGGACGCATACGCTTTGCCGGAGAAGAGCACCGGCACATGCGCCCGCATGATGTGGCGGTGCGCGGTATTGCCCGCACCTTTCAGAATATCGCCTTGTTCAAAGGCATGAGTGTGCTCGACAACGTGCTCACCGGACGCACCCTCAAGCGTCGCAGCAGCTGGATTGAGCAGGCCCTGCGCATCGGCCGCGCTGCGGGCGAAGACGACCGCCAGCGGGAGGCGGCCGAACGGGTCATCGATTTTCTGCACATCCAACAGTGGCGCGACACCCTTGTCGGCAAGCTGCCCTATGGCTTGCAGAAACGGGTGGAACTGGCCCGTGCCCTGGCCTCCGAACCGCGCTTGCTGTTGCTGGACGAACCGATGGCCGGGATGAACGCCGAAGAGAAGCAGCAGATGAGCCGGTTCATCGTCGACATCAACCGTGAGCTGGGTACCACCGTGGTGTTGATCGAGCACGACATTGGCGTGGTCATGGGCATTAGCGATCACGTTGTGGTACTCGACTACGGCCTCAAGATCGGCGACGGCCCGCCCGATGAGGTGCGGCAAAACCCCGAGGTGATTGCCGCTTATCTCGGCACGCGCCACTAACCCCCGAGTCGACAGCGCCGCCAGCTATCGGGTGGCAGGGGACTCTTTGCCCGCAAAACAGGAAGGCTCATGGAATTTTTCTTCGAGGTGCTGATCGGCGGGCTCTTGGCCGGGGTGATGTACGCCCTGGTGGCCATCGGTTTTGTCCTGATCTACAAGGCGTCCGGCGTCTTCAACTTCGCCCAGGGCGCGATGGTGCTGTTTTCGGCGCTGACCTTTGTCAGCCTGCTGGAGCGCGGGGTGGCGTTTTGGCTGGCGTTTGTCATCAGCCTGTCGGCGATGGTGCTGCTGGCGGTGGCGGTGGAGCGGGTGGTGTTGCGCCCGCTGGTCAACCGTTCACCGATCACCTTGTTCATGGCGACCCTCGGCTTGTCCTACGTGATCGAAGGGTTCGCCCAAGTGCTGTGGGGCGCCCAGGTACATGGCCTGGAACTGGGCATCAGTGACGAGCCCCTGGAACTGGGCGGCATGCTGCTGTCGCCGTTCGACATTTTTGCAGCCGTGACTGCCGCGTTGCTGGTGTTGGCACTTTCGCTGCTGTTTAACAAAACCCGTATCGGTTTGTCGTTGCGTGCCGTGGCCGATGACCCGCTGGCGGCGTTGGCCGTGGGCATCCGTCTGCAACGGGTCTGGGTGTTGGTGTGGGCGGTGGCCGGGTTTGTCGGTCTGGTGGCCGGCCTGCTCTGGGGCGCGCGGCTGGGGGTGCAGTTTTCGCTGTCGCTGGTGGTGCTCAAGGCCTTGCCGGTGCTGATCATCGGCGGCTTTACCTCGATCAGTGGCGCGATTGTCGGCGGGTTGATCATCGGCGCCTCGGAGAAGGTTGCCGAGGTATACCTGGGCCCCGTCATCGGCGGTGGTATCGAGAACTGGTTTCCCTATGTGCTGGCGTTGCTGTTCCTGCTGGTGCGGCCGGCCGGGTTATTTGGTGAACGCGCAATCGAGCGGGTTTAAGGAGAGGCGTGATGTTTTATCAGGAAGCCGGTCAGTTCAGTACTCGCTATGCCCAGGACCGCCGGGTATTTTGCCTGCGCCAGGACCGTTACGGCTTGGTCGGCTTGCTGCTGTTGGCCTTTGTCGGTGTGCCGTATCTGGGTAACGACTATTGGTTCAGCGCCATTCTGATTCCGTTTCTGGTGCTGTCACTGGCCGGGTTGGGGCTGAACCTGCTGACCGGCTACGCCGGGCAGTTGTCGCTGGGCTCGGCGGCCTTCATGGCGGTGGGCGCCTTTGCCACTTACAACGTTGAGCTGCGGGTGCCGGGCTCGCCGTTGTTGTTCAGCATGGCCCTGGGCGGGGGAGTGGCAGCGCTGGTGGCGGTGCTGTTCGGTCTGCCCAGCCTGCGGATCAAGGGTTTCTATCTGCTGGTGTCGACCCTCGCCGCGCAGTTTTTTGTGACCTGGGCGCTGACCCGCTTCAGCTGGTTTTCCAATAACAGCGCTTCGGGGGTGATCAGCGCACCGCGCCTGGAGATTCTTGGTGTGGATCTGAACTCGCCGGTGGGGCGTTACCTGCTGACTCTGGGCGTGGTGGTGGCGTTGTTCTGGCTGGGCAAGAACCTGGTGCGCAGCGAGCTAGGGCGTAACTGGATGGCGGTGCGTGACATGGACACCGCTGCTGCGGTGATGGGCATTGCGTTGTTCAAGACAAAGCTGCTGGCGTTTGCCATCAGCGGGTTCTTTCTCGGGGTGGCCGGGGCGCTTTGGGCCTTCACCTACCTGGGGACCGTGGAGCCCCACGGTTTTGACCTGAATCGATCTTTCCAGATCCTCTTTATCATCATTATCGGCGGCCTGGGCAGCATCCTCGGCAACTTCCTCGGCGCGGCGTTCATCGTGTTGTTTCCGGTGCTGCTGTCGAACCTGGTGGCCTTGTTGCCGGCCGGGCTGATCGATGCCGGACAGATAGAAAACCTGCAGAAGATGGTATTTGGCGCCCTGATCATTGTGTTCCTGATCAAGGAGCCGGAGGGCCTGGCGCGCCTCTGGCAGAAGTTCCGCGAGCGCGCTCGGTTGTGGCCGCTGCGCTACTGAGCGACTCGGCGTAAGTGCCGATTGCTCTGAATCCCTTTGGTTGACCCTTCACTTGATTACTTGATAAGGAAAACATTGATGTTGAAACGATCTCTACTAAGTAGCCTCGCCCTGGCTGTCAGCCTGAGCACTGCCACGTTGACCGCGCAGGCGGATAACGAACAGTACTTCCCGCTGCAGAGCTATCGGGTCGGTCCTTATGCCGCCGGTGGTACCGGGTTTTTTGGTGGTTTTATCGACTACCTCAAATACGTCAATGCCAATGGCGGGGTCAACGGCGTCAAGCTGACCTGGAGTGAGTGCGAAACCGAGTACGTGGTCGAGAAGGGCGTGGAGTGCTACGAGCGTCTGAAAAAAGGCCTCAATGGTGCGCCGGCTGCCGCCACTAACCCGCTGTCGGTGGGCATCGCCTATGCCACCCTTGAGCGTTCGACCGCGGACAAACTGCCGCTGATCACCATCAACCACGGCCGCACCGACTCCACTGACGGCAGCGTTTTCCCCTACGCCTTTCCCTTGCAGCTGAACCCGTACTCCGAAGTCTCGGCGATCATCAACTACATCGGCCAGCAGGCCGGGGGGCTGGACCAGCTCAAGGGCAAGAAGATCGTCACCCTGTATCACGGCTCGCCCTACGGCAAGGAAACCAATGAGGTGTTGCAGACCCTGGCCGACAAGTACGGGTTCAAGCTGACCCTGCTGGAAGTGCCCCATCCGGGTAACGAGCAGCAGTCGCAATGGCTCAACATTCGCCGGGAAAAACCCGACTGGGTGATTCTGCGCGGCTGGGGCGTGATGAACCCGGTGGCGTTGAAAACCGCGCAGAAAGTCGGCTTCCCGGTGGATCACATCATCGGCAACATCTGGAGCAACTCCGAGGACGATGCCGCCCCGGCCGGTGCCGCCGCCAAAGGCTTTATTGCGATCACCACGCACCCCTCGGGCACCGATTTCCCGGTCTTGCAAGGCATCCAGCAGCAGGTGGTGGCCAAGGGCAATGGTGACCTGGCTGATCCGAAACGCTTTGGCACCGTGTATTACAACCTGGGGGTGGTGAACGGCATTCTCAACGTTGAGGCCGTGCGCATTGCCCAGGAAAAATTCGGCAAGCAGCCGCTCACCGGCGAGCAGGTGCGCTGGGGCTTCGAGCACCTCAAGCTGGACGATGCCCGCCTCAAGGAGCTGGGTGCACTGGGCCTGGTGCAACCCTTGCAGCTGTCATGCTCGGACCATGAAGGGGGCGGTGCGGTGCGCTTCCAGCGGTGGGATGGCAGCCAGTGGAAACTGATCAGTGACTGGGTGCAGGCCGACCGTGCCTTGCTCAGACCGATCATCGAAGCCTCGTCGCACCAGTACGCCAAGGAAAAGGGCATCACACCGCGCGATTGCAGTCAGGACAGCTGAGATGTGAATCGGGAGGCGTCCCGGTTTTTTTGGGGGAGAGCAACATGAACCAAGTACCGATCTTGCAGATCGACGCGATTGAAGTCCTGTACGAACAGGCAATCCTCGCCGTGCGCGGGGTATCCCTGGCGGTGCCGCAAGGACAGATCGTGGTGTTGCTGGGGGCCAACGGTGCTGGCAAAAGCACCACCTTGAAGGCCGCCGCCAATCTGGTGAGGGCCGAGCGGGGCGAGGTGGTGCAGGGGCGGATTATTTATCGAGGCGAGGATGTCACCCGCAGCACGCCCCATAGCCTGGTTGCCAGCGGCCTGGTGCAGGTACTGGAAGGCCGGCATTGCTTTGCCCAACTGACAGTGGAGGAAAACCTGCTGACGGGTGCATTTGCGCGTCAGGTGTCCCGCGGGCAACTGAAGGCCGATCTGGAACGTATCTACAGCCAGTTTCCGCGCCTCAAGCTGCGGCGCAAAAGCCTGGCCGGCTACACCTCCGGCGGTGAACAGCAGATGGTTGCGCTCGGGCGGGCGCTGATGGCCCGGCCACAGCTGGTGTTGCTGGACGAACCTTCGATGGGCCTGGCACCGCAGATCGTCGAGGAGATCTTCGAGATCATCCATCAGCTCAATCGGCGCGACGGCGTGAGCTTCCTGATTGCCGAGCAGAACATCAACCTGGCTCTGCGTTACGCCCAGTACGGCTACGTGCTGGAAAGCGGCCGGGTCGTCAGCGAAGGCACGACCGGGCAGTTGGCCGCGCGCAGTGATATTCAGGACTTCTATCTGGGGGGCGGGACAGCGGGTAAAGGAGCAGCGGCTTGACCGCTAGCACCAGTCAGATCGACAGGTTGACCACTTTGACCGTCCGGGCGTCTTGTGCCGGGCGGCGTTTGTTCACCACCAGCTCACCAACCTTGATCAGCATCGCGCGGGTGATGTTGCGACTCAGCCCCAGCAGGCTGGCGGTGTGTACCTGGTTGTAGTGGCTGAAGCGATAGGCCGCGCGCAGCAGCGCTTCCTCGACCCGCTCGTGGAGGGCGCCGCTTTCTTCCTCGAACAGCTTCTGGAAGGCTTGCTGCAGCAGGGCGTCGGCACTGTCGTCCTGGACGGTATTGCTGGCGTCCTGGCGTTCGATACGCAGGTTGGACAGGTGCAGGTCCTGGACACGGATCAGATTGTTACGGCAGATCAACAGGGTGTGGTGAATGACGTTTTCCAGCTCGCGAATATTGCCCGGCCATGAGTAATTCACCAGCTTCTGTTCGGCTTCGGTATCCAGCACCACTTCGCCATAACCCAGCCGACGACTGTACTCGGCGATAAAGTGGCGGATCAGCGGCAGGATGTCGCCCGGTCGCTCGCGCAGCGGGCTGAGCTCCAGGCTGACCACGTTCAGCCGGTAATAGAGGTCTTCGCGAAAGTGCCCGGCGTTGATGGCTTTTTCCAGCTGCACGTTGGTCGCAGCCAGCACCCGTACATCGATGGGGATGCTTTTGCGTGAACCCAGGCGAACCACTTCACGCTCCTGCAGCACCCGCAGCAACTTGACCTGGATCGGCATCGGCAAGTCACCGATCTCGTCGAGGAACAGCGTGCCGCCGTTGGCTTCCTCGAACCAGCCGGCCTTGGCGCTCAGGGCGCCGGTGAAGGCGCCTTTTTCGTGGCCGAACAGTTCGGCCTCCACCAGGCTTTCGGAAAACGCGCCGCAGTTGACCGCGATAAACGGCTTGTTGCGACGGGCGCTGAGGTTGTGCAGATGACGGGCCACCAGTTCCTTGCCGGTCCCGGTTTCGCCGATGATCAACACGCTGGCGTCACTGGGCGCGACCTGTTGCAGGTGCGCCAGCAGCGCCTGTGATTTCGGGTCTTCGAAGACTTGCGCAGTGGCGCGTATCGAGGTGGCCAGGGCTGGTGAGGGCGGCAGCGTGAGTAGTTGCATGGTGGGGCCTATGAGTAAAAGGACGGAGTGGGTAGCGTCTTGTTGAGCGCCCAGTCACCCAGTTCATGGAGCTTGTAGTCCACGGGGTCGTGCAGGGTCTGGGTGCGCAGGTTGCGCCAGTGACGATCAAGGCGCAGCGCGGCATGGGTGGCGCGGGCGCCAGTCACTTCAAACAGGCTGCTGGTCAGGTCCAGGCCGGTGCGGGTGGCGGCGACCTTGGCGGTGGCAATGGCCAAGGCCAGTTGGCCACGCTCCTCGGCGCCGAGCCGGTGCTCCTTGCTCCAGGCTTGGTCGAGCAGGGCGTTGGCGCGTTCAGTGAGCAGGCGCACGCTTTCCAGCCCGACCCAGAATTCGCCATAATGGCGCAGGACATAGGGGTCCTGATTGGCCTGGCTGACGTTGGCCTTGAACCAGGGGCGCGTTTCCTTGAGGGTGTAATTGCGGGCCTCTTCGAACGCGCCCTCGGCAATGCCGAGGAAGATATTGACGAAGGTCAGTTGGGCGATCAGCGGGCGCAGGCAGGCAAAGGGCGTGCTCAGCGGGCCGGGATCTAGCAGCAGTTCATTCTCTTCCACGCGCACCCGTTCGAAGGTGGCGCTGCCGCTGTCGGTCTGCCGTTGGCCGATGTTGTCCCAGTCGCCGTGCAAGGTGATGCCGGTGCGATGACTGGGAATGGCGGCGATCAACAGCTTGCCGCTGGTGGATTCATCCAGCGCCGAGGCAATCAGCATTTCCGAATCGGAGGCGCCGGAGCAGAAACTCTTGCGCCCGGAAAACTCGCGATAGCCTGCAAATTTTTTTGACAAGGTGCGGGTGTCCAACGGGTTAAGGGCATTACCCCAGAACCAGTTGTTGCGCGCGGTCTGTTCGAACCAGGGCTGCCACTGTTCGGGCCGGGAAAACAGCCGTACCGTGGCCAGCATCAAATGCTGGAAGCCGAACACATGGGCGATCGAGCTGTCGACCCTGGCGAACTCGCGCACCACTTCCAGGGTGTCGCTCCAGCTGGCGCCAAGGCCACCGTATTGCTGGTCAATTTTCATCGCCAGCAGACCGCAGCGGCGCAACTCGTCGCGCTCGGCTTTCGGCGTGCCGCCCAGATGGTCGCGTTCGGCGGCGGTTCGGGAAAACTCGGCGGCGAGCGTCCGGGCGATCTGCAGCGGGGTTTCAAGTCTGGATATATGGAGAGCGGTCACAGGCTGTTCCTCAGGCTGTTTTCCGCAAGTCGGCGGCATTGGCGGTGAACAGCGGTGCGGCCCGTTCGACTGCCAGGCGGATGCGTGTTTTCAGCGCTTCGCTGCTGATCTGGTAATTCGTGAAATCGGCCTCCGAGGCATACACGCCAAGGGGCAGGGTCACCGACTGGAAGAAGCTGAACAGCGGGCGCAACTGATGATCGATTACCAGCGCATGCCGGTCGCTGCCACCGGTGGCGGCCAGCAACACCGGGGTGTCGATCAATGCGTCCTGGCCAATCAGGTCGAACAGGTGCTTAAACTGGCCCGGGTAGGCGCCACGGTAGACAGGTGCGGCCACAACCAGCAGGTCCGCCGACTCAATCGCACTCAACTCGTACTCAACGGTTTCCGGCAGCTCCTGACGGGACATGGCGCTGCCCAGTGGGCGGACAATGTCGCCCAGTTCGATGATGCGGCTTTCGATTGGCAGGTACTGGCTCAGCTCGGCAACGATGGCCTGGACCAGCACCAGGGTACGCGACGGACGATAGGTTCCACCGGAAACGGCGACGACTTTAAGTGGGGTGCTCATGGGGTCTGTTCCTGTTCGAGTTGCGGGATGTGCAGCCATCAGAGCAAGAGTTGTTCCAGGGTTAAAATAACTATTAAAAACAATAAGATGGATTAACATGTTATCTCGGCTGCTGTTGCCCGGGCAGCTAACTGTTGAGCGACTGTTGCCTGAGCAACAATGGCGCTTCTGTTTACCGGGCAACACTGCCGCATCCATGAATTAAATGTAAACGATCTAAAAAACATCCAGTAAATACTTTTTGGTTATTAGCTTAAGGCTTTGTCTGGTCGCCAGTGCCGGGTGAGTCGCCTTTGGCTGGCCTTGGCAGGCCGATATCAGCGGGGAACGCCCCTCGCTGCGGCAAAGTGTTGCTCAGCCAATAGCGGTTCAGCATCACTGTTGGGCGGGCAACAGTGCAGTCGACCCAGGCGTACGGCATTCACCTTCCACCGTCGCCGCTCAGATAGCTGTGTACGGTGCCTGCGGTGACACCCACTACCCGGGTAAGTCTGAGTCCGGCCGCCCGACCACCAACCAGTACATGCGGCCTCATGCGCTCGATCAGTCATTCTGGATCTGCTCAAAATCGAAGGAATCGGGATCGGTATCGAAGTAGCCCAGGTTACCGAGCCAAAACTCTGCGAACGCAATTGTGGTGGTTTGAATCGCCACTCTTGGCGGAGGGCGAATAAATCAGGGCCGCGAACCTAGACTCGTATACACGGGGCTCCCTGACTCTTAATTCAAGTTGTGGTTTTTTGGGGGATTGTTAGGTGACTAACTACTGAAAGCCATTGGAGAGAGTACGTGGGTCAATTCGGCGTCGACGTCTACAATTGGGGATTGATCACGTCGACCGCCCTGAGTTTGGTTTTCGTTCCGCGATCTGTTTACCTGACACCGAGCCGCCAAGGGGGACGCAACGTCTCCTCGGCGGCCAACGTTCAGTCAGTCACAGACCCCTGCGGTATCCTCCCGGCGAAACTGTCCACCAGGCTCGCCACCACCATCTCTCCCATCCGCGTGCGGGTCTGCAGCGTCGCACTGGCGCGATGGGGCTGCAGTACCACGTTCTCGTTGCCGAACAGTGTCTCGGGGACGTTCGGTTCATCGACAAACACATCCAGTGCCGCCCCCGCGATCTCTCCAGCGGCCAGTGCCGTCACCAGATCGACCTCGTTGACCAGCTTGCCCCGCGCCACGTTGATCAGATACCCGTCCTTGCCCAGCGCCTGCAGCACATCGGCATTGATGATGGCTTCAGTCTTGTCGGCAGCAGCCGCGAGAATCAGCGCATCACTGTGGCTGGCCAGCTGCTTCAGATCGGCGATGAAAGTGTGGTTCACATCGCTCATCGGCTGCAGATCGGTGTAGCTGATCGGGCAGCCGAACGCCGCGGCCCGGGTCGCCACTGCTCGGCCGACCCGGCCCATGCCGACGATCCCGATGCGCATGCCCGATACCTGACGCGCCAACGGCAACGGTGCCAACGGTGTCGGGTTATGGGGCCATTGCCCCGAACGCACGTAACGATCACTGGTGCATAGACCCCGGCACACGGCAATCAATAATCCGATGGCCAGGTCGGCGACATCTTCGGTCAGCGCCCCGATGGTCGCGGTCACGCGGATCCCGCGATCCCTGGCGTAAGCCAGGTCCACCGCATCCGTGCCCACGCCGTTGACCGCCACCACTTCCAGTTTCGGTAGCTGCGCCATCAGCGCCTGACTGATACCGGTATGCCCGCCGGTGATCACCCCGCGAATGTTCGCGCCGTGTGCCTGCAAATAAGCCTGCTTGTCGGCCTGCTGGAAGTAGCGTCTGACGGTAAACAGTTCATCGAGCCGCGCGTTGATTTCAGGGATCAGGATCGGGCTGAGCTGCAAGACTTCTGGTTTCATGTAAACCTCGCGTAACGGAATAAAAAAGCCGGTTTAACCGCGACCGGCAAACGGCATGGCACTGGCCATGACGGTCATGTTCAGGACGTTCGCCTCCAGCGGCAGGCCGGCGATGTAGCGCACGGCGTCGGCCACATGCTTGACGTCCACCATCGGCTCCACGGCGATGGTGCCGTTGGCCTGGCGCACGCCTTTGGTCATGCGCACCGACATCTCGGTCAGGGCGTTGCCGATGTCGATCTGGCTGCAGGCGATGTTGAATTCGCGCCCGTCCAGGGCCAGGGATTTGGTCAGCCCCAGCACCGCGTGTTTGCTGGCGGTGTAGGCGCTGCTGAAGGGGCGTGGGGTATGCGCCGAGATCGAGCCGTTATTGATGATGCGTCCACCCTGTGGCTGTTGCCGGCGCATCAGCCTGAAGGCACCACGGGCGCAGAGGAAAACGCCGTTGAGGTTGGTGTCGATCACGTTTCGCCACTGCTCGAACGTCAGCTCATCGAGCGGCACTGCCGGGGCGTTGACCCCGGCGTTGTTGAACACCACATCGAGTCGCCCGTATACCTCGGTGAGGGTGGCAAACAGCGCATCGACACTGGCCGGGTCGCGCACATCAGTCGGCACCGCCAACGCTTCGTGTCCTTCGCTGAGCGCCAATTCGACCAAGGCCTGCAACGGCTCCGGCCGACGTCCGGCCACTACCAGGGTGAATCCGTCGGCCATCAGCGACAGGGCCACGGCGCGGCCGATTCCGCTACCGGCGCCGGTGACCAGGGCCACTTTCAAAGGACTGTTCATGTTGTTATCTCCTTTCTCAATTCACGAGGGCGTGAGCCGGGTTCAAGGTCGTGGACCGACGCGCATTTCCAGTTGGCCGATGCCGTCGATCCCGGCGTTGATGATGTCGCCCGGTTGCAGCACATCGACGCCTGCCGGGCTGCCAGTCATGATCAGGTCACCGGCCCGCAGCGCTACCGACTGTGAGATGCGGCTGATGATTTCACTGACCGACCAGATCTGGCTGTCGAGGCTGTCGCGCTGGCGCTCTTCGCCGTTGACGTTCAGCCACAACTCACCATCGGGATGTCCTGCCCGCGTGACCGGCACGATGGCGGTCATTGGCGCGGCACCGTCGAACACCTTGGCACCTTCCCACGGCAAACCATTGCTTTTGGCCGCGCGCTGGACATCACGACGGGTCAGATCAAGGCCGGCGGCATAGCCCCACACATAGGCCAGCGCCTGACTCTGCGGAATATTGGCGCCGCCTTCACCGATGGCCACGACCAATTCGATTTCGTGGACAAACTCTTCGGTCAAGGGCGGGAAAGTCACTTCACCCGCCGCATCCACCACGTTGCTCGCCGGTTTCATGAAGAACACTGGCGGCTGGCGGGACTGGCCTTGGGTGTCTGGCCAAGGGTAGTTGCGGCCGACACAAAATACCCGGGCAACGGGAAAGCGCTGCTGGCTGCCAGCAACCGGCAAGGTCACGGGCAGATCCGGGGTAAACACATACTCGGTCATCGTCATTTTTGTAGTCGTCCTGTTAGAAGCGTCAGCGTACGGCGGCAATCTTTTGCGAAGTTGGACGAAAGCCGCCTTGTGTTGGAGAAAAACGTTTTTTTTGACTCAGCGCGCCTTGAGTTCGATGCGATACAAGCGACCGAGCAGCAACGAATAGGACAAGGTACCGACCAGCGCCACGCCGCCGATGAACCAGAAGGCGTAGGCAAACGAGCCTGTCGCGTGGACGATGCCGCCAATCACAATCGGAGTGACGATCCCGCCGATGTTGGCGGCCAGGCTGGTGACTCCGCCGGTCAGGCCGATCAATTCCTTGGGCGCAACTTCCGACACCGCCGCCCACGACGACGAAGCGATTCCCTGGGCGAAGAAGGCTATGGTCAGCACGGCAATGCAGATCACATTCGAGTCGGTGAAATTCACCAACACAATCGACATCCCCAGCATCGATCCGACCACCAAAGGCAACTTGCGAGCGAAGGACATTGAGTAACCGCGGCGTATCAGCAAGTCGGAGACGATACCGGCCAGCAGAATGCCGACCGTTGCACCCACGAACGGCAGCACGGCGAAGATCCCGGCCTTGATCATGGTCAGCTTGCGTTCTTCGATCAGGTACGTCGGGAACCAGGTCAGGAAAAAGTACAACGCCGAGGTGCTGGCGAACTTGCCGATGCAAATCGCCCAGATCTGCCGATAACTGAACAGCTCGGCGATCTGCCGCCAGTTGAACCGGGTGCGTTCCTGGCTGCTCTTGACCAGTCCACCTCCGGCTTCGATGTACTTCAGTTCTTCCTGGCTGACGTTCTTGCAGCTCAGCGGATCGCGGTACACGTAGAGCCAGATCACACCGAACACAATGCCGAGTATCCCGGTGCTGTAGAAAACATGGCGCCAGTCATAGGTCGTGGCCAGCCATAACAGCACGCCGGTAAACAGAGCCGTGCCCAGATATTGGCCGCACACGTAAATGCTGCTGGCCAGGCCCCGTTCGCGGGCCGGGAACCATACCGTCACCGCACGGCTGTTGGCAGGAAACGCTGGAGCCTCCATGGCGCCGACCGCCAGGCGCAGCCCGAACAGCGAAGCGAATCCTGTGGCAAAGCCCTGGCACACGGTGACCGTCGACCAACTGATCAGCGATACCCCGTAGGTGAAGCGGGAACCGAAGCGATCGGCAATAAACCCCGCAGGCACCAGGGCGAGGGCGTAAGTCCAGGCAAACGCGGAAAAAATCAGGCCCATTTCGATCTTGTCCAGGCCCAGGTCCTTGGCGAGGAACGGTGCGGCAATCGAGATGTTTACGCGGTCGATGTAATTGATGATGGTCGCAATCAGCAGCAATGACAGCATGAACCAGCGCCGACGCGTCGGCAGTCGCTGAGGCAACAGGGCGTCCCGGGCGCCGGCGCTCACCGACGGCGCGGTGGACGGGGAGGTTTGCGAGTTCGACATGAGTAGACCTTTTTATTGTTAGAAGAATCGAGATGTTCGCGCGCAGCCGAAGCCGTGCCCGCAGTGCCGGGGCAGAGCAATCGCTACTTGAATGAGAGGCGCGGACAGCCGCTGTCAGGCGCTCAAATACGCCTTCGGACTGGCTCGATCGGGGGAGGGTTGGCGAGAGGGAAAAACAGGTTCATCACGTGCGCACCTTTTGATTGTTTTTGGAAGGTTCGGGCTGCATTGGCTATCACAGTGGTCGTACAACTTCTCAAAATCAACGGAGGCGTTAGATCGTTTTTTCTTCTAAAAAAGGCGATGAATACAGGTGTCCAAGAAAAAACAAATCAGCGTATTTCCTTGGTTATGCTTTATTTTGTTTATAAGTTGATGTTTTTAAATGATTAATTATCTTTGTGTGCATGTAGATTTTTTGGACAGGCGACACATCACACACGGATACAATTAATTCTCTATATTGCATTGTCATCCTATGACGTGTTGAAGCCCGCGGTGTCTGCCTTCACAATTACCGCAGTCGCCGCCTGCATCGCGGCGCGACGACAATCTGTCCATGTACCTGTAGAGGATCCTCAGGCGATGTCGTCACCGAGTCGAGTGCCCACTTACGTCATGCAGCAACGCAGCGAATTGACGGACTTTTACATCCGCGACAAAAAGGGCCGGCACGCCGAAACCAGTCCGCATCGCCATGAGTATTTCCAGATCCAGGTTAACCTCGGTGGCGATACCGTGCAGCACATCGGCAACGTCGAACGTCCGTTTCCGCGCAATACGCTGGCCTTCATCCTGCCGCATCGTGTGCACGTGATTCCGCATCCGGCCGACAGCAATTTCATGGTGATCAATTTTTCCCAGACCTTCCTGCTACCGCACTTGCAGTGTGACCCGATGGATCTGGAGGAAGTCTCGATTCTCCTGGCGCCGGAGTTGTCGCCGTTTCGCTTTCAGGAGCATCTGGATTTCATTCTGGCCGATGAAGATTTCAGTAAAGTCTGTGCCCTGATCGAGCAGATGCGAGTCCTGGATGAGAACCGTCAATTTGGCACTCGCGAGATGCTCAAGGGGTTGTTGCTGCAACTGGTGGGGAGCGTTTGTGCCTTGTATGCCGAGCCGCTCAAACGACTGGCCGAAGAGAATGCCGCCGAAGTAAGCCGGCGCGACGCGCTGAGCAGGATGTCCGAATACTTGCGCAAGAATATTGCCGACCCCGATCTCAACCTGATCAAGGTGGCTGCTGCGACCTACCTGTCACCGACGTATCTGACACACTGGTTGCGCAAGGAAATCGGCAAGACTTTCACTGAGCTGGTGCTCGAACGCAGGATGCACGCGGCACGCAATTATTTGCTCAATGGGACACGACCGGTGGGGGAGGTGGCGAGGTTGTGCGGTTTCGCTGACGAAGCTTATTTCTCCCGACGCTTTCGCCAGATACATGGCCAGCCTCCCGGGCAATTCAGACGTCAGCAACTCAATCCCGATACTCCGCAGGCACCGTCCAACACGTGATCGACCGTTGTAGGTGATGTGGCGGTAGATACGAGGTCGATTTGGGCGCACCGGATTGGCCAAAATTGGAGCAGGTACTCAGGCGCTAGATTGGTATTGCATCCATCCAGTCCAGTTTGTCGTTACGCGAGGTCAAGACCAGTAGCCGTCAAAGACCAAAAAATAGGCCCTGAGAAAATTCTTCGCCATCGCTTAATACGTTCAGCCATTAAAAAAAGCAGCCCTTTGGCACCGATAACATCGTTTCTCGGGCGTACCGTTTTTCAATATATTGGTCGCCAGATCTGGTGAATGACGAAACACTCACCACCCTCAGTGCGAGTAGTCTGTGACGAATATTCTGCGTTGCAGGGTGGCAGTGGCGGCGAGTCAATAAAAAGACTCGCATCGTCAGCTTCCCTCCGCGGCCTCGTCAAACTTCAACCGGGCCGTTTCAACCTCAGGCAATTTGTCGAGCGTCCATTTATGCAATTCGCGAAATGGCTGCTGCAGTGTTAGACCAAGTGGGGTGATCTCATACTGCACTGCCACGGGCGAGAACGAAATGATCTGGCGCGAGACGAGACCATTTCGTTCCAACCGCCGCAGGGACTGTGTAAGTGCCTTCTGAGTGACGCCCTCCAGGCGACGCCTGATGGCATTGAAGCGATGCGGCCCATCATCAAGCACCGCCAGAACCATCATCGACCACTTGTCTGCGATTTGGTCGAACAGCGCCCGGCTTGGGCAGTCTGACGAAAAACATTGCGGCTTTAATTCCAGCATCGAAGTTTCCTCATGTATACCTAGGCGACTCTAGGTGCCTAATTGACATTAGGTCTACAAAATATACTTATGTGACTTCCAAAAGCAAATGGAGTCCATCCAATGTCAAAGCTTGATACCAGCGTTTTATTTCGTCCTCTTTCCATCCGCTCGCTTGAACTGAAAAACCGGATTGTCATGGCGCCGATGACGCGTCTGTTCTCACCCGAAGGCATCCCGGGTGAAGCGAGCGCTGCCTATTACCGGCGGCGGGCAGAGGGAGGTGTCGGGCTGATTTTGTCGGAAGGCACCGTGATTGATCGCCCAGCATCACGCAATGATTCCGGCATCCCTTTTTTTCACGGCGAAGCGGCGCTGGCGGGGTGGAAAAACGTGATCGATGCGGTCCACAACGCTGGCGGGCGCATGGCACCGCAGATCTGGCACACCGGTGCCACGCGTTACATCAACAACTGGGAGCCAGATGCGCCAGTGGAAAGCCCGTCGGGCCTTGATTCGCCAGGTGACCTGCGTGGTGTGGCGATGAGTGAAGAGGACATTGCCGACACGGTAGCAGCGTTCGCCAAGGCCGCAGCGGA
>NZ_JAHUWR010000032.1:0-224 GCF_019218905.1 Pseudomonas sp. PDM24 | reverse complement strand
CCCCCCCCCCCCCCCCCCCCCCCCCCCCCCCCCCCCCCCCCCCCCCCCCCCCCCCCCCCCCCCCCCCCCCCCCCCCCCCCCCCCCCCCCCCCCCCCCCCCCCCCCCCCCCCCCCCCCCCCCCCCCCCCCCCCCCCCCCCCCCCCCCCCCCCCCCCCCCCCCCCCCCCCCCCCCCCCCCCCCCCCCCCCCCCCCACCCCCCCCCCCCCCCCCCCCCCCCCCCCCC
>NZ_JAHUWR010000031.1:0-255 GCF_019218905.1 Pseudomonas sp. PDM24 | reverse complement strand
TGCCGACACCCTCATCGGCGGTCTGGGCAACGACACCTACATCATCGACAACCTTGGCGACACCATCACTGAAACCAGCGCACTGGCCGGCGAAACCGACACCGTGCGTTCGTCGGTCAGCTGGACGTTGGCCGCCAACGTGGAGAACCTGTTCCTCACCGGCGGCGACAACCTCGGCGGCGCCGGCAATAGCCAGAACAACGTATTGGTGGGCAACACCGGGAACAATACACTCAGCGGCGGTGCCGGTGACGA
>NZ_JAHUWR010000030.1:0-278 GCF_019218905.1 Pseudomonas sp. PDM24 | reverse complement strand
TACCCAACCACCTGTGTCGGTTTGGGGTACGGTTCCTGGTTACCTGAAGCTTAGAAGCTTTTCTTGGAAGCATGGCATCAACCACTTCGTGTTCTAAAAGAACACTCGTCATCAGCTCTCGGCCTTAGAATCCCGGATTTACCTAAGATTCCAGCCTACCACCTTAAACTTGGACAACCAACGCCAAGCTGGCCTAGCCTTCTCCGTCCCTCCATCGCAATAACCAGAAGTACAGGAATATTAACCTGTTTTCCATCGACTACGCTTTTCAGCCTCGC
>NZ_JAHUWR010000002.1:0-827704 GCF_019218905.1 Pseudomonas sp. PDM24 | reverse complement strand
ATCAAACTCTTCAGTTCAAACATCTTTGGGTTTTTAAGAAACCCTAAACTTGGCTCAGCAATCGTTGGTTACATCTTTGATTTCTCGCGGAGTAACTTGTGATGCTGATAATCTTGTTGACTATCAGCCTGACTCCACAAGCACCCACACGAATTGCTTGATTCAGTTGTTAAAGAGCGGTTGGTTAAGATCTTTCGTCTCAACCGAGGCGCGCATTCTACAGCAGCCTCCGTTACTGTCAAGCGGTTATTTTCAGAAGTTTTCAAAGTTTCGCTTGGAAATCTTTAACAACTTCAACCACTTGCGCTTCCGATCTCTCGTTAGCGGGAGGCGAATTCTACAGCGTTACTCGCTGCTGTCAACACCTCTTTTTCTCCGCTTTCGACCGAGATGATCGAACCGCCAAAAGAGCCAAACAACACCGCTCTTTCAACTCCTTCTGGCTTCGATGAACTGAAGCGTAACCACTGCCGAAAACTGCGTAACTCTTTGCTTAGCAAGGAGTTTTCCGTTTCGACTGCGCCGGAAGTGGGGCGAATTATAGACGTCCAGAATCTGCCGTCAACCTCTAATTACGCTTTTCTATCAATAACTTGCGGAACGCCGGAAAACTGCGCATTCCCCTCTATATAGGAGAGCAAAACCAGCCCTGCTATATAGAAGGAATGCTCAGAGCACTCCAGACGCCTTGAACCCAGCAACGACTCCGGCATCCAGACCCAACACCCGCTGCAGAACCTCCAGCGTGTGTTCACCCAACAAAGGAGGCGCACTACGGTACTCCACCGGAGTCTCGGACAGACGTATCGGGCTCGCAACCTGCGGCACCATCCCGGCCAAAGCATGAGGCAGCTCAATGGCCAACCCCCGCGCCTGAACCTGAGGATCGGCAAACATCTGAGCCAGATCATTGATCGGTCCGCATGGCACGCCTGCCTGCTCCAGCTGCACCACCCACTCAGCAGTAGTCTTGAACACGGTCACCTGGCGAATCAGCGGAATCAATACTGCTCGGTTAGCCACCCGCAGTTTGTTGGTCGCAAAACGTGGATCATCCGCCCACTGCGGCTGACCAGCCACCTGCGCAAACTTGCGGAACTGCCCATCATTACCCACAGTGAGGATGAAGTCGCCATCGGCTGTAGGAAAGTCCTGATAAGGCACGATATTCGGGTGAGCGTTGCCCAGGCGTTTAGGCGCAACGCCTGTAGTCAGGTAATTCATCGCCTGATTGGCCAGACAAGCCACCTGAACATCCAGCAATGCCATGTCTATATGCTGACCGCCACCGCCCTGATCCCGATGAGCCAAGGCCGCCAGGATCGCTACTGTTGAATAGAGCCCGGTTAAAATATCTGTCAGCGCCACACCGACTTTCACCGGACCCGCGCCTTCATCTCCTTCGGGACGACCGGTCAAACTCATCAGACCGCCCAAGCCCTGGATCATGAAGTCATAGCCAGCACGCTTGGCATACGGACCTGTCTGACCGAATCCAGTGATCGAGCAATAGATCAGCTTCGGATTAATCGTCCTGAGCGACTCATAGTCCAACCCATAAGCCGCCAGACCACCGACCTTGAAGTTTTCAATGAGAATGTCCGACTTCGCCGCCAACTCACGCACCAACTGTTGACCCTCTGGCCGCGTGAAGTCGATGGTCACTGATTGCTTATTGCGATTGGCGGACAAGTAATAGGCCGCCTCACTGGTGTTCTCGCCATAGGCGTCTTTAAGGAACGGAGGCCCCCAGGCGCGCGTGTCATCGCCATTGCCCGGGCGCTCGACCTTGATGACTTCAGCGCCAAGGTCCGCCAGGATCTGCCCGGCCCAAGGCCCGGCAAGTACCCGCGATAAATCCAGTACCCGTAGATGCGAAAGCGCGCCCATGACCGTTCTCCTATTAATAGAACGCCTGGATGCCGGTCTGCGCGCGACCGAGGATCAGTGCGTGGACGTCATGCGTACCTTCATAGGTATTCACCACTTCCAGGTTGACCAGATGCCGAGCGACACCGAACTCATCGGAGATGCCGTTGCCACCCAGCATGTCGCGCGCCATGCGAGCGATGTCCAGGGACTTGCCACAGGAGTTGCGCTTCATCATCGACGTAATCTCGACGGCAGCAGTGCCTTCATCCTTCATACGCCCCAGACGCAGGCAGCCTTGCAGCGCCAGAGTGATTTCGGTCTGCATGTCAGCCAGCTTCTTCTGGATCAACTGTGTGGCCGCCAATGGACGACCAAACTGCTTACGATCCAGGGTGTATTGGCGAGCGGTGTGCCAGCAGAACTCGGCAGCGCCCAGCGCGCCCCAGGAAATGCCATAACGCGCCGAGTTAAGGCAGGTAAAAGGACCTTTCAAACCACGGACATCCGGGAAGATGTTCTCTTCAGGGACAAACACGTTG
Organism: Pseudomonas sp. PDM24; assembly: GCF_019218905.1. Taxonomy (NCBI): domain Bacteria; kingdom Pseudomonadati; phylum Pseudomonadota; class Gammaproteobacteria; order Pseudomonadales; family Pseudomonadaceae; genus Pseudomonas; species Pseudomonas sp. PDM24. The sequence continues at coordinate 825,293 of NZ_JAHUWR010000002.1, read as the reverse complement.
TCCATGACGATCTCGCCGGTGATGGATGCACGCAGGCCAACCTTGCCGTGAATCGCCGGAGCGCTAAGGCCTTTCCAGCCCTTCTCCAGAACAAAACCACGAATGTCGCCCGCGTCGTCCTTACCCCAAACCACGAACACATCGGCGATCGGGCTGTTGGTGATCCACATTTTGCTGCCGGTGAGGCTGTAGCCGCCTTCCACTTTACGTGCACGAGTAATCATCGCGCCCGGGTCGGAACCGTGGTCAGGCTCGGTTAGACCGAAGCAACCGATCCATTCACCCGAGGCCAGCTTCGGCAGGTATTTCTGTTTCTGTGCTTCGGTACCGAATTCGTTGATCGGCACCATGACCAGCGAAGACTGCACGCTCATCATCGAGCGATAGCCGGAGTCGACACGCTCGACCTCACGGGCAATCAGACCGTAGCTGACGTAGTTAAGGCCGCTTCCACCGTATTGCTCAGGAATGGTCGCACCCAACAGACCCACTTCGCCCATCTCACGGAAGATCGCCGGGTCGGTCTTCTCATGACGGAAAGCTTCGAGAACGCGTGGCGCGAGCTTCTGCTGAGCGAATTGCTGAGCCGTGTCGCGAATCATGCGTTCTTCTTCAGTGAGCTGTTGATCCAGCAGCAGGGGATCGATCCAGTTGAAGCTAGCTTTACCGCCCATGAGTGAGTCCTCTCGAATCGGGTCAAATAACGTGGAGTGATCCTAGGCCGGGTTTGGCTTCACGACAAACGAGGATTTTGCATACTGTTGTGCTAATTTCTCACTCCGTAACGTCGCAACATAGCCTATATGCGATGTATTAGTGAGGTTGACGTACATGCGCAGAAAGATCCCCAGTACAACCGCCCTGATCAGTTTTGAAGCTGCAGCGCGCCACGAGAGCTTTACCAAGGCCGCCCAGGAACTTTCCCTCACGCAGGGAGCGATTTGCCGACAGATCGCCAGCCTAGAGGAGTTCCTCAGCGTCGAACTGTTCCGGCGCTCGCGACGCGGAGTGAAGCTGACGGAGGCCGGGCTTTCCTACAGCCGCCGAGTGGCTACCCAACTCGATGCGGTTGAACGGGACACCTTGTCAGTGATGGGCCAGCAGGGTGCCAACGTGATCGAACTGGCGGTGGTACCCACCTTCGGCACTCAATGGCTGTTGCCGCGACTCAAGGATTTTCAGCACAAACATCCGGAAGTGACGGTCAACCTCACCAACCGCACCCGCCCCTTCCTGTTTGCCGACACCGACTTCGACGCCGCGATCTATTTCGGCGACGCCGACTGGCCGGGTACCGAATCCCACAGGCTCATGGGCGAAAATCCGATGCCGGTGTGCAGCCCCACGTTACTGGGCAAAAAAACCAACCTGAGCCCCAGGGAAATCGCCGAACTGCCCCTACTACAGCAGACCACACGCCCTTATGCCTGGCGCCAGTGGTTCAACTCTCAAAGCCTGAATATCCCGCGAGACATGACAGGGCCGCGTTACGAGCTATTCTCCATGCTTGCTCAAGCTGCAATGCACGATATGGGGATCGCGCTGATTCCACCGTTCTTGATTCAGCGCGAACTGACAGAGAAGCGTCTGGTGATTGCCAACGCCCAGGCACTATCGAGCATTAAGGCCTACTACCTGATGATTCCCGAGCGAAAGGTCGAATCAGCCTCTTTAAAGGCATTTCGCGATTGGCTGGTGAATCAGGCACAAGGCTACAGCCTAGAAGGGTAAAGGCTCACACTTATTAGCTGACCCCGTAGTCAGGAAGACAAAAGCACTACAGATATAAGTATTTGTCGCATATTGGCAGACTGTACTGAGGAGTAGCACAAACGTCCTACAAAGGCCTGAATACGTGGCCTTGAGCCTCCATTGGAAGGCAATGACACCTCATTCACCGTGCCGATGTGTAAATTCTTGAATTTTGGACAGAATCCTCACAAGCCACGGCCTGCAAGGGATTGCACTGATCGGTGCGACATTCGGTCACGGGGTGACTTGTAGTTAATTTTCCGTCACCCGTCATAATCCCTTGAAGGGCACAAAGTTCGCCTGCAAAATGCCGCGCCCCGCCCTGATTTAGCGGGATCGTGCTGATCGGCCGCCCCAGCCGCACCATCCGAAGTGCCTGGGTTTACTCAATAAGATCACGCAGGAGATTTGACGTGCACATTGGTGTTCCTCTCGAAACCCAGACGGGTGAAACACGGGTTGCTGCAACCCCGGAAACCATCAAGAAGTTGATCGGCCAGGGTCATAAAGTCACTGTGCAAAGCGGCGCCGGTATTAACGCCAGCGTTGTCGACAGTGCTTATGAAGCGGCAGGCGCGACCATTGGCAGTGCCAATGATGCATTTGGCGCAGAGCTGATTCTCAAGGTGGTCGCCCCCAGCGACAGCGAACTGACGCTGATAAAAAGCGGCACCGTTGTGGTGGGCATGCTCAATCCGTTCAGCAATGAAACCATTGCCAAGCTGGCTGAATGCGGCATTACCGCTTTCGCACTGGAGGCCGCGCCGCGCACCTCCCGCGCTCAGAGCCTGGATGTGTTGTCCTCCCAGGCGAACATCGCCGGCTATAAAGCCGTGTTGCTGGCTGCTCACTACTATCCACGCTTCATGCCGATGCTGATGACCGCTGCGGGTACCGTGAAAGCGGCACGTGTGCTGATTCTCGGTGCTGGCGTGGCCGGTTTGCAGGCGATTGCCACGGCGAAACGTCTGGGTGCAGTGATCGAAGCGTCTGACGTACGTCCTGCGGTAAAAGAGCAGATCGAATCCCTCGGCGCCAAGTTCGTCGACGTGCCTTACGAAACCGATGAAGAGCGCGAATGCGCCGTCGGCGTTGGCGGTTACGCACGCCCCATGCCTGCCAGCTGGATGCAGCGCCAGGCCTTGGCCGTGCATGAGCGCGCCAAGCAGGCTGACATCGTCATTACTACTGCACTGATCCCGGGCCGCAAGGCGCCGACGCTATTGAGCGCGGAAACCGTGGCGCAGATGAAGCCAGGCTCCGTGGTCATCGACCTCGCGGCCGCTCAGGGCGGCAACTGCCCGCTGACAGTGGCCGATCAGGTGGTCGTCGAGAATGGCGTGACCATTTGCGGCCCGACCAATCTGGCCGGCGCCGTCGCGGCCGATGCTTCGGCACTGTACGCGCGCAACCTGCTGGACTTCCTGAAGCTGGTCTTCAACAAAGAAGGCCAGTTTGAAGTGAACCTCGAAGACGACATCGTCGCCGCGTGCCTGATGTGCCGCGACGGCCAAGTCATCCGCAAAAACGCCTAAGCAGGGATTCAGACGATGGAAGAGCTTATCTCCCCCGGTATCTACAACCTGATCATCTTCGTGCTGGCGATTTATGTCGGTTATCACGTGGTATGGAACGTTACCCCTGCACTGCATACGCCATTGATGGCAGTGACCAACGCCATTTCAGCGATTGTGATCGTCGGCGCCATGCTGGCGGCCGCGTTGACCGTGACCCCACTGGGCAAGACCATGGGCACCCTGGCGGTGGCTCTGGCGGCGGTGAACGTGTTCGGTGGTTTCCTCGTGACTCGCAGAATGCTTGAGATGTTCAAGAAAAAAGCCCCGAAAGCCGTAAAAGAAGAGGCGCCCAAGTAATGAGCATGAATCTGGTAACGACGCTCTACCTGATCGCGTCGATCTGCTTCATCCAGGCCCTCAAAGGCCTGTCGCACCCAACCACATCGCGGCGCGGCAATGTCTACGGCATGCTCGGCATGGCGTTGGCGATCCTCACTACTATCGGCCTCATTTATAAGCTGGGCGCGCTCTCTTTTGAGCAAGGCAGTGCTACTGCCGGCATCGGTTACGTCATCGTCGGCCTGCTGGTCGGCGGCACCGCCGGTTCGATCATGGCCAAGCGCGTTGAAATGACCAAGATGCCGGAACTGGTCGCCTTCATGCACAGCATGATCGGTATGGCCGCAGTGTTCATCGCTATCGCGGCGGTGGTCGAGCCGCAGTCTCTGGGCATCGTTAAACACCTGGGTGATTCGATTCCGGCGGGCAACCGTCTGGAACTGTTCCTCGGCGCAGCCATCGGTGCAATCACCTTCTCCGGTTCGGTGATCGCGTTCGGCAAACTGTCGGGCAAGTACAAGTTCCGCCTGTTCCAGGGCGCACCCGTACAGTTCAGCGGTCAGCACAAGCTGAACCTGCTGCTGGGTCTGGCGACGCTGGCACTCGGCATCACCTTCATGCTGACCGGCAATCTAAGCGCGTTTGCTCTGATGCTGGCCCTGGCCTTCGTGATGGGCGTGCTGATCATCATCCCGATCGGCGGTGCAGACATGCCCGTCGTGGTGTCGATGCTCAACAGCTACTCCGGCTGGGCAGCAGCGGGAATCGGCTTTTCGCTGAACAACTCGATGCTGATTATTGCCGGCTCGCTGGTGGGCTCAAGCGGTGCGATCCTCTCGTACATTATGTGCAAGGCGATGAACCGCTCCTTCTTCAACGTACTGCTCGGCGGTTTCGGCAATACGGCAGACGCTGCCGGCCCGGCAGGTTCGAAGGAAGCCCGCCCGGTGAAATCCGGCTCGGCCGACGACGCGACCTTCCTGCTGACCAACGCCGACACCGTGATCATCGTTCCAGGCTACGGCCTGGCGGTCGCTCGGGCACAGCACGCTCTGAAAGAGCTGACCGAGAAGCTGACCCACCGTGGTGTGACCGTGAAGTATGCGATTCACCCGGTTGCGGGTCGGATGCCTGGGCACATGAACGTACTGCTGGCCGAGGCCGAAGTGCCTTACGACCAGGTGTTCGAGATGGAAGACATCAACTCCGAGTTCGGTCAGGCCGACGTGGTGCTGGTGCTGGGTGCCAACGACGTGGTTAACCCGGCGGCCAAGAACGATCCGAAATCGCCGATTGCCGGCATGCCGATTCTCGAGGCGTTCAAAGCCAAGACCATCATCGTCAACAAGCGCTCGATGGCCAGCGGCTATGCCGGTCTGGACAACGAACTGTTCTACCTGGACAAGACCATGATGGTTTTCGGCGATGCCAAGAAAGTCATCGAAGACATGGTCAAAGCCGTCGAGTAATACCCTTCGGCAAGCTGAACGCCCCGACTCGTCGGGGCGTTTTTGTTTGTGGCTGTTACCGATCCTGTAACGGTGTTTTGTCTGAAAGGCCCAGAATAGACGGCCCGAATGCGACCTTGGTAGCGGGACGGACACTGATCAAATTCACTAGACTGCGCACCTTGCTTCCGTTGCCCGAGATAACAATCCATGTACCGTGACCGTATTCGCTTGCCTTCGTTGTTGGATAAGGTGATGAGCGCCGCCGAGGCTGCCGCTCTGATTCAGGACGGCATGACCGTCGGCATGAGCGGCTTTACCCGAGCCGGCGAAGCCAAGGCTGTGCCTCATGCCCTGGCCGAGCGTGCCAAGGTCGCGCCGCTGAAAATCACCCTGATGACCGGTGCCAGCCTGGGCAACGACCTCGACAAACAACTGACTGAAGCCGGCGTACTGTCGCGACGCATGCCGTTCCAGGTGGACAGCACCCTGCGCAAGGCGATCAATGCCGGCGAAGTCATGTTCATCGACCAGCACCTGTCGGAAACCGTAGAGCTACTGCGTAACCAACAACTCAAGCTACCGGACATCGCGGTGATCGAAGCCGTGGCAATCACTGAGCAGGGCCATATTGTGCCGACCACCTCGGTAGGCAATTCGGCCAGCTTCGCGATTTTCGCCAAGCACGTGATCGTCGAGATCAACCTGGCGCACAACCCGAATCTCGAAGGCCTGCACGACATCTATATCCCGACCTACCGGCCGACCCGCACCCCGATTCCGTTAGTGAAGGTCGACGACCGCATCGGCAGCACCGCCATCCCGATACCGCCGGAAAAAATTGTCGCGATCGTGATTACGAACCAGTCCGACTCGCCATCCACTGTCCTGCCGCCGGACAGCGACACTCAGGCCATTGCTGATCACCTGATCGATTTCTTCAAACAAGAAGTGGCTGCCGGTCGCATGACCAACAAACTCGGCCCGCTGCAAGCCGGTATCGGCACTATCGCCAATTCGGTGATGTGCGGCTTGATCGACTCGCCGTTCGAAGACCTGACCATGTACTCCGAAGTGCTGCAGGATTCGACTTTCGACCTGATCGACGCCGGAAAGCTGAGCTTTGCGTCGGGCAGTTCGATCACCCTGTCGAGCCGGCGCAATGCCGATGTGTTCGGGAATCTGGAGCACTATAAGGACAAGCTGGTCCTGCGCCCCCAGGAAATCTCGAACCATCCCGAAGTAGTGCGGCGCCTGGGCATCATTGGTATCAATACTGCGCTGGAGTTCGACCTGTACGGCAACGTCAATTCCACCCACGTCTGCGGCACTCGGATGATGAATGGGATCGGCGGCTCCGGCGATTTCGCGCGCAATGCGCACTTGGCGATCTTTGTCACCAAGTCGATTGCCAAGGGCGGCGCGATTTCCAGCGTGGTCCCCATGGTCAGCCACGTCGACCACACAGAACATGACGTGGACATTCTCGTGACCGAAGTAGGTTTGGCCGACCTGCGGGGCCTGGCACCGCGTGAGCGCGCCAGGGTCATCATCGACAACTGCGTTCACCCGGACTATCGCGCAGCCTTGAATGACTACTTCACTGCCGCTTGCGCAGTCGGCGGGCATACCCCGCACATCCTTCGCGATGCCCTGAGTTGGCACATGAACCTGGAAGAAACCGGGCGCATGCTGGCGGTGTAATTAATACAGATTGCAGCTGACGCAAACACAGTTTCGTCAGCTCGCGGTGATAACACTCCATATCGTCAAAAACTGTACTGCTGTACCGGTCTTTTCCTACGGCATTCACCTACCTTTTGCGTTGAAATGATCAAAAATGCACCTATTTGGTGCGCATAGGTACAGTTGCCTCAATTTCGACCAGTACACTGCCTTTTAACAGTTAACTGGTCTCTCACAATACAGGTGAACTGTATCTACAGAGACTGGCCAAACGGGAGGATCATTGGCATCAGTTAAACCACTACCTAATCCCGCCATAAGCGGAAGGATGTCAACCATGGAACGTACACTCAGTTCCGAACTGTTCTTCGAAGATACTGCTGCAAAAACCCAGGCTTCCATGCCTCTGCGCGTTATCGCCAACCTGATGCTGTGGCAGCGCCGCATCTCCAGCCGCCATCAACTGGCTCGCCTGGATTCGCGTCTGCTGGCTGACGCAGGGATTAGCGAAGCACAGCGCTACGAAGAGCTGAGCAAGCCGTTCTGGCGCTAAGTTAGCGTCGCTGGCTCTGATCCTACGGATCCACCGCCAGCAACCCGAATTGAACAAACAAAACCCGTCGTGGGAAACCACGACGGGTTTTGTCGTTTTGGAGCGTTCACATTGGGCCGTACAGAAGATATAACCTTAAATAGGTACAGTTTATACATTCAATAAATTTAACCAGTACAATTTCATCGGAGTGTGTCTGGGCCATAGGCGTAGGGCTCGAACCCGACGGTTGCTGGGCCAACTCAATGATCAACAGCTCTCGGATCTGGGCATCAGCCATGCCGAGCGCCTCAACGAAGTGGACAAAACCGTTCTGGCGCTAATTTCCTCCCTTGGCAGACAGGGGCTGTTCTAACCGATATGCACAGGCCTAATATCCAGATAGAACGTGGCGATCGCTTTACGACAGGCGTCTGATCCTGAGCCACTTCTAAATCGGTCTATCCAAAGGAGCTACCCCATGTCCCGTCTTCGTTTGCTCAGCGCTGCCGCCCTGCTTGCCGTTGCTGCCAATTCCCACGCCACCAGCTTTATCGTGACCACCGATTCCATTGTCGGTGGACTGAAGGCGTCCTCTGATGCAACGTCGGATGTCTCGTCTTCCTTTCGCGACGACAAAATCGTCCGTGCAGCCCGTGACGATGCCGCTAGCTTCGTTGCCAGTGAAGGCGCCATTCGTGGTGTAAAACTGGAAAGTGCTCTCGACCATATCCGCCAACAGGCTCCACAACTGAATGCGACCGATGCACAGCTGGCCCAGGCCATCCTGACGATCTAAGCGACAGCTCTGAAGTGGGGCACGCCCGTCGTGTCCCAATGTTTCGACGCTGGCTCTAGCCCGGGCATTGCGCTAGCCTTGGGACTCGCTTTTAGCTATCGAGTCTCATTCGTTTTCTTTCAAGTATTTCGATCACTGCGGTTTTTCTGGCGGCTTGCTGGTCGGGTTCGGCCCACGCCTTCGATGCTTTCAACCTGTCTACGCAAGGCACCGTGGCCAGTGGTTATGCCACCAGCATGGTGACCTCAGCGCCCTTCGACCATAAACTGCTGATCGCCGCCCGGGATGACGCTGCCGCGTTCATTGCCAGTGACGGTCAACTGCGAGGATCACAACTGGAGGCCGCGTTGATTTACCTGCGCCGGACCCAGCCAAAACTTCATGCCAGCGACCTTGAACTGGCGCAAGCAATTCTCGTCCAATAGTTATCCCTTGTTCCTCCGGAGTCGTTCCATGCGTAGCCCGCTGATTGCTGCCACCCTTGGCCTGCTGTTGTTGGCCAATGTGGCCCAGGCGCAAACCCTGGTAGCCACCAGTAACATCATCATTCGTGCTTCCGAACGCACGCTTGATTTCACTTCCGACACCACCACGTCCATCCGCGATTCGAAGATCGTCCGTGAAGCCCACGACGATGCAGCCAGTTTCGTCGCCAGCGAGGGTGAAATCCGTGGTGCGCACCTGGAAGCGGCCTTCGACACCTTGCGCACTCGCGTGCCGGAAGCCCGCGACGCCAGTGATCAGGTTCTCGCCGAAGCCATTCTCGCACTGTGAAGTCGCTCGGCGCCTGGCTGCTGGCCGGGGTTGTGTTGCTGCTTGGCAACACAGCTCAGGCCAGCCTGCAACTACGGCTCAAGACCGACGGTCTGAGCCCCGCGCAACAGCAGGCCAGTCAGGCGCTGCTCGATGAAGCCATGCAGGCGTTACCGCCGCGCTTCATCGAGCAACTGGACCGGCGCATTGACGTCGGCTGGACCGACGACATGCCGAGCGATGCTTACGGCCAGGCGTCACTGGTGTCCGAACTCGACCTGAACCGCAATTTGCTCGCCAGCCTCACCAATGGCAGCGCCGCGACCCAAAAAACGTATCGTCCCCACGGCACCGTCCGCCGGGAAATGCTCGCCACGGTGTTGCACGAACTCACCCATATTTATGACCGTGCGCGTCTGTGGCCAGACGCCGAGCGCACGCTGATCCAGCGCTGCAAGCAACGTAACAACAGCTCCGGGCTGATCGGTATCCCCGACCAATGCCGTGGGCAGACGGAGCGACGCTGGACCCTCAGCGATGACCCTCGTCTGCTGGATTTGGCCGGCTGGCCGCAATACGTCGGTCGGCGCGGCGAGCGCGAACAACACAACCGGCAGATTGCCCGCACCCCGGACATCTACGAGACGAGCAGCCCGAAGGAGTTCGTCGCGGTCAACATGGAGTACTTCCTTCTCGACCCAAGCTATGCCTGCCGTCGTCCTGCGCTGTATCGCTACTACAAAGAACATTTCGGTTGGGCGCCCGCCGCCAAAGACACATGCGCCCAATCATTCGCCTTCCTCAATGCGGGTAACGACTTCGCCAAGCAGCCCTTGGGCCAAGTCGATCCGGAGCGGGTTTACGCGGTTGACTATCTTCTGGCCGAAGCCAACCAGAACTGGGTCAGCCGCTGGGGCCACAGCATGCTGCGACTGGTGATCTGTGCACCGGGTCGGCCACGTGGGCCGGATTGTCGACTGGATCTGGATCAGCATCTGGTGTTGTCCTACCGCGCCTTCGTCGGTGACCTACAGTTGTCGAGCTGGGATGGACTGGTGGGTAAATACCCGTCGCGCCTGTTTGTCTTGCCGCTGGCCCAGGTGATCGACGAATACACCAAAACCGAATTGCGCAGCCTCGCATCGGTGCCGCTGAACCTGTCGCATAGCGAGATCGAAGATGTAGTGGAACACGCCGCGGAGATGCACTGGAGTTACGACGGCAACTATTTTTTCCTGTCCAACAACTGCGCGGTAGAAGGCCTGAAATTACTGCGCAGCAGCACCAACAATGCGCAACTGGTCGGCCTCGACAGCATCATGCCCAACGGTTTGCTGGAAGTGCTCAAGGGCCGTGGATTGGCAAACACCAGCGTGCTGGATGATCCCCGCGAAGCACTGCGCCTGGGCTATCGCTTCGACTCCTTCCGCGAGCGTTATCAAGCGATGTTCGAAGTGCTGAAAAAGCATTTACCGATCAAGCAGGACAAGGTCGAGGACTGGCTGTCCTTGAAAGCTGAAGAGCGTCGCAAATGGATTGATCAGGCTGATTTGCGCACCAGTGCGGCGTTACTGCTGCTGGAGCAGGCCAGTTTCCGTCAGCAGATGGTGCTGGCCCAGGACGAAGTGAAGCAACGTTATCTGGGCGCTCGGGAATTGAAGAATGGCGGCATGGATAAGGCCAATGCGACCTTGCAGGAGATTCTCGCCAACAGCGGCTTCCTCAGCCGTCCGGCCGAACTGCTCGGCAGCACCGGTGGTTATGGTTTGCCGCAACCGAACGAGTGGACGCGTCTGCAGTCGGAAAGCAACCTGCGCCAGAAGCAGCTGCAAGCGCTGACCGGGGATCTGGACAAAGAAGTCAGAGCACTGCTCGAACCGAGCCGTGCCGCCGAGATGGCCGCCAACGAAGCCAACCTGAAGCAGGTTGGCGAACATTTGCGCAAGCTGCACAAGGCCGCGGGTGGGTTGGAGTTGCCCTGAAAGCAAAAGATCGCAGCCTTCGGCAGCGCCTGCCGAAAGCTGCGATCTTTTTGTGGGCTCCAGAACATAGTCCTGAAGCCCTCGGTCTTGCTGTTTAGTCTGTGCCGCGAGGCTCTAATTCCTCTGTATCAGGAACTTTACCTTCAGCTGACCCGTGCTTTACGCACGCCTTCGGACAAGGCTGCGCACAAGCTGAGTACGCCCTCCACAGCCTGATCCGGTGTTGAGGCATTAGCGATGTGATCGATCAGCGCCGACCCCACCACCACACCGTCAGCCAGACGCGCGATGGACGCCGCTTGCTCTGGAGTACGGATACCAAAACCGATGCTGATCGGCAGATCGGTATGGCGACGCAGACGAGTGACGGCTTCTTCGACATGTTCCAGAGTCGCCGCGCCCGCACCGGTCACACCCGCCACCGACACGTAGTAAACAAAGCCGGAACTGCCGTTCAAAACAGTCGGCAAGCGCACGTCATCAGTCGTCGGAGTGGTCAGGCGAATGAAGTCCAGGCCCGCCGCCTGTGCCGGGTCGCACAATTCACCGTTATGCTCGGGCGGCAAGTCGACCACGATCAGGCCATCGACACCGGCCTCTTTGGCTTCAGCGATGAAACGTGGTACGCCGTACATGTGAATCGGGTTGAAGTAACCCATCAGCACCAGCGGCGTCTCGCTATTGCCTTCGCGGAACTCGCGAACCATTTGCAGGGTTTTCGCCAGGTTCTGTTTGGCGCCCAAGGCACGAATGTTGGCCAGTTGAATCGCCGGGCCATCGGCCATTGGATCGGTGAAGGGCATGCCCAACTCGATCACGTCGGCACCCGCTCCCGGCAAGCCTTTGAGGATCGCCAGAGACGTGTCATAGCTCGGGTCGCCAGCGGTCACAAAGGTCACCAGGGCGGCGCGGTTCTGTTCCTTGAGTTCGGCAAAACGCGTTTGCAGGCGGCTCATCAGTGTTTCTCCTGCTTGGATTGCTGAGAGTGTTCCATGTGGTGCATCACGGTCTGCATGTCTTTGTCACCACGGCCGGACAGATTGACCACCATCAGGTGATCTTTCGGCAGCGTCGGTGCGCGTTTGAACACTTCGGCCAGGGCATGGGCGCTTTCCAGTGCAGGAATAATCCCTTCTAGACGACAGCATTTGTGGAACGCATCGAGGGCTTCGTCGTCGGTCACCGAGGTGTACTGGACGCGGCCGATGTCATGCAACCAGGCGTGTTCCGGGCCAATGCCTGGATAGTCGAGGCCGGCAGAGATCGAGTGAGCGTCGATGATCTGGCCATCGTCGTCCTGCAACAGGAAAGTTCGGTTGCCATGCAGCACACCCGGTACGCCGCCGTTCAGGCTGGCTGCGTGCTTGCCGGTTTCGATGCCGTAACCGGCGGCTTCGACGCCGATGATCTCGACGCTCTTGTCATCGAGGAACGGGTGGAACAGGCCCATGGCGTTGGAACCACCACCGATGCACGCCACCAGGCTGTCGGGCAGACGGCCTTCCTGGGCTTGCAACTGCTCGCGGGTTTCCTTGCCGATCACAGCCTGGAAGTCGCGAACCATGGCGGGATATGGGTGCGGGCCGGCGACGGTGCCGATCAGGTAAAAGGTGCTATCGACGTTGGTCACCCAGTCACGCAGGGCTTCGTTCATCGCATCTTTGAGGGTACCGGTGCCAGCGACCACCGGGATCACTTCGGCGCCCAGCAGCTTCATGCGAAACACGTTGGCTTGCTGGCGTTCGATGTCGGTGGTGCCCATGTAGATCACGCAATCGAGGCCGAAACGCGCAGCCACGGTGGCGGTCGCCACGCCGTGCATGCCAGCGCCGGTCTCAGCAATGATGCGTTTCTTGCCCATGCGCCGCGCCAGCAGGATCTGGCCGATGCAGTTGTTGATCTTGTGCGCGCCGGTATGGTTCAGCTCTTCGCGCTTGAGGTAAATCTTCGCGCCGCCGCAGAACTCTGTCAGACGCTCGGCGAAATACAGTGGGCTTGGACGTCCGACGTAATCACGCTGAAAGTAGGCCAATTCTTCTTTGAACGCCGGATCTTCCTTGGCCGCTTCGTATTCGCGGGCCAGATCGAGGATCAACGGCATCAGGGTTTCGGCGACGTAACGGCCACCGAACGCGCCGAACAGGCCGTTGGCGTCGGGGCCGTTGCGCAGGTTAGTCTGGGTCATGGGTCGCTCCAGTTGTATTCGAGAGGTGACGATGGGGTTCACTCTACCCCTGACATCCCGCACTGAAAACCGATAAGATCGCCGCAACCTGTCAGAAAAACTCACAGATACCATGAGCCACGACCTTCCTCCGCTGAACGCCCTTCGCGCCTTCGAAGCCACTGCCCGCCTGAACAGCGTCAGTCAGGCCGCCGAACAGCTGCACGTCACTCATGGTGCGGTCAGCCGACAGCTCAAGGTACTGGAAGAACACCTCGGCGTGAGCCTGTTCATCAAGGATGGGCGCGGCCTGAAACTCACAGATGCCGGTGTCCGTTTGCGCGATGTCAGCGGTGAAGCCTTCGAGCGATTGCGCAGCGTTTGCGCCGAACTGACCCAAAGCACCGCCGATGCACCGTTCGTGCTCGGCTGCTCGGGCAGCCTGCTGGCGCGCTGGTTCATTCCGCGTTTGGGGCGGCTCAATGCGGATCTGCCGGATCTGCGTTTGCACCTGTCGGCTGGCGAAGGCGATCTCGATCCACGGCGGCCCGGCCTGGACGCTTTGCTGGTGTTTGCCGAGCCGCCATGGCCGGCGGACATGCAAGTTTATGAACTGGCCAGCGAACGCATCGGCCCGGTCATGAGCCCACGATTCGTCGGCTACGAAAGGCTGCAGAGCGCACCGGCAAACGCCCTGCTGACCGAACCCTTGCTGCACACCACCTCACGTCCGCAAGCCTGGCCGAGTTGGGCACAGCAAAGCGGCCTCGACGCCAAGGCGCTGAGGTACGGTCAGGGTTTCGAGCATTTGTATTATTTGCTTGAGGCGGCAGTGGCCGGGCTGGGTGTGGCCATCGCGCCTGAGCCGCTGGTGGCAGAAGACTTGAAGGCCGGTCGCCTGGTTGCGCCATGGGGTTTCTGTGAAACCCCGGCGCAACTGGCGTTGTGGCTACCCAAGCGCGCCGCGGACGGGCGCGCTCGGCAATTGGCGCAGTGGCTTAAAAACGAACTGCGTCAGGCACCTTAATTACCGCGCTTGCACAACAGATAGGCCGCCAGAAGCCCCAGCGCACCAACGGCGACACCGGCTGTAGTCCAAGGGTGTTCCTGGGCGTAGTCACGTGTCGCGATCCCGGTTTCACGGGTTTTGACCTTGACCTCTTCATAGGCATCGGAGAGCAGATGACGCGAATGCTTCAACGCGTTTTCGGCGTTGATTTTCAGCGTTTTAAGGGTTTTACGCGATTCGTCCGAGGCGTCGTCCTTCAGGCTTTCCAACGATTTCAGCAGACTCTCGATCTCGGCTTCCATGCTTTGCAATGAGGCTTTACGTAACGAGGTGTTGGCCATGGTAAATCTCCTGCATTGTTTGAGTTGCGTGTGTTGGTTGGGACTTCAGGGGTTTGAGAAAGTGCAGTAAATCTGAAATTCCCCACGGATTGTTCGACAGAAGACATAAGAAAAATCACTGCTAGGCTGTATTTCACACCCTTAGGAGAACGCCATGACTGACCATCACACCTACAAGAAAGTCGAGCTGGTCGGCTCATCCACCACCAGCATTGAAGACGCCATCAACAATGCCCTGGCCGAAGCCAACAAGAGTCTGAAGTACATGGAATGGTTCGAAGTGACCGAAACCCGCGGGCACATCAAGGACGGCAAAGCGGCACACTTCCAGGTGACGCTTAAAGTCGGATTCCGGATTGCCAGTAGCTGAGCTTAAGCCAGTCTTCTGAACTTGCGCGCCGGCCGAATGCCATAGGGAATGGCAAAGCGCTACGTGGTGAGTGCGTCCGGCCGATAGCTGGATGCGCTCCCCCTATTGATCCGACCAGGGAGTGCACCCCATGAAGAAGTTTATTTTGGCGATAGGCTTGTTGAGCCTTGCGGGAACAGCCTTTGCCCAAGGCAAGTCGTGCGACGAGCTGAAAGCCGAAATCTCAGCGAAACTGGATGCCAAGGGCATTTCCAATTACACACTGGAGATCGTCGACAAAGGCGCTGCTGCTGATGGAAAAGTCGTTGGCACCTGTGAAAAAGGCTCCAGGCAAATCGTCTACAAGCAGGGCTGACCGCCCTCGAAAATGAAAAAGCCGACGCAATGGCGTCGGCTTTTTTGTGGGTGCGATTGCGCTTCAGCCCTTCATGACCTGCGCCAGCAACTCATAGGAGTGCAGGCGATCGGCATGTTCGTACAGGTCACAGGTAAAAATCAGCTCATCGGCCTGCGTCTGTTCGATCAGCACTTCCAGCTTGGCGCGAATTTTCTGCGGGCTGCCGACCATGGCCAGGCCAAGGAAATCACCGACCGCTTCTTTCTCATGGGGCAGCCACAGACCGTCCATGGTCTTCACTGGCGGGCGTTGTACCAGGCTTTGGCCACGCATCAACGCGAGAATCCGCTGGTAGACCGAAGTGGCCAGGTAATCGGCCTGCTCATCAGTGTCTGCAGCCACCAGCGGCACGCCGAGCATCACGTAGGGCTTATCCAAAACCGCTGAAGGCTTGAAGTGGTTGCGGTAGACGCGAATCGCCTCATGCATGAAGCGCGGTGCGAAATGTGAAGCGAAGGCGTAGGGCAAACCGCGCTCACCCGCCAACTGCGCACTGAACAGGCTCGAACCCAACAACCAGATCGGGACATTGGTGCCGGTACCCGGCATGGCAATGATCCGCTGGTCTGGCGTACGTGGGCCGAGGTAGCGCATCAGTTCAGTCACGTCTTGCGGGAAGTCATCGGCACTACCGGAGCGCTCACGGCGCAAGGCTCGAGCGGTCATTTGATCGGATCCAGGCGCGCGACCCAGGCCCAGATCGATCCGCCCCGGATACAGGCTTTCAAGGGTGCCGAACTGCTCGGCGATCACCAGTGGCGCGTGGTTGGGCAGCATCACGCCCCCCGAACCGACACGAATGGTCGAAGTGCCGCCAGCCAGGTAGCCCAGCAGGACCGAGGTCGCCGAACTGGCGATCCCGTCCATGTTGTGGTGCTCGGCGACCCAGAAGCGGTTGTAGCCGAATTTTTCCACGTGCCGCGCCAGATCCAAAGAATTGTGCAGGGACTGGGCCGCACTGCCGTTCTCCCGCACGGGCACCAGATCCAGGGTCGAGAACTTGATATCGGATAGTCGTTTCATGAACCTGCTTCTCCAATGGGTAAGCAGGTTTTTTCACGAACGAAAACCTGCCGAGTCTATAAGCGTGTTCTATGCAATGAGGGCATATACCCGAGTTTCAATAGGAGAGACAAAAATCCTACGCGATTAGAGGACCGATCAGATGAGGTGAACTTTGCCTGACGGTCTATCCTCAGAACCCTGGTAACCGAAAACCACGAAGGCGCGACGTTTCGCGCCGGATCTTGAGGAGGCAGACATGGCTATCACAAAGAAAGCATCGGCTCATTGGGAAGGTGATCTGAAAACCGGTATCGGCTCGATTTCCACGGAAACCGGCGTCCTCAGAGAAGCCCCCTACGGCTTCAAGGCCCGTTTCGAAGGGGGTAAAGGCACCAATCCGGAAGAGCTGATCGGCGCGGCTCACGCGGGCTGTTTCTCCATGGCGTTTTCAATGATTCTCGGCGATGCCGGCCTCAAGGCCGACAGCATCGACACCAACGCCGAAGTGACCCTGGACCAGGTAGACGGTGGCTTTGCAATCACCGCGGTAAAGCTGATTCTCAAGGCGAAAATCCCCGGGGCGACCCAGGCGCAATTCGAGGAACTGAGCAATAAAGCCAAAGAAGGCTGCCCGGTGTCCAAAGTGTTGAATGCGAAAATCAGTCTGGATGCGACGTTGGTCAGCTGATAATAATGGGTTGATACGCTAGCTGAGATCGCAGCCTTCGCGGGCTCCCTTGCGCAGGTTGCGGTCTTTTTTTGTCCTGAAACATAACCTGACAGACAAAACTGTGGTCGAATAAATGACAGCAGCTTCAGCGCATCACCATGCGCGCTGCCTTAAGGGAGCTTCAACCATGAAACGTTTTGCCTTGGCGGTTATCTGTTGCACGCTGGCCACATCGGCCCTCGCGGCACCGAAATCCTGTGAGGAACTCAAGGCCGAGATCGAAGCCAAGATCCAGGCCAATAACGTCTCGTCCTACACCCTGGAAATCGTCACCAACGACGAAGTGCACGATCAGAACATGGTCGTCGGTTCATGCGAAGGCGGAACCAAGAAAATCATCTACCAAAAAAATGACCGTTGATTCGTCTCACATGACGCAGTTGGCCAGCCGATCTTCGGCGACAATTTCCCGCTTGGCATTGTAGAGCCGGGCGCTGGGGGTGAACGCTATAGAACGCGCTTCCAGCAGGTAACGCTGGCCGGCCTCGAAATGGTCGTAATTGATGGTCAGGTAGCACAGCCGCTCCAGCGGAGCATTCATCAAGCCTGAGCCACCACCAAACACTTCAAAATCGAAACGCACTCTCAGTTCATGGCTACCCGGGGTGACCTGAAAGTAGCGCCCATCGCTCAGCCGCTGGTTGTCCAGCCGATCGGCCATCAGCAGTTTCCCGCCGGGGCTCGGCGTAGCGAAGTCGACCCATGCCATTTGTGGATCGACCGCCGGCAACGGACTCGTGCAACCGACAAAGGCGCCTGCAGCGAGCAACAGCAACAACCTGCGCATGATGAATTTCCCAAGGACTGATCATTCAGCATAGCGTCGATCAAGTACGTTGGCAGCCTGCCGGTGTGCCCTGTCCAATCACTTTTCGCTGTTGATCATAGAGCTTCGCCCACGGCCGAAAGCCGATGTATCCCGCTTGCAGCTGATATCGCTGACCGGCGTTGAATTCCTTGAATTTCACATTCAACTGGCAGTCGCGCCACAGCGGCTCGGCGTTGGGGCCAATGTTGGTCGGCTGGACAGCAAACAAGTAGCGAACCGTCAGCTCATGGCTACCGGGCTGCACCTCGAAGTAACGCTTGTCGATGGAAGCCTTGTCATCGACTTCTACCGCTTGCAGCGCGGTGTCTTCCTGCCGTGTATCCAGATCGATCCATGCCTGTGAAGGATCAGGGGTGGGTAGTCCAGCACAACCGGCCAGCATCAGCAGGCCTCCCGTCAGCATCAACTTGCGCATAGCGGAGCTCCAATAGGCGGGATAGTCTTGCGGGCAGACTTTCCAGGGATGATTCATTTTGATCAGGCCGCGTCCAAGCCTTGGGTTACTTGATCGCGTTTTACGCATTTTGTTTCCGGGGATGCTTCTTTTGTTATTTAACGGCTGCGCCAGCATCAGCTACTACGGCCAATTGGCCAGTGGTCAGCTGCACTTGCTGCGGGCACGGGAGCCGGTTTCCAGTGTGATTGCCGATCCCGGTCGCGATCAGCAATTGCGCGCGCATCTGGCCCAATCACAAAAGGCCCGGACATTTGCGAGCCAACACCTGCACCTGCCGGACAACCAGAGCTACCGCCTGTATGCCGACATTGGCCGACCGTTTGTAGTCTGGAACGTCTTTGCCACGCCGGAGTTTTCGCTGAAGCCGCAGAACCATTGCTTCCCAATCGCTGGCTGCGTCGCCTATCGCGGGTATTACAGCCAGAGTGCTGCCCGCGGTGAGGCCGCGTTGCAACGATTGCAAGGTATGGACGTGTCGATTGGCGGCGTCGAGGCCTATTCGACGCTCGGTTGGTTCAACGACCCGATCATGAGCTCAATGATGGGTTGGGGCGACGAACGGTTGGCCACGCTGATTTTCCACGAACTCGCCCATCAACGTCTTTATGTGAAAGACGACACCGAGTTCAACGAGTCCTTCGCCACCTTCGTCGAGCAGGAGGGCTCTCGCCAATGGCGCGCATTTCGAGGCATGCCACCGGATAATGGAGCTTTGGTGCGGCAACGCGATCAGTTCATCCAATTGGTTCTGGACACCCGCAAGAGACTGGAGCGGCTATATGCTCTGCCACTGCCTGCCGAGCAAATGCGCGAGCGCAAAGCGGCAGAGTTCGAACAATTGCACCGTGAATACCGGACGCTACGCGACAGCCAATGGGCCGGGAACAAACGCTACGATGCCTGGATTAACACCCCGATGAACAATGCCCGGCTGTTGCCGTTTGGTTTGTATGACCAATGGGTGCCAGCGTTTGCCGCGCTATTCAGACAGGTCGAGGGGGATTGGGTGAGGTTTTATGCGGCGGTGGAGAAATTGGGCGCTTTACCGGTTGAGGAGCGTAAGGCGGCGTTGAACGTGTTGGCCGGATCAGCGAGCCCCGGCGGCTGAACGGGCCTCTTCGCGGGCAAGCCTCGCTCCTACTCGGGCGACGACGGTGCAGGCGACGGACATTCCGTAGGAGCGAGGCTTGCCCGCGAAGAGGCCGGCCCAGGTTCCCCAAAGTCGGCTACAGCCAAATCGCATCCCACAACGGATAGTCCCCGACCTTTTCTACCAATCCCGCTCGCAACGGATTGGCAACGATATATCGAGCAACTGCCTGCAAGTCTTCTTCCTTGCGAATGGCGCGATCATGATAGCCATGCTGCCAAACCGGACCTTGACGGCGAATCGAGCGATTGACCGTCACCGCGATCCGGGACTTGGTACGGGCCATCGAAGTGGATAGTTGAGTGTTCTGTAACTCAATCAACCAATGAAAATGATCTGGCATGACCACCCAGGCTAACGATGTTGCAAGCTCTTCTCGCTCAGCAGTTCTAAAAGCATCGACCACCAGACGCCCGTTCTTGAAGTTGCGAAACAAGGGTTCTCGATTCAAAACCACGGCAGTCAGCAGGTAAATCTGTCCTGACTCCGAATATCGCCCGGAGCGCAATCGATGAGCATGTTTGAGTTCTGGCAATGATGATCCTCCTTGATCGTGGCCGGAGTGTTAAGGCTAGGACGATTAGAAGGGATTGGAGTGAGAACAGTTGCTCAGGATGTGTCTGGGGGAACGCCTTCGCGGGCAAGCCTCACTCCTACGGAATTTACGCGTCTTCCCGTAGGAGCGAGGCTTGCCCGCGAAGGCAATTCAACTAACGCTGCAAAAACGCCTGATGCATCTCCTCCAGCGTTTCAAAGTGATACGCCGGTGCTTCTGCGCTCAATTCTTCCCGGCTGCCAAACCCATAACCCACCGCCGCTGCGTCCAGTCCATTGCTGCGGGCGCCGATCAGATCGTGTTTACGGTCGCCAATCATCAGGGTATTGGCCGGGTCCAGGCCTTCTTCGTTCATCAAGTGCGCAATCAGCTCGACCTTGTTGGTCCGCGTGCCATCCAACTCGCTGCCATAAATCACGTTGAAATGCTTGGCGAAGTCGAAGTGCCGGGCGATTTCCCGGGCGAAAACCCATGGCTTGGAAGTCGCGATGTACAGCTGTCGCCCTTGCTCACCGAGGGTTTCCAGCAGCGGCGTGACGCCGTCGAACACGCGGTTTTCATACAGACCGGTGACCTTGAAGCGCTCGCGATAGAAATTCACCGCTTCCCACGCCTTGGGCTCGTCGAAGTCGTAGAACTGCATGAACGCCTGCAACAATGGCGGGCCTATGAAATGTTCAAGCCTTGTCAGGTCCGGTTCATCGATCCCTAGTTTGCTCAGGGCGAACTGGATGGAGCGGGTGATGCCTTCACGCGGGTCGGTCAGCGTGCCATCGAGGTCGAACAGTACGGTTTGGTAATGCATGAAAATTCCTGGGCAATAGGGAGGCACTTTCCATTATCAAGCGGCTTAGAGTTGGTCGTAGCCTTCGGCCAGGTGCAGATCCTTCAGCTTCACGTAGTTCGCCGCGCTGTAGGTGAAAAAGGCTTTTTCCTTGTCAGTCAGCGGCCGGATCTGTTTCACCGGGCTACCGACATAGAGGAAACCGCTTTCCAGGCGCTTGCCCGGGGGCACCAGGCTGCCAGCGCCGATGATCACATCGTCCTCGACCACCGCACCGTCCATGACGATGCTGCCCATGCCGATCAGGATCCGGTTACCCACGGCGCAACCATGAAGCATGACTTTATGCGCGATGGTCACATCGTCACCGATCAGCAGCGGGAAGCCATCGGGGTTGAATGGTCCGGCGTGGGTAATGTGCAACACGCAGCCGTCCTGCACGCTGGTGCGCGCACCGATTCGGATGCGGTGCATGTCGCCGCGGATCACTGTCAGCGGCCAGACGGAGCTGTCTTCGCCGATTTCGACGTCGCCGATCACCACCGCCGAGCCGTCGACAAAGGCGCCTTTGCCCAGCAGCGGCGTGTGGTTCTGATACTTGCGAAGGGTCACGATAGGCTCTCTCTCTTTTGCTGATAGCTGCGGTGAGCGTCGATTGTAATTAAGATGGGGCCATGTTTCTTCCCGCATGTTTTCCAGCCAAGGTGCCAACCGTGAGCGTGAACAACCCTCTTCTGCAGTCCTACGACCTGCCGCCGTTTTCGGCGATCCGTGCCGAACACGTGCAACCGGCCATTGAAAAGATCCTGGCTGACAACCGCGCTGCCATCGTCGACATCCTGAAAATCCAGGGCAAACAACCGACCTGGGCCGGCCTGGTGCTGGCGATGGATGAACTCAACGATCGTCTGGGCGCCGCCTGGAGCCCGGTCAGCCACCTCAATGCCGTGTGCAACAGCGCCGAGTTGCGCGAAGCCTACGAGTCCTGCCTACCGGCCCTGAGCGCCTACGCCACCGAGCTGGGCCAGAACCGTGAACTGTTTCAAGCCTATGAAGCGCTGGCCAACAGCCCTGAGGCCGCCGGTTTCGATGTGGCGCAGAAAACCATCCTGGAACACGCTTTGCGCGACTTCCGTCTGTCGGGTATCGACCTGCCTGAAGCCGAACAAAAACGTTATGCCGACGTGCAGAGCAAACTGTCGGAGCTGGGCAGCCGCTTCTCCAACCAGTTGCTCGACGCCACCCAGGCCTGGACCAAGCACGTCACCGACGAAGCCGCCCTCGCCGGTCTGACCGAGTCGGCCAAGGCGCAAATGGCCGCCGCCGCACAAGCCAAAGAGCTGGATGGCTGGTTGATCACCCTGGAATTCCCGAGTTACTACGCGGTGATGACCTACGCCCAGGACCGCGCCCTGCGTGAAGAAGTCTATGCCGCCTACTGCACCCGTGCGTCGGACCAAGGCCCGAATGCCGGTCAGAATGACAACGGCCCGGTCATGGAAGAAATTCTCGACCTGCGTCAGGAACTGGCAAAACTATTGGGCTTCACCAGCTTCTCGGAGCTGAGCCTGGCCACCAAAATGGCCGAGTCCAACGATCAGGTGCTGAGTTTTCTGCGCGACCTGGCCAAACGCAGCAAGCCGTTCGCCGCCCAGGATCTGCAACAGCTCAAGGCCTACGCCGCCGAACAAGGTTGCCCGGACCTGCAAAGCTGGGACAGCGGTTTCTACGGTGAAAAACTTCGCGAACAGCGCTATAGCGTCGCCCAGGAAACCCTTCGCGCGTACTTCCCGATCGACAAGGTGCTGGGTGGGCTGTTCAGCATCGTCCAGCGCCTGTACGGCATCGAGATCGCCGAGCTGAAGGGCTTCGACACCTGGCATCCGGACGTCCGCCTGTTCGAAATCAAGGAAAATGGCCAGCACGTCGGTCGTTTCTTCTTCGACCTGTATGCCCGCGCCAACAAGCGCGGCGGGGCCTGGATGGACGGCGCCCGCGATCATCGCCGCACAATCAACGGCGTGCTGCAAAGCCCGGTGGCGAATCTGGTGTGCAACTTCACCCCGGCCGACAGCGGTAAACCGGCCCTGCTGACTCACGATGAAGTGACCACCCTGTTCCACGAATTCGGTCATGGCCTGCATCATCTGCTGACCCGCGTCGAGCATGCAGGCGTGTCTGGCATCAACGGCGTCGCCTGGGATGCGGTCGAGCTGCCAAGCCAGTTCATGGAAAACTGGTGCTGGGAGCCGGAAGGTCTGGCGCTGATTTCCGGTCACTACGAAACCGGCGAACCATTGCCTCAGGATCTGCTGGAAAAAATGCTCGCGGCGAAGAACTTCCAGTCCGGCCTGATGATGGTCCGCCAACTGGAATTCTCGCTGTTCGACTTCGAACTGCACGCCACCCACGGTGACGGCCGCAGCGTGCTGGAAGTGCTCGAAAGCGTGCGCGACGAAGTCTCGGTCATGCGTCCGCCGGCCTACAATCGCTTCCCCAACAGCTTCGCCCACATCTTTGCCGGTGGTTACGCGGCGGGTTACTACAGCTATAAGTGGGCTGAAGTATTGTCGGCCGATGCCTTCTCGAAATTCGAAGAAGACGGCGTGCTCAATGCCGAAACCGGTCGCGCCTTCCGTGAAGCGATCCTGGCGCGGGGCGGTTCTCAGGAACCAATGGTGCTGTTCGTCGACTTCCGTGGCCGTGCGCCATCGATTGACGCACTCTTGCGCCATAGCGGCCTGAGTGAGGACGCGGCAGCATGAATGAGGAATCTGTGATCACCAAAAAACGCTTTATCGCCGGCGCGGTCTGCCCGGCCTGCAGCGAGCCGGACAAGTTGATGATGTGGAGCGAAAACACAGTTCCGCATCGCGAGTGCGTGGCCTGCGGTTATTCCGATACGCTGAATGAACAAGGTCTGTCGGTGCCCAAGGAATTGGGCACGCGGGTCAATACTTCGGCACTCAAGGTGCCGGACGCCAAGGTTCAGGCCGTGCAGTTTTTCCCGAACCCGAAGTTGAAGAAGAAACCAGACGAGCAACACTGAGTACCGAAAATCACCTTCCACTGCGCAATGCAGTGGGAGGTATTACTTACTCGACATGGGCCGATTTGAACCAGTTCTTCATCGAACAACTGGCAAACGGACTGGTGCTGCAATCACCATTGGCCAGCGCCGTACGAAGTTTGTCGATATCGGCCTGCATCATGTAACGCACACCATCCTTGAAATGCGTGCTGTCACCAAAGCCGCCTTGGGTCATTTCGTTCAGGGCATCTTCCTTGCTCCAGCCTTGCACCACCACCCGGTACATCGCGGCCATCAGGCCAGTGCGGTCCGAGCCGTGTTTGCAGTGCATAAGCACCGGCCCTTTTGATTCGGCAGTTTGAATCGCACGCAGCACCTTGAGTACATCCGCATCATCCACATGATTGGTGCGATAAGGCAGGTGTACTTGAGTGATACCGGGTGCGGACAACCAGCTTGAGTCCGGTTCGGGCAGGAAGTTGATTACAGTCCCGACGTTGAGTTTTTCCAGCAATTGCACCGAGCCAGCGTCAGGCAATGCGCTGCGATAGAGCATCGGGGACATCTCAAAGAGATTGTGTTGCCTCTCCACTGGTTGAGCCCACTCCGCCGGACGGGGCGAGGAGCTGTCGTCAGCGAGGGCCAACGTCAGGTTGAACAATGAGACCAGCGACAAACACATCGCAGATATATAACGCGCTAGAGGCATGTTTGGATAACTGTTCAGGAAGAGGTGGGAAGATGGCACCCAGCTTCAGTCCTGAACGGTCAAAGGTCTGTGAGCTGACTGTCAAAGAAATGTGAATCAGTCTTTTGAAGCTGCATTGGGGGGGGAAATCCAGGTTTAATCCGTCAACTCGGATTATCTTCAATACTTAACTAACTGCACCTTGCAATCACGCCTCTAAGCGTTAAATAAAACAAGCCAATCCTGCATGAACTTTCATGCAGGTCTGGCACTATGAAGTCAAGGATTTACAATATTTGAATAAGCCTTGGCCAAAGCCAACAGTTTTGCCTTGTCGTCGCTGTCGATATCACCATCGCCGTCCACATCGCTGTTGA
Source organism: Pseudomonas sp. PDM24 (assembly GCF_019218905.1). Lineage (NCBI taxonomy): Bacteria > Pseudomonadati > Pseudomonadota > Gammaproteobacteria > Pseudomonadales > Pseudomonadaceae > Pseudomonas > Pseudomonas sp. PDM24. Next base: position 800,597 of record NZ_JAHUWR010000002.1, on the reverse strand, counting down.
CCGACTTTATGCTGAACGACCCGCCGCCATCGCTGGAGACGGCCTCTACGTAGACGGAATCGACCAAGGCCTCTGTCTGTACCTCGTTGACCTCATCCCAACCCAACTCTTTACGGGCAAGTTGCATCGATACTCGCGCTTGTTGTGGATCGACAACACTGGGGGCCAGTAATTGCAAAAAGATACCACGCTGATTAAAAAACGACATAGATTAATTCCTTTTAATAAGTATCCACGAAGACTTCGTGTTCAGACGATAATACTGATCTTATTAACTACAGACTATTCGTTATATATTTCATCGAGTTGCAGCTAGATGCATTATTGAATACCTAAGGCAGGCGCTCGACGCTGATCAAATGCTCAAGTGCCGAACGGCACTGGCCGCTTTTCCTCGCCTCGTATACTGTATGCACATACAGCAAAGGTATTAGTCGATGAACACTCCTCTGCCACCCCGCGGTCGCGGCACCGCCACCAATCCGCACAATCGCTTCGCGCCCAATCGTTCGGTGGTCGAGGATGACGGCTGGTATCAGGAAGCGCCGATCACCCAAGGCACCGAGGTGCGCATCGAGACGGCAAAAACCATCATCACCCGCAATAACTCGCCAGACCTGCCGTTCGATCGCTCGATCAACCCCTATCGCGGCTGTGAGCATGGCTGCATCTATTGCTATGCACGGCCCAGTCACGCCTATTGGGATCTGTCACCGGGGCTGGATTTCGAAACCAGACTGATCGCCAAGACCAACGCCGCCGACGTGCTGGAAGAACAACTGTCCAAACGCGGCTATCAATGCGCGCCGATCAACCTTGGCTCCAATACCGACCCTTATCAGCCGATCGAGCGCGAACACAAAATCACCCGTAAAACCCTGGAAGTGCTGCTGCGTTACCGCCACCCGGTGACCATCATCACTAAAGGCTCGCTGATTCTTCGCGATCTGGACTTGTTGGCTGAACTCGCCGAGAAAAGGCTGGTGGCTGTAATGATCAGCCTGACCACGCTGGATGATGAACTCAAACGCATCCTCGAACCACGTGCCGCGGCGCCCAAAGCGCGACTGCGGGCGATCCGGGTGATGCGCGAGGCCGGTATTCCTGTGGGGGTCTTGTGTTCACCCATGATTCCGATGATCAACGACAGCGAACTCGAAAGCCTGCTGGCCGAAGCTCATGCGGCCGGCGCGCAAAGTGCGGCATACATGATGTTGCGCCTGCCGCTGGAAGTGGCGCCGCTGTTCGAAGAGTGGCTGGCCGCCCACTATCCTCAGCGTGCAGCTCATGTGCTAAGCCTGATCCGCCAAAGCCGTGGTGGCGAGCTTTACGACAGTCGGTTTGGCGCTCGTATGCGTGGTGAAGGGCCGTTTGCCGACCTGTTGGCGCAACGCTTCGCCAAAACCATCAAGCGTCTGGGGCTCAATAATCGGGAAGGTTTCAATCTGGATTGCGAAGCCTTTTGTCCGCCGGGTCGCCAAATGTCGTTGATTTAAGGACAATTAGCCCTATGGTTGAGTAGTGAAAACGATACACCGCTTTAGGCTGGTCACGTTTTTTGTGACCTGGAACACTCGTTCTAGAGCGTTTTATTCAGTTTGAGTTAAGTTTCAACGGCTACCTTGTTCATCGAGTGACTGACGGGTCTGGCTCTTCGACCTGGATGTTTTTTAAACAGCCACTGGCTTCACACCGGACAAAACGGGAAAATTCCCCTGACTCCGCCAAAGAGGATGAATCATGAGTGACAAGGATAAACAGCCGTTGGCTGCGTCGGCTTCAGCCCAACCCGAGGCGGAAACCGCCGATGCAGCGCTGCAGCATATCGTTGACGGCTTTTTGCACTTTCATCACGAGATCTTTCCGCAGCAGGAAGAACTCTTCAAAAAACTCGCCACTGCCCAGCGGCCTCGGGCGATGTTCATCGCGTGTGCCGATTCACGCATCGTTCCCGAACTGATTACCCAAAGCGCTCCCGGCGACTTGTTCGTGACCCGCAACGTCGGCAATGTCGTGCCACCTTATGGGCAAATGAACGGCGGTGTTTCCACGGCCATCGAATACGCGGTGCTGGCCCTCGGCGTACAGCACATCATTATCTGCGGGCACTCTGACTGTGGCGCCATGCGTGCAGTGCTCAATCCGCAGAGCCTGGAGAAGATGCCGACGGTAAAGGCCTGGCTGCGTCATGCCGAAGTGGCGAAAACCATGGTCCAGGACAACTGCCATTGCACGGATGAAAACGAGAGCATGCATATCCTCACCGAAGAGAATGTGATTGCTCAGTTGCAACATTTGCGCACGCACCCATCAGTGGCCTCGCGCATGGCAAATGGTCAGCTGTTTATCCATGGCTGGGTCTACAACATCGAAACCAGCGAAATCCAGGCTTACGATGCGGATCAGGGTTGTTTCCTGCCGCTCGATGGCAGCCATCCCATTCCGGTGGCGACGCCCAAAGCGCGCTTCTAAATCCTCCTAAGTATGGTTTAGCCGAGGCTGCCGATCTGGCGGCACGGCTTTGCCACGCCTGAAAAAAACTCCGGGAGAGCCACAATGCGTGCCGCTCAACTAAAAGCTGTTCTGCCACGGGAGCTGCTGGCTTCGGTGGTTGTATTTCTGGTCGCCCTGCCCTTGTGCATGGGCATCGCCATCGCCTCGGGACTGCCGCCGTCCAAAGGCCTGATCACCGGCATTATCGGGGGCCTGGTGGTCGGCTGGCTTGCCGGTTCGCCGCTGCAAGTCAGCGGCCCGGCAGCGGGTCTGGCGGTGTTGGTGTTCGAACTGGTGCGCCAACATGGCATTGCCATGCTCGGGCCGATCCTGCTGCTGGCGGGTTTTCTGCAATTGGTGGCCGGGCGTTTGAAACTGGGTTGCTGGTTTCGGGTCACCGCTCCAGCGGTGGTGTACGGCATGCTCGCCGGGATTGGGGTGCTGATCGTGTTGTCACAGGTGCATGTGATGCTCGATGCCGTGCCCAAGCCTTCGGGGCTGGATAACCTGGCAGCCTTCCCCACTGCGGTGATTCAGGCTTTGCCGTCGTTTGGCTGGCAGGCGGGTTTGCTCGGACTGTCGACCATTGCCGTGATGTGGCTGTGGGAAAAATTCCGCCCGCACTCCCTGCGTTTCGTTCCTGGAGCCTTACTGGGGGTTGGTCTGGCAACGGTCGCCAGCCTGGTGCTCGCATTGCAAGTCAAACGTGTGGAAGTTCCGGCCAACCTGGCGGAAGCCATCGATTGGCTGCGCCCGGCAGACTTGCTCAATCTCGCAGACCCGGCCTTGCTGATCGCTGCCTTCGCCGTGGCCTTTATCGCCAGCGCCGAAACCCTGCTCTCGGCCGCAGCCGTGGACCGCATGCACAATGGCCAACGCTCGGACTTCGACCGCGAATTGTCGGCGCAAGGTGTGGGCAACATGCTCTGTGGGTTGCTCGGCGCGCTGCCGATGACCGGGGTGATCGTGCGTAGTTCGGCCAACGTTCAGGCCGGCGCCACCACCCGACTGTCGACGGTGTTTCATGGCCTATGGTTGCTGGCTTTCGTGCTGCTGCTGTCGAGCGTGCTGCAAAGCATTCCGGTGGCGAGTCTGGCGGGGGTTCTGGTTTACACCGGTTTCAAATTGGTAGATCTCAAGGCCTTTCGCGGTCTGGGCCGTTATGGCCGGATGCCGATGTTCACCTATGCGGCGACCGCACTGGCAATCATCTTCACCGACCTGCTGACCGGCGTGCTGATCGGCTTTGGCCTGACACTGGCCAAACTGGCCTGGAAGGCTTCGCGCCTGAAAATCAGCCTGATCGATCTGCCGGCAGACGGCGAGATGGAGCTGCGACTGGTGGGGGCGGCGACCTTCCTCAAGGTACCGGCGCTGACCCAAGTGCTGGGGAGCATTCCCGCAGGTGCAACGGTGCATGTGCCGCTCAATAACCTGAGCTACATCGATCATTCGTGTCTGGAGTTGCTTGAGGAGTGGGGCCGGGCCAATGCGGCCAAGGGCTCGAAGCTGTTGATCGAAGCGCGGGGATTGAAGCGCAGGCTTGAAGGACGGTTACGTACCACAACCGGAGTAGGCTCAGCCGCTTAAGCTACTTGTAGGAGCGAGCGGTGCGGCGATCCGACTTGCCCGCGAAGGCGGCGTGTCAGTCGACATCAATGTTGAATGTCACGCCGTCTTCGCGGGCAAGCCTCGCTCCTACAGGTATTGCATAGACTTAGGCCGCTGGCTGATCCAGCTCAAGGCCCACGCCTAATTGGCGCGACAGGCACGGCCAGCGCTTCCACGCAGCGCCGGTGTCCGGGCTGTTGAGTTTCTCGCGGTAGGCCTCTACCGACTCCAGCGCGAAACTCTCATCGTTAAGCATCTCGTCCACAGCGTGATGCACCGCCTCATCCAGTTGATTGGCAAATTCCTCGCCGATCAGTTGGTGGGCAATCAGGTTGGCAACTGTCATGTCCAAGGGGATCAATGGCTGGCCAAAATGCTTGATGTACAGATCGTTGACCTCTTCGACCAACCGATGTGCCAGATAGGCTTCGTCCAGCAGGCTGTCCAGGCCGACGTGACCAGCCATGATTGCCGGCGGCTGGAGGAAAAACTGCTCCGCGATTGTCAGCACCGGCTTGATCTGCGACTCGATGCCCGCTTCCCTGGCGACTTCATTGGCTGCGTCCAGCAGGTCCGGCACTTGTTCTATATACGCGGCCACAAAACGCGTCATGACGCCGTTGGCATCGACATCCGGCAATTGGATGGCGGAGTGAAGGTGCGGCAGTTGGGTTTCCAGTTGTCGAGTTAACAGGCCGGTCTCGGCCTCGTGTTGTTGGGCTTTTTGGATCTGCTCGCGCAATGCGGCGGTGTTCATGAAAACTCCAGGAAACAAGGCAATGAAATAGGGAAGACATAACTTAGCTGGCTTATGAAAAAGCCTAAGACGCATTTGTCATAATTATTTCATCCTTGAGACGTCTACGTTATATCGATTTGCCACCACTCGTCTGCATCCTTCTCCATTCGTGACATGGAACGCAAGTCCAACCTGTTTCAGTCGATTTACGTCATCGCATTGCGAGGTGGCAGTCGCTGTCTATACTCGGATCTGAATGGAGTTAGCTGATGACGCCCGACTGCATATGCAGCAAGGCTCGGCGATTCAAGTTCGTAGTCTGAAAAAGCCGCTCCCTTGCCGCAGGTGAAAGCCGGCGGGATAAAAAGAACTATAAGGGGAACCCGCAATGATGCGACATCCACATGTCTGGATGGGCCTCCTGTTGTGGTCGATTTTCAGTCAGGCGCAAGCGGCCTGGACTGTGAATATGGCGCCTGGAGCGACTGAAATCAGTCACGCAGTATTCGACCTGCACATGACCATTTTCTGGATCTGTGTAGTGATCGGCATCATCGTCTTCGGCGCCATGTTCTGGTCGATGATGGTCCACCGACGCTCTACCGGGCAGGTGGCCGCAAAATTTCATGAAAGCACCACCGTCGAAATTCTCTGGACCATCGTGCCCCTGCTCATTCTGGTGGCCATGGCGGTCCCCGCAACCGCCACCCTGATCCAGATGTACGACAACACTGAGCCGGATATCGATATCCAGGTCACCGGTTACCAGTGGAAGTGGCACTACAAGTACCTGGGTCAGGACGTCGAATTCTTCAGCAACCTGACCACCCCCGCCGATCAGATCCACAACAAGGAAACCAAGGGCGAGCATTACCTGTTGGAGGTCGACAAGCCGCTGGTGCTGCCGATCGGTGCCAAGGTGCGCTTCCTGGTGACTTCCGCCGACGTCATCCACTCCTGGTGGGTGCCGGCCTTCGCGGTCAAGCGCGATGCGATCCCGGGCTTCGTCAATGAATCCTGGACCCGTGTCGAAAAGCCCGGCATCTACCGTGGCCAATGCGCCGAACTGTGCGGCAAGGATCACGGCTTCATGCCCATCGTGGTCGAGGTCAAGGAAAAGGCCGATTACGAAACCTGGCTGGGCGAGCGCAAGGCGGAAGCTGCGCAGCTCAAAGAGCTGACCAGCAAGGAATGGACCCTCGACGAGCTCAAGGAGCGCGGTGACAAGGTCTATCACACCACCTGTGTGGCCTGTCACCAGGCTGAAGGCCAGGGCCTGCCGCCGATGTTCCCGGCACTCAAGGGCTCGAAAATCGCCACCGGACCGATCAAGGATCACCTGAGCATTGTCTTCCACGGCAAGCCCGGCACCGCAATGGCGGCGTTCGGCAAGCAACTCTCGGAAGTCGATATCGCAGCGGTCGTGACCTACGAACGTAACGCCTGGGGCAACAACAAAGGCGACATGGTCACCCCTAAAGAAGTGCTGGAGCTGAAACAGGCGGAAAGCAAATGACCCGGTCTATTGCGTGCGTAAGGAACCGCTCGGGACATGACGCCCCGGCCCGCCCAGCCCATCCGTTTGCAGGAGACAGGACATGACAGTTGTAGTCGATGACCATGTTCATACCGGCACCGCCCATGCCCACGGCCCCGCCAAAGGCCTGATGCGCTGGGTGCTGACCACCAACCATAAGGATATCGGCACGCTGTACCTGTGGTTTGCGTTCTCCATGTTCCTGCTGGGTGGCTCGTTCGCCATGGTAATCCGTGCCGAACTGTTCCAGCCGGGACTGCAAATCGTCCAGCCGGAATTCTTCAACCAGATGACCACCATGCACGGTCTGGTGATGGTGTTCGGTGCGGTGATGCCGGCCTTCGTCGGCCTCGCCAACTGGATGATCCCGTTGATGATCGGCGCACCGGACATGGCCTTGCCGAGGATGAACAACTTCAGTTTCTGGCTGTTGCCGGCAGCATTCCTGCTACTGGTATCGACCCTCTTCACCCCTGGCGGCGGGCCGAATTTCGGCTGGACCTTCTATGCCCCGCTGTCGACGACCTACGCGCCGGAAAGCGTGACGTTCTTCATTTTCGCCATCCACTTGATGGGGATCAGTTCGATCATGGGGGCGATCAACGTGATCGCGACCATCCTCAACCTGCGCGCCCCCGGCATGACGCTGATGAAAATGCCACTGTTCGTCTGGACCTGGCTGATCACCGCGTTCCTGCTGATTGCAGTGATGCCAGTGCTGGCCGGCTGCGTGACCATGATGCTGATGGACATCCACTTCGGCACCAGCTTCTTCAGTGCCGCCGGTGGCGGTGACCCGGTGTTGTTCCAGCATGTGTTCTGGTTCTTCGGTCACCCCGAGGTGTACATCATGATCCTGCCGGCCTTTGGTGCCGTCAGCTCGATCATTCCGGCTTTTTCGCGCAAGCCATTGTTCGGCTACACCTCGATGGTCTACGCCACGGCGAGTATTGCGTTCCTGTCGTTCATCGTCTGGGCGCACCACATGTTCGTGGTCGGCATTCCGCTGGTGGGCGAGTTGTTCTTCATGTACGCAACGCTGCTGATCGCGGTGCCCACCGGGGTCAAGGTGTTCAACTGGGCCAGCACTATGTGGCAAGGCTCGCTGACCTTCGAGACGCCGATGCTGTTCGCCGTGGCGTTCGTCATTCTGTTCTCCATTGGCGGGTTCTCCGGGTTGATGCTGGCCATCGCCCCGGCGGACTTCCAATACCAGGACACCTACTTCGTGGTCGCGCATTTCCATTACGTGCTGGTGCCGGGGGCGATCTTCGGGATCTTCGCCTCGGCCTACTACTGGCTGCCGAAATGGACCGGCCACATGTACGACGAAACCCTTGGCAAGCTGCACTTCTGGCTCTCGTTCATCGGCATGAACATGGCGTTCTTCCCGATGCACTTCGTGGGCCTGGCAGGCATGCCGCGGCGGATTCCGGACTACAACCTGCAATTCGCCGACTTCAACATGGTGTCGTCGATTGGTGCGTTCATGTTTGGCGCCACACAGATCTTCTTCCTGTTCATCGTGATCAAGACCATTCGTGGCGGCGAGCCGGCACCGGCCAAACCGTGGGATGGGGCCGAAGGCCTGGAGTGGAGCATTCCATCGCCGGCGCCGTATCACACCTTCACCACACCGCCGGAAGTGAAATGAACGCGCTGGCCTTTGTGGGAGCGGGCTTGCTCGCGAAGCAGGCGACGCGGTCTGGTAGACGGACCGCGTCATCGTTCTTCGCGAGCAAGCCCGCTCCCACAGGGTTCAATGTGGAGGGCTTGCACCATGGCTGATTCGATTTCGATGAAGAAACTGGTCACTCGCCTGTTGCTGGTGGTGGTGGCGATGTTTGTCTTCGGCTTTGCCCTGGTGCCGATCTACGACGTGATGTGCAAGGCGTTCGGCATCAATGGCAAAACCTCCGGGCAGTATGAAGGCGAGCAAACGGTCGACGACTCGCGGCAGGTTCGCGTGCAGTTTCTGTCGACCAATGCCGCCGACATGACCTGGGATTTCTATCCCAAGGGCGATGAACTGGTCGCGCACCCCGGGGCGGTGAACGAGATGATTTTTATCGCCCATAACCCGACTGATCGCCCGATGAGTGCTCAGGCAGTGCCGAGCATCGCGCCCAGCAACGCAGCCGCGTACTTCCACAAAACCGAATGTTTCTGCTTTACCCAGCAAGTGCTGCAGCCCGGTCAGCGAATCGAGATGCCGGTACGGTTCATTGTTGACCGCGACATGCCCAAGGAAGTGAAGCACCTGACGCTGTCCTACACGCTGTTCGATATCACCGCACGTCATCCGCCCGTGGCTGTTGCAGCAAGCACCGGCGGCTAGACGTTAAAGCGTGCCCGATAAGGAGAACAATAAATGGCAACTCATGAACATTATTACGTTCCGGCCCAGAGCAAATGGCCGATTATCGCCACGGTCGGCATGTTCGTCACGGTGTTCGGCCTGGGCACCTGGTTCAACGACCTGAAGGCTGCGCGGCCGGAATCCCACGGCCCGCTGATCTTTTTCGTCGGCGGATTGCTGCTGGCCTACATGCTGTTCGGCTGGTTCGGTACGGTGATCAAGGAAAGTCGCCAAGGGTTGTACAGCGCACAGATGGACCGCTCGTTCCGCTGGGGCATGAGCTGGTTCATTTTCTCGGAGGTGATGTTCTTCATCGCCTTTTTCGGTGCGTTGTTTTATGTGCGCAACATCGCGGGGCCGGCACTGGGCGGTGAAGGCACCAAAGGCCTCGCTCACATGCTGTGGCCGGCGTTTGAATTCACCTGGCCGCTGCTGAACAACCCGGACTCGAAACTCTTTCCTCCCCCCAAGGAAGTCATCAGCCCCTGGGGCCTGCCGCTGCTCAATACCGTGCTGCTGGTGAGTTCCAGCGTCACCGTGACCATTGCTCACCACGCCTTGAAAAAAGGCCATCGCGGCGCACTGAAAATCTGGCTGGCGCTGACCGTGTTGCTCGGTTGCGCGTTTCTCGGTTTCCAGGCCGAAGAATACCTGCACGCCTACCACGAACTGGGCCTGACTCTGGGCTCCGGCATCTATGGCGCGACCTTCTTCATGCTCACCGGTTTCCACGGCGCCCACGTGACCATCGGCACCATCATTCTGTTTGTCATGCTGATGCGGATCATGCGCGGGCACTTCGATGCCGACCATCAATTCGCCTTCGAGGCGGCGAGCTGGTACTGGCACTTCGTGGACGTGGTGTGGATCGGTCTTTTCGTTTTCGTCTACGTGCTCTGAGGCTTACCAAGGTACGTGCGACACCAGTTGGCCGCTGAAAAAACCCCAGGCAATCAAGCCGACGGTTATGGCGGCCAGCGCAACACGAACACTCAAGGCAATGACGAGGCGGTTCGAGCTGCTGTCGTCCTTGACCAGAAAAAACAGGCCGCTGAACAGGCTGACAACCGTGGCAATCAGCATCAGGACGATGGCTGCTTTGAGCATGGTGACACTCCGGGGGACAGGCGATGCATTTGAGTATAGCTATCGCGATTACCGACTTTCTGGCGACGCCATGAAACGCTTCCGGCCGGGCCTCTTGCCGACCCTGGTGGTCGCGATGCTGCTGCCTTTGCTGGTGTCACTCGGGTTCTGGCAGTTGAGCCGGGGCGCGGAGAAAAGCGCGTTGCTGCAAAGCTACGCCGAGCGCCGGGTAGCCGAACCGATGGCCAGCACTGAACTGCAACACGCCGAAGATCCGGCCTTCCGCCGGGTTCGCCTGCATGGCCAGTTCGATGCCGAACACAGCCTGCTGCTGGACAACCGTCAGCGCGACGGCAAGGTCGGGGTCGAGCTGCTGCAACCGTTTCAGGACCGGGCAACCGGGCTCTGGCTGCTGGTCAATCGCGGCTGGTTGCCGTGGCCGGATCGGCGCACACCGCCGTCATTCGCCACACCGACTCAGGCATTGAGCCTCGACGCCTGGGTCTACGTTTCCCCCGGCGCAACGTTCCAGTTGCATACCGACCCAGACGCCACGACCTGGCCACAACTGGTCACCGCCATTGAACCGGCCAGGCTCTGGGCGGCGCTTGACCGTGACGGTTTCGCCTACGAATTACGCGCACAAAGCGGCCCCGCGACCTACCAGGCCGATTGGCCGGTGGTGGCCATGAGGCCGGAAAAACACTTGGCTTATGCCGTGCAGTGGTTCGCCCTGTCGATAGCCCTGCTCGGCCTTTACCTCTATCTCGGTTGGCACAACGCAAAGGAGAACAATAATGGGAGCGGCCATGAATCCACCCGGCATGTCTGAGTCGAAAACGCCGGTAAATCGTCGGCGCGGGCGCTTGCAGTTGTTACTGATCCTGTTGGGAGTGGTGGGTCCGATGATCCTCGCCACCGGCATGTACAAATTGCAGTTCTGGGTGCCGGAGGGCCGCAGTTATCACGGCGAACTGATCGGCAACGGCCAGACCCGCACCGACATCGGCGTACCGGCGCAAGAAGACCGCTGGCAGTTACTGGTGACAGCGCCCAAGGACTGTTCAGTGGACTGCCAGCAGCTGGTGTATCTGGCGCGCCAGATCCAGATCGGCCTCGGTCGCGATGCTTCCCGCGCCAGCCATGCGCTGGCCATCGCACAGCCGCTGAACAGCGATTACGAGACTAAACTTCAACGTGAGTACCCGCAGCTGCAACGTTATTCCCTGAACCCGCCGACCTACAGCAAAGGCGCTCAGAGCAATGACACGCCGCACCTGTGGATCATCGACCCTCACGGCAACCTGGTGCTGCGCTACGACCCGACGGTGAAGGGCAAGGACCTGCTCAACGACCTGCGCCATTTGCTGAAACTGTCGAACATCGGATAAGGGCATCGTCATGGCCAAACCTGGATTTCGCCTCGCGCTGTTTGCCACCTTGCTGGCACTGATTGTGGTGTTGCTCGGCGCCTACACCCGCCTGACCCATGCGGGTCTTGGTTGTCCGGACTGGCCCGGCTGCTACAGCTTTATCAGCGTGCCGAATAGCGAAGCCCAACTGGCCCATGCCGAACTGCACTTTCCCGACGCCCCGGTGGAAGCCAACAAAGGCTGGAACGAGATGCTTCATCGCTACTTCGCCGGCACATTGGGGCTGCTGATCGCGGTGCTGGCGGGCCGCGCCTGGACCCATCGTCATCACCCGGGGCAGCCCGTGAAACTGCCGTTGTTTGTGCTGGCGGTGGTGTTCGCCCAAGCGGCATTCGGCATGTGGACGGTGACGCTCAAGCTCTGGCCGCAAGTGGTCACCGGGCATTTGCTCGGCGGCTTTGCGACCTTGAGCCTGTTGTTTCTGTTGACCTTGCGCCTGTCCGGCGTGTTGCCGGCGCTCACCGTGCCACGGCGTTTGCAGCACTGGGCCACCGCTGGCTTATTGCTGGTGATCCTGCAAATTGCCCTGGGTGGCTGGGTCAGCTCCAATTACGCGGCGGTGGCCTGCATCGACTTTCCAACCTGCCACGGGCAATGGCTGCCACCGACTGATTTCGCCAACGGCTTTCACCTGACCCAACACATCGGCCCCAATTACCTGGGCGGGCAACTGGACAGCGATGCCCGCACCGCGATTCATCTGACTCACCGCATCGGCGCATTGCTGGTCACCCTCGTGCTGCTCGGTCTGGCCTGGCAACTGAAGATCGTCGGCATGACGCGCCTGGCCGCCATGGTGCTGATCGCCCTGGCCGCACAAATCACCCTGGGCATCAGCAATGTGGTGTTCCACTTGCCGCTGCCGGTGGCCGTCGCCCACAACGCCGGCGGTGCAGCGCTGTTGCTGACGATGGTGCTGGTCAATTATCACGCGCGAACCAGCCTGGTTCGGGTCAAGCATCAGCCCCCAGTACGCTGGCGTCTCAGCCTGCGTAAACACTCGGCCGGGCCCATAACAATAAAAGGAGAAATGCCATGGCGACCCTGATCGGCGAACGTCACAGTCAGGCAATCTGGCGCGATTACCTGGAGCTGACCAAGCCGAAAGTGGTGGTGCTGATGCTCATCACCTCGCTGGTCGGCATGTTCCTCGCGACGCGCGCTGGGGTGCCGTGGACGGTGTTGGTGTTCGGCAATCTGGGGATTGCCTTGTGTGCAGGCGGTGCGGCGGCGGTCAACCATGTGGTGGACCGGCGCATCGACGCGGTCATGGCCCGAACTCGCAAGCGGCCCTTGGCCGAAGGTCGGGTTTCTCCAACCGCTGCGCTGACTTTCGCGCTGGTGCTGGCGGTGCTCGGCCAAGCTCTGCTGCTAGCCTTCACCAACCCGTTGACGGCATGGCTGACCCTCGCCTCCTTGCTCGGTTATGCGGTGGTTTACACCGGCTTCCTGAAACGCGCGACGCCGCAGAACATCGTCATCGGCGGCCTCGCTGGTGCGGCCCCGCCGCTGCTCGGCTGGACCGCCGCCACCGGCCATGTCAGCGCCGAACCGTTGCTGTTGGTGCTGATTATCTTCGCCTGGACCCCGCCGCACTTCTGGGCGCTGGCGATTCACCGCAAAGAGGAATACGCCAAGGCTGACATTCCGATGCTGCCGGTGACCCATGGCGAGCACTACACCAAAGTCCACATCCTGCTTTATACCTTTGCGCTACTGGCCGTCAGCCTGATGCCCTACGTGATCCACATGAGCGGCGTGCTCTACCTGATTTGTGCCCTCGCACTGGGCGCGAGGTTTCTGCAATGGGCCGTGGTGCTGTACCGTGGCACTCGGCCGCACGCGGCGATCAACACGTTCAAGTACTCTATTTACTACTTGTTCCTGCTGTTTATCGCGCTGCTCGTAGACCACTACTTACTGTTGAACCTATGACTCGAACCCAGAAAACCGTCTTCATTCTCGTCGCCTTGATCGCGCTGATCCTGGGCCTGACCATCAATAAAGTTCTGACCGGAAAAAACCAGGGCGACCCGACGGCACTGATCGATGCGGGGATCATCCTGTTGCCCCAAAGCCGTAACCTGCCGGACGTGAAGATGACCGATCAGGACGGTAAACCGGTAGCGATCAACGAGCTGAAAGGCAAATGGAGTGTGTTGTTCTTCGGCTACACCTTCTGCCCGGACATCTGCCCGACCACCCTCGCCCAACTGCGGCAGATCAAGAGTGAACTGCCGGCGGATGCTGTGGACAAGTTGCAGGTCGTTTTGGTCAGCGTCGACCCGAACCGCGATACGCCCAAGCAACTCAAGCAATACCTGGGCTACTTCGATCCACAGTTCATCGGGCTGACGGCATCCTCGGTCGAAGACCTTCAGAAGCTGGCCAATGCGGTGAGTATTCCGTTTATTCCGGCGGACACCAGTAAGCCGAACTACACCGTCGACCACAGCGGCAACCTCGCAGTGATCGGGCCGGACGGGACTCAACGCGGGTTCATTCGTGCACCGTTGAACAATCAGAAACTGGTGGCGCAGTTGCCGGTGATGCTCAAGCGCGAGTAACCAACACCACCCTCTGTAGGAGCCAGGCTTGCCGGCGAAGGCGATCTCACGGGCGCCTTCGCCGGCAAGCCTGGCTCCTACAGGATTGGGTGTTTCAGGCATAAAAAAACGGGGACGCAATCAATGCGTCCCCGTTTTTGATCGTTCCCACGCTCCGCGTGGGAATGCAGCCAGGGACGCTCTGCGTCCCCTTCAACGTCAGAACGCCGGCACTACCGCACCTTTGTACTTCTCGAGAATGAAGGCTTTCACTTCCGGGCTGTGCAGGGCAGCAACCAGTTTCTGCATCGCGGCGCTGTCCTTGTCGTCTGGACGGGCAACGAGGATGTTCACGTACGGCGAGTCGCTACCTTCGATAACCAGTGCGTCCTTGGACGGATCAAGCTTGGCTTCCAGCGCGTAGTTGGTGTTGATCAGCGCCAAGTCTACCTGAGTCAGCACGCGCGGGATGGTCGCGGCTTCCAGTTCACGGAATTTCAGGTCCTTGGTGTTCTCAGTGATGTCCTTCACGGTCGACAGGATGTTGTTCGAATCCTTCAACTTGATCAGGCCAGCCTTCGCCAGCAGCAACAGCGCACGGCCGCCGTTGGTGGCGTCGTTCGGGATCACCACGTTGGCGCCGCCCGGCAGCTCGGTCAGCGCTTTGTACTTGCTGGAGTAAGCGCCCAGCGGCTCCAGGTGTACACCGGCAACGCTGACGAGGTTGGTGCCCTTGGCCTTGTTGAACTCATCCAGGTACGGCTGGTGCTGGAAGAAGTTGGCGTCCAGACGCTTCTCGGCCACCTGCACGTTCGGCTGGATGTAGTCGGTGAAGACTTTGACCTTCAGATCCACGCCTTCTTTGGCCAGGGCCGGTTTAACGAACTCGAGGATTTCCGCGTGAGGCACCGGGGTGGCCGCGACGGTCAGGGTGTCGGCAGCGTGTGCGGAAAAGGCTGCAACGGCAGCGAACGCGACGAGTAGTTTTTTCATTCAGCTAACTCCTTGTGAGGCGCCCGTTTGGCGCCTGCCAGCGAATGGCCGGCTCATGACTTATTTACGTGAGAAGTGGACAACCAATTTGTCGCCAACGGTTTGCAGCACTTGAACCAGCATCAGCAGCAACACCACCGTCACAACCATCACATCCGTCTGGAAACGCTGGTAACCGAAACGGATCGCCAGGTCGCCCAGGCCGCCAGCGCCGACCACACCGGCCATTGCCGTGTAGGACACCAGTGTAATCGCTGTCACCGTAATCGCCGCGAAGATGCCCGGGCGGGCTTCCGGCAGCAAAGCATTGATGATGATCTGACGTGTCGTTGCGCCCATGGCCTGGGTCGCCTCGATGATGCCGCGATCCACTTCACGCAAGGCGGTTTCCACCAGTCGCGCGAAAAACGGCGTGGCGCCCACCACCAAGGGTGGAATCGCACCGGCGACACCCAGGGAGGTGCCCGTGATCAACACGGTGAACGGAATCATCACGATCAGCAAAATGATGAATGGCAGCGAACGCAGAATGTTCACCACCAGCGACAACATCGCGTACACGCCTTTGGCTTCCAGCAACTGGCGCGGGCTGCACAGGAACAACAGCACACCCAATGGCAGGCCCAGCAGCACGGTGAACAACAGCGAACCGCCGAGCATCAGCAAGGTGTCGCAGGTAGCCAGCCAGATTTCGTACCAATCGATATTGGAAAAGAAACTCATCAGGACTTCCATCAGCGCAGCACCTCCATGTGGACGTCAGCTGCGGTGAAGTGAGCAAACGCCGCTTCCATGTCGCCACCGGTGACGGCCAGGGTCAATTGCCCGTAAGGGACGTCTTTGATGCGATCGATGCGACCGGCCAGGATGCTGTAGTCCACGCCCGTTTCCCGGGCGACGGTACCCAGCAACGGCGCGTAGGTCGCTTCGCCCTGGAAGGTCAGACGCACGATACGCCCAGGTACGTGAGCGAAGTCGTCGCGTTGTTCGCTTTCGTCGATTTGCTCGTCTTCCTGCACGAAGCGCTTGGTGGTCGGGTGCTTGGGATGCAGGAACACCTCGGCCACCGGACCTTGCTCGACGATCTTGCCGGCATCCATCACCGCCACCTGATCGCAGACCCGACGGATTACATCCATTTCGTGGGTGATCAGGACGATGGTCAGTTTCAGCTCGCGGTTGATCTCGGCCAGCAGTTGCAGGACCGACGCCGTGGTTTGCGGGTCCAGGGCACTGGTGGCTTCATCGCACAACAGGATTTTCGGTTTGGTCGCCAGGGCGCGGGCGATGCCGACACGCTGCTTCTGACCGCCGGACAATTGCGCCGGGTACTTTTTCGCATGGTCAGCCAGGCCGACCCGCGCCAGCAACTCCGCCACACGCCGGTCGATTTCGCGACGGGACAGTTCACCGGCGAGGGTCAGCGGCAGCGCGACATTGTCGGCCACGGTTTTGGAGGCCAGCAGGTTGAAGTGCTGGAAAATCATCCCGACCTGCTGACGGAAGCGCCGCAGGCTATCGGCATCCAGCGCGGTGACTTCTTCACCATCGACGATGATCTTGCCGCCACTGGAGTTTTCCAGGCGATTGATCAGACGCAGCAGGGTACTTTTTCCCGCGCCGGAATGGCCGATCAGACCAAAGACCTGACCATTCTCAATCGTCAGACTGGTCGGATGCAGGGCGGGAATATCCTTACCGGCGACGCGGTAAGTTTTGTGGACGTTTTGAAACTCGATCACGTAGCGAACCTTGTGGGGCGCGTTAGAAAAGGATCAGCGGTTAGCCGGGCGCGCATTTTAGCCTGTCCGTATAGAGGTTCTTAGCATTTATTTCGCATTCAACCAGCGATTTGGCAATAACGCGATCAAAGGTAGGGAGCCAAAGGCCTAGGCTAGGCGGTTCCGGCTTGAGGATTTTTATCGAACAGGAGGACGCCTTCGCGGGCAAGCCTCGCTCCTACAGGTTTAGTGTCGTTCGTTGATTACGGAAACGATACCAACCTGTAGGAGCGAGGCTTGCCCGCGAAGCTTTTAAGGCTTACGCGGACTCAAAACCATCTGCGCCGGAATGTTGCGCAGAATCTGTTTCTCCAGCTTCAGATCAAACTCCGAATCCAGCTTCTTCACCCGTTTGGTCAACAGCGTGGCCAGCCATGGGTAATCCTGGGTGCGCGGAGCCTGAATGCTCACGTCGCACTGATAATTCACCACATCGGCGGCGATGGCATCCAGTTGACGACGAAGCTTGCTCATATCGGTGAGGTTCAACGCCACCGTAGTGCTTTCAGCCGTCGGGTCGATGACTTTGGCCTGAGGTTTGGCTTCGGCAGCCTTGAGAGCTGCTTCGGCTTTATCCAGTTCAGCCTTTCGCGCATGGACAATGGCACTGTTGACGCCACCGGTCAGCGCCGGGGCCTTGGGCATCAACAGCCGGGCACGGCTGAGGGCAGTGGCTGCTGCATTCACATCACCTTTTTGCAGCACGATCTGGCTACGCAGCAAATAAGCTTCGGCCAATTGCCGCTGGTATTGCTCGAGGGATTGATCGTTGGGCGACTCGGCCTGCAAAGCCGCCAATTGTCCTTCGGCGGTGGCCAGTTCGCTGCTGGCCAGGCTTTGTTCCAGCTGTGCGATCGCCGTGGCCCGCGCATCGGGGGCCTCGGTGGCCGCCGGTGGCGTGCTTTGGCAAGCGCCCAGCAGCAGCGAAAATGCGACAAGGAGCAGATAACGGGAGGCGAACGGCTTCATTCCTGCGACTCTCTATTTGCGCAAAAAACGAGCAAGTCTACACCCCTCGACGGGGCAGGACAAAACTCAGCAGAAACAGCGCGGCGGCCGTCACCACAATCGACGGGCCGGCCGGGGTGTCCTTGAACCAGGACAACGCCAGCCCGCCACACACCGCGAGCATGCCCAGCAGGCTCGCGCCCAATGCCATCTGCTCCGGCGAGCGGGCGTGACGCTGTGCCGCAGCCGCCGGAATAATCAGTAACGAAGTAATCAGCAACACGCCGACGATTTTCATCGCCACGGCGATCACCACGGCGATCAGCAACATCAGGGCCAGACGCAACGCCGCCACCGGCAAACCTTCCACCTTGGCCAGCTCTTCGTGCACCGTGATCGCCAGCAAGGGTCGCCATAGCGTTACAAGTAATACCAGCACCGCCGCACTGCCGCCGAGGATCCAGGCCAGATCGGTCGGACTGATCGCCAGCAAATCGCCGAACAGATAGGCCATCAGGTCGATCCGCACTTCATGCATGAAGCTTAGTACCACCAAGCCAAGCGAGAGCGTACTCGGTGCGAGAATTCCCAACAGCGTGTCGGAAGCCAACGGTTGCCGTTGTTGCAACGTCACCAGCAATACCGCCAGCAACAAGCAGCCTACCGTGACGGCAACGGTCGGGCTGACATCCAGCAGAAAACCCAGTGCCACGCCGAGCAATGCGGCATGGGATAGCGTGTCGCCGAAATAGGCCATGCGTCGCCAGACCACGAACGAACCCAACGGGCCCGCGACCAGCGCCAGGGCCAGACCTGCAAGCAGGGCAAAGAGCAGAAAATCAGCCATGCTTGCAGCTATCTCCATGAACGTGAGTCGACAGGCCCGCGCTGACCACCGAGCCATGCAGGTCGTGGGCGTGGTCGTGATGGTGATGATAAATCGCCAGGCTTTGTGCGTTTTTTCCGAACAGCTCGACGAATGCGGGATCGCCGCTGACCTGCTCGGGATGTCCGGAACAGCAGACGTGGCGATTCAGGCACACCACCTGGTCGGTGGTGCTCATCACCAGATGCAAATCGTGAGAAACCATCAAAACGCCGCAACCATGACGATCACGCAAGCGTGTGATCAGGCTGTAGAGCTCGGCTTGACCGGCCACGTCGACGCCTTGTACCGGCTCGTCAAGCACCAGCAATTCTGGCTCGCGCAGCAATGCCCGCGCCAGCAGTACCCGCTGCATTTCGCCACCGGAAACACTTTGCACCGGGCTGTCGATGACCTGTTCGGCACCGACTTCCTTGAGGGCGACCAACGCCCGAGCCCGGTCCACGCCCGGCACCAGACGCAAGAAGCGCAGCACCGAAAGCGGCAGGGTTGGGTCGACATGGAGTTTTTGCGGCATGTAACCGACGCGCAACTTCGGCTTGCGCCAGACGCTGCCGCTGTCCGGTTTCAACAGGCCGAGCACCGCGCGCACCAGCGTGGTTTTGCCGGCACCATTGGGGCCGATCAAGGTCACGATCTGCCCCGGCTCGACACTCAGCTCGATGTTGTCCAGCACGTTTTGCCCGGCAAAGGTGACAGCCACCTGCTCGAGACGAATCAGCGCGTTGCTCATCAAGCCCCCTGGCAACCCGAGCAGAGACCGATGACTTCAACGGTCTGGGCTTCGACGATAAATCCGACATCTTTGGCGCTATCGATAATCGCGTCGCTGATGGATTTCTGTTCGAGTTCGATGGCGGCGTGGCATTCGCGGCAAATCAGAAACTGCCCCTGGTGGGCGTGTTCCGGGTGATTGCAGCCGACGAAGGCGTTCAACGAGGAGATGCGATGTACCAAGCCGTTTTCCAGCAGGAAATCCAGCGCGCGGTACACGGTAGGAGGCGCGGCGCGGCGGCCGTCCTGCTCGCTGAGCACCGCCAGAATGTCATAGGCACCCAACGGTTTGTGGCTTTGCCATACCAGTTCCAGCACTCGCCGACGCAAAGCGGTCAGACGCAGCCCCTGACGTGCGCACAAGACATCGGCCTCAGACAATGCGCTATGCACGCAATGAGAGTGGTCGTGGGGACGGCTGGCAATCGGTGTTTTAGGCATGAGCTGGCGACGAGTTTTGTGAGAGACGTTATTATGTTACCCGTTCTCGCCTCTTTGAGTGGTCATCGTGTCCCGACTTTTTTCTATCTTTGTCGCATTTGTCGCCAGTTTTCTGCTGATCGGCTCAGCTCAAGCCGAGGTTAAAGTCCTCACCAGCGTCAAGCCTCTGCAGCTGATAGCCGCGGCGGTGCAGGACGGCGTAGCGGTTCCGGAAGTTTTGCTGCCGCCCGGCGCCTCGCCCCATAACTATGCCTTGCGCCCATCCGATGTACGGAAAGTGCAATCGGTGGATCTTCTGTACTGGATCGGCCCGGACATGGAAGGTTTCCTGCCCCGTGTGCTGAAAGGTCGTACGTTGCCCAGCGTCGCGGTGCAAGACTTGCCTGGCCTGAAACTGCGACACTTCGCCGAAGATAACCACTCCCACGCCGAAGAAGCCGACGAGCATGACCACGATCACCGCCCTGGCAATCTGGATGCGCATTTGTGGTTGTCACCGATCAACGCCCGCGTGATCGCTACCAAAATGGCCGCCGATCTGAGTGCCGCCGATCCAGCCAACGCAGCGCGCTACCAGAGCAACCTCAAGGTGTTCGATGAGCGTCTGGATGCTTTGGACCTGCGCCTGAAGGCTCGTCTGGCGGGTATCGCGGGCAAGCCTTACTTCGTGTTTCACGAAGCCTTCGACTACTTCGAAGACGCTTACGGCCTCAAGCACACTGGCGTATTCAGTGTCGCAGCCGAAGTACAACCCGGTGCCCAGCACGTCGCGGCGATGCGCACTCGGTTGCAGGAAGTCGGCAAGACTTGCGTGTTCAGCGAACCACCGCTGCGCCCGCGCCTGGCAGAAACCCTGGTGGCCGGGCTGCCGGTGAAACTGGCGGAGCTGGATGCGCTCGGCGGGTACACGCCAGCGACCGCTCAAGGGTATGAGCAACTGCTGGAAAAGCTGGGGAATGATTTGGCGGGGTGTTTGGAGTCGTTGTAGGCGCGGGATCTGCGGCGCCCCATTCGCGGGCAAGCCTCGCTCCTACAGAATCGCGTCGTTCACAACATTGGCGAACGACGCGATTCTGTAGGAACGAGGCTTGCCCGCGAAGCTTTTAAAGGGCGAAAGGCAGTGGTGTGTGGATCTTCTGCCGCTGCATCAGCCGCAACTGAAACTCCATCGGATCGTGAATCAACACGTCCTGCCCGGCGAAAGACTCCGCGGCGATCAACCGCGACAACCAGAACCGTACGCACGCCACGCGCAGCATGGTCGGCCATAGCTCGGCCTCGGCAGCGGTAAACGGTCTTAGCGCAGCATAAGCGCCCAGCAATGCCCGCGCCCGAGCGCCATCAAGCTGCCCTTGCTCGTCCGAACACCAATCGTTCAAGGCAATCGCCACGTCATAGAGCATCGGCCCCGAGCAGGCGTTGTAGAAGTCGATCAACCCGGTCAGGTGCGTGCCTTCGAACATCGCGTTATCGCGGAACAGGTCGGCGTGGATGTTGGCCCGCGGCAGCGCCAGAATTTTCGTCTTCTGCTGTGTGATCTCATCCAGCGCCCGTTGCAGCAAATCGCTTTGCTCGGCATTCAGGTGCGAAAGCAACTGCGTGCCCTCTTCCAGCATCCAGTCCAGGCCGCGATCGGTTTTGCGTTTGATCATGTTGGCTTGGGTCGCCAGGTGCAGATGAGCCAGCAGCTCGCCGACCTGAGCGCAATGCTGCGCGTTGGCGTCTTTGATGTGCTTGCCCGCCAGACGGGGCTGCAACAGCGCAGGTTTGCCAGCCAGTTCGCGCAAGGCGACGCCGTCGGTGGTGCGCAAGGCATAAGGCACCGGCAGGTTGGCGTCGTGCAGCACGTCGAGCAGCTCAATGAAGAACGGCATCTCCTGCACCGGACCGCGCTCGACCAGAGTCAGGACAAACTCGCCCTGCTCCAGGCTGATAAAGAAATTGGTATTTTCGCTACCGGCGGCGATCCCCTGGAAATCAAGCAGGCGGCCAAGCCCGTAAGGGGCGAGAAAGGTTTCCAGCTCGGGCCGAGCCAGGGGGGTGAACACAGACATGGTTAAAACTGCCAGTACGGGCGCCGCGACTGCCGGCGCCGATTTAAGTTAGGAGCGGTTTACCACTCGAATATTTTCCACGACGGAATCAGCATATCCGGCTGGTCCGAGCGGATGAAGTTACCGTCGGAGCCATCAGCGCGCACCAGGAAATACGGTTTGCCGACTTTCGGGGTCACCTTGATGGCATACAAAAAACCATTTTGCCGATACTCCTGAATGGTTTTATCGCCTTCCGTGCGGATTGTTACATCCGGGTCTGCCGAGGGCGCATCGTCCGCCGCCATGACAGCCAATGGAGTGATTGCAAACAAGCCAGCCAGCAACAAGCGATTTAGTGTGCGCATGATAACCTTGTCCCTTTGTCGTCAACGGTCCCGCTATTCTAGCGCCGGACCCGCCGAAAAGGTTGATCCTGCTCATGAGCCAAGCCCCCCTCGTCCTGGTGGACGGTTCTTCTTATCTGTACCGCGCCTTTCACGCGCTGCCACCGCTGACCACGTCCAAAGGCCTGCCGACCGGTGCGGTCAAAGGCGTTTTGAACATGCTCAAGAGTCTGCGCAAGCAGTATCCGGACAGCCCGTTCGCCGTGGTGTTCGACGCCAAGGGCGGGACGTTCCGCGACGCAATGTTCGCCGAATACAAGGCCAATCGCCCAAGCATGCCCGACGACATGCGGGTTCAGATCGAACCGTTGCACGCCAGCGTCAAGGCCTTGGGCTTTCCATTGCTGTGCGTGGACAATGTCGAAGCCGACGACGTGATTGGCACCCTGGCCCGCAGCAGCGCGGCCGCCGATCGTCCGGTGGTGATCTCCACCGGCGACAAGGACATGGCGCAACTGGTCGACGGGCACATTACCTTGGTCAATACGATGACCGGTAGCGCGCTGGACGTGGAAGGCGTGAAGGAGAAATTCGGCGTCGCTCCCGAGCAGATCATCGATTATCTGGCACTGATGGGCGATTCGTCCGACAACATCCCGGGCGTTCCGGGTATCGGTCCGAAGACCGCTTCCGGCCTGCTGGTCGGCGTGAATGGCGGCCTGACCGAGCTCTATGCACAGCTCGACATCGTCCCGACCCTGCCGATTCGCGGCGCCAAAACCTTGCCGGCCAAGCTCGAAGAGCATAAGGAGATGGCGTTCCTCTCCTATCAACTAGCAACCATCAAGATCGACGTGCCGCTGGACATCGGTCTCGATGACCTGCAAATGGGCCAGCCGGATCACGACAAACTCGCCGAGCTCTACACCCTGCTGGAATTCAAAAGCTGGTTCGAAGAGAACCAGCGCGACGCGAAGCGCTCGGGTCAGGAAATTGTCGAGGTCACCCAGGAACAGCCGGGCGCCGCCGAGGCGAAGTACGAAACCATCCTCGACAAAAAGCACTTCGAGGCCTGGCTGGACAAGCTCGACAAGGCGCCGTTGATTGCCTTCGTCACCGAAACCAACGGCAGCGATGCCCAACATGCACAACTGGTGGGCCTGTCGTTTTCCGTCGCGGCCAACGAAGCGGCCTACATTCCGCTGACCCATTCCTACATGGGTGTACCGGAGCAACTGGATCGCGACACGGTGCTGTTGGCGTTGAAACCGCTACTGGAAAACCCGAATAAACTGAAAGTCGGCCAACACGCCAAGTTCGAAACCAATATCCTCGCCAACTGCGCCATCGGCGGCGATCAGAGCAACGGGATTATTGTTCAGGGCATTGCCTACGACACCATGCTCGAGTCTTACGTCCTGGACTCGACGGCCACCCGCCACGACATGGACAGCCTGGCGCTCAAGTACCTGGGCCAAAGCAAGACCGACATTCAAGGGATCGCTGGCAAAGGCGTCAAACAACTGAGTTTCGACCAGATCTCTCTTGAGCTGGCAGGCCCCTATGCCGCCGAAGACGCTGACGTCACCTTCCGTTTGCACTTGGCATTGCAGGAAAAACTGGCAGCAACGCCAAGTCTGGGCAAAGTGCTCAACGAGATTGAAATGCCGCTGATGCCGGTTCTGGCCCGAATCGAACGCCAGGGCGCGCTCGTGGATGCCAACCTGCTGGGCATCCAGAGTGTCGAACTGGGCGAGAAACTGGTCGCCCTTGAGCGCGAGGCCTTTGCCATTGCCGGTGAAGAGTTCAACCTGGGTTCGCCGAAGCAACTGGGCGTGATCCTCTACGAAAAGCTCGGTTTGCCTGTAATCAGCAAAACCGCCAAAGGCCAGGCCTCGACTGCCGAAGCGGTGCTGGCCGAGCTGGCCGAACAGGACTACCCGCTGCCCAAGGTGCTGATGCAATACCGCTCGCTGAGCAAGCTCAAAAGCACCTACACCGACCGTTTGCCAGAGCAGATCAACACTCGCACCGGGCGCATTCATACGTCTTACCAGCAAGCCGTCGCCGCCACCGGACGTTTGTCGTCCATCGACCCGAACCTGCAGAACATTCCGATTCGCACTGCCGAAGGTCGTCGGATTCGTCAGGCGTTCGTCGCGCCGAAAGGCTACAAGCTGCTGGCCGCGGACTATTCGCAAATCGAACTGCGGATCATGGCGCATCTGGCCAAGGACGAAGGTTTGCTGCACGCCTTCCGCAACAACCTCGATGTACACCGGGCAACGGCCGCAGAGGTGTTTGGCGTCGAGCTGGACGCAGTCACCAACGATCAGCGTCGTAGCGCGAAAGCCATCAACTTCGGTTTGATCTACGGCATGAGCGCGTTTGGCCTGGCCAAGCAGATCGGCGTGGACCGTAAACAGTCCCAGGCCTACATCGACCGCTACTTCGCCCGTTATCCCGGTGTACTGGAATACATGGAGCGCACGCGCGCCCAGGCCGCCGAGCAAGGTTTCGTCGAAACCATCTTTGGTCGTCGCTTATACCTGCCGGAAATCAACGCGAAAAACCAGGCACTGCGCAAAGCTGCCGAGCGCACGGCAATCAATGCCCCAATGCAAGGCACCGCGGCGGACATCATCAAGAAAGCCATGGTAACGGTGGATAACTGGCTGACATCGTCAGGCCTGGACGCCAAAGTCATCCTGCAGGTACACGATGAATTGGTGCTTGAGGTGCGTGAGGACCTGATCGATCAGGTGCGTGAGGAGATTCGCGTGCACATGAGTAGCGCCGCACAACTGGATGTACCGCTTCTGGTCGAGGTAGGCGTAGGCAACAACTGGGATGAAGCGCACTGATCGGCCTGAACGACGCCTGTGCTGCGGCCTTATGCCGCAGCACAAAATAATGAAGGGCTATAGTGCGGAAAATGACATCGATTATTTCCAATGGTTTTTGAAAATAGTCTGAACTAAATCCGTGAACCGCCACTCAGAGATACTGAATGGCTGGTGAAGCCCTTCGATGCTCCTATGTTGTGTTAAGTGTTGGCAGATATCTGGACCCCGCCCTAGCGGTCCGGAACTTGAACCCCGGAACTTCTCCCTCCCCATATGAAGTCCGGGGTTTTTTTTGCCTGGCTTTTCATCTGTAAAGCCTTACTCGGCAGCCTCGCTGCCCTTGTCCGCCAACTCCATCCAGCCCGCCAGTACAGTGTAGGCGTCTTCCAGCCCCATGCGTTTCGGTGCCGAAAACAGCTGGATAGTGATCGTATCGCCCCAGCCCTTGCGGATTTGCGCCTGAACCTTGAGCAGCGCGTTTTTCGCCGCGCCATAGGTCAGCTTGTCTGCCTTGGTCAGCAAAATATGCATCGGCATGCCGCTGGCAACGGCCCAATCGAGCATCAGCAGGTCGAAATCGGTCATTGGATGACGGATGTCCATCATCAGAATCAAACCTTTCAAACTCTCGCGACCGCCCAGATAGGCTTCCAGGTGACGCTGCCAGTGCAGCTTCAACGGGATCGGCACTTTCGCGTAACCGTAACCCGGCAGGTCGACCAGACGGCGTTCATCGTCTAGCTTGAAGAAGTTCAACAGCTGCGTGCGACCCGGAGTTTTCGAGGTCCGCGCCAGGCTGGCATGTGTCAGGGTGTTCAATGCGCTGGACTTGCCGGCGTTGGAACGCCCGGCGAAGGCCACTTCAAAGCCTTCGTCGTCGGGGCATTGATCGACTTTGGCGGCGCTGAGCATGAAGGTGGACTGTTGGCACAGACCGAGGATGGGGTTCTTGAGTTGCATGGGATTTCCGATGTGGGCGGCGCCGGGAATGGACGCGGCAAGCTGTGTCGTTTCCGTTTCAGTGACGCCAGTATATAATGCCGCAGATTTTGTGTGCGCTTTGTCCCAGCGTAGGATGAAGTTCACGAGAGCGATTAACCTTGATTGCGCATTAGAACGCAGCACGCTCTCAACCCTGAAAAGGTCGTTTTATGACGAAATGGCTGCTAGCTGCCGGTGTCTTGATGCCGCTTTACAGCGCTCAGGCTACACAGGATCCGGAAGCTGTGTACAACCGTGTTTGTGGTGCCTGTCATTCCGGCCAACTACCCATGGCGCCCCGCAAGGGCGATCAGGAAGCTTGGACGCCGAGGTTGGCGAAAGGTATGGAGACGCTGGTGCAACACGTGACCCAGGGTTTCAAGGCGATGCCGCCGCGTGGTTTGTGCATGGACTGCAGTGCCGAGGATTACCGAGCCATCATCCACTGGATGAGCGAGTAAACCCGGCCCATAACTCTTTAACCCTTAGCCGTAGTTGGATTAGCTGATGAACAAACTGATCGTGAGTCTGCTGTTGACCGTGGGGATCTCCGGCATTGCCCATGCTGCAGGTGATGCAGCCGCCGGCCAGGCGAAAGCCGCCGTATGCGGTGCCTGCCATGGCCCGGACGGCAATAGCATGGCGCCTAACTTTCCGAAACTGGCGGGCCAGGGCGAGCGTTATCTGAACAAACAGCTGCACGACATCAAGTCCGGCAAGCGCACGGTGCTGGAAATGACCGGCCTGCTGACCAACCTGAGCGATCAGGACCTGGCCGATATCTCCGCCTACTTCGCCAGCCAGAAAGGCAGCGTCGGTGCCGCCGATCCGAAAGTCGTGGCGCGCGGTGAAGCGTTGTTCCGTGGTGGCGACCTGGCCAAGGGTCTGCCAGCCTGCACCGGCTGCCACTCTCCGGACGGCAAGGGCAACGCAGCTGCGGGCTTCCCGCATCTGGGCGGCCAGCATGCTCAGTACGTCGGCAAGCAACTGACCGACTTCAGGAAAGAAGAAGGTGGCCGGACCAACGACGGCGATACCAAACCGATGCAGAGCATCGCTAAAAAGCTGAGCGACGAAGATATCGCCGCAGTCTCCAGCTATATTCAAGGCTTGCACTGAGACTGATCGAACAAGCGTTGCTGGAGATGTACATCTCTTGCAACGTTAACACTCGATTAATCCGTCGATGCAAACATAAAAAGGGTGGCTTTGGCTGCCCTTTTTTGTGGCCGCTGCCGTTACACTACAAACTCAAGCCCGCCAGGATCTGTCTGAAAACAGGTCGCGCGAGGCGACCCAATTGTCCAGGAGTAAAGCATGCGTAATCTGATCATCAGCGCCGCGCTCGTCGCTGCCAGCCTGTTCGGCATGACTGCCCAAGCCGCCGAAAAACCTGCAGCGCCCTATGTCGAGCTGAGCAATCCGGTCCCGGTGGCCGTGCCTGGCAAGATCGAAGTCGTGGAGCTGTTCTGGTACGGTTGCCCCCATTGCTATGCCTTCGAACCCGTCATTAACCCATGGGTTGAAAAACTGCCTTCCGACGTGAACTTCGTGCGCATTCCGGCCATGTTTGGCGGCCCTTGGGACGCACACGGCCAGATGTTCCTGACCCTTGAAGCCATGGGCGTCGAAAGCAAGGTTCACGCGGCAGTTTTCGAAGCGATTCAGAAAGAACACAAGAAACTGACCGACAAAGAAGACATGGCGGACTTCCTGGCGACCCAAGGTGTAGACAAGGACAAGTTCCTGGCCACCTTCGACTCCTTCGCCATCAAGGGCCAGATCAACAAAGCCAAAGAACTTGCGAAGAAATATGAAATCTCCGGCGTGCCTACCATGATCGTCAACGGCAAGTATCGCTTTGACATCGGCTCTGCTGGTGGTGCCGAACAAGCGCTGAAACTGGCCGACCAACTGGTTGCCAAAGAGCGAGCGGCAACCAAGGCCGTCGCCAACTAAGCGCGGCACCTGCCATGCGCCGCTGGGGAACTGAACGCATCGTTGGCCTGCATCATCCGCAGGTCAACGAGCATCACCTGGAATCGACGGGGTTGCCCGTGGACAGCCGTCTGCGTTTGCTCAGTTTCAATATCCAGGTTGGTATCAGTACCGAGCGCTATCGGCACTATCTGACCCGCGGCTGGCAGCATCTGTTGCCGCACACCGGGCGTGCCGACAATCTGCAAAAAATCGGTAATCTGCTGGGCGACTTCGATCTGGTCGCCTTGCAGGAAGCCGATGGGGGCAGTCTGCGATCAGGTTACATCAATCAGGTCGAACACCTGGCGCAGCTCGGCGCCTTCCCCTACTGGTATCAACAACTCAATCGCAACCTCGGTCATCTCGGTCAGCACAGCAATGGTGTACTCAGCCGACTGCGCCCGTGGGCGATTGAAGATCATCCACTGCCGGGACCCAAGGGTCGCGGGGCCATTCTGGTGCGCTTCGGCGAAGGTCCGGAGGCACTCGTGGTGGTGATGATGCACCTGGCGCTGGGCGCTCGAGCCCGTAGCCTGCAACTGGCCTACATCCGCGAGCTGATTGGCGGTTATAAACACCAGGTGCTGATGGGCGACATGAATACCCATGCCAGTGACTTGCTGCAAAACTCCCCGTTGCGTGATCTAGGCCTGCTCGCGCCGCAACTGGAAGCGACCTTTCCCAGCTGGCGCCCGCAGCGTTGCCTGGACCATATTCTGCTCAGCCCCACCCTGACCCTTGAAAAGGTCGAAGTGCTGGCACAGCCCATTTCCGATCACCTGCCGGTCGCGGTAGAGATTCGTCTGCCGGGTTCGCTCACGGCCGATGCATTGCCCGCGTTGAGTCCTGCCTGAATGAGCGACGAAGCACAGCGCTGGAAAGAGAAATACCTCAAAAGCATCGAACAACAGGAAAAGCTCGAACGTCGATGGGACGCCCGGCTTGATCTGTTGCGTCGCGGGCTGGTGCGCAGCACCCTGGCCGCGGAAGGAACCGATCGCGCCGTTGATCAATGCATGAAGGAAATGCGTGAAGTCGTACGCACCGATGACATGGACGCCGGCCTGGCTGCCTTGCTGCCACGCCTGGAAAGAGCCGTGCTCGACTCCGAGCAGCGCCGGGAAACCCGGGTCAATCAAGTCAGTGCCGCCCTGACAGCGCTGGTCTCTCAGTTGCAAGCGTTGCCGCTGCCCCGGGAAGTGAGCCGGCCACTGAAGCATTTCGCCAAGCAACTGGACGGACGCGTAAGCCAGGCTCGCGAAATCCCGTTGCTGCTTAGCGAGCTGAGCGGCTTGCAAGGCAAAGCCTTGAACCTGCTGGAGAACCCTGCCGAACCTGACCGCCCGGGTTTTCTGCAGCGGTTGTTCAGCAGGGAAACGGAAGAGACCGCGCCACAGCTCGCCGTCCCCGAATCGCAAATGCCTGCCCCGCAACCTGTCGAACCGGTTGCAGCCTCGCCGGCCGAGCCCCCACAAGCGACGGTCAATCTCGCGCCAGCCGCCGATAAACCGCAAGGGGTATCGCCAACCGTCGAAGCTGCGATGCCCGCCGCTGCGCCTCCCGAGCCAGCGCAAATTGAGGCGCCCATAGCAATGGCGCCTGCGGCTGAAGTCGTGGCGTTTGAGCCACCCGTCCTTGAGCCAGAAGCTACGAGCAGCCAAGTGACGGAGCTACAAACCCGCCCCAATATCGAGCAATCACAAGAGCCGGTTCCGGCGATCGCCCTACCGGTCACTCAGGTTCTGTCGGCAATCAATCCCGATGAGCTCACTCCGGTGGCCATCGATCCAGAGCCGTCCGGGCACGATATTCTGTATGCCCTGCCGGACTCGCCGGAGCCCTCCTATAGCTCTGTCGCCAAGCACATCGAGGACACCCTGCTGGGCCTGCTCGATGACCTGGCGCTGCCTGAGCGCCATCGTCCGCAAGCCGAGGCGATGCGCGATCGTCTTCAAAATGGCTTGAACTGGTACGAACTGCTGCCCATTCTCGATGACCTGGCCACATTGATGCTGGCAATCACCGACAGCGGCCAGCACGAATTCGAAGCCTATTTGCAGCAACTCAACGAACGCCTCGAGTCATTCCAGAGCAACCTGCAAGCCGCGAGCGAAGGCCACGCTGACAACCGCTCGGCCGCGCGGGATATGGACACGCAGATTCGCGAGCAAGTCGACGGCTTGCAAAGCAGCATGCAGGAAGCGGCGGACCTTGATGATCTCAAGCATGTGCTGGAAAACCATCTCGAAGGCCTGCTCGGCACCATGGACCAACACCAGAAGCAGCGCGATGAGCGTGAGCAGGAAGTAGCGGCCCGTCTGCAATGCCTGGCCGAAAGGGTTGCCCACATGGAGCAGGAAGCCTTGGGCTACCGTGAGCATCTCGAAGAACAGCGTCAGAAGGCACTGATCGATCCACTGACGGGTCTACCGAATCGAGCAGCCTGGAGCGAACGCCTGGAGCACGAAATAGGTCAATGGCAACAACATGGCACTACCCTGTTGCTGGCAATGCTCGACCTCGACCATTTCAAACGCATCAACGACAACTATGGCCATCTGGCGGGCGACAAGGTGCTGAAAATCATCGCCAGTGTTCTACGCAAGCGTCTGCGTGGGTCTGATTTCATTGCCCGATTTGGCGGTGAGGAGTTTGTGCTATTGATGCCTGCCACACTACCTATGGTCGGCGCAAAACTACTGGAAACCTTGCGCGCATCGATCGAAGCCTGCCCGTTCCACTTCAAGGGTGAGCGAGTCACCATCACCATTTCCATGGGATTGACCGCCTTCAGACCGGGCGAACACAGCGATCTGGTACTTAAAAGAGCCGATCAGGCGCTATATCGGGCGAAAAACAATGGCCGGAATCGAGTAGAAGCGGGCTGATAGCTAATTGTTCCATTTTGTTTAAAACAGCATTTTTTGCCATCTGCGCGCAAGGCAATACCGTTACACTGTTGCATTATTGTCTTGCGTGTACTGCCTCCCACCATGAAATGTCTTGCTCTTATTGTCTCGCTGCTTCTATTGGCCGGTTGTGCCAGCGGCCCCCGAATCGATACCAGCCACCGTTCAGCCAATTACGACAATCGTATTCAGTTCGTGGTGATGCATTACACCTCCGCATCCCTGGAAACCTCACTGCAATTGCTGACCCATGGCGAGGTCAGCAGCCACTACCTGATTAGCGACGACAAGCGCGCCACTATTTATAAGCTGATCGATGAAAATTTCCGGGCCTGGCACGCAGGCGAAAGCGAATGGCAAGGCCGGACCTGGCTGAACTCCAGTTCCATTGGTATCGAGATCGTCAATCAGGGCTTTGAGGACACCCCGAACGGGCGTCTTTGGTATCCCTACAGCGAAGCCCAGATTCAGTCGATGATCTTCCTGCTCAAAGACATCAGTAAGCGCCAAGGCATCAGCCCCCGTCATATCATTGGCCATAGCGACATCGCACCGATGCGCAAACTCGACCCCGGCCCACTGTTTCCCTGGAAGCGCCTGGCGGCCGAAGGCCTGGGAATATGGCCGAACGAGCAGGCCGTGGCGCGGCAGCAAGCGCAGTTCGCGGTGCAATTACCCAGCATCAGTTGGTTTCAGGCGCAGCTCGCCCGCTTGGGCTATGCCACGCCGCAAACCGGCGAACTGGATGTAGCGACACGCAATGTGCTGGCGGCCTTCCAGCTGCATTTTCGCCCTTCCCGTTTCGATGGGACACCGGACGCCCAGACCGCGGCGATTCTTCAGGTGTTGAATCAGACAAAATAATGACGCCCGCCCGACGGTCAGCGCTTTTTCCAAATCAGCAGCTATAACTCATTGGTAATTCTTCGGATATTCCATGATGCCTGCTGCTCGGGAGAGACTGCATAGCTGGTTCTATCGCCCTTGGTTTTTGGCGATGCTGGCTACTGCCTTGAGCGCAACACTTCTAACGGTTGGCAGTTTGTTCGTGGCGATGAATCAGGTCGAGCACAACGAAAGCCAGGAAATGAATGCCCAGGGAGAACGCTTTCTGGTCCGGCTGGAGCAGCTGTTCGGGCAATTGCGCGAAAGCCTCGATGACCTGGAAGCCCAACCGCTGCGAGGTTGCGATGACGAAATGATCGCCACCCTGCAGCAGGTCAGCTTCAATTACCGCTTCGTTTATGAAGCCGCCTATATGGACACGTCGCGAATCTGCTCCAACCGCCCCCGCCAGGAAGGGGTATCGCTGATCCGACCGCCGGACATCAAGGGTCCCACCTACAGCTATTGGCTGAACACCACCACCGAACCCGATGAGAACCGCGCCGCACTGATGCTTGGGCGTGGCAATTTCCGGGTTGCGACGTCGCGTGGGCATTTGACCGACATGGTCGATCTGTCTCCGGGGAGCAGCCTGTTGGTGGTGCTCGACCATGGCACCCGGGCGATTCCGGTGCTTGGTGTCGCTCAGGCCTGGCCCCCCGCGGAGCCCTGGCCCCCGAAAAGCCCCGATGCGCTGCAAGTCACCCCTACCCGCCTGATTTACCGAATGCCCACTAACACCCCCGAATACCAACTGGTACTGATCACCCCACGTACCGGAATGCATGTACCGCCGGTATGGTGGTGGCTACTGCCGGCCAGCCTGGCGCTGAGTGCCTGTGTAGGCATTCTGGTGTTTTTGCTGGTACGCCAGCGTCAGTCGCTGGATGCCGAACTGCAAGGCGCTATGCGGCGAGGTGAGCTACAGGTGTTGTATCAACCGATCTTCGACCTCGACAGCCGCAACTGCGTCGGCGCTGAAGCCCTGCTGCGCTGGCGCAGGCCGGACGGCACGCTGACCAGTCCCGACCTGTTCATTCCGATGGCGGAGAATACCGGCCAGATTCGCCAGATGACCGACTTCGTATTACAGCGCCTGCTGGAACAGCTCGGGCAACTGTTGCGGTCCAATCCGCAGCTGTACATCTCGGTCAATCTGGCGGCCTGCGATGTCATGGTGCCGCGTATCGGTCAGGTGATGGCGCGTCTGCTGAGCATGCACCGGGTGGCGGCCAGGCAAATTGCCTTTGAAGTGACCGAGCGCGGATTGGTGGACGTGGTGGTGGCCAGAGAAAACCTGCAAGCCCTGCGGGATGTCGGGCATCAAGTGCTGATCGACGATTTTGGCACCGGCTATTGCAGCCTCGCCTACCTGCAGACCCTACCGGTGGACTGCCTGAAAATCGACAAGGCGTTTATCGACGCGCTGGGGCATGACGCCGCCAGCAGCGGCGTGGCACCGCACATCATTCGCATGGCTCAGGCCCTGCAACTCAAGGTGATTGCCGAAGGCATCGAACATGAAGCCCAAGCGGTGTTTCTGAGCAGCGAAGGGGTGAAATTCGGTCAGGGTTGGCTGTTCGCCCACGCCCTGAGCGCCGTGCAGTTCATCGAACTGATTACCCGTGGCCGCCGACTGACCACGCGACGCCAGGATGACGAAGCCTGAGAGGGCACCGGCTTATATCGCCAGCGCCATGTAGAACTGCGTCCCCTGCCCCGGCCGCGAATAGACACCCATCCGTCCGCCGTGCAACTGCACGATTTCCTTGCACAGCGCCAGACCCAGCCCGGCACCGCCCTTTTTGCGACCGACCTGAACGAAGGGCTCGAAGATCCGTCCCTGCTGGCCGTAGGCAATGCCTTCGCCGTTGTCCTCGACGCTGATAATCATCCGTTCACCATGGCGCCGGGCCTGCAAACGTATCAGTCCGTCGTGGGAGGTATGGCGCAAGGCGTTGTCGATCAGGTTGTCGAGCACCCGTTCCAGCTGCGCCTGATCGGCTTGCAACCGCGGCAACGGCCCCTGCACTTCCACCAGCAGTTCGATACCCTTCTCCTGCGCCAAGCGGGCAAAACGTGTCTGGGCCTGATCCAGCAAGTCTTCGATGGAGCATGGCGCCAAGGAGAGTTTTTGCAGGCCGTTTTGATAGCGAGAGAAATTCAGCAAGTCGTTGATCAACTGCATCAGGCGCTGCATTTCTTCGTTGACGGTGTCCAGTAGGTCAGCTTCGCGGGAGTCTTCGGCAAAATGCGTCCGCTCGCGGAACAGGCCGAATGCCATGTGCATCCCGGTAACCGGTGTGCGCAACTCATGGGAGGCGCGCAAGACGAACTCGCTGCGCACTCTTTCAAAGGCCCGCTGTTCGGTAACGTCATGCAACACCATCACGGCGCCGAGAATATGACCCTGGGTATGGCTGACCGGCGTCAGGCTATATGTCAGCAATCGCGACTCTCCATCGACTTCGATGCTCAGGTCGTCCGGCGCTCGTTCCAGCGTGCCACCGCGTAATACCAGTTGCAGTTGTTCATCCAGTTCGGGACGCTCAAGCGCTGTACCCAGCCCTTGGCCGAGACGATCGGTGTCCCAGCCTAACTGACGCTGAGCCACCGGGTTGAGGTGCTCGAGATGACCTTGACGATCAATGATCAGCAAACCGTCGTCGATGCTGTCGAGCACCGCTTGCAAGCGTTGCTGGCCGGCGAGCAGTTCGTCGATATTGGTAGCCTGGTGCTCACGCAAGGCCTCGGCCATGATGCCGAAACGCCGGGTCAGTTGGTTCATTTCCACCGCGGAGGAAATCGGCAGGGTCACTTCGAAATTACCCTGGCCGATGTTGTCAGCCGCTGCGGCCAAGGCCTCGATCGGAGCCCCGAACCGCCGGGCGATCGCATGGGCGGTAATGAAGCCGATGAACAACACCGCCACCCCGACCAACCCAAGCAGGCCGGCAATCAACAGTGCCCGCTCCCGGGCCTTGCGCTCGATCTCAGCGATGTTAGCCAGTGCGCGTTTTTGTTCAGAGATCAAACCGTTACGCAATGCGTTGAATTTTTCCGCAAGATTCCCGTCACCACCGACTACCTGGATAGGAGTACTGGAAAGATCAAAGGACTGCAGTAGGTTCTGATAATCAGCCTTGGCCTTTTTGAAACCATACTGGGCACCTTCGCTGGACGGTTCGCGAGCAATGCCTTCGTCAAACAATTCAAGGGAATGCTGTTTGGACGCCTCGAACGCCGCAGGATCCGGTTGCTCGTCGAGCATGATGATCAGTTGATCACCCAGGGCCTGACGCAGCTTCAATCCCAGATCCAGCGTGACGAAGTTGTCACGGATCAGGGCTTCCTGAGTCCCTGCCATCTGCATCACGCCAACCAGCCCGAGCAAGAGCCCAAGCAGCGCCACCGTAATCAGTGCGGAAATACTCAGAAACAGCCGGGTGCGCAACGTCATCGCCAGTTTCATCGGTTACGACTCACAAGTTGTACTGCTTGCGTTTGCGGTACAGGGTCGAGGCATCGATACCCAAGGTTTTGGCCGCCTGATCCAGCGTGTCGGCCGTGGCGAGAACCGCGCCAATGTGAGCTTTTTCCAATTCATCCAGGCTCAGCGCAGCACCGATTCGTGGCGTGTGGTTGGTCGGGGTTTCGGCCATGCCCAAGTGGCTGAGCTCTACCCGCTCCTGCGGACAAATAATGCTCGCGCGCTCCACCACGTTGCGCAGCTCGCGAATGTTGCCCGGCCAGCGGTAGCTGAGCAGCGCTTCGCGCGCCTCGTCGCTGAAACGCCGGGCTGGACGCGAGTATTCCTTGACGAAGCGCGCCAGGAAGCGGTCAGCCAGGTTCAAAATATCTTCCCTGCGCTCGCGAAGCGGCGGCAGGTGCAAGGTGATGACGTTGAGACGATAGAGCAAGTCCTCACGGAAACGACCATCGCGAACCATGTCTTCCAGGTTGAGGTTAGTGGCGGCGAGGATTCGCACGTCGGCGCGACGGGTTACCGGGTCGCCCACGCGTTCGTATTCCTTGTCCTGAATGAAACGCAGCAATTTTGGCTGTAAGGTCAGGGGAAAATCGCCGATCTCGTCGAGAAACAACGTTCCGCCGTCGGCCTGATTGACACGACCCAACGTGCTTTCGCTGGCACCGGTGAACGCCCCCCGGCTGTGGCCGAAAAGTTCGCTGTCCATTAGTTCGGCAGTCAGGGACGGGCAATTGATGGTGACGCAGGACTTCTTCTGGCGTTTGCTCCAGCCGTGAATGGCCCGTGACAGTTCACCTTTACCGGTGCCGGACTCGCCGAGAATCAGGATGTTGGCGTCAGTACTGGCAACCTGGCGTGCGGTTTCGAGCACCACTTTCATCGCCGGACTGTGGGAGTCCAGGCCCTCCTTGGGTTTTCGCACTTCACCTTCGAGGGCTTCCAGACGCGCCGAGAGCTGCCGAACTTCCAGTTGTTTGGCAGTGGCCAGACGCAACTGGTCGGGGCTGCAAGGTTTGACCAGATAGTCGGCGGCACCGGCCTGAATCGCATCCACGGCAGTGTCCACGGCCGAGTGAGCAGTGACGATCACCACCCGCATCCAGGGCGCCTGGATGCGCATCTGGGCCAGCACATCGAGCCCATTGTCTTCACCCAGGCGCAAATCGAGGAAGCACAGATCAAAAACCTGGCGCTGCAACAAGGCTTCAGCCTGAGCCGCGCTGGTCGCCGTAGCCACGCTATAGCCTTCGTCTTCGAGGCAATAGCGAAAGGTTCGAAGGATGGCGGACTCGTCGTCTACCAGCAGAATGCGGCCTTGATGCTCAGTGGCTGATTCCATGTTCCTACGCTCCTTTATTGTTGAAGTGGGTTATGCCCCGAAAAATCGGGCAAGTTGCATGATTGATTGTGGCCGATTTCAGCCATACCAGCGGTGCTATCTACTTCATAACAAGATAACCCGCTGATTTATTTAAATTTTTATTAATGCACCACTCTTCGGCAATTGCCTGCGTCCCTTTCTGACATCCGCGCCCTTCCTTCAATTCCAAAAATATTGAAAGTTTTGGCGAATCCATCGTGCATTACGCACGGCCTTGAATGGGCCATCGTGCAGGATGCGTCCAAACCCATTTCCACAAACCATGTAACCAATTGATTTTAATCAGATTAAACCTGACAAAAAGGTGGCATGCAGGCTGCAGGTATCTGAGTAATCAGGGCATTTAATCAATCAGTGCCCGCCAACCTACCCCTAGAGGGAGGAACTTCAGGATGAATCGCCAAGGTGCCGCTCAATTGCGTATCTCGCCATTGCATATCCAGCAAGGTTTGTTTGCCCTGCTGGCATTGTTGATCACCTTGATTGGCGGCCAGCAGTTCTTGCGCTGGGAACAGAGCCAGCAGCCAGAGACGCCGCACCTGTCGATTCCACACGCACCCCAAACCCATTTCAGCGCGGTCAGCAGCAACCTGGCTGACAGCGACTCGATGCGAATGATGGATGTCGACCAGGCCCAGCCTGTGGACGAGACGTCTCAGGAGCGTTGGGTGTTTTAAGTAAACGAACTTGGCGCGCTCAACGCGCCGGGATAAGCACCACAAGCAACACCTTTAAATAGAAGCGTAAGGAGAATCACCATGTTGAGCTGGGCAATCACATTCCTGATCATTGCCATCATCGCTGCAGTATTGGGCTTCGGTGGTATCGCGGGCACCGCCACGGGTATCGCCAAGATTCTCTTTGTCGTATTCCTGGTGATGTTCATTGCTTCCTTCTTCTTTGGCCGCCGCGGTCGAGGCTGAACATGAGCATTTCGTTAAAGACAATGGCAGCCGCCCTGCTTCTGGGCGGCAGTGCCAATTAAAAAAGATCCAGACGGGTATTGAGTTTCGAAACACGAAAGAGGCCACAGCGCCTTTTTCCACTGCGCTACCCGAGGACGGTAGACGCATGACCAAGGGGTCGGGACGTTCTGACTGTTTCAGGGTCGGAGTGACCTACGGGTACAGGGAGTACCTGCGCAAGGGCCGGGTCAGGCAAAGCTGCGACGCAAGTTCGCCGGGGCCAGAGCGGCTCGACGAACTTGCGGAGAGCTTCAACGTGCAAAACGTTGATCTAGAGCATTCAGCTCATCTGCTATTGGTGCATATTCCCCGCAAAACCGTTTCGCGGTGTTTCTTCGTGACCGTATATCGAGAAAGCTCCGACTTTCCCGATAAGAGAATTCGCAGCCAAACGTAGGCTTTTTCCTAAATTTCCGCTTATTTAAAAACCTTCGTCCTGCGCTGAAATGGCCGGCATACGGCACTTATGCCCGCCTGAATGTCGCATTCAAACCGGTTGGGACGCGGGTTTCAGTAAGAAAATCTCATGCCGATTCGGCATAGGGTAGGCGTTTACGGCATTAGACGGCGCTTCCCTGCATCGGAATAGTTGCGCCTTTTTCGCTGCCTGAGAGCTGTAAATGCTCGCTCGCGGGGACCTTATACGGGGGCCGATGCAAGATTTGTTCGCCATTGAGCGTTTCAGTTCATGCATCAGCCTGAGTCAAACGCAAGTAAGGGTAAAGATATGAAGAAGGCAAAGCTTAGCCTCGCCTGGCAGATCCTCATCGGTCTGGTTCTGGGGATAGCAATTGGTGCACTGCTCAACCATTTCAGTGCCGAAAAAGCCTGGTGGATCAGCAACGTGCTGCAACCGGCAGGCGATATCTTTATCCGTCTGATCAAGATGATCGTGATCCCGATCGTGATCTCCTCGCTGATCGTCGGCATTGCTGGCGTGGGTGACGCGAAGAAACTCGGTCGCATCGGTCTGAAGACCATCATTTACTTCGAGATCGTCACCACCATCGCCATTCTGGTCGGTCTGGTGCTGGCCAACGTGGTCCATCCGGGCAGCGGCATCGACATGAGCACCCTGGGGACGGTGGATATTTCCAAGTACCAGGCCACTGCCGCCGAAGTTCAGCATGAACATGCGTTCATCCAGACCATCCTCAACCTGATCCCGTCGAACATTTTCGCGGCCATGGCCCGCGGCGAGATGCTGCCGATCATCTTCTTCTCCGTGTTGTTCGGTCTCGGTCTGTCGAGCCTGCAATCGGACCTGCGCGAGCCGCTGGTGAAGATGTTCCAGGGCGTATCGGAAAGCATGTTCAAAGTCACCCACATGATCATGAACTACGCCCCGATCGGCGTGTTCGCATTGATCGCGGTGACCGTGGCCAACTTCGGCTTCGCCTCTTTGCTGCCGCTGGCCAAACTGGTCGTTCTGGTTTACTTCGCCATCGCCTTCTTCGCCTTCGTGGTGCTGGGCCTGATCGCTCGCCTGTTCGGCTTCTCGGTGATCAAGCTGATGCGCATCTTCAAGGATGAGCTGGTCCTGGCCTACTCCACCGCCAGTTCCGAAACCGTGCTGCCGCGCGTGATCGAGAAGATGGAAGCCTACGGCGCGCCGAAAGCCATTTGCAGCTTCGTGGTGCCGACCGGCTACTCGTTCAACCTCGACGGTTCGACGCTGTACCAAAGCATCGCGGCGATCTTCATCGCCCAGCTCTACGGCATCGACCTGTCGATCAGCCAACAGTTGCTGCTGGTGCTGACGCTGATGGTCACCTCCAAAGGCATCGCCGGCGTACCGGGTGTGTCCTTCGTGGTGCTGCTGGCGACTCTGGGCAGTGTCGGTATTCCGTTGGAAGGCTTGGCGTTCATTGCCGGTGTCGACCGCATCATGGACATGGCCCGTACCGCGCTGAACGTAATCGGTAACGCCTTGGCCGTGCTGGTCATCGCACGTTGGGAAGGCATGTACGACGACGCCAAGGGCGAGCGCTACTGGAACTCCCTGCCGCACTGGCGCAGCAAGGAAAAGTTGCCGGTTGGTGAAATTTCCAGCAACTGACACAAAAACCTGTAGGAGCATGGCTTGCCAGCGAAGAACGATAACGCCGTGTAACTGAAACACCGCAGCGTCCCATTCGCGGGCAAGCCTCGCTCCTACAGTACGAGGTAGCACGCACATTACGTGTATGACGCAATCTCGCAAACAAACCCCGGAGAAATCCGGGGTTTGTCGTTTCTGCCTACCCCGCTATCATTCGCCGCATCTTCCGGGGGATTTGACTGATGCTTAATGGCCTGTGGCTTGGCTTCTTCATCGTGGCGGCCGTATCGGCGCTCGCGCAATGGCTGATCGGTGGTAACGCCGGGATCTTCGCGGCGATGGTGGAAAGCATTTTCGCCATGGCCAAGTTGTCGGTCGAAGTCATGGTCCTGTTGTTCGGCACCCTGACCCTCTGGCTGGGCTTTCTGCGGATTGCCGAGAAGGCCGGGATCGTCGAGTGGTTGGCCAAAGCGCTGGGCCCGTTGTTCCTGCGGCTGATGCCGGGAGTGCCGGCCGGGCACCCCGCCATCGGCCTGATCACGCTGAACTTCGCCGCCAATGGCCTGGGCCTGGACAACGCCGCCACGCCGATCGGCCTCAAAGCCATGAAGGCGCTGCAAGAGCTCAACCCCAGCGACACCATCGCCAGCAACGCGCAGATTCTGTTCCTGGTGCTCAACGCCTCCTCCCTGACCCTGCTGCCGGTGACGATCTTCATGTACCGCGCCCAGCAAGGCGCACCCGATCCGACCCTGGTGTTCCTGCCAATCCTGCTGGCCACCAGTTGTTCGACCCTGGTGGGCTTGTTGTCGGTGGCGTTCATGCAGCGTCTGCGCCTCTGGGACCCGGTGGTGCTCGCCTACCTGATTCCCGGTGCCTTGGCCCTCGGTGCGTTCATGGCGCTGCTGGCGACACTCTCGGCGACCGCTCTGGCGAGCCTGTCATCGATCCTCGGCAACGTGACGCTGTTCGGGCTGATCATGCTGTTTCTGGTGATCGGCGCATTGCGCAAAGTGAAGGTCTACGAGGCGTTCATCGAAGGCGCCAAAGAAGGCTTCGACGTGGCCAAGAACCTGCTGCCGTATCTGGTGGCGATGCTCTGCGCCGTGGGCGTGCTGCGAGCATCCGGGGCACTGGATTTCGGTCTGGACGGGATCCGTCATCTGGTGGAATGGGCCGGTTGGGACACCCGCTTTGTCGACGCGCTGCCGACGGCCATGGTCAAACCCTTCTCCGGCAGCGCCGCACGGGCAATGCTGATCGAAACCATGAAAACCTCTGGAGTCGACAGCTTCCCGGCGCTGGTGGCGGCGACGGTCCAGGGCAGTACTGAAACAACCTTTTATGTACTGGCGGTGTACTTCGGCGCGGTGGGCATTCAGCGCGCACGGCATGCCGTGGGGTGTGCGTTGCTGGCGGAATTGGCGGGGGTGCTGGGGGCCATCGGGGTTTGCTACTGGTTCTTCGGCTAACCGAAAACCCTGTGGGAGCGGGCTTGCTCGCGAAGAGGCCGGTACATTCAACATCCCTGTTGACTGACACACCGCCTTCGCGAGCAAGCCCGCTCCCACATTAGATGTGCGTCCGACTTTTATGGCCTCAGCGGCGGCGCAACTTTCTGACCTTGCTCCACCGTCCAAGCCACCACCTGCGCCGTCAATTGATCGCTGGCCTGACCAAAACCGGTCACCACCGCCGACACCTTCACATCGCTTAACGGCTGACGCACTTCAAAGCGTCGGCTGGCGAGGATTCGCTGGTCATACCCACGCACCAACAACGCATCCAGGCGCACGACCACACTCGCCGCCGTGCCTTGGTACTCGGTCTGGAACGCTTGCAGGTTGCCGCCCAGTTCCAGGTCTGCCTGGAAATTACTGTCATCGGTGCTGAGCAACGGCACGCGACCGTCACGCTGGAAACCATCGAGCAGACGATTGCGCAACAGCACCGGTGCCGGATCGCTCCAGCGTGAAGCCTTGTAGCTGCTGATCAGATCACCCTGAGGGATTACGGCGATTTTCGGGTTGTTCAAGGCTTCGCTGGTTTGAGGCTTGGCCAGCCGCAACGACCAGCGCTGCGGCGTGCCGTGATGGGCCGATGCGTCGCGCTGGGCCGACGGCAGTCGATAGACATCGGACGGCTCGGTCTTGGGGAAAATCGAACAGGAAGCGACCAACGCAAAACCGGCGAGGAGGGCGAGATGAGCCAGCTTCATGGCGTGAACTCCTTGTTTTTGTCGCTGCCCAGCAGGTAACCGCTGGGGTTGGCCTCAAGCCGCTGGGAAATGGTCCGCAACGAACTCAAGGTATCGCGCAGCTCACGCACCGCCGGTGCCAGGCCATTGAGGCCCTGCATGCCGCTGTTGAGGGAATCCTGATTGGCGGAGAGCAACGTGTTGATGGTCGCGCTGCTTTGTTCCAGGGACTTCATGGCTTGCTCGGCACTGCCAAACATCTGCTTGCCCTGATCGTTGAGCAGGCCGTTGGCGTTGCGCATCAACGCAGCGGTTTGTTCGAGTGTGGCGGAGGCCTGTTTACCGATCGACGCCAGTTGCTGCATGGCCTGACCGATGTCGCCGCGCTGGTCGGCGATGGTGCCGGTGGTTTGCTCCAGATGCTCAAGGGTCTTGCTGATGCGCTCGACGTTTTCCGAAGAAAACATCTGATTGGCGTTCTGCATCAACACGTTCACACCGGTCATCAGGTCGTTACTGTCGTTCATCAATCGAGAGATGGGCGAGGGCGATGCAACGATTGTCGGCAAATTGCCGTCCTTGCCCTTGAGCGTCGGACTTTGTGGCGTGCCGCCGCTGAGCTGGATGATCGAGGTCCCGGTGATCCCGGTCAGCGCCAGCTTGGCCTGAGTGTCTTCTTTGATCGGAGTGTCTCCGCCCAGGCGAATCCGCGCCAACACCCGGCGCGGATCGTTCGGGTCCAGGCGCAGCATCACCACGTCGCCGACCTTGATCCCGCTGTACTGCACGGCGCTGCCCTTGGACAGGCCGCTGACCGCCTCGTTGAAGACGATTTCGTAATCCTTGAATTCGGTATCGACGCTGGATTTGGCCAGCCACAGACCGAAGAGCAGGGCGCCTGCCACCACTATGACGGTGAACAGGCCAATCAATACGTGATGGGCTCGGGTTTCCATGTCAGACCTCGTTGAGCTGGTTAGCGGCCGTCAGCGCCGCGCGGCCGCGAGGGCCATGGAAGTATTCGTGAATCCACGCATCATCGGTTTCCGACACCTTGTCGATGGCGTCCGCCACCAGCACTTTTTTCTGCGCCAGCACCGCCACCCGGTCGGTGATGGTGTAGAGCGTGTCGAGGTCGTGGGTCACCA
Organism: Pseudomonas sp. PDM24; assembly: GCF_019218905.1. Classification (NCBI taxonomy): domain Bacteria; kingdom Pseudomonadati; phylum Pseudomonadota; class Gammaproteobacteria; order Pseudomonadales; family Pseudomonadaceae; genus Pseudomonas; species Pseudomonas sp. PDM24. The sequence continues at coordinate 757,767 of NZ_JAHUWR010000002.1, read as the reverse complement.
GAAACACGCTCAGACCCAAGGCATCGCGCAGGGTCAGGATCAGTTGATCGAAACTCGCGGCGCCAATCGGGTCTAGACCAGCGGTGGGCTCGTCGAGAAACAGGATGTCCGGGTCCAGCGCCAGTGCTCGGGCCAGGGCCGCGCGCTTGATCATGCCACCGGACAGCGAAGCAGGGTATTTGTCGGCCGCCGACAACGGCAGCCCGGCCAACGCCATTTTCACTGCCGCAAGATGCTCGGCGTCGGCACGGCTCAGGCCGGCGTGTTCAATCAGGGGCAGGGCAACGTTCTCGGTCACGGTGAGCGAAGAGAACAAGGCGCCTTTCTGGAACAACACACCGAACCGCCGTTCGACCAGCGAGCGCTCGTGCTCCGACAGGCTCGGCAAGTTCTTGCCGAAGACCTTCACCAGCCCTTCGCTGGGCTGACGCAGGCCGACAATGCTGCGCAGCAGCACCGATTTACCGCTGCCGGAACCGCCGACCACCGCCAGAATCTCGCCCTTGTACAAGTCCAGGTCGAGGTTCTCGTGCACGCTCTGGCGGCCGAAGCGATTACACAGCCCACGGACTTCGATCACTGCCTCTGAAGGCGCTCGGGGTAAACGACTCACCAGTCCATCTCCATGAAAAACAACGCAGCCACGGCGTCGAGCACGATCACCACGAAAATCGACTGCACCACACTGGACGTGGTGTGCGCGCCGACGGACTCGGCGCTGCCGCTGACCTTGAAGCCCTCGAGGCAGCCGATGGCGGCGATCAGGAACGCAAAAATCGGCGCTTTGACGATCCCCACCAGAAAGTGCTGAACGCCGATGTCCGATTGCAGCAATGACAGAAACATCGCCGGCGAGATATCCAGCGACAGCGCGCAGACTACGCCACCGCCGACAATCCCTGACACCATCGCCAGAAAGGTCAACATCGGCAGCGCCACCAGCAACGCCAGGACGCGGGGTACTACCAGCAACTCCATCGGGTCGAGGCCCAGGGTGCGGATCGCGTCGATTTCTTCATTGGCCTTCATCGAACCGATCTGCGCGGTGAACGCGCTGGCGGTGCGGCCCGCCATCAGGATCGCCGTGAGCAACACGCCGAACTCCCGCAGAAAAGAGAACGCCACCAGGTCCACGGTGAAAATACTCGCGCCAAAACTCGCCAGCACCGTCGCCCCGAGAAACGCCACCACAGCGCCCACCAGAAAGGTCAGCAAGGCGACGATGGGGGCCGCGTCGAGGCCGGTCTGTTCGATGTGGGCGACCATCGGCGTGAGGCGCCAGCGCTTGGGACGAAACAGCCCGCGAGCGATGGTTTCCAGGATCAGGCCGACGAAACCCAACAGTTGCAACGTGTCCTGCCAAACAGCATCGACCGCGCGGCCGATGCGGGTCAGCAGTTGAATGCTGACGCTGATTTCCGGTTCTTTGATCGGCACGCAGAAATCGGTCAGCGAGCAATACACCGTCTGCAACAAGGCGCGATCAGCGGAGGAAAGGGTGCAATCGGGGTGTTCGGCAGATTTGCCCAGACGCTCGGCTCCCAGCAACTCCACCAGCAATGACGCACCCGCCGTATCGAGCGCGCCGAGACCATTGAGATCGATGTGGGTGTTGTTGTCGTATTGGCCACGGAGCTTTTCACTCAGGCGGCTGAGGTCGGCGTAATGGGCGAGCGTCCAGTCACCCGTGACCCGCAACAGGGCAGGGCTGTGCGAGGTGTCCAGTCGGGCACTGCCAGGCGTTGTGCTGCTAGTCATAAGCTCCGTGCTTGTTCGGCTATTACGCAGATCTGACTAATAGCACGAACCGCGTTACTTTTCTTTGATGGGTGTGCTGTCCATGACTTTGAAGCGCAACACGCCAATCAACTGACCGTCTTCAGTCAGCACCCGAACCTGCCATTTGCCTGCGGGGTTGCCGGGGAAGTTCTGCTTGTGGGTCCAGGCGCGGTAGCCTTCCTTGCGCCCCCCGTTGATGTCCAGCGGGATACGGTCGACTTCTTTACCGTTGAACATCCAGACGTGATAAATCCGCTCGGCCAGACCCCGCGGAGCGTTGATCGCGGTGTACGCGTACAGCCCACCTCCGCGAATCTGCTCGGCGCTGACTTCTTCCAGGCTCTTGCCGGGGGTGCGGTCCTGCATTTGGGTGCTGATCGCCACATCGGTCATCCACAGCGTCGCCGGTGGCACCCAGGAGCGCAGCACCCAACCGGCGGCGCCGATGCCGACGGTGATGCTGAGGATCGCCAGCGCATTGCGCACAGTGCGAATCGGGAAGATCGAGGCCAGGCTCGGGAACGACAGCAGCATGGCAATGCCTAGCGCCAGCTTGAAGCTTTGGGCGGTGGTCAGGTGCAGGATGACGGGCAGGGCGGTCAACAGGGCCGCGAACAGGGTCAGTGTGTGCAGCGCCAAGAACGCCCAGCGGCGCGGTGCCAGCCATTTGTAGTAGAGCGGGTCGATGATCGAAATCAGCGCCGCCATGCTCAGTAATCCAGTGAAGAACAACTGGCCGCTGTTCCAGGTGGTGGTGATTAAAAAGAACGGCAGGACGAAGAACAGGCTTTCCTGATGGATCATCTGCGTTGCGTAACGCAGCAGTGGCTGGGGTATCTCGCGCTTGAAGACCCTGGCGAACAGCTTGGTGAGGCTGTTTTCCAGCATCAACCAGACCCAGCTGATCAGCATGATGGTGGTGATCCACGTCGCCAGACCTTGTTGGCGATCCACCAGCATGAAGCTGCCGACCCCTGAAATGAAACCGCCGAGCGCAATGACCCCGGGATAGCGCTTCATCAACTCCAGGAGGCGCTGTACGTACAGGGTCAGGTTCGGCATTCGGCGATTCACAATAGTCGTGGGAAAAATCCTCGACAGGGTACCGCCCGAGGGGCCCCGTGGCGAGGGGGCTTGCCCTTCGCCACAGGGAAATCATTGCTTTCTGCGGTGAACGCGCCAACCCAATATTCCGAGCACCATCAGTCCAAATCCCCCGACAATCGTCCACATCACCTGGTCATAACTCATCAGCGGCTTCTCGATCCGCAGATACCCCGGTTGCAGCAGCAATTCGCGCATTGCCTTGTTCGCCTCGGCCAGGGTCACGTCTTGCAGTGCCTTGGCCGGGTTGACGAAATGGCCATCCTCGTAGTCGCCAAGGGCGCTCCAGTAATAGTCCGCCAGGGCGCTGTTGCCTTGCACGGCCCAGGCCTGACGAGCGATGGCGGCTTGCTTGAGACGGGCGAAGGTGGCGGCGTCGAGGCCGTTCTTGAGCAGATCGGCTTTAAGCTCATCCAGCACCTGTTCCGCTGCCAGCACGTCGTCGCGATCGAGGTCGGCGTTCAGGCTCATGAAGCCCACCCCGCCAAATACCTCGCGCTCGGCCGAGGGACCGTAGGACAACCCATGGGCCAGGCGCAATTGGCGATAGAGCGCCCAGTCCAGATAGTCCTTGAGCAGGTCAAAGGTTTCGTCATGCAGGTCTTCCAGCACCGGCTCCGGCACCAGCCAATGCAATTTGGCACCGCCACCGACGAAACCGTTACTCAAATTGCGCTCGTGGGCCGCGCTGGCCTGAATGTCTGGCAGCGGCAGGTGAGCGCTAGGCTCAACCGCTTCGAGCGCACCATAGGCCCGTTCCAGATAGGCCGGCAGGAGGCGGTCGAGGTCGCCGACCACGATCAGGGTCATGTTGTTGGGCGCATACCAGTCCTTGCGCACCTTCTCCAATTGCTCGCGGGTCAGGTGATCGACTTGCGCGCGCTCGGGGCATTTGAGGCCCAGCTCCACCGCCAACTGATTACTGGCGGTATGACCCAGGTCCTGGCGATCCAGCCAGCGTTGCAGGTGCGAGTAATGACCACCGTCTTCGCGCTCGACCACTTGCTTGGCGACGTTGATCGCAGGGTCGTCGATACGGGTCTGGGTCAGCAGCGCCAATAACAGGTCGAGGACCTTGCGCTGGTTTTTCGCCGGGGCTTCGATGACGAAGGTCGTGTCGGCATTGCTGGTGTAGGCATTCCACTCACCGCCCAAGGCCTGCATGCGCTCTTCCAGACCGCCTTCGCCGGTGGCGTCGATGCCGCTGAACAGCAGATGTTCGAGTAGATGCGGCAGCTCCTTGTCGGCACAGCTGAAATCATCCCGGCCTACGCCAACCACCAACCGGATCGCCACATGCCCGCGCTCGGTGCCCGGTTTGAGGACCAATTGCAGGCCGTTGCGCAACGTGTAGCCCTCGACCTGAAAGCGATCCAGGGCAAATGAAGGCAGTGAGCCGAGCAGCAGACAAGCGAACAGCAAACAACGCATAACGAATTTCCGTACGACCCGCGTAAGTTCAACAGACTTCAGGCAACTGTGGACGTTCAGGGTGAATGAGTGATGTCAGTCAAATCGTCGACCGCCAGAGCGCCAGTATCCGAAGTACCCAACACTGCATAGGCGCTGCTGCAGAACAACGAATTCAAGCGTCTCATGTCAGCAATCAGTTCCAGGTGCAGCGAACTGGTCTCGATACTTTGTACGATCTTACGGTTTAAACGGCTGACATGAGCGTGGGCCAGACGGCGCTCCTGTGCGCGAAAGCGACGTTTCTCACGCAGTAACTGACGGGCACTTTCCAGGTCGGCACTAAGAAACACTGACAACCCCAGACGCAGATTGGAAATCAACTGACTGTGCAGCCCCGCCAACTCCTCCAGGCCCACCTCGGAAAAAGACCGGCGTTGCGAGGTTTTCTGCTGCTGAACCTTGCGCAGCATGCGCTCGATCAGGTCGCTGGAGAGTTTCAGATTGATCGCCAGCTCGATGGTTTCCGCCCAGCGCCGGCTGTCCTGTTCGCTGAGGTCTTCGCGGGGCATTTGCGCCAGATAGAGTTTGATGGCGCTGTAGAGCGCTTCGACATCATCGGTCAGGCGACGAATTTCCTGGGTGACGGCGGTCTGTTTGCCGCGCAGCACGTCGAGCATGGCTTCGAGCATGCTGTCGACCAGATCGCCGATGCGCAGGGTTTCTCGGGCAGCGTTGGCCAGCGCCAGACTCGGGGTGACCAGGGCGGTCGGGTCGAGATGCCGTGGTTTGGCTGTGCCATTGATGTCCGGCCGCTCTGGCAGCAACCACGCACAGAGCTTGGCCATCGGCCCGACGCTGGGCAACAGGATCAGGCAACGCACGGTGTTGTAGAGCAGGTGGAAGCCGATGACCATTTCCTGAGGGCTGAAGTCGAGGCTGTCGATCCAGTGTACCAACGGGTCGAGCACCGGAATGATCAGTAGCAGGCCGATCAGTTTGTACAAGAGGCTGCCGAGCGCCACCTGACGGCCGGCCGCGTTCTGCATGCTGGTACTGAGGAAAGCCAGAATGCCGCTGCCGATGTTGGCGCCGATCACCAGGCCGATGGCCACTGGCAGGCTGATCACGCTGGCACCGGCGAGGGTCGCGGTCAGCAAAACGGCGGCCAGGCTGGAGTAGGAAATCATCGCAAACAGCGCGCCGACCAAGGCATCGAGCAGAATATCGCCGGTCAGGGAGGCGAAGATGACCTTCACCCCTTGCGCCTGAGTGATCGGCGCGGCGGCCTCGACGATCAGTTGCAACGCCAGAATGATCAGCCCCAGACCAATGCCGACCCGGCCCATCTGTCCGACCCGGGTTTGCTTGCGTGACAGAAAGAAAATCACCCCGAGGAAAATCAGCAGCGGCGACAGCCACGATAGATCGAGGGTCAGAACCCGCGCCATCAGCGCGGTACCCACATCGGCGCCGAGCATGGTCGCCAGGGCCGGGGTCAGCGCCATCAGGCCCTGACCGACAAACGAGGTCACGAGCATGGCGGTGGCATTGCTGCTCTGGACCATGGCGGTCACCATGATCCCGGCGACAAACGCCAGCCAGCGCCTGGACATGTTATGGGCGATCACGTGGCGCAAGTTGGAGCCATAAACCCGCAGGATGCCGGTTCGGACAATGTGCGTGCCCCAGATCAAAAGGGCCACGGCTGATAACAAATTGAGCAGGGTGAGCATACAGGCCCCCTGTGGTGGTAGCGCCCCAGTGGGGCAAGTCGACGGTGCCGCGCGTTTTTCTACGTTCTGTACATAAGCTGTAGTTGGCTAACGGTCTGGGCGCCAGCATCGCATAGCTAAAGAGGCGATTGAAACAAAACTGTCATGAAAACAGTTTGCTGTAGAGGAGAGAAAGGGGGCGTACAGATAGCACATTGAGCAAACAAATGTGGGAGCGAACCGGCCTGTAGGAGCGAGGCTTGCCCGCGAAGGCGGTGTGTCAGTCGACATTGTTGTTAACTGACACACCGCCTTCGCGGGCAAGCCTCGCTCCTACAGGGCAGGCTAACTCCCACACAGAGTCGGGTTACTGCCCCGGAACATCCTTGCGCAGTTTCACTGGCTCCTGCTGCTTCCTCTTTTTCATCATCGCGGTGCGCATCTTGATGTTGATCGCTTCCACCGCCAGCGAGAACGCCATGGCGAAGTAGACGTAGCCTTTTGGCAAGTGCACGTCGAGCGATTCGGCAATCAGCACGGTACCGACCAGCAACAGGAACGACAGCGCCAGCATCTTCAGCGACGGGTGCTTGTCGATGAACTCGCTGATGGTGCCAGAAGCCCACATCATCACTAGTACCGCTACGACAATCGCCGCAACCATGACCGGTACGTGGGACACCATGCCCACCGCGGTGATCACCGAGTCCAGCGAGAACACGATGTCGATGATCGCGATCTGGATGATGGTGTACAGGAAATTGCCGCCCTTGCCCGAAGGCTCGTCGCCGACTTCATCTTCACCTTCCAGCGCGTGGTACATCTCTTGCGAGCTCTTCCACAGCAGGAACAGACCACCGAAGAACAGGATCAGGTCACGCCCGGAAATACCCTGGCCGAACACTTCGAACAGGTCGGAGGTGAGGCGCATGACCCAGGTGATCGACAGCAGCAACAGGATCCGCGTGATCATGGCCAGCGCCAGGCCGAAAATCCGGGTGCGCGCCTGCATGTGTTTGGGCATGCGGCTGACCAGGATCGAGATCATGATGATGTTGTCGATGCCCAGGACGATCTCCAGGGCTGTCAGGGTGAAGAAGGCAACCCAGATTTCAGGGTTGGTCAGCCATTCCATGTGTATTCCTTTGAGCGAGTGTTTAAACCACAAAGGGCCCAGGCTTCAAACAACAAAGCCTGGACCCGTCATGGTGAGTCTTGGGCTTATAGAGTGCTGAACAGCGGGAAAATCCCCATCAGCAACGCAGCGACCAGTATGCACAGGCAAACCAATACTGCCCACTTCAGGGTGAACCGCTGATGATCACCGAATTCGATACCGGCCAGCGCCACCAACAGATAAGTCGATGGTACCAGCGGGCTCAGCAAGTGGACGGGCTGACCGACGATCGAGGCACGTGCCATTTCCACCGCGGTTATACCGTAATGACTGGCGGCTTCGGCAAGTACCGGTAACACGCCGTAATAAAATGCATCGTTCGACATAAAGAACGTGAACGGCATGCTCACCAGCGCGGTAATCACAGCCAGGTACGGGCCGAGGAAATCGGGGATAACCGCCAGCAGGCTTTTCGACATGGCATCGACCATGCCGGTGCCCGACAGGATACCGGTGAAGATACCCGCGGCAAAGATCAACCCGACCACCGCCAGCACGCTACCGGCGTGGGCCGCAACGCGATCCTTCTGCATTTGCAGGCAAGGGTAGTTGACGATCATCGCGATACTGAACGCCACCATGAACAGCACCGGCAGCGGCAACAGGCCGGCGACCAGCGTGCACATCAGTCCCAGGGTCAAGGCCCCGTTGAACCAGATCAGCTTTGGACGACGGGCATCCGGGAACTGCGAAACGCTGATTTCGCTGTGATCGACTTCATCACCGACCAGGTGCAGTTCACCCAGACGTGCACGCTCGCGTTTACCGTAGAAATAGGCGATTGCCAGGATCGCCACCACGCCGGCCAGCATCGCCGGAATCATCGGTACGAAAATGGCGGACGGGTCGACATGCAGAGCACTGGCCGCACGAGCCGTCGGGCCACCCCAAGGGGTCATGTTCATCACGCCGCCGGCGAGGATGATCAGACCGGCCATGATCCGCGGGCTCATGCCGATGCGGCTGTAGAGCGGCAGCATGGCGGCTACGCAGATCATGTAAGTGGTCGCGCCGTCACCGTCCATGGACACGATCAGCGCCAGTACGGCGGTACCGACCGAAACTTTCAGCGGGTCGCCCTTGACCAGTTTAAGGATCTTGCGCACGGCCGGGTCGAACAGACCGGAGTCGATCATCAGGGCGAAGTAGAGAATGGCGAACATCAGCATCACGCCGGTCGGCGCGAGCTTGGTGATGCCTTCAAGCATCATCGGGCCGATCTTCGGCGAGAAACCGCCGAACAGGGCGAAGATAATCGGGATGATGATCAGAGCGATCAGCGCGGACAGGCGCTTGGTCATGATCAGGTACATGAACGTGATGACCATGGCGAAGCCAAGGAAAGTCAGCATAGGAATACTCCAGGCGTAGCGCGGCTAGGGAATGGCGAACCGGATGGGGTCAGCGCAGAACGGGAAGCACGAGACGTACGGGCGGAGTGACAGCGAAGAGGCGGGTAGTAGCGGACATCAGAATCACCATTGTTGTTGTTTAATGGACCGGGCGGGCGATAAAGCACTCGCATTGGCCAACCGGTCTGTTGCCGGCAGTGAGGGCGATCCTAATCGGGGAAGCTTTCAGCCAGCTTTCGCGAGTGAAAGCATTGACCGAATGTACGACCGGTCGTCGGCCGGGTTGAGAGTCCGTAAACACGGGGTCAGGAGCAAAAGACATGGGCAAACTTCACACTGGCGGCTGCCACTGCGGACAAATGCGCTATCAATTCAGCGGGCCATTGCACGACATTGCACACTGCCATTGCTCGATTTGCCGACGGGTCAGCGGCGGGATCGTAACCACCTGGATCACCGTGCCCGCTTCGGCATTTACCTGGGTGACAGGTACGCCGTCGCGGTACGAATCTTCATCCACTTGCGTGCGGTATTTCTGCCCAAACTGTGGGGCGCAACTGGCGCTGGTAACGCAGCTCAGCCCCGAGAGCATCGATGTGACCATCGCCACCCTCGACCATCCCGAGCAGGCGCCGGCCGAGCGGCATATCTGGACCGACAGCCGTTTGCCTTGGCTGCATCTGGACGAGCACTTGCCCGGCGAGGCCCAAGAACAACTCTGATCAGAAAACAGACAGGTTCAGCGGCCGGATCGCGCCCATCCAGATCGCATGTTCGGTGTGGTCGAGCAGATCGTCGCCCGTGTCCGGGTGCAGGAAGACCACCAACCCCTTGCGGTTGAGCGCCAGCCACGGCAACACCTCGCCAATGTATTGCGGCTCGAAAGCCAATTGGCAGCTCCAGTCCGGGTACGGGCCCACCGGGCGTTCGTGCATGCGCCCCATTTTCAGTGGAAACAATTGCGCGGCCTGCTCACACAAGGCCCGTGCCTGTGGCAGGGTGCTGGCATCGAAGTAGACATGGGCGTGGTAACCCTTGATCTGTTGCATCTCAACCCCCTCTAAAACTACTTGTCGAACCCACCCCGCTTCCCGCAGGTCACACGCTATATAGGCAGCAAGTACGGAGCACATCCATGAAAAATGCCGAAACCTCAGTGGTGAAGGTGGTGCTTTATGGTGCCATGAGTAGCCTGGGCAGTGCGCTGATGGCTGAAATGCTGCGGCGCCAGCATGAAGTGATCGCGATTCTCGATGACTTGAACGCGCTCGCGCCGCGCCCGGGTTTACGCACCAAGGCTGGTGACCTGTTCGATGCCAAGCGGGTCAAGCAGAGCGTGGCCGGCTGCTCGGCGGTGATCTGCCTGCTCGATGCGCCAGGGTTGCCGATGAACAGTGAACACATCGAAAAATCCATCGTGCCCGGCCCGGTCGAGGAGGTGCTGGCGGTGGATGCACTGATCGACGGTATGCAGGCCGCAGGTATTGCCCGGCTGTTTGTGGTGGGCGATTTCGAGGTACTGGACGACCCGGAAATCGAAGACCCGTTGCAACGCCACGCCGCCGAAGAAATCCGCGAGTCTCTACAAAGCAGCTCTTTGCACTGGACCTTGGTCAATGCACCACGCCGCGTGCCCGGGCTGACCATCGAGCATTTCAGTCACGTCAGCAGTAGCCTGGAACCTGGTCTGGCCGCAGCGCTGGAACAATTGAACAGGGTAGCCATAGGGATTGCCGATGAGCTGCACCTGAACCTGCATGTGGGTGAGCATGTGAGTTTTGTTGGGACTTCGGAATAGTAAAAGATCGCAGCCTTCGGCAGCTCCTACGCGCCTGTGGGCGCTGCCGAAGGCTGCGATCTTTTCGCTTTAGCTTTACACCGCAATCGAAGGCAAAGGAAGACCATTGAGCGATTGCGCACTGCTGGCCTGTTCCGCCATCAACCAATCCACAAACAGCTGAATCAACGCCCCACGCCGTTTGCGCTGGGGCAGGACCACGTAATAACCCAGCCTGGAAATCACCGTGTCGGCAATCGGGCGACACAACAGACCTTGCGTCAACAAGTTATCCACAAGGTGCCGCCACCCGATCGCAACGCCCTGGCCGCCAATCGCCGCCTGAATCAGCAAGGTGTAATTGTCGAAGCGCAGTTGCCCCGGAGCCGGGGCCGAGGTGATCCCCAGCTCGCGAAACACGCCGCTCCAGTCGAACCAGTTACTGCTGTGTTCGCCTCGCAAGTGCAACAACGGAAACTCCAGCAATGACTGGGCCGGCAAGGGCAGGGCGCGGTCCTTCAATAGCAGCGGGCTGCACACCGGAAACACCTCTTCGCTGAACAGCCAATGGCTCTCGCCTTGCTTGAACCGGCCATCGCCGAACAGCACCGCCACATCGATATCGGTTCGCAGCATGTTGTGGCTACGCTCGCTGGTGACCAGACTGACGTCCACTTGAGGGTTGGCGGTATGGAAGCGATGCAGACGCGGCATCAGCCAGTACGCGGCGAAGGCAAAGTCGGTGGCCACTTGCAACACTTCGTGCTGCTGTTGTGCGCTGATTGCGCTCAATCCTGCTTCGATATTCTGCAAACCGAGCTGAACTTGCTCGAACAGAATGGTCCCGGCCTCGGTCAGTTCGATACCGCGATAAATCCGGTCGAACAACCGTGTAGCGAGCTGTTCTTCCAATCGTTTGATCTGCTGGCTGATGGCCGGTTGCGTGGTGCCGAGCTCCACCGCGGCCGCGGTGAAGCTGCGCTGCCGGGCCGCGGCTTCAAAGGCACGCAGCAGGTCCAGGGACAAATCACCGAGGGCGTCATACATAAGCTGTGCTTATCCTAGTCATTGCCTGGCATGGGCTTTACCACAAAGATTATGGACTCCATGCTCGATCACAGCACTCTCGCATAAATATCCACTATGGAATGCCGCGATCACATGAAGCGCAAAAATATTCTTTTCATCATGGCCGATCAAATGGCCGCGCCAATGTTGCCGTTCTACGGCCCTTCGCCTATCAGACTGCCGAATCTCAGCCGCCTCGCCGCTGAAGGCGTGGTGTTCGACGCCGCTTATTGCAATAGCCCTCTTTGCGCGCCGTCGCGTTTTACTCTGGTCAGCGGTCAGTTGCCGAGCAAGATCGGCGCCTACGACAACGCGGCCGACTTCCCCGCCGATGTACCGACCTATGCCCATTACCTGCGGCGCCTGGGTTACCGCACCGCGCTGTCGGGCAAGATGCATTTCTGCGGCCCGGACCAGTTGCACGGCTATGAAGAACGCCTGACCAGCGACATCTACCCGGCCGATTACGGTTGGTCGGTGAACTGGGATGAGCCGGATGTGCGTCCAACCTGGTATCACAACATGTCGTCGGTCCTGCAAGCCGGGCCCTGCGTGCGCACCAATCAGCTGGATTTCGACGAAGAGGTGGTGTTCAAGGCCCAGCAATACCTGTTCGACCACATCCGCGAGGAGGGCGATCAGCCGTTCTGCCTGACCGTGTCGATGACTCACCCACACGATCCGTACACGATTCCCAAAGCTTTTTGGGATATGTACGACGACGCCGACATCCCTTTGCCCGAAACACCTGAACAGGATCAACTTGATCCTCACTCCCAGCGATTACTCAAAGTCTATGACCTGTGGGACAAGCCTCTGCCTGTGGATAAGATTCGCGACGCGCGCCGCGCCTACTTCGGTGCGTGCAGCTATATCGACAGCAACGTCGGCAAACTTCTGCAAACACTCGAGGAAACCGGGCTGATCGATGACACCATCATCGTCTTCTCCGGTGACCACGGCGACATGCTCGGCGAGCGCGGCCTCTGGTACAAAATGCACTGGTACGAAATGGCTGCCCGTGTACCGCTGTTGATCAGTGCACCAGGGCAATTCGGGGCTGGGCGGGTCAGCGCAGCGGTGTCCACTGCCGACCTGCTACCGACCTTTGTGGAATTGGCCGGTGGCTCGCTGGAGCCGGGTTTGCCGCTGGACGGCCGCTCGCTGGTTTCGCATCTGCAAGGGCAGGGCGGTCACGATGAAGTTTTCGGTGAATACATGGCTGAGGGCACCATCAGCCCGTTGATGATGATTCGCCGCGGTGCTTACAAATTCATCTACAGCGAAGACGACCCATGCCTACTCTTCGATGTACATAACGATCCGAAGGAACAGGAAGAACTTAGCCAATCGCCGCAATATCGGCAGCTTTTCGAAGAGTTTCTCGCCGAAGCGCGGGCCAAATGGGATATCCCGGCGATCCACCAACAGGTGCTCGCCAGCCAGCGACGCCGGCGTTTCGTCGCCGACGCCCTGACGATCGGCAAGCTGAAGAGCTGGGATCACCAGCCGCTGGTGGACGCCAGCCAGCAGTACATGCGCAACCACATCGACCTCGACGATCTGGAACGCAAAGCACGTTATCCACAACCCTGCCAAAACCAATAATGTTAAGGGGAAGTCCATGCAAAGGTTATCCACAGTACTGACGGTCGGGCTTCTGGCTCTGGGCAGTGCCTCGGCCTATGCCGAGCAAAGCTGCGAGACGGTGAAAATGGCCGACCCTGGCTGGAGCGACATCGCTGCAACCAACGCCATCACCGGGTTTCTGCTGGACGGCATGGGCTACAAGGCCAAGGTCGACACGCTGGCGGTGCCGATCACCTTTGGCGGTCTGAAGGATGGCCAGGTGGACGTGTTCCTGGGTAACTGGATGCCGGCGCAGCAGGGTTTCTATGACAAGTTCGTGGCCAATGGCGACGTTACGCAACTGGCGAAGAACCTTGATGGCACCGAGTTCACGCTGGCGGTTCCGGATTACGTTTGGGACGCGGGTGTGCATAACTTTAATGACTTGAACAAGTACGCCGACAAGTTTGACAAGAAGATCTATGGCATCGGCTCAGGCGCCCCGGCGAACATCTCGCTGCAAGAGATCATCAAGAAGAACGACTTCGATATGGGTCAGTGGAAACTGATTGAGTCCAGTGAGCAGGCGATGCTGGCCGAAGTGTCTCGGGCGGTGAAGAAACAGAAGTTCGTGACCTTTCTCGGCTGGACGCCACATCCGATGAACGTACAGCTGAAAATGCATTACCTGAAGGGCGGCGAGAAATACTTCGGTGACACCGGCAGCGTTTATACACTGACCCGCAAAGGTTATGCACAGGCCTGCCCGAATGTCGGCAAACTGCTCACCAACCTGAGTTTTACCCAGGAAATGGAGAACAGCATCATGGCCGAGGTGGTGAATAAAAAGATCAGCAATGCCGCCGCGGCCAAGGCGTGGATCAAGGCCAACCCGGCGGTGCTGGATAAGTGGCTGGACGGGGTGAAGACAGTGGATGGAAAGGATGCATTGCCGGCGGTGAAAGCCAAACTCTAAGTTAATGTGGGAGCGGGCTTGCTCGCGAAGGGGCCATCAAATCCGGCATTTGTGTCGACTGACACCCCGCATTCGCGAGCAAGCCCGCTCCCACAGTGAGAACGATCCGCGTCGGTCCTGCTACCCTTGCGCAAAATCCCACCCGAGAGGACCCATGGCCTTCCCCAGCCGTCATTCACTCTTCCCCTTCCTGACCTGGTTGCCCCGGCAAACCCGCGCCAGCGTCGGCCGTGACCTGATTGTCGGCCTGAGCGGCGCGATTCTCGCGTTGCCACAATCGATTGCCTACGCCCTGATCGCCGGTCTCCCACCGGAATACGGGTTGTACGCCGCGATTATCCCGGTGCTGATCGCCTGCCTCTGGGGTTCGTCGTGGCATTTGATCTGCGGTCCTACGGCGGCCATTTCCATCGTCCTGTATGCCAGCATCAGTCCTCTGGCCGTCCCCGGGTCGCAGGACTACGTCACGCTGATCCTGCTTCTGACACTCCTGGCGGGCATTTTCCAGTGGCTGCTGGGTTTGCTGCGTTTCGGCGCCTTGGTGAACTTCGTCTCTCACTCGGTGGTGCTGGGCTTCACCCTTGGCGCAGCGGTGGTGATTGCCATTGGGCAACTGCCGAACTTGCTGGGGCTGGATGTGCCCAACCAGGCCACGGCGCTGAACAGCCTGCTGCTGCTGTTCAGTCATCTCAGTGAGGTGGACAAACCCTCGCTGGTACTGGGCCTGGCCACGGTCGGGGTGGGCATCGCGTTGAAGCTGCTGGTGCCGCGCTGGCCGACGCTGTTGATCGCTCTGGCCTTGAGCGGATCGCTGGTGTGGCTATGGCCAGCGATGTTCGGCCATGTGCAGTTGGTCAGCGCCTTTGTCGGACGGCTGCCGCCCTTCAGCCCGCTGCCGCTGGATCTGGACCTGGTGTTGCGCCTGCTGCCCAGCGCGGTAGCGGTCGGCATGCTCGGGCTGGTGACGAGCCTGTCGATTGCCCGCTCCTTGTCGGCGCGTTCCCAGCAGTTGCTCGACGCCAATCAAGAAGTCCGCGCCCAGGGTTTTTCGAACATGGTCGGTGCGTTTTTTTCCGGCTCGCTGTCAGCCGGTTCCTTCACCCGCTCGGCCCTGAGCTACGACGCCGGTGCCTGCTCACCGCTGGCGGGCGTTTTTTCCGCGGTGTGGGTGGCGCTGTTCGCCATCTTCGGCGCGGTATTGATCGCGCACATCCCGATCCCGGCCATGGCCGGCAGCATTTTGTTGATCGCCTGGGGATTGGTTGACCATCGCGGCATTCGCGCCTTGCTGCGGGTCAGCCGTGCCGAGTTTCTGGTCATGGCGCTGACCTGTGTCGCGACGCTGTTGCTGGAGTTGCAAACAGCGATCTACGCTGGAGTGCTGGCTTCGCTGTTCTTCTACCTCAAACGCACCTCGCAACCTCGGGTGCAGCATTGGCGTGAGGGCGACGAAGACATTCTAAGAGTTGGCGGCTCGATCTTCTTCGGCGCCAGCCATTACCTGCAAGTGCGCCTGCAACGGATGCACGGTGCGCGGGTGGTGATCGAGGCGCAGCAGATCAACTTCATCGACTATTCGGGCGTGGAAATGCTGCATCAGGAAGCGCGACGACTGCTGCGCCAGGATCGCAGCCTGACCCTGCGGCGGGCACGACCGCAGGTGGTGGAGGAATTGAGAAAGCTCGAAGGCGCAGAGAAATGCCCGATCCGATTCGAAGATTGAAACACAGCCCCCTGTAGGAGCGAGGCTTGCCCGCGAAGGGAGCGCCGCGGTGATTCAGGCATACCGCATCATCGTTCTTCGCGGGCAAGCCTCGCTCCTACAGGGGTTACGCGGCTAGCTGGCGTCGGAGCTCGGCCAGCACCGGCGCCGTATCCGGGCGCACACCGCGCCACAGGTAGAAAGCTTCCGCCGCCTGCTCGGCCAACATACCCAAGCCATCCATCGACACGGCAGCCCCATGTTCACTGGCCCAGCGGCAGAACGAGGTCGGGTCTTTGCCGTACATCATGTCGTAGCAAACCGTCTTGCCCGGCTCGATCAAACTGCTGGCAATCGGCGGTACATCGCCTGACAGACTGGCAGACGTTGCGTTGATGATCAGGTCCACCGGTTCCAGCAACCAATCGAAGCCACTGGCCGACACCGGCCCCAGATCCGCGAACAATTGCGCCAGCAATTCGGCTTTTTCCACCGTACGGTTGGCGATGATCACTGACGCCGGTTGCTCCGCCAGCAGCGGCTCCAGAGCCCCGCGCACCGCACCGCCGGCCCCGAGCAGCAGGATGCGTTTACCCTTGAGACTGAAACCGGCATTGACCGTCAGATCCCGCACCAGCCCGGCGCCATCGGTGTTGTCGCCCAGCAAACTGCCATCGGCCAGTTTGCTCAGGGTATTCACTGCGCCGGCCCGCTGCGCCCGCTTGGTCAAGCTGTTCGCCAAACGATAGGCGTCTTCCTTGAACGGCACCGTCACATTCGCCCCACGCCCTGCGCGGAAAAATGCCTGGGCACAGCCGGAAAAATCATCGAGGGGCGCCAGCAAAGTGCTGTAGTCCAGTTTTTGCCCTGTCTGCTCGGCGAACAGACGGTGGATCAGCGGCGACTTGCTGTGGCCAATCGGGTTACCGAATACGACGTAACGATCCATCTACATTCCTCAACCGTAGGAGCTGCCGAAGGCTGCGATCTTGACTACAGCCCCGACGATGCAAAAACTCAAACCCTGGGATCAGGCCTTGGCCAACCAATCGCGGTCTTGCAGGAAGTACTCGGTCAGGCGCGCTTCTTCACTGCCCGGCTCGGCTTTCCAGTCGTAGGCCCAGCGCACTTGCGGTGGCAGCGACATCAGGATCGACTCGGTACGCCCGCCCGATTGCAGGCCGAACAGCGTGCCGCGGTCATAGACCAGATTGAACTCGACGTAACGGCCACGGCGAAACTCCTGGAACTCACGCTGTTTGGCCGTGAACGCATCGTTCTTGCGGCGCTGCACGATCGGCAGGTAAGCGTCGATAAACGCATCGCCGATGGCGCGCATGAAGGCGAAGCTGGTGTCGAAGTCCCACTCGTTCAAGTCATCGAAAAACAGGCCGCCGATGCCACGCGGCTCGTGGCGATGCTTGATGTGGAAGTAACTGTCGCACCAGGCTTTGTAGCGCGGGTAGACGTCTGGCCCGAACGGCGCGCAGGCCTGTTCGGCGACGCGGTGCCAGTGCACGCAATCTTCTTCATTACCGTAATAAGGGGTCAGGTCGAAGCCGCCACCGAACCACCAGACCGGCTCTTCACCTTCTTTTTCAGCGATGAAAAAGCGCACATTGGCGTGGGACGTCGGTACATGGGGGTTGTGCGGGTGAATCACCAAAGACACGCCCAAGGCTTCGAAGCCTCGGCCGGCCAGTTCTGGCCGATGAGCGCTGGCGGAGGGTGGGAGACCGCTGCCAAAGACGTGGGAAAAGTTGACGCCGCCTTTTTCAATGACCGCGCCGTTTTCGATCACCCGGGTGCGACCGCCACCACCGGCAGGCCGGGTCCAGGCGTCTTCGACGAAACGCGCGCCGCCGTCTTCAGCTTCCAGGGCAGCGCAAATGCGGTCTTGCAGGTCGAGCAGGTAGGCTTTTACGGCCTCGGTGCGGGTAGTCATGGCATCACCTTGAATCGGGCAAAGCTACGCGGCGCTCATACAGGCCGGCGGCAAATTGCTGCGTAGGATAACACCGCATCTTGTGCCGTCGCAGTTGACGAAGATCAAGCTTGGGGGTTCGATAGAACGCTTCGCGCTACAACTCTAGAATCCAAGACCTAAGGAAAGTGCAGATGGCAAAGCGTATCCAGTTCCGCGCCCATGGCGGTCCCGAAGTGCTTGAGCATGTCGATTACCAGCCCGCCGAACCCGGCCCGCTGCAGGTGCGCGTGACCAACAAGGCTATCGGCCTGAACTTCATTGACACCTATTACCGCGGTGGCCTCTATGCGCCACCCTCCTTGCCGTCAGGCCTGGGTGCTGAAGGTGCGGGTGTGGTCGAAGCAGTCGGCAGCGAAGTCAGCCGCTTCAAGATCGGCGATCGCGTGGCGTACGGCAGCGGCCCATTGGGTGCTTATAGCGACGTTCATGTATTGCCGGAAGCCAATCTGGTACATCTGCCTGATGCCATCAGCTTCGAACAAGCCGCCGGCGTGATGCTCAAAGGCCTGACCGTGCAGTACTTGCTGCGTCAGACGTATGAACTCAAGGGTGGCGAAACCATTCTGTTCCACGCAGCAGCCGGAGGCGTCGGTTCCCTGGCCTGCCAATGGGCCAAGGCCTTGGGCGTGAAGCTGATTGGCACGGTCAGTTCAGCAGAGAAAGCCGCCCTGGCGAAAGCCAAGGGTGCCTGGGCGACCATCGATTACAGCCATGAAAACGTCGCACAACGGGTGCTGGAATTGACTGATGGTAAAAAAGTGCCGGTGGTGTACGACGGTGTAGGCAAAGATACCTGGCTGACATCGCTCGACAGCGTCGCGCCTCGGGGGCTGGTGGTGAGTTTCGGTAATGCTTCGGGCGCAGTGGATGGCGTGAATCTGGGGATTCTCGCGGGGAAGGGTTCGCTGTACGTGACCCGACCGACTCTGGCGACCTACGCCAACAACGCTGAAAACCTGCAAAGCATGGCCGATGAGCTGTTCGAGATGATCATCAGCGGGAAGCTTACGGTGGACATCAGTCAGCGGTATCCATTGGCTGAAGCGGCCAAAGCACAGACCGAATTGTCGGCGCGGCGTACGACTGGCTCGACGGTTTTATTGCCCTGAGATTTGTGCTGCCTGTAAGGGCCTCTTCGCGAGCAAGCCCGCTCCCACACTGGATCAATGTCGAACACAAAGCCTGTGTTCACTGAAAATCTACTGTGGGAGCGGGCTTGCTCGCGAATGGGGCCACCACAGGTCTTAATCCGGGCGCACAACGTGGCCGGTCGCCAGATCACGAATCACGCTCGGATTCTTGCGCCCACCCAGATTGCCGCCCAGCACCCAATCAAGCTGCCCGCGGAAATACTGCTCCACGCGAAGCCGCGTCCGCGCCGCCGGCCGCCCCTGAGGGTTGGCCGAGGTTGAAACCAACGGCCCGACCAACGCACACAAATCCCGCACCAATGGGTGATCGCTAACCCGCAACGCCACCGTTTCATGCACACCGGTAATCCACTGGGGCAACATATTCTGATGCGGCACCAGCCAGGTGTTGGGGCCCGGCCAAGTGCTGGCCATGCGGTCCATCCACAATTCAGGGAAGTCTTCGAAGAGGAAGTCGAACTGGCGAATATTGTCGGCCACCAGAATCAGACCTTTATCCACAGACCGTCCCTTGATCAGCAGCAGACGATCCACCGCCTCTTCGTTCCACGGGTCACAACCCAGGCCCCAGACAGCTTCGGTTGGATAGGCAATGACCGCCCCGGCGCGAACTTCTCGTGCGGCTTGTTGCACACGCCAACTGTTAACCATGAAAGACTCTCCGGAATAAGGCTCTGGGCAGTTTACCGATCTTCCATGCAAAACCTAGCGTCCCCGTGCAAGCCAGCGGCCACTTTCACAGACCGCACGGCCGTCCATTTCCAGTTCCGTCAGCGCTGCCAACACTTTCGACAATGCCCAGCCGCTGGTGATCGCCAAGGCTTCGCTGGTATGGGGCGCCGCGTGGAGCAATATGAGCAGCGGATGAGTCTCTGTCGTCTGCGGCGTTTGCGGCGATAACGGCAGCCTTTGCCAGCCGCGCAAGGCTTCGAGGATATGCTCGATGGTTTCCACCAGCACCGCACCGTCGCGAATCAACTGATGGCAACCCTTTGCCCCGGGGTGATGGATCGACCCTGGAATCGCATACACCTCACGCCCCTGTTCCGCCGCCAGTCTTGCAGTGATCAACGAACCACTGGCAACACTCGCCTCGACCACGAGCACGCCGAGTGACAAACCGCTGATGATTCGATTGCGCCGGGGGAAGTTGCTGGGGGAAGGGCCGGCGTCCAGCGGGAACTCCGAAAGGACCGCGCTTCCCGAGGCAATCATGGCGTCCGCCAGTCGCCGATTGCGCTGTGGATAAAAATTTTCCAGCCCCGTGCCAAGTACGCCGACCGTTTGCCCGCCAACGTCCAGAGCCGCCTGATGCGCGGCAGCATCAATGCCCAGGGCCAGACCGCTGGTGATGACAAAACCGGCGCCGGCCAGCGTGCGGGAAAACGCGGTGGCGGTGTCCATGCCCGGTCGCGAAGCACGGCGGCTGCCGACCATCGCCAGCTGTGGTTTTTCCAGAATTACCGGATCGCCCGCGACGAATAACAGCGGCGGCGCATCGCTGATTTGCGCCAGCAACGCGGGGTAGTCAGGTTGGTCCCACATCAGTAAATGCTGGCCCGGGCGCTCTAACCAGGCTAATGCATGACTGGCGCCGTCACGAATTTCGCTGGAGCGCCGGGCTTCCGCGCAGGCGAGTGGCAGGCCCAATGCACGCCAGGCGCTAGCCGGTGCGCTGATGGCTTTGGAGGCAGAGCCGAAGGCCTCTAGCAACTTCTTGAAACGCGCAGGGCCGAGTCCCGGCAAACGGTGCAGGCGTAAACGAGCTTCCAGTTCCGCAGGGGAAATGGACGTACAGGCAGACAGCGACATAGATCATCCTTGATCGTTATAGAGTCCCATCGAATTGGGAATAAGCTGTGGATAACTCTGTTGGTAACTTGTGAGCAGGCTTAGGGATTTCGCACCTTGTCCATCACCGCCAAGGAGCGCGATGCGTTAAGGACAAGCCCGTAGCTGAGCTTGTCGTACGTGCGAAAGACCATCAGCAAACCGGCCCGCTCGTCGGGAATTTTCAATGGCTGGCCGGTGATCCGGTCACGCACGGTTTCACCGGTTTTCATCACCACCAGCACATTGCCTTCGGCCAGGCCATCGCGCTGCCCCTTGTTCAGCGTGACGACATCCAGCGCGCCGATCTGGGTGACCCCTCGCGGCACATCAATGATCAAGCCGTTGATTTCGGTTGTCGGGGCACTGGGCATGAAGGTCGAATTGATCGAGCGTTCTTCACCGCCAAACAAGCGGTCGCCGAGTCGCACTTCCTGAGTGGTGCGTTGCAGGGCCAGGGTGGCGACGTCGCCTTCAGTGGCAATGATCTCGCCGCCACCGATGTCGTCGGCGTTGATCCCCAGAAACTCCTTGCTCTGCGGATCGGTGTAGACCTTGCCCTGACGGAAGATGCCGTACACCGGTTGTGCCGGGTCGAAATGGCCACGCGCGAATATTCGATCACCGGTGCCACTGAGCACCCGTTCGGCGTCGCCGGCGACGATGTAGGGCGCCTTGTCGAAATCCTCTGCCTTGTCGACGATACGATTGCTCAGCAGAAAGCTGTTGATCGATTTCAGCGGAATGCTCGGAATGGCATCGGCCACCGGCGAGCTGCGGATTCGTGGCGAAAGCTTGATGGTGCCCCGGGAAGCGCCGCGATTGAGGGTCAGGCGTGGCTGACCGTTGACGTAGACCAGCGACAGCGTATCGCCCGGATAGATGAGATTGGGGTTTTCGATCTGTGGATTGGCCTGCCAAAGCTGCGGCCACTCCCATGGCTCACGCAGGTATTTGGCGGAAATGTCCCAGAGTGTGTCCCCTGCCACCACGGTGTATTGCTGTGGAAAACCTTCCCTGAGTTGCACTTGCCCGTGCGCAAAACCGGCCGAGGCCAGAAGGAGCAAGGCGAGTAGTGATTTCCTCATGCGGTGAATCCCTTTATTATGTACGTTCGCGTGAAACGCCAGAGCCCTCGTGGCTCGCTTCCGGCTCATTATTGAAAAGCGGGAAGCTACGTTCACAACGGTAGCCTGCATCCTCGGACTCGCCAGGCCATCGACCCGACTTTACCTCACACGTGCAGCAATTGAGCTTATGGCCATTTTAGACATCCTCGAATTCCCCGACTCGCGCCTGCGCACTATCGCCAAACCAGTGGCTGTAGTGGACGACGAAGTGCGTCAGTTGGTCGATGACATGTTTGAAACAATGTATGAAGCGCCAGGCATCGGCCTCGCCGCGACCCAGGTCAACGTGCACAAACGTATCGTCGTAATGGACCTCTCCGAAGACCGCAGCGAACCGCGAGTGTTCATCAACCCCGAGTTCGAAGTCCTGACTGACGAGGTGGACCAGTACCAGGAAGGCTGCCTCTCGGTGCCGGGCTTCTACGAAAACGTCGATCGCCCGCAAAAGGTCAAGATCAAGGCCCAGGACCGCGACGGCCAACCGTACGAACTGATCGCCGAAGGCCTGCTGGCGGTATGCATCCAGCATGAATGCGACCACCTCAACGGCAAATTGTTCGTTGATTACCTGTCCACGCTCAAACGCGACCGGATCAAGAAGAAACTGGAAAAGCTCCATCGCCAGAACGCTTGATGCCCTTCTTTCAAAGGCTTGCCGCGGCAAGCCTTTTTCTTTTGCGACTGCTTTGTAATTGAGAGCTTCCCATGACTGAGCCACTGCGCATTGTCTTTGCCGGTACCCCGGAATTCGCCGCCAAACACCTCAAGGCTCTGCTCGACAGTCCTTACGAGATTGTTGCGGTCTACACCCAACCGGACCGTCCGGCAGGCCGTGGGCAGAAGCTGATGCCGAGCCCGGTCAAGCAGTTGGCGCTGGAGCACAACATCCAGGTGTTGCAACCTCCAACCCTGCGCAACGAAGACGCTCAGGCTGAACTCGCCGCACTGAAACCGGATTTGCTGGTGGTGGTCGCCTACGGCCTGATCCTGCCGCAAGTGGTGCTGGATATTCCGCGCCTGGGTTGCATCAACAGCCACGCTTCATTGCTGCCACGCTGGCGCGGTGCGGCGCCGATCCAGCGTGCCGTTGAGGCGGGCGATAGCGAAAGCGGCGTGACCGTGATGCGTATGGAACTGGGTCTGGATACCGGGCCGATGTTGCTCAAAGTCACCACGCCGATCAGCGCAGAAGACACCGGCGGCAGCCTCCATGATCGCCTCGCAGAGATGGGCCCACCGGCCGTGGTGCAGGCGATTGCTGGCCTGGCTGCAGGCACTCTGGAAGGCGAAGTGCAGGACGACAGCCTCGCCACCTACGCACACAAATTGAACAAGGACGAAGCACGCATTGACTGGAGCCGCCCGGCGGTTGAGCTGGAGCGTCTGGTTCGTGCTTTCAACCCTTGGCCGATCACCCACAGCACGCTGAACGGCGAAGCGCTGAAAGTGTTGGCTGCGAGCCTGGCCGAAGGGCAGGGCGCGCCGGGTGAAATCCTCAGCGCCAGCAAGGACGGCCTGGTCGTCGCCTGCGGTGAACAGGCGCTGTGCCTGACCCGTCTGCAATTGCCCGGCGGCAAGGCGCTGAACTTCAGCGACTTGTTCAACAGCCGTCGTGAGAAATTCGCCGTCGGCACCGTTCTCGGTCAAGCGGCGGACGCTCAATGAATCCACGTCTGGCTGCCGCCAAGGCACTTGCTGCTGTTCTTAACGGAAAAGCCTCACTCAACAGTTCTCTGCCGACGCAAATGGACAAGGTCGAAGACCGCGATCGCGGCTTCACCCAGGACCTGGCGTTCGGCACGGCTCGCTGGCAGCCACGTTTGTCGGCGTTGGCGGTCAAGTTGCTGCAAAAGCCGTTCAAGGCAGCTGATGCCGATGTCGAGGCGCTGTTGTTGGTCGGTCTCTACCAACTGCTCTATACCAGGGTTCCGGCCCACGCGGCCATCGGTGAAACCGTCGGTTGCGCCGACAAACTGAAAAAGCCGTGGGCCAAAGCCTTGCTCAACGCCGTTTTGCGCCGCGCCCAACGGGAAAGCGAAGCGCTGCTGGCCGAGCTGGAGCACGACCCGGTGGTGCGCACCGCTCACCCGCGCTGGCTGCAAAAATCCCTCAAAGCCTTCTGGCCCGAGCAGTGGGAAGCCATTTGCGCGGCAAACAACGCTCACCCGCCGATGATTTTGCGAGTCAACCGTCGCCATCACACCCGCGATGCTTATCTCGGGTTGCTGACTGAAGCGGGCATCGCTGCCACGCCGTGCATTTACAGTCAGGACGGCATCATCCTCGACGCAGCGGCCGACGTGCGCAGCTTGCCGGGTTTCGCCGAAGGCTGGATCAGCGTGCAGGACGAAGCCGCGCAACTGGCTGCCGATCTGCTGGATCTGGCGCCAGGCCAACGGGTTCTGGACGCCTGCTGCGCACCGGGCGGCAAGACCTGCCACATCCTTGAGGCCGAGCCCAAACTGGCTGGCGTGGTGGCTGTGGATCTGGAAGCCAAACGTCTGGTGCGGGTGCGGGAAAACCTTGCACGCCTGGGCCTGAGCGCCGAACTGATCGCCGCCGACGGCCGCGACACCGCGAGCTGGTGGGACGGCAAGCCATTCCAACGCATTCTGCTGGACGCGCCGTGCTCGGCCACCGGGGTGATCCGTCGTCACCCGGACATCAAACTGACCCGCCAACCCGATGACATCGCCGCGCTGGCGGTGCTTCAGGGCGAGCTACTCGATGCCATGTGGATAACGTTGGAAGTGGGCGGCATTCTGCTTTACGCCACCTGCTCCACGCTGCCGACCGAGAACACCGATGTCATCGAAGCGTTCCTCGCTCGCACACCGGGTGCCCGTGAACTCGACATCGCCAGTCAGGCCGGCATCAAGCAGCCCCATGGTCGCCAATTACTGGCCCAGGAAGGCGGCCACGACGGGTTCTACTACGCCAAGCTGATCAAGATTGCCGCCGCGCGCGGTTAACCGGTTTTAAGGGAGTGACTGGATGAAAATCATCATCCTCGGCGCAGGGCAGGTCGGCGGTTCGCTGGCAGAACATCTGGCCAGTGAAGCCAATGACATCACTGTGGTCGACACCGATGGCGAACGCCTGCGCGATCTCGGTGATCGACTGGACATCCGCACCGTGCAAGGTCGCGGTTCGCTGCCGACCATCCTGCGTCAGGCCGGTGCCGACGACGCCGACATGCTGGTTGCAGTGACCAACAGTGACGAAACCAACATGGTGGCCTGTCAGGTCGCCCACACTCTGTTTCACACACCGACCAAGATCGCCCGGGTCCGCGAAGCCGCGTACCTGACCCGCACCGAACTCTTCGATAACGAAGCGATTCCGGTCGACGTATTGATCAGTCCGGAGCAAGTCGTTACCAACTACATCAAGCGCCTGATCCAGCATCCGGGTGCGTTGCAGGTAATCGACTTCGCCGAAGGCAAGGCGCAACTGGTGGCAGTGAAAGCCTATTACGGCGGTCCGTTGGTGGGTCAGCAATTGCGCCAGTTGCGTGAACACATGCCGAACGTCGAAACCCGCGTTGCGGCGATTTTCCGTCGTGACCGGCCGATCCTGCCCCAGGGCGATACGGTGATCGAGGCCGACGATGAAGTATTTTTCATCGCCGCCAAAGCGAATATTCGCGCGGTGATGAGCGAAATGCGCCGCCTCGATGAGAGCTACAAACGTATCGTCATCGCTGGCGGCGGGCAGATTGGCGAGCGCTTGGCCGAGGCCATCGAAAGCCGTTATCAGGTGAAGATCATCGAGATGAACCCGGCCCGCTGCCGCCATCTCTCGGACACCCTCGACAGCACCGTGGTGTTGCAGGGCAGTGCCTCCGACCGCGACCTGCTGATCGAGGAGAACATCGCCGACGCCGATATCTTCCTGGCGCTGACCAACGACGACGAAGCCAACATCATGTCGTCGCTACTGGCCAAGCGCCTGGGCGCGAAGAAGGTGATGACGATCATCAACAACCCGGCTTACGTCGACCTGATCCAGGGTGGCGACATCGACATCGCCATCAGCCCGCAATTGGCGACCATCGGCACCTTGCTGGCTCACGTGCGGCGCGGCGATATCGTCAGCGTGCACTCATTGCGTCGAGGTGCGGCGGAAGCCATTGAGGCCATCGCCCACGGTGATGAAAAGTCGAGCAAGGTGATTGGCAAGGCCATTGAAAACATCGGCCTGCCACCGGGGACCACCATCGGCGCGATCATCCGCGACGAAGAAGTGATCATCGCCCACGACAATACGGTGATCGAAGCCGGCGACCATGTAATTCTGTTCCTTGTGGATAAAAAGCATATTCGGGATGTGGAAAAGCTGTTCCATGTGGGGTTGAGCTTCTTCTGATCCGGAACTTGCAGTGGCTGGACGGGCCTCTTCGCGGGCAAGCCTCGCTCCTACAATGGATCACGCATGACCCGTAGGAGCGAGGCTTGCCCGCGAAAGCGATTTCGAACTCACCCAAAAACCAAAGGTGCCATCAATGATCGAATCCCTGGAAAAAATGCTCGCCAAGGGTGTGGATAACTCGCTGCTGCGCTTCGGCCTGGGCAAGGGTTATCTGGATCTGGGTGAAAATGCCAAAGCCGCAGAGCATTTCCAGCGCTGCGTCGAGTTCGATCCGAAGTATTCGGCGGCCTGGAAGCTATTGGGCAAGGCCCATCTGGCGCTGGCGGATTACGCGGCGGCACGTCAGGCCTGGGAACAGGGCCTGGAAGCCGCCCGCAACCATGGCGACAAGCAGGCCGAGAAGGAGATGATGGTGTTTTTGAAAAAGCTTGAGCGTCAGGCGCACTGATCAGAAGTCACGCAGGACAAAGATCAAAAGATCGCAGCCTGCGGCAGCTCCTACGGGGTGTACGCCGCGCCTTTTGTAGGCGCTGGCGAAGCTTGCGATCTTTTGATTTTTACCGGGGATTATCCACAGCAGCATCAGTACCAGCGTTCTTCGCCTGGCGGACGCTTCTTGAAGCGTTTCATGCTCCACATGTACTGGCTCGGATAAGCCCGCACATAGCGCTCGACCACCTGGCTCATCGCTGCGCAAGAGGTTTCGGTATCGGTGCTGTACATGGCCTCCGGGGCGGCTTCGAGGATCACTTTGTAACCCGAACCGTCCGGCAGCCGCAGGGCATGCAGGAACACGCCGACCGCTTTGCCGCCGGCCAGCATGTTCGGCACGAATTTACTGGTCAGGGCCTGAGTGGCAAAGAACGGCACGAAGATCCCGGCGGATTCGGCCGGTTCCGGGTCAGCCGGAATGCCCACTGCCCCCCCTTTGCGCACTTCCTTGATCACGCTGAGGATGCCTTCCTTGGTGGAAGCGGCCACCCGGTTACCCAATTGCACCCGCTGCTTGCGCAGCAACTCATCCACCGCCTTGAGCTTGGGCGGACGGTAGAAAATGATCGGTTTGCACTGGTTGCAATAGAAGTGGTTCAACACTTCCCAGTTGCCCAGGTGGCTGGTGATGCCGACCACACCTTTGCCGGAGGCGAGGGCGTCTTTAAGCACATCGAGACCTTCGACTTCGCGCACCAGGTCGATGGAACGCTGAGCCGGCCAGATCCATGCGCAGGCGCTCTCGGTCAGGGACTTGCCGATGTCTTTCAGGCTCTGTCCGACTAAACGCTCGCGTTCGGCGGGGTCCATTTGCGGAAAGCACTTGGCGAGGTTGATCCGTACCACGTCGCGGGAACGGTTGGGGGTTTTCCACATGATCCAGCCAATTGCTGAACCCACCGCCTGCACTGCCCGCCAAGGAAGCAGGGCAAACAGACGCAGAGCGCCTACCAGCAAGGCGCCTTTCAACTTATCCACAGGTCACTCCTGATCTTGTGCTGTGCGCGAGGCGGCTATTCTAACCGCCGTTCGCCAAGGTGGCGTAGCGATCGCAATCCCGGGTGTGGTCCATGACCATGCCCGAGGCCTGCATCAACGCGTAACAAATGGTCGGTCCGACGAACGTGAATCCGGCCTTTTTCAGGCCTTTGCTCATCTCGACGGCAACCGGTGTCACGGCCGGCACTTCACTGCGATCCTTGAAATGATTGATCACAGGCGCTCCGCCGACGAACGACCAGAGAAACGCCACCGGGTCCTCCAGCGCCAGCCAGGCTTGGGCATTGCGCCGGGCGGCATTGAGTTTGAGGCGATTGCGGATGATCCCCGGATCGAGCATCAATTCATCGATTTCCGCGTCGCTCATCTGTGCCACACGCTGCACGTCGAAGCCAAACAGCACCTCGCGATAACGCTCTCGTTTGCGCAACACAGTGATCCAGGAAAGCCCGGCCTGGAACCCTTCGAGCAAAAGCAACTCGAACAAACCCTGCGCATCGCGTAGCGGCGTGCCCCACTCCTGATCGTGATAAGCCATGTACAGCGGATCTTCGGTACACCAAAAGCAGCGTGGCATAAGGCTCCAGGGGGCGTGCGCAGGACCGAATCGGGTATACTCCCGCTCTTTAAATCGCAGCCCAAGAAACAGGTGAATTTCGTGAGCCAGCCTACGCCAGCCGTGCGTACCTTCCAAGACTTGATCCTCGCCCTCCAGCAATACTGGGCCGAGCAAGGTTGTGTGGTACTTCAGCCCTACGATATGGAAGTAGGCGCCGGCACTTTCCACACTGCCACGTTCCTGCGCGCCATTGGCCCGGAAACCTGGAACGCCGCTTATGTGCAGCCCAGTCGTCGCCCGACTGACGGCCGCTACGGCGAAAACCCGAACCGTCTGCAGCACTACTACCAGTTCCAAGTAGTCCTGAAGCCGAACCCGGACAACTTCCAGGAACTGTACCTGGGCTCCCTCAAGCACGTGGGCCTCGACCCGCTGGTGCATGACATCCGTTTCGTCGAAGACAACTGGGAGTCGCCAACGCTGGGCGCCTGGGGTCTGGGCTGGGAAGTCTGGCTCAACGGCATGGAAGTGACGCAGTTCACTTACTTCCAGCAAGCGGGCGGCATCGAGTGCTACCCGGTGACCGGCGAGATCACTTACGGTCTGGAGCGTCTGGCCATGTACCTGCAAGGCGTGGACTCGGTCTACGACCTGGTCTGGGCTGACGGTCCGTTCGGCAAAGTGACCTACGGCGATGTGTTCCACCAGAACGAAGTGGAGCAGTCGACCTACAACTTCGAACACGCCAACGTCGAGAAGCTGTTCGAGTTGTTCGACTTCTATGAAAGCGAAGCCAAGCGCCTGATCGAACTCGATCAGCCATTGCCGTTGCCGAGCTACGAAATGGTGTTGAAGGCTTCCCACACCTTCAACCTGCTGGATGCGCGCCGGGCGATCTCGGTGACTGCGCGTCAGCAATACATTCTGCGGGTCCGCACCCTGGCGCGTTCCGTTGCGCAAGCCTACCTGCTGGCTCGCGCCAAGCTGGGCTTCCCGATGGCGACCCCGGACCTGCGTGATGAAGTACTGGCCAAGCTGGAGGCTGCACAATGAGTGCTCAAGATTTTCTGGTTGAACTGGGCACCGAAGAACTGCCACCCAAAGCCCTGAATACCCTGGCCGAAGCGTTTATGGCTGGTATCGACAAAGGCCTGCAAGCTGCCGGCCTGAACTACGAAACCAAAACCGTCTACGCCGCGCCACGTCGTCTGGCCGTGCTGATTACCGCGCTGGCGACCCAACAGCCGGATCGCAGCATCAACCTCGACGGCCCGCCGCGTCAGGCCGCGTTCGATGCCGAAGGCAACCCGACTCAAGCAGCCCTGGGCTTCGCCAAGAAGTGCGGCGTCGACCTGAGCGAGATCGATCAGAGCGGTCCAAAACTGCGCTACAGCCAAAGCATCGCCGGCAAGCCGACCGCGAGCCTGATGCCGACCATCGTTGAAGACTCCCTGAACGACCTGCCTATCCCCAAGCGCATGCGCTGGGGTGCTCGTAAGGAAGAATTCGTTCGCCCGACCCAATGGCTGGTGATGCTGCTTGGTGACCATGTCATCGACTGCACCATCCTTGCCCAGAAGTCCGGCCGCGATTCCCGTGGTCACCGCTTCCACCATCCTGAAAGCGTGCGCATCACCTCGCCGGCCAACTACCTGAACGACCTGCGTGCAGCCTATGTGCTGGCCGACGCCAACGAGCGTCGCGAGCTGATCAGCAAACGTACAGAAGAACTGGCGACACTGCAGGAAGGTACGGCGATCGTGCCGCCGAGCCTGCTCGACGAAGTGACCGCGCTGGTTGAATGGCCGGTGCCGCTGGTGTGCTCGTTCGAAGAACGTTTCCTGGACGTGCCGCAAGAAGCGCTGATCACCACCATGCAGGACAACCAGAAATATTTCTGCCTGCTGGATGCCGACGGCAAGTTGCTGCCTCGTTTCATTACCGTGGCCAACATCGAAAGCAAAGACCCGCAGCAGATCATCGCCGGTAACGAGAAAGTGGTTCGCCCACGCTTGACCGACGCCGAGTTCTTCTTCAAGCAAGACAAGAAGCAGAAACTCGAAGACTTCAACCTGCGTCTGCAGAATGTGGTGTTCCAGGAAAAACTCGGCAGCGTCTACGACAAGGCCGAACGTGTTTCCAGGCTCGCCGCGTTCATCGCTCAACGCATTGGTGGCAACCCGGCCTGGGCTTCCCGTGCCGGCCTGATGTCCAAGTGCGACCTGGCGACCGAGATGGTCGGTGAGTTCCCGGAGATGCAAGGTGTCGCCGGTTACTACTACGCCCTCAACGACGGCGAGCCGGAAGAAGTCGCCCTGGCGCTGAACGAGCAGTACATGCCACGCGGTGCCGGCGCTGAACTGCCGACTACCCTGACCGGTGCGGCCGTGGCCATCGCCGACAAGCTCGACACGCTGGTGGGTATTTTCGGTATCGGCATGCTGCCTACCGGGAGCAAAGACCCGTATGCCCTGCGCCGTGCTGCGCTGGGTGTGTTGCGGATCCTGATCGACAAGAAGCTCGACCTCGACCTGAACGACGCCGTGGCGTTTGCCGTGAATGCGTTCGGTACCAAGGTCAAAGCTGCCGGCCTGAATGACTCGGTGCTGGAATTCATCTTCGATCGTTTGCGTGCCCGTTATGAAGACGAAGGCGTTGATGTCGGGACTTACCTGTCGGTCCGTGCCCTGAAGCCGGGTTCGGCGCTGGATTTCGATCAGCGTGTACAAGCGGTAGAAGCGTTCCGCAAATTGCCGGAAGCCGCAGCCCTGGCCGCTGTGAACAAGCGCGTTTCGAACCTGCTGAGCAAGGTCGAAGGCTCTGTTCCTTCGGTCGTTGAAGCCAAGTACTTCGACAACGCCAACGAGTTCTCCCTGTATTCGGCGATCCAGCAGGCTGACCAGGCTGTCCAGCCGATGGCGGCGGCTCGTCAGTACAGCGAATCGCTGGCACGTCTGGCTGCCTTACGCGAGCCGGTGGATGCGTTCTTCGAAGCGGTGATGGTCAACGCCGAAGATGCCAAGGTGCGAGCCAACCGTTATGCGCTGCTGGCGCGTCTGCGTGGCTTGTTCCTCGGCGTCGCCGACATTTCGCTGCTGGGCTAAGGGGCTGCTGTTGAAACTGCTGATTCTCGATCGGGACGGAGTGATCAATTACGACTCCGACGCGTACATCAAGTCGGTGGAGGAGTGGATTCCGCTCCCCGGTTCGATCGAAGCGATCGCGCAGTTGAGCAAGGCCGGCTGGACGGTGGCGGTGGCTACCAACCAGTCGGGCATCGCTCGCGGCTATTACGACATCGCCACCCTGGATGCCATGCACGCTCGCTTGCGCGAGCTGGTGGCGGAGCAGGGTGGCGAAGTCGGGCTGATTGTCTATTGCCCGCACGGGCCAGACGATGGCTGCGATTGCCGCAAGCCAAAACCCGGGATGTTGAAAACCATCGCCGCGCATTACAACGTTTCGCTGACGAATCTATGGTTCGTCGGCGATACTCTCGGTGACCTGGAAGCCGCCAAAGCCGTCGACTGTCAGCCAGTTTTGGTAAAGACCGGGAAAGGCGAAAAGACTCAGGGCAAGACCCTACCGGCAGGCACCTTGATTTTTGACGATCTGGCGGCGATTGCCGCGGAACTTATCCACAACTAAGGCTCTTCTGACATCCTGGCCAAGGACTGATCGGGAGTGCGCTTGAATAGGCGGGCAATGCCCGCAACGGTAAATATCGCCATGTCGATACTGCAGGCCATCAGAACTTTCCTCTTTTACCTGCTGCTGGGCACCAGCTCTTTGCTCTGGTGCACCCTGAGCTTTTTTATCGCGCCGTTTCTGCCGTTCAAGGCGCGTTATCGTTTTATCAACGTGTACTGGTGCCGCTGCGCCTTATGGCTGAGCAAAGTCTTTCTGGGTATCCGTTACGAAGTGAAAGGTGCCGAGAACGTGCCGGACCAGCCCTGCGTGATTCAGTCGAACCACCAGAGCACCTGGGAGACATTCTTTCTCTCGGCCTACTTCGAGCCGCTGAGCCAGGTGCTCAAGCGCGAACTGCTCTACGTTCCGTTCTTCGGCTGGGCCATGGCGATGCTGCGACCGATCGCCATCGATCGCGGCAATCCGAAAGCTGCGCTCAAGCATGTAGCGAAGAAGGGCGATGAGCTGCTCAAGGACAAGGTCTGGGTACTGATCTTCCCGGAAGGGACTCGCGTTCCCTATGGCACCATCGGCAAGTTTTCCCGCGGTGGCACCGCGTTGGCCGTCAATGCGTCATTACCGGTACTGCCGATTGCACACAATGCCGGCAAGTTCTGGCCAAAAACCGGTTGGGCGAAACAGCAAGGCGTGATCACCGTGATCATTGGCGCGCCGATGTACGCCGAGGGCAGTGGGCCGCGAGCCATTGCCGACCTGAATGATCGGGTGCAGGCCTGGAACGAACAGATGCAGCGCGAGATGGGCTCGCTGCCAGCAGCCCCGGCAGCCCCGAGTGCGACCGATCAAGTGGCTGTCTGAGATTCTGTGGATAACCTGTGTACCGTTTTGTTGAAAAACACTGAATTTAGTTATTAAGTTTATGATTTACATACATATTTCCTAAGCAAGTAAAAAATCCGAAAAGGTGCATAAGTTTATTTCGGACGTAAAAAAACCGGCTGATATAGCCGGTTTTTTTATGCTCGCTGAAAACGTCTGGATCACTCGCTCAATAGCGGTAACTGGATGCTGAACGTCGACCCTTGCCCCACCACGCTACGACAGGAAATCCTCCCGCCATGACGATCCACCACCGCCTTGACCATGGACAAACCCAGTCCCAGGCCGTCACTGCCGTGAGCCGAGGTAAAACGCCGATACTGACTGAACAACTCAGGAAGTTCATCGACAGCAATCCCTCGCCCCTGATCGGCGATCTCGCACAGTAGCCAACCTTCGGCATAACTCACCCGCACTGAGATCCGCGAGCCCGCCGGACTGTACTTGATGGCGTTTTCCAACAGGTTAAACAGAGCCCGTGTCAGTAGCGATTGATCGGCCAGGACCAGCGCTTCAGCGTCTTCGTCGAGGTCATGCAGTAATTGAATGTTCTTCAGATGAGCAATGCTGGAGGCCTGATCGAAGGTATCGAGCAACAACATCGCGAACATGCTCGGCTGAAACTGATAGGCCTCGGACTCGGCTTTTGCCAACTGCACAAAAGCCTCGGTCAGGTTCAGCGCCTTGCGCACTTGTAACTCGATCTGGTTGAACACTTGAGTGTCACCGGGCACCTGATGCCGCTGGACGTCGAGCAAGGCGAGTATCGCCGAATGGGGAGCCCTGAGGTCATGGGACAAAAAACGCAGCAACACGGCTCGCTGTTCTTCGGCGTCGCGCTCGACGCTCAAGTCAGTGAGGCTTAGTAGCCAGCCAATCACGGAGTCACCCTCGGCCGGCAACAGCGGCGCCAGGTCCAGACGCAGGCTGCGTGCCTGGGTGTCACGAAACTCCAGCGGCTCCAGGCTCGACAACGCAGATGGCATTCCGTTGGACGGCACCGGGTAACCCAAGTCGCTCAGTTGCTCGAGCATGTCCTCGCCCACCAGGCCACGACAAAACACTTCTCGAGCCTTGCGGTTGGCCAGCAGAATACGTCCGCTCGGATCACTGATCAGCGTCGCCACCGGCAGGTATTCAAGCCCGTCGGCAATGAAACGTCGGGTATCGCGGGTCCGGCTCATGGCCTGCTCCAGCGCGACGATTTGCCCTTGCAGCACATCACCGGCCGGGGCCTGGGTACGACGACGTTCGGGAAAGACTTTTGGCTCGCTGTCCAGGCGCGCCAGTTCCCAGCCGAAATAAGCGAGCACCGCGTTCAGCCTTCGCCAATTCCAGATCAGGTAGCCCAGCATCATCCCTAGCAGGCTCGCCGCCGGTGACCACCACCAACCAAGCCGCAACAGTACACCCGAACCCAGTAGAGCGGCGGCCATTGCACCCAAAGTCAGCCATAGCGCGCGACGCGGACGCACCAGTAACAGGCCCAGCAACTCACCGACAATCATCACCGATAGCAACGCCGCCAAGCGCTGATCGAGAACCACGATGTTGCGCTGTTGCAGCAACCCGTTGAGGATATTCGCCTGAATCTCAACACCCGGTGTAGTGCCGAGGCTGGCCGATTGCGGTGTCACGTAGCGGTCGCCCAGGCCTGCAGCGGTCGAGCCGATCAGGATCAAGCGATCGCGCAGCAACTCGGGCGGAACTTCGCCGCGCAATACGCTGACGTAGGGCACAGTGGGAAAGCCCGCGTCGGAATGGATGAAAGGAATCCGTATTTCATGGGCTCGCTGCCAGCCTTGCGCCGATGGCAGGGCCGGGGTACCAGGCATCGGTACATTTCCCTTGTCGGTAAGGGTTTCTTCGTACAGCAGCCAGGCCAGTTGCGGGCGTGTTTTTTGCGCCGGGCCTTCGCTTAAATACACGCTGCGCACGATCCCATCAGCGTCCGCTTCGGCATTGATGTGCCCGACGCCTTTAGCGCAATGGCTCAGCGCAGCCACCGGTTCAATTTCTCCCAAGGGCTGCCCATAACGTGCGACGCCTTCGCGCAACAGCGGCACGAAAACATTCCCGGCCCGACAGACCGCCTGGGCCAAAAGCTGATCGTTGGCGGGATGGCTATCGGGTTCGCTGAAAATAACGTCGAATAGAACGCCTTTAACGTTCGCAGCGCTGAGCCGATCCAGCAGTTGCGCGTGCATGGCCCGCGACCACGGCCATTGGCCAAGCTGCTGCAAGCTGTAGTCATCGATCGTGACGATGAGTATTCGCGGATCCACCGGCAGCGGACTCAACCGACGCAGGTTGTCATACAGCAGATTGCTCAGGGCCAGCCCCTGATTCATGGACAGCATCGCCGTAAGCGGCAACAGGATCAGACAGACCCACAGCCACTCGCGCACCATCCGCTGAAACAACCGCTGAGCCTGGGTCGGCTCGCGGTCATCCTTCCTTGGTCGTCTCTTCATCGGTCGTCGACCAAGGCGCTATTGGACACGCGTGGTCCTGGGGTAATAGAAAATGTCATACACCCCGGTCTCTCCCTCTAACCCCTGAGCGTCATAGGCCGACAGGCGAACATGGTAGAAAAACGCTTTCAGCCCGCGGAACTTGACCTCTGGTGTGCTGGAAAACTGCTCTTGCTTGATGTCCAGAAAGGCTGCGTCGGTCGCCACTTGCGCCCGATAACGCTTAGCCCCTTCGATGGGCTTCATGATCAATTGCCACACAGGCACATTCCCCGTCTGACCGGCCTGACCTAATAAACGTGGAGCGGGTAACAAGTCGATTGGCGTCAGCGTGCCTTGTTTCTGAATACGCAAACCCTGGCGGGCCATGACCTGGACTTCGTCAGCTTCAACGCCCTTGGGGCGTTTGACAACGGGCCGGGCAGGGCGGAAACCCGACGTTTTTTCATCACGATTGACCGCCACTTGCCCGTTCAACACTTCCAGCAGCGCCTCGCCACCGTCATCGTTGCGCACCCGAAAGTGCGTACCCCTCACGCCCAGTACACCGACCGGCGTGACGATCTGAAAGCGATCATGGTCGCTGGCACGTTTGATCACATACGATTCAACCTGGCCCTGCTCAAGAATGACCTGAGGGATCGAATGTTCGTCATTGAGATGCAGGGTGATATGGGAACTGGAAGGCAACACCACCCGCGAGCCATCACCCAGGGACAGGCTGACAAATGCCGAAGGCGAGGTTTTGACGCCTTCCTGCTCGTCGATCGACATACCTTCCTGCAGCGGCGTCTGCTTGCCTTTGGCGTCCAGCTTCCAGGCTTCGCCAGTCAGATGCTCGACCGTTGCCGGCAGCGGTTGACCACGGCATTGTTGGTTTTGATCGATATAAGACAGACGTTTTGCCGAGGCGACAGCCGCTGATGCACTCTGGGCAAACAATCCCATCAGGCCAACCATCAGTAAAAGACAGACGCCAGAACGGCGTGGGAGCAATAAGGTCATGGGGTTCATGGATTGGCTTTTATGCTCTTATGAAGATCACGCCGGATAACGCACACAAGTATTTGACGCACGATACCTGAGCGGACGCTCTGGCAGATAGCTATGAGAGCAAAGGATATTGGAGATGACACATCCCTGTGTCGGAGCCGAGCAGGCACTCCGTGTGTTTCCCCTGAGCAGGGTACCGCCGAAAACCGGCGATCGACGGGCCTGCAAAGTGACTTGGCGCTCCCTGCGCCGGAGCACATCCCAATG
Organism: Pseudomonas sp. PDM24; assembly: GCF_019218905.1. Taxonomy (NCBI): domain Bacteria; kingdom Pseudomonadati; phylum Pseudomonadota; class Gammaproteobacteria; order Pseudomonadales; family Pseudomonadaceae; genus Pseudomonas; species Pseudomonas sp. PDM24. Next base: position 721,355 of record NZ_JAHUWR010000002.1, on the reverse strand, counting down.
CCCCTGTGCCGCTCAGCGACAACGAATTTACCGGCATAAATGACCTTCGCAGCAATTCGCCACAATTGTTCAGATTCGATCAATCAGCCTAAACTCCCGTAGGAATTTTCACTTTGCACTTACGAGATAAAGGAAACACTCGGCATGCGTGTCGCAATACTGGATGACGAGCCCGCTGAACTGCGCCGGGTTGAACAGACACTGCGACAGATCCCCGTCACGGGTGAGCAGGCGTGGACGCTGCATTGTTTCGAGCGGGGAGAGGACTTGCTACGGCAACTCCGGCGGGAGACCTTCGATCTACTGATCCTCGATTGGCAACTGCCCGATATCAGCGGTCTGGCGTTGTTGCGTTGGACCCGTGAACACATGGACGTACCACCCGCCGCGATCATGCTCACCAGTCGCGATACCGAAAGCGATATCGTCCAGGCGTTGAACGCCGGGGCCGATGATTACGTGAGCAAACCGTTTCGTCCCAATGAGCTGATGGCTCGGGTCAGCGCGGTGCTTCGTCGGCATGGGCTGCAACGCGCCGCGGCCACCGAAATACTGACCTTCAATGACCTCGAATTCGACGACGCCGAACTCACCGTCACCCGCGCCGCCACCCCCATCAGCCTGACCGAACGGGAATACCGGCTCGCCCGTTGCCTGTTCGCCAATCTGGGCCGACCTTTGTCCCGTGAATACTTGTATGAGCGTTTTTGGACCCATGAAGAAATAGCGTCCTCCCGCCCGCTGGATACTCATATTTATCGCCTGCGCAACAAGCTGGGCCTGACGGCCGATCGCGGTTGGCAACTGCTGACGATTTACGGGTATGGGTATCGGCTTGAGAGCGTGGCCACTGCTGCTAGCGAATGACGACCTTTCGGCGATCAATAAAAAAGGCCAACGCTTAGCGTTGGCCTTTTTCGTTTTAGCGGTCCTGCCGGATCAGAAGTCCAGGTTGGAAACCGCCAGGGCGTTACTTTCGATGAAGTCACGACGAGGTTCGACCGCATCACCCATCAGGGTGTTGAAGATCTGGTCTGCGCCAATGGCGTCTTCGATGGTCACTTTGAGCATCCGGCGCTGGCTCGGGTCCATGGTGGTTTCCCACAGCTGATCCGGGTTCATTTCGCCCAGACCTTTGTAGCGCTGGATGGTATGACGCTTGGTGCTTTCAGCCATCAGCCATTCAAGTGCTTCCTTGAATTCGGTGACCGGCTTCTTGCGCTCGCCGCGCTGGATGTACGCGCCGTCGTCCAGCAAGGTGCTCAATTGAGCGCCCAACGATACGACCGTCTTGTAATCGTTACTGCCGAAGAAATCGCGGTTGAAGGTGATGTAGTTCGACAGGCCGTGGGAGATCAGCTCGACCTCTGGCAACCAGACGTTACGTTCACGGTCTTCACGCAGGCTGGCTTTGTAAACCAGGCCGGATTTCTCGACGGTGCGCAGGCGAACTTCGAACTGAGCCATCCAATCCTGCATCGCTGCGTGATCGGACAGTTGCTCCATGCTCACCGCTGGCAGGTAGATGAAGTGCTCGGTCAGTTCCTGCGGGTACAGGCGCGACAAACGCTTGAGGGTCTTCATCACCAGACGGAAGTCATTCACCAGACGCTCGAGGGCTTCGCCGGAGATACCCGGGGCTTCTTCGTTCAGGTGCAGGCTCGCGTCTTCCAGGGCCGACTGCGTCATGTACTCTTCCATGGCGTCGTCGTCTTTGATGTATTGCTCTTGCTTGCCTTTCTTGACCTTGTACAGCGGCGGCTGAGCGATGTAGATGTAACCGCGTTCAATCAACTCCGGCAACTGACGGAAGAAGAAGGTCAGCAACAGGGTACGGATGTGCGAACCGTCGACGTCAGCATCGGTCATGATGATGATGTTGTGATAACGCAGCTTGTCGATGTTGTACTCGTCACGGCCAATGCCGCAGCCCAGCGCGGTGATCAAGGTGCCCACTTCCTGCGAAGAGATCATCTTGTCGAAGCGTGCCTTCTCGACGTTCAGGATCTTGCCCTTGAGCGGCAGGATGGCCTGGGTGCGACGGTTGCGTCCCTGCTTGGCGGAGCCGCCAGCAGAGTCACCTTCCACGAGGTACAGTTCGGAGAGGGCAGGGTCTTTTTCCTGGCAGTCAGCCAGTTTGCCCGGCAGGCCGGCAATGTCCAGCGCGCCTTTACGGCGGGTCATCTCACGGGCCTTACGCGCCGCTTCACGCGCACGCGCCGCGTCGATCATCTTGCCGACGACCAGTTTGGCTTCGTTCGGGTTTTCCAGCAGGAAGTCAGAGAAGTACTTGCCCATTTCCTGTTCGACCGCGGTCTTCACTTCGGAAGACACCAGCTTGTCCTTGGTCTGGGAGCTGAACTTCGGATCCGGCACCTTCACCGAAATAATTGCTGTCAGGCCTTCGCGGGCATCGTCACCGGTGGTGGCAACTTTGTGCTTCTTCGCCAGACCTTCAGCTTCGATGTAGGTGTTCAGGTTACGCGTCAGTGCGGAACGGAAACCCACCAGGTGAGTGCCGCCATCGCGCTGAGGGATGTTGTTGGTGAAGCACAACAGATTCTCGTTGAAGCTGTCGTTCCACTGCAGGGCGATTTCCACGCCGATGCCGTCTTCACGCTGGATATTGAAGTGGAACACCTGGTTGACCGCAGTCTTGTTGGTGTTCAGGTATTCAACGAACGCACGCAGACCACCTTCGTACTTGAACAACTCTTCCTTGCCGCTGCGCTCGTCCTTGAGGACGATGCCGACACCGGAGTTGAGGAAGGACAATTCGCGAATCCGCTTGGCCAGGATGTCCCAGCTAAAGTGGATGTTCTTGAAGGTTTCAGCCGAAGGTTTGAAGTGGATCTGGGTGCCAGTGGTTTCGCTTTCGCCAACGATTTTCATCGGCTCTTGCGGAACACCGTGGACATAAGTCTGCTCCCAGATTTTTCCGCTGCGGCGAACGGTCAGGATCAGTTCTTTGGACAGTGCGTTCACCACCGACACACCTACACCGTGCAGACCGCCGGATACCTTGTAGGAGTTGTCGTCGAACTTACCGCCGGCGTGCAGCACGGTCATGATGACCTCGGCCGCCGAGACGCCTTCTTCTTTGTGCACGTCTACCGGGATGCCACGACCGTTGTCGCGAACGGTGATGGACTCGTCCGGGTGGATGATGATGCTGATGTCGTCGCAATGGCCGGCCAAAGCTTCGTCGATCGAGTTATCGACCACCTCGAACACCATGTGGTGCAGACCACTGCCATCGTCAGTGTCACCAATGTACATACCGGGACGTTTGCGTACGGCATCCAGGCCTTTCAGCACTTTAATGCTCGTTGAGTCGTACGTATTTTCTTCGCTCAATGCCTTCACTCCCGATGGTCGTGGGTCTGGGTGATACGGCCCTGTTCCACGTGGAACAGAGCGACTGGCGTTTCCGTCTGCCAGCCTTCCCTCAATAATTCGTGATCTACACAGGTGATAAAGACCTGGCAGCGTAAGTCTTCCAGCAAGCGGCAAAGCGCGCGACGGTGGTGCTCGTCCAGTTCGGACGGCAGGTCATCCACCAGATAAATACACTGGCCGCGACGGGCCTGGCTAACCAAGTGCCCTTGGGCGATCCGCAATGCACAGACCACCAACTTCTGCTGGCCACGAGACAAGATGTCCGCGGCGTTATGTGCGCCCAATCTAAGACGCAAATCAGCGCGTTGTGGTCCGGCTTGGGTATGACCCATTTGCTGATCCCGCTGAAGGGACCCGGCGAGCACTGCACTCAACTCACGGTCTTTGTCCCAACCTCGGTAATAGCTGAGCGTTAAGCCCTCAAGCTCAAGCAGTTCGCTCAAGGTCTGTTCAAAGACTGGTTTCAAGGCTTTGATGTAAGCGCGGCGGTATTCATCTATTTCAGCGCTGGCCTGGCACAGTTCCCTGTCCCAAACCGCTTGCGAAACGGCGTCAAGTGTACCATGTCGCAGCCAAGAGTTTCTCTGGCGCAAGGCCTTCTGCAAGCGCTGCCACGTGGACATGAATCGGGGTTCCACGTGGAACACACCCCAGTCGAGAAACTGTCGGCGAATCTTCGGCGCACCTTCCAGCAGGCGGAAGCTGTCCGGGTTGATCAACTGCAACGGCAGGATCTCTGCCAGTTGCGCAGCACTTCGGGCGTTCTGCCCATCGATGCGAATCTGGAACTCACCCTGCCGGTCGCGAGATATCCCTAACGCGCTGTGTCCACCCTCGGCCAGTTCGACCTGGCCAAACACCGTGCACGCCAATTGCTCGTATTGAATGACGGGTAATAGACGGCTGCTACGAAACGAACGGGCAAGCCCCAGCAGATGAATGGCTTCCAGAACACTGGTTTTGCCGCTGCCGTTGGCGCCGTAAAGAATGTTGATCCGGGGGGAGGGGGAGAAGGTCACCGGGTGCAGATTACGCACCGCGGTGACCGAGACGCGACTTAAGGACATCTAGGTTCTGCTGAGCATGTTTACAGACGCATCGGCATGACAACGTAAGCCGAGTCGTCGTTGTCGGACTCTTGTACCAGCGCACTGCTGTTGGAGTCGGACAGGATCAAGCGAACCTGCTCGGTGGTCATCACGCCCAGTACGTCGAGCAGATAGCTCACGTTGAAGCCGATTTCCAGAGAGCCGCCGTTGTACTCAACGCCCACTTCTTCTTCCGCTTCTTCCTGCTCCGGGTTGTTCGCCTGAATCTTCAGCTGACCATTGGCCAGTTGCAGACGGATGCCACGGTACTTCTCGTTGGACAGAATCGCGGTACGGCTGAACGCTTCACGCAAGGCCTGGCGATCGCCGAGTACCAGCTTGTCGCCGCCTTTAGGCAGAACACGCTCGTAGTCAGGGAATTTACCGTCGACCAGTTTCGAGGTGAAAGTGAACTCGCCGGTGGTGGCGCGAATGTGGTGCTGGCCCAGCACGATGCTGACGTTGCCGTCCGGTTCTGTCAGCAGGCGCGCCAGCTCAAGGATACCCTTGCGTGGCACGATAACCTGGTGGCGATCAGGTTGGCCGATATCGGCCTGCATCGAACACATGGCCAGACGGTGACCGTCGGTGGCCACGGCGCGGATGATCCCGGCCGAGACTTCCAGCAGCATGCCGTTGAGGTAGTAGCGTACGTCCTGCTGCGCCATCGCGAAGCTGGTGCGTTCAATCAGACGACGCAGTTTGCTTTGCTCAAGGCTGCAGGTCAGCGAGCCTGGGCCTTCTTCCACCGTCGGGAAGTCATTGGCTGGCAGGGTCGAAAGGGTGAAGCGGCTTCGGCCGGCCTTCACCACGAGCTTCTGCTCGTCGACCTTGATGTCGATCAGCGCATCGTTCGGCAAGCTCTTGCAGATGTCCATCAGCTTGCGCGCAGGCACAGTGATGGAACCCGGGTCCGCAGGCTCTTCGAGTTGTACACGACCGACCAGCTCGACTTCCAGGTCGGTACCGGTCAGCGACAATTGCTGGCCTTCGACAACCAGCAGCACGTTGGAGAGTACCGGCAAGGTCTGTCGGCGCTCGACGACGCCTGCGACCAGTTGCAGGGGTTTCAACAGGGCTTCGCGTTGAATGGTGAAATGCATGGTCTAGTCCCTTGCCTTAATAAGCTGCGCTGGTGTTCATCAAGTAGTCAGTGTACGCAGCAGGTTCTTATAGTCCTCGCGGATGTCCGCGTCGGATTCCTTAAGCTCGTTGATCTTGCGGCAGGCGTGCAAAACAGTCGTGTGATCGCGGCCGCCAAACACATCGCCGATTTCCGGCAGGCTGTGGTTGGTCAATTCCTTGGACAACGCCATGGCGACCTGACGCGGACGTGCTACCGAGCGTGAACGACGCTTGGACAGCAAGTCGGAGATCTTGATCTTGTAATACTCGGCGACGGTGCGCTGAATGTTATCCACAGACACCAGTTTGTCTTGCAGCGCCAACAAGTCTTTCAGGGATTCGCGAATCAGCTCGATGGTGATATCGCGGCCCATGAAGTGCGAGTGGGCGATCACGCGTTTGAGCGCGCCTTCCAGTTCGCGGACGTTGGAGCGAATACGCTGGGCAATGAAGAACGCCGCGTCGTGTGGCAGATCGACTTTGGCCTGGTCGGCCTTTTTCATCAGGATCGCCACGCGGGTTTCCAGCTCTGGCGGCTCGACGGCAACCGTCAAGCCCCAGCCGAAACGTGACTTCAGGCGTTCTTCAAGGCCTTCGATTTCTTTCGGATAGCGGTCACTGGTAAGAATGACCTGCTGGCCACCTTCAAGCAGGGCGTTGAAGGTGTGGAAAAACTCTTCCTGAGAGCGTTCCTTGCGGGCGAAGAACTGAATGTCATCGATCAGCAACGCATCCACCGAGCGGTAGAAGCGCTTGAACTCGTTGATCGCATTCAGCTGCAAAGCCTTGACCATGTCCGCAACGAAACGCTCGGAATGCAGGTACACAACCTTGGCATTCGGATTCTTCTTTAACAGGTGGTTACCCACTGCGTGCATCAAGTGGGTTTTACCCAAGCCGACACCGCCATAAAGGAAGAGCGGGTTATAGCCGTGCTTGGGGTTGTCCGCCACCTGCCAGGCCGCAGCCCGGGCCAGTTGGTTGGACTTGCCTTCGACGAAGTTCTCGAAGGTAAAGGTGCGGTTCAGGTAACTGGTGTGCTTGAGCGCGCCTTCGACCTGCACCGTACGCTGTTCGGAGCGAACCGGGGCCTGTTGCGAACTGGCGCCTGCCATTGGATCGAAGCTGTCGCGAGACGGCTCTTCACTGACTTCAGCAACCTTTTGTGTCGCACGTTTGGTCGATGCAGCTGCCGGGGCTGGCGCCGGAGCGCTGACAGGCGCTTGAGCGGCCTGAGCCTGAGACGCCGCGGCGGCCAATGGAGCATTAGGTGCCGCACGCGGTGCCGAACTGCGTTTGCTGCCTATTAATAAGGAGAGCGCCGGCGCCAGGCCATTGCCATGCTCATCGAGCAGTTCAAGGACGCGCCCCAGGTACTTTTCATTGACCCAATCGAGAACAAAACGATTCGGCGCGTAGACACGCAGCTCGTCGCCTTCGGCTTCGACCTGTAGTGGACGGATCCAAGTGTTGAATTGTTGGGCAGGCAGCTCATCGCGCAAAAGCTCTACGCACTGCTGCCAAAGTTCCACTGACACGGATATCCCCTAAGTTGAAAGCCGGTGAGGCAAAAACAAGCAGTCATTGTAGCGACCAGTCGTCCACTTATCCACATGCAGGTTGCGCACAGGGCATGATTTATCAATGCGTTAACCCTCGAAAAGAAGACCAACGGTATGTGCATAAGCTCTGTGGATAACCGCCCATGAGGGCACTGGACAAGTGGGGGCGAAACTCGGTGGATAACCTGCCTGTGGATAACTGGCCTTTCCACACACAGCTTATCCGACAGCGCAGCACAGGCTGACCACCGTTTTCCACCGTAGTTGTCATTCTCTGTACATCACGGTTTAGAAGGGCTAAAGGCAGTTATCCACAGATGAACGTGCCTCTAGCTTTTATAAGCTTTACAGAAAAGCTTTAAATAATTCCCTTCTTTATTTCTATATCTGGCGAACGACCTTCGCCGGGTAAATCGTCTGGAGATCTATTTATAAGGAAACGCTGGTTGGAAATTGACCTAGAGGCTTGCTTTCTCTAGAATCCCCGGTCTCTTAAAACGGGGGCCATTCCGGCCCGTTGTGGACGAACCAGGTAACACGACAATGAAACGTACTTTCCAACCAAGCACTATCAAACGCGCTCGTACCCACGGTTTCCGTGCTCGCATGGCTACCAAGAACGGTCGTGCCGTTCTGTCGCGTCGCCGCGCCAAAGGTCGTGCGCGTCTGGCAGTTTGATAAGCCGGCACTGGAGGTGAGTCAGGACTTCAGTCGGGAAAAGCGTCTGCTTACCCCCCGGCATTTCAAGGCAGTCTTTGACTCCCCTACCGGCAAGGTTCCGGGGAAAAATCTCCTGCTCCTTGCGCGCAATAACGATCTTGATCACCCCCGTCTCGGGCTGGTTATCGGGAAAAAGAGCGTAAAGCTCTCCGTCGAGCGCAATCGCCTCAAACGTCTGATGCGCGAATCGTTTCGCCTGAACCAGGATTTACTGGTCGGTTGGGACATCGTTATCGTCGCGCGCAAAGGTTTGGGTGACGTAGAAAGCCCCGAATTGATTCAGCATTTCGACAAACTCTGGAAACGTCTGGCACGCAGCAAGCCGGTACCAGCAGTCAAAACCGAAACTGTAGGGGTAGACAGTACCGATGCGTAAACTGGCACTCGTTCCGATCCAGTTTTATCGCTATGCCATCAGTCCCCTGATGGCCAGTCACTGTCGTTTCTACCCCAGTTGTTCCTGCTACGCGTATGAAGCCATAGAAAATCATGGCCTTCTGCGCGGTGGCTGGCTGACCTTTCGTCGTTTAGGTCGCTGTCATCCGTGGAATCCCGGTGGTTATGACCCGGTTCCATCTATCCCTACCTCCCGTTCTTCTTCGATGGCCGAGTAATCATGGATATCAAACGCACGATCCTGATCGTCGCCCTGGCAATCGTGTCCTACGTTATGGTCCTTAAATGGAACCAGGACTATGGTCAGGCTGCCCTGCCGACTCAGAATGTTGCTTCCAGTACTACCGCACCGGGCCTGCCGGATACGGCGACTGGCAATAATGCTTCTGTCAGTGACGACATTCCACGCGCCACAAGCGATACCAGTGCAACTGCACCTGCTGAAACACCAGTAGCTGCAAGCAAAGACCTCATCCAGATCAAAACGGATGTGCTCAACCTGGCAATCGACCCACAAGGTGGCGATGTTGCCCAGTTGACGTTGCCACTGTATCCACGTCGTCAGGATCATCCGGAAATTCCATTCCAGCTGTTTGATAACGGCAACGAGCGGACTTATCTGGCTCAGAGTGGCCTGATCGGCACCAACGGTCCGGACGCAAGTCCTGCCGGTCGTCCGGTTTACTCCTCCGAGAAGAAGATTTATCAACTGGCTGACGGTCAAGACCAATTGGTTGTTGACCTGAAGTTCAGCAAGGACGGTGTCAACTACATCAAGCGTTTCACGCTGAAACGTGGCCTGTATGACGTAACCGTTTCCTACCTGATCGACAACCAGAGCGCTCAGCCCTGGTCCGGTGCAATGTTCGCGCAATTGAAGCGTGATGCCAGCTCCGATCCTTCTTCCAGCACCGCCACCGGCACCGCGACTTACCTGGGTGCCGCCCTGTGGACAAGTAACGAGCCGTACAAGAAAGTGTCGATGAGCGACATGGACAAGGCTCAGCTGAAAGAAACCGTCACTGGTGGTTGGGTTGCCTGGTTGCAGCACTACTTCGTGACTGCGTGGATTCCGGTCAAGGGCGAGAACAACATCGTCCAGACCCGTAAAGACAGCAAAGGCAACTACATCATCGGCTACACCGCCCCGGCAATGACTGTCGCGCCAGGTGCAAAAGCCGAAACCAGTGCCGTTCTGTACGCAGGTCCGAAAAGCCAGGCTGTCCTGAAAGAGTTGTCCCCAGGTCTGGAACTGACCGTCGACTACGGCATTCTGTGGTTCATTGCCCAGCCAATCTTCTGGTTGCTGCAACATATCCACGCGCTGGTCGGTAACTGGGGCTGGTCGATCATCTTCCTGACCATGCTGATCAAGGGGATTTTCTTCCCTCTGTCGGCTGCCAGCTACAAATCCATGGCGCGCATGCGTGCAGTGGCACCGAAACTGGCTGCGCTGAAAGAGCAACATGGCGACGACCGGCAGAAAATGTCGCAAGCCATGATGGAGCTGTACAAGAAAGAGAAGATCAATCCGCTGGGTGGCTGCTTGCCAATCCTGGTGCAGATGCCGGTTTTCCTTTCGCTGTACTGGGTTCTGCTGGAAAGCGTGGAAATGCGCCAGGCGCCGTTCATGCTGTGGATTACTGACCTGTCGATCAAGGATCCGTTCTTCATTCTGCCGATCATCATGGGTGCAACCATGTTCATCCAGCAGCAGTTGAACCCGACTCCTCCGGATCCGATGCAGGCGAAGGTCATGAAAATGATGCCAATCATCTTCACCTTCTTCTTCCTGTGGTTCCCGGCGGGTCTGGTGCTGTACTGGGTTGTGAACAACTGCCTGTCCATCGCCCAACAGTGGTACATCACGCGTAAGATCGAAGCGGCTACCAAAAAAGCCGAGGCGTAACTTACTCTGTGGATAACCACTCAAAACGCCCCCTAGTGGGGCGTTTTGCTATCTGTCACTTTTGTCTGGATACCGGTTTATGAGCGTTCCTCGTGAAACCATCGCTGCCGTCGCCACCGCTCAAGGTCGCGGCGGTGTGGGCATCGTCCGTATTTCCGGGCCGCTGGCGAGTCTGGCGGCCAAAGCCATCAGCGGTCGCGAACTGAAACCGCGGTTTGCCCATTACGGCCCGTTCCTCAGTGCAAACGAAGAGGTTCTGGACGAAGGCATCGCGCTTTATTTCCCTGGACCGAACTCGTTCACCGGCGAAGATGTGCTTGAACTGCAGGGCCACGGCGGGCCGATCGTTCTGGATATGTTGCTCAAACGTTGCCTGGAGCTGGGCTGTCGTCTGGCCCGACCAGGTGAATTCAGCGAGCGTGCCTTCCTCAACGACAAGCTCGATCTGGCTCAGGCCGAAGCCATTGCCGACTTGATCGAGGCAAGTTCTGCACAGGCGGCACGAAACGCCCTGCGTTCGTTGCAGGGTGCGTTTTCCCAGCGTGTGCATAACCTCACCGAGCAACTGATAGGCCTGCGTATTTACGTCGAAGCAGCCATCGACTTCCCCGAAGAAGAAATCGACTTCCTCGCCGATGGTCATGTCCTGAGCATGCTCGACAAAGTGCGCGACGAATTATCCACAGTGCTGCGTGAAGCCGGGCAGGGGGCCTTGCTGCGTGACGGTATGACCGTGGTGATCGCCGGCCGGCCGAATGCCGGCAAGTCCAGCCTTCTGAATGCCTTGGCCGGACGCGAAGCCGCGATCGTGACCGAGATTGCCGGCACGACCCGGGATATTCTTCGCGAACATATCCACATTGATGGCATGCCGTTGCACGTGGTCGACACTGCCGGCTTGCGCGATACCGATGATCAGGTGGAAAAAATTGGCGTCGAACGGGCATTGAAAGCTATCGGCGAGGCAGATCGGGTCTTGCTGGTGGTCGATGCCACGGCTCCCGAGGCTCTTGATCCCTTTGCCTTGTGGCCTGAATTCCTCGAAACCCGCCCGGACCCGGCAAAAGTTACCCTTATCCGCAACAAGGCTGACCTGACGGGGGAAGCGATTGCCCTGGAGGTCAGTGGCGATGGCCATGTCACCATCAGTCTCAGTGCCAAATCCGCTGGCATGGGACTGGACCTGTTACGCGAACACCTCAAGGCCTGCATGGGTTACGAGCAGACCTCCGAAAGCAGCTTCAGTGCTCGCAGGCGTCACCTGGAGGCACTGCGTCATGCGAGTGCGTCCCTTGAGCATGGCCGTGCGCAGCTGACGTTAGCGGGTGCTGGTGAACTGTTGGCCGAAGATTTGCGGCAGGCGCAGCAGTCTTTGGGCGAAATCACCGGCGCATTCAGCTCCGATGATCTGCTGGGAAGGATCTTTTCCAGCTTCTGTATCGGTAAATAGTCCCTTCCGCAGTTCACAGACAGGCCACTCGGGCCTGTCTGCTCTCTCCTTTTCTGAAATTTTTTTCCCAGTGCCGAAGCAGATTCTTCGCTTGAGCGGATTTCCCTTGCCCAGAATTTGCTCATTCGGCGGCTTTTCTGTGGATTAAGCCCTGTGAATAAGTGCCGCTAAGGGCAGTTGATAACAGGGCCCCAAAACTGAAGATAACCACCTCTGTGGATAACCACCCCTTTCATCCACAGGCTTACACCGGTTATCCAAGGGCCTCCTTGGTACATGACCACAGGGTTTTGAATCGCTGTACATATTGAAAATAAAGGGCTGTAGCAATCTATCCACAGAAAGGTGGCTCAGTAGAAATAAACATAAAAACAAAGATTTAATAAATTTCTCTCTTTTTAATTTCTATAACCCCGACTTCTCCACAGCTGGTTAAATTTTGTGCAAAGGGTTCTTTAGGAAGGGCGAAGTCCCTATACTTGCCGACCAGGTCCAAAAACCTGAGCTCAAACTATTTCCGGATTACCTGACTGAAGCAGGCACGAGGTGCGTGGTGGATTTCCCTTCCCGTTTTGAAGTGATCGTCATCGGCGGCGGTCATGCCGGTACCGAGGCAGCACTGGCGTCAGCACGTATGGGGGCAAAAACCCTGTTGCTGACGCATAACGTGGAAACCCTCGGTGCCATGAGTTGCAACCCAGCCATTGGCGGGATCGGCAAAAGCCATTTGGTTAAAGAAATCGATGCCCTGGGCGGCGCGATGGCCATGGCTACCGATAAAGGCGGTATTCAGTTTCGCGTATTGAACAGCCGCAAAGGCCCAGCCGTGCGTGCAACCCGCGCTCAGGCAGATCGGGTTCTGTACAAGGCCGCTGTTCGCGAAGCTTTGGAAAACCAGCCGAACCTGTGGATATTTCAACAGGCTGCTGACGACCTGATCGTCGAGCAGGAACAAGTGCGCGGAGTTGTCACCCAAATGGGCCTGCGTTTCTTCGCAGATTCCGTGGTGTTGACCACCGGCACCTTCCTCGGTGGACTTATCCACATCGGCATGCAGAATTATTCCGGAGGTCGCGCCGGTGATCCGCCGTCGATTGCCCTCGCTCATCGTCTGCGTGAACTGCCATTGCGTGTCGGTCGCCTGAAAACCGGTACACCGCCGCGTATCGACGGTCGCTCTGTGGATTTCTCGGTGATGACCGAGCAAGCGGGGGATACGCCGATTCCGGTGATGTCGTTCATGGGTTCCAAAGAGCAGCATCCGAAACAGGTCAGCTGCTGGATTACCCACACCAACGCCCGCACCCACGAAATTATTGCTGCCAACCTTGATCGTTCGCCGATGTATTCCGATGCGGGGTTGATCGAAGGCATCGGCCCGCGTTATTGCCCATCGATCGAAGACAAGATCCACCGCTTTGCCGACAAGGAAAGCCACCAGGTCTTCATCGAGCCGGAAGGTCTGACCACCCACGAGCTGTACCCGAACGGGATATCCACATCCTTGCCGTTCGATGTGCAATTGCAGATCGTTCAATCGATCCGCGGCATGGAAAACGCGCACATCGTTCGTCCGGGCTACGCCATCGAGTACGACTACTTCGACCCGCGTGACCTGAAGTACAGCCTGGAAACCAAAGTGATTGGCGGTCTGTTCTTCGCCGGGCAAATCAATGGCACCACCGGTTACGAAGAAGCCGGCGCCCAGGGTTTACTGGCCGGAGCCAACGCCGCACTGCGTGCGCAGGGCAAAGACGCCTGGTGCCCGCGTCGCGACGAAGCGTACATCGGCGTTTTGGTCGACGACCTGATTACTCTGGGTACCCAGGAACCGTATCGGATGTTCACATCCCGCGCCGAATACCGTTTGATCCTGCGCGAAGACAACGCCGACCTGCGCTTGACCGAAAAAGGTCGCGAATTGGGTCTGGTGGATGACGTGCGTTGGGCAGCGTTCTGCAAGAAACGCGAAAGCATCGATCTGGAAGAGCAACGCCTGAAAAGTACCTGGGTTCGCCCGGGTACCGAGCAGGGCGATGCGATTTCCGAGAAATTCGGTACGCCGCTGACCCACGAATACAATTTGCTCAACCTGCTGAGCCGTCCGGAAATCGACTACGCTGGTCTGATCGCTGTGACCGGTGGGGGCGCAGAAGATCCACAGGTCGCCGAACAGGTCGAAATCAAGACCAAATATGCCGGTTACATCGATCGTCAACAGGATGAAATCGCGCGCTTGCGGGCCAGCGAAGACACCAAACTGCCTGTGGATATCGATTACACGAACATCTCCGGTCTCTCGAAAGAGATCCAGAGCAAGCTCGGCGCGACCCGTCCAGAGACTTTGGGCCAGGCGTCGCGTATCCCGGGCGTAACCCCGGCAGCGATTTCGCTGTTGATGATTCATTTGAAAAAACGCGGCGCGGGCCGTCAGTTGGAGCAAAGCGCTTGAGTTCGTTGGTTACCTCGCAACACGCCGAAGAGTTATCCACAGGCGCGCGCCAGCTCGGTGTCAACCTGACGGAAGCCCAGCATGCACAGCTGCTGGGTTATCTGGCCCTGTTGATAAAATGGAACAAGGCCTACAACCTCACGGCCGTGCGTGATCCAGACGAAATGGTTTCACGGCATTTGCTCGACAGCCTGAGCGTTATGTCCTTCATCGAAAACGGCCGTTGGCTGGATGTGGGCAGTGGCGGCGGCATGCCAGGGATTCCCCTGGCGATCCTGTTTCCCGAGTCGCAAGTGACCTGCCTGGACAGCAACGGCAAGAAAACCCGCTTCCTGACCCAGGTCAAACTCGAACTCAAACTGGATAACCTGCAAGTTATCCACAGTCGCGTCGAAGCCTTCCAGCCGGAACTGCCATTCAACGGGATCATTTCCCGGGCGTTCAGCAGCATGGAGAACTTCAGCAACTGGACTCGCCATTTGGGCGACACCGAAACACGTTGGCTGGCAATGAAGGGCGTTCATCCCGCTGATGAGCTGGTAGCATTGCCGGCAGACTTCCACCTCGATAGCGAACACGCCCTGGCCGTACCCGGTTGCCAAGGCCAACGCCATCTGCTGATACTGCGCCGCACGGCATGATTGGGAACACAAGCAAGAATGGCTAAGGTATTCGCGATAGCGAACCAAAAGGGTGGTGTGGGCAAGACCACCACCTGCATCAACCTCGCAGCTTCCCTGGTCGCTACCAAGCGTCGGGTGCTGTTGATCGATCTCGATCCACAGGGCAACGCCACGATGGGTAGCGGTGTGGATAAACACGGCCTGGAAAACTCGGTCTACGACCTGCTGATCGGCGAATGCGATCTGGCCCAGGCCATGCACTATTCCGAGCATGGCGGTTATCAATTGCTGCCGGCCAACCGCGACCTGACCGCGGCCGAAGTCGTTCTGCTGGAAATGCAGATGAAGGAAAGCCGTCTACGCAGTGCGTTGGCGCCGATCCGTGAAAACTACGATTACATTTTGATCGACTGCCCGCCGTCGCTGTCGATGTTGACGCTCAATGCGCTGGTTGCCGCCGACGGGGTGATTATCCCCATGCAGTGCGAGTACTTCGCGCTCGAAGGGTTGAGCGACCTTGTGGATAACATCAAGCGCATTGCCGAACTGCTGAACCCGAACCTGAAAGTCGAAGGCCTGTTGCGAACCATGTACGACCCGCGTCTGAGCCTGATGAACGACGTATCGGCGCAGCTCAAGGAACACTTCGGCGATCAGCTCTACGACACCGTCATTCCACGCAACATCCGCTTGGCCGAAGCGCCAAGCTATGGCATGCCGGCGCTGGCGTACGACAAATCATCGCGGGGCGCGATTGCCTATCTTGCATTGGCTGGCGAGATGGTTCGCCGTCAGCGCAAAAACTCACGCATCGCCGCTGCTCAGGCAACTTAAGGAATCCCCATGGCCGTCAAGAAACGAGGTCTCGGACGTGGACTGGATGCACTGCTGAGTGGTCCGACTGTCAGCTCGCTGGAAGAGCAAGCGGTACAAGCCGATCAGCGTGAGCTGCAGCACCTGCCCCTGGACCTGATCCAGCGTGGCAAGTACCAGCCGCGTCGGGACATGGATCCTCAGGCGCTGGAAGAGCTGGCGCAGTCGATCAGGGCCCAGGGCGTGATGCAGCCGATCGTGGTGCGCCCGATCGGCAGCGGGCGCTTCGAAATCATCGCCGGCGAACGCCGCTGGCGTGCCAGCCAACAGGCTGGCCAGGAAACCATCCCGGCAATGGTTCGCGATGTGCCGGATGAAACCGCCATCGCCATGGCGCTAATCGAGAACATCCAGCGTGAAGACCTCAATCCGATCGAAGAAGCGGTGGCCTTGCAGCGTTTGCAGCAGGAATTCCAGCTGACTCAGCAACAAGTTGCCGAGGCTGTGGGTAAGTCCCGCGTCACCGTGGCCAATCTGTTGCGTCTGATTGCGCTGCCGGAAGTCATCAAGACCATGCTGTCTCACGGCGACCTGGAAATGGGTCATGCCCGTGCCTTGCTCGGTTTGCCGGAAAATCAACAAGTTGAAGGGGCGCGACACGTTGTCGCACGGGGGCTGACTGTGCGCCAGACTGAAGCACTGGTTCGCCAGTGGTTGAGTGGCAAACCGGAGCCTGTGGAACCGGCAAAACCGGACCCGGATATCACCCGACTCGAGCAGCGTCTGGCCGAGCGCCTAGGCTCTGCGGTGCAGATCCGCCACGGAAAGAAGGGTAAGGGGCAGCTGGTGATCGGCTACAACTCTCTTGATGAGCTTCAAGGTGTGCTCGCACACATCCGCTGAAACAATTCCTCATGTAGCGTGAAGTCGGAAATCACTACCTGACAGTTGAATAGGGGCAGAACCGCCCCTATACTCTGCGCGCATTTTGTCGGCACAAATTATGCCAAGTTATTGAATTCTGGCAGCCGACCATTGGGGAGCAAAAGAGATGGAAAACCGCACGCCAGACCGCTTGCCGTTCCATCGCCTGGCAGTTTTTCCGGTGTTAATGGCTCAATTTGTCGTTTTGCTGATTGCCGCTTTGGCGCTCTGGCAATGGCATGGAGTCGTTGCCGGGTACTCGGGACTCTGCGGAGGCCTGATAGCCTTGCTTCCCAATATTTATTTCGCTCACAGGGCATTTCGGTTTTCCGGCGCCCGAGCAGCTCAAGCTATCGTCCGGTCTTTTTATGCCGGCGAGGCGGGCAAACTGATTTTGACGGCAGTGCTGTTTGCATTGACGTTCGCAGGTGTGAAGCCATTGGCGCCGTTAGCAGTATTCGGCGTCTTCGTGCTGACCCAACTGGTTAGCTGGTTCGCTCCCCTGCTAATGAGAACAAGACTTTCGAGACCTTAGGGCGTTTGAGGCAACCATGGCAGAGACAACCGCTTCGGGCTATATCCAGCACCACTTGCAGAACCTGACCTTCGGTCAGCATCCAACTGGCGGGTGGGGTTTTGCCCACACCGCAGCAGAAGCCAAAGAAATGGGCTTCTGGGCTTTCCACGTCGATACGCTCGGCTGGTCGGTCGCGTTGGGTCTGATTTTCGTTCTTCTTTTCCGCATGGCGGCAAAGAAGGCGACGTCCGGTCAGCCTGGTGCTTTGCAGAACTTCGTCGAGGTTATGATCGAGTTCGTTGACGGCAGCGTGAAAGATACTTTCCACGGCCGTAATCCATTGATCGCGCCATTGGCCCTGACGATTTTTGTCTGGGTGTTCCTGATGAACGCCGTCGACCTGGTACCGGTTGACTGGATTCCGAAGCTGGCTGCCATCATTACGGGCGACCCGCACCTGGTCTTCCGTGCCGTTCCTACCACTGACCCGAATGCGACCCTGGGTATGTCCCTGTCGGTATTCGCGTTGATCATTTTCTACAGCATCAAGGTCAAGGGCATCAGCGGTTTCATTGGCGAACTGACCCTGCACCCGTTCGGCAGCAAGAACATCTTCGTTCAAGCCCTGCTGATTCCGGTGAACTTCCTGCTGGAGTTCGTGACGCTGGTGGCCAAGCCAATCTCTCTGGCACTGCGTCTGTTCGGCAACATGTACGCCGGCGAGCTGGTCTTCATTCTGATTGCTGTGATGTTCGGCAGCGGTCTGCTCTGGCTTAGCGGCCTGGGCGTAGTTCTGCAGTGGGCGTGGGCTGTGTTCCACATCCTGATCATCACCCTGCAGGCGTTTATCTTCATGATGCTGACCATCGTCTACCTGTCGATGGCGCACGAAGAGAACCATTAAGACCAGTCTCGACTAGTCTGATGTCCCACCCGGTAAAGCGGGTGGGTGCCCGAACAGGGCTATGAAACGATTTGTTTTACCGCTTTAAAATCTAAAAAACCTAAACCATACGACGTAAAAGTCGGGAGGAAAGATGGAAACTGTAGTTGGTCTAACCGCTATCGCTGTTGCACTGTTGATCGGCCTGGGCGCACTGGGTACCGCAATTGGTTTCGGCCTGTTGGGCGGCAAGTTCCTGGAAGGCGCAGCGCGTCAGCCAGAAATGGTTCCAATGCTGCAAGTCAAAATGTTCATCGTTGCCGGTCTGCTCGACGCCGTAACCATGATCGGTGTTGGTATCGCTTTGTTCTTCACCTTCGCGAACCCATTCGTTGGTCAACTCGCTGGCTAATCACTCGAACCTTCGAGTTGATTGGTGTGATGTGCAACGAACGAGCGAGGTGTTGGCGTGAACATTAATGCAACCCTGATTGGCCAGTCCGTTGCGTTCTTCATTTTTGTACTGTTTTGCATGAAGTTCGTGTGGCCTCCGGTCATCGCGGCTTTGCACGAACGTCAGAAGAAGATCGCGGATGGACTGGACGCTGCCAGCCGAGCAGCTCGCGACCTGGAGTTGGCCCATGAGAAAGTGGGTCAGCAACTGCGCGAAGCGAAAGCTCAGGCAGCTGAAATCATTGAGCAAGCCAAGAAACGCGGTAATCAGATCGTTGACGAGGCTGTTGAAAAAGCCCGTATCGACGCTGACCGTGTGAAGGTTCAGGCTCAGGCCGAGATCGAGCAGGAACTGAACAGTGTCAAAGACGCGCTGCGTGCCCAACTGGGTGCACTGGCTGTCGGCGGCGCCGAGAAGATCCTGGGTGCCACAATCGATCAAAACGCGCACGCGGAGCTGGTAAACAAACTGGCTGCTGAAATTTAAGCGAGGGCGATCATGGCAGAATTGACCACGTTGGCCCGACCTTACGCTAAGGCAGCCTTCGAGCACGCCCAGGCCCACCAGCAACTGGCCTCTTGGTCAGCCATGCTCGGCCTGGCTGCAGCAGTGTCGCAAGACGACACCATGCAGCGCGTGCTCAAGGCCCCGCGACTGACGAGCGCAAACAAGGCCGCCACGTTTATTGACGTGTGCGGCGACAAGTTTGATGCCAAGGCACAGAACTTCATTAACGTCGTTGCCGAAAACGACCGTCTCCCGCTTTTGCCGGAGATATCCGCTCTGTTCGACCTGTACAAGGCTGAACAAGAGAAGTCGGTAGACGTTGAAGTGACCAGTGCTTTTGCATTGAACCAAGAACAGCAAGACAAACTCGCCAAGGTTCTCAGTGCACGACTCAACCGGGAAGTGCGCCTGCAAGTCGAGGAAGACAAATCCCTGATTGGGGGCATTGTCATCCGCGCCGGCGACCTGGTTATCGATGGCTCGGTTCGCGGCAAACTCGCGAACCTTGCCGAAGCATTGAAATCTTGAGTTTGAAGGGGCAGCAGAGCAATGCAGCAACTCAATCCTTCCGAAATAAGTGAAATTATCAAGGGCCGCATCGACAAGCTCGATGTGACCTCTCAAGCCCGTAACGAAGGCACTGTCGTCAGCGTATCTGACGGTATCGTGCGGATTCACGGTCTGGCCGACGTCATGTACGGCGAGATGATCGAGTTTCCGGGCGGCGTCTTCGGTATGGCTCTCAACCTTGAGCAAGACTCTGTAGGTGCCGTTGTATTGGGTTCCTACCAGTCTCTGGCTGAAGGCATGAGCGCCAAGTGCACCGGCCGCATCCTCGAAGTTCCGGTTGGTAAGGAACTGCTGGGTCGCGTAGTCGACGCACTGGGTAACCCAGTTGACGGCAAAGGTCCGCTGAACAACACCGAGACCGATGCGGTCGAGAAAGTTGCTCCAGGCGTGATCTGGCGTAAGTCGGTAGACCAGCCTGTACAGACTGGCTACAAGGCTGTCGATGCCATGATCCCTGTCGGCCGTGGCCAGCGTGAGCTGATCATCGGTGACCGTCAGATCGGTAAAACCGCTCTGGCGATCGACGCGATCATCAACCAGAAAGACAGCGGCATTTTCTGTGTCTACGTAGCCATCGGTCAGAAGCAATCGACCATCGCCAACGTGGTTCGCAAGCTGGAAGAAAACGGCGCACTGGCTAACACCATCGTCGTGGCGGCGAGCGCTTCGGAATCTGCAGCACTGCAGTTCCTGGCTCCGTACTCCGGTTGCACCATGGGTGAATTCTTCCGCGACCGCGGTGAAGACGCGCTGATCGTTTATGACGATCTGTCCAAGCAAGCAGTGGCTTACCGCCAGATTTCCCTGCTGCTGCGCCGTCCACCAGGCCGTGAAGCTTACCCAGGCGACGTGTTCTATCTCCACTCCCGTCTGCTGGAGCGCGCATCCCGCGTTTCGGAAGAGTACGTAGAGAAGTTCACCAACGGCGCAGTGACCGGCAAAACCGGTTCCCTGACCGCACTGCCGATCATCGAAACCCAGGCTGGCGACGTTTCCGCGTTCGTTCCGACCAACGTGATTTCCATCACCGACGGTCAGATCTTCCTGGAATCGGCCATGTTCAACTCCGGGATCCGTCCTGCAGTGAACGCCGGTGTTTCGGTATCCCGTGTGGGTGGTGCCGCTCAGACCAAGATCATCAAGAAGCTGTCCGGTGGTATCCGTACCGCTCTGGCTCAGTACCGTGAACTGGCGGCATTCGCCCAGTTCGCTTCTGACCTGGACGAAGCGACCCGTAAGCAACTTGAGCATGGTCAGCGCGTTACCGAGCTGATGAAGCAGAAGCAATACGCACCAATGTCGATCGCTGACATGGCGCTGTCGCTGTATGCCGCTGAGCGTGGGTTCCTGACTGACGTCGAAATCGCCAAGATCGGCAGCTTTGAACAAGCGCTGATTGCTTTCTTCAACCGCGATCACGCCGAATTGATGGCGAAGATCAACGTGAAGGGTGACTTCAATGACGAAATCGACGCTGGCATGAAAGCCGGTATCGAGAAGTTCAAGGCCACCCAAACCTGGTAAGCCGCAGCGGGAGCCGCAAGGCTCCCGCTTGCTAACCTGATAGGTGTTACATGGCAGGCGCAAAAGAGATTCGCAGTAAGATTGCGAGCATCAAAAGCACGCAAAAGATTACCAGCGCCATGGAAAAAGTGGCGGTCAGCAAAATGCGCAAGGCACAAATGCGCATGGCTGCTAGCCGTCCTTACGCGGAGCGCATCCGCCAGGTTATTGGCCATCTGGCCAACGCCAACCCGGAATATCGCCACCCATTCATGATCGACCGTGAAGTAAAGCGCGTCGGTTACGTTGTGGTGAGCAGTGACCGTGGTCTGTGTGGTGGCTTGAACACCAACCTGTTCAAGGCCCTGGTCAAGGACATGGCGGTAAACCGCGAAAACGGCGTCGAGATTGATCTGTGTGTAGTGGGTAGCAAGGGTGCGGCTTTCTTCCGCAACTTCGGCGGTAACGTCGTTGCAGCTATCAGCCACCTGGGTGAAGAGCCGTCGATCAATGATCTGATCGGCAGCGTCAAGGTGATGCTGGATGCCTACCTGGACGGCCGTATTGACCGCCTGTCCGTGGTGTCCAACAAGTTCATCAACACCATGACGCAATCGCCTACCGTGGAGCAGTTGATTCCATTGGTGGCAACCCCGGATCAAGAACTCAAGCACCACTGGGATTATCTGTACGAACCGGACGCCAAAGAGCTGCTTGACGGCTTGATGGTCCGTTACGTGGAGTCGCAGGTCTACCAGGCGGTGGTCGAGAACAACGCGGCTGAACAAGCTGCGCGGATGATCGCGATGAAGAACGCTACCGACAACGCCGGTGATTTGATCAGCGATTTGCAGCTGGTCTACAACAAGGCGCGTCAGGCTGCGATCACCCAAGAGATCTCGGAAATCGTCGGCGGCGCTGCCGCGGTTTAACGGTTCAAATATTCAGAGGATCCAGCTATGAGTAGCGGACGTATCGTTCAAATCATCGGCGCCGTTATCGACGTGGAATTTCCACGCGACAGCGTACCGAGCATCTACAACGCGCTGAAAGTAGTGAGCGCGGCCGAAACCACCCTGGAAGTTCAGCAGCAGCTGGGCGACGGCGTGGTTCGTACCATTGCGATGGGTTCCACCGAGGGCTTGAAGCGCGGTCTGGAAGTCAATGACTCTGGCGCAGCCATCTCCGTACCAGTCGGTAAAGCGACCCTGGGCCGGATCATGGACGTTCTGGGTAACCCGATCGACGAAGCTGGCCCGATCGACACCGAAGAGCGCTGGGGCATTCACCGTCCTGCGCCAACCTTCGCTGAACAAGCGGGCGGCAACGACCTGCTGGAAACCGGCATCAAGGTTATCGACCTGGTTTGCCCGTTCGCCAAGGGTGGTAAAGTCGGTCTGTTCGGTGGTGCCGGTGTAGGCAAAACCGTAAACATGATGGAACTGATCCGTAACATCGCCATCGAGCACAGCGGTTATTCCGTGTTCGCCGGTGTGGGTGAGCGTACTCGTGAGGGTAACGACTTCTACCACGAGATGAAGGATTCCAACGTTCTGGACAAAGTGGCACTGGTTTACGGTCAGATGAACGAGCCGCCGGGTAACCGTCTGCGCGTAGCACTGACCGGCCTGACCATGGCCGAGAAGTTCCGTGACGAAGGTAACGACGTTCTTCTGTTCGTCGACAACATCTATCGTTACACCCTGGCCGGTACTGAAGTATCCGCACTGCTGGGCCGTATGCCTTCCGCAGTAGGTTACCAGCCGACCCTGGCCGAAGAGATGGGTACTCTGCAAGAGCGTATCACTTCGACCAAAAACGGTTCGATCACCTCGATCCAGGCGGTATACGTACCGGCGGATGACTTGACTGACCCGTCGCCAGCGACCACCTTCGCCCACTTGGACGCCACCGTCGTTCTGTCCCGTGACATCGCTTCCCTGGGTATCTACCCGGCGGTCGATCCACTCGACTCGACTTCGCGCCAGCTGGACCCGAACGTAATCGGCCAGGACCACTACGACACCGCTCGCGGCGTACAGTATGTTCTGCAGCGTTACAAAGAACTGAAGGACATCATTGCGATCCTGGGTATGGACGAGCTGTCGGAAGCCGACAAGCAGTTGGTAAACCGTGCTCGTAAGATCCAGCGTTTCTTGTCGCAGCCGTTCTTCGTGGCTGAAGTCTTCACCGGTGCATCGGGTAAATACGTTTCCCTGAAAGACACCATTGCTGGCTTCAAAGGCATCCTCAACGGTGACTACGACCACCTGCCAGAACAAGCGTTCTACATGGTCGGCGGCATCGAAGAAGCGATCGAGAAAGCCAAGAAACTGTAATCCCGGCGCCCGGCAACGGGCGCTAATTTAGGTTGAGGCAATCAGATGGCTATGACAGTCCATTGCGATATCGTCAGCGCGGAAGGGGAAATCTTTTCCGGCCTGGTCGAGATGGTGGTTGCGCACGGTGCACTGGGTGATCTTGGTATCGCCCTGGGTCACGCGCCGCTGATCACCAATCTCAAGCCGGGTCCTATCCGCTTGATCAAGCAGGGCGGGGAAGAGGAGGTGTATTACATCTCCGGCGGTTTCCTCGAGGTTCAGCCGAACATGGTCAAGGTTCTTGCCGACACCGTGCAACGTGCTGCCGACCTGGACGAAGCCTCCGCTCAGGAAGCCGTTAAGGCTGCCGAGAAGGCCTTGCATGAGCGAGGCGCGGAATTCGATTACGGTTCTGCTGCCGCACGTCTGGCCGAGGCTGCAGCTCAGCTGCGCACCGTCCAGCAGATCCGCAAGAAGTTCGGCCACTAATAGGCCATCGACTTATTGCGCGATTGATTAAAAAGGGTAGCCTCGGCTACCCTTTTTTCTTTTCCGACTTTCATCACCCGGTCGCAGCCGCTGACCCCCCAGGATTAGTAGCCTGTCATGTCTCTTGAAATTGTTATCCTCGCTGCCGGCCAAGGCACGCGCATGCGTTCGGCCTTGCCTAAAGTCCTGCATCCTGTTGCCGGTAACTCAATGCTTGGCCATGTTATCCACACGGCCCGGCAACTGGATCCACAACGCATCCATGTGGTGATCGGACATGGTGCCGAAGCGGTGCGCGAGCGTCTGGCGGCCGATGACCTGAATTTCGTCCTGCAGGATCAACAGCTGGGTACCGGACATGCGGTGGCCCAGGCTGTGCCGTTCATCGAGTCCGATACCGTGCTGATTCTTTACGGCGACGTACCCTTGATCGAAGTCGAAACCCTGCAACGGTTGCTCAAGCTGGCTGCACCGCAGCAATTGGGCCTGTTGACTGTCGAGCTGGATGACCCTACGGGTTATGGCCGCATCGTCCGCGATGCCGCCGGCAAGGTTACCGCCATCGTCGAGCAAAAAGACGCCAACGATGCCGAACGCGCCATTACTGAAGGTAATACAGGCATCCTGGCAGTTCCTTTTGAGCGCTTGGGCGACTGGATGAGCCGGCTGTCCAACAATAATGCCCAAGGCGAGTACTACCTGACCGACGTGATCGCCATGGCGGTCAGTGATGGTCTGGTGGTGGCTACCGAACACCCCCATGACGCTATGGAAGTGCAGGGCGCCAACGATCGCAAGCAACTGGCCGAGCTTGAGCGTCACTATCAGCTGCGCGCCGCTCGTCGTTTGATGGCTCAGGGCGTGACCCTGCGCGACCCGGCACGTTTCGATGTGCGTGGTGAGGTCACCGTCGGTCGGGATGTACTGATCGACATCAACGTCATCCTCGAAGGCAAAGTGGTCATCGAGGACGACGTGGTGATCGGCCCGAACTGCGTGATCAAGGACAGCACCTTGCGCAAAGGCGTGGTGATCAAGGCCAACAGCCATATCGAAGGCGCGATGCTCGGTGAAGGCAGCGATGCCGGCCCGTTCGCTCGTTTGCGCCCGGGTACGGTGCTGGAAGCTCGCGCGCATGTGGGTAACTTCGTTGAACTGAAGAACGCCCATATGGGCGAGGGCGCCAAGGCCGGTCACTTGACGTATCTGGGCGATGCCGAGATCGGTGCGCGCACCAACATTGGCGCAGGCACCATCACCTGTAACTATGACGGCGCCAACAAGTGGAAAACCGTGTTGGGCGAAGATGTATTCATCGGCTCCAACAACTCATTGGTAGCGCCTGTGGATATCTCAGCGGGTGCGACCACGGCGGCGGGTTCGACCATTACCCAGAATGTGGATAAGGCTCAGTTGGCCGTGGGTCGGGCTCGGCAGAAGAACATCGATGGCTGGAAACGGCCGGAGAAGATCAAGAAGAGCTGAGTTATCCACAGTTCATGATGTGCTGGCCATGAGATTGCTTTCGCGGGCAAGCCTCGCTCCTACGGAATATCACCGTCCGTAGGAGCGAGGCTTGCCCGCGAAGCTTTTTATCCACAGATCATTTTTATCGTGTCGCGCTTGACGAAGTTTCGCTAATAGGTTTTGATTGCTTACGTTATCTTTCGAATCGAAACTAACCAAGTCATGTCAAAGCGCAACACGCCCCAACGCCGCCATAACATCCTCGCCTTGCTCAATGAGCAGGGGGAAGTCAGTGTGGATGAGTTGGCCAAGCGCTTCGAAACTTCGGAAGTTACGATTCGCAAGGACTTGGCCGCGCTTGAAAGCAACGGTCTGTTGCTGCGTCGTTATGGCGGGGCGGTCACCATGCCTCAGGAACTGGTCGCCGATCTCGGCCAACCGGTTTCCAAATACAAACAGGCCATTGCCCGTGCCGCCGTCACGCGAATCCGCGAGCATGCGCGAATCATCATCGACAGCGGCAGCACCACCGCGGCAATGATCCCGGAACTCGGTCAGCAACCGGGTCTGGTGGTGATGACCAACTCCCTGTATGTCGCCAACGCTTTGAGCGAACTCGAGCATGAGCCGGTGCTGTTGATGACCGGCGGGACCTGGGACCCGCATTCCGAGTCCTTCCAGGGTCAGGTGGCCGAGCAAGTACTACGCTCATATGACTTTGATCAGCTATTTATCGGTGCCGATGGCATCGATCTGGTGCGCGGGACCACCACCTTCAATGAATTGCTGGGCTTGAGCCGTGTCATGGCCGAGGTTGCCCGCGAAGTGATCGTGATGGTCGAGGCCGACAAGATCGGCCGCAAAATTCCCAATCTGGAACTGCCATGGAGCAGCGTCCATACCCTCATTACCGATGATCGTCTGCCACTTGAGGTACGCGATCAGATTCAGGCCCGCGGCATTAATTTGATTTGCGCCGCCGTCAGTCAGGAGAACTAGCATGTGTGGAATTGTCGGTGCAGTCGCAGAACGTAACGTTACCGCCATCCTGCTCGAAGGCCTCAAGCGTCTGGAATACCGCGGGTATGACAGCGCCGGTGTGGCGGTGTACACCAATGATGAAAAGCTCTTGCGCACGCGTCGTCCGGGCAAGGTCAGCGAGCTGGAACAGGCGCTGATCGAAGAGCCACTGGTCGGCCGTCTGGGCATTGCCCACACTCGCTGGGCGACCCACGGCGCGCCGTGTGAACGCAATGCTCACCCGCATTTTTCCGGCGATCTGGCGGTGGTGCACAACGGCATCATCGAGAACCATGAAGCCCTGCGCGAGCAACTCAAGGCGCTGGGTCACGTGTTCACGTCGGACACTGACACTGAAGTCATCGCGCATTTGCTGAACGAAAAACTCAAGCTGCAACCCGACCTGACAGTAGCCCTGAAAGCGACCGTGCAAGAGCTGCACGGTGCTTACGGTTTGGCGGTGATCAGCGCCCTTCAACCGGATCGCCTGGTGGCGGCCCGCAGTGGCAGCCCATTGGTGATCGGTCTGGGTATGGGGGAGAATTTCCTGGCTTCCGACCAATTGGCGCTACGTCAGGTCACCGACCGTTTCATGTACCTGGAAGAGGGCGATATCGCCGAAATTCGCCGCGACAGCGTGCAGATCTGGGATATCGATGGCGCGCTCGTCCAGCGTGAAAGCGTTCAGTACCGCGACGGTGCCGAAGCGGCTGACAAAGGCGAATTCCGCCATTACATGCTCAAGGAAATTCACGAGCAACCGGTCGTAGTACAGCGCACTCTCGAAGGTCGCCTGAGCCAAAACCAAGTGCTGGTCGAGGCATTCGGTCCCCAAGCTGCCGAGCTGTTCGCCAAGGTACGCAATGTACAGATCGTCGCCTGCGGCACCAGCTATCACGCCGGCATGGTTGCCCGTTACTGGCTCGAAGAACTGGCTGGCATCCCATGTCAGGTCGAAGTCGCCAGCGAATTCCGCTACCGCAAAGTAGTGGTGCAGCCCGACACCCTGTTCGTGAGCATCTCCCAGTCAGGTGAAACCGCCGACACCTTGGCTGCGCTGCGCAATGCCAAGGAGCTCGGTTTCCTCGCCAGCCTGGCAATCTGCAACGTCGGCATCAGCTCCCTGGTGCGTGAATCGGACCTGACGCTGCTGACCCAGGCCGGTCGCGAAATCGGCGTAGCCTCGACCAAAGCCTTCACCACTCAACTGGTTGGCCTGCTGTTGCTGACCCTGTCTCTGGGTCAGGTTCGCGGTACGTTGGCCGAAGGCGTCGAAGCCACACTGGTCGAAGAACTGCGTCGCCTGCCGACCCGTTTGGGCGAAGCCCTGGCCATGGACAGCACCGTGGAAAAAATCGCCGAGCTGTTCGCCGAGAAGAACCACACACTGTTCCTCGGTCGCGGCGCGCAATTCCCGGTGGCGATGGAAGGGGCTCTCAAGCTCAAGGAAATCTCCTACATCCACGCGGAAGCCTATCCGGCGGGCGAACTGAAACACGGCCCGTTGGCGCTTGTGGATAACGACATGCCCGTAGTCACTGTGGCGCCGAACAACGAACTGCTGGAAAAGTTGAAATCCAACCTCCAGGAAGTCCGCGCCCGTGGGGGTGAACTGATCGTCTTCGCCGACGAGCAGGCTGGCATGACCAATGGCGAAGGCACTCATGTCGTCCATATGCCGCACATCCATGACATCCTGTCGCCGATCCTCTACACCATTCCGCTGCAGCTGCTTTCGTACTATGTGGCCGTATTGAAAGGCACTGACGTTGACCAGCCGCGTAACCTGGCGAAGTCGGTGACGGTGGAATAAGTTATCCACAGGTGATCGAAACAATAAAAATCGCAGCCTATGGTTGCGATTTTTTTTATCTGAATAAAGGACATGCCCGATGGACCGCTTCCAGGAAATGCAAGTCTTCGCCACCGTCGCCCAGGAACAAGGCTTCTCGGCGGCGGCGCGGCGTTTGGGGATGTCGGCGGCCAGTGTCACCCGCGCCGTGGCGGCGCTGGAAAAACGCATTGGCACCCAATTGCTGACACGTACCACCCGCAGCGTGCATTTGAGCGAGGCGGGTCAGCGTTATCTGGAGGATTGTCGGAGAATTCTCACCGAGGTGCAGGAAGCGGAGGATTCGGCGGCCGGAAGCCACGCCCAACCCCGTGGGCAACTGACGATCACGGCGCCGGTGTTGTTCGGTGATCTGTTCGTTACGCCGGTCATGGTCGGTTACTTGTCTCAATTTCCTGAAGTCAGCATCAACGCTCTACTGGTCGACCGGGTGGTGAGTATGGTCGAGGAGGGCATCGATGTGGCTGTGCGCATCGGTGAGTTGCCTGACAGCAATCAACATGCAATTCGCGTGGGCGAAGTGCGGCGGGTGATCTGCGCGTCCCCCGGATTCCTGACTGACCATGGTCGGCCCCGGCATCCTGCAGATTTAAGCGCAGGCCCGATCATCGCTACGTCGTCCATCGGTCAGCACAGAAGCTGGCCGTTCCTTGATGCGGGAGAGCCGATCAGCATTCGTCTGGAACCGCGCCTTGTGGTCACCGCCAATCAGGCGGCTATCACAGCCGCTGCCATGGGGTTGGGACTGACTCGAGTGCTGTCGTATCAAGTGGCGAGCAAAGTCGCGGCCGGTGAGCTGGAAATCGTTCTGGCTGACTTCGAACTGCCGCCATTGCCCATTCATGTGGTCTACCAGGGTGGGCGCAAAGCCCCGGTGCGGGTCCGTAGTTTTGTGGACTTCGTGGTGAACGTCCTGCGCGAACACCCGGCCCTGCATGGCTGAAGGTTATTGCACTGGCTGAAATAATGGATTGCGTTGGCTGGTTATTCTGTTGTTTTGGTTGCGGATGGAAGATGGCCCCCTATAGGCGCTGATCTTCCTGGACGGCGCCACCACCCAGCGGAGTCGACCATGCAAGCGATCAAACTCTACAACTTCCCCCGCTCTGGCCACGCTCACCGTGTGGAGCTGATGCTGTCTTTGTTGCAACTGCCGACCGAGCTGATCTTCGTCGATTTGGCCAAGGGCGCCCACAAGCAAGCGGATTTTCTGGCGCTCAACCCGTTTGGGCAGGTGCCGGTGATTGATGATCAAGGTGTGGTGCTGGCCGATTCCAACGCGATCCTGGTCTACCTTGCGCTGAAATACGGCAACGGTCGCTGGCTGCCAACCGACCCGGTCGGTGCGGCCAAGGTTCAGCGCTGGTTGTCGGTCGCCGCCGGGCCGATTGCCTTCGGCCCGGGCAGGGCAAGGCTGATCACCGTATTTGGTGCGCCTTACAACGCGCAAGAGGTGATCGCTTACGCCCACAGCTGGCTCAAAGTGATCGATCAGGAACTGGGCGCAACGCCCTATCTGGCCGGTGGCGAGCCGACCATCGCCGACATCGCCGCGTACAGCTACATCGCCCATGCCCCGGAAGGCAATGTGTCGCTGGATGACTACCCCAACATTCGGGCCTGGCTGACACGGGTTGAAGCCTTGCCAGGGTTTGTCGGCATGCCACGCACCGTCGCCGGTTTGCAAACAACCGCTTGATGCTCACGGCCCGATTCAGTCGGGCTGTTCTTGATGCGCGATGAGCGCAGGGGAGAAGCCGTTATGGAACGTTCACCTTGGCACGCAGGCGAGAAACAGTTGCAGGCTCGTGTAGGTGTCGCCGAGCGAATGGACGAATTAGGTCGTAGGGTGATTCGCAGCGAGATGCCGGATCAGCACCGCACCTTCTATCAGCAATTGCCGTTCATGCTGTACGGCGCGGTGGATGCTGATGGCAACCCTTGGGCCAGCATTCTGGAAGGGGCGCCGGGTTTTGCCCATTCTCCAGAGCCTGCGCTGTTGCAGTTCGCCAGCCTGCCTGGCCACGACGACCCCGCGCAATTGCAAGAGGGAGCGGCGATCGGTCTGCTCGGTATTGAGCTGCACACGCGACGTCGCAACCGTCTCAATGGCCGAGTTGGCGCTGTGACAGCGAGCGGCTTCGAGGTGACGGTGCAGCAATCTTTCGGCAATTGCCCGAAATACATTCAATTGCGCCAATTTCGCTCGGTGCCCTTGGCGGATCCGGCGACCCGTGTCGCGCAGCACCTCAACGGGCTGGATGACGCGGCCAAAGCCATGATCGCCGGCGCTGATACCTTCTTTGTCGCCAGTTATGTGGACGTTGATGGCCAACGCTCGGTGGACGTTTCTCATCGGGGTGGCCAGGCCGGTTTCGTCCAGGTAGAGGGCAATCGCCTGACCATCCCGGACTTCGCCGGCAACCTGTTCTTCAATACGTTGGGCAATCTGCTAATCAATCCTCGAGCCGGTTTGCTGTTTATCGATTTCGATTCGGGTGACTTGCTGCACCTCAGCGGTCGCACGCAAATCATCCTCGAAGGCCCGCAAGTCGAAGCCTTTCAAGGGGCCGAGCGGTTGTGGACATTCGAGGTGGAGCGCGTGGTGCGACGGCCCGCAGCGCTGGCCTTGCGCTGGCGCTTTGACGGCGTGTCACCCACCAGTTTGCTGACC
The DNA here is from genome assembly GCF_019218905.1 of Pseudomonas sp. PDM24. Taxonomy (NCBI): domain Bacteria; kingdom Pseudomonadati; phylum Pseudomonadota; class Gammaproteobacteria; order Pseudomonadales; family Pseudomonadaceae; genus Pseudomonas; species Pseudomonas sp. PDM24. The sequence goes on along the minus strand of NZ_JAHUWR010000002.1, from coordinate 690,637 downwards.
GGGACTTGGGCGCAGGCGAATGCATCCGCAAAACCTGGTTGATCAGCGGTCAGTGAGTTATCCACAGCCGCCGCCGACGGCAGGACCGGATAACGGACAGGTGCTGATTTTTTGCGCGATTCCGGCTCAGGGTTTGCGGCGTTGGTGTTGGATCTGTAACTGAACCAGACAACGGAGAAAATCCCCTGTGGGAGCGGGCTTGCTCGCGAAAGCAGTGCGTCAGACAACTTCCATGTTGAATGTTAAACAGCCTTCGCGAGCAAGCCCGCTCCCACATTTGATCTCGGCTGGCCTGAAAACAATTGCGAATATCCTACAGATTTGGCTGTTCTGAAGGACGATTCCGACAAGTTCTAGCGGTTGTCGTGTCAGAAGTCGGGGGGATAGGCTTTGGGGGTCGCTGCACATCAGCGATCGGGTGTCGCAGTCCGTTCAGTTCATTTGGTGCATAATCGCCGGCCCAAACCACAGCGCTTCGGTGCTAGTCGTTTGCTTAATGGTGGCTGTGCGCGGGATACCTTCGGGTATGCCGAGTTTCCGAATGGCTCGGTCTGCGACCCCGCGTACAGCTGCCTCCTTCAAATCGCGTCGCAGCGATCGGTGGCGGTAGAACCTTTCATTCGGAGTGTCACCATGTTCAAAGCAACACCGAATCCCCCTGAAACCGACGACGTTTCCCCCTACGAATCCCTCGATTCAAAAAAACTCCACGAAGCCGCTAACCGCGCGCTCGATCACTACCTCAACCCCTCAGCCCTCAAATCCCCATGGCCCGCAAGCCGAGCACGATGTACATGGTCGCGCCTGATATCAAAGACGAAGACCTGTTGGCCCACACCTGTGAATCGTTGGCCCAGGCCAGTGTGATGGCGAGTGATTTTGCGGGGTATCTGGAAGGGCCGCACCGGCATACGGCGATGGCGATTCAACAGATCGTCATGCTGGCAGAACTGGCGGTGAACCGGATGCTGGATAACGTTGCCGTACCAAAACCTGCGCCACACAGCTGATCCCCTGTAGAAGCGAACTGTGGCGAGGGAGCTTGCTCCCGCTTGAGTGCGCAGCACTCACAAGATCTTTGGTATATCAGAAATTTTGGGGCCGCTACGCAGCCCAGCGCGAGCAAGCTCGCTCGCCACAAAAGCCCGGGACCCGGTCGGTGAGTTATCCACAGATCGCAGGCAGTCCTACAAACGATGATTTTGGGGGGATGTTTCCGACAAGTTTTGACGGTTGTCGGTCGGAAATGGGGTGGATAGGCTTTGGGGGTCGCTGCAAATTCAGTGATCGGGTTTGGTCGCCCAGGTTTAGAATGGCGCACTTTTATGCTTGCTTCATGGCGAGCTGTGCGTGGGAGGGCTTAGGCCCTGCCGGGTTCCATTCCCTGGTCGACCAACCCGCGTACGGTTCGCCACCCTTCTGCTTGGTCGCAGTGTTGGCGAACTCCAGTCCTCGAATGGAGTTTCACCATGTTCAAAGCAACACCGAATCCCCCTGAAACCGACGACGTTTCTCCCTACGAATCCCTCGATTCAAAAAAACTCCACGAAGCCGCTAACCGCGCGCTCGATCACTACCTCAACCCCTCAGCCCTCAAATCCCCCGCGGCCCGCAAGCCGAGCACGATGTTTATCGTTGCGCCGGATATCAAAGACGAAGACCTGTTGGCCCACACCTGTGAATCGTTGGCCCAGGCCAGTGTGATGGCGGGTGATTTTGCAGGGTATCTGGAAGGGCCGCATCGGAACACGGCCATGGCGATTCAGCAAATCGTCATGCTGGCCGAGCTGGCGGTGAACCGGATGCTGGATAACCTCAACGTGCCAAAACCCGCATCACACAGCTGACCCCTGTAGGAGCGAGGCTTGCCCGCGAAGGCGTTGTGACATTCACCATTGATGTTGCCTGACACACCGCTTTCGCGAGCAAGCCCGCTCCCACATGAGTTATGCGTAGGACAGGGATTTTTCTTCCAGCAGTTCTTCGTACAACGTCGTCCACTTGCGACCCATTTCTTCCGCCGTGAACAACTGCCGATAACGCGCCTCTGCCTTCACGCCCATTTCGGCTGCAAGCGTCGGGTTTTCCCAGAGTGTGCGCATGGCTTCACGGAACGCTTGTGGATGACTCGGCGGCACCACCAGCCCGGTTTCGTTGTGGATGTTGATGTAGCTGGTGCCGGTGCCGATTTCGCTGGAGATCATCGGTTTGCCGTACATCGCGCCTTCGAGCAGCGAAATGCCGAACGCTTCGGAGCGCAGGTGCGAAGGAAATACGATCGCGTAACTCAGTTGCAGGAGCGCGACTTTGTCTTCGTCGCCAAGACGCCCCAGAAAGTGAATATTGCGCAAACCCAACGCTGCGGCCTGGGCGTGCAGTTCGGCTTCCAGCGGCCCGGCACCAACGATTACCACCGGGTAATCTACGTCTTTCAAGGCGTCGAGCAAAATGTGCAGGCCTTTGTAATAGCGCATCACGCCCACAAACAGGAAAAACTTATCCCCAAGCTTTTGCCGCCAATGGTCCATGCGTTCGTTATCGGCCTGTGGATAACCGGCCTTGTTCAGGCCATAGGGAATGACGCGGGTCTTTTCCTGAAACTGCTGCAACACATCACTGGTGTGCAGATAGTTGGGGGAGGCGGCGACGATCCGGTCGGCGCTGGCGAGGAAGCGGTTCATCAGTGGCCGGTAAAGTTTGAGCAGGTGCTTCTGACGAATGATGTCCGAGTGGTAGGTCACTACGCTGGGTTTGTTCATGGCGCTGAAGAAATGCACCAGGTCCATGAACGGCCACGGGAAGTGGTAATTGACCACGTCCGCCTCAGCGGCCATTTCGCGAAATTGCTTGAAGACGCTGTAAGAAAAGCCTGTGGAAGCGAACTGAATGTCGAGTTTGGCCCGATGGACTTCGTGCTGCCCGAGTTGCACCACCGGCGGTGTCGGATCGGCACTGAGGGTCAACACCTGACTTTCAATGCCATGCTGGGCGCCGCTTTCACATAACTGGAAGATGACTTGTTCGATCCCGCCGACCGAGTCAGGCAGGTACGTCTTGAAAAAATGAAGAACTCGCATTCAACCTCCCATAGCCTGGCGGTAGGCGCGGGCGGTGATCTTCGCGCAGCGCTCCCAGGAAAATAGCCTTGCCTGCTGCAATCCGGCGTTCGAGCATGCCTGCCAATGTGTTTGATCGTCGATCAGACGGCGCATGGCATCGCGCAACCCGTCTGGATCGTCAGGTTCAATATAGTTGCCCGCAAGGCCTGCGACTTCGGGCATGGCCGAATGTCGGGTCAGGATGACCGGCGTGCCGCTGGCCATGGCCTCCAGCACCGGTAGGCCGAAGCCTTCATAGCGTGACGGGAAAATCAGCGCCCGGGCGCCTGCCAACAGCTGCGCGACCTGCTCGTCGGGCAGATAACCGAGCAAACACACATGACCAGTGGCCAATGCCCGGCGCAGCTCATCGCTGAATTGTTCGCGTTGCCAGCCGGCCATGCCCACGATCAACAACGGAAAGCGCTGACGCAATGCTTCCGGAAGTTGGGCGTGGGCGCGCAGGGCCAGGGTCAGGTTCTTGCGTGGTTCCAGCGTGCCGACGCAGAGAAAATAATCCCGCATCTCGACCCCGTGGGCCTTGAGCATCGCATCGATGGTCTCGGGCTCGCGTGGGTGGAAACGTGCAGCCACGCCCAGCGGGGCAACTACAAAACGCTCGGCCGGCAATGCGAACCAGGCTTGAGCCTCGTCGGCAATGTACTGCGAGTCGGTGAGAATCAGCTGCGCCTGTTGCACGCCATCGGCCAGTCGCCGCTCGATTTCTCGCAGGCGCGCCGGTGGTTGCGTCTCGGGATAGTGCAGGTGTGTCAGGTCATGCAGGGTGATGACCGTCGGGCCGTCGAATGACAACGGCCACAGACTGGGTTCGTGATAAAGGTCGATCGCCTGCGCGCGGCCTTGATCAAAGCGTTTCTGCGCCAGCCAGCGTCGAGCCTGATACGCCCCCGGTATCTGCCGCAGCAACGGCGTCAGTCGCGAGTAGCCCGGCATGGCAGCATCGGGTAGCGAAGAACTCCAGCCCCAGCCATGGAACAGCGACAACTCGACATCGGGCTCACCGGCCAGGGCATTCACCAGTTCGGCGACGTAATGGCCTATGCCGGTGCGCGGGGCCTGGAGGATTCGGGCGTTAAGGGCAATTCGCATGTTGCCTCTCTTGCACGACGGGTGTTTCCACAAGATTGCGCAGGGTTCGCTCGGCCAGTTGCGCACTGGCTTCACGCCAGCCAATCCAGCGCCAGTCCGCCACATCGCGGGCGGCCGGGAATTGTTTGCTGCTCTCGAATCGGGCAACCAGATCGGCCAGGTTTTGTGGTTCGGCCAGGTCGAAGTACGCCATGAACTCGCCGCCTATTTCGCGGAAGACCGGGATGTCACTGCCCATGGCCGGCAAACCGCGCTGCATGGCTTCCACCAGTGGCAGGCCGAAGCCTTCGACGTAGGACGGAAACACCAACGCACTGGCGTGGGAATAGGCATGTTCGAGGCTGGTGTCGCTCAGGTCGTTAAACATGAACAACCGCCTGTTCAGCTCCGGGTGATTGCGCACCCGGGCGAGCAGGGCATCGCACTTCCAGCCAATGCGCCCGGCGATGCACAGACGGGCAGTGGAACCTGCAGCCCAGGCGAGTTCGAAGGCGTCCAGCAAGTAGTCGTGGTTCTTGCGCGGCTCGATGGTGCTGACCATCAGGAACACCGGTTCGGGGGTATCGAACAGCCGGGTCAGGCGTGTTTCGACAGCGGCGGTTTCTTCGCGCAGGTCCAGCTCCGAGCCCAGGTGAAAGTAGTCGAACCACAAGGTGTCGGCTTTGGCAGGACCGACGCGACGATGCAATTCATCGCGCACCTGATCGCGCACCGTGGCGGAAATCGCCACGTAGCCGTCGGCGGTTTTGGCGATCCAGTCGAACCACTCGTTGAAAATCCGCACCAGTCGCATGTCATAGAACTGCGGGTGGGTCAGGGGAATCAGGTCGTAGATCACCGAGACAATGCCCACGCCTTCGCGTTTGAGTTGTTCGGCCAACGGGAAGAAATCGGCGTGCCAGGACGAATCCAGCAACACGAGTTGATCACCCGGTTGATGCTGCAGCGGCGAGCAACGTTTGGGCAGTTGATAGTGATTGATCTGATCAATCAGGCGCAGCGGTACGCTGAAACCCGCCAGCGCCGTGAGGCGGTAAGCCGCGTACAGCGCGCGCCGGGTCCATCGCGAGGTGCAGCGTTTGTCGAGGCGCTGGTGCAGTTGCCAGAAACGATGGGCCAATCGCTCCAGGCGCCCACCGAACTCCATCAGCCCATTGAAAAGCGGTGTGTCCAAAGGGGCCAGACTCAACACCCGGTAGAGCTTGCCCTTGAGCATCACCACCGGGATGCACTCAACGCCATCGACGCGTTCAGGCAACTGATTGATGACGTTGCGCACCACCCGCTGAATGCCCGAATTGACCTTGGGGTGCTGGAACACGTACGTGCACTCCACCAGTAGACGGGTCATGGCGTGCGCTCCGAAACAATCGATTCGGCCGCGCGAGTGATGGTGGTTTTCGCCCCCAGCCACGAACAGCCGACGAAGTCTTCGTGTCGGTTGTTGATCACATGGAACACCAGGCCGTAGTCGCGCCACTCGAAATTGCGGTCCAGGTGCGAGTCCAGTCGCGACAGGCTCAGGGCCACGGAATAGTTGCCCTTGCCCAGGCCCATGACGAAGGCAAAGCGGTAGGTCAGCCGCTCGCCGGCCTGCAGATCGGTGAGGGCGAGGTCCTGACGATGGGTATTGATGCCGTACATGGCCTGGCCCAGGCGATCCTTGATCATGAAACCCAACACCAGGCGTTCGATGTCCTGACGCACTTCGACTTGCACCTCAAGCACCACCGACTGGCCGACTTCGGCGGCATCGATGGCACGTTCGCGCTCATCGAGCAGGCGCACGCTGAGGATCCCGGCTTCACCGGTGCCGGAAACGGTTTGCACCTGGCCGTCCGCGAGCATTTCCTGACGCACCGTCTGGCCTTCGCGCTCGGCGAGCAGGGCGTTGTAGTAGTCCATGACGGCTTCGGGCTTGCCATGCATGGCCATGCGGCCGTTCTCCAGGAGAATCGCCGAGTCGCAGATCGATTGAATCGCCGAGCGGTCGTGGGACACGATCAGTAATGTGGTGCCGGCCCTGCGAAAGCTGCGGATGCGTTCGAAGCTTTTGTGCTGGAAGTAGGCGTCGCCCACCGACAACGCTTCGTCGACAATCAGGATATCCGGGCGCCGCGCGGTGGCCACGCTGAACGCCAGGCGCATCTGCATGCCGCTGGAATAGGTGCGCACCGGGTGGTCGATGGCTTCGCCGATCTCCGCGAAATGTTCGATCTGTGGCATCAGGGCTTCGATTTCTTCGACCTGCATGCCCAGCAGTTGCCCGGCCATGATCGCGTTCTGTCGACCAGTGAACTCCGGGTGAAACCCCATGCCCAGTTCCAGCAGGGCGGCGACGCGGCCTTCGAGCTGGATCTGCCCACAGGTGGGTTGGGTGGTGCCGGTGATCATCTTCAGCAAGGTACTTTTGCCGGCACCGTTGACCCCGACGATGCCCACCGCTTCACCGGGAGCGATTTCGAATGCCACGTCTTGCAGCACCCAGTGCTGGCGATGGCGGATCGGCGAAAACGGGATCAGCCACTCAGCCAGTCGGCTCCAGCGCGTGGGGTATTGCTTGTAGGCCTTGCCCAGGCCCGTCACGCGTATATGTCCCATCAGAGTTCATCCACCATTTCGCCGACCCGCTGACGAAACAGTCGCAGCCCGATCACGCAGAACAACATACCGATCACGAAAATTGGCAGCAGCGAACTCCAGACCGGCCATTGGCCGTAGAGGAACAGGTTCTGGTAGCTGCCGATCAGGTTGGTCATGGGGTTGAGTTGCAACAGCCGCTGGACCCACTCGGGCAGGATGCTCAGCGGGTACACGATCGGGGTCAGCCAGAACCAGAATTGCAGGCAGATGCCGAAGAATTGCCCGACGTCGCGAAAGAACACGTTCAGCACACCGAGGATCATCCCCAGCCCGGCGCAGAACATGACTTGCAGCGCGATCAGCGGCAGCAACGCCAGCAGGGCCATGCCCGGCAAGCGCCCGGTGATCAGCAGAAAGCCCAGGAACAGCCCGATGATGATCGCGAAGTTGATGCCGGCATTGAACAGCACGATCACCGGCAGACAGATTCTCGGGAAGCTGATTTTCTTCAGCAGGTTGGCGTTTTCCAGAAACATGTTCTGGCTGCGCAGGGTGATTTCCGAGAACAGACCCCAGGTCAGCAACCCGGCGCAGAGGTAGATGCTGTAGGCCATGCCGTCATCCACACCCGGCAAGCGTGCGCGCATGACGTGGGAAAAAATTACCGTGTAGACGACGATCATCGACAGCGGGTTGAGCACGGTCCACAGGGCACCGAACAGCGAATTGCGATAACGCGCTTGAAACTCTCGCTTGACGCTACCGAGGATGAAACCTCGATAGCTCCACAGCGAGCGATACAGGGAAAGCAGCATTCAAACCGTCCTGCCGTATTGGTCTTCGAAGCGAACGATATCGTCCTCCCCCAGGTATTCACCGCTTTGCACTTCGATGATGACCAGGTCGATCACGCCGGGGTTTTCCAGACGGTGCCTGTGCCCGGCGGCAATGAATGTCGATTCGTTCTTGGCCACCAGGTGCGAACCGGAACCGTTGTTGGTGACCTTGGCCATGCCTTCGACCACGACCCAGTGTTCATTGCGGTGATGGTGCATTTGCAGTGACAACTTGGCGCCGGGTTTGACCACGATACGTTTGATCTTGAAGCGAGGACCTTCCTCGAGCACGGTGTAAGTGCCCCACGGTCGGTTGACTGTGCGGTGCAGGCGATAGGCTTCGTGCTTTTCATCCTTGAGCTGCCGGGCCACCCGGCGCACATCCTGGGCGCGGTCGGCATGGGCGACCAGCACCGCGTCGGCGGTGTCGATGATGATCAGGTTATCCACACCCACTGCGGCGACCAACCGGTCTTCGCTCTGGATGAAGTTGTTGTGGCTGTCGATGAAGATCGCATCGCCGCTGGCGCGATTGTTCTGTGCATCGGCTGGCACCAATGCCGCCACGGCGCCCCAGGAACCGATGTCGCTCCAGTCGAAAGAGGCTGGCACCACGACCACTTTGTCGGAGCGCTCCATCAAGGCGTAGTCGATGGAGATGTCGGTGATGTCGGCGAAGTGCGTTGGCGACAGTTCCTGTTGCAGGCAACCGCCGATTTCCACCGGCGCACTGGCCGCCATGCAGGCCCGAGCTTGTTCAAGTAGTGCGGGGGCGTGAAGGTGCAGCTCGGCCAGCAGCGTGGCGATCGAGAAGCAGAACATCCCCGAATTCCACAGGAAGTTACCGCTCTCCAGATAATGCGTGGCGGTTTGCAGGTCGGGTTTTTCGACGAAGCGCTGCACCTTGGCGGCGCCTTTGTCGTCCAGCGGAGCACCGGTTTCGATGTAGCCGAAGCCGGTTTCCGGGGCTGTCGGCACGACGCCGAACGTCACCAGATAACCAGACTTGGCCAGCGCCACGGCGTGCTCGACCGCGCTTTTCAAGGCGTCTTCGTTGAGAATCAGATGGTCGGCGGGCATCACCACCATGATCGCTTCGTCGCCGTGCAGGGCTTGTAGCGAAAGGGCGGCCGCCGCGATGGCCGGGGCCGTATTGCGGCCCGTCGGCTCAAGCAGAAAATGCCCGCGATGGCGCTCCAGGCGCGCCTCCTGATAGTGATCCTTGCTCTGGAAGTAATAGTCGCGGTTGGTCACCGTGACGATATCGCCCCAGCCATCGAGCAAACCGGCCGCACGCCGATAGGTCTTGCTCAGCAGCGACTGACCGTCGGGCAGGGTCATGAACGGCTTGGGATGGCCTTCGCGGGACACCGGCCACAACCGGGTGCCGGCACCGCCGGAGAGAATCACGGGAATCAGCATGGCCTACTCCTTGGCAACGCGTTTCATGTCCGCATCCATCATCATGCGGATCAAGGTGTCCAGATCGGTTTTTGGCTTCCAGCCCAGTACGCGCTGGGCCTTGGCCGGGTTGCCAAGCAGCACTTCTACCTCGGCCGGGCGGAAAAATGCCGGGTCGATCTTCACGTAGTCGCGGTAGTTGAGGCCAATGTGATCAAAGGCGATGCGGCACATTTCGCGCACGGTGGTGGTCACCCCGGTGGCGACCACATAATCGTCAGGCTTGTCCTGTTGCAGCATCAGCCACATGGCTTCGACGTAGTCGCCGGCAAATCCCCAATCGCGTTTTGCATCGATGTTGCCCAGGCGCAGTTCCTGCTGTTTGCCCTGTTTGATGCGGGCGGCGGCGTCGGTGACTTTACGGGTCACGAACTCGATGCCGCGTAGCGGTGATTCGTGGTTGAACAGGATCCCGCTGCTGGCGTGCAGGTTGAAGCTTTCGCGATAGTTCACCGTGATCCAGTGGCCATAGAGTTTGGCCACGCCGTAAGGGCTGCGCGGATAAAACGGTGTGTTTTCGTCCTGCTGCTCGGCCTGAATCAAGCCGAACATTTCGCTGGTGGACGCTTGATAGAAACGGGTGTGCGGACTGAACTGACGGATCGCTTCGAGCAGGTGAGTCACACCCAGGCCATCGACGATGCCGGTGGTCACTGGTTGATCCCAGGAGGCGGCGACAAAGCTTTGCGCGGCCAGGTTATAGACCTCGTCCGGCGCTGACTTGATCACCGCACGCTGCACCGAGCAGGCATCGGCCATGTCGCCATCCAGATAGACGATATCGCCCTCGATCCCCGTCTCGCGCAGTCGCCAACGTGAATCGCTGCTGCGCCGCGCCACCAGGCCATGGACTTTATAACCTTTGTCGAGCAGCAACTTGGCCAGATAGGCGCCGTCCTGACCGGTGATCCCTGTGATCAATGCACTTTTTGTCATTCTTGTCGTACTCGCTTCTCCCAGTCGGACAGGATCGCCCGCAGGGATTGTTGTGTTGTGATTTCAGGCGTCCATCCTGTGGTCTGGGCAAGCTTGGCATGGCTGCCACAAACGCGACGCTGATCCGCGCGGCGAAGACGCGCCGGATCCTGAATCAGTTGCATATCGACCTGGGCGAGATCCCCCAGCTGTTCGATCAAACTGCGAATGCTCTGCTCGCGCCCCGAGCAAATGTTGTAGACCTGTCCCGACGTGCCTTTTTCCAGCAAGGCGAAGTAGGCCGACACCACATCGCCCACATCGAGGAAATCGCGAGTGACGTCGATGTCACCGACTTCCAGTTGCGGCGTTTGCAGGCCTTGCTTGATTCGACTGATCTGCCGCGCCGCGCTGGCGATGACGAAGCTGTCCTTCTGCCCGGTGCCGATGTGGTTGAACGGGCGAGCGACCAGCACCGGCCAGCCTTCGCTCAGGCCCCATTGCAGGCTCAGGAACTCCGCCGACAGTTTGCTAACGGCATAAGGATTGCGCGGGCAGGGTGGCTGGCGTTCGGTGATGGGCAGATCGGCTTCGTGGACCTGGCCATAGACGTCACCGGAGCTGACGTACAGGAACGTACCGGCGAAGCCACGGGCTTTGAGGGCTTGAAGCAGGTTAAGGGTGCCCAGCAGATTGATATTCAGCGTACGTGCCGGATCACGAAAGGCTTCGGGAACGAAGGTCTGGCCGGCCAGATGAATGACCGCGTCGGGCATCTCCGGCCACAGGCCTTCAAGGCTTTCTGGCTGTACGAGATCGTAACGGGAAAGGGCAGGCAGCAGTTCCCATTCCGAGGCATCAGCCTTCAGACGAGATTGGATGTGTTGTCCTACGAATCCACTCAGACCCGTTACGAACAGACGCTTTTTCAAGCCGCGGTCCCCTCAATTCTGAACTTCTGCCATTTCCCGCAGGCTTTAGGGAAAGTCTGTCAGACCGAAGAAAAATCTTCGTAGGAAAACTGGAGAAGTCGTTGTTGTAGTTGTTTGGTAGCCAATCTGTGCCAATTGCGCAGCAATTTCAATAAGTCCCACCGTGACCGGTCAGTTCTCGTTTTCGCAGGTCTATTTATTCTCGCCGAGCGGTTCACGAACCCTTAACGGATGTGTTTAGAATGCCCCTCGTCACGATCGCCCAGGGTTCGGCAGGGTTGTTCTGCAACGCCGCGAAACTGACCACTAAAACAAGAACGTAGACGGGCATGAAGACTATAGACGAGGACGACACACCGACTCGATCCGTGGCTTTGCCGTCATAGAGTGAGGTTGCCGGGATGGCGGCTTCATCGTGGGATGCCATGAATTTTATTCTTTACTCGGACGTCAACGACAGTTCCATCAGCCAGAGCCTCGGTCGTCCCGAATACAGTTACTACTTCGTGCTCAAGGCTTATCGCCCGGTGCTCGAAAGCCTTGGGCGGGTGCATGTGGTGTCCTCCACCGCCGAGGTCGATCCTCTCTACAGGCAACTGCGTGCCGCCGGCGAAGACAGCCTGTTCCTGTCTTTCACCCCGCCGCAGAAAACCCCGAACGACCTTGAGTGCCCGACAATGTGCGTGGTGGCCTGGGAGTTCGATTCGATTCCCGATGAGCAGTGGGACAACGATCCACGGCAGGACTGGACCCGCATGCTGGCGCGCCAGGGCCGGGTGATTACGCTCTCCAGTCATACGGCCCGGGCGATCCGTCGGGCCATGGGCGAAGACTTTCCGGTGTTGGTCTTGCCGACCCCGTTGTGGGAAAACTTCGCGGCCATCCGTAGCCGCCATACCAGTGTGCCGGTCAATGCCGGTTCGACCCTCGACATCAAGGGCTGCATCCTTGATACCCGTACGCTGGGGCTGTCCGCCGACTCGCTGATTCCACCGCCGCTGACCCCTGAGCAACAGGCGGAACTCGAGGCCTTGCGCCCGCCGCCGCTAACCCTGAAGCGCCGCTTCGTCATCGCCAGGCACTACTTGCGTCTGTGGGCGCTGGACCTGGGCAAGGCGCAACCGGTGCCGGTCCATCGCACTCATTTTCTGAGCCAGTGGTACTGGGAGGGGATTCGCGATCTGTTGTCTGACCCGGCTCACTCCAGGCTCGCAAAATACTTCCCGAGCATTGCCGGTCCACAGTCGGTGCCGGTCCATGTACCAGCACCCGTGGACCTTCCGGACACTACGGAACAGGTTCAGACCCATGTCGACGGCGTGGTCTACGTCACCGTGTTCAATCCCAAGGACGGGCGCAAGAATTGGCATCAACTGATCAGCGCATTCTGCTGGGCGTTCCGTGACACCGCGGATGCCACACTGGTGCTGAAGATTACCCAGAACGATCTGTCGTCCTATTACACCGAGTTGATGACCTTGCTGGCGCAACTGTCCCCGTTCGCCTGCCGGGTGGTGGTGATGCACGGTTACCTGGACGATCCGCAATATGCCCGGCTCTATGAGGCGGCGAGTTATTACGTCAACGCCTCCCGCTGCGAAGGCTTGTGTCTGCCGCTGATGGAGTTCATGGCCAGCGGCAAACCGGTGATCGCGCCGGATCACACAGCCATGGAGGATTACATCGATGAGCGCGTGGCGTTTGTGGTCAAGTCCAGCGAAGAGCTGACCATCTGGCCTCAGGACACCCGCATCATCTATCGGACCCTGCGTTATCGACCGGACTGGGGGTCGTTGAAAACGGCCTACGAAAACAGCTACCGGATCGCCAAGGAACAGCCGCTGGAGTATCAGCGCATGTCTCACGCCGCGGTCGAGCGCATGCACGATTACTGCGCCTTCGCTCCAGTGCAACAACGCTTGGCGGACTTTTTCGGGCTGGCGCCACACGGTGTGTCGGCAGCGACCGTCACGGATAACGCCTCATGCTGATCATCATTCATTCGGAAACCAACCAGCGCACCATTGCCCAGAACCTGGGCCGTTCGGAGTACAGCTACTACTTCGTGCTCAAAGAGTATCGACCGGTGCTGGAGCGACTGGGGCGGGTAGTGGAAGTCAGCGACCCGCAGACTGAAGTCGACGCTTTGTACCTCGACTGTCTGTCCCGTGGCGAAGACTGTGTGTTCCTGTCGTTCTCGCCACCGCATCGCACGCCGGTTCATTTTGCCTGTCCGACCCTGGCAGTGTTTGCGTGGGAATTCAGCACCATTCCCAATGAGCCGTTCGCCGGTGAACCGCGTAATGACTGGCGCACGGTATTGCGCGCGAGCGGTGCGGCAATCACCCATTCCAGCTACACCGTCAATGCCGTGCGCGAAGCCATGGGCGCCGACTATCCGATCGTCGCGGTACCGGCACCGGTGTGGGATCGCTTTGCCGCACGCGGTGCGCAATTGCAGCGTCAGCCAAAGGCCCGCCAGGTGCGATTGAAGATCAAAGGCTTGCTGGCGGACAGTCGCCAACTTGATCTGCGGGCCTTTGGTCCTGCGCATTTGCGTGCCGGCAAGGGCATCGACTTTCAGGCGCCCGCTCGTGAACAGGAGCTGGTGCTCGACGGTGTGATCTACACCTCGGTGTTCAATCCCGGCGACGGGCGCAAGAATTGGGAAGACATGCTGAGTGCTTTTTGCGTGACCTTCCGCGAGGTAGAAGACGCCACGCTGGTGCTCAAACTGACGCACCACGATGCCGAAGAAGCGCTGACCGATATCCTTCATCACCTGTACAAAAACCAGTCCTACCGCTGCCGTATCGTGTTGATTTACGGCTACCTTGCGGATGCGGACTACGAGCGTCTGGTGCAGGCCACGAGTTACGTGGTGAATACGTCCTACGGCGAAGGCCAGTGCCTGCCGCTGATGGAGTTCATGTCATGCGGCAAGCCGGCAGTGGCGCCGCGCACCACGGCGATGATCGATTATCTGGACGCCGACAATGCTTTCCTCATCGACTCCACGGATGAGCTGACGGCCTGGCCCCACGACCCGCGAAAGGCGTTTCGCACCCTGCGCTACATCACCAACTGGGCCTCGTTATGCACGGCCTATCGGGCCAGCTATGACGTGGCCAAAGACGACCCGCAACGCTATGCAAGGATGTCCGCCCACGCGGTCACCAGCCTGCAAAACTTCTGCGGCCAGGCAACCGCTGAACAGCGTCTGAAAGAATTCCTTGCCCGGCTATTCGAAACCCGCGCTGCGGCTGCCGTGGAAACCCCCGAGGCATGATCCGCGCATTGATGAGGCGGCTGCGCCCGGTGGCGCAACCCAAAGCTGTGCCTGCACCGGTTGCGCAAGACAGCGTATCGCCGCGCGATGTCGGCTTGCACGACGCCATCCTCGATGGCTGGTTTTTGAACGACAGCGGCGAATTGCTCAAGGGCTTTGCGATCACGGCGGACGACACTCTGCTGGATGTCGGTTGCGGTGAGGGCGTTGCGACGCTGTTTGCGGTACGTCAGGGCGCGTCGGTGATTTTTACTGACAGTGAACATGACAAGGTCCGAGACCTGGCCCGGCAAGTGGACGCGCAGACGGACAAGCCAAGCCTGGGGCTGGTCAGCAATAGCCTGCCCTTGCCGCTGGCCGATGGCTGCGCAAGCAAGGTCGTGTGCATGGAAGTGATCGAACACATCGATCAGCCCGAGCCGTTCATGGCCGAGTTGGTGCGCATGGGCCGTCCGGGTGCGCAGTATCTGCTGAGCGTGCCGGCACCGGTGGGCGAGCATTTGCAACAGGGCATCGCCCCGGCCAGCTATTTCCAGTCGCCCAATCACGTACAGATTTTTACCCCGGAACGCTTCGCCGCGCTGGTGGAGGACGCCGGCCTGGTGATCGAGCATCGTCAGGCGACCGGATTTTTCTGGGTGATGGGCATGATTTTCTTCTGGGCCAGCGAGCGCGCAGCCGGTCGCGACCTGGGCGGCGCGGTACGTGACCGGATTCAGGCGCCGTATCCGCCACTGATGGAGAGCTGGGCGAAAACCTGGCAAGACCTGCTGGCGCAACCCAATGGACTGGCGATCAAGCAGATGCTCGATCAGTTCATGCCCAAGAGTCAGGTGATCATTGCACGTAAACCGATGGCGACCGATTCAAAGGCCGGGACTGCGCGATGAGCAGTCGACGGATTCTCGACATCGAGTTGTTGCGCGGGATCGCTGTGCTTGGCGTGCTGGTGCATCACCTGCAAACCATGCCATTTCCGGGTGGGCTGCCGGGTTTCGAGTCGGGCACGGCCCACGGGCAATTCTGGTGGGGTGTGGACCTGTTTTTTGTCATCTCCGGGTTTGTCATCGCCCGAGGCTTGATTCCGCTGCTGCGTGGTTGCCAGACACCGCAGGCCTTCTGGCTGGAAACCCGCGATTTCTGGATTCGCCGGGCCTTTCGTCTGTTGCCATCCGCCTGGTTGTGGCTGTTGCTGATGTTAGCGGGCGCACTGTTTTTCAATCATTCGGGCGCCTTTGGCACGGTGCAGGCCAATCTGCAGGCGACGCTGGCGGGCTTTCTGCAATTGGCCAATTTGCGCTTTGCCGAAAGCTTCATGCGCTTCGAATACGGTGCCAGTTTCGTTTACTGGAGCCTGTCCCTTGAAGAGCAGTTCTACCTGTTGCTGCCCTTACTGATCCTCGTCTGCCGCAAGCGGTTGGTGTGGGTGTTGCTGGCCTTGGTTGCCGTGCAACTGTTCACTTGGCGTTCAGCGCTGTTGATGAGTATCAGGACCGATGCCCTGGCATTGGGCGTGTTGCTGGCAATGTGGAGCTCGAGGCCGAGCTATCTGACCTGGGAGCCACGATTGTTGCGCCGTCGTTGGTCAGGCCTGTTGATTTTGATCGGGCTGGGGGCTGCACTGAGCGTGCTGGCGAGCACACCTTTCAATCTGGCGAGCTATCGGGTCGCCGCGATTGCCTTGTTGTGCGCGCTGCTGGTCTGGATCGCTTCCTACAATCGCGATTACCTGCTGCCCAAGGGCAAGCTCAAGCAAATACTGGTCTGGTTGGGCGCCCGTTCCTATGGCATTTACCTGATTCACATTCCGGCGTTCTTTGCCGTGCGCGAAGGCTGGTTTCGTTTCGCGCCCGTCGGTTGGCAGGACGTGGCGATGCAGCCGGCACTGGCGCTGTTTTGCGCCATGACCCTGATCGTGCTGCTGAGTGAACTCAACTACCGATTCATCGAGCTGCCCTTGCGCAACCGGGGTGCCCATCTGGTGCAACGCTTGCGTATGTCCCCATCAGTCCTTCCATCCTCTGGAGCCACCTCATGCTGAGCCTTTTGAAGAAACTCACGGCGGGCACGTCCGCTGCCGCGCAGCCGCTGATGCCAGCAACCTCGGTGTCCGAGAAAGTCGACCCGTACATGCTCGGCCTGCACGACGCGATGCTCAGCGGCTGGTTCAACCAGCAAACCGGTGAGCTATTCACCGGTTTCCCGGTCAGCCCCGAGGACACGTTGCTGGATGTGGGCTGCGGTGACGGGGGCAACGTGCATTTCTGCGGCATGCGCGGGGCGAAGATCATCATTGCCGACATCGACGCCGCCAAGGTCGAAGCGACTCGTCAGCGCTTGAGCGACACGCCGGCTCGGGGCATCGAGTGCCACGTCACGGACTGTAATCCGCTGCCGATTGCCGACGCGACCGCGACCCGGGTGGTGTCCACCGAAGTTATCGAGCACGTCGACGATCCGGCGCAGTTCCTCGCCGAACTGGTGCGGGTCGGCAAGCCCGGGGCGCTGTATTTGCTCAGTGTTCCGCACCCCAGTTCCGAAGACCTGCAAAAAGACATCGCCGCGCCGGAGTATTTCCAGAAGCCCAACCACATTCGCATCATCAGCGAAGAGCAGTTCAAGGCGATGGTCAGCGACGCCGGCCTGGAAGTTCTCAGTCACAGCCAATACGGTTTCTATTGGTCGATGTGGATGCTGTTGTTCTGGGAGGCCAAGGTCGATTTCAGCAACGCCGACCATCCGCTGCTCAACCATTGGGCCGACACCTGGCAAGCCGTGCTGTCCTCGCCACGGGGTGCGCAGATTAAACAGGCGCTGGATGCGGTGGTGGCGAAAAGTCAGGTGATCATTGCCCGCAAGCCAATGGCTGAGTAGGGTAATGAGCAGAGCGACAAAGGGCCTTGAGAGGCTAATGCCAGTCAGTTAAGCGCAATCCATGTGGGAGCGGGCTTGCTCGCGAAAGCGGTAGGTCAGGCGACATCGATGTTGACTGTGCCGCCGTCTTCGCGAGCAAGCCCGCTCCCACAGGTTCCGCACCTTAACTGACAGGCATTGGCCTTCAGAGGCCCTTTTTGTATTTCAGGGATAAGGTTTTTCATGGCTTTTTTCACACGCTTGATCGTTTTGCTGGCAGCGGTGTTGCTCAATGGTTGCGAGCAACAGGACGCGCCGCCGCTCGATCAGCAACTCTACGTCTGGCAACGCCAATGGACGCCGGCCCATGACGCCGCGCTGCGCGACAGCCGTGCCGATTTCTCGACCTTGCGTGTGCTGGCCTTGCAGGCGTTTGCGCAGGCCGGCTGGAGCCGGGCGCGAATCGATCCGGTGCTGCTCAAGCGTGACGGTCGACCGCTGATAGCGGTTATTCGTCTGGACGGCCAGCTCAAGGGTCTGGATCAGGACGAGGTCACGGCGCACATCCAGCAGATGCTCAGCGATTGGCAAGGGCAGGGGCTGATCCTCTCCGGCGTGGAAATCGACCACGATGCAGGTAACGCCCGGCTACCGGCCTACCGCGAATTCCTCACGCATTTGCGCGCCGTTCTGCCCGCTTCCTTGCCACTGAGCATCACGGCATTGCCGGCCTGGCTCGACAGCCCTGAATTGCCGGCGCTGCTGGCGACCGTCGACAGCAGCGTCTTGCAGGTGCACGCGGTGAGCGATCCACGGCGTGGCTTGTTCGACCCGGATCAGGCCCGGCAATGGGCCAGGGGCTGGAGCCGTGTCACGTCGAAACCGTTTTATCTGGCGCTACCGGCTTATGGCGTGGCGCTGTTGCCGGGGGACGGTGGTGCGCCGGTCGTGGAAAGCGAAGTGCCCATCGAGCGGGGCGGCAAACGCCGGGAGTTACTGGCGGATCCGCTGCAACTGAGCAAACTCGGCGCCGAGTTGCGCGCCGATCCACCGGCTCATTTGGCCGGACTGATCTGGTTTCGCCTGCCGCTGGCCAATGATCGCAGGGCCTGGAGCCTGACGACGCTCATCGCCGTGGCGCGCGGCGATACGCTCGACAACCGCGTGGGGCTGAAGCTCTCGGCGCAGGACGGCCTCTACGACATCAGCGTCAGCAACCAAGGCAACCTCGACAGCACCTGGCCCGAACGCCTGACACTGGCGGTGCAGGGCTGCGATGGTGCCGATGCATTGGCCGGTTATGCATTGCAACAGCGCCCGGATCTGCTTACCTTCACCCGCCTGCGCGAGGGTCGAATCCCCGCCGGCGGGCAGCGCGCCATCGGTTGGGCCCGCTGCGCAACTATTGATCAAGGAGGTTCGAATGTTCACCCGTAACTGGCCCCGCCATCTGCTTTGCCTGAGCCTCAGCCTGCCGTTGGGTTCGGCGTTGGCCTGCGGGCCGGACTTCCCCATGCGCCTGCTGGACAACCGTGGCCAGTCGCTGGCGGAACTGCCGGAAGGCAACTTCAATTTTGAGATCAGTCGCCTCGGGCATGCCATCGCGGGACTGAAAAATGTCACTGCAGCCACCAACATTCCGGGGGACGGTTACGGCGATGCGCCGGATTACGCGGGTCAGCGGAATACCGCCGAACAGGCCGGTCTGACGCCTGAGCAGCAAGCGCTGGTGCAACAGCTGCGCAGCCTGACCGATGCCCGTCAGGTTGAAGAGCAAGGCGCCAGCCTGCCGGCCGAACACATGTTCTATCTGGCGGGCGCGGTGGCGTTCAACGCCGGTGACCATGGTTTGGCCGCTGAATATTTTCAGAAAGTGCTGGCGCTGCCGGCGGATCAACGCGCATTGCGCAGTACCTGGGCGGCTTACTCGTTGGGGCGGACACTGTTTGCCATGGGTTCAGAGGCGGGCGCAGGTCCCGACCTGTTGGCTCAATCCCGAAAGGCTTTCGAGCAAACTCGTCGGCTGAGTATCGACGGCTTCAGCGACCCGCTGGAACTGGGTGTTGCCAGCCTCGGTGAAGAAGCGCGAGTGGCCCGCACCGCTGGCGATTGGGACAGCGCCATCGAGCTCTACGCCACGCAGAACCTCCACGGTTCGGCGGTGGGCTACAGCTCGTTGAAGTTGTTGATGGCCGATCTGATGGTAATGCCCGACGATCAACTGGCCGTGTTGCTCAAGGGCAAAGCGGTGCAGCAACTGGTGACGGCGTCGTTGATCAGTCGACTGGGCTGGTCATTCGGTGATCAGCCGCCAAGCGAACAGAAACTGATCAAGCTGCTGCAAAACAGCACCCGCGGCAGCCTGGATAACGCGGATCGCCTGGCGGCGATGAACTATCAGCAGGGCGATTACGCCAGTGCCAAAGCCTTCCTCGAACAGGCCGGTGACGGCGGCCTCGCGTGGTGGCTGCGGGCGAAACTGGCGTTGCGTGATGGCGACAAAGGCGCTGCCGCTGCGGCCTACGCCAAGGCCGCCCAGGCCTTCCCGCAGAACGAGTCCTGGGGTGAACGACGGACCCCGGACTGGGATTACGAAACGGTGCAGCCCAAGTGCCGGGTCGACGGCGAAAGCGCAATTCTGGCCCTGCAACGCGGCGATTATCTGCAAGCCTTTGACCAGCTCTATCGCAGCCAAAGCATTTACTGGTACGACGCGGCCACCGTTGCCGAGCGAGTGCTGACCCTCGATGAACTCAAGCAGTACGTCGACACTCAAGTGCCCGCACCGCCATCGCTCAGCCAGCAGGATCGCGACAATTATGTGCCGTTGCCGGTAGCCGCGAACCTGCGCAATTTGCTCGGGCGGCGCCTGTTGCGTGAAGGGCGTTATGACGAAGCGCCGGCTTACTTCGACAACGTCGATCTGCAGAACAAGGCCAAGGCGTATGGGCAATTGCGTCAGGAGGCGGACGCTGCCTGGTGGCCGACCAAACGTGCCGCGGCGTTGTTCAATGCCGCGTGGACGACACGCCAATGGGGCATGGAGCTTCTCGGCTACGAAATGGCGCCGGATTACGCCACGTTCGGTGGTAATTACAGCCTTGAGAGCCGTGAGCTAAAGGTCGGCCCGTTAGTGGCTGAAGATGAGGTCGTGCGTCAGCAAGCCAGCGCCGCTCAACCCGATGAGCGCTATCACTATCGTTATGTCGCAACGGCTTTGGCCAGTCGTGCTGCTGATAATCTGCCTCATACCAGCCAGGCTTTTGCGGCGGTGTTGTGTGCGGCGGCGGGGTGGAACACCAGCCTTGAAGAAGAAAGTGCCTTCTACCAACGGTATGTGAAAGAAGGTCCGTACGTGGATTGGGCGGTGAACTTCGGTCACCATTGTCCTTATCCAGACTTCCAGAATGCGGACAAACGTTACGTAAGCCAGGCATTGAGTCCGGTCCGCTCGGCATTGCGACCTTATAAAAAATGGCTGCAAACGGGCGGTGTGGTGGTGTTTACAGCGGTAGCGCTGGTGCTGATCAATCGACGCCAGCGCAAGGCGCGACAGTAATCACGCTTGTTGCACAAAAGTCAGCCGCACCGCAAAGCCGATCAGCAGGCTGCCGAACAACCACTGCTGCACCCGCTGGGCCGATGGACTGCGTTGCAGCCAGCGGCCCAGTGCGGCGCCGACCAACGCATAGGCACTGTCGAACAACAACCCGACACCGACCAGCATCACGCCCAGCGTTGCAAATTGCGCGAGCACTGGCCCGGCGTGAGGTTCGATGAACTGTGGCAACAGCACCGAACAGAACAGCAGCGCCTTGGGGTTGAGCAGATTGGTCAGCAAACCGCGCTGGATCGCCTCGCGCCAATGCGATTTTTCAGTAGTGGAACCTGCACTGTTCAAGCTCGGCAGCATCGTGGTGCGCAGGCACTGAATGCCGATCCACAGCAGGTACGCGGCCCCGACCAGGCGCACCACGTCGAAGGTCCAGGGTGCCGTCTTGAACAGCGCCGCCAAACCCAACGCAGCCAAGGCCACATGACAACCACGTGCCACACCGAGCCCCAACGCCGTGGCCAGCGCCGCGCCTTTGCCCTGACGCGCGCCGGTCTGCAACAGCAGAATCATGTCCGGGCCGGGCAACAGGTACACCACCGCCAATGCCATGAAAAACAGCCAGAGTCCTGCCATGTTGCACCCCATTCGTTGTCGATTTGGTGAGGTCAGTCTATGGCTGAAGAGCAGGGCAGGTGGTTGCGTAGTCAGCTTCTAAAGCTTCGATATTTGGCATAACCTGCCATTTTTTGATGAGCGAACTATCGGGATCTGCCAAACCATGAAACTGGACGCCTACGACCGCAAGATTCTCGCGGCGCTGCAACGGGACGGTCGCCTGAGCAACGTGCAATTGGCTGACGAAATCGGTTTGTCCGCCTCGCCCTGTTTGCGTCGAGTACGGATGCTGGAAGAAGCGGGAGTGATTCGCGGCTATCAGGCCAATCTGGATCGAGATGAGGTGGGCCTTGGGCTGACGGTGTTTGTCGGGGTCAAAGTTGAACGTCACAACGATGAACAGGCCGAAGCGTTTCGCCTGGCCGTGACGGCATTACCTGAGGTGATTTCGGCATTTCTGGTGTCAGGGGAATCGGATTTTCTGCTGCAAGTGGTGGTGCCGGATTTGCGCGCCTATGACCGTTTTCTCACCGGGCGATTGCTGAAACTGCCGGGTGTGAGCGACATTCGCAGCAACTTTGCGATTCACACGGTGAAGACCCCGGGGGCGTTGCCGTTGGGGCATTTACCGCTTTAGACCGAGTCGCCCCATTCGCGAGCAAGCCCGCTCCCACATTTGATCTGTGGTGTTCACAGAACCAGTGTGGGAGCGGGCTTGCTCGCGAAAGCGCCAGTTCAGTCACCGCAAAATCATCGGCCCTACATCTGCGTCGCCATCCCCTCCACATCCATTGCCGCCTGACGCAATGCCTCGGAGCGGGTCGGGTGTGGATGACAGGTCAGGGCGATGTCTTCGGCCGAGGCGCTGAACTCCATGGCCACGCAATACTCGCCAATCATTTCACTGACGCTGGGGCCCACAAGGTGCACGCCGAGGACTTCGTCGGTGCGCTCATCGGCCAATACTTTGGCGAAGCCTTCGGTTTCGTGATTGATCTTCGCCCGGCTGTTGGCGGTGAAGGGAAATTTGCCGACCTTATAGGCGCGACCTTCGGCTTTCAGCTGTTCTTCGGTCTTGCCAACGCTGGCCAGCTCCGGTTTGGTGTAGATCACGCTGGGGATCAGGTCGTAATTGACCTCGCCGGCCTTACCGACGATTTGCTCGATGCAGGCCATGGCTTCGTCTTCGGCCTTGTGGGCGAGCATCGGCCCAGACGTGACATCACCGATAACCCAGACGCCAGCGGCTTCGGTGCGGTGGCCCTTATTGGCGAGCATGCCGCGTTTGTCCGTGGCGAGACCGACGTTTTCCAGCCCCAGGCCTTGGGTATAAGGGCGCCGACCAATGGCCACCAACACGTAATCGGCTTCAAGCAACTCGGCGGTGCCACCCGCGGCCGGTTCGACGCTGAGCTGAACACCGCTCGCTGATGTCGTGGCGCTGGTGACTTTCGAACTCAACTTGAAGCTGATGCCTTGCTTGCTCAATGAGCGCTGAAGGGTCTTGCCCGCTTCGCCATCCACACCGGGGCAGATCCGGTCGAGAAATTCGACCACCGTCACTTGGGCGCCCAGGCGCCGCCATACCGAGCCCAGCTCCAGGCCGATCACCCCGGCACCAATCACCACCAAGTGCTTCGGCACTTCGCCCAGTGACAGCGCGCCTGTGGAGTCGAGGATGCGTTTGTTATCTATGTCCACTCCGGGCAGGGGAGTGGGTTCGGAACCGGTGGCGATAATGATGTTCTTGGCGCTCAGCTCGGTCTTGGTGCCCTGGCTGTCGGTCACAGTGACTTTGCCCGGCCCGTCGATGTGGCCCCAGCCCTTGATCCAGTCGACTTTGTTTTTGCGAAACAGAAACTCGATGCCCTTGGTCAGCCCGGAAACGCTTTCATCCTTCTGTTTCATCATTTGAGCAAGGTTGAGGACGGGTTTGACCTCAATCCCCAGGTTGGCGAATTCCGCCCCCATGGCCGCGTCGTAGAGTTCGGAGGCATGCAGTAGAGCCTTGGACGGCATGCAACCGACATTCAGGCAGGTCCCGCCCAGAGTGGCGCGGCCTTCCACGCAGGCTGCTTTCAGACCCAACTGGCCGGCGCGGATCGCTGCGTTATAACCGCCGGGGCCTGCGCCCAGAATCACGACGTCATAGGTGCTCATGGTGGTACTCCTGGTGAAAGGGGCAGGATCGATAAAAGTAGTCTTTGATAAAAATTACGAACGTAATATGTGCGTTTCGAGCCATTTCGGTCAAGGCTTCAGCTTGGCGACAGGTCCGGCGCTTTTAGATAGAGCGATTTACGACGAATATTTCACCACTTTCGTTATATCGTAACGAACTGTGATGTGAGCGATGGCTGGGGTGGTATGCAAGTCGATCTCGATGGCGATGGGACACAAATAGCAGCGCTGCCGCGCTTTCAGCAGGCGGTCGTTCAAGGGCGTCGATTGCGGCAATTCGCAATGGGTTTGGGGGCATTGGCGGCGATCGGGCTGGTGCTGGCGTTTTTTGTCGGGCTATTTGCACCGCAGTCGCTCTGGCCGGCGTTGTTGGTCAATCAGAGCGCCGGTTTGCTGGTGCTGGTCGCCGGCCTGCAATCGGCCTGGTGGGTAACGCAGTGGCGCGCACGGGCGATGAATCCGGCATTGTCGGTGCCGGTGGTTGTCGCTGAGGAAGTCGTTGCCGCTGAAGGCTGGTACGAGCGGTTGCTGGACCGGATCAGCCAACGTTGGTTGCGCTTGCTGGGGCAGATCGGTGCGCCGACGCTATGGTTGGCTGGCTGGGCGTTATTGACGTTGTACAGCATCGAGCAAGTCTGGAATCTGACCTTGCCGCCCGCCGCGCTGGGATTGTCGGCCAGTGTCGGCGCCACGCTATCGTTGCTGCTGGCTTTCGGTTTGCTGGTGCTGGAGCGGCAACTGGCACAGGAAAACGTCGCCCAGTGGCCCGAAGCAGGGCCGTTGGCGCAGCTGACACGGGTCGCGATTATTTGCCTGGTGCTCAGCGCCCTGTGTTTGTTGTTCGGCAGCGAAACATCAGTCTGGCCGGCGCGTCTGGCGGTGCTGATCGGCTTGCTGCCGGGGCTGGTCGCCGTCGAGTTGCTGCTGCGGGCCGTGTTGTCGTTGTTCAGTCCCCGTCGTGAACAGCTGGAACCAACCTTGCTGGCGCGAAGCTTCGTCGCCGATATGCTGCGCTGGCCACCGCAACCTTTGCTTGCGTTGCAGCACGAATTGCACAACCGCTTCGGTATCGACCTGCGGCAAATATGGGCCTTTACCTACATGCGCCGGGCGTTTTTGCCGGTGCTGGCAGTGGTGGTCATCGTGGGTTGGTCGCTCACCGGTATTCACGAAATTCCCCTGCAAGGGCGCGGTATCTACGAGCGTTTCGGCAAACCGGTGGAGGTGTTCGGCCCTGGGTTGCACGCCGGTTTGCCATGGCCGCTGGGTCGTGTGCTGAGCGTCGAGAACGGTGTGGTCCACGAGTTGGCCACCAGTGTCGGTGAAGCGTCGGCACCGGTCGCGGCCGAACCTGCCGAAGGCCCGGCACCGGCGATTGCCAATCGATTGTGGGACGCCAGCCATGTGAACGATAAATCCCAGGTCATCGCCAGCAGCCGCGCCGACAAGCAGAGCTTCCAGATCGTCAATATGGATGTGCGCTTCGTCTATCGCATCGGCCTGAGCGATCAGGCGGCGCTGGCAGCAACGTACAATAGCGCCGATGTGCCAACGCTAATCCGCAGCACCGCCAGCCGGATTCTGGTGCACGATTTCGCCTCGCGAACCCTCGATGGTTTGCTCGGCGAGGACAGGGTAGGGCTCGCCGAAGAAATCGGTCGCGCCGTGCAGTCTGACCTGCAAAAACTCGACAGCGGCGTGGAAATTCTCGCCACGGTGGTTGAAGCCATCCACCCGCCAGCGGGGGCGGCCAACGCTTATCACGGCGTGCAAGCGGCGCAGATTGCAGCTCAGGCGTTGATCTCCCGCGAGCGCGGTGCGGCGGCGGAGGCGACCAACCAGGCGCAATTGCAGGCCAGCATCGCTCACGATCAAGCTACGGCCAGTGCTCATGAAATCAACTCGACCGCTCAGGCCGCCGACCTGAAATTTGCCGCCGAGCGAAAGGCTTATTCCAGCGCCGGCCAGGCCTTCGTGCTGGAGCAATACCTCAGTCAACTGACCCAAGGTTTGGCCAACGCCAAGCTGCTGGTTCTCGATCATCGTCTGGGTGGCAGCGGTAATGCGCCGACCATCGACCTACGTACATTCACGCTGCCGGCTGATCCTGCGCCGCCGCGTAATACCGTTCAGCCAGGAGCCGTCCATTGAGCCAGCCGACGCCTACACACAATCGCGATCACGATGACCACGCTGGCCACGATCACGGCCATGGCGGACATCACCACGGCCATCACCATCATCACCACGGTGATCCACACGAAGCAGGCCCTTTCCCGTGGCGGCGAATGGGATGGGCGGCGTTGCTGGTGGTGTTTGCCATTGCGGCGGCGAGCCTGGTGCAAGTGCGTTCGGGAGAGGCCACGGTCATCACTCGCTTCGGCAATCCATCGCGGGTGTTGCTGGAACCCGGTCTTGGCTGGCGCTGGCCGGCACCGTTCGAGGCGGCGATCCCGGTGGATCTGCGGCTGCGTACCACCTCCAGCGGTTTGCAGGATGTGGGCACGCGCGATGGTCTGCGCATCATCGTGCAAGCCTACGTGGCCTGGCAGGTGCAGGGTGATCCGGACAACGTGCAACGCTTTATGCGCGCCGTACAGAACCAGCCGGACGAAGCCGCGCGGCAGATCCGCACCTTTGTCGGCTCGGCTCTGGAAACCACCGCCAGCAGTTTCGATCTGGCCAATTTGGTGAACACCGATGCCAATCAAGTGCGCATCGCCGATTTTGAAGCGCAGCTGCGTCAGCAGATCGATCAACAGTTGCTCACCACTTATGGCGTGCGAGTGCTGCAAGTCGGCATCGAGCGTTTGACCTTGCCGTCGGTGACGCTCACCGCGACTGTCGATCGCATGCGCGCCGAGCGTGAAACCATCGCCACTGAACGCACGGCCATCGGCAAGCGTGAAGCCGCGCAAATTCGCTCTGCGGCCGAGCGTGATGCGCGAATCGTGCAAGCTGATGCGACGGTGAAAGCTGCGGACATCGAAGCCCAATCCCGCGTCGAAGCGGCGCAGATATACGGCCGTGCCTATGCGGGTTCACCGCAGCTCTACAACTTGCTGCGCTCTCTCGATACCTTGGGCACTATCGTCACGCCAGGCACCAAACTGATTTTGCGTACCGATGCGGCGCCGTTCCGGGTGTTGGTTGACGGGCCGCCAACACTCGATAACAAGTCCGGGTCGCAGCCATGAATTTAGTTCCACGTGGAACACATGAGTTGAGCAGCCCCTGGATTCAGGCCGGGCGCTTGGCTTTTCTGGCGCTGTACGCCGTGACCGTGCTGGCTGCGTTGGCGTGGGCATTTTCCAATGTGCGGCAGATCGACCCGCAAAATCGTGCCGTGGTGCTGCACTTTGGCGCACTGGATCGCATTCAAAATGCCGGTTTGCTGTTGGCATGGCCGCGCCCGTTCGAGCGGGTAATCTTGTTGCCGGCAGCGGATCGGGTGATCGAACGTCGGGTGGAAAGTCTGCTGCGCTCGGATGCTGCATTGCAGGCGGATCGAGTCGCGAGTTTCGCCACGCCCATCAGCGATGCGCTCGCCGGTTCCGGTTATCTGCTGACCGGAGACGCAGGCGTGGTGCAACTGGATGTGCGGGTGTTCTATAAAGTAACCGAACCCTATGCCTTCGTTCTTCAGGGTGAACATGTGCTGCCGGCACTGGACCGGCTGGTGACGCGCAGTGCTGTGGCGCTCACCGCCGCACGAGACCTGGACACCATTCTGGTGGCCCGCCCGGAACTGATCGGTGCCGACAATCAGGCCGCCGAGCGCCGCGAACGCCTACGCGGTGATCTGGTGCGGGGCATCAATCAACGCTTGGCCGAACTGACGGCGACCGGGCAGGGGATGGGCATTGAAGTGGCGCGGGTCGATGTGCAATCGAGTCTGCCCGGCCCGGCGGTGAACGCGTTCAACGCGGTGTTAACCGCCAGCCAGCAGGCCGACAAAGCCGTGGCCAACGCGCGCACTGAAGCCGAGAAGCTGACTCAGAGCGCCAACGAACAAGCCGACCGCACGCTGCAAGTGGCTCACGCCCAAGCCAGCGAACGCCTGGCCAAAGCCTCTGCCGACACCGCCACAGTGCTGAGTTTGGCCAAGGCGCAACAGCAGGGCACTGACCCGCAAATGCTGCTGCGTATTTACCGTGAGCGGATGCCGAAGATTCTCGGGCAGGCCGGCTCGGTGACCACGGTTGATCCGAAAGATGATTCCCGCCTGATCATTCAGGGAGCTGCGCAATGACTGCCCAAACCGCCGCCGCGCCGAGCATGTTGTCCTCGGCTGAACAACGTAGCGCCGCGCGCCAGTTGACCTTGGCCATGCTTGCTCTGGGCTTGCTTGCGCTAGGCCTGATCTGGCGCTGGTTGTCGCCGGAGCAGACCGGTGTCAGTCAATTGTTGTTGGGTTTTGCTTCCTTGCTGGTAGCCGTGCCGGTCATGCGCTCGGCGTGGTACAGCCTGCGTTATCCGAGCCTGCACGGGATCACCGATCAACTGATCGCCCTGGCCATGCTCGGCGCCTGGGCCACAGGCGATCTGCTCACGGCGGCGTTGCTGCCGATTATCATGATCTTCGGTCACGTGCTGGAAGAGCGCAGTGTGATCGGTTCCCAGGAAGCGATTCATGCTCTCGGCAAACTGACTCGCAGCCATGCGCGCAAGATTCAGGCTGACGGTTCCGTCGTTGAAGTCGACAACGGAACACTCAAGGCCGGTGACCTCGTGGAGGTGCGTGCCGGTGATCGCGTGCCAGCGGATGGCCGGGTGTTGTCCGGTCAGGCAAGCCTCGACACCGCGTCGATCACCGGTGAGTCGGTGCCAATGGAGGCGGATGTGGGCATGTCGGTATTCGGCGGGGCGATCAATCTTGATGGCCTGCTGCGCATTGAAGTGACCCGCACCGGTAACGAATCGACCCTGGGTAAAGTCATTGCGCTGATGCAAAGTGCCGAACGTTCCAAGCCGCCGATCACACGTTTGCTCGAACGCTACGCTGGCAGCTATATGGTGCTGGTGTTGCTGCTGGCCGCTGTGACCTGGTTTGTTACCAACGATGCGCAAGCGATGCTCGCAGTGTTGGTCGCGGCTTGCCCTTGCGCGCTGGTGTTGTCGGCACCGGCCACGGCCATTGCCGGGGTGGCGGTGGCGGCTCGGCACGGGATTCTGATTCGCAGCTCGGCGTTCCTCGAAGAGTTGGCTGACCTGACGTCCTTGGTGGTCGACAAGACCGGAACCCTGACATTCGGCACCTTGCGCCTGCAATCCATCGACAGTCCGCTGGAAGATCGCAGTCACGTACTGAAGCTCGCCGCTAGCCTCGGTTCTGCCAGCAGTCACCCGGTCAGCCGCGCCTTGGCCGGGTTGGTCACTCAGGAACACTTTCTGCTGCTCTCTGACATTCATGAGCGTCAGGGGTTGGGTGTCGTGGCGATGACCGAACAGGGGGAAGCGGCCCTCGGTCGTCCGGAGCTGTTCGCACAATTGGGCATCGCCACATCCGCTGTGCCCGAACACGACGGCCCGATTGCCGGGCTGGCACTCAACGGTGAATTTCTCGCCTGGCTGTTGCTCGCTGACAGTATTAAACCCGAGGCACGGTTTGCCCTGAGTGAGTTGCGTGAATTGGGTCTGGGTCGTCAGTTATTGCTCACCGGGGACCGGCAAAGCGTTGCGCACACGCTGGCCCGGGACGTGGGCATCAGCGATGTCGAAGCCCAGGCCTTGCCCGAGGACAAACTCAATCGTGTGCTGAAAGAAATCGGCAGCGGATTCCGGCCGATGGTGGTGGGAGACGGCATCAACGATTCCCTGGCGCTTAAGGCTGGTGTGGTCGGCGTGGCGATGGGCGCAGGCGGTGCGGACATCGCGCTGGCTTCGGCCGATATCGTACTGATCGGCAGCGACCTGCGCCGGCTCGGGACCTGTGTGCGCTTGAGTCGCCAATGCCGCCAGACCTTGCAAGTCAACGTGATTATCGGGTTGGGCTGGACCCTGGCCATCGTCGCGTTCGCCGCATTCGGCTGGCTTGGGGCGGCAGGGGCGATGATTGCCGCGCTGTTACACAACTTGAGCACGTTATTAGTGCTCGGGAATGCCGGGCGTTTGCTACGCTTTCAGGAACCCCTACTCAAGCTTAAGGATGAGGTGTGAGCGTCTACAACTTTTCAGAACTGTGTGCCGGATTTGTAGTCATCTAGGGTAAGGCGGTCATTTTCAACGATCGCCCGTTGGATGGTTTCAGTGTTGCAGGCAATACCGGGAATAGAAAAAGGCTATTAATTCGATAGCCTGCTATTTTTCAAGGATGGTCTACCCTCAGATTTGACGTCTGAAACAAGGGGGACTTTTCATGCTCGCGCAACTTCCACCGGCCTTACAGAACCTGCAATTACCGCTTCGCTTGCGACTCTGGGACGGCCATGAGTTTAATCTGGGGCCGACGCCCAGCGTCACCATTGTGGTCAAGGACCCCCACATGGTTACCCAGTTCACCCATCCCAGCCTCGACGCGTTGGGGGCGGCGTTCGTCGAAGGCAAGCTGGAACTGGAAGGCTCTATCAGCGACGTGATTCGTGTCTGCGATGAGTGGAGTCAGGCGCTGATCAACGAAGACGAAGATGCACAACCGGTGCGCACGGTTCATGACAAAGAGACCGATGCCAAAGCCATCTCCTACCACTACGACCTCTCCAACGCGTTTTACCAACTGTGGCTCGACAGCGACATGGCGTATTCCTGCGCCTATTTCGAGACCGGCAGTGAAACTCTGGAGCAAGCCCAACAGGCCAAGTTTCGCCACCTGTGCCGCAAGCTGCGGTTGCAACCAGGCGAGTATTTGCTGGATGTCGGTTGCGGCTGGGGCGGGTTGGCGCGGTATGCGGCTCGTGAGTTCGGCGCGAAGGTGTTCGGGATTACACTGAGTAAGGAGCAATTGGAGCTGGCCCGTGAACGGGTGAAAGCCGAAGGCCTGGAGGATCAGATCGAATTGCAACTGCTCGACTACCGCGATTTGCCTCAGGACGGGCGCTTCGACAAGGTGGTCAGCGTCGGCATGTTCGAACACGTTGGCCATGCGAATCTTGCCGAGTACTGCAAAACCTTGTTCGGCGCGGTGAAAGAGGGTGGCCTGGTGATGAACCACGGGATCACCGCCAAGCACACCGATGGTCGTCCGGTTGGGCGCGGCGCTGGTGAATTCATTGAGAAGTACGTGTTCCCCAACGGCGAGTTGCCGCATCTGTCGATGATCTCGGCCGAGATCAGCGAAGCGGGGCTGGAGATTGTCGATGTCGAGAGCCTGCGCCTGCATTACGCGCGAACCCTGGACCACTGGAGCGAACGCCTGGAAGACAATCTGGAAGCCGCCGGCAAACTGGTCCCGGAGCAGGCTTTACGAATCTGGCGGTTGTACCTGGCAGGGTGCGCCTATGCCTTTGCCAGAGGCTGGATCAATCTGCATCAAATCCTCGCGGTGAAAGCCCATCCCGATGGCAGCCATGAACTGCCCTGGACCCGCGACGACATTTACAACCCTTAAAGAATCGGTGAAATAAGCCGGGCGATCCGCATGCCGATCTGTTGCAGACGGTGGGTCTCCCGGCTTTCTTCTTTGGCGATTTCGTGAGCCTGGGCGAAGTCATCGTTGAGCATCTGTTCCACTTCGGCAGCAAACGCACTGTCGACCGTCAGCAACATCACTTCGAAATTCAGCCGGAACGAACGGTTGTCCATGTTGGCGCTGCCAATGGCGCTGATTTCGCTGTCGATCAGCACCACTTTCTGATGCATGAACCCCGGCTGGTAACGGAACAGGCGTACGCCAGCACGTACGGCTTCGAAGGCGTAAAGGCTGGACGCGGCGTAGACGATCCGGTGATCCGCCCGCGACGGCAACAAAATCCGTACATCCACACCACGCAATACTGCCAGTCGTAACGCGGCGAACACCGCTTCGTCGGGGATGAAGTAAGGGGTGGTGATCCACACCCGTTCCATCGCCGCATGGATGGCTTCGACGAAGAATAGCGAACAGGTTTCGTAGGAATCCGCCGGGCCGGTGGCCAGCAATTGGCAGAGCACGCCGTCATCCGGATAAACCTCCGGCAGGATCAATGGTGGAAGCGAACGGGCTGCCCAGAACCAGTCTTCGGCAAAGGACTCCTGCATGCAGGCCACCACCGGCCCGCGCACTTGCACGTGGGTGTCGCGCCATGGCGCCAGGGGTGGTTTCTCGCCCATGTATTCGTCGCCGACGTTGAGCCCACCGACAAAACCGACAATTCCGTCGACCACGACGATCTTGCGGTGGTTGCGGAAATTGACCTGAAAGCGGTTGAGCCAGCCGCTGCGGGTGGCGAAGGCTTTGACCTCGATACCGGCATCGCGCAACGGTTGTACATAACCATGGGGCAGGGAGTGGCTGCCGATGCGGTCGTAGAGCAAGTAAATCGCCACGCCTTCGGCAGCTTTCCTGGTCAGCAAGGTGTGCAGGCGTTGGCCGAGGCGATCGTCGTGGATGATGAAGAACTGGATCAACACCGCTTGCCGGGCGTTACTGATGGCGTCGAAAATCGCATCGAAGGTGGTTTGGCCATCAATCAATAGGTGTACTTCGTTATTCGCCAGACACGGCATGCGCCCCAGTTTCGGCATGGCCCTCAACGACGCGTAGGCGCTGGAGGCACGAGCAGCCAGCGCCTCTTCTACCCAGGGGCGCCAGTTCAGCTCGGAGATTGCCTTGCGCATTTCCTCGTTGGCTTGCCGCCGGGCCTTGATATAGCCATCGAAGGTGCTGCGGCCGAAGACCAGATAAGGGATAAGCGTGAGGTAGGGAATGAACAGCAGTGACAGAGCCCAGGCGATCGAGCCCTGAGCGGTCCGAACGGTCAATACGGCATGGATGGCGGCAATCGAGCCCAGCGCGTGCAGCAGAGCGATCAGATAACCGAAAACATGCGGTCCAAAGTAATCCATGGGGCAGCCTTGCTCCTGAAGATTCAATGCTTAACAGACCATGTTCCGGGCAGAATGTCGCTATTTAATTGGCCCATGAACCGAAGCCCGTGGCTGACGTCTAACGGCCACTAATGATCAGGAGTTACTCGATGAACGTTCGTCTGCTGGGTTTGGCCATTGCGTTTGGTTTGACACTTCCTGTGGCTGCTCAGGCGCAGATGTTGCAGCCGGGCTTGTGGGAAATGACTTCAAGCAACATGAAGGTCGATGACCAGAACCTGCCCGATCTGCAACTGATCCTTGGCCAGATACAGAGTCAGATGACTCCTGAACAGCGCGCGCAGCTGGAGAAGCAGGGCATCACCATGGGCGGTAAGGGGATTCGGGCGTGCCTGACGCCCGAGCAGGTGAAGACCGACAACATTCCACTGACGGACCCACAATCGGGCTGCAAGCAGCAAATCACCGAACGTACCGGCAACCAGTGGAAATTCCGTTTCAGCTGCCCGAAAGCGCAAGGTGCGGGTGTCGCCACATTCCTCAGCGATCGTGAGTTCACCACCAAGGTCAACGGCACCTTCAACGCCACCGGCATTCAGCAGAAGGGTAGCCTCGATACTCGCGCTGTGTGGTTGGGCCAGGATTGCGGGACCGTTAAACCGCGGGCCTAAAAGCTTCGCGGGCAAGCCTCGTTCCTACGGGGTATCAATGTCGATCGTGCGAACGATCCAGATGCTGTAGGAGCGAGGCTTGCCCGCGGAGGCGTCCGCTCAGGCACCTCCCGTCCTGGGCGGATTCAACAATTCACACACCGCCTCAATCCCTTTCTCCCCGAAATCCTCTCCACTGCCGCTGCGCATGCTGACAAACCCGCCTTCCTTTTCCTTCTCTCCCACTACCAGCAGATACGGCACTTTCTGGCTGTGCTGGCGAATCTTGTGGCTGATTTTCTCGTTACGCAGGTCCGAGTTGGCGCGCAATCCGCGGCGGCGCAGTGTCTCGGTCACCGAGTGTGCATAAGCGCTCTGACGTTCATCGATGTTCACGACCATCACCTGCGACGGCGCTCGCCAGGTGTCCAGTTCCTGTTGGCTGGACCAGCATGTACCGTAGATCCGTTGCTCAGAGGTGCCGCCAATATGATCCAGAGCAAAGGCCTGCAACACTTTGGTGGTGGGAACATGCGGACCTGCAGCAAAACTTTCAAAATCTCCCAAGCGATACAGCGATAACCGTTCGGTTGGTGTCGCCCGGGTAGCTATTTCCCGTCGGATCGAATGGTTGGTTGCCGCCAATGCATGCATGCGCGCTTCAATCAGGGGCAGCTCGGCCAAGGTTAAAGAGCGCCGGAAAGCAAACTCATAAAAGAAACCGTCACCCAGCGACGATCCGGCCCGCAATTGCGCGTGTGGATGGAGCTGTTTGACGGCCATGGCCAGCATCAGCGCGCAGGAACGGCGAAGGATCTCCAGGCCATCGGGTTCCTGGGGCGTGACGATACTCACCCGGGCATCGCCCTTGATCAGGAATCCACAATCCACCAACACGCCGTCGACCCGACCGGCCACCGCCGCGTTGGCCAACCCGAGACTGATACTCGCAGCGACTTCATACACAGTCAGCGGCTGATCGTACTCACGCAATGAACCATCGGGCAGGGTGATGTGGATCATGATCGTGTTCTCGAATGTTTTCGATAACGCGCGCTAGCGCATAAACCGTAGGGCTAAACCCTGGCAGCTGTCATTAAGACGTTGGTCGTGCCAGGCAATTTGCCCCGACACGACCGTAGTGGTGACGCTGTGGCGAAAACAATGGTGGGTGAAGGGCGTCCAGCCACATTGCGAAAGGATCGGCTGCCGGGAAACCGCAACGCCATCGGGCTCGGGTTTGATCAATACCAGGTCGGCCCAGTAGCCTTCGCGCAGGTAGCCGCGGTCGGGGATGGCAAACAAATCGGCGACCCGATGGCTGGTCTTGGCCACGAGGGTGGTAATTGGCAAAACTTCATCGGCCACCAGTTCCAGCAGCGCGGGCAGGGCGTGTTGCACCAATGGCAAACCGGACGGCGCCTGGCTGTAGGGTCGCTGTTTTTCGGCCCAGGTATGAGGCGCGTGATCGCTGCCGATCACGTCCAGTCGATTGCTCAACAATGCTTTGCGCAAGGCATCGCGGTCGGCCTGAGTCTTGATCGCCGGGTTGCACTTGATCAGGTTGCCAAGGCTCGGGTAGTCGCGATCATCGAACAGCAAGTGATGCAGACAGACTTCGGCGGTGATGCGCTTCTGTGCCTGCGGCTGGTCTTCGAACAGCGCCAGCTCACGGGCAGTGCTCAAGTGTAAAACGTGAAGTCGGGTGTTGTGTCGCCTGGCCAGATCAACGGCCATTGAGGAGGAGCGAAAGCACGCTTCGGCGTTGCGGATCAGCGGGTGAGCGGCGGGCGGAAGGTGCTCGCCGAACAGCTCTCGCAGGTTCGCGGCATTGGTTTCGATGCTGGGTGTGTGTTCGCAATGAGCCAACAAAATGGTCGGCACCTCGGCGAAGAGCCGCTCGAGAATCCGTGGATCGTCCACCAGCATGTTGCCGGTGGAGGCGCCCATGAACACTTTGACTCCGGCCACCTCACAAGGATTGAGCGCGGCGACGGTATCGAGATTGTCGTTGCTCACGCCGAAATGAAAACCGTAATTGGCCACTGAGCTGGTCGCCGCTCGACGCTTCTTGTCGGCCAGCGCGGCGAGGGTCAGGGTGGCCGGGGAGGTGTTGGGCATGTCCATGAAGCTGGTGATGCCGCCGGCAACTGCCGCCCTGGATTCGGTATGGAAGCTGCCCTTGTCCGGCGCTCCGGGGTCGCGGAAATGCACCTGGTCATCGATCATGCCCGGCAGTAGCCATTGGCCGTTGGCGTCGATTTCCACGGCGGCCGTTTCACCTTCGATACTGCTGGCGATCTTGACGATGCGGCCGTGGCTTACCAGCAAATCACCGTCAAATTCACGACCTTCATTGACCAGCCGGGCGTTGCGAATCAGCACACTGCTCATGGTCAGAACTCGTTTTGCAGGGCTTTGTAGCCCCGCACCAGATCGACGTTGGTGCGCGCCACGTCCTCGGAAAACTCCGAGGCACTGACGCTCACCGGTGGGAACTGCGACAAGTCAGTGTTGGGGCCGATGCGCGTGGTGGAGGGCACGTAGAAGTCTTCAGGCAAGTCACGACCATCGACCACCGAGTTGTGCCGCACCACGCAACCGTCGCCCACCGCGCAGTTGAACAGCACGCTGTTGAACCCGATGAACACGCGATTACCGACGGTGCAGGGTCCATGCACGATGGAACGGTGGGCAATGGAGCTGAACTCGCCGATGGTCACCGCCGCCCCCGACTTGGAGTGGATCACCACGCCGTCCTGGATGTTCGAATTGGCGCCGATGGTGATTGGCTCCATCTCGCCCGAATCATCCACTTCATCGGCGCGAATCACCGCGTAGGGACCGACGAACACGTTCTCGCCGATCACCACTTTGCCGCAGATGATGGCGGTTTTATCCACGTACGCGGACTCCGCAATCAGCGGCAGATTGCCGGAAGGATTTTTGCGGATCATGGCTTGTTCAACGCCTCATACAAGGTGTTGAGGTTGTATTCGAACAACCCGGCGAACGTGCTGGCCGGGCCAGTCGTCGCGAGGGCATCGGAGTACAGCGTGCCGCCGATATGCGCGCCGCTTTCATCGGCGATTTGCTTGAGCAGGCGTGCGTCCTTGATGTTTTCCATGAACACTGCTTTGACTTTGGCCTGACGGATCTGCGTGATCAGCGCAGCGACTTCGGCGGCCGACGGTTCACGTTCGGTAGACAGTCCTTGAGGTGCCATGAAGTCGATGCCGTAAGCCTGACCGAGATAGCCGAAGGCGTCATGGGAGGTCACGATTTTGCGATTACCCGGCGGCAGCGAACCGAGCTTGGCTTTGGCCTCGGCGAGCAAGGCGTAGATCTTTTTCAGGTAGGCCTGGCTGTTGTGTTCGTAGTCGGTTCTGTTGGCAGGGTCGGCGGCGATCAGTGCTTTGGTGATGTTGCTGATGTACAGCTCGCTGTTTGCCAGGTTGTGCCAGGCGTGTGGATCGGGAATGGTTTCGCCGTCTTCATCCAGCGAGCGTGGAATGACACCGCGGCTGGCACTGATGACCGCAGCTTTGGTCTCGGTGCTGGTCACCAGACGGTCCAGCCATGGCTCGAAACCTAGCCCGTTCTTGATGATCAGTCTGGCCTTGAGCAAGGCCTTGGCATCGTCCGGGGTCGGCTCGTAGGTATGGGCATCGGCGTCCGGTCCGACCATGTTGGTGATCTGGATATGGTCGCCGCCGACCTGATGGGTCATGTCGGCGAGGATGCTGAAGCTGGTGACTACCTGGAGTTTTTCCGCGGCAGACAGCGACATCGACAGCATCAGACTGAACAGCACGAGTAAAGCGCGCATCGGGTAACACCTCATTGGGATGTGAGCAAAGGCGGGCGGCGCAGCAAGCCGTGCACCGGACCGAACACCACAGACAGCAGATACAAACCGCCAGCCACCAGCACGATCGCCGGGCCGCTGGGTAGCGAGTAGTAGAACGACAGCAACAAGCCGAACCAGACCGAGAGGCAACCGAGCAGCGCGGCGATGGCGATCAGTACCGGCAAGCGACGACTCCAGAAGCGAGAAGCCGCGGCCGGCAACATCATCAAACCGACCACCATCAAGGCACCGATAGCCTGGAAGCCGATCACCAGATTCAGCACCACCAGGGTCAGAAATACCCCGTGAGCCAGTGGCCCGAGGCGGCTGACGGTTTGCAGAAAGAGCGGGTCGAGGGTGTCCAGCAACAGGGGTTTGTAGATGAGGGCCATGGCGATCAGGCTAAAGCCCGAGACCCAAATCATGCCGATCAACGTCGGCCCGTCGACCGCGAGCGCCGAGCCAAACAACAGGTGCAACAGGTCCAGCCGCTTACCGGCGATACCGAGGATCAGCACGCCGCTGGCCAGCGATATCGGGTAGATCGCGGCCAGGCTCGCGTCTTCCCGCAGGCCGGTGCGGCGGGTGATCCAGGCCGCCAGTCCGGCCATGCTCAGACCAGCGCCGAGGCCACCGATGGTCAACGCGGGCAAACTCAAACCGGCGAACCAGAAGCCCAATGCGGCGCCCGGCAAGATGCCGTGAGCCACCGCGTCACCTATCAGGCTCATGCGCCGCAGGATCAGAAACACCCCAAGCGGTGCTGTACTGCACGCCAGAACGAGACCACCAAGCAACGCCCGGCGCATGAATACGAATTCGTGGAACGGTTGCCAAAGCTGAGCGACAGCGATCATCAAGCCACCTGCGTCTGGGGTTGTTGGCGAATCAGATCGGTACTGAGGCCGAGGACGCAGCCGCTGCTTTTGATCAATAGGGCTTGTGGGATGTGTTGGCGCACGGCGGCCAGGTCATGACACACCACCACCAGCGTTCGACCTTCGGCATGCCAGGCATGGATGTGTTTCCAGAGCAGCGCCTGGCCGAGTTCGTCGAGCGCGGCGTGGGGTTCGTCGAGCAACAACAAGGGGGCTTCTGCAAGACTCAACCGGGCGAGCAGGGCACGCTGCAATTCGCCTCCGGAGAGGGCCATCAATGGGCGATGTTCCAGGCCACTCAGGCACCAGTCTTCCAGCGCAGACTTGAGGCGTTGGCTGCGAATTTCCGGAGTTTGCTTGCTGCCCCAGAAACCTGCGGCCACCAACTCTTGCAGGCTGATGGGGAACTGCCGATCCAGATGTTGTTGCTGAGGCAGGAACGAAAGGCCGCCTTTGCGTGGAACATCAATGATGACTTTTCCAGCCAGTGGCTTTTGCAGACCGGCGATGACTTTCAGCAGGCTGGTTTTACCCGAACCGTTGGCACCGATGACAGCGGTCAGACTTCCTTTGGGTAACTGGAAATCCACCGATGGCGTGAGCGGTTGACCGGGAGCGCCCCAGCGCAAGGCTTGGCATTGGATCATGCGGCCTCCCAATTCCAGCGACTTTCAGCGACAGCATCGTGGGCATGAAGACTTTCGGCGTGAACGACTCGCACGTGAAAGGCGTTGATTCCGGCGGAGCGTTTCAGGGCCAGGTTCAAGCGTCGAGCGGCGTCTTCGCAGAACATCAGGTTCTGTCCATTGGCGAGTGCGAAGGCTTGTTCGTCGGCGCGTTTCACTGCGGTTTGCACTGCGGTGCCGAGGGCTGCTTCCGCATTGTTGATCGCGGCGATCAGCGGCAGGTCATCCAGGTAGTCGTCCAGACGCAGCTGCAATTGCGCATTGCTGCGTTGGCTATGCGGCGTGGCGACGATGCCTTTCGTGGAGCCGAGCCAAGCCAGAACGTCGGCGTGTTGCAACGACTTGTTGGCAAAGTCATCCACGAATTGTTGCTGAATCAACTGCCGCGAAAGTGCCGCTGAGCACGGACAGGTTGAGGAATAAGGAACGTCGATTTTTAGTTCCACGTGGAACATCGTGTTTTTCAAACTGGCTTCGATGCTCACCGGATAAGTTTTCCAACCGGTTAGCGGACTGATGAGCGCGGGTCTTTTGAGCAATAGTTCTGTGTGAATTTTTAGGTAAGCGTTGTGGGAAAGTCCTTCATGGCTCTGAAGAAAACTCTGCAAGACTCGCCGCAACAACGCCGGTGAAAGATTTTCCTGCTCAAGCATTTCCAGCGCCAGATACAGCCGCGACATATGGATGCCGCGCGCCTCTCCATCGTCGAGGCTAACGCCAGCGTCGGCCTTTGCGCTCAGTCGTTGGCCATCGAATAAAACAGGAAGAGCAATGCCGCACATGCCCACCCAATCGAGTGGCAGGGCTTGGCGTGAGGCCTGCGCGGCGATATCCGGCAGAGTCAGCGCATTCATGAGCAGGTCCATCGTGGGATTTGATTTGGCATGTTATATTATAACAATCAAATCGACGATGCCTTTTTCGTGAGCAGACTTTCACCCTGCACAGACGTCACTTGCTCATGCGGACGCGGCGGCGCGTCTCACTTGGACGGTCTCGAGGCCTAGCAGCCGGTCATCCGGCTACACGTGAACTTGCCGCTACTGCCGCCGGAGCTGGAAAACCGATTGATGGTTGTCCAGCCAACCCGGCGGTTGTAGCCGACCCAGGCTTCGCCATCGGACGCGATGCCAGTGAAGAACGTCAATTGCCCATAGCGGCTATTGGTTTGCGCCCAATAGCGTTTGCCGGCCACTTCGAAGCCGCGCAGATAGATTGTGCTACCGACGGTGTTAACGCTGTAGGCATTGCCGTCGGCATCTACGCAGGCCAGCAGATTGGCGCTGCGGGTGCAGTTGGCCAGGCTCGGGACTTGTCCCCTGGCATCGACCGCGATCAGCAACGAAAGGCTCAATAGCGAGAGTTTCAGGGCGTTTCCCATGGCATTTCTCAAAAGGGCGGACGGTTTAAAGCATTGTGCCCTTTGTCGTGAGTAACAAGAGGGGAGTGGCTTATTTGCGTTGTTATACTATAACATAAAAATACGCCCGCTCTGATGATCCATCGCAATGACTGAACAAGAACTCCTCGCTCAACCCGCCGCC
Source organism: Pseudomonas sp. PDM24 (assembly GCF_019218905.1). Classification (NCBI taxonomy): domain Bacteria; kingdom Pseudomonadati; phylum Pseudomonadota; class Gammaproteobacteria; order Pseudomonadales; family Pseudomonadaceae; genus Pseudomonas; species Pseudomonas sp. PDM24. The sequence goes on along the minus strand of NZ_JAHUWR010000002.1, from coordinate 650,636 downwards.
GATTACATGAACGACGCCCAGCAAGGCTTCTTTCGTGAGCTATTGCTGGCACAGCGCAGCGAGCTGCAGGAGCGCATTGCCGGCGAGTTCGACGCGTTGCGCCAGCAGGAACCCCACAGCGATCCCGCCGATATCGGCAGCGCCGAAGAACAGCGCCAGTGGCAACTGCGCCTGCTGGAGCGGGAAAAGAAGCTCCTGGACAAGATCGACGAAGCCCTCGAACACGTGGCTCGCGGCGAGTACGGCTGGTGCCGCGAAACCGGTGAGCCGATCGGCCTCAAGCGCCTGCTGCTGCGGCCCACCGCCACTCTGTGCATTGAAGCCAAAGAACGTGAAGAGCTGCGCGAACGCCATCAACGGGCGATTTGACCGGCCACATCCTGATGAGGAATACCTGATGCCCAATCGTCTCCCCGTGACCGTCCTGTCGGGCTTTCTCGGCGCCGGAAAAAGTACACTTCTTAATTACGTACTACGTAATCGCGAAAATTTGCGGGTCGCGGTGATCGTCAATGACATGAGTGAGATCAACATTGATGGCAGCGAAGTTCAGCGCGATGTCACCTTGAACCGTGCCGAAGAAAAACTCGTGGAAATGAGTAATGGCTGCATTTGCTGCACCTTGCGGGAAGATTTGCTCGAAGAAGTCAGCAAACTCGCCAGAGAGGGTCGTTTCGATTACCTGCTGATCGAGTCCACGGGGATTTCCGAGCCTTTGCCCGTAGCGGAAACTTTTACGTTTCGCGATGAAGAAGGGCAGAGCCTGGCGGACATAGCGCGACTAGACACCATGGTTACCGTGGTCGACGGCATGAACTTCCTGCTCGACTATCAGGCCGCCGAAAGCCTCGCTTCCCGTGGCGAAACCTTGGGCGAGGAGGACGAACGCTCGATCACTGACCTGTTGATCGAGCAGATCGAATTCGCCGACGTGATCCTGATCAGCAAGATCGATTTGATCGGCAGCAACGAGCGCCAAGAGTTGATCGCGATCCTTGAGCGGCTCAATTCCCAGGCCGAAATCATTCCGATGGTCATGGGCGAAGTGCCGCTCAAGAAAATCCTCAACACCGGGCGCTTCGACTTCGAAAAGGCTGCTCAGGCGCCGGGATGGTTGCAGGAATTGCGCGGTGAACACGTGCCGGAAACCGAGGAGTACGGTATCGCCTCCACGGCCTATCGGGCGCGGCGACCGTTTCATCCGCAACGCTTCTTCAGCTTCATCGACCGTCCATGGGTGAACGGCAAATTGCTGCGTTCCAAAGGCTTTTTCTGGCTGGCCAGCAAACACAGGGATGCTGGCAGCTGGTCCCAGGCCGGCGGCTTGATGCGGCACGGTTTTGCCGGGCGCTGGTGGCGTTTCGTGCCGAAAAACCAGTGGCCGCAAGACGAAGAAAGCACCGCCGGGATCATGGAAAACTGGACGGCGGCCACCGGTGATTGCCGCCAGGAACTGGTGTTCATCGGCCAGAACATCGACTTCGCGCAACTTGCCGCCGAACTCGATAACTGCCTGCTGACGGACGATGAAATGGCCTTGGGTGTCGAGGGTTGGCAGTTACTGCCCGATCCGTTCGGTCCTTGGCACGAAGAGGCGGCCGCCTGATGTTGGCGCCCAGTCTTAAGCTGCGACCGGTCATTCGTCAGGTTCAAGGTGATACGCCAAAAGCGCTGACCGGAATTCTGGACGACGGCGTAAACCTGGCCCTCTGGCAACGCCAACTCCCGGCGCACATTACCGATTTCGGTCGCTTGTTGTTGTCCCTGAATGAGCCGCTGGCCGAGTCGTTGTCCCTGGAAATGCCCGGCGAGGACGCCGAACCCAATCTCCACGGTTTAGCCTCAGGCTTCAGCGATCTGGAAGGCTACGAAGGCTTTATTGCCGATGTTTCCTGGCTGGTCAGCGCTTTCACCTGCCTGTTGGGCGCCCAGCGTATCGGCCTGCGCCTGCGGGTTCTGGACACAGCCATGTGCCCGCGTTTCCACGTCGATCACGTGCCGGTGCGGTTGATCACCACCTACGCAGGTATCGGCAGCCAATGGCTGAAAGAAGGGGCGATGGATCGCCGGCAATTAGGCAAACCTGAGGCCGAACCGCAGGACGAGTCGCTGATCCAGCAAATTTCCAGTGGCGAAGTGGCGTTGCTAAAAGGGGAGAAGTGGCACGGCAACGAAGGCTTCGGTTTGATCCACCGCTCGCCGCAGCCGGTGTCGGGCGAGCGTCGTTTGATCCTGACCCTTGACTGGCTGAGCTAGCCGCTCAAGGTTTGAGCCAGGTTCCCTGGCTCTGGGCTTCGCAAAACGGCTTCAGATACGCCGCATCGGTGGCCACGCCGTAATAGTGAATATCCTGCCGGTAAGGCATATTGGCGACTTGAGCGTTGCTGCACACCCCGAACGCGCCGGTAGGGCATTGGTCGACGTACTGCACCTCGACTTTCTGCCCAGGCAAATTCGGCTGGCAGAATCCGTCGGCGAACAGTTTTTCCGGGATGTTGCGGTTTTGCTGGCAGACCTTCACGTCGAGCCGCTCAGCCGTGCTGTGCACCACGCAGGCCTGAGCCAGTGCTTCGCCCGACGTGAGCGCCAGAAGCAACGACCATCCCATCAACCGCATTCTTTACCTCCTCAGAAAACCTCGACCATGTTGCAGAACATTCCCACCCACGTCATTGCTGGCCCACTAGGTGTCGGCAAGACCAGCCTGATCAAGCACCTGCTGGCGCAACGGCCCGTGGGTGAGCGCTGGGCGGTGTTGATCAACGAGTTCGGCCAGATCGGTCTGGATGCCGCGCTGTTGACCCAGGATGCCGATGGTATCGCACTGGGGGAAGTGGCCGGGGGCTGTTTGTGTTGCGTCAATGGTGCACCGTTTCAGATCGGCCTCGGGCGGTTGCTGCGCAAGGCACGACCGGATCGACTGTTCATCGAACCCTCCGGGCTGGGACATCCGGCGCAGTTGCTCAGGCAATTGAATGAGGCGCCGTGGCAAGGTGTCCTGGCGGTGCAGCCGTGCGTGCTGGTGCTGGATGCTCAGGCGCTGGCGGCCGGAAAACCGCTGCCTGCGGCGCAACAGCAAGCCTTGGACAGTGCCGGGTTGCTGTTGCTGAACAAGGCAGAAGGCCTCGACGACAGCGATCGCCAACGAATCGCCGCACAGTTGCCGATGCGTCCTTTGTACTGGACGCAGCAAGCCGCCTTGCCGTTGAGCGAGTTACCGGGGCTCGGGGCTCAGGCTGTCGGGGGTGTGGATAACTTTGTTGTGCCCAAGGGATTGGCGCAGATGCCGGCTATCTGGACTGACCCCACGCTGCCGATTTGCTTGAGTCAGGCGCAAGAGGGCGGCTGGAGTGTTGGATGGCGGTGGCATCCGAGCCAGATATTCGATGCCGTATTGATCGGGAAATGGCTTGAGCGCCTTGAATGGCGGCGGGCGAAGCTGGTTATCCACAGCGCCGAGGGGTGGGTGTCGGCGAATGCGCTGGATAACTCGTTACTGGATTGGCAGATCAGCGAATGGCGTCGGGATTCGCGCATGGAGTTGATTTTCAGTGAGCCGCAGGCTGTTGAGGTGTTGCAGGAAGGTCTGGCGGGATGCAGGGTTCAAGCGAATTAGCTGATTTTTGCGCAGTCTGTGAAGGCCTCTTCGCGAGCAAGCCCGCTCCCACAGGAGGCTGTGATGTGCACACAAGTTGTGCAGCACAACAGATCAATGTGGGAGCGGGCTTGCTCGCGAATGGATTTAACTGACAACAACTACCTTCAAGGCCGCCACTTGGTGTGTTCTTGCCGCCACTGACTCAGTTCAATCACCTCGGCTCTGGGCTTCGCGATATCGACCACCGGCGGAGTGTCGTCGAACGGCATCGGGTAGGGCGCGAGCTCGATCTGTGCGCTGTGGGCGCCGAACTGGGTGATGGTGCCGGTGTGGCGGGTTTCGCCGGTCACGGTGAATTCGAAGTTATACACACGGGCCAGGCGCCGACGGCCATTGGCGTCTTTAATGAAGGCGATCTTCTTCAAGGCTACGTTGCCGTCCAGCAGCTCGATCCGAAGCTTGGCGCAATGCTGCATGACCCGCTCCAGCGCACGTTCGCGCAAGCCGTGGTTGTGCCACAACCACGCGCCACCGGTGGCGAGCAGCATCAACACGAGGATATTTCCGAGGGTCAGCATCAACAGGGTGCTCCAACAAGATAGTGCCAGCTTAACTGTGTCGCCGGTCTGTCGTACAGGCTGCGTTTAGTCGCATACTGCGCGGCTCGAATTTCAATCGTTTGACGGAAAACTCACCGCATGAAACGTACGCCCCATGTGCTCGCCATCCAGTCCCACGTGGTGTTCGGCCACGCAGGCAACAGCGCCGCGGTTTTCCCGATGCAGCGGGTCGGGGTGAACGTGTGGCCGCTCAATACCGTGCAGTTCTCCAACCATACGCAATATGGCCAGTGGGCCGGGGAAGTGCTGGCTCCGCATCAGATTCCGGAATTGGTAGAAGGAATCGCTGCAATTGGTGAGCTGGGCAATTGCGATGCCGTGTTGTCCGGCTACCTCGGCAGCGCGGCCCAGGGCCGGGCGATTCTCGCGGGCGTGGAACGAATCAAATCGATCAATCCCAAAGCGGTATACCTCTGCGACCCGGTGATGGGCCATCCGGAGAAGGGCTGCACCGTTCCAGCCGAGGTCAGCGATTTTCTGCTGGAAGAGGCGGCAGCGGTGGCCGACTTCATGTGCCCGAATCAGTTGGAGCTGAACAGCTTCTCGGGGCGCAAGGCGCAGTCATTGTTCGATTGCCTGGCCATGGCGCGAGCGCTGTTGGCTCGCGGTCCGAAGGCGGTGCTGGTCAAGCATCTGGACTATCCCGGAAAACCGGCGGAGGGCTTCGAGATGTTACTGGTGACCGCTGAAGGCAGCTGGCACCTGCGTCGGCCGCTGCTGGCGTTTCCGCGTCAGCCGGTGGGCGTTGGCGATCTGACTGCCGGGTTGTTCCTGGCGCGCGTGCTGCAGGGTGACAATCTGGTGAGTGCCTTCGAATTCACTGCGGCGGCGGTGCATGAAGTGATGCTGGAAACCCAGGCCTGCGCCAGCTATGAGCTGGAACTGGTGCGGGCACAGGACCGGATCGCCCATCCGCGGGTGCGGTTCGAAGCGACGGCGATCAGCCTTTAAAGGCTTCGCGGGCAAGCCTCGCTCCTACACAGGGATGGCGCATTACCCGTAGGAGCGAGGCTTGCCCGCGAAAGCGATCTAAAGACCGAACACCTCAGGCGTCGCCCTTGATGTCCTGATAACGCTTTTCCAGTTCCTGACGAATCTGCCGACGTTGCTGCGCCTGCATGTACCGACGCTTGTCTTCACTGTTCTGCGGTTGCAGCGGTGGGACTGCGGCCGGTTTGCGTTGGTCATCCACTGCGACCATGGTGAAGAAACAGCTGTTGGTGTGACGCACCGAGCGCTCGCGGATGTTCTCGGTCACGACCTTGATGCCCACCTCCATCGAGGTGTTGCCGGTGTAGTTGACCGAAGCCAGAAAAGTCACCAGTTCGCCGACGTGAATCGGCTCGCGGAAAATCACCTGATCCACCGACAGGGTCACCACATAGCGGCCGGCATAGCGGCTGGCGCAGGCGTAAGCCACTTCATCGAGGTATTTGAGCAGGGTGCCGCCGTGGACATTGCCAGAGAAGTTGGCCATGTCGGGGGTCATCAATACCGTCATCGACAGCTGGGCGTTTCCGGGTTCCATAACGTACTCACGGGTTCAAGGCAGGATTCGGGGTTACACCTCTGTGGGTGCTCGGTTTTTCAAACCAACAGTTATCGGGACGCCGGGCGGATGGTCGCCGTCACGCCCGGATCGATCTGTTTCCATATATTGCACCGCCTTTCTGCCAGAAGTCGCGGTGTTACCCTTCGAAAGGCCACTCCAAGGAGCCTATGCCATGCATGCCATCAGTTTCATTCAGGATCTGGCAGTGATCATGTTGATCGCGGGTGTGGTGACCGTGCTCTTTCATCGTCTCAAACAACCAGTGGTGCTCGGCTACATCGTCGCCGGCTTCATCATCGGCCCGCACACGCCGCCGTTCAGCCTGATCCACGATGAAGCCACCATCAAAACCCTCGCCGAGCTCGGAGTGATTTTCCTGATGTTCTGCCTGGGCCTGGAGTTCAGCCTGCGCAAGCTGTTCAAGGTTGGCGCCACGGCGTTCATCGCAGCCTTCCTGGAAATCGTCCTGATGATCTGGATCGGCTATGAAATCGGCCGCTGGTTCGACTGGAATACCATGGACTCGCTGTTCCTCGGCGCGATCCTGGCGATTTCCTCGACCACCATCATCGTCAAGGCGCTCAACGACCTGAAGATGAAGAACGAGCGTTTTGCACAGCTGATCTTCGGCGTGCTGATCGTCGAAGACATCCTCGGCATCGGCATCATCGCGTTGTTGTCGAGCATCGCGGTCAGTGGAACAGTCAGTTCCGGCGAGGTCTTTTCCACGGTCGGCAAGCTTTCACTGTTCATGATTGTCGCACTGGTTATTGGCATTCTGCTGGTGCCCCGACTGCTGGCCTATGTGGCCAAATTCGACAGCAACGAGATGCTGCTGATCACTGTGCTGGGCCTGTGTTTCGGCTTCTGCCTGCTGGTGGTCAAGCTTGAATACAGCATGGTCCTCGGCGCGTTCCTGATCGGCGCGATCATGGCTGAATCGCGGCAACTGCTGAAGATCGAGCAGTTGATCGAGCCGGTTCGCGACTTGTTCAGTGCGATTTTCTTCGTCGCCATCGGCCTGATGCTCGACCCTATGATCCTGCTGCAATACGCCTGGCCGATCGCGGTGATCACCGTGGCTGTGGTGCTGGGCAAGATGCTTTCCTGCGGCCTCGGTGCTTTTATCGCCGGCAATGACGGACGCACCTCACTGCGAGTGGGGATGGGGCTTTCACAGATTGGCGAATTTTCTTTCATCATCGCGGCGTTGGGCATGACGCTGCAGGTCACCAGCAACTTTCTCTATCCGGTGGCGGTGGCCGTCTCGGTAATCACCACGCTGTTGACGCCGTATCTGATTCGCGCGGCCGATCCGCTCTCGATCAAGCTTGCGGCAGTGATGCCGCAGCGTCTGAGCCGTGTGCTCGGGATGTATGGCGAATGGCTGCGCAGCATTCAGCCTCAGGGCGAGGGTGCACTGTTGGCGTCGATGATCCGGCGGATTCTGTTGCAGGTAGGGGTCAATCTGGCGTTGGTGATTGCGATCTTTTTCTCGGGCGCGTTCTTCGCCGAGCGCATGTCCGTTTACCTGCAAGCCTGGATCAGCGACCCGAGCTGGCAGAAAGCGTTGATCTGGGGTGGGGCGTTGCTGTTGTCACTGCCGTTCCTGATCGCCGCCTATCGCAAGCTCAAGGCGCTGTCGATGCTGCTGGCAGAGATGGGTGTGAAGCCGGAAATGGCCGGCCGCCACACACAGCGAGTGCGTCGGGTGATCGCCGAAGTGATTCCGATCCTCTCGCTGTTAGTGATTTTCCTGCTGCTGGCAGCCTTGTCGGCCAGTATTCTGCCGACCAACAAGTTGCTGGTGCTGATCGTCATAGTCGCGGCCGCGGTGGCGGCGCTGCTCTGGCGCTGGTTCATCCGTGTGCATACGCGAATGCAGGTGGCTTTGTTGGAAACGCTGGACAATCACAAGGATGCATCAGGCCACTGACGTTGCACCATTGCACTTGTAGCAGCTGCCGAAGGCTGCGTTCGGCTGCGCAGCAGTCGCAAGTCAGGCGCTGAGGTGATTCAGGTTAACCGAGTGTCAGGGTTTACGACTGCTGCGCAGCCGAACGCAGCCTTCGGCAGCTGCTACAAAGTCGTGCTTGCTCAGCTTTCCAGCCAGACGTCCCGCGCCCAGTGCCATACCGATTCCCAGGTTTCTTCGGCGAGCAACTCTTCTTCAGCCAGCCACAGCACCACGGTGCCGTCTTCTTCGACCAGGTAGTAATTGTCACCGTCCTGGCAGATCGGAATCATGCTGCGATCGACGCCAGCATCCCAGGCGTTGGCGGCAACGTCCGGCAGGTAGGTGTGGGATTGCGGATCGGTGACGGTCACTGGCTCCAGGCTGCCGTAGACCACGTCGCTGACGGTCAGCAAAAATTCTCTGAAGACGAATGGGATGTCGATGAACAGTTGCTCTTCGATTTCCACAATCTGATCTTCGTCAGGCAATTCCAAGGGGACCGGTACCGGTTCGTTGGCTTCACGCAGTTGTTCGATGATTTCTTCCACGTCCGGGATCCTCTTGCTTGATGGCGCGGTTTAGTTGGGGCGGTTTATACAGTAGCTCGCTATAGATGCAACCGCGAAATAGAAAACCCCGGCCGAGGCCGGGGTTTTATTACAACAGGTGAAGCGCGGGAAGTGATCAGCCGTTCTGGCGGATACCGGCCACCAGCCAAGGCTGGTTTTCGCCCTGTGGACGTTCCATGTTCCAGCTTTCGCTGAACACTTCGCCCTGATCAAAGCGCGAGGACTTCGATACACCGCTGAAGGTCAGGGTGGCGATAGTCTTGTCCGCACGGTCATCAACGCCATCCAGTTGTACCTGGAGGTTATCGATGTAGGTCGACTGGAAGCCGTCGCCCAGATCGGCACGTTCGCGCTTGAGGAACTCCAGCAGTTGCGGAGTCACGAACTCGGCGATCTTGTCCATTTCGTTGGCATCCCAATGCTGCTGCAGGGACTGGAAGTGGTTGCGGGCCGCTTCAATGAAGTTGTGTTCATTGAACCAGGCTGGCGCGTTGATCACCGGACGAGCGGCAGCAGGTGCAGCCGAACCGCCGAAGATCGAACCCATGGCTGTTGGTTTCTGTTCGAACACTTCACGCTGCATCGGCGCGCCGGCTGGAGCCATGTGCTCCTGCTGCTTGCGACGACGAGCGGCGATGAAACGGAAGACCAGGAAGGCGATGACCGCCATGATCAGGATGTCGAAGATCTGCATGCCCTGGAAGCCGTCGCCCATGAACATGGAGGCCAGCAGGCCACCGGCGGCGATACCGGCCAGAGGGCCGAGCCAGCGCGAAGCACCGCTGGCCTTGGTGGCGGCGCCAGCAGCACCGGCCGCGCCCGCAGTGGCAGCAGCGCCGCCGGCAGGAGAAGAAGGAGCCATTTGGCTGGTCTGGTGAGTCGGCGCAGCGCCGGAGCTCTTGCCGCCACCAAAGCGCTTGGCGGCATTGGCGTCGAGGCTCATCGTCAGGCCAATGCACAACGCCATGGCGATGCTAAGAAAACGTTTCATAAAGGGAATTCCCAATTTGTGGAAGGCACGCGCGCCATGTTGCACAGCTGAAGTGTTGCTGGCTAGCGGCAGAGTGTTTCGGGCTTTTGCCTGACAGGTAGTGTTCAGCTTTCGGTCACGCAATAAGACTTGATAACTTTGGTCTGTAGGACGAGTGGATGAGTTCTGTAGGAGGTTTGGTAATTTCATCAGATCAACCTGTGGGAGCGGGCTTGCTCGCGAAGAACGATGACACGGTGTTTCTGATACACCGCGGCGCTGCCTTCGCGAGCAAGCCCGCTCCCACAGAAAAGCTCTGCGGCGGGCTTTAGATTGCTTCCAGCTTGGCGTAACCCAGCATCAACCACTTGCTGCCTTCGCTGAAGTTCACCTGCACCCGCGCCTGAGCGCCGGCGCCTTCGAAATTCAGGATCACACCATCGCCGAACACCGAATGCCGCACGGTCTGGCCGAGGCTGAACCCGGTGTCCGGGATCTCGCTGCCGCCGAACAGGCTGCTGGAGCTCTGCTGCTGGCCACCGCCGAACGGACGGCTGACGCTGTTGGACAGCCGCACTTCCTGGATCAGGCCTTTCGGCACTTCACGTACGAAACGCGACACCTTGTTGTAGGTCTCGCTGCCGTACAGGCGGCGGGTTTCAGCATAGGTCAGCACCAGATTCTGCATCGCCCGGGTGATACCGACGTAGGCCAGGCGGCGTTCCTCTTCAAGACGGCCGGGTTCTTCCAGGCTCATCTTGTGCGGAAACAGGCCTTCTTCCATGCCCACCAGGAACACGTAAGGGAATTCCAGGCCCTTGGCGCTGTGCAGGGTCATCAACTGAATGCTGTCTTCGTGTTCGTCGGCCTGGGTGTCGCCGGCCTCCAGCGAGGCGTGACCGAGGAATGCTGACAGTGGCGACTGTTCTTCATCCTCTTCCGGGTTTTCGAAGTTGCGCGCGGCGCTGACCAGTTCCTCAAGGTTTTCTACCCGGGCCTGGCCTTTCTCGCCTTTCTCCGCCTGGTGGTAGGCAATCAGCCCCGACTGCTCGATCACGGTTTGGGTCATCAAGTGCAGCGGCATATCCAGGCACTTGGCGGCGAGGTCCTCGATCAGCTCCATAAATGCCCCTATGGCACCAGCAGCGCGACCGGTCAGACCTTTGTTGGCCACCAGCTGACGCATGGCTTCCCACATTGACACATGGCTGTGGCGTGCATGATCGCGGATCGCTTCGACGGTTTTTTCGCCAATGCCGCGGGCCGGAACGTTGATTACTCGCTCCAGGGCCGCGTCGTTGCCACGGCCTTCCAGCAAACGCAGGTACGCCATGGCGTTCTTGATTTCTGCCCGTTCGAAGAAGCGCTGACCGCCATAAATGCGATACGGAATGCGCTCACGCAGCAAGGCTTCTTCCAAAACGCGCGATTGGGCGTTGGAGCGGTACAAAATCGCGATATCGCTACGAGCCAGGCCGGTTTTCAGCGCGCTTTCAATGGTTTCGACCACGTAGCGTGCTTCATCATGCTCGTTGAACGCGGCGTACAGATTGATTGCTTCGCCTTCGCCTCCATCGGTCCACAACTCTTTGCCCATGCGCCCGGTATTGTTGGCGATCAGGGCGTTGGCGGCTTTGAGGATCCCGGCGGTAGAGCGGTAGTTTTGCTCCAGACGAATGATCTGGGCATCGGGGAAGTCGTCGGAATACTGATAAATGTTCTCGATTTTCGCGCCGCGCCAGCCATAGATCGACTGATCGTCGTCGCCGACCACCATCAGACTGTCGCCACCCTTGGCCAGCAGACGCAACCAGGCGTATTGCACGGCGTTGGTGTCCTGGAATTCGTCCACCAGAATGTGCCGGAAGCGCTTCTGATAATGGGCGAGCAGGCCCGGGTTATCGCGCCACAGATCGAGGGCGCGCAACAGCAGTTCAGAGAAATCGATGACGCCGGCCCGCAGGCACGCGGCCTCGTAGGCTTCATAAATGCTGCGCATGGTCGCCAGGAACAGATCGCCGCTGGCTTGAATATGTTGCGGACGCAGACCTTCGTCTTTCTGCCCGTTGATGAACCACTGGGCCTGTCGGACCGGCCAGCGTTGCTCGTCCAGGCCCAGCTCGCGGATCACCCGCTTGACCAGCCGTTGCTGGTCGTCGCTGTCGAGAATCTGGAAAGTCTGGCTCAGGCCGGCTTCCTGCCAGTGCGCCCGCAGCAAGCGGTGCGCCAGGCCGTGGAAGGTGCCGACCCACATGCCGGCCGGGTTGATACCCATCAGCTGCTCGATGCGATGACGCATCTCGGCAGCGGCCTTGTTGGTGAAGGTCACCGACAGAATGGAGTGGGGCGAGGCGTTTTCGACCTGGATCAACCAGGCGATACGGTGCACCAGCACTCGGGTTTTACCGGAGCCAGCACCGGCCAGGACCAACTGACGACCCACAGAGGCCGCTACGGCCTGACGTTGGGCATCGTTGAGGGAGTTCAGCAGAAGGGAGAGATCATCGCGCATCGGGGCATTCTAGGGTGCGCCGTCACACCGGGCAAACCGAGCTTTGCATTAGCCGATGAAAGAAGCACCGATGACGACCGGTCGGTCACCGGCTGCAAGCATTGGCGGAGCTCGTCTGGCGGCTTTTTTACCAAGGTGGGCGGCTCAAACTTTCGTCTATTTTGTGACCTGGGGCTGTTTGGTCCGGGCATTTGCTTGTGTATGCTCCGTCCACAATTCGGGCTCGCATGCTCACTATAAGAACAAGAACATTGCCTATGACCCTCAGCTCCGACCTGTCGGGCCCCTCTGTGGAGCCCCGGGTTATCCGCAAACAGTACGCCATGGAAATGGCGGTCGAACGCACGCGCCTGCTGTACCAGGGCTCGCTTTTGCCTACGCTGTTCATGCTGATCAACGGTCTGGTGTGCGCCGGCCTGCTCTGGAGCCCGCAGCGCTACTTCGTTGTGAGCGTCTGGCTGATCTGGTTATTGTCGCTGGTGGCGTTGCGGGTGATTCAAGTCGCGGCTTTCGATTCGGCGATTCCCAACCGTCAGGCCCATCCGGTCTGGCGTCGCATGTTCATGCTCGGCTCTGCGATGACTGGCCTGACCCTGGCCGGTGCCGGCATCGCGTTGGTGCCCGCGGATAATTTCATGCAGCAAGCCTGGGTGTTCGGCCTGATCGGCGCCGCGGCACTCTCGGCCAGCGTTGCTTATGCCGTCAGCCTGCCAGCTTTTCTGTCCTTTACCTTGCCCTGTCTGCTGCCAGCCATCGGCTATCTGTTCTGGGGCGGGGATGAGCAGGAACAGGGCTGGGGCTGGTTTGGGCTGATATTGCTGGGTTCGTTGAGCGTGGTCGCCTGGCAGGTCAATCGGCTGATCAACCAGGGGTTGTTGCGGCGCTTTCAAAATCAGGCCCTGATCGAGCACTTGCAGCAGGCGCAACGTCGCAGTGATCAGCTCAACCACGAACTGGCCAAGGAAATCGACCAGCGCCGCCGCGCCGAAGACGAATTGCGCGAAACTCAGGTCGACCTCGAAAATCGCGTTGCCCAACGCAGTCTGGAGCTGGACGCCGCTAACCAGGCCTTGAGCAAGAGCGAAGCGCGACTGGCGCTGGCGTTGAAGGCGAGTGAACTCGGGTTGTGGGACTGGAACCTGCAGACAGACGAAGTCCATCACACTCAGCTTCAGGAGCTGTTCGGCCTGGAGCCGGAATACGTGACGGCGATGCTCAGCCACCTCAAGCCACGTCTGCACCCCGAAGACTTGCCATCGCTCAGGCGCGCCCTGGTCGAGCATTTGAAGGGTCGCAGCGAGGATTATCAGATCGAGTATCGGGTATGGCATGGCGATGGCCATTGGGTCTGGATCGAGGACCGTGGGCGAGCGGTGGAGCGCAGCGAAAACGGCCGGGTGATCCGCATGGTCGGCACCCGCCGCGACATCAGTGCCAGCAAGGGACAGGAAGAACAGCGTCAACTGGCGGCGACGGTGTTCGAGGCCGCTAGCGAGGGCATCGTCATTCTTGACCCTAATTACGCGCTGATCGCCGCCAATCAAGCCTTCAGTCGAGTGACTGGCTATGACATCGACGACATGCTCGGGCGCAGTGTGGTCGAGTTACCCTGCAGTCGCGACGCCCGCCGGCATTACGCGGCGATTCGTCAGGCGCTGGAGCAGCACGGTAGCTGGCAGGGCGAGTTGGTCGAAACGCGCAAGAATGGCGAGTTGTATCCGCAATGGCTGCAACTGAACGCCGTGCGCGATTCACGGGGAAAAGTTAGTCATATTGTCGGCTTCTTCGCCGATCTGTCTGCTCGGCGTGAGTCCGAAGAGCGTATGCGTTACCTGGCCCATTACGACGAACTCACGGGATTGGCCAACCGATCGTTGTTCCGGGAACGGCTGCACGAAGCTCATCAGCGGGTGCGTCAGGGCGGTCGGCGCAGCCTGGCGTTGCTGCACATCAATCTGGATCGATTCAAGCTGCTCAACGACAGCCTTGGCCACGAAATCGCTGATCAGCTGTTGCAGAAAATGTCCCGGCGCCTGGTCAATGCGCTGCCGGAAGCGGACACCATCGCCCGGTTGTCCGGTGATGAATTTGCAGTGCTGTTCGATGCCTACGGCAACCTGTCGAGTCTGGCGCGCATGGCAACTCGTTTGTCGACCAAGCTGTGTTTGCCGATCACTGTCGACGGTCATGAGCTGGTGATGAGCGCGTCCATGGGCATCAGCCTGTTACCGGACACCGCGCGGGAGATTTCTGCGCTGGTCAGCCAGTCGAACATGGCCATGCAGCACGCCAAGCACTTGGGCGGCAACAACTTCCAGTTTTATACCGACAGCCTGCAAGCCAGCACGCTCGAGCGTTTGCAGCTCGAGAATCAGTTGCGCAAAGCCATCGAAGAAAAGCAGTTGAAAGTGTTTTATCAACCGAAACTCTGCCTCGTCACCGGCCGGCTGAATGCCGCCGAGGCATTGGTACGCTGGCATCACCCGACCCTGGGCCAAGTGCCGCCGGGGGATTTCATCGGCTTGGCCGAGGAAACCGGGTTGATCGGCGCTATTGGCGAGTTCGTTTTACGCCAGGCCTGTTGGCAAGCCTGCGAGTGGCAGCGTCAGGGCCTGGAGCCGATTCGGGTGTCGGTTAACCTGTCGGTGCATCAGCTGCGTCAGGGAAAACTGGTGAGCCTGGTGCGCCAAGTGCTGGAGGAAACCGGTCTGGCGCCGCGCTATCTGGAATTGGAACTCACCGAAAGCCAGTTGCTGGACAGCGTCGAGCACATCATCGCGACCTTCCAGCAGTTGCGCGACCTTGGGGTGAAACTGGCCATCGACGATTTTGGCACTGGCTATTCGTCGCTGAGCTATCTCAAGCGCATCCCTGTGGATTACGTGAAGATTGATCAGGCGTTTATCCGTGGTTTGGGGGAGGGCAGCGAGGACGCGGCGATTACCCGAGCGATTATCGCCATGGCCCATGGCCTGTCGTTGAAGGTGGTGGCTGAAGGGGTGGAGCGGCCGGAGCAGTTGGAGTTTCTGAAAGTCGAGCGCTGCGATGAAGTGCAGGGGTATTTGATCAGTCGTCCGGTCGAGGCCGCCAACCTGGCCGAGCTTTTACGTTGCGACGCCAACCCTTTGTAGCCGCTGGCTTCGCCAGCTGCTACAAGGACCGAGAGGGCTACATGGAGCGCATGGCGCATGAAATGGGGACATTGAGTTACGCATTGAGCAGGCAAAAAGCCGATTCATGTAGTATAACTACAAGCGTGCTACATCCCCGGCACCTGCCAATAACAAAGAGTCCAGCCCCTTGAATCTGCTGCAACACATCGCCCAGTCCCGCCACCTGTTACGCAAGTCGGAGCTCAAAGTCGCCGACCACGTGCTGCTTGACCCTGCGGCGGTGATGCACAGCTCCATGGCCGACCTGGCCCACAGCGTGGGCATCAGCGAGCCGACCATCGTGCGGTTTTGCCGCGCCATCGGTTGCTCCGGGTTTCAGGATTTGAAACTGAAACTGGCGCAAAGCCTGGCGGCCGGCGCGAGCTTCGGGCAGTTCGCGATCCATGAAGACGATTCAGTCGCCGATTACAGCCTGAAAATCTTCGACACCACCCTGCATACGCTGATGGAGGTTCGCGAGAAACTCGATCCGGTGGAGTTGCAGAGGGCTGTGTCGCTCATGTCTCAGGCCCAGCGTGTCGAGTTCTATGGCTTCGGTGCGTCGGGCGCAGTGGCGGCGGATGCCCAGCACAAGTTCTTCCGTTTACTGCTGACTGCAGCGGCGTATTCCGACCCGCATATGCAGGCGATGTCGGCGGTCACCCTGAAGCCGAGTGACGTGGCGATCTGTATTTCCCAATCCGGGCGTTCCAAGGACCTGTTGATCACCGCCAATCTGGTGCGCGAGAGCGGCGCTTCTCTGATCACGTTGTGCCCGAGCCAGACACCGTTGGCCGAGTTGTCGACCGTCAATCTGGCGATCGATGTGCATGAAGACACCGAAATCTATACGCCACTGACGTCGCGCATTGCGCATCTGGTAGTGATCGATGTGCTGGCGATGGGCGTGGCCATGGCCCGCGGTCCGAGCCTGGTCAATCACCTGAAAAGCGTCAAACGCAGCCTTCGCAGCTTGCGGCTGTCGCCAAAATCGGTGAAAGCGCTGGACGATTGATTCCTTGCCTTGAGATTGCCTTCGCGGGCAAGCCTCGCTCCTACAGATATCGCGTAACCCTGTAGGAGCGAGGCTTGCCCGCGAAGGCGTCATCCAATTCACCACATTTCATCTCACTGTCATCCTCCCGCCGCCAAACCGTCATCCCTCGCACCTATCTTGTAACTCCCGTACTCGCCTTGGGAGACTCGAAATGGCTCAGCCCTACGAAGAACGCAACAGCGCCGTCAAAACCCGTCGTCAGCAAGAAGATCAGCGCCGCATGGAATTTCGCCGCGCCATCGAAGATCGCAGCGAGCGCCGCCAGCTTCTGGCCGAAATTGGCGAATTTTCTGACGATCTGGAACTCAATTACTGGCAGGCGGCTCCCGCAACTTCCCGTCGAAACGCTCAACCAGCGCGCTGATCTGCATCCGCTCGCTGCGGATAAACGCAAGGAATGCATGGGCCACCGGTGACAGCCGTTTGGCCTTGGCTTGCACCAGGCACCAACTGCGGTACAGCGGCAGCTCTTCGACTGGCAATTCGATCAATCCGCCGGTTGCCAACTCAAGGTTCAGGGCGTGGCGTGTCAACAGCGCCACGCCCAGACCCGCCAAGACGCATTCACGCTGCGCTTCGGCCGAGGCCACCTCCTGGGTTTGGGTGAAGTGCACACGTTTCTCTTTGAAATACTCTTCGCAAGCCAGTCGCGTGCCGGAACCGTGTTCGCGCAACAGCAACGTGTAGGGCTCAAGATCCTGCAAGCGCAGCGGGCCCATGTGACACAGTGGATGATCCGGCGGTGCCACGGCGACAATCGGGTTGTTGAGGAACGGTAGAAACTCCAGCCCCATGTCCTGTGGGACCATAGACATGATCACCAGATCATCACGGTTATCCGACAGGCGCCGGATGACCTGGCCACGGTTGACCACCGTCAGTTGCAGGTTCACCTCCGGGTGCTGGCGCTTGAACGCGGCAAACAGGTGCGGCACGAAATACTTGGCGCTGGATTCCACCGCCAGTTTCAGCTGACCCTGCAATGAGCCTTGCATGTCCGACAGCTGCATATCGAGGTTTTCCAGGCGCCCGAAAATATCCCGGCTGGCGCGCTGCAGTGCTTCGGCCGCCTCGGTCATGTAGAGTTTTTTGCCGACATAATCGAATAACGGTTGGCCGATCAGCTCTTCGAGTTGACGAATCTGTAGGCTCACGGCAGGTTGTGTGAGAGACATTTCGTCGGCTGCACGGCTGTAGGACCTTAAGTCGCACACCTCATTGAAGATCTGCAATTGACGCAACGTCATACGCATCAATGACTTACGCATTTTCTAGAGACCCTGAGCGGAGGCTGATGCCTCAACTATAAGTCTTTGCTTATGTGTAACCCAATTATTATTCATTTTTGTTAATCCCTTGCGAAGGCTAGTGTGGAGCTGCGACTGAATTGAAACATTTGGTCACGCGTCGACCTGGTGTGACAGGTCGTGGGTACCACCGGCTCAAGGGAACCTCCAAGTGATAAAAAAGATCCTGATCGCCAACCGTGGTGAGATTGCCGTACGAATCGTGCGTGCCTGCGCCGAGATGGGCATTCGCTCCGTCGCGATCTATTCCGACGCCGACCGCCATGCCTTGCATGTGAAGCGTGCGGACGAGGCCCACAGCATCGGTGCCGAGCCACTGGCCGGCTACCTCAACCCGCGCAAGCTGGTGAACCTGGCGGTGGAAACCGGTTGCGATGCGTTGCACCCCGGCTATGGCTTCCTTTCGGAAAATGCCGAGCTGGCAGACATCTGCGCCGAACGCGGTATCAAATTCATTGGTCCATCGGCTGAAGTGATTCGCCGTATGGGCGACAAGACCGAAGCGCGCCGCAGCATGATCAAGGCTGGCGTACCGGTCACCCCGGGCACCGAAGGCAACGTGTCGGGCATCGAAGAAGCCCTGACCGAAGGCGATCGCATCGGTTACCCGGTGATGCTCAAGGCCACCTCCGGTGGTGGCGGCCGCGGGATTCGTCGTTGCAACAGTCGCGAAGAACTCGAACAAGCCTTTCCGCGGGTCATTTCCGAAGCCACCAAGGCTTTCGGTTCGGCGGAAGTGTTCCTGGAAAAATGCATCGTCAATCCGAAACACATCGAAGCACAGATTCTCGGTGACAGCTTTGGCAACGTGGTGCACCTGTTCGAGCGTGATTGCTCGATCCAGCGTCGCAACCAGAAGCTGATCGAGATCGCTCCGAGCCCGCAACTGACCCCGGAACAGCGCGCCTACATCGGCGACCTGTCGGTGCGTGCGGCCAAGGCTGTGGGTTACGAGAACGCCGGTACCGTGGAGTTCCTGCTCGCCGAGGGCGAGGTGTACTTCATGGAGATGAACACCCGGGTGCAGGTGGAACACACCATCACCGAAGAAATCACCGGCATCGACATTGTTCGCGAGCAAATCCGCATCGCGTCCGGCCTGCCGCTTTCGGTGAAACAGGAAGACATCCAGCACCGCGGTTTCGCGTTGCAGTTCCGGATCAACGCCGAAGACCCGAAAAACAACTTCCTGCCGAGCTTCGGCAAGATTACCCGTTACTACGCGCCCGGCGGTCCTGGCGTGCGCACCGACACAGCGATCTATACCGGCTACACCATTCCGCCGTTCTACGATTCCATGTGTCTGAAACTGGTGGTCTGGGCGCTGACCTGGGAAGAGGCGATGGACCGTGGCTTGCGAGCTCTGGACGACATGCGTCTACAGGGGGTCAAGACCACCGCCGCGTATTACCAGGAAATCCTGCGTAACCCGGAATTCCGTAGCGGCCAGTTCAATACCAGCTTCGTTGAAAGCCACCCTGAACTGACCAACTACTCGATCAAGCGCAAACCCGAAGAGCTGGCCCTGGCCATCGCCGCCGCCATCGCCGCCCACGCAGGCCTGTGAGGAATAGAACAATGAGCAAACAAATCCACGTTACTGACACAATCCTGCGCGACGCCCACCAATCGCTGCTCGCCACCCGCATGCGCACCGAAGACATGCTGCCGATCTGCGACAAGCTCGACAAAGTCGGCTACTGGTCGCTGGAATGCTGGGGCGGCGCGACCTTCGACGCCTGCGTACGCTTCCTCAAAGAAGACCCGTGGGAGCGTCTGCGCCAACTGCGCGCGGCCTTGCCTAACACGCGTCTGCAAATGCTCCTGCGTGGCCAGAACCTGCTGGGCTACCGCCACTACAGCGACGACGTGGTCAAAGCCTTCGTCGCCAAGGCGGCAGTCAACGGCATCGACGTGTTCCGCATTTTCGACGCGATGAACGACGTGCGTAATCTGCGAGTCGCCATCGAAGCGGTGAAAGCCGCCGGCAAACACGCCCAGGGCACCATCGCCTACACCACCAGCCCGGTGCACACCATCGAGGCGTTCGTGGCGCAAGCCAAGCAAATGGAAGCCATGGGTTGCGACTCGGTGGCGATCAAGGACATGGCTGGCCTGTTGACCCCGTACGCCACAGGCGAATTGGTCAAGGCATTGAAATCCGAACAGTCGCTGCCAGTGTTTATTCACTCGCATGACACGGCTGGCCTGGCTGCAATGTGCCAACTCAAAGCCATCGAAAACGGCGCCGACCACATCGACACCGCGATCTCCAGCTTCGCCTGGGGCACCAGCCATCCAGGCACTGAATCGATGGTTGCTGCCCTTAAAGGCAGCGAATTCGACACCGGCCTGAACCTGGAGCTGCTGCAAGAGATCGGTCTGTACTTCTACGCCGTGCGCAAGAAGTACCACCAGTTCGAAAGCGAATTCACCACCGTAGACACTCGCGTTCAAGTGAATCAGGTACCGGGCGGGATGATTTCCAACCTCGCCAACCAGTTGAAAGAGCAAGGCGCGCTGAACCGCATGAGCGAAGTGCTGGCGGAGATCCCTCGCGTTCGCGAAGACCTCGGCTTCCCGCCGCTGGTAACGCCGACCTCGCAGATCGTTGGCACCCAGGCGTTCTTCAACGTGCTGGCCGGCGAGCGCTACAAAACCATCACTAATGAAGTGAAGCTCTACCTGCAAGGCGGCTACGGCAAAGCGCCGGGCACCGTGAACGAAAAACTGCGTCGTCAGGCGATCGGCAGCGAAGAAGTGATCGACGTGCGTCCGGCCGATCTGCTCAAGCCGGAAATGACCAAGCTGCGCGCCGAAATCGGTGCCGTGGCCAAGTCTGAAGAAGACGTTCTGACCTACGCCATGTTCCCGGACATCGGCCGCAAATTCCTCGAAGAACGTGCAGCCGGCACCCTCGTACCGGAGGTGCTGTTGCCAATTCCGGAAGCGGGCGGGGTGACGTCGGCCGGCGGTGAAGGCGTGCCGACCGAGTTCGTCATCGACGTTCACGGCGAAACCTACCGCGTCGACATCACCGGTGTCGGCGTCAAGTCGGAAGGCAAGCGCCACTTCTATCTGTCCATCGACGGCATGCCGGAAGAAGTGGTGTTCGAACCGCTCAACGAATTCGTCAGCGGCGGTAGCAGCAAGCGCAAGCAAGCCACTGCACCGGGCCACGTCAGCACCACCATGCCGGGCAATATCGTCGATGTCCTGGTCAAGGAAGGCGACACCGTGAAGGCCGGCCAGGCCGTGCTGATCACCGAAGCGATGAAGATGGAAACCGAAGTCCAATCGGCCATCGCCGGCAAAGTCACCGCCATCCACGTGGCCAAGGGCGACCGGGTAAACCCGGGTGAGATTCTGATCGAGATCGAAGGCTGAGTTAACAGCCTCGATATACCGCTTTAAACCTCGGGGGGGCATGTGCTCCCCTTTTTTTTCGCCCGGTATTTGGGAGTGCCACAATCCTTGTGTCGGAGCGAGCAAGCAGGATCGCCGCACCGCCGCTCCCACAAGGCTTACTGTGCTGAATCAGTGAGGACAAGGCGAGTGAATCCTGAGGAGCTGCCGAAGGCTGCGATCTTTTCGCTAACCCCGCTTCAAATACGCCTTCCCATAATGCCGCTCCATCCGCGCCTGAATCAGCTCCAGTCCAATCGACATCAGCCAATAAATAATCGCCGCGGTCGTGAGCATTTCGATATAGCGATAGCTCGAGCGCCCATACGATTGCGCCAGGAACATCACTTCCCAAACCCCCATCACCGAGATCAGAGACGAATCTTTGAGCATGGAGATGAACTGGTTGGTGGTGGGCGGGATGATGGTACGCATGGCCTGGGGCAGGGTGACGCGCCAGAAGATCACGGTTTCGCGCATGCCCAGGGCCAATGACGCTTCGCGTTGGCCATGGGGAACGCCGAGGATGCCGGCGCGGAAAATTTCGCTCAGGTAGGCGCCGTAGTTCAGCGACAGGGCGATGATGCCAGCGGCGATGGCACCGGGCACGATGCCAAGTTGTGGCAGGCCGAGGTAGATCAGCAGAATTTGAATCAGCAGCGGTGTACCGCGAAAGAACGAGGCATAGAAGCTCGCGATACCGAACGCCACCGCGCTTTTCGACAACCGAGCCAAAGCCGTGATGAAGCCCAGCAGTGATGACGCCACGATCGAGCACAGGCACAAAAACAACGTCAGCGCTGCGCCTTGCAGAAAGCCGTTGGGCGCCAGGTGCAGGCCGATCAGGTTCGGCAGTTTGTCGAGGATGATCGAGAACTTCAGGTCGAAGCTCAGGAAGAAACTCGCGAACAAGCCGAACATCGCTGCCCAGGTCAGGTACAGCCGTGTGCGGAAACCGAAAATCCGTTGCAGCATTGACTCAGCCACCGGTTGCGGTGGCTGAGGAGGTTTGGGGAAAGAAGTCATTTGCTGATGTCGGCGCCGATCCATTTTTGCGACAGCTTGCTCAAGGTGCCGTCCTGTTTCAACTGGGCAAACACATCACGCACTTTGGCGTCCCACTGGGCGTCGCCTTTTTCGATGGCCACCGAGTTCGGCTCCGAGTAAAGCGGCTCGCCGGCGAGCTTGAAACGCTTGTCTTCGTTCAGGCGCGGTTGCGCGGTCACCAGGTTGGTGAGAATCGCGTCCAGACG
Organism: Pseudomonas sp. PDM24; assembly: GCF_019218905.1. NCBI lineage: Bacteria > Pseudomonadati > Pseudomonadota > Gammaproteobacteria > Pseudomonadales > Pseudomonadaceae > Pseudomonas > Pseudomonas sp. PDM24. The sequence continues at coordinate 628,684 of NZ_JAHUWR010000002.1, read as the reverse complement.
CACGCCAGCGCCCAGGCCCAAATCCTGGAACGCGACGTTGTCGGTGTCATAGGGGGCGATCTGCACATTCTCGAACGGGTACTGCAATTGGATGTCTTCGGCGCCTTCGATCACCAGGTTTTTGTTCAGGTAGCTTTCATAGCTGGAGGCGCTGGTAAGGCCGACTTTTTTGCCGCTCAGGTCCTTGGCGCTGTGAATGCTGTCGTCCTTGGCGTTGACCACGATCACGGCGGGGGAGGCGTAGTACTCCACCGGGAAGTCGAAGACTTCAGCGCGGGCTTTGCTCGGGGTCATGGAGCAGATGCAGATGTCGTAACGCCCGCTCCAGCGACCGGCGGCGATCACGTCCCAGGACGGCGTTTCGAGGCGCAGCTTGACGCCCAGTTTGTCCGCCACGGCCTTGGCCACGTCGACGTCGAAACCATCGAGCTGGTTTTGATCGTTGAGGAATGAGAAGGGTGGATAGCTTTCCATCAGCACGCCCACCAGTTCTTTCTTTTGCTCGATGCGGTCCAGTGTGGCGCCCGCAAAGGCTTGAGTGGAGGCAGCCAGAATCGTTAGGCCCAGGGCCAGCAGTGGTTGAAATTTCACAGTTGATCCCTGAAAAAAAAGAGGTTGTTATTAACCGTACGGTGCGTATTAAATAGTTATAAGAACGACTCTGATAGTGAGTTATTTTCATAAGCTTATGAGTGAAAAGCATATGGGCGCAGGCAGCACGGTAATTCTGGATGGCGGCATGGGTCGTGAGCTGCAACGTCGAGGGGCGCCGTTCAGGCAGCCCGAGTGGTCGGCGCTGGCTTTGAGCGAAGCACCGCAAGCGGTGGAGGCGGTGCATGCGGCTTATATCGATAGCGGTGCCAACGTGATCACCAGCAACAGTTACGCGGTGGTGCCGTTCCATATTGGTGAAGAGCGTTTTGCCGCTGAGGGTCAGGCGCTCGCGGCGTTGGCCGGTGAGCTGGCCCGGCGTGCGGTCGATGTGGCGGGCAAGCCCGTGCGAGTGGCCGGGTCATTGCCGCCATTGTTCGGCTCCTATCGCCCGGACTTGTTCGATGCCGCGCGGGTGACTGAACTGCTGACGCCTCTGGTCAATGGCCTGGCGCCGCATGTCGACTTGTGGCTGGCTGAAACCCAGAGTTCGATTGTCGAGGCACGGGCGATCCATGCCGGTCTACCGAAGGATGGCAAGCCGTTCTGGCTGTCGTTTACCTTGAAGGATGAAGACACCGACGAAGTGCCGCGTTTGCGTTCCGGTGAGCCTGTGGCTGAGGCCGCTGCAGTGGCGGCTGAGTTGGGCGTCGAGACCTTGCTGTTCAATTGCAGCCAGCCAGAAGTGATCGGCGCTGCGATTGATGCGGCACGGGAAACCTTCGAACGCTTGGGGGTGAAGATTCACATTGGCGCGTACGCCAATGCCTTCCCGCCGCAGCCGAAAGAGGCCACGGCCAACGACGGTCTGGACCCGTTGCGCGACGATCTCGACCCGCCGGGGTATCTGCAATGGGCGGCCGATTGGCAGAAGCGCGGGGCCAGCCATTTGGGCGGGTGCTGCGGGATCGGGCCGGAGCATATTGCGGTGCTCGCCCAGAAATTGGCGTGATGCCATTCGCGGGCAAGCCTCGCTCCTACAGGTTTTCGATTGACCATAAAATGGTGATCGACGCAAAACCCCTGTAGGAGCGAGGCTTGCCCGCGAAGGCGTCCTGCCAGACGCCGAAGATTACTGGCGGCACTCCACCAACGTTTTCACCTGCCCCGATTCCGTCTGGTTCTCATCCGACAGCCACCGCTCGAACCCCGCGCCAATCGCCGGCCATTCCGAATCCAGAATCGAATACCACGCCGTGTCACGGTTCTGCCCCTTGACCACCATGTGCTGACGGAACACCCCTTCAAAACTGAACCCCAACCGCTCCGCTGCATATTTGGAGCGGGCATTGCCGTTGTTGCATTTCCATTCCAGGCGCCGATAACCCAAGGCAAAGGATTCCCTGGCCAGCAGGTAAACCGCCTCGGTACTTTTCGGGGAGCGCTGCATCGCTGCGCCGAAGGTCACATGGCCGATTTCGATGCGACCCTGAGCAGGGACAATCGACATCAGGCTGAGGATACCTTGCACGTCGCCGCTGGCGCGGTCGATCACGGTGAAGAAATACGGGTCGCTGTTGGCCGCATGGTTGTTCAGCCAATCGTTGAAAGCGCTGCGCTCCGGGAAAGGACCGTAAGGCAAATAATCCCAGAGCTTCGGATCCGCGCCCGGGCCTTCCAGGGCTTCCCACAAACCGTCGGCGTGACGCGCCGGGTCAAGTTTTTCCAGGCGGATGAAACGCCCTTCGATCAGTTGGACCGAGGGTGGCGGAACACCTTTCCAGTCCGCGAGTGAAATCGACATGCTGCTCTCCTTGAACCTTAAAGGCCTTTGCGAAACTGGATGAAACCGGGGCGTTCGGCGATGCGCTCATAGAGCTGGATCGCGGTGGCGTTGGTTTCGTGGGTCAGCCAATGAACCTTGCAGCAACCATCCGCCTTGGCCGTGGTGTAGACGAATTCGATCAGTTGCCGACCGACACCGGTGCCGCGGGTTTCTGGTGTCACCAGCAAGTCTTGCAGGTAGCAGGAGTTTTCGATGCTCCAGTTCGAGCGGTGATAGATGAAATGCACCATGCCCACCGCTTTGCCATCGGCCCAGGCCAGCGCCCCATGGGTCGGTTCGCTCGGATCGAGCAGGCGCTGCCAGGTGCTTTGGGTCACCGCCTCGGGCAGTTCGGTGTTGTAGAAGCGCAGGTAGGCTTGCCACAGCGGCAGCCAGGCAGCGTGATCGTCGGCGGTGACCTGGCGGATGTCGATCTGACTCATATTGATTCCTTAACGCATCAAGTGGGCGAGGGCCTGGTCGTGCACATCAGGGCTGGCGGTCAGCCCCTCGCGCACACCGGCGATGTCTGCGGCACTACGGTTCTGGCTGAGCTTGCGTTTGCCCTCCAGCCGCTGGATCGGCAAGGCAAAACCGACGATGGCCTTGAGCATGCCGTCGATATAGTCGGCGGGGGCATCGGCGACCTTCCACGGCTGGGCGCGACCGGCTTCATGGCGCTCGGTCAATGCGCTGACCAGATCGCGCAGGCGATCGGTATCGGTGAACACTTCGCCAGTGCCATAAGCGTGTACGGCCACGTAGTTCCAGGTCGGCACGACTTTCCCGTGCTCGGCTTTGCTCGGGTAAAACCCCGGGCTGACGTAAGCATCCGCACCAGCAAAAATCACCAGCGCCTCGGCGCCGTTCTGCAATTCTCGCCATTGTGGATTGGCCCGGGCGAGGTGCCCGTAGAGAGTGCCATTCGGGCCGTGGTCGGCATTCAGCAGCAGAGGCAAATGACTGGCTTGCAGGCCTTGCACACCGTGGGTGACCAAAACGCCAAGACGGGCGCCGAGGATGTGCTGATGCAGCTCATTCAAATCATTGATGGCGAAATTGCTGGGCGTATACATGGAAATATTCCTTGGCGAATGCCTGCATCCTAGGCAGGCTATTGGTCTGTTGTAAGAGCCATTAATGACCAATTTCATAGGTCCATTACCATGTCGAACACGCCGCTTCCCTCGTCGTTCAATCCGGCGGGTATCGAACTCGACCGCCGCCAGGGCCTGAGTCGTCAGCTCTATCAAGCGCTACGGGTGCGAGTGCTCGACGGACGACTGGCCAGCGGCACACGACTGCCAGCCAGTCGCGATCTGGCGGCGGCGTTATCGATTTCCCGTAACAGCGTGGTCCGTGCCTACGATCAGCTTTACGCTGAGGGCTTCATCGAGGGGCGTGTTGGCGACGGGACTTATGTCGCGCAATTGCCTCAAGCTGCGATGTCAGTGAAAAAATTATCCACAAAAGTATCCACAGGGTTTTCAACAGGGTTACCCACAGCCTTATCCACAAATTGGTTGGATTTACCTGTGGTTTCATCCAGTAAAGTTATCCACAGCGGTGCTTTGGGCCGGGTTGAAAAGAACCATTTGACCTTGCCTCCCAGTGGTCCACCTCGGGCATTTCGTGTCGGCGTTCCAGCCTTCGATCTATTTCCTTTCGAGGTCTGGGCCAAGCTGAATGCGGCTTTCTGGCGTAAGCCGGATTTAGAGCAACTGTGTTACGGCGACCCAGCGGGTGATGCGCGATTACGTGGGTTAATTGCTGCGTATTTGCGCAGTTCGCGGGGCATGCAGTGCTCGGCTGAGCAAATAGTGATCACCAGTGGCGCACAACAGGGGATTAGCCTTTGTGCACAGTTGCTGGTGGAGCCTGGCGATGGGGTGGGCATTGAAAATCCGGGGTATCGAGCGGCGGGTCATGCGTTCGCTGTAGCCGGCGCGCGATTGCACGGGATAGCGGTGGACAGTGAGGGCATTGATTGCACCGAATTGGCGGGGCTCAGCGATTGTCGATTGGCTTACGTCACGCCGTCGCATCAGTACCCGACCGGCGTGGTCATGAGTCTGGCGCGACGTCTTGAATTGTTGGCCTGGGCCGAACGCACCCAAGGGTGGATCGTCGAGGACGACTACGATGGCGAATACCGTTACAGCGGCGCACCGCTGGCGCCGTTGGCTGCACTGGATCGACAGGGGCGGGTGCTGTATGTCGGAACCTTCGGCAAGGTCGCATTCCCGGCATTAAGACTGGGTTATCTGGTGTTGCCGCCCGGATTGGTTGAGGCGTTCTCCCAGCGTCGTGCGGTGGACGTACGGCACTCGGAGGTCAGCACCCAGGCGGTAATGGCCGAGTTCATGGCCGCCGGGCATTTCCAGCGGCATATCCGGCGTATGCGCCGCGCTGCGTTGAGTCGGCGTAACGTGTTGCTCAATGGCTGGCCTGTGGATATCCCGGGCGTCGGTAAGCTGCCCAGTGTGGCGGCCGGTTTGCACCTGACGGTACGTGTCGACAGCGTGACTCGTGAGCGCGAATTGATTGAACAAGCCACCAGCGTCGGGGTGGAGATCAATGGTTTGAGCAGTTACTGGCTGCCAGACACGACGCTTCCCGAGGACCAGCGAGCGGGGCTGGTCCTGGGGTTCGCCGCAGTGCCGGAGGCGGCTATCGAATCGGCACTGGCGAGGCTCAAAGAGATCTGGCGCCCGGTGTGAGTCACGCCGCCCGGATCAGGTGCCGGACTTGATTTTGGTCCAGGCCCGGGTCCGCGCCCGCTCGGCATCACGCGGCAGCGGTTGCAGGGTGTAGAGCGTACTCATCGCCGCTTCGGTCGGGTACAGGTTCGGGTTGTTGCGGATCGCCGGGTCGACCATTTCCGTGGCGTCTTTGTTCGGGTTCGGGTAGCCGACGAAGTCGCTGACCGGTGCAATGACCTGAGGTTGCAGCAGGTAGTTGATGAAGTTGTAGGCATCTTCCGGGTTCTTCGCGCCTTTGGGGATCGCCAGCATGTCGAACCAGATCGGTGCGCCTTCTTTGGGCAGGCGCATGTCGACGACCACACCGTTCTTGGCTTCCTTGGCGCGGTTGGCGGCCTGGGAGAAGCTGCCGGAGTAACCGACCGCGACGCAGATGTCACCGTTGGCAATGTCGGCCATGTACTTGGACGAATGGAAATAGGTGATGTAGGGGCGAATCTTCATCAGCAGCGCTTCAGCCTTGGCGTAGTCCGCCGGCTTCTTGCTGTTGGGGTCCAGGCCCAGGTGCTGCAGGGCCAGCGGCAGGATCTCTGACGGCGAGTCGAGCAGGGCCACGCCGCACTGCTTGAGCTTGCTGATGTTCTCTTCCTTGAAGATCAGGTCCCAGCTGTCCACCGGTGCGTTGTCGCCCAAAGCCGCCTTGATCTTGTCCGGGTTGAAGCCGATCAGAATGGTCCCGTACATGTAGGGCACGGCGAATTTATTGCCCGGGTCGTTGGCTTCGATCAACTTCATCAGCTTGGGGTCGAGGTGGTTCCAGTTCGGCAGTTTGCTGCGGTCCAGCGGCTGGAACACCCCGGCTTCGATCTGCTTGGCGAGGAACACGTTGGACGGCACCACCACGTCGTAGCCGGAGTTGCCGGTCAGTAGCTTGGCCTCCAGGGCTTCGTTGGTGTCGAAGATGTCGTAGACCAGTTTGGTCTGGGGGTTCTGGGTCTTGAAATCTTCCAGCGCTTTGGGGGTGATGTAGTCGAACCAGTTGTACACCCGCAACGTGCGCTCTTCGGCGTGAATGGCACCACTGAATACGGTGGCGCATAACACTGGAGCGATAAGACGCTTGAGTCGATTCATTTGTTCTAATTCCTCATTGGGCGCTTTCAAAACCTTCGAGAACGTTCACGGCATTGATGCCGATTTCTTCCACCGCGTAACCGCCTTCCATCACGAACAGCGTCGGCTTGCCGAGGCCCGCGATGCGCGCGCCCATCGCCAGGTAATCCGGGCTGTCGAGTTTGAACTGGGAGATCGGGTCGTCCTTGAACGTATCGACGCCCAGGGATACGACGACGATGTCGGCGCCGTACTTTTCAATCTCTTTGCAGGCCTGCTCCAGGGCTGCGCTCCAGCGGTCCCAGCCTGAGCCGGCGGGCAAAGGGTAGTTGAAGTTGAACCCTTCGCCCGGGCCTTCACCGTGTTCGTCTTCGTAGCCGAGGAAGAACGGAAACTCGGCTTCCGGATGGCCGTGGATCGAGGTGAACAGCACGTCGCTGCGCTCGTAGAAAATCGATTGGGTGCCGTTGCCATGGTGGTAATCGACGTCGAGGATCGCGACCTTTTTGTGGCCTTGATCGAGGAATGCCTGAGCGGCGATGGCGGCGTTGTTGAGGTAGCAATAACCGCCCATCAAGTCGCTGGCGGCATGGTGTCCCGGTGGACGGCACAAGGCGAAGGCACTGCGGGCACCGCGCTGGATTTGCGCTTGGGCCGTGAGCGCAACTTGCGCCGCGCTATACGCCGCTTGCCAGGTACCGGCGGTAATTGGTGCGCCGCCGTCGAAGCTGTAATAGCCGAGCTGACCGTGCAGGCTGGTGGGCATGATCCGGCGCAGGGTGCGGGCAGGCCAGGTGTAGGGCAGCAAGTCGCCGTCGGTATTGAACTCGGTCCAGCGCGCCCAGGCTCCTTTGAAGAAGTCGAGGTAGTCGCGGCTGTGGATGCGCTCGATCGGCCCGAGACCGAAATCCTGCGGCGCCTCGACCGGGCCCAGATGGCGGGACTGTACGCGTGCCAACACATGGTCGGCCCGCGAGGGCATTTCGAAGCAGGGCATCAATTGCCCGTCCATCAATTCGCAACGGCCGTGATGCAAGTGGTGATCGTCCGAGTAGATCGTCAGCATTCTTGTTCTCCGCAGGCTGATTCGGTTGCACACAGTCTTGCGGCGGGCGGCGTTTGGGAGAACGGCAGGAAAGGCCAAAAGGGGATCGATATGGCCAAAAGATTTGACCGAAATTCGCCCCTTAATGGCACACCGGCGCCCACGAATGACGCATTCGCTCCTACAAGGGTTGGGTTGTCAGGGACGGAACTGACTCGGCGCCACACCACTCCAGCGCACAAACGCATGGCGGAAACTTGCGGTCTCGCTGAACCCCAACGCCTCGGCAATCCGATAGATCGGCAATTGATCTTCGCAAAGCAGTCGCTTGGCCTGCTCGAAGCGCAATTCATCGAGCAGTTCTTGATAGCTGCAGCCCAGGTCCTTCAGATGTCGTCGCAGGGTGCGCGCCGAGCAGTTCAACTGTTTGGCCAGCCCATCCAGGCCCGGCGCCGCGCTCAATTGCGCCGCGAGTAGTTGGCGGATACGCCCGAGCCAGGCCTGACGCCCGGTGAATTCGGTGTTTTGCTTGCGACAGCGCTCGGCCATGGCCTGGTGCGTGATGGCGTCGGCCAGGGGCAGGGGTTGTTCGAGCCAGCGTTTGTCGAAAGCAAAGGCATTGGACACAGCATCGAACTGCAAGGGGCAGTCGAAACGCTCGGCGTAGCGCGCCTGATAATCCGGCGCCGGGTATTCGAAGCGGGCCCCGAGCAGGGGCAGAGAGTGGCCGAGCAAGTCTTCGCAGGTGACTTTCATCGAGACCAGACAAAACTCGACATTGAACGGCGCCAGCGCCGGATTTTCCCGATAGTCCCCGGCAGTGAGCCAGATGCGCTCGCCATCCTCCTCCAGGCTCAACTCGAACAGTGTTCCCAATAGCGCCGGATAGTGCAGCGCCAACCGCAAGGCGTCACCTAAAGTGGCGCTGGTGAGTAAGGCGTACCCGAGCATGCCATAGGAAGAAACGTGCATTCGCCGGCCCAACTCCAGGCCGATATCGCGGCGTAACGCGACGGCGTTGGCGCAAACCAGCATCTCCTGGTTGGTGGTGATGCGCGTGTCCGCCCGGCTCAGATCCGCCGCGCTGATGCCGCTGCCGGCCAATAACGCTTCGCTGGACAGGCCTTCGGCCTTGAAGGTGTTGAGCACCAGGGAGACGGCATTGAGGGTGGTGAGGTGAGAGTGGAGCATGGGTGCTTCCAGCGTTGGGCGTGCCGGAAGGGGAGCAAGTTATATGCCTGATGGCCCCTGTAGGAGCGAGGCTTGCCCGCGAAGCTTTTGGCGCACTTGAGGACGCCTTCGCGGGCAAGCCTCGCTCCTACAGGGTTTTGTGTTGTGTCAGCTCAGTTCACCGCACAGATCGAGTTCAACCAGCCGTCGAACTTCAGCGGATTCAAGCCCTGCACCCAGCAGCCCATGCAACTTGCCAAACGCCGCCTCGCGAGTCATGCCGCCACCGGACAACACACCGGCGTCACGCAAGCGGCTGCCCGCCTCGTACACGTCGAGCTGCACGCCACCTTCATGACATTGCGTCACCGCGACCACCACCACACCTTTGTCCCGCGCCCGTTCCAGGCCGGCGAGAAACTCTGGGTTGTCGCTTGGCCCGGTACCGCTGCCATAACATTCCAGCACCAGACCCTGAATACCGCTGTTGAGCAGGCCATCCAGTTGATCGGCACCGATGCCCGGGAACAGCGGCAGCACCGCGACCTTCGCCAGCTGTTTAGGCTGGTTGTAGTTCAGCTGCGTCGGCACGGAAGTCGCTTTCACGCCGCCGCCCTGACGCTCCAGCCGTTTGAATGGATGACGACCGAAACTGCGAACCTTGGCGCAGCGGGTCGGATCGAGCAGTTCGCCGTGGAAGTACAGATGAACGCCCGGCGCCAGGCCCTGGCCAAGAGCAACCAACGCACCGCTGAGGTTTTCCCAGGCATCGCTGTCGGTCACGCCGGCCGGCAACATGGAGCCGGTGAACACTACGCGGGCATGCAGGCCGAGCAGCTGGAAGCTCATGGCTGCGGCGCTGTAGGCCAGGGTGTCGGTACCGTGCAGGATCAACACACTGTCGCAGCCCTGGACATCCACGGCATCGACCACCGCTTCACGCAGTTGCTGCCAGTAGGCGGGCGTCATGTTGGCGCTGTCGATCAGCGGCGCCATCTCGCGAAAGCGCCACTGCGGTACCACCAGTTCAGGCTGGCTGTGCAGATACTCGCGCATCCGCGTTTCGAAACCGGACGCCGGGGCCAGCCCGTGGGCACTGGCTTGCATGCCGATGGTGCCGCCGGTGTAGAGCACCATGACGTGCTGGGCAGCAGGAAAAGTCGAGGCATTCATGGAGGTTCTCCGAAAACGATGTGGGAGCGAGCCTGCTCGCGATGGCAGCGATGGGTCTCAAGCTCGAACCAAAACGGCAGCATCAAAATAGCTGCCACAACATGCGACCGAGCATGACGCCGGTCGCAAGCTGTGTCACGCCGGGCGCAGGGGGTGCGCCCGGTTTTTTACCGATCAGCGTTGCGCTGCGGTCACGCCTTGCGGCTCGGCTGCGGCCGTAGGAGCGGCGGCTGGCGGATTGGCTGGCCAGGCTTTCAGGTCCAGGTCCAGATCCGGGAATTTGCTCGAATCGAACACCGGGGTCTTGATACCGGCAGCACGCTGGTCATCGTAGTCACGCAGGATGCGCATGCCGACCTTGAACAGCAGGAACAGCGCGATCAGGTTCACGAACGCCAGCAGGGTCATGGTGATGTCGGCGAACGCGAACACCGTGCTGAGGTTTTCGATGGCACCCCAGAAGATCAGTACCAGTACCAGCGCGCGATAGGCCATCAGTGCCTTGCGGTTTTCGCCGATCATGAAGCGCAGGTTGTTCTCGCCCAGATAGTAGTTGTAGAGGATCGAGGTGAACACAAACAACGCCAGAGCCACGGAGATGAACATCCGGCCCCAGTCACCGACCACGGCAGCCAGGGAGTTTTGGGTCAGGGCAATGCCGTCGCCTTCGAAGCCCGGGGTGTAGAAACCCGACAGCAGAATCAGCAATGCGGTGCAGGTGCAGATCACGAAGGTGTCGAGGAACACGCTGAACGCCTGAACCACGCCTTGCGAGACCGGGTGCTCGACCGAGGCCACAGCAGCCACGTTCGGTGCACTGCCCAGGCCTGCTTCGTTGGCGAACACGCCGCGCTTCACGCCCATGACGATGGCGCTGCCGATCAGGCCGCCGAACGCCTGGTCCAGACCGAAGGCGCTTTTGACGATGGTCATCAACATGCCCGGAACATGGTCGAACTGCAGCACGATCACGTAGATGGTCACGCCGATGTACACCAGGGTTTTCACCGGTACCAGCAGGTCAGCGACCTTGGCGATTCGCTTGATGCCACCGATGAACACCAGACCCAGCAATACCGCCAGGCCAAGGCCGGTGTACGTTGTGTCGAGGCCGAAGGCATTGTTCAGCGAGTGGGTGACGGCGTGGGCTTGCAGGCCGTTGAAGGCGAAGCCGAAGGTAATCAGCAGCAGGAACGCCATGATCATGCCCAACCAGCGTTTCTGCAGGCCGTGCTGAATGTAAAAGGACGGGCCGCCACGGAACTGGCCTTCGGAGTCGCAGCGCTTGTAGAGCTGGCCGAGGGAGCATTCGAAGAAGCTGCTGGACATGCCGACCAGCGCGGTCACCCACATCCAGAACACTGCACCGGGGCCACCAAGGGTCACGGCGATACCGACACCGGCGATGTTGCCCGCACCGACACGGCCGGCCAGGCTGAGCATCAGGGCCTGGAACGAGCTGAGTTGACCGGCGCTGCTGCGCAAGCTGTCACGGAACACCGCGAACATGTGGAAGAAATGACGGAACTGGACGAAACGCGAGCGGATCGTGAAGTAGCTACCGAGCCCGACAATGAGCACGATCAGTACTTTCCCTGAGAGGAAGTCGTTGATGACTTCGAGCATGGATTATTCCTCGCTATTTTTTGTGTGTGCAGATAATGGTGGACCGACACATCGCGTTACACCGGCTTGCGCGTGGCACAACAAGTGGATCGAGGTTCGTTCCGGTTCCATATCGCGGGTTTTATTAGTTCGGGTTTCGCATGGGTTTGGGCCTCGTTATCGACGACCGCTCACGCGAAGAGGGCCGGCACTATACATAGGAGAGTGCCTTCCGTCTGCACGGTTGTGGTGCAAGCGATGAAACGAGAGCGCTGCAAAATCAAAAAATCGCAGCCTTCGGTAGCCTCTACAGGGGGTCTCAAACCCGGTAGGAGCTGCCGAAGGCTGCGATCTTGGCGGAACTGAAAGCATTCAGCATATTCGAAAATCCGCAAAAGAGTTAAAAAAAAGGGCTTGAGGGAGTAAATCCCCAAGCCCTCAAAAGGTGAGAGGTGTCTAGTCCCTCGACCTGGTGAGCGTGCTCTTCAAAAGAGCCGGCGTTTGGTCAAGCCTTCAGAGGCACCAGACGCGGAGCAATCATGTTTTCCGGGCGCAGGATGTCGGCGAGCATTTCTTCGTCGAGCAAGCCTTCTTCGCGCACCAGTTCCAGCACGCCGCGGCCGCTTTCAAGCGCGATACGGGCAATGCGGGTGGCGTTTTCATAGCCGATGTACGGGTTCAGTGCTGTAACCAGGCCGATCGAGTGTTCGACCAGTTCACGGCAGCGCTCTTCGTTGGCGGTGATGCCGACGATGCAGTGCTCGCGCAGCATGTCCATGGCGCGCTGCAGCAGGCGGATCGAGTCGAAGATCTTGAAAGCGATCAGCGGCTCCATCACATTCAGTTGCAGCTGGCCGCCTTCGGCCGCGATGGTCAGGGCCAGGTCGTTGCCGATGATCTGGAACGCCACCTGGTTCACGGCTTCCGGGATTACCGGGTTGACCTTGCCTGGCATGATCGAGCTGCCTGGCTGACGCGCTGGCAGGTTGATTTCGTTGATGCCGGTGCGTGGGCCGCTGGACAGCAGACGCAGGTCGTTGCAGATCTTCGACAGCTTGACCGCGGTGCGCTTGAGCATGCCGGAGAACAGCACGAAGGCGCCCATGTCGGAGGTGGCTTCGATCAGGTCGGCGGCTGGCACCAGTGGGTGACCGCTGATGGTCGCCAGGCGTTGCACGGCCAGGTGCTGGTAGCGCGGGTCGGCGTTGATGCCGGTGCCGATCGCGGTGCCGCCCAGGTTCACTTCGGTCAGCAGCTCTGGCGCCAGAGTCTTCAAGCGTGCCAGGTCTTCGCCCAATGTGGTGGCGAAGGCGCGGAATTCCTGGCCCAGGGTCATCGGCACGGCGTCTTGCAGCTGGGTACGACCCATCTTCAGAACGTGGCTGAATTCTTCACCTTTGGCGGCGAACGACTGGATCAGGCTGTCGAGGCTGGCCAGCAGCGCGTCGTGACCCAGCAGCAGACCCAGACGGATCGCGGTCGGGTAGGCGTCGTTGGTCGACTGCGCCATGTTGACGTCGTTGTTCGGGTGCAGGTACTGGTATTCGCCCTTGCTGTGGCCCATGGCCTCCAGCGCGATGTTGGCGATGACTTCGTTGGCATTCATGTTGGTCGAAGTGCCAGCGCCGCCTTGAATCATGTCCACCACGAACTCTTCGTGGAAATCGCCGCGGATCAATCGGGCACAAGCTTCGCTGATAGCAGCGTGCTTGGCTTCGCTCAGGTGACCCAACTCGCGGTTGGCGTCAGCGGCGGCCTGCTTGACCATTGCCAGACCGACAACCAGTTTCGGGTAATGCGAAATCGGAACGCCAGAGAGGCGGAAGTTGTTCACCGCTCGCAGGGTCTGGATGCCGTAATACGCTTGAGCAGGTACTTCGAGTACGCCAAGCAGGTCTTTTTCTGTGCGGAAAGATGCAGCGGAGGACATGATAGAAATCATCTCGATATGGACCCGGTCTGTGCCGGAACACTGCAAATGCTAGGCTTGTGAAGAATTTTGGGCCAATGCTGTTAAACACTAGCCTATGCACATTCGGCATAATGCCCGTGTGACGCCGCATGCGCGGCGAGCGTGCGACCTAATTTGGTGCGTGTCCGGGAGGGCGTGATGAATCTGGAAAGTAAATGGCTCGAGGACTTCAGTGCTCTGGCCGCCACCCGCAGCTTCTCCCAGGCAGCTGAACGACGCTTCGTGACTCAGCCGGCATTCAGCCGACGGATCCGCAGCCTCGAAGCCGCGCTGGGGCTGACCCTGGTGAATCGCTCCCGCACGCCGGTCGAGCTGACCGCGGCGGGGCAGCTATTTCTCGTTACCGCGCGAACCGTGGTCGAACAGCTGGGTGAAGTGCTGCGCCACCTTCATCACCTGGAAGGCGGGCAGGGCGAGGTGATGCAGGTTGCTGCCGCTCACTCTCTGGCACTGGGTTTCTTCCCGCGCTGGATCGCGCAGTTGCGCAATGAAGGGCTGAACATTGCCACGCGACTGGTGGCCACTAACGTTGGCGATGCGGTGCATGCATTGCGCGAAGGCGGCTGCGATTTGATGCTGGCGTTTTATGACCCGGATGCGGCCATGCAAATGGACCCGGAGATTTTCCCGTCGCTGCACTTGGGGGACACCGAAATGCTCCCGGTCTGCGCCGCCGATGCCGATGGCAAACCGTTGTTCGACCTGGAAGGCGAGGCCAGCGTGCCGCTATTGGCTTATAGCGCCGGTGCGTTTCTCGGGCGCTCGGTCAACATGCTGTTACGCCAGCGCGCCCTCAGGTTTACCACCATCTACGAAACCGCCATGGCCGACAGCCTGAAAAGCATGGCGCTGGAAGGCCTTGGCATCGCCTGGGTACCGCAACTGAGCGTGCGCGCTGAACTGGCTCGCGGTGAGTTAGTCGTCTGCGGGGGCCCGCAATGGCATGTGCCACTGGAGATCCGTCTGTACCGCTGCGCATTGGTGCGCAAGGCCAACGTGCGGTTGCTCTGGCGCAAGCTTGAAGGCGGCGCGGCCCAAGGCACAACGGGTATCTGAGACCAATGAAGATCCAATGTGGGAGCGGGTTTGCTCGCGAATGCGGTGTGTCAGTCGAGATCAATGTTGCCTGACCCAGCGCTTTCGCGAGCAAGCCCGCTCCCACAGGGGGATTTGTGTCGATCTTTCGCTGACCTCCGAGTCAATAAAACCGGCACTTTGCGCCGTATGACAGATGGTCGTATCGGGGGCTGTTTATCTGCTTCATTGAGGTATACTGCGCGGCCTTCGGCCGGTTCGTCCGGCCATTTTTCGTACAATCAAGCCACGCATTTCTGCGTGGCTTGTTGTTTTTTGACGCGCCTGCGGGCGCCCAGAGAGAAGAGGCACGACGATGAGTGCACTGGTTGGCGTGATCATGGGCTCCAAGTCCGATTGGTCCACCCTTAGCCACACCGCCGATATGCTGGAAAAGCTCGGCATCCCTTACGAGGTGAAAGTGGTCTCTGCCCACCGCACCCCGGACCTGCTGTTCCAGTATGCCGAAGAGGCCGAGGCCCGTGGCATCGAGGTGATCATCGCCGGTGCCGGTGGCGCGGCCCACCTGCCAGGTATGTGTGCGGCCAAGACCCACCTGCCGGTGCTGGGCGTACCCGTACAGTCGTCGATGCTCTCGGGCGTCGATTCGCTGCTGTCTATCGTGCAAATGCCTGCAGGCATTCCGGTCGCCACCCTGGCCATCGGCAAAGCCGGCGCGATCAACGCAGCGTTGCTCTCGGCGAGCATCCTGGGCGCCAAGCATCCGCAATTTCATACCGTGTTGAAGAAATTCCGCGCTGAGCAGACAGACAGCGTCCTGGACAATCCAGACCCACGCATCGCCTGAGGTTGTTGACGATGAAAATCGGTGTAATCGGTGGCGGCCAGTTGGGTCGCATGTTGGCGCTGGCGGGCACTCCGCTGGGCATGAATTTCGCTTTCCTCGACCCGGCGCCAGACGCTTGCGCAGCCGCGTTGGGCGAACACCTGCGGGCCGATTACGGCGATCAGGATCACTTGCGTCAACTGGCCGATGAAGTCGACCTGGTGACCTTCGAGTTCGAAAGCGTCCCGGCCGAAACCGTGGCGTTTCTGTCGCAATTCGTCCCGGTGTACCCGAGCGCCGAAGCCCTGCGCATCGCTCGTGATCGCTGGTTCGAAAAGAGCATGTTCAAGGACCTGGGGATTCCGACCCCCGCGTTCGCCGACATCCAGTCGCAAGCCGACCTGGACGCCGCCGTGGCTTCGATCGGTCTGCCGGCCGTGCTGAAAACCCGCACCCTGGGTTATGACGGCAAGGGCCAGAAAGTCCTGCGCAAGCCTGAAGACGTGATCGGCACCTTCGCCGAGCTGGGCAGCGTTGCCTGCCTGCTGGAAGGCTTCGTGCCATTCACTGGCGAAGTTTCGCTGATTGCCGTGCGTGCTCGCGATGGCGAAACCAGGTTCTATCCACTGGTTCACAACACCCACGACAGCGGCATTCTCAAGCTGTCCGTGGCCAGCACCGATCACCCGCTGCAAGCGTTGGCTGAAGATTACTCCAGTCGCGTACTCAAGCAGCTGGAGTACGTCGGCGTGATGGCGTTCGAGTTCTTCGAAGTCGACGGCGGCCTCAAGGCCAACGAAATCGCCCCGCGCGTACACAACTCCGGGCACTGGACCACCGAAGGCGCCGAGTGCAGCCAGTTCGAAAACCACCTGCGGGCCGTTGCCGGTCTGCCGCTGGGTTCGACGGCCAAGGTCGGCGAGAGCGCGATGCTCAACTTCATCGGTGTCGTGCCGCCAGTAGAAAAAGTGATCGCGATCGACGACTGCCATTTGCATCACTACGGCAAGGCTTTCAAGGCCGGCCGCAAGGTCGGTCACGCCAGTCTGCGCTGTGCAGACCGTGAGACGTTGGCTGCGCAGATCCTCAAGGTCGAAGCGCTGATCGCCGAATAGTTTCATGTGGCAACGGCGGAACCTTCAGGGGCCGCCGTTCTCTGATGGCAGGATGCCAAAGTCTGTCTAGGCTATAGCCAATTAATCAGAGGGAAATGCCATGGGAATTATCGGAACCATCTTTATCGGCTTGATCGTCGGCCTGATCGCACGGTTCCTGAAACCGGGTGATGACAGCATGGGCTGGATCATGACCATCCTGCTCGGTATCGGCGGTTCGCTGGCAGCCACTTACGGCGGCCAGGCCTTGGGCATTTACCACGCTGGCGAAGGCGCAGGTTTCATCGGTGCGCTGGTGGGCGCGGTGGTATTGCTGGTGATCTACGGCCTGATTAAAAAGAACTGATTCAAGCGACGAATCCCTCTCGGCTGCGCACGTCGAGAGGGCTAGAATGCTCGGCGTGACACTGTCCTATCCCTACCGAGCACTTTCATGCGCCGTCTTCTGTTGACTCTTCTCTTCCTGGGCAGTGGTTTGGCCCATGCCGGCGAACTGCCGGAAACCGACTGGCTTGAACTGATGCCCAAGTCGGACCAGAAAGCCCTCGAGGCCATGCCTGAAATCGATCACAACTCACCGGAAGCCAACGGCACCTTTACCCAAAAGGGTGGCATGAAGCAGAGCAAGGGCTTGCCGGCGGTGATGTACTCGACCAAAACCGTGCCGTCGATGAACGACAAGCACATCCGCATTGGCGGTTACCCGGTACCGCTGGAATCCGACGCCAAGGGCCACAGCACATTGTTCTTCCTCGTACCGTATCCGGGCGCCTGCATCCACGTGCCGCCGCCACCACCTAATCAATTGGTGTTGGTGCGTTATCCGAAAGGTTTGAAGCTGAACGATATCTACACACCGCTGTGGGTGACCGGCACGCTGAAGATCGAGACGGTCAACAACGACTTGGCGGATGCGGCGTATGCGCTGGATGCGGCGCAGGTGCGAGTGGTCAAAGAGTCGGATTTGTAAAAACGCCAGGCGCAGATCAAAATGTGGGAGCGGGCTTGCTCGCGAAGGCGGTGTGTCAGGCAACGTTAATGTCGACTGATACGCCGCCTTCGCGAGCAAGCCCGCTCCCACATTTGTTTTGTGGTGTTAAAGGGATTTGCTGCCGACACTGACGCCCAAGGTATGACTTGCCCCCGGTGCCAGTGTCACCACATCACCCATCACATTCGCCGTTTCAATGCACAGCATGCGCTGCCAGCCATCGTCGGCCATGTCGCTGAATGCCGCGGCGCGGTCGATCCAGGGGTTCCAGATCACTGCCGAACGCGAACCGCTGCTGGTCAGTTCGATGCGTCGCTCCCAGTGCGGGTCTACGATGCTCAGCTTCGGCGGGGTATTGAGATAGATGCGGTCGGTCTCGCCGGTAAAATGCAGATCACCGGTCTGGGTGACGGTTTTCCAGTCGTCCAGGGTTTCGATATAGCTCAAGCCATCCAGCCCTTCAACGTGCACGTTGCGCACATCGCTGACCGCGAAATAGCTATGCAGTGCCTGGCTGATGGTGACGTGTTCAGCGCCCTTGTTTTCGCTGGTCAGGCTGATGTGCAACTGCTCATCCAGACGAATGCTCAGCTTCAAGTCCACCTGATGTGGCCAGCCTGGCAGGCCGCCTTCGGGGTAGGGCAGATTGAATTCCACCTTCAGGCTTTCGCCCTCGGTTTCGATGCAGCCCAGTTCCCAGTCCATCGCCCGCACCAGACCATGGGCAGTCGGCGGTTCCTGGCTGACGCGCATGGCCTGGACACTCTGCGGGTTGCGCGACAGGTTGCCGAACCACGGCCAGCACACCGGCACGCCGGCGCGGATGCTTTTGCCGGCCTTGAATACCGCCTCGTCGTTGAGCCAGATCAACGGAGGCTCGCCAGCCCGTTGATAACTGAGAATGTGCGCGCCTTGCTGGGCCACCAGCAATTCGGCCTGACCGTGGCGGATACGCCAGCAGTTCAGTTCATCCAGTTTCACGGCTTCAACGTTGGGCGTGCTCATGGGGCAACTCTCGATCAGGAACAGGACTGCAATGGACCGCAAAACGGTCGCCGGGTTTAACGCCCACTTTTTTTACGGGCTCCGGTTTTTACGAGCTTCGGTTTAACGGGCTCTAGGCGGAACCGAGCGAGTGCGGCCGCTGCCGTCGATGGCGACGAACACGAAGACGGCTTCGGTCACTTTACGCCATTCGCTGGACAGTGGATCGTCGCTCCAGACTTCGACCATCATCTGAATCGAGCTGCGACCGATTTCCAGGGCCTGGGTATAAAAGGACAGCTGCGCGCCCACTGCTACCGGCACCAGGAACGCCATGCGATCGATCGCCACGGTGGCTACGCGACCACCAGCCACTTTGCTGGCCATTGCGGTGCCAGCCAGATCCATCTGCGCCACCAGCCAGCCGCCGAAAATATCGCCAAAGCCATTGGTTTCGCGCGGAAGCGCGGTGATTTGCAGGGCCAGGTCGCCTTGCGGGATTGGATCTTCTTGTTCGAGCTCTATCATGCCGGGGGTGCCTCTGACCCGTGACTCTTCATGTATGTAGCGGGTGAATAGCCGTCTTACGGCTCCGCGCGCAAAGTGCCTGCGCTCGGTCATGCTGCGTTAAAAACAGGCTCGGACGCTCATTTACAGCAGCAAACTCCGCGTCCTCGCCTGTTTTTGCCTTGCCTGACCTTCGCTCGGCGACTTTGCGCACTGGAGCCTTGGAAAAACGATTCAGCCCCGAACATACTACGTTCGTCACGTTTTTCGTAAGGCGCCTAAAGGGAAACTCTGCGAAATCGGCTGGTGGAGGCCAACAACGGTTTCGCACAGCAACCCCTTACAAGCCGTTGCAATATTGGGAGTATATCGATCGGTAGACTCCACGACGACCGTCCGGTTCTCATTTCGACCGTCAAATACGCGCCTCTATGTGCTTTTTCGAACAATTTGCTATCGTGCCGAACCTGCCCAAGCCTCTGCCAGCGTTGTTGAGGTTGCAGATCCGACTATAAGAGAAGCCCTTGCCATGACCACAGCGCCCTCGAGCATCGCGCAGCCCAGCCAATCCGCACGCCCGTTGACCCGCAATGACTATAAGACGTTATCGCTGTCTGCCTTGGGCGGCGCGCTGGAGTTTTACGACTTCATCATCTTTGTGTTCTTCGCCACGGTGGTCGGCAAACTGTTCTTTCCCGCCGATATGCCCGAGTGGCTGCGCCTGATGCAGACGTTCGGCATCTTCGCCGCCGGCTACCTGGCGCGGCCGCTGGGCGGCATCGTCATGGCGCACTTCGGTGATCTGCTGGGGCGCAAGAAGATGTTCACCTTGAGCATTTTCATGATGGCAGTCCCGACCCTGATCATGGGCTTGCTGCCGACTTACGCGCAGATAGGTATGTGGGCGCCGATCCTGTTGCTGTTGATGCGGGTAATTCAGGGCGCGGCGATTGGCGGTGAAGTGCCGGGAGCCTGGGTATTCGTTTCCGAACACGTGCCGCAGCGTCACATTGGTTATGCCTGCGGCACGCTGACCAGCGGTCTGACTGCCGGTATTCTTTTGGGCTCGTTGGTCGCTACCGCAATCAACAGCATTTACACGCCGGTGCAAGTGTCGGATTACGCCTGGCGAATCCCGTTCCTGCTGGGCGGCGTGTTTGGCCTGTTCTCGGTCTACCTGCGCCGCTGGCTCCACGAAACCCCAGTGTTTGCCGAACTGCAATTACGCAAAGCGCTGGCCGAAGAGGTGCCGCTGCGCGCCGTGTTACGCGACCATCGCGGTGCGATTCTGATTTCCATGCTGCTGACCTGGCTGTTGTCCGCCGCCATCGTGGTGTTGATCCTGATGACCCCGACCGTATTGCAGACGGTCTATCACTTCGCGCCAACCACCGCCCTGCAGTCCAATAGCGTGGCGATAGTGCTGCTGAGCATTGGTTGCATCATTGCCGGCGCCCTGGCAGATCGTTTCGGCGCGGGACGAGTATTCGTGTTCGGCTGCGCCGCGTTGCTGGCCAGCTCCTGGACCTTCTACCACAGCCTGGCTGAGCATCCCGACTGGCTGTTCCCGATGTACGCCATAACAGGCTTGCTGGTGGGCACCATCGGTGCGGTCCCCTATGTCATGGTCAAGGCATTCCCGCCCGTGGTGCGCTTCAGTGGCCTGTCGTTTTCCTACAACGTCGCCTACGCCATTTTCGGTGGCCTGACGCCGATGATCGTCAGCCTGCTGCTCAAGGAAAGCCCGATGGGGCCTGCGTATTACGTAGCGGTTCTGTGTGGCGTCGGGGTTCTGGTGGGGGGCTATCTCTGGAAGAAGGGTCGCTGAGCCGACCGACGTCTTCGCGGGCAAGCCTCGCTCCTACAGGTCATGCGCCAATTTTGAAATGACACTAATCCTGTAGGAGCGAGGCTTGCCCGCGAAGAACGATAACGCGGTCTGCCTGCGAAAAAAGCAAATGCTGGCCTTTCATCCAATTGTCATATTTCAGCCATAGAGTGTTCACACGGCCTGCTGATACTTGGCCCCGACTTAACACACCTATCTGCTAGGAGTAAGGCATGAAACTGAAGCGTTTGATGGCGGCAATGACTTTTGTCGCTGCTGGCGTTGCGACTGCCAACGCGGTTGCCGCTGTTGACCCGTCGATCCCGAGCTACACCAAGACCACTGGTGTGTCGGGCAACCTGTCCAGCGTCGGCTCCGATACCCTGGCCAACCTCATGACCCTGTGGGCTGAGAACTACAAAAAAGAATACCCGAACGTAAACATCCAGATTCAGGCTGCCGGTTCTTCTACCGCGCCACCTGCGTTGACTGAAGGCACCTCTAACCTGGGCCCGATGAGCCGCAAGATGAAGGACAACGAGCTGCAAGCCTTTGAAACCAAGTACGGCTACAAGCCAACCGCTATCCCGGTGGCTGTGGATGCCTTGGCGGTGTTCGTACACAAAGACAACCCGATCCAGCACCTGACCATGGAACAGGTCGATGCGATCTTCTCCTCGACACGTCTGTGCGGCGCTAAAACCGATGTGAAAACCTGGGGCGATCTGGGTGTGACCGGCGACCTGGCCAACAAGCCAGTGCAACTGTTCGGTCGTAACTCGGTATCCGGCACATATGGCTACTTCAAAGAAGAAGCCCTGTGCAAAGGCGACTACAAGCCAAACGTCAACGAACAACCAGGCTCGGCTTCGGTCGTGCAGTCGATCAGCTCCTCGCTGAACGGCGTGGGTTACTCGGGCATCGGCTACAAGACCGCCAGCGTGAAGACCGTGGCCCTGGCCAAGAAAGGTAGCACCGAGTTCGTGGAAGACACTGAAGAAAACGCCCTGAACGGCAAGTATCCGCTGTCGCGTTTCCTCTACGTTTACGTCAACAAGGCTCCGAACAAGCCTCTGGCCCCGCTGGAAGCCGAGTTCGTGAAGCTGATTCTGTCCAAACAGGGTCAGGAAGTGGTTGTGAAAGACGGCTACATCCCGCTGCCAGCCAAGGTTGCTGCAAAAGCACTGGCTGACCTGGGTCTGCAAGAAGGCGGTAACGTCGCAAAAAAGTAAAACCCTAGGTCCGGGCTAAACCCGGACCTGTGTAGGAGCGAAGGTTGCCCGCGAAAGCGGTGGGTCAGTCAACATTGATGTTGAATGTAACGACCCCTTCGCGGGCAAGCCTCGCTCCTACAAATGCCGGTAAATACCGGCCCCCAAATTTCCAATCCACTGCCAGTTCCCGCTGGCGGCGGATTTGTTGCGTCACTGCATTGTCATCTTTCTGTCATACAGGATCGCTAGGGTGTGCGCATGAATGATCTGGCCAACTCCACCATGACTACAAATCCCCCCAAGCGAATTGACTTCAATACGCCTGAGCTGCAACGCAAGCGCCGTATTCGTGCGCTGAAAGATCGCCTGACCCGCTGGTACGTCCTCGTCGGCGGCCTCGCCGTTCTTGCCGCGATCACCCTGATCTTTTTCTTCCTCGGTTACGTCGTTGCGCCGCTGTTCCAGGGGGCCGACCTGACCGCCAAAGACGCCATCACGCCCGCCTGGATGCAAGACGCCGGCAAGCCGCTGATGATCTCCATTGAAGAGCAGAACCAGGTCGCCATGCGGGTTTCCGACAAGGGCCAGGCATTGTTCTTTGATATCGACACCGGCGCTGAACTGCGCCGCGTCGACCTGCCGATCCCGGCCGGTACCAGCGTGACCTCCATCGGTGAAGATCAACCTGGCCAGCCATTAGTGGCCGTGGGCTTGTCCAACGGCCAGGTCCTGGTGTTCCGTCACACCTATAAAGTCAGCTACCCGGAAGGCAAGAAAACCATCTCGCCGGCCATTGAATATCCATACGGCGAAACGCCAATCATGCTGAACGAGGCGGGCGGTGCTCTGGAGCACGTCAGCCTCAACGCTACCGATTCGACCCTGCTGCTGGCCGGCTCCACGGCCGCGCAACTGCATGTCCTGTCGCTGACCAGCGAAGAAAACATGATGACCGGCGAAGTCACCAACGAGCAGACGCGCGTTGAGCTGCCGCAAATGACCGAGCCGGTGAAGAACATCTTCATCGACCCGCGTCAGCAGTGGTTGTACGTGGTCAATGGTCGCGCTCAGGCCGACGTTTTCAGTCTGCGCGACAAGAGCCTTAACGGGCGCTACAAATTGCTTGAAGACGGCAATACCGAAGTCACCGCTATTACCCAATTGCTGGGTGGCATCTCGCTGATCGTCGGTGACTCCAAAGGTGGTCTGGCCCAATGGTTCATGGCTCGCGACCCGGATGGCGAGCAGCGTCTGAAGCAGATTCGTACTTTCCAGATGGGCGCTGCGCCGATCGTTGAAATCACCGCTGAAGAACGTCGTAAAGGCTTCGTTGCCCTCGATGCGTCCGGCAAACTGGGCGTGTTCCACAGCACCGCTCACCGCACTTTGCTGGTGGATCAGGTGGTCGACGGCCAAGGCCTTTTCGGCATGTCGCCACGGGCCAACCGCGTGATCGTGGAGCAGGGCGGCAAGCTGCAACCGTTGCTGCTCGACAACCCGCACCCGGAAGTCTCGTGGAGCGCGTTGTGGAGCAAGGTCTGGTACGAGAACTACGACGAGCCTAAATACGTCTGGCAATCGACCGCGGCCAACACCGACTTCGAGCCCAAGCTGAGCCTCTCGCCGCTGACCTTCGGTACCCTGAAAGCTGCGTTCTACGCGATGCTGCTGGCCGCGCCACTGGCCGTTGCCGCCGCGATCTACACCGCATACTTCATGGCCCCGGGCATGCGTCGCAAGGTCAAACCGGTGATCGAGCTGATGGAAGCGATGCCGACAGTGATCCTCGGCTTCTTCGCCGGCCTGTTCCTGGCGCCGTATGTGGAAGGGCATTTGCCCGGCATTTTCAGCCTGCTGATGCTCCTGCCGATCGGCATTCTGGTGGCGGGTTTCGTCTTCAGTCGCCTGCCTGAGTCCATCCGCCTGAAAGTGCCGGACGGCTGGGAAAGCGCGATCCTGATCCCGGTGATTCTGTTTGTGGGCTGGCTGTCGCTGTACATGAGCCCGTACATGGAAACCTGGTTCTTCGGCGGCGACATGCGCATGTGGATCTCCCACGACCTGGGCATCACCTACGACCAGCGCAACGCGTTGGTGGTCGGCCTGGCCATGGGCTTCGCAGTGATTCCGAACATCTACTCCATCGCCGAAGATGCCGTGTTCAGCGTGCCTCGGGGCCTGACCCTGGGCTCCCTGGCCCTCGGTGCCACACCGTGGCAGACCATGACCCGCGTGGTGATCCTCACCGCCAGCCCGGGCATTTTCTCGGCGCTGATGATCGGCATGGGCCGCGCGGTGGGTGAAACCATGATCGTGCTGATGGCCACCGGTAACACCCCGGTCATGGAAATGAACCTGTTCGAAGGCCTGCGCACCCTGGCGGCCAACGTTGCGGTGGAAATGCCTGAGTCGGAAGTCGGCGGCAGCCACTACCGCGTGCTGTTCCTCTCGGCGCTGGTGCTGCTGTTGTTCACCTTCATCATGAACACCCTCGCGGAACTGATTCGTCAGCGTCTGCGCAAGAAATACTCGTCGCTTTAAGAAAGGTAGAAGTCTGTGAAACAGAACTCCCTGAATGGATGGTTCAAGAGCGGCGCCCCCGGCGTCTGGATCAGCGGTGGCGCGGTGTCCATTGCGGTCATCATGACCATTGGCCTGCTGGCGGTGATTGCCGTGCGCGGCCTGGGTCACTTCTGGCCGGCGGACCTGATCCACGCCAGTTACGACGTGCCGGGCCAAGCCAATCACCTCGTCATCGGCGAAGTGGTGCAGAAGGAAGAAGTGCCACGCGAGCGCCTGAAAAGCGCTGGCCTGCCGGTGCCCGATCAGGGCCCGGAGTTCATGACCCGCGAGCTGATCAAGGTCGGCAACCGTGATCTGAACGGCACCGACTTCACCTGGATTGTCGGCGAGTGGCTGACCAACCAGAAAACCCCGCCTGAGCTGATGGCCATCGAGCGTCGCGAGTGGGGCAATTTCTACGGCTACCTGGTCAACGTCAAACAGGATGGCAAGGTCATCGCTGAAGGTGAGGCCGCATGGCCTGAGTTGCAGGCGCGTGTCGATCGCGTCAACCAGCTCGCCGCACAGCTCAAGACCCTGGAAAAGGCCGACATCGGCGCGATCAACGCCGGTCTCGAACGTGTGCGTCTGCACGGTCGCAAACTGGAACTGGACGGCCGTCTCGACGCTGCCGCGCAAGCGGACCTGGAGTCCGAGCGCGCTGAGCTGAATGCCCGTTATCAGGACATCGAAGCGCGTCTGAACGACCTGCACGCTCAGTTCAACCGCGACAGCCTGACTGCTCGCGATGCCAACGGTAAAGAAGTCGAAATCGGCATTGGCAAAGTGGTTCACGCCTACCAGCCGAACGCCATGGGCACCTTCACCAAGATCGGCTTCTACTTCAGCAAGGTCTGGGAATTCCTCAGTGACGACCCGCGTGAAGCCAACACCGAAGGCGGGATTTTCCCGGCGATTTTCGGCACCGTGATGATGACCCTGATCATGGCGATGATCGTAACGCCGTTCGGCGTGCTGGCGGCGGTCTACCTGCGTGAATATGCACGTCAGGGGCCAATGACTCGCTTGATCCGCATCGCGGTGAACAACCTGGCGGGTGTTCCGGCCATCGTTTACGGCGTGTTCGGTCTGGGCTTCTTCGTCTACGTGCTCGGCGGTTCGGTCGACCGGTTGTTCTTCCCTGAAGCACTGCCGGCGCCGACCTTTGGTACGCCGGGCCTGCTCTGGGCCTCGCTGACCCTGGCCCTGCTGGCCGTGCCGGTGGTGATCGTGGCCACCGAAGAAGGCCTGGCGCGGATTCCTCGCACCGTGCGCGAAGGTTCGTTGGCCCTTGGCGCGACCAAGGCCGAAACTTTGTGGAAGATCGTGCTGCCAATGGCCAGCCCGGCGATGATGACCGGGATGATCCTCGCGGTGGCCCGTGCCGCCGGTGAAGTGGCGCCGCTGATGCTGGTGGGTGTGGTGAAACTGGCGCCATC
Organism: Pseudomonas sp. PDM24; assembly: GCF_019218905.1. Lineage (NCBI taxonomy): Bacteria > Pseudomonadati > Pseudomonadota > Gammaproteobacteria > Pseudomonadales > Pseudomonadaceae > Pseudomonas > Pseudomonas sp. PDM24. The sequence continues at coordinate 602,987 of NZ_JAHUWR010000002.1, read as the reverse complement.
GCTGCCGCTGGATGGTAACTACCCGTATTTGCACCTGGACCAGAAGATCATGCACTTGGGCTTCCACATTTATGACGTCGGCTTCCAGAGCCCGAACGTCGAAGCCGCGCGGCCACTGGTCTACGCCACCGCATTGCTGCTGGTGCTGGTGATCGCCACGCTCAACTTGTCGGCGGTTTATATCCGTAACCATCTGCGCGAAAAATACAAAGCGCTGGATAGCTGATTTCCATGTGGGAGCGGGCTTGCTCGCGAAAGCGGTGGGTCAGGCAGCATTGATGTTGAATGTGCTGACCTCTTCGCGAGCAAGCCCGCTTCCACACTGGATCGCGTCCAACCGAACATTTATTGGGCATGCCACAAGTGGCGTCCCGAACCGAATTTGTTAGCACAGGGAGCCTCCCATGCAGCACGAAGCACATACTCACGGCATCAACATGTCGGCCCTGGGCCGCGACAAACAGAGCCTGAGCCTCGAGCAGGAAACCGTGGCCATCGAAGTACCGGGCCTGAGCCTGTTTTATGGCGACAAACAGGCGCTGTTCGACGTCAGCATGAACATCCCGAAACAGCGCGTGACCGCCTTCATCGGTCCGTCCGGCTGCGGCAAGTCCACGCTGCTGCGCACCTTCAACCGCATGAATGACCTGGTGGATGGCTGCCGCGTCGACGGCGCGATCAACCTCTACGGCAACAACATCTACCGCAAGGGCGAGGACGTGGCCGAGTTGCGTCGCCGGGTCGGCATGGTGTTCCAGAAGCCTAACCCGTTCCCGAAAACCATCTACGAAAACGTGGTTTACGGCCTGCGCATTCAGGGCATCAACAAGAAACGCATCCTCGACGAAGCCGTCGAGTGGGCGTTGAAAGGCGCGGCGCTGTGGGATGAGGTCAAAGACCGTCTACACGAGTCGGCACTCGGCCTGTCCGGTGGTCAGCAGCAACGTCTGGTGATTGCCCGCACCATCGCCGTGGAGCCGGAAGTACTGTTGCTCGATGAACCATGCTCGGCACTCGACCCGATCTCCACGCTGAAAGTCGAAGAACTGATCTACGAACTGAAATCCAAGTTCACCATTGTTATCGTGACCCACAACATGCAACAGGCCGCGCGGGTTTCCGACTACACGGCGTTCATGTACATGGGCAAACTGGTGGAATTCGGCGACACCGACACCCTGTTCACCAATCCGGCGAAGAAGCAGACCGAAGACTACATTACCGGTCGTTACGGCTAGGAAGCTGTTGTTGCTCACTGAACTGACGCTGCGGTCCACCGCACCTTACCGGACGCTCCAAGGACGCCAACATGATTAGTAAAGAAGGCCTTACCCATCACATCTCCCAGCAGTTCAACGCTGAGCTCGAGGAAGTGCGCAGCCACCTCCTGGCCATGGGCGGGCTGGTGGAAAAGCAGGTCAATGACGCGGTCACCGCGCTGATCGAGGCCGACTCCGGTCTGGCCCAGCAAGTGCGTGAGATCGACGACCAGATCAACCAGATGGAACGCAACATCGACGAAGAATGCCTGCGCATTCTGGCCCGTCGCCAACCGGCGGCGTCGGACTTGCGTTTGATCATCAGCATCTCCAAATCGGTGATCGACCTGGAGCGCATCGGCGACGAAGCCACCAAGATCGCCCGCCGTGCCATTCAGTTGTGCGAAGAAGGCGAAGCGCCGCGCGGTTACGTCGAGGTTCGCCACATCGGCGACCAGGTGCGCAACATGGTTCGCGATGCGCTGGACGCGTTTGCCCGCTTCGACGCCGACCTGGCGTTGTCGGTGGCGCAGTACGACAAGATCATCGACCGCGAATACAAGACCGCACTGCGTGAACTCGCCACCTACATGATGGAAGACCCGCGCTCTATCTCGCGGGTCTTGAGCATTATCTGGGTACTGCGTTCCCTGGAGCGGATCGGCGACCACGCGCGCAATATCTCGGAACTGGTGATTTACCTGGTGCGCGGCACCGACGTGCGTCACTTGGGCCTCAAGCGCATGAAGGAAGAAGTTGAAGGCACAAGTGCCGAAACCGCTAATGTTCCGGGCAAAGCTGACGATAAGTAAGATTGCCCAAGAAAAGCGCCCGGCCTTTTGGCTGGGCGTTTTTGTTTGTGTGGCTTTTGAATTGAAAAGCAGCACCCGCGAACGAAAAGTCCCGGCGTGACTGAAGAGTTTTGGCAAAGTGCCATCAGCCAGCGTTATGCTTGCCGGGATTTTTAAAGGGGTGTTGGATGAGCAAGATCAGTGTGTTGGTCGTGGACGATGCGTCGTTCATTCGTGACCTGGTGAAGAAGTGCCTGCGCAACTACTTCCCGGGGATCCGGACCGAAGATGCAGTCAACGGCAAAAAGGCCCAGGCCATGCTGGCCAAAGAAGCGTTCGACCTGGTTCTGTGCGACTGGGAAATGCCGGAAATGTCCGGTCTGGAACTGCTGACCTGGTGCCGCGAGCAGGACAACCTCAAGACCATGCCGTTCGTGATGGTCACCAGCCGTGGCGACAAAGAGAACGTCGTCCAGGCGATTCAGGCCGGGGTTTCGGGCTACGTCAGCAAGCCGTTCACCAACGAGCAACTGCTGACCAAGGTCAAGCAGGCACTGAACAAGGTCGGCAAGCTCGACACCTTGATGAACAGTGCGCCGACCAAAATGAATTCGGCGTTCGGCAACGACTCCCTTAGCGCGCTCACGGGTGGCAAGGCAGCCGTGGTCACGCCATCGGCGGCACCGGTCAACCCATTCGCCAAACCTGCCGCCGCCGCGCCAGCCCCGGCCGCCGCACCGTCTCGCGGCTTGCTTAACAGCCCGCCGATCAAGGCGCCTGCTGCCGCCGCAGCATCAGCTGGCGGTCGTGGCCAAGGCCAACTGCGCCTGCCAAGCGGCACCCAGCAATGCGTGATCAAGGCCTTGAGCATCAAGGAAGCGCTGCTGGTGGTGAAACGCACCGACACGCTGCCGCAAGTCCTCGACAGCGCCGTGCTCGACCTGGAGCAGGGCGATAACGCTGAAATCGCCCGCCTCAACGGCTACCTGCATGCCATCGTCGCCTTCGAGCCGAAACCTGACAGCGAATGGCTGCAACTGACTTTCCGCTTTGTCGACCAGGATGCGCAGAAGCTCGACTACATCTCCCGCCTGATCGCCCGTGGCACCGCGCAGAAGCATTTCGTACCGGGCGCATAAGCCCGGCGTCGCCTTCTCGTACGCCTTCGCGGGCAAGCCTCGCTCCTACAGGTTCACCGTTTACCTGTGGGAGCGAGGCTTGCCCGCGAAGGGGCCATCGAATTCACCGCACATCCCCTGAACCGCCCATTTTGAAACATCTGTTGACTACGCTGGTCCATTTCAGCTGCTAGGCTCCTTTCCAGGCCTTACTCGACAGAATCTTGCCCATGCTCGCGCGCCTGCTGTTTTTCTGTGGTCTGTTCATGGCCTCCACCTCGGCTGTGGCCATGACGATTTACCGGTCCACCAACGCCAGTGGCGTGGTCTCTTACAGCGACCGCCCCACCAAAGGCGCGAAGGTGTTCGTTTTTCGCGACCGGATGGTCGAGCGCCTTGAGCGGCAGGTGTACCTCGATATCAAGAAGCAGAGGGGCATGGACAGTGTGTTCGTGCGCAACGATCTGTATGCGCCCGTCGAGATCGAGCTGAGTTTTTCCGGGCTGAATAATGTCAGCGGCGCGCCGAGCCGACCGATTCGTCGGGTTATGCCGGCGCGCAGTAACATTCGTCTGGCGCTGCTCAAGGCGACGAAGGCCGGAAGGCCGCTGGCGTATACCCCGAAGTTCGAATATTCCCTGGGCGACCCCGCAGGGGCCGCCATGGCCTATCGATATCCATTACCCTGGCGCGGTGGGCCGTTTCGGCTGAGTCAAGGCGCCAATGGCCAATACAGCCACTACGGGCCAAAGAACCGTTATGCGATGGACATCGCCATGCCCGAAGGCACGCCTATCATCGCGGCGCGCGGTGGCATGGTGGTGAAAACCGAGAATGGCCAGACCGGGCGCGGCAACGATCCGTCGGGCAATTTCGTGCGGGTGTTGCACGATGACGGGACCATGGGCGTGTACCTGCACCTCAAGAAAGGTTCGGTCAGCGTACGGGAAGGTCAGCGAGTGACGGTGGGCAGTGCGCTGGCGCTGTCGGGCAACACCGGCAACAGCAGCGGCCCGCACCTGCACTTCGTGGTGCAGCGCAACACCGGGTTGGGGCTGGTATCGATTCCGTACCAGTTCAATCAACCGGTAGGCGCGTTGCCCAACTTTGCGTTGGGCAAGCAGTAATGGGTTGTCTGGTCTGACGCATTCGCGAGCAAGCCCGCTCCCACATTTGATCGGCGTCGAACCCTATTTATGTGATCGACGCATAACAAGTGTGGGAGCGGGCTTGCTCGCGAAGGGATCAACACGGATCCGGTCAGGGATCGCTTAGTCCAGCATCAACACCTTCGCCAAAATGATCTTCGGCCCTTTCATCTTCTTGATGATGATCCGCAAGCCTTCGACTTCCAGCACTTCTTCCTCTTCCGGCACCCGTTTCAGGGTTTCGTAGACCAGCCCGGCGAGGGTTTCCGCTTCGATGTGGTCCAGATCGATGCCCAACAGGCGTTCAACCTTGAACAGCGGCGTATCGCCCCGTACCAGCAGTTTGCCCGGTTGATACGCGAGGATCCCGCGTTCGGCCTTGCGGTGTTCGTCCTGAATGTCGCCCACCAACACTTCCAGCACGTCTTCCATGGTCAGGTAGCCGATGATGTTACCGTCGGCTTCCTCGACCAGAGCGAAATGTGAACCGCCCTTGCGGAATTGTTCCAGCAACTGCGACAGCGGCATGTGGCGCGACACGCGCTCCAGCGGCCGGGTCAGTTCGGCGAGGTTGAACGACTCGGGAATGTGATCCAGCGCGGCCAGTTCCAGCAGCAAATCCTTGATGTGCAGCAGGCCGACGAACTCCTGGCGCTCGCTGTCATACACCGGGTAGCGGCTGAACTTGTGGCGACGGAACATCGCCAGAATTTCCTTGAGCGGCGCGTTGAACTCCAGCGTGACCAGGTCTTCCCGGGAGTTGGCCCAGTCGACCACTTCCAGCTCGCCCATTTCCACTGCCGAGGCCAACACGCGCATGCCTTGGTCGCTCGGGTCCTGGCCACGGCTGGAATGCAGGATCAGCTTCAGCTCTTCACGGCTGTAATGGTGCTCATGGTGCGGGCCGGGTTCACCCTGGCCGGCGATGCGCAGGATTTGGTTGGCGCTGGCGTTGAGCAGGTAGATGGCCGGGTACATGGCCCAGTAGAACAGGTACAGCGGTCCCGCCGTCCAGAGCGACAACAGCTCGGGTTTGCGGATGGCCCAGGATTTCGGGGCCAGTTCGCCGACCACGATGTGCAGGTACGAAATGATGAAGAACGCCGTGAAGAACGAAACGGCCTTCACCACCTCAGCGGAATCCACGCCCACGGCACTCAGCACGGGTGCCAGAAGGTGCGCGAACGCGGGTTCGCCGACCCAGCCCAGCCCCAGCGAGGCGAGGGTGATACCCAATTGGCAGGCTGAGAGATAAGCATCGAGCTGACTGTGTACGGTACGCAGGATATGCCCGCGCCAACCGTGCTTTTCAGCGATGGCTTCGACTCGGGTCGAGCGCAATTTGACCATGGCAAATTCTGCCGCAACGAAAAAGCCGTTGAGCAAAACCAGGATCAGAGCAAAAAGAATCATGCCGAAATCGGCGAATATTGTTGCGAGGGTCAAGCCAGGGGAAGGGTCCATGATGGAGTTTTGCGGGTTCCGTGTATTCGAAAGGAAAGAAAAAAGTGCGCCTGAAGGGCAGGCACAAGTCAGCCAATGTAGCGGCTGACCGGGCAATTGCCTAGTGGCGAGTGCTGGCCGGTATCAATCGGCGGCACTGATGACGCGGGATTTTGTCACTTGGGCTGGCGCAAAATGGCAAGTGAACGTGCTGCCGTGGCCCGGCACACTGCTGATTTCCATACGTGCCCGGTGGCGCAGCAACACATGTTTGACGATGGCCAGCCCCAGCCCTGTGCCGCCGGTGTTGGAGTTGCGGCTGGAATCGACGCGATAGAAGCGTTCAGTCAGGCGCGGCAAGTGTTTGCTGTCGATGCCGATCCCCGAATCCTGCACGCTCAGGTGTGCGCCTTGATCGTCACCCCACCAGCGAATGCGGATATTGCCCTCGGCCGGTGTGTACTTCACTGCGTTGAACACCAGGTTGGAAAACGCGCTACGCAATTCTGCTTCGCTACCCTTGAGCAGAATCGTCGGATCGGCTTCCAGGGTGATGTGCTGATTACGTTGACCGGACAGTTGCTGAGCGTCGCCCTTGATCGATTGCAGCAGGCTGTCGATGGACACCGGTTGATTGTCCGACGGGTAATCGGTGGCTTCCAGTTTGGCCAGCAGCAGCAAATCGTTGAGCAAGGTCTGCATGCGCCCGCCTTGCTGTTGCATCTGCTGCAGGGCACGGGTCCAGCGCGGGTTCACTTCCTCGACGTTGTCGAGCAGGGTTTCCAGGTAGCCGCAGATCACCGTTAGCGGTGTGCGCAGTTCGTGGGAGACGTTGGCGATGAAGTCTTTGCGCATCTGCTCCAGCTGATGGATACGCGTCACGTCGCGCACCAGCATCAAGTGTTCGTTGTTGCCATAACGGGTGATGTACAGCTGAATGCGCAGGCGATCATTGATCGGCGAAGGGATTTCCAGCGGCTCGGCGTAGCTGTCCTGCTCGAAGTATTCCTTGAAGCGCGGATGGCGCACCAGATTGGTCACGGGCTGGCCGCTGTCCTGGGGGGTCTTGAGGCCAAGCAAGGTTTCGGCGGCGCGGTTCCACCATTCCAGGTTGCCGTCGCTGTCGAGCATGATTACCGCGTCTTTGAGCGCGGCGGTGGATTCCTGGACCCGGTCGATCACCGCTTGCAGGCGTCCGCGCACTCGTTGGTCGCGGCGTTGCAGGTGGTAAATGCTGTCGAACACTTCGCCCCACAGGCCATAGCCATCGGGCGGTGCTTCATCGGGTTTGTGCAGGCGTAGCCATTCGTGCAAACGCAGCAGTTGCTTGAGGGTCCAGGCCAGATAAAGGCCCAGGCCCACGGCGAGGCTCCAGCCGTAGAAGCCGGTGATCAGGCCGATCACCAGGCAGGCGGTGACCAGCAACAGCATGTGGCGAATCAGGGTGCCATGCCAGTTTTGGTTCACGGAAAAATGCGTCCTTGTCAGCGAGTCTGGCGGTCGGCTCAGGCCTTGGTGGAAAACCGGTAACCGGTGCCGCGCACGGTTTGTACCAGATTTTCGTAAGCATCGCCGAGGGCTTTGCGCAGGCGACGGATGTGCACATCGACGGTGCGCTCTTCGACATAGACATTGCCGCCCCAGACCTGATCCAGCAACTGGCCGCGGGTGTAGGCACGTTCCTGGTGGGTCATGAAAAATTGCAGCAAACGGTATTCGGTCGGGCCCATCTCGGCGGGTTTGCCGTCGATGGTCACGCGGTGGCTGATCGGGTCCAGCAGCAGGCCGCCGACTTCGATCGGCGCTTCGCCATCGGTCGGACCGGCGCGGCGTAGCACGGCTTTCAGGCGCGCCACCAGCTCTCGCGGGGAAAACGGTTTGGTGATGTAGTCATCGGCGCCGACTTCCAGGCCCTGGATCTTGTTGTCCTCTTCGCCCTTGGCGGTGAGCATGATGATCGGGATATCCCCGGTCAGCTCATCGCGCTTGAGGCGGCGGGCCAGTTCGATGCCAGAGGTGCCGGGCAGCATCCAGTCGAGCAAAATAAGGTCCGGCTTACGGTCGACGATAATGGCATGGGCCTGCTGCGAGTTCTCCGCCTCCAGGCAGTCATAGCCGGCCATTTCCAACGCAACGGCGATCATTTCGCGAATGGGCGCTTCGTCGTCGACGATCAGAATGCTCCTGCCAACCATGCGTTAATCCTCTTGTCATTTAACTGTCTTGCGCCGCATTAGATAACGGAATTATTGCAGTCGTGTGACAGTATTTTAGCCGTCCTGCGATTGTCGTGATCCTGAACTAAGCTCTAAGTCCGAATCCTGACAACCACAAGAGGAAGGTTTCCATGAATCACATTGCTCAATCCTGGAAGGCCCTGCTGGTCACGGCTGCGCTAACGCTGCCGTCCCTGGCCTTTGCTGCCGATCCGGCCATGATGAAAGACGGAATGATGGTCGATCACAAGGGCATGACGGTGTACACATACGACAAGGACTCAGGCGGTAAGTCGATGTGCAACGGCGAGTGCGCTGAATACTGGCCGCCAATGATGGCGCCGGCGGGCGCCAAGCCCGAAGGCAAGTGGAGCACGATCAAGCGTGACGACGGTAAGATGCAGTGGGCCTATGATGGCAAGCCGCTTTACACCTTCATGAAGGACAAAAAACCCGGTGACATGGCAGGCGACAATATGAAGAACGTCTGGCACATCATGCGCGAGCATAAATAAGCGATTCGCCTGCGCCGTAAACAGTTCGCGGCCTGCAGTCGCTCCATCCCTCTGTTGGAGCTGGCACAGGCTGCGATCTTTTCCAACGGTCAACGCAACGCGTAATCCAGCACAATCCCGACAAAAATCGCCAACCCGGCCCAATGATTGTGCAAAAACGCCTGGAAGCAACGCATCCGGTCCTTGCTGCGGGTGTACCAGAACTCCCATGCAAAACAACCCGCCGCCGCCATTAGCCCGAGGTGGAACCAGCCACCTAGATGGAATTTCGAACCCGCCAGCAGCAGGCATCCCAATGCCAACCCCTGCAAAGTCAGAATGATCACCCTGTCGGCGTCGCCAAACAGAATCGCTGTGGATTTCACCCCGATTTTCAGATCGTCGTCGCGGTCGGTCATGGCGTAATAGGTGTCGTAGCCAACGGTCCACAACAAGTTGGCGATCCACAATAACCAGGCCGCCGCCGGCAGTTCACCGGTTTGGGCGGTGAACGCCATCGGCATGCCCCAGGAAAACGCCGCGCCCAGCACCACTTGCGGGTAGTAGGTGTAGCGCTTCATAAATGGATAACTGAACGCCAGGGCCAAACCGCCCAGCGACAGCCACATGGTCTTCGCGTTAGTACACAGCACCAGCAAAAAGCTCACGCCCATTAGCACCGCAAAGAACACCAGGGCTTCTTTGGAGCTGATCTTGCCGCTTACCAGTGGCCGCTGTTCGGTGCGTTTCACGTGGCCGTCGACCTTACGGTCCGCCCAATCGTTGATCACGCAACCGCCGGCACGGGTCAGTACCACGCCGAGCACGAAAATCACGATATTGGCCAATGACGGCGAACCTTCACCGGCAATCCAGAGTGCCCACAACGTCGGCCACAGCAGCAAATAAATGCCGATCGGCTTATCCATGCGGGTCAACTGAATGAAATCCCAGGCCCGTGGGTTCAAGCGATTCAGGGACTTGAGCAGGCTCTGGTACATCAGCAATTCTCCGGATGGGCGCGGGCGGCGCTCCACAAGGTCGGCAGGAAAATCTCGGCCACCAGCACGCTCAAGGCGCCGCGGTCGAAACGCGAGCGCCGGCCCCATAATTCAGGCGCCTGAGCATCCATCGGTAGCCATGCCTGAGGATAGTGACAAACCTCAATGGCCCGGCGCTGAAATGCCTGATCACAAAACAGCAATTCGCCCAGCGAACGGCTGCCCAATTCATCCATATGCAACCCGTCGCCCTGCAACGCGCTACGCGCTGCCACGCTGCGGGCAAACACCCAGGCTTCACCGTGCCCGCGCAGATACACCTCGCGCACCCAGCCTTCACTGCCTTCGGCCAGCTCCAGCGCGGCACATTCATCGGCGCGCAGCGGTTGCCAGCCTTCGAACAGCGGCGTGACGCTGAAGCCATCATTCGACAGACGGATCAAGCGCCGGGTCAGCGACCCTTCATCGAACAGCCAATCGAGCGTAGACGTGTCGGGAAGGGGCGTCAGTTGGCTTCGAGGGAGCCAGAGCGGTATCGCGGAGGGGGATTTTGAGTGCGGCACAGTGAGTCATTATTGGCAGCAAATGAGGCGGCGAGCTTACCATGTCAGGTGGCGAATTTGATTGGCCCTGCCTGCCGTTGCGCCGAACAGGCTTGCATCTGCCGGGCGCGATCAGTACAAAACGCCCTGAGCCGGACGGCAGCGCTCCACCTATCGACCGTTCGCGCCGGCAAAAGCCTGAATCCCGAGGAAATACCTGAATGAAAAAGTGGCAATGTGTGGTCTGCGGCCTGATCTATAACGAAGCCGAGGGCTGGCCGGACGACGGTATTGCGGCGGGCACACCGTGGCAGGACGTGCCGGAAGACTGGCTGTGCCCGGACTGCGGCGTGGGCAAGATGGATTTCGAAATGATTGAAATCAACTAAGACAAGCAAGGAGCAAGGAATGAACGCACCTGTCGTGATCGTCGGCACTGGGCTGGCTGGCTACAACCTGGCCCGGGAGTTTCGCAAACTCGATGGCGAAACCCCGCTGCTGCTGATTACCGCAGATGATGGGCGCTCCTACTCCAAGCCGATGCTCTCTACCGGCTTCGGCAAGAATAAAGACGCCGACGGCCTGAGCATGGCGGAACCGGGCGCCATGGCCGAGCAATTGAAGGCCGAAGTGCGCACCCACACGCGCATCAGCGGCATCGATCCGGGCCACAAGCGTCTGTGGATCGGCGAAGAAGCGGTGATCTACCGTGACCTGATCCTGGCCTGGGGCGCGGAAACCGTGCGGGTGCCGATCGAAGGCGACGCGGCCGATGCCGTTTTCCCGATCAACGACCTTGAAGACTACGCACGCTTTCGCGCGGCCGCGGCCGGCAAACGTCGGGTGTTGCTGCTGGGCGCCGGTTTGATCGGCTGCGAATTCGCCAACGACCTGATTCTCGGTGGTTACGAGGTGCAACTGGTTGCACCGTGCGAACAGGTCATGCCGACCTTGCTGCACCCGGCGGCGGCCGCTGCGGTCCAGGCCGGCCTGGAAAGCCTGGGCGCGCGCTTCCACCTCGGGCCGGTGCTCAATCGCTTGCAGCGAGTGGCAGACGGCCTGGAAGCGCACCTGTCCGACGGCCAGGTCATCCCTTGCGATGTGGTGGTCTCGGCGATCGGTCTGCGTCCGCGTATCGACCTGGCGGCCGCTGCCGGGGTGCAGGTCAATCGCGGCGTGGTGGTCGACCGTCACCTGAAAACCTCCCACGCCAACATTTACGCCCTGGGCGACTGCGCCGAGGTCGATGGGCTGAATCTGCTGTACGTCATGCCCCTCATGAGTTGTGCGAGAGCGCTGGCCCAGACCCTCGCCGGAAACCCTACAGCGGTGAGTTATGGCCCGATGCCGATCACCGTGAAAACACCGGTCTGCCCATTGGTGGTTTCGCCGCCACCACGGGGCGCGGAAGGCGTCTGGACGGTCGAAGGGCAGGGCGCGGACATCAAGGTGCTCTGCCGCGACAGCGCCGGCAAATTGCTGGGCTATGCCCTGACAGGCGCGGCGGTGATGGAAAAACTCGCCCTGAACAAAGAGCTTCCGGCCTTGCTGGCGTAAATAGCGGTCGTTCTGTCGGAATCACCCCGCTTTTGCCGCCACAAAGGTCGCGGGGAGACTGGCGCCGCTCTAAAGCGCGTGCCATTCTCACTCCCGTCTGCCGCAGAGTAGAGCACCTGCGGCGCCTTAGGCGCTGTTCCAACGAGAACAGCACGGACATAACAACAAAAAACCGTCAAAGGGGCTTCACTAATGCGTAAACCAGAACTCGCCGCTGCAATTGCGGAAAAAGCAGACCTCACCAAAGAACAGGCCAACCGCGTTCTCAACGCCGTTCTCGAAGAAATCACCGGCGCTCTGCACCGCAAAGACAGCGTCACGCTGGTGGGCTTCGGCACCTTCCTGCAACGCCATCGCGGTGCCCGTACGGGCAAGAACCCGCAGACCGGTGAGCCAGTCAAAATCAAGGCCAGCAACACTGTTGCGTTCAAGCCAGGCAAGTCTTTGAAAGACAGCGTTAATCCGTAACACGCACCGACTTCCCGCACAGCGGGCGAGCGGGATAAAAAATGGGCACGCCAACGAGGTTGGGTGCCCATTTTTTCTGTCTGGCGGATCAGCCGACTCGGCTTTGTTTCCTGGCGAGAATCGCTGCTATTTCCGGCTCATTCAGGTGGTCCAGCGCTCGCTCTACCAACAAATGCACCCCGTCGGCCAGGCGGCTGAGCGACAGGGCTACGGAGCGGCGTGAACCGTCCACGTCGTCGGCGAGGTCGGCGGCGATGGCGCTGATGGACAAGATATCTTCCGAGGCATTGGCGAGGAGGGCTTCAGTGTTGATGCCCGGGCAGACGCTGAAGAGTTGGCCTTTGCGTTTCGGTGGCTTTGGTTCGGCTGGCGGGAAGTGATGGTCGAGGGCGCGCTCGGCGGCGTCGTTGAGTTTTTTTGAATTGGGACTTTCATATGGGGAGACCGGATCGGTGTCCGGTGGGTTGGGTGTAACTTTGAACATGATCTTCAATTCCTTGAGTGATGCTGACACCTCTTCGCCGACTAAACGAAGGGGGTGGCAGCTGTACGCAGGTTAGTCGGACCGGGGAATTGAAGAAGCCGGCGCACCCAAAGGTGCCCTACGCACAGCTACCATCAAATGCAGGTAGGAAATACCTGTCTGACGGACGCTTGAACAACTTCAATTACCAGCGGGCGACTAAACCCGACCACTGACGATCAGTGACACGAATCAAGTTACCGACTGGCCCCAAAGCGCACAAGCCGGCGGATTCTGGCGTAGCCGTAGGCAACGACGCAAGGTGTTGTAGCTTTCATGGCGTTACCTACAAGGCTTTTAAACAAACACTGTCGGGCATTGGCGTGGGACCGACTGGAAAACCATTTTTGATCAGGATTGGGGTTGCCTACGTAATCGTCAGGCAGGAGGTACCGTTGATCTCGGTGAATCGGTCCTAGAGCCCTCGGTCATGGTCAGGCTTTTTTATTTAAATAGAACTTCAGATATTTTTTTGGTCTTTCTTGAAAGGCTCGTGCCTTACCGAAGCTATAAGCATCGTCAAAGTATTTATAAGCCTGTGAATGATCTTCCAGTTCAAAGTAGACCATTCCCAAGTTGATCAACGGACCTGTATCGATATCTGACTCTCGGCCATCCAAGGTCTTTTGTGCCCAATCTTTAGCGGCCTCAAAGTCACCGTTGTCGAAGTGCAGGTTGAAAAAAGAACCTGTGACCCATGACGACAGAGGTGTCCATTCAAGTTTTGGCTCAGGAAGCAAGTCCCATGCTTTTTGGTACAAGGTTTGGGCTTCATCTTTTTTGTTTTGCACGTCGAGCTCATTGCCCGAGGCCATGATGGCCACTATTTCATCTGCCAACGTGGGTTTTTTATCTGCTAAATCTTTCATATAACAATCCTTTCCTGATATATGGGGTTTTCAACCTCGCCGAGTGGGTAGCCGTTGGTGTCGTGCTCGGTTTTTTCGATGCGCCGGCCCAGCGGGTCGTAGGTCATCCTGACCACACTGCCGTTTTTGTTGCGCACTTCAATCAATCGACTCTCGGCGTCGTAACCTAGTCCCGTTTAGCGCTGCGTTTTTCGATCATCCGGCCAGACGCGTCATAGCGGTAATGCTTATCCCGGTAGGTCAGCAGTTTGTTGTGCACCACCAGCCCGGCGCCATGCTTCGGGCTGCCCTACAGTTCGTGGCGAGGGAGCTTGCTCCCGCTCGGCGGCGCAGCCGTCGTAAACCGGCTGATGCGGTCTACCTGGAAGAATGTATCAACCCTTTTGGGGCGGCTGCGCCACCCAACGGGAGCAAGCTCCCTCGCCACAGGGGATCTGCGTTTCTAACCAAGTCCGCTTCTTGTGCGGCATTGGCTCATTCACTTCTCGTCCAAATCTTCCTCATCGATCAGCCCTTGAACAAACCGAAGGAAATTCGAGCAGACCAGCTTTTCGGATTCAGCCTGATTTTCTTCAGGGCTTAGGTCACTGTCAAAGCTGTCAGTGGTGAAGTAACTAACGGCCTCCGTATCAAGATTCAGGCAAAAGAAGTTACCACCCCAGTCGTTCGCGAAAGGCAGAAGGTGTGCAGGAAGTACCTGTTTTTTTAGCATCAACTGATAGGTGGACAGCAATGTGGAGTCGCCACCGGTAATCGGCTTGAACGCGGCCACTTCCAGTGGCTCGTCAAAATCTTCGCTGACCCAATACGTCCGCTCCGGTACACCGCCGTTGTACTTGAGGTAATGGTTTTTAAAGGACGTCGGTAGCTTCTTACCAATGGCGGATTCCAGGTGATCCAGATCCGCCGGCGTAATGGCCGCCTCGTTATTCGAAAATTTGTTTTCGAGCATCATTAATCTCAGCGTTAATAGATCCTCACCGTTCTGATCCACCTTTTCATAGGGGATCAATTCAGTCACCCTTGAGTAAATCGATTGGTTCGGTTTCGGTTAGCTTGATCTTGAAAAGGGTAATCACCTGCATGCTGAGTGGGGGGACCTAGGCTCTATCTATTGAGCCGACCTTCTCCGTATCGACCACTTCTGCACCTACCAGATTTAGTTCTTTAAGTGCAGTGGCGGCGTGAGGCGAAAGAAATACAAATCCAAGTAAAGTAATTTCATCGATACTAAAAAAATCTGTGCTGACATTTTCTTTGATTGTCAGGCTGATGATATTTTTGATTTCGCCGCTCGCTCGAAAATTAATCTTCGACTGTGTCTGATCGATTACGTCCACAGGCTCCTTGTCTATTCGTTGCTGGCGCATGAAAAAATATTGGCGCTGTGCGACCGAAACACCTATTGGGTTGACAATCTCCAACTCTGCGATCTCCCATCGGGAAGTTTTGAGGGTCTGGAAGACTTTCAGGAAGCGCTCACTGACAATATGCCCCTCAAAGGCTGTGCAAAAGTCAAAGTCATAGCGCTTGTCCTTGGTAATCAGCACCAGCTTCTTCGGGAGGGGAGCGAGAGCTTCGTCGGGGCCCGCGTCGTGCCAGTCGGCATCCATCGCATCGTCATAGGCGCCAGGGCTGAACGACTCATGAATGACGCCATCAATGAAGGTTGGACAGTTTTTGTCTTTCTTGAATGCAAGGGTATAGAACATGAAAGCCTCTTGTCTCATGAGGGCCAGAAGCCTAGGCCTGATTTTTATAAGGGACAAACGTGCGGTTGGCGATATAGAAACCCAAGCCTTTGTTGCTTTTGAATTTTTTCTCGATCATAGAATCGGCCAACTGCTGAGAGATCAGAAGGTCTCCCGACTCTGGCTCACGAGCGATCCCGCGCATTCCCGCAGCGTTGTCCAGGAACCAGGTTTTAGTGAAATAGATGATCGATCCGTCATCATCCCGTTCAGCGGCAGATTGCCCTTGATCTATCGCGTTGACGGTATTGATTGCATTCACTATGAAAAAAGCTTCGTCGACCTCTTCCCCGTCTGCAATGACGACAGCAGGTTGAATGAGTTGAATGTCCTGAGCAGATTGATGGGTGAGAAAATCCGCAAGTCGCTCAGTGACTAATGGGACTCCCCCAAGTAGCCATAGGCAGTCATACGCAAGCAGCTTTTTTTTCTTGCACGGAAAATAGACCTTTGGCTTGTCCATATTCAATGGATAGGGTTTTCCCGCCAACAATGACAGGTAGTCAAAATTCGAACCGGCGGTTTCATAAGAACCGCTTTCGATGTCATACGAGCCGATCAGTTGTTCGCTGTAATAAGTAGGGGCTTTCCAACTTAAGATCATGCTTGATTTTCCTAATCGTAATAAGCGCCGGGACGGGCATTTTTGTTCAGTTGCCTCTCGCCGGAACGGAGTAGTTTGCGCTCATCGGAAACTATTTTATCCAGGGCCTTGCGATATTGCGCCTGGTTCCAGTTGTTCCGCTTGCCGGCTTTCTCTACTTGGGTCATTCGTCCGGCCAGGTTGTCGTTGACTCTGCCGGCGTGGCGTCCCTCATGGATTGATCGGCGTCCGTCGGTCATGGCGGTAGCCTTATTGGGTAGGAAAATTTTATTTTGTCTGCTTTGCAAGTCAAATCCAGCTAACTTGAGCAGCGGATGATTTTTGGTGCTGGCGTGTTTATCACTCAGTATGTGATGGTCCTGATAGCCCTGTTTTTTCAGCTTGTTGATTCGTTTGTTAATGGATGACGAGCAACTCCATCCCAACGGGTCCACCCACTCGAGTGGATTGGCCGCATACAGATATAGATTGATTCCCCCTGCCAACCCAATCGGATCCGGCGAAGTAAACCGCCCCACATCCGGATCATAAAACCTGAACGTATTGAAATGCAGCCCCGTCTCCCGGTCCAGGTACTGCCCCTGGAACCGCAGGTTCTGTTCTTCAATGTAATACGGCTCGCGCACCTCTTCTAACGTGTTGCCCCACACCCGATAAGTCGCCTGCCAGACGTTGTGGCCGTCCGCTTCGGTGAGCTGTTCCGGCAGGCCGTTGAGGTCGTTGTGGTAGTAGCGGATTTTTTGCAGCGGGCCTGTCCCGTCGACGCGGGCCAGGGGTTCGTAGCCTTCGTCTTCGTAGAGGTAAAGGCTGGTCTGTTGATGGCGATGTTCCTGCAACAGGCGCAGGCCGTCCCAGGTGAAGCGGGTTTCTCCCAGTGGATAACCGTTGCTGTCGTGCCCGGTTTTTTCGATGCGCCGGCCCAGCGGGTCGTAGGTCATCCTGAGCACGCTGCCGTTGTCATTGCGCACTTCAATCAACCGGCTTTCGGCGTCGTAGGCAAAGCGTTGCAGGCCCCGTTTAGCGCTGCGTTTTTCGATCATCCGGCCGAAGGCGTCGTAGCGGTAACGCTTGTCCTGATAGGTCAGCAGTTTGTTGTGCACCACCAGCCCGGCACCGGGTTGCGGGCCGTCCAGCAGGTTGGCGGCGGCGTCGTAGGCGAAGGTTTCGCGCTGGCCGTGCAGGCTGTCCTGGCTGGCGATGATGCGGCCAGTGGCGTCGTAGTGCAGCAGTTGGCGCTGTTGCGTGGTGGGTTGCTGGTCGAGTTTGCCGATCAGGTTGTCGGCGGGGTCGTACTCGAAATGTTTCTGCACGGCGGCCGGCATCAGCGAGGGCTGGCTGGTGTGTCGGCGTTGGCGTGAGCGTAAACGGCCGCTGCGGTCGTACTCGCTGCGGGTGCTGATCTGGCCTTGGGTGCGTAGCACTTCGCGGTGCAGGCGGTCGCGTTCGAAGTCGCTGATGACCTGGCCGTCGAGGTTGATCTGGTGCAGGTGGCCGCTGCCGTAGTACAGGCGATTGAGCCAGCGGCCGTCGGGCAGTTGGGTCTGGATCAGGTTGCCGAGTTCGTCGTAGTGGTGGTGCAGGCTGCCAGCCGCGCTTTGTTCTTCGAGCAACTGGCCGAGGGCGTCGTAGGCGAAGCTCAGGGTTTGTGCGTTGCCCTGGTGGTCGGTGAAGGTGACAGCGGTGAGCTGGTCCAGCGGATCGTAGGTGTAGTCGGTGCGGCCATCGTCGGTGATTTTGGCGATCAGCCGGCCGTATGTTATCCAGAGCGGCTTGCTGTTCGATTCACATGGGCTTTTATAGGCTGTACAAGATATTGTAAAACGAGGTTGGATTATCTTTTATCAAGGATAGATCCTAGCCTATGGATATTTTTTCGAATAGTGATTTATTGATTGCCATTCGACGAGTGATTATTGCTTCCAACAGTTTGCTGAACAGCGTCTCATCATTGATGTGTTTTTTCAGTTTTAGAATTTCGCGAGGCTTGCTTTTCAGAATATAGAAGGAGTAATTCATCAAGATAATATTGGAGACAAACAGATTTTCCGTTGATTGAAGGGGGTTGATCGTATCGATCAAAGCATTAAAGATCTGCTTCTTGTTTTGAGCGTATGCGTGCAAAAATACGTCGGGATACATGAGTTCACTGTGGCGATCATTAATCCTGAAACGGTAGTTTGTATCGTCGGGCTCGGTCAATAACGTGACGATGCTTGTTTGATAGCTTTTCAATGTGCTTAGCAACTCATGTTCTTTTCTGATATCAAACTTGATCGCTTTGTAAGCCAAATTGATAACATCCAGAAAAGCTACTGGCCCCAAGGTGTCGGTAGCCATTACCAACTGATTATCCTTGATGCTGAACCGACGATATGCTTCGTCGTCAATACTCAATTCGAAAAGCAGGAACCTGAGCATGTAGTTCCTGTGCTGTGCTGTGCATCTGCGTCGAGAGGACTGTTCTTCAAGCTGATCAACTGAATCAGATAGAAGAAAATAAAATAGTCTTTGTTGGTTCGTTGGCGGTTGTCGATTTCAAGCAGATAGCCAAAGCGGGACAGAACCAAGAGAAGGGCATAGCAGTCCGATTCCGTGAAACCGTTTTTCGACATGGATTTTTCGAAGGCGCTTTTGGAAAATAAATCGTGCCAGCGGCTCACGAAGAAGGTCGAACCGTTGCGTTTTCTGGCGACGACAGACAGCAGTGAGGGCTCGTCTTCTTCGTAAAAAGCAGCGCCCAGCTTCGTTGGACACGGCCGAATGTTCAGGAAATTTTCAAGCTTGTATGAAAGTAGATTGAATATGTCCATTTCTTAAGGTTTTCCACATGCTGTCATGATTTACCCGGACCGCTTTCTCAACTTTTGTATTCGGAACCAAAACCCCTTTACCGCCTTGATAATTGCCCTGTGCGCGGCTTCGGCATCGCCCATCTTCTGGGCTTCGTCAGGCTGAAACCCTTGTGTAATGTGGCTTTTCAGGAACGTCCATGCTCAGGCAATGCCTGAAAATTTTTATTCTGGCACTTAGCATCATCCTGCCGCATACAAATAAATTGCATCTTCTGAAATGTATATTATTTTTCTGTTTGGGTGTGGCTGAACTGGAGTGATTAATAACTCGCGCAGATCGCCTGAAGTCACAGCATCATCAAGAAAACTCAAGAGATCGTTTCTTTCTGCCTTATACAGTTCGCCTTTGAAAATTATTTTTTTGCCTTTGTTAGCAATCAGCTTGTGCGCCACATAATAGTAGTCTGAAGTCATGTGAGGCTCCAGATCGCTAAGTGAGTTGAGTGCTTGAATGAAATCGCCTGAAAGTGTTGGCTGTAACATCAGTGAATAGATAGCTTCTCTGCTTTCATTCGGACCTAATTCAAATTTTTTAAGTTTTTCCAGTCGATAGTTGTTTTTCATGCTAGTTCGGAACGTCATAGAAAATATGACCATCCCCTCCATTGTTGTACCACTTGATATGAGGTGTGTCTCCAAAGCCGCCTTCTGGAGCCATGTGTTGCTCGTGGCCCTTAGAGTATTTTGCGGCACCATCGGAGCCATCACTTTGACACGGGCTATTGCCAAGAGGAAAAATCAGAAATATATATTTCATTTAGAATCAAATCCAGAGGTATGTCCTCAATACTATCGGCTATCTCATCATAAGGAGCGGGTAGCACATAGGAGAATCCGAAGTCATCATCGATAATTACTGAGCCATTAAATATCCGTTGACGCTTGGTAAGTTTTTTTATTTGTCCAAAAGACATTCCTGTAGAAAGTACACCTCTGTAAAGTCCTGGGTAATGTACATTACAACCAATTGAGAATATTGTTCCATCAGAAAGGGTTGCTATAGTGATGGTGTCATCTACTATATAGGCCACTCTCGTTTCGCCGTCTGGTAGGTTATAGTTCTTTACCTTGATGCTATGTTTTCTATATAGCTCATCGATATGGTTGGAGATGTTTTCCTCTAATATGATGTTTGCTGCGGAGTGCTTGGATTTGATATCTGCTGTGAAGTCAATCATATTTAAGCTCCACCATTCATAAACGTGCCATTAACATAAACTGGAGAGTCAACGCGAAGCTGAGTGCTGAGTGCTGAGTGCTGAGTGCTGAGTGCTGTGAGGTATGATGAGAGCTCTTGAGTTTCATACTAAGATAGGTTGGCGAGAGCACGACAGTCAGGACATACGCCATGCTCCGATGCTGCCCTCGCCACAGGGGATTTGCGCTTCTAACCAAGTTCGCTACTTGTGCGGCGTTGGCTCACTCACTCCTCGTCCAAATCTTCCTCATCGATCAGCCCTTGAACAAACCGGAGGAAGTTCGAGCAGACAAGTTTTTCGGATTGGGCCTGATTATCTTCAGGGCTTAAGTCGCTATCAAAGCTGTCAGTCGTGAAATAACTAACGGCCTCTGTATCAAGATTCAAGCAAAAGAAGTTGCCACCCCAGTCGTTCGCGAAAGGCAGGAGGTGTGCAGGAAGTACCTGTTTTTTCAGCATCAACTGATAGGTGGACAGCAGCGTGGAGTCGCTACCGGTAATCGGTTTGAACGCAGCCACTTCCAGTGGCTCGTCAAATTCTTCGCTGACCCAATAGGTCCGCTCCGGTTCGCCGCCGTTGTACTTGAGGTAATGGTTTCTAAAGGGCGTCGGTAGCTTCTTGCCAATGGCGGATTCCAGGTGATTCAGATCCGCTGTCGTGGCCGCTTCGTCATTTGAGAATGTGTTTTCAAGCATCGTTAATCTCCCGTCATGAACAGCGGCCAGGTTTGGGTTTAGGAATCTTGTTAGCCAGCCAACATTTTTTGGAGGCTGCAAGGACTGACTCAGTGCTCTCGTGTTTTTCATATTGAGCGACCGAACCACGGTGCGGGAGCGTAGCCTCATGCGCAGCTGTTTTGACAAGTTGAATCGTGGTTGTCCCTTCGCTCCACTTTTCTACTGCGTTATCTCTGGATCCGGAGCCGGAGTGACCACACTCGCCCAACTGGCCGTACGTTTGCGTTGTGTCAGAGCACGCAATGCTACTGCGTCAGGCTCGCCCTTTTTTGTGAATTTGACAGGTGCCAAAACATAGAGCATCACCTTTTCATCGTCGGGGATCGTCTCTTTTTCAGTTTTCGTATCCCAAGCTTTATCCACGGCCACGAAAGCATCCACTCCGGCTGGCCAAGCCAGGTCTGCATACACTGCATCGGAACGACGAATCAAGAAGCCTTCCGACAAGGGGCCATAATCGAACGTGTGGCGAGCGAGCAGAGACAGCAACTCGACCGGGAAAACCCAAGGACTGTGGGGGGGGAAACCTTGCTGTGTCAAAGGCCAGTCGCCAGGCAAGCATATGAATAATTCGGTATGAGGACTTTTGGCAAAAAGTCCGATGGTGAAGAGCAATTTGAACTTGTTTTTGCCATCGATGCAGCTAACACGCAGCTCCAGACCCTCTTCATTGGTGAAGGGGCTCAATTGGGCGGGTAAAACCCAGCCAGCGGTATTGTGCACGAAAGTGACTATAGAACCGCCAAACTCCTCAGGTCGGCCTTCAATAATGTCCATGATACTGACCGCGCCCAATTTTCTTAATGTGGACGCAATCTCGGTAAATCCCCAGGTATTGGCGATGTCCAATGGCGAAGTATTCAGCCTGGTGTGCAGTCGATTGATGTTGGCATGGTGTTCTATAAGAAGATTGACGACGTCCTGATGCCCAAAGGTAATCGCATCAATCAGCGGGGTGGTTATGCTGTTAGGCCACCCATCCACCAAAGCACCGGCCTCAAGAAACCATTGGCATGTTTGTAGATGTCCATTGCCAGCGGCTGCGGCAAGTGGCGTGCTATTGCCGGAACTGACGGCAGGCTGGTCCAGCGCAATACCTAAAGACACCAATAAGCGGCAAATTTCGGTTTGACCCTGTTCGGCAGCCATGTGCAGCAGGGTCTCATGCCCATCAAGGCCATACATGGGCAGGTGCAATAGAACAGAATTTCTCTCTAGGTGCTTTTTTAGTGAGGCTGCATTTCCCGACGCAATGTCTGCGTGAATGGCTAATAAAGTCGTGATGTTCTTTTCATAAATTTCTTCTGGGTTGTTCATTTAAAAAACACCTTTTGTCATTTGTGCACCCATTTTCTGTAATGCATTCTGGACACTGGCCAGACCGCCGACGTCCGCTTTCTGTAGTACTTCATAGACTTTTTTGGCGCTGGCTATCGAGTGATTGCCTCCCCCATTTTGGGCCCAAGTGAAGTTGCGCGGATCGTTGTTTAGACCAATCTTGTGTTTGGCCAGAATCTTTTGCGAGTCGGTAATGTACTTTTGATTTTGAGCTTTCCAGCTTTTTGGAGCTTTTTCGCGGACGATATGATGGTAATGCGGCTTTACCATACCCTTAGGTGCAGGTCCCATGGCTCTCTTCTGTGAGGCGCTGAGTCGACAAACTTCCCACCCCCACGGATCCACCCACCCAATCGGATTCGGTGCGTATTGATAGAGGTTGAATCCACCCACCAACCCAATCGGATCCGGCGTCGTAAACCGCCCCACATCCGGATCATAAAACCTGAACGTATTGAAATGCAGCCCCGTCTCCCGGTCCAGGTACTGCCCCTGGAACCGCAGGTTCTGTTCTTCAATGTAATACGGCTCGCGCACCTCTTCTAACGTGTTGCCCCACACCCGATAAGTCGCCTGCCAGACGTTGTGGCCGTCCGCTTCGGTGAGCTGTTCCGGCAGGCCGTTGAGGTCGTTGTGGTAGTAGCGGATTTTTTGCAGCGGGCCTGTCCCGTCGACGCGGGCCAGGGGTTCGTAGCCTTCGTCTTCGTAGAGGTAAAGGCTGGTCTGTTGATGGCGATGTTCCTGCAACAGGCGCAGGCCGTCCCAGGTGAAGCGGGTTTCTCCCAGTGGATAACCGTTGCTGTCGTGCCCGGTTTTTTCGATGCGCCGGCCCAGCGGGTCGTAGGTCATCCTGAGCACGCTGCCGTTGTCATTGCGCACTTCAATCAACCGGCTTTCGGCGTCGTAGGCAAAGCGCTGCAGGCCCCGTTTAGCGCTGCGTTTTTCGATCATCCGGCCAAACGCGTCGTAGCGGTAACGCTTGTCCTGGAAGGTCAGCAGTTTGTTGTGCACCACCAGCCCGGCGCCGGGTTGTGGGCCGTCCAGCAGGTTGGCGGCGGCGTCGTAGGCGAAGGTTTCGCGCTGGCCGTGCAGGCTGTCCTGGCTGGCGATGATGCGGCCGGTGGCGTCGTAGTGCAGCAGTTGGCGGTGTTGCGCAGCGGGTTGTTGGTCGAGTTTACCGATCAGGTTGTCGGCGGGGTCGTACTCGAAATGTTTCTGCACGGCGGCCGGCATCAGCGAGGGTTGGCTGGTGTGTCGGCGTTGGTGTGAGCGTAAACGGCCGCTGCGGTCGTATTCGCTGCGGGTGCTGATCTGGCCTTGGGTGCGCAGCACTTCGCGGTGCAGGCGGTCGCGTTCGAAGTCGCTGATGACCTGGCCGTCGAGGTTGATCTGATGCAGGTGGCCGCTGCCGTAGTAGAGGCGATTGAGCCAGCGGCCGTCGGGCAGTTGGGTCTGGATCAGGTTGCCGAGTTCGTCGTAGTGGTGGTGCAGGCTGCCAGCCGCGCTCTGTTCTTCGAGCAATTGGCCGAGAGCGTCGTAGGCGAAGCTCAGGGTTTGTGCGTTGCCGTGGTGGTCGGTGAAGGTGACGGCAGTGAGTCGGTCCAGCGGATCGTAGGTGTAGTCGGTGCGGCCATCGTCGGTGACTTTGGCGATCAGCCGGCCGACGGCGTCGCGTTCCAGTCGGTGAACGATGGGAGCGGGGGGCGACTCGGGGACGACGGCCAGGCCGTTGCCGTAAGGCGCCGGAACAGCCGTCACCGCCGCGACGTTATCCAGCAGGTCATAGGTGTAGCGCTTGGCGCTGCCATCCAGATCCTGTTGTTCGGTCAGCCGATCACCGGCATCCCAGGCAAACCGATAACTTTCGCCGTTCTCGTTGGTCAGCGCTTGCAGCCGCCCGTAGCTGTCATACCCGAATTGCACCTGCCGGCCGTGGGCGTCGGTGCGCTGGCGCACCTGGCCGCGGCGGTTGTGTTGATAGAGCGTGGTGTGCCCGGCCGGGTCGGTATAACCGGTCAATTGGCCGCTGATGTCGTGCTGGTACTGCTCGGTGCGCCCGTCCGGCAATTGGCTGCTGAGCAGGCGCCCTTGGGCGTCATAGCTGAATTGGGTGCGTTCACCGAGGGCATCGGTGATGGTTTGCAGATAGCCTCGGTTGTCGTAGCTGAACCGCGTCGGATAACCCGAGCAATCGATGTGCTCGACCAGTTGGCCGAACGGGTTCCAGCGCAGTTTCTTGCCTTTGCCAGTGGCGTCGATGATCTCGACGACCTGGCCGTGGGTGTCGTAGCGGTAGCGGGTGATGTGGCCCAGCGGATCGGTTTCGGCGATGCAGTTGCCGCGCTGATCGTAGCGATACTGCCAGCTGTTGCCGGCGGCGTCGGTGTCCACCAGCGGCAAGGCCCAGAGTTCCAGCCACAAGGTCGAGTCGCTGCGGCCTAGCGGGTCGGTTTCGCTGATCAGGTTGCCGGCGTCGTCGTAGCTGTATTCATAGCGACCGCCCTGTGGGTCGGTGGCGTTGAGCAACTGGCGCTCGTCGTTCCACTCGAACTGCCAGGTCTGGCCGAGGTTGTCGGTGTATTCGGTGATCTGGTGCTGGCTGTTCCAGCGCCGCGTACTGACGCGTTGCAAGCTATCGGTGATGCGCGTGACACCGGTGCCGAGGTCATAGTCGAACCGGTAAGCGTCGCCCTCGTCGGTCCAGTGCCGGACCACGCGCCATTCCAGGTCTTCAATCAGCGCCCATTCATAGAAGCAGCGCAGCCCGGTGGGCAACTGGTGCTCGACCATTCGCCGTCCGGCGTCGTAGCTGAAGCGCCGTTGTACCTGGTCGGTGGCGTCGCGCACTTCGGCCAGATCGCCCGCTGCGTCGTAGCCATAGCTGGCGAGTACTTCGCGGTGTTGGTCGGGGTACAGGCGTTCAACCCGAGCCACGCGTTCGCGTTCGCGAATCAGCTCGACCTGCACCAGATCGAAGGTGTCGCGCAGTCGCACCAAGCGTCCGGTTTCGTCATAGTCGAGATGGATGCGGTTGTCATTGCGGTCGCCCAATTGATCAAGGCGCAGCAGCGCTGTATTGCCCGGCGTCGGATTGAACAAGCGGTACACACCGTCATCGCTTTCGATCAACAACTGCCCATTAACGTGGCGTCGAACACTCAGCCCTTCGCCCGCACTGAACACCGCGCCGCCCAAGGGAATCGAACCCATGTCGATGCGCCGGGCCTGCTCATCGGTGTAGACCAGCGTTTCTCCACCCTCCGGGTGAGGCAGGATTTCAACCCGCACCTCGTAGGACACACTCCAACCCGCCCCAAACAACCCATCGCGACGTTCGTCACGGCTGTTGTAGAAGCGCTGCCAATCCATCGGCAAGATGCCGGGCAACACGAAATCCAGCTCGTCATCGCCACCCAGCACCTTGGCCCCGGTCGCCGCGTGCACCGGGTTCGACGAGCCCATGGCGGCGTTGGCCATGGCGCCCATCGCGCTGCTGACGGCCATCGACGTCGCGCCACCGATCAGCATGCACGGCAATTTGCTGAAGAACTTCCCCTTGCCGCCCTTGAGCATCAGCAACGCGGTGACCGCCAGCCCTACGCCTGGGGTCTTGCCGCTGCGGATCTCGCGCACCACCACCGAACCGCCACCGATGGTCACGTTGGAGGAGATCAACCCGGACGACACCACCTTGGCATCGCAGGTGCTGCGGTCGCCGCTGCGCACGGCGGGCTGGCCGTTGATGGTGACCTTGTCCGAGCCCTCGGCCATAAACTGCGGCGGCATCGGCGGATGTTTCATGCAGACGAGCAGGTCCAGCGGCTTGGGCACGGCGCCCGGCGCCGGGGTAGCAACGGTGGGGCGCCACATCTGGGAGAAGAAGCTCTCGGCCATGTCCAGGTAACTGGCTTCTGCTTCGGGCTCGGGTATTTCCAGCTCGGTGCCGGCGGGCGCGACATGGGACGGGATCGCTCCGGCAGCCCGGGCGGCGGGAATGTTGTTGGTGAGGGTGTTGGTGGAACCGGTGAGAATGTTCGCCTGCACCGTGGGCGGAAACAGCGCGTTGCTGAAGCTCTCGCACAGATTGCTTAAGCCTTTGTCGGCCCCGGTCTTGCTCATGGCAAGGCCCACGATCGTGCCCACCACCAGGCCGAGCACGAAGCAACCCAACCCGCCAGTGACGACGGTGATGCCGGTGGCCGCCACCACGGCGGCAGTGGCCAGCGCGGTAATCGCGATGTTGGCCGCGACCTCGAGCACGCCACCGAGGATGTCGGCCATCATCGAGGTGTGATCGAGCGCATCGCCCAGGCGGGCGGCCCAGAGTGCATCAGACATGCAAGGTGCTCATCAGGCCGGAACGTCGAACAACAGCGAACTCTTGATGGTCGCCCAATGCGCGGCTTCGGCATCGCCAAGTTTCTCGGCCTTCACGTAGCTCAGGGCGAGCATCTTGCGGGTGCCGGGCAACACCAGTGCCAACTGGTATTGGAAGACTTTGTCGTTGCCCTTGTTGAACTGGCTGCGCAACTCGATGCCTTCGACTTCCTGGCTGGCGCCCAGATGCACGGCGACGCCCGGTTGAAAACGCAAGTCTTGCACTTGTTTTTCCAGGCGCTTGAGCTGGTCGTCGAAGTTGCTTTGCAAGGTTTCGCCCTCGGCCAGCAAGCTGCGGCTGACAATCAGCGAAGTGCCCAGTTCAGGGAACTTGAGGATGTTGATCGACGCGTCTTGCAGTTCGCCTGCCGGCAGTTGGAACTGAAATTCATTGATTCGGTAAGTCATGGAACACAGATCTCGTGATTAGCCCTTGGGCTTGGGAAACGCGGCATTGATGTTGGCGTCGATGCTGGCCTTGACGCCCTGGCCATCAGGCGTGGCGCCAGCGCCGCCGCCGTTGTTCAGGTGCAGCACGCCGCCGGTGTTGAACTCGGCATCACCGCTGGCATAGAAGCTGATTTGCACGCCGGTCAGGTTGATCTGGCCGCTGGCATTGAGTTCCAGGATGCTTTCACCACAGACCAGCCGCAGGTTCTCGCCCACTTCAATGACGTAGCTCTGGCTGATGCTGTCGGTCTTGCGCTGGCCCACCGAAAGAATGTCTTCCTGTTTGACGATACGCAGGCGGTTGTTGCCAATGGTCACCGTCTCGTTATGCCCGATGCTCTTGTTGCGGTCGTGGCCCACCGAGTGGCTTTCATCCACCTCGACCACGATGTCCTGATTGCGCTCGGCATGGATGTACAGCTGCTCGGCGCCTTTCTTGTCTTCCATGCGGATTTCGTTGAAGTTCGCCGGTGTGCCGCCCTTGCTCGAACGGCTTTTCATGCCGCTTTGGGTGGCGTTTTCCGGCAAGTCGTAGGGCACGGTTTGTTCGGCGTTGTAGACGCGGCCGGTGATGATCGGCCGGTCCGGGTCGCCTTCGAGGAAGCTGACGATCACTTCCTGGCCGATCCGCGGGATCTGCATCGAGCCCCAGTTTTTACCGGCCCAGGATTGCGACACGCGAATCCAGCACGAACTGTTTTCGTTGGACTGGTCGTGACGGTCCCAATAGAAATGCACCTTCACCCGGCCGAACTGGTCGGTCCAGATTTCCTCGCCCTTGGGGCCAACCACCAGTGCGGTCTGCGGGCCTTTGACGATAGGGCGGTGGGTGTTGGGCAGGGGACGGTAGCTTTGTTGCGCGTCGATGCAGGTCAGGCTGCTTTCGAACTGCGCCGAAGCGCCAGCGCCGCCGGTTTCCCCGCTTTCCTGGGCGACGTAGTAACGGGCGCCGACGATCAGGTATTCGCGGTTCTGGTCCTGGCGGCTGAAGCCCGTGAGGCTGAACAAATGCCCCGACCCCAGGCCCCGGGCGTTGCCGGCGAACTCGACCTGTTCGTGCAGGGTCTGCAAGGCTTCGATGCGGGTGCGGGCGTAATGTTCGCCGTCTGCGCTTTGCACATAGGTGCCGGGATAGTCGTACAGCGGATAGTCGCCGGCGGTGTGCGGACGAGGCATGGCCGAGCGCACGTCAATTCGCGCGCTGGGGCGCTGGAAGTCATAGTCGTTGAGTTCCAGCGAGCCCGGCTGGACTTCCTGGGCCAAGCGCCAGTCGTGAATGTGATCGCGTTCGCGCTGCTGTTCATTCTTGGGGTAGTAGGGCACCGAAGCGTAGCCGGGCACGCTGGTGTGGGCGCCGTAGGCATCGGCCAATACCAGCACATGACGACCCTGTTCATGGCGGAAGAAGTAGTAGATCCCTTCCTGCTCCATCAGGCGGCTGACGAAATCAAAGCTGGTTTCGCGATACTGCACGCAGTATTCCCACTCGCGATAGGGCCGGCTCAACGCATCTTCGAAGTCGGAAAAACCCAGGTCGCGAAAAACCTGCTTGATGATCTGCGGGATGGTCAGGTTCTGGAAAATCCGGCAATCGGAGGTGCGGGTCAGCAGCCAAAGCCAAGGCCGCAGCGTGGCCTGGTAGCTGGCGAACTGGCCCTGGTCGACGTTCTGGCTGCAACGGGCAACGATGCCATGAAAAAAGCGCTCGCCACCGCCGTCCAGTTGCAGGCTCAGGCACATGGGTTTGCCCAGCAACTGATTGAGGTCGATGGCGTTGTCCAGCGAGTGCAATTGCAGCTCATAGTTGAACAGCCGCCCCAGCTCTTCGCCGCCGCCCATGTCCTTGAGCAACAGCACATCCGGCCCCAGGGGGCTGGTGATTTTTGCCAGACGTGAGAGTTGCTTGAATAGCATCAGTTATCCCGTAAACGTTTCGTTGCTTTCTTACTGCCGGAACCGGACTTAGTGTGGGAGCGGGCTTGCTCGCGAAGGGGCCATGACATCCAGCATCAATGTTGAATGTCAGTCCGCCTTCGCGAGCAAGTCGAATCGTCGCACCGCCGCTCCCACATTGACCGTGTTCCAGACCGGTCAGGCCGCGTCGCTGAAGTCGTAGTGCAATTCGTTATCCCGGGCGCTGATCCGCACCCCTGCCAGCGCTTTGCCTTCGAGCATGCGGGTGAGGAACTCGCGGCTCATGTCCGGCAACAGGCTGTTGGTCAGGATGGTGTCGATCATCCGCCCACCGCTTTCGGTTTCGGTGCAGCGGGAGACGATCAGGTCGATCACCGCGTCGTCGTAATCGAAGGCCACTTTGTGGGTGTTCTCCACACGCTTCTTGATGCGGTTGAGTTGCAGGCGGGTAATGGCCTTGAGCATCTCGTCGCTGAGCGGGTAGTACGGAATGGTCACCAAGCGGCCCAGCAATGCCGGCGGGAAAATCTCCAGCAGCGGCTGGCGCAGGGCCTTGGCGATCTCTTCGGGCTCGGGCACGTTTTGCGGGTCTTTGCAGACCTGGGCAATCAGCTCGGTGCCAGCGTTGGTGGTCAGCAGGATCAAGGTGTTCTTGAAGTCGATCACCCGTCCTTCACCGTCCTCCATCACGCCTTTGTCGAAGACCTGGAAAAAGATCTCATGCACGTCCGGGTGGGCCTTTTCCACCTCGTCCAGCAGCACCACGCTGTAGGGTTTGCGCCGCACGGCTTCGGTCAGCACGCCGCCTTCGCCATAGCCGATATAGCCTGGTGGCGCGCCCTTGAGGGTGGACACGGTGTGGGCTTCCTGGAACTCACTCATGTTGATGGTGATGACGTTCTGCTCACCGCCATACATGGCTTCGGCCAGTGCCAGTGCGGTTTCAGTCTTGCCTACACCGGAGGTGCCGGCGAGCATGAACACGCCAATCGGCTTGCTCGGGTTGTCGAGGCCGGCGCGGGAGGTCTGGATGCGCTTGGCGATCATCTGCAAGGCATGGTCCTGGCCGATGATGCGTTTCTTCAGGTGCTGGTCGAGGTTGAGTACGGTTTCCAGTTCGTTACGGGCCATGCGGCCCACCGGAATGCCGGTCCAGTCGGCGACCACCGAGGCCACGGCCTGGTAATCGACCGTCGGCAGAATCAGCGGGGTTTCCCCTTGCAGGGCACTGAGACGCTGTTGCAGGTCCACCAGTTTTTCGCGCAGGACGTGGCTGTCTTCACTGCCAACGTCGCGGTCTACCACGCCGACGCTTTCGCGCAGGGTGGCGCGGGTGGCGAGCAGTTCGTCCACCAGGGTTTTCTCTTCGGCCCAGCGGCTTTCCAGTTCCGCCAGGCGTTCGCGCTCGGCGGCCAGCAGGTTTTCGCTGTTGCTCTGGCGGGCGCCGATGACGATGCCGATGGCGTGCTCGCGGGCGATGATTTGCAGTTCGGTTTCCAGCGCCTCGATGCGGCGACGGCTGTCGTCCACTTCGGCCGGCACGGCGTGCAGGCTGATGGCGACTCGGGCGCAAGCGGTGTCCAGCAGGCTCACGGATTTGTCCGGCAACTGACGCGCCGGGATGTAGCGATGGGACAACTTGACCGAGGCTTCCAGGGCTTCGTCAAGGATCTGCACCTGATGGTGTTTTTCCATGGTCGAGGCCACGCCGCGCATCATCAACAGCGCTTTGTCTTCGGACGGCTCGGCGACTTGCACCACCTGGAAGCGACGGGTCAGGGCCGGGTCTTTCTCGATATGCTTCTTGTACTCGGCCCAGGTCGTGGCGGCCACGGTGCGCAGGGTGCCCCGGGCCAGGGCCGGTTTAAGCAGATTGGCCGCGTCCCCGGTGCCGGCGGCACCACCGGCACCGACCAGCGTGTGGGCTTCGTCGATAAACAGGATGATCGGTTTTGGCGAGGCCTGGACGTCTTCGATGACCTGGCGCAGGCGCTGTTCGAATTCACCTTTCATGCTCGCGCCGGCCTGCAACAGGCCGACGTCAAGGCTGCGCAATTCCACATCCTTGAGCGCCGGCGGCACGTCACCGGCGACGATGCGCAGGGCAAAACCTTCGACCACGGCGGTTTTACCGACGCCGGCTTCACCGGTCAGAATCGGGTTGTTCTGCCGACGGCGCATGAGGATGTCCACCAGTTGGCGGATCTCTTCGTCACGCCCGACAATCGGGTCAAGCTTGCCGCTGCGAGCCTGCTCAGTGAGGTCGACGGTAAAACGCTTGAGCGCTTCCTGCTTGCCCATGGCGCTGGGGGCCATGGCGCCGCTGGCTTCACCAGGCACGCTGCCGGCGTTGAAACCATCGCTGGCACTGAGCGCATTTTCCGGCGAGTCACCGACGTATTCGTCAAAACGCTCGCTCAGGGCCTCGGCCTTGATCTTGTCAAACTCTGCCGACAGCCCCAGTAGCCCATGGCGCAGGCTCGGCGTCTTGAGGATGCCCAGCACCAGGTAACCGGTACGCACCTGGCTTTCGCCGAACATCAGGCTGCCGTAGACCCAGCCACGCTCCACGGCTTCTTCCACATGGGAGGACAAGTCAGTGATTGAAGTCGAGCCCCGTGGCAAACGGTCCAGGGCGTCGGTCAGATCCCGGGCCAGGCGCGCCGGCTCGATATTGAACTGGCGGATGAGGCGGTGCAGGTCCGAGTCCTGCAATTGCAGCAACTGATGAAACCAGTGGGCCAGTTCCACGTAAGGGTTACCGCGCAACTTGCAGAACACGGTGGCGGCTTCGATGGCTTTGTAGGCCACGCTGTTGAGTTTACCGAACAACGCGGCGCGACTGATTTCACCCATGCTCTTGGCTCCTTGAGGTTTGTGAGGTGTTGGCCTGCTCGGCGTAATGCCGGGCCAGTATTAAGTCCTTGGCATCTTTTTCGGGCTTGCCCAGCCAGGTATTGAAACCCAGGCGGAACTGGCGATTGAGTTGCAGCGCCGGTACTTCGGGCTGTTTCAGAATCAGGTTCAGGTCCCAGTCCAGTTCATGGCCCAGGTATTCGGCCACCCAGGCCACCAGCTCATTGAAGGGTTGGCTACCGGGCAGCATGCTCATGTAGTCATCCAGCTTGAGTGGCCCCAGGCGAATGCGGAATTTGTGCTGGCGATCCCAGACGTAACGGCCCAGGCAAAAATCCACGCCCAATCGATGGGCGCTGGCGCCCACGCGGCTGCGTTCCGGCAGTTCCAGCCATTGGCCGACGTACTCTTCGATCTCCACCGGCAGGCCGAAGTACTCGCTGAGAATGGCCTTCAAACCATCCGGGTAGCGGGTTTGTGCCGACAGATGACCGCTGTAATGCAACTTCGCCGTGTCGGGGATCAGCCCTTGTTTGAGCAGGCTCGGCATGCCGCGGCCGCTCAGTGCTGCCAGGCGTGCCGACCAGTAGTCATCGTCCGGGCGGTCATGGCTGACCGTCGGCCGCGCTTCGGCCCAGGCCCGGTAAAACAGGCTCAGCAGGCGGTGATGGAACACATCCAGGAAGCGTTTACTGGTGCTGTCGGCGTTGTTACGCTGACGTTCGCGCACATATTCGGTGAGGTGCAGCGGCAACGGACCGTTGGGGCCGCCGAGGCCGAAAAAGAACTGCTCCAGGCGCGCCGGCGCACCGTCGACGCCCGGCTGTACCGACGCCAGGGTCGCCGGGGCGAAGGTGCAATCGGCCTGTTGCCCAAGACGCAGCGGATCATCGGCCAGACGCAACGAATGGCCCAGGCGCGGCAGTTCAGGCGATTCGCACTCGATGCGCCGCAACGCCTGGAAGAAGTCGTATTCCCAGGGTTCCTGGTGCATCGCGTCCAGGGTACTCACAGGGTCGGACGACGTCCGGGCTTGGCTTTCCATCGCATGATCTCGCCGCGTTCGGTGGTACGGATCACCGTCTCGGTAAAACTGTTGATCGACACGTAGCGTGCCAGGAAGCGCTCGAACACTGCACCGAGCAAGAAGACTCCAGTGCCGCGAAACGCGTTTTCATCGAATTCCAGGGTGATCTCCAGGCCACGACCAAACACGATCGGGCCGGGCATCGGCAGGCGTCGGGTGCAAGCCTTGCTGCTGACTTCGCGCAGGCCTTCGATCTGCAATTGCAACGCCGCATCGTTGCTGTCGCCGTACAGGCGCAGCAGTTCGCGCAGGGCGGCGGCGCCTTGGCCTTGTTCGCTGAGGGACAAGTAATTCAGCGACAGCTGGCTGATCAACCGCCATGCCTTGGCGTCGTGGGCATGGCTGGCGCGTGGGCGGCTCGGGCCTGCCACGCAGCGCACCGCCGCGACAGGTGCGCTGTCGGCCAGGGTGAAGTCGGTCTTGCTGTTGCCCACACTCATGAACAGCGGCAGGTCGCGGTTGGTGCACAACGCTGTTACGCCCAGTTGGCGCAGGTCGTGGCGATAAGGCGCCTGCTGACTGTCCACCAGGCTGACGAAGGTTTCGCTGCCGATGTACGTCGAGCGCGGGCCGTTGCGCCGCTGGCCGCTGGACAGCACGCGGGGTTCGCGCCGCACCGTGTACCAGGCCTGGTCGCGGCCGTAGCGAGACGGATCGCGTACGGCATAGAACGGCAAAAAAGGCTGCTCCGACCCGGTGCCGTGGCCGGTGAGGGTGGTCAGGGAATGAATCTCGAAATCCATTGGTCGGGTGCGGTCGGCGATCACATGGTGTTCATTGACCCGTTCCGACAAGTGAATGCGATCCAGGCGCTTGGGAAACAAGTTGATGGCCGGGGTGCAGAACGGCAGGAACTGCGCGGCTCCGACGCTGCCTTCCAGGCTCGGATCGTGACGGTCGAACAGCACGATCAATTCCAGTTCCTGGCCGTCACAGCGTTTGACCGCCCGGCTCAATTGGGTGAAGTCGACAAACAGAAAACGGTGGGGCAGGGAGAAGTATTCCTGCAACAGGCGATAGCCCTGGAAGGCCCGCGAGACCACTGGCAGCGCGGCGTCGGTATCGTCGAAGCCCTGGGAGCGCAGTGCGTCCTGCGGCAGGCGTTCCACCCAATCACCGCCA
Source organism: Pseudomonas sp. PDM24 (assembly GCF_019218905.1). NCBI lineage: Bacteria > Pseudomonadati > Pseudomonadota > Gammaproteobacteria > Pseudomonadales > Pseudomonadaceae > Pseudomonas > Pseudomonas sp. PDM24. The sequence goes on along the minus strand of NZ_JAHUWR010000002.1, from coordinate 569,271 downwards.
GGCTGACGGGCGAACACGGCGCAAACGTTGCCCAGCAGCTGTTCGTAGAGGCGGAAGGGCTGCTCGTCTGCTCCGTTGAGGTACAGCGGCAGGTTGTCCAGAGCCAGACTGTTGAACGGTAGTTCGGCGCCGGTGCGCAGGGTCAGGCGCAGGCCGGCCTTGGCCTTGGGTTCACTGGCGGCCAAGCGCCCGAGCATGGCGGACGGGTTGCCGAAGTACTCGGCCTGGCTGACCTGCAACGGCCACAACGTCACCGCGTGGGCGGTGCGGTACTCGCAGCAGGTTTGGGTTTCGCGGCCCAGGGCGGCGCGCAGGACCGTGTCCCGGGGCAGCGGGAAGCCGCTGCTCAGCGAGCCTTCATCGGGGTCGGCCTGCAATTGCACCACGGTCATCGACGGTGTCGGCGCCAGGTAATGGGGGTACGCGATTTCCAGCAGGTTGTGGGTGAAGGTCGGGTATTCGGCATCGAGCTTGAGCTGTACCCGCGCCGTCAGATAAGCAAAACCTTCCAGCAAGCGCTCGACGTACGGGTCGGCGCAGTCCATGCCGGACAACGTCAGCCGACTGGCGATTTTCGGATATTCCTGGGCGAACTCCGCCGCGCTTTCGCGCACGTGGTGCAATTCCTGGTTGTACAGTTCCAGCAGGCGCGGGTTCATGAGCGTCTCCGCTGATCGGCGTTGATCACTCGCACATGGCCGGATTCCAGGTCCAGGTCGGTCTGCAGCATCAGGCGCAGCGGCACTGGCTGAGCCCAGAGATCGCCTTCGATCTCGAAACTCAGGGCGTTGTGGTTCATCTCGGCGGATGCCCGGGCCCGCACGCGCAGAGTGTTACGCAGAATCCGCGGTTCAAACGTGGCGATAGCCTGGTGGATCAGCGCTTCAAGCGCCGCGATATCGACGTTCGACGCACTGTTGCCGGCCAGGGCTGGCAGCCCGAAGTTAACCACCGACGTGCCAGCCGGGGTGTGCAACGTCGCATCGGCGCCGAGCAATGAAGTGGTGTTGAGCAACCACGCCAGATCACGCAGCACCGAGGCTTTCAGTTGGGTCAGGGAGAGCACGCGCTTGTCGGCGCTTTCCTTGGGATTGCTCGGGTCGTCATCGGTCAACCGGTCCAGCAGGGACGGTTGCAGGCGATCGCGGGTAGCGATTTCGGTTACCACGTAAATGGCCCCACATACATTTTTTGGTCCCCGCCCGAGCCGCAGGAGGCATAGATACTCGCGGCGCCCGCTTCCAGGGCCCCGTTGATTTGGCGGATAGCCTGCATTTTGCTGAGGCAGTCGCGACTAGGCGCTGGCATGTGCTCGCTACGCCAGACCGCGAATATCGGAATGTCGTTGAAAGTCTCTACACGCAGCCTTTGCGGTTTATCCAAACTGAAGCTGCAAGGCCATTCCATGTCCAGCTTCATACGAGTCTGGTCGGGTTTGACCAGTGTGCATCGGCCCTGATCGTCAACCAATCTGAGTTGTTGTCCGACGAAGACTGCCTGGGTGGCCGTCGGTTCAGCATGTTGGGCCCATGCGCCCAGGCTGATGAAATTCATCGCTAGGCACACGGTGAGCAGATGCTTTTTCATTGATGAACGAAGACCTGACCACGACTCGGGCACCGAGCAGGAAAGGACTGGATTGGAGCAAGCAGCAAACGCCATCGGCGCATTCAACCGGGCCGGGAGGGACGGTTGCAGGCGATCGCGGATGGCGATTTCGGTTACCACCGGAATAGTGCCGTAAACATTTTCTGGTCTTGCTGGCCGAGCCCGCACATGGCGCTGGGGTTGACCGACGAGGCTTCCAGAACACCGTTGATTTTGCGTACGGCCTGGGATTTTGTATCGCAGTCCCGACTAGGCGATGGTTCGGGGACGCTCCGTTCGACCAGGAAGATCGGGACGTCTCTGAACATTTCTACCCGCAATTCACCCTTTGGGTTCAGGTTGAAATAGCACGGCCATTCCATACCCAATACCAAATGAGTCTGATCAGGTTTGAGGACGGCGCATTGACCGTTCTGGTCGACTAGCTTAAGTAGCTGGCCGGCGAACGTTCCTTGAGTGCGAGCGGGCGCGTCGAGTTGGTCTGGATCGGTTTCAGCGCAGGCATTCAAACTGATCAGCAGGCCGCACAGGAGTGTCGCTCGGAGCATTGGCCCTATCATGTCAACTCCCAGAACCAGACCTGTCTGGAAAGGAAATCACCATCAAAGAAGCCTTTGGTTCGGCCACGATTCCATAGGTCGATGTGGTCACCTGAGCGCTCGCTTTCAGGCTCGTTTGCACGGCTAAAGCAATCCTTGAAAAAGATGATTCCGGTCTTCTGGCTGAGTGTCAGCCGATCGGCTGCGCTACCACTCAAAATGGTCGGACGCCCCAAATGATGCCGCCACAGCCAGTTCGCCAGAGACTCGGCGCCACGGGCATGGTCATGCTTGCATTTGGGATCGGTGTAGGTCGATTTGTTGACCTTGATGGTCAGCTCGCCATTCAACGCGACACTCATACGAATCGCGCACTGGTTGCCCCAGGGCTGGTCGCATGGATCCTTGACGGTGGGATAGCTGCTCCACAAATTAATAAACGAAGGCTTGGCCATGACTCAGACACCGGATAGGAAAGGATTGGATTCGAGCAAGCACCAAAACACCCCCGGCGCATAACACCGGGGGCATCTTCGATTACACCTTCACGTTCTGGCGGATGTTCCAGCCGAACTTGACCGGCCCGCCTTCCTTGGTGCCATCGGCTTTTTGCGGCTGGTAATCCACCAGCACCTTGGCGAAGTTCAGGGTGAGGTTTTCGGTCAGGCGATCATCGCTACCCGAGCCGCCGGTGCTCAGGGACGTGACCAGCACTTCTTCCAGGTTGATGATCATGTACTCGACCTGGCTTTCGCCGCCGGCCTTGCGCACGGTCAGCTTGACCTTGTCGATGTGCTTGCCGCTGGCGCAGTGCATCATCAGGTTCGGTGAGGCTTTGTCGACGTACTTGGTCAGCGACAGGTCCTGGATGTTCACCTTGCCGGCACCACCACCGCTGCCCACGTGCATGTTGCCGGACTGAGACATGCCCCAGCTCCAGTTCAAGACGTCGATCTCGTCCTTGTGGGCCTTGTCCATGGACTCGCCCTTGATGTCACCGATCTTGATGAAAATATCAACAGCCATGTTTTCTCCCTGTGTGGTCTCTACCACATTGTTTGGTTAACGCCGACCTTGCGAAATCTCTTTGAATGTCAGGCAAGACACAGAACCTGTGGGAGCAGGCCGTACCCACAAATCCGCTTGTTTACGCGCCTTTGGCCGAAGGCAGCTTGGATACCAGGCGCAGCGACACGGTCAGACCTTCGAGCTGATAGTGCGGGCGCAGGTAGAACCTGGAGTTGTAGTACCCCGGGTTGCCTTCCACGTCCTCGACGATCACTTCGGCGGCAGCCAATGGGTGCTGGGCCTTGGTGGTTTCGGTGGAGTGCGCCGGGTCACCGTCGACGTAGTTGAGGATCCAGTCCTGCAACCAACGCTGCATTTCGTCCTTCTCTTTGAAGGAGCCGATCTTGTCGCGCACGATGCACTTCAAGTAATGGGCGAAACGGCAGGTGGCGAACAGGTACGGCAGGCGCGCGGCCAGGTTGGCGTTGGCGGTGGCATCCGGGTCGTCGTACTCGGCCGGTTTCTGCAACGACTGGGCGCCGATGAACGCGGCGAAGTCGGTGTTTTTCTTGTGCAGCAGCGGCATGAAACCGTTCTTCGCCAGTTCCGCTTCGCGGCGGTCCGAAATGGCGATTTCGGTCGGGCACTTCATGTCCACGCCACCATCGTCAGTCGGGAAGGTGTGCGCCGGCAGGTTTTCCACTTCACCGCCAGACTCCACGCCACGGATGCGCGAGCACCAGCCGAAGTGTTTGAACGAGCGGTTGATGTTCACCGCCATCGCGTAAGCGGCGTTGGCCCAGGTGTACTTGGAGCTGTCGGCACCGTCGGTGTTTTCTTCGAAGGCAAAGGCTTCCACCGGATCGGTCTTGGCGCCATACGGCAGACGCGCGAGGAAGCGCGGCATGGTCAGGCCGATGTAGCGCGAGTCTTCCGATTCGCGCAGCGAGCGCCAGCCGGCGTATTCCGGGGTGGTAAAGATTTTGGTCAGATCGCGCGGGTTCGACAGTTCCTGCCACGAGCCCATGCCCATCACGGTCGGCGATGCGGCTGCGATGAACGGCGAGTGCATGGCGGCGCAGACTTTCGACAACTCGCCCAGCAACTCGACATCCGGCGGCGACTGGTCGAAGTAGTAGTCGCCCACCAGGCAACCGTAAGGTTCGCCGCCGAACTGGCCGTATTCTTCTTCGTACATCTTCTTGAAGATCGGGCTCTGGTCCCACGCGGTGCCCTTGAATTTCTTCAGGGTCTTGTGCAGGTCGGTCTTGGAGATGTTGAGCACACGGATCTTGAGCTGCTCGTCGCTCTCGGTATTGTTGACCAGGTAGTGCAGACCACGCCAGGCGCTTTCCAGTTGCTGGAAATCGGGGTGGTGGATGACCTGGTTGACCTGGGCGGTGAGCTTGGCGTCGATGGCGGCGATGATTGATTCGATCGACTTGATGGCGTCGTTGGACACCAGGTCGGTCTGCGCCAGGGCCTGTTCGGCCAGGGTGCGCACGGCGGTCTCGACGGCTTCGCGAGCGCGTTCGGTCTTGGGTTTGAATTCTTGCAGCAGCAGGGAGGCGAACTCGCTGGCTTCTTCGGTGGTGCTCAGTGTCTGAGCGTCTGCACGTACTGAATCGGTCATGATCATTCGTCCTGATTAAGCCTGAGGCTCGGCTGGCTTCGGCGCACTGGCAAGCGCCTGGAGCAGCGCCGGATCCTTGATGGCCTTCATGATGATTTCTTCGGCACCGGTCTTGCCGTCCATGTAGGTCAGCAGGTTGGCCAGTTGGGTGCGCGCTTCGAGCAACTTGTTCAGCGAGTCGACCTTGCGCGCCACGGCGGCCGGGCTGAAGTCGTCCATGCTTTCAAAGGTGATGTCCAGGCTCAGGTTGCCTTCGCCGGTCAGCTCGTTGGGCACGTGGAACGCGACGCGTGGCTGCATGGCCTTGAGGCGCGAGTCGAAGTTGTCGACATCCACCTCCAGGAACTTGCGATCGGCTACAGGTGCCAGAGGCTCGGCGGGCTTGCCGGCGAGGTCCGCCATGACGCCCATGACGAAGGGCAACTGGACCTTTTTCTCGGCGCCGTAGAGCTCGACGTCGTACTCGATCTGCACTCGAGGCGCGCGGTTGCGCGCGATGAATTTCTGAGAACTTTGCTTCGCCACGTTGCTGCTCCTGGTCGCTCAAGCGACGGTGTTGGCGTCATCGGTGGTACCGGTGACGTGACTGCGTGATCCGTTCGCTTTTATTCGCTGTCTGGTCCGCGCAGGTTTTCAAATTGGCTCATGCCGTCGGGAATCAGGTTGCGCACGATGGCCGCAAAGTCGGCGTGCACCAGATTCTTCGCCCGGTTCAACAGCACCGGCAGCGGGCTGGAGGGCTCATGACGGGTGTAGTACGCAAGAATCCGGTCCAGGCTGCGCAGCACGTCGTCGCGGTTGTTGATTTCGCCAGTGCCGGTACTGTGCGGTGCGCTCGGTGCGGTGGCGTATTCAACCGGCGCGGCACTGTCGTCGCTGATGGCATCGGGCAGGGGGCTGTCGCCGCTCTGCGGGGCGAACTGGCCGAGAATCTGCAGGGCCATTTTTAGCGGTTGTTTCAACGGGCCAAGGTCAACGCCCTGGGCGGAACCGATTTGTTCGCTGACCTGTTGCTCGATGGCCTCGGCGACGCTGCGGGCCTCGTGCAAAGCGGCGCGGGTGATTTCCAACTGTTCGGGATCGCTGTCGAGGAACGCTCCGGCGAGCTGCTCGGCGCCGAGGTTTTCGTCAGGGAAGCTTTGCAGGCCGCTGGCATTGGCGGCGGCGCGCAGGCTGACAGCGCCAAAGGTTCGCGAACGGGCCAGGATGCTTTCGCGCAGCAGGCGAATGGTGGCATCGGACGTCAGGCCGGCGAGGGCATTGATGCGCACAGTGGGGTCGTTGTTGTCTTCGGCATCCAGACGCGGATGCAGGTCGGCCCAGTACTGCTTGAGCAATTCGCTGATCAGTGTCAGGACGCGAGCCAGGCCGGTGACGCCTTCGAGGGCAAGGGAGCTTTGCAAAAGGAAATGGGTGATACGCAGGTCTTTGCTGCGTTGCAACAAATCCAGACTTTGCTGCTGGATGCTGCGCCATTCAGGGGGGGCGGCAGGCAATATCGAATCGCCCATGCTGCGCTCGGGCTGGCCTTGGGAATCGCGTTCCAGGCGCAAAAAATCCGCGTCATATTCCAAATCTTCACCACAAGGCGAAGTCGCGGAAACGGCGGCAAGCAGCAAAGGCACTTCCACTGAATTTGATCTCCATATCGCCCGACTGACAGTCGGGCTGTTCACACGTTAGTTCCAAGTGGAACTTCACATGTTTCCTTGAGTGTAATGGCCCTTTGGATACGCAGTGATCTTAAAGTGCCATCATTGATATTCAAGAAGTTGTGCATTTTTGGTGTAGTACTTATGGCTTGTCAAGGTAAGCTATTTCCTCTGTGTGACAGATGTGAAGTGCTTAACAACCCGCGCGACCGATAGGTCGAAGCAGGCACTGATGCAGGTTTTTTGTCACGAAAGCCGGTTAAGATCAGCAATCATGCTGGTAAAAAGCCGTTTCAAGGTTGTTTTTGCAAGGTTGTCGGAGCGAGTCTGGCGGGAGTTAATCCCGATTCGCCCGCGCGCAAAGTGTTCAGCAAGGAGGCAAGATGTCGCTGTGTTTGACTATCACTAGTTATCACAAAATTACCCCTGGTCAGTGCCCTGAGAAATCCATGGATCAGGGTGTGATGGCGATTGGCCGTAATTCTGATAATGACTGGGTATTGCCCGATCCAGAGCGTTTGGTGTCCGGCAAACATTGCGTTATTCAATATAAAGATGGCCGGTATTACTTAACTGATAACAGCACTAACGGTGTGGAATTGGTCAAGGCCGGTATTCGTCTGCGCAAGGGCAACAGCGAGCCGTTGCAAGATGGCGAAGTTATCCGCATCGGTGATTATGAAATCCAGGCGCGTATCGATTTCAGTCTGCCGGTGACCGACGGCAACCCTTTCGCCGATTCGTCCAGCAGCTTCGAGGCCCTGATGGGGCGTCAGGGCGCCGTCGTGAATACGCCGACGTCATTGCCCATGACGCCACCTGCACATTTTCAGGGCGTGTCGGCCATGGACACGATGCCGGACCTGTTCGACTTTCTGACACCGACCAGCGTTCCGCCGGCCACCCAGCCCGACCATGTCCCGGCCGAGCAGCACGACTTCCGCCCACCAACCCCGATCCCCGTCCCAACGCCCGTGGCCGGGCCTGCGCTGCTGGTGTCGGCCCCGGTGATTCCGGAAGATTGGGACCTGTTCAGCGACAAGCCTGCACCGGTGGCGATCGCCCCTCTGCCTGTTGCAGAGGTTGCGCCGCCGCCTGTACCTCATATCAGCGTACCGATCGAACCGGCCCCCCTTTGCGAACCGCCCGTGGCCGTGGTGCAACGCCTGGTCGATCCGGTCAGCCCGGCCGACAATTCTCAACCCGACCTGTTGCAAGCCTTTCTGCGCGGTGCCGGGCTGGATCAAGTGCGCCTGGACAAGGCCCAGGCCGAAGCGCAAATGGAAAGCATCGGCCGCAGTTATCGGCTGATGGTCGAAGGCCTGATCGATGTCTTGCGCGCCCGTAGCAGCCTCAAGGGCGAGTTCCGCATTCAGCAGACGATGATTCAACCGGTGGAAAACAACCCGCTGAAATTCGCTCCCAACGTCGATGAAGCATTGCTGTTGCTGTTGCGCCACAGCAATCAGGCGTTCATGGCACCGGACCTGGCCGTGCGCGACAGCTTCGATGACTTGCGTGCCCACCAATTGGCGGTGATGGCCGGCGTGGAAGCGGCGATCAAGCACCTGCTGGCGCGCTTCGAACCGGCGCAACTGGAAGAGCGCATGGGCAAGCCCGGTGGCCTGTCGAGCATTTTCAACGGCTCGCGACAGGCCCAGTACTGGCAGCAGTTCACCGAGCTCTACAGCAATATTTCCCGCGAGGCCCAAGAGGATTTCCAGGACCTGTTCGGTCGGGAATTCAGCCGCGCCTACGAAGAACACAGTACAAGGCAGCGCCGCGGCTGAGCGTCGCCATCGCATAGCGCCATTCATAGCAAAGAACGGAACAACGGATAGCTGAAACGTCATTGAGGACGCAGGATGATTCCCAGGTTTTTACTCGCAGTTGCCACCGCGCTTCTGCTGACCGCATGCGCCAAGGATGCGGCCAAACCCCAGCCCGAAGAGGCTGAGGCCGAGGCCGATACGGCCGCCGTCGAGTTGCACTTCCACGCCATTGCCGGGCTCAACCCCGGCGCCACTGGCCAGCCAGCCCCGGTCCGGGTGCGTATTTTCGAATTGAAAAATGCCGCCACCTTCGGCCGTTCCGATTATTTCGCACTGGCCGAACGGGCCCAGGCGACGCTCGGCGCCGATCTGATCGATCAGGACGAAGTGCTGATCCAGCCCGGCCAGCAGTTGAGCCTGCAGCGCGACCTCGACCCGGCCACCCGCCATATCGGCGTACTGGTGGGGTATCGCGAGCTGGATCAGTCGTTGTGGCGCGCGGTGATGAATGTCCCGCCGCGCCAATACACCGAATACCAGATCAGCCTCGACGTGCGAGCCGTGCGCAGCGCCGTCGTGGTTTCCCCATCCAGCCCTGCCCAATAAACAATCGGAGCCCCCCATGTCCTGGAACAATCGAGTGGTCTGGTCGGAAGGCATGTTCATTGGAACGCAGCACTTTCAGCAGCATGACCGTTACCTGGAGAACCTCATCGACGCCCGGAGCCGCCCATTGTCGGCCGGCGCCTGGGGTTTCTCCGAATTGCTGATCGACCAGGGTCTGCTGGCCCAGGGCAAACTGGCGATTATCTCTGCGCGGGGTCTGTTGCCGGACGGCACGCCATTCAACATTCCCCAGGATGACCTGGCGCCGAGCCCGCTGAATGTCGATGACAACCTGCGCGATGGCTTGGTGTACCTGGCCTTGCCGCTCAAGCGCGCCGGTGCGCGAGATACCGTTGACGAAGGCGAAGCCCTGGGCGCTGCGCGCTACGTGAGCCAGGTTCGCGAAGTACGGGACGACAACGCGCCGTTCGAAAACCAGGCCCCCGTGGCCGTGGGGGCGAGGGCGCTGCGATTGTTGGTAGCCCAGGATGGCATCAGCGACTACGCCGCTATCGGTCTGGTACGAATCAAGGAGAAACGCGCCGACCGAGCCTTGGTGCTCGACGACACTTACATCCCGCCGCTGCTGGATGTGGTCGCCTCCAACTCCCTCGCCGCGTTTCGCAACGAACTGCTGGGCCTGCTGCATCAGCGTGGCGAAGCCCTGGCCGGGCGGGTGGTGGCGTCCGGTGCCGGCGGTGCCTCGGAGATTGCCGATTTCATGCTGCTGCAACTGGTCAACCGTGCCCAGCCGTTGATCCAGCACTTGAGTCAGTTGAGCCCGTTGCACCCTGAGCGGTTCTACAGCGAGCTGGTGAGTCTGGCCGGCGAGTTCTCGACCTTTACCGCTTCCGGGCGGCGACCCCAGGAATACCCGCAATACCAACACGATGACTTGGCGCTGAGTTTCGCGCCGGTGATGCAAGCCCTGCGTGAGGCGCTGTCGATGCTGATCGACAGCAAGGCCACGCCGATTCCGATCGTCGAAAAAGCCTACGGCGTCCACGTCGCGATGCTGGCCGACAAGTCCCTGCTCGACAGCGCCAGCTTCATCCTGGTGGTGCGCGCCGACGTGCCCGCCGAAACCCTGCGCAGCCACTTCGGCCAACAGAGCAAAGTCGGCTCGGTGGAGCACATCCGCAACCTGGTCAACCTGCAATTACCGGGCATTGGCCTGCTGCCGCTGCCGGTGGCGCCACGGCAAATTCCGTATCACGCCGGCTCCACTTATTACGAACTGGACCGGGGCAGCGAGCATTGGCAGCAACTGGCCAACTCCGGCGGTTTTGCGTTCTACATCGCGGGGCAATTCCCGGGGCTGAACCTGGCTTTCTGGGCGATCCGAGGATAAACCGCAATGAGCAACGACGATCGTACCCAATTCATGCCGACACCCGGTGGCCGTGGCGCCGACCCGGTCCACCCGGAGGCTGGTCGCGCCCAGGCCGCGCCACTTTCGATGCCGGCCGCCCCGCTTTTGATCGGCACGGCCGAAGGTCTCAACCCCCTGGAGAGCGCCGCTGGGCCGTTGCTGGCTTTGCTGACCCGCTTGCGCAACACCATTGCCCACCCGGCGCCGGCGAGCCTGCGGGCGCAATTACTGGCCTACCTGCGCCAGTTCGAGGAGCGCGCCGAGGCTGCCGGCGTGGCGCGCAACGATGTGTTGCTGGCCCGTTACGCCTTGTGCACCGCCCTGGATGAAGCGGTGTTAAGTACGCCGTGGGGTGGTGCCAGCGACTGGGGCAAACAGAGCCTGCTGATCACCGTGCACAACGAAGCCTGGGGCGGCGAGAAGGTGTTCCAGCTGTTGGAACATTGCCTGCAAAGCCCCCGCGAACGTTTGTATCTGCTGGAGCTGTTGTACCTGTGCATGTGCCTGGGTTTCGAAGGGCGTTATCGGGTCATGAACGACGGTCGCAGCCAACTGGAAGCCTTGCGTGAACGCACCAGTGCGGTCATCCGCAGCGCCCGTGGCGATTATGAGCGTGAACTGTCGCCCCATTGGCGCGGCGTCACCGTGGCCCGCGACCGACTCGCGCAATTCATGCCGCCGTGGATCGCCGTGGCCATCGGCGTGGCGTTGCTGCTGGCACTGCTGTTCGGCCTGCGCTTGAAACTGGCCGCCGATGCCGAGCCGGTGTTTAAAAATATTCATGCGCTGGGCGAGATCCCGGTGCAGGCCATCGACCGTCCGGTGGTGCAACCGAAACTGATCGAGCGTCCCCGCCTGGCAGGCTTCCTCGCCGATGAAATCAAGGCCGGTCGGGTCGCTGTGGAAGATGCCGTTGACCGTTCAGTGGTGACCATCCGTGGCGATGAGCTGTTCGCCTCGGGCAGCGCCAGCATCGTCGACAATTTCCAGCCGCTGATGCTGCGCATCGCCGATGCCGTTCGCAAGGTCAAGGGCCAGGTCCGGGTGACCGGCCACAGTGATAATCGCCCGATTGCCACCTTGCGGTTTCCATCGAATTGGGCCTTGTCCGAGGCGCGGGCCAATTCGGTGCTGCAAATTCTTTCGGCCAAAACCGGCCAGCCCGAACGCTTCAGCGCCGAAGGCCGCAGCGACACCGAACCGTTGGCCTCGAACGCTACAACAGAGGGCCGCGCACGCAACCGTCGGGTCGAAATCACAGTGTTGGCGGAGGGGGTCGAGTGAAGGCGTTTTTCAGTTTTATCATCCGCTGGGTCATTCCGTTGCTGGGGCTGATCGCCCTGAGCCTGATCATCTGGTTTGTCGGGCCGCTGCTTGAATTGCTGGTGCCCGAAGGTCGGCGCTGGGCGTTGATCATTCTGGTATTCGCGGTGTGGATCGCCTACCGGGTGTTTCGCATTATCCAGGCGCGCCGTCAGGCCGCCGAAGTGATGCGCAGTCTGGCGGCGCAAACCCCGCCGGACCCGACCAGCATCGCCACCTCTGAGGAACTCGAAACCCTGCGTCAGCGCATGGACGAAGCCTTGGCGTTGTTGAAGAAGGCCAAGCTGGGCGGTGACGAGCGCCGTAACCTGTATGAACTGCCGTGGTACGTGATCATCGGCCCGCCGGGTTCGGGCAAGACCACGGCGCTGGTCAATTCCGGGCTGCATTTTCCGTTGGCGGCGCAGTTGGGCGCCGGGGCAGTCCGTGGGGTCGGTGGCACGCGCAATTGCGATTGGTGGTTTACCGATCAGGCCGTGCTGCTCGACACCGCCGGGCGCTACACCACCCAGGACAGCGACGCGACAGTCGATAAAGCCGCGTGGCTGGGTTTTCTCGGCCTGTTGAAGAAACAGCGGGCCCGGCGTCCGATCGACGGCGCGTTTATCGCCATCAGCCTCTCCGACCTGCTGCTGGGCAGCGACGCCGAGCGCGCCGCCCATGCCGCCGCGATCCGCCTGCGTATCCAGGAGCTGTACACGCAATTGGGTGTGCGCTTTCCGATCTACCTGATGCTGACCAAGCTCGATCTGGTGCCAGGGTTCATGGAGTATTTCGATACCCTGAGCAAGGAAGAACGAGCCCAGGTCTGGGGTATGACCTTTGCCCTGGACGACGGTAAAAACAATGACAGCCCACTGGCCCAGCTGCAAAGCGAATTCACCGGCCTGGAACAGCGCCTCAACGCTCGTCTGGTGGAGCGTTTGCAACAGGAACGCGACCCGGCGCGACGCGATCTGATCTACGGCTTCCCGCAACAGTTCGGCGCGTTGAAGGATTGCCTGCAAAGCTTCCTTGAGGGCGTATTCAAACCCAATGCCTTTGAAGAACGGGTGCTGTTGCGCGGGGTGTATTTCACCAGCGGCACCCAGGAAGGCAGCCCGATTGATCGGCTGATCGGCTCCATGGCCCAGAGCATGAACCTGGACCGCCAGCACCTGGCGCGCCAGAACGGCACCGGGCGCAGTTACTTCATCGAAAAGCTCTTCAGCGCCGTGGCCTTTGCCGAGCGTGGGCTGGTGGGGGTCAACCCGAAAGTCGAACGTCGACGCAAGTGGATCGCCCGGGGCGTGCTGGCCTCGACCGTGGCCCTGGTGCTGGTGGTCGGGACCTTGTGGTGGGTCAGCTACCGCGCCAACCAGGCGTATATCGCGCAAGTCGATCAGAAAGTCGCGCCCCTGGGCCAGGCCGTGCAGAACCTCAGCCCGGCACAACGGGACGTGCTTGCGGTGTTGCCTTTGCTCAACGCGGTGAAGCACCTGGCCGACGATTCGCCGAACTGGGCCGAAGGCCTGGGCCTGTATCAGGGCGACATGCTTGAAGCCGAGTCTGGCAGCGTCTATCGCAAGTTGTTGATCGCGGTCTTCGCGCCACGCTTGCTCACGCGCATCGAAGAGCAACTGCACGGCGGCGGCAATTCGGACTTCCTTTACGAAGGCTTGAAGGCCTACCTGATGCTCGCCGACAGCGAGCATTACGATGCCGACTTCATCAAGGCGTGGATCGCCCTGGATTGGGATCGCAGCCTGCCGCGCGACTTGCCGGCCGAGCAGCGTCTGGCCCTGGAGGAGCACTTGCAGGCGCTGTTCGAGCGCCATCCCCCCACCGCACGTCTGGACCCGCGCCTGATCGACGATCTGCGTCGGCAGTTGCAGCAGCTGCCGGTGGCCCAGCGCGTCTATGACCGGGTCAAGCGGCAGAAACTGCCGGACGGCATCCCGGACTTTCGTCTCAACGAAGCGGCCGGGCGTGATGCCGCGCTGGTGTTCAGCCGCAAGAGCGGCAAGCCGCTGGGCGAACCCTTGAGCGGCTTCTTCACGGCCAAGGGTTACCGCCAAGGGTTTTTGCTGACCAGCCTGAACCAGACCGGCACCCTGGCCGAGGAGCAGTGGGTGCTCGGTCGCGACCAGGCAGAACAACAGAACGTCGTCAGCCTGGCCGCCGACGTGCGCCGTTTGTATTTCCAGGATTACCAGCGCCAGTGGGACGCCTTGCTGGCTGATATCGACTTCGTGCCGATCACCAGCGTGGCCCAGGCCGCCGATGTGTTGCGGGTGATTTCTGGCCCGACCTCGCCGTTGAAAAAACTGCTGGTAGCAGTGGCGAAGGAAACCGACCTGCAACAGGAAGAACGCCTGCTGGCCGCCAAGGGCGCGCCGGTGGAGGGCGGGGTCGACAAGCTCAAGGAGCGCTTGGGCAGCTTGCTCGGCCAGGAGCAGGCGACGCAAAACACACCGGATGCCAGTGAAGATCCCATCACCGCGCATTTTGCCGAACTCAACAGCATCGTCAGCAAAAACGAAGGCGAGCCGGCGGCCATCGACGGCCTGCTGGCCGACATGAACGCCCTGTATGTGCAGGTCAGCGCCATGGTCGGCGCCAGCGGCGACGCCTTGCTCGGCGAAGCCAAGAACCAGGCCGCCGCAGCTGCCACGCGGGTCAGCCTCAACGCCGAGCGGCAACCGCCGCTCGTGCAAGGCTTGGTCAAGTCGGTGGTCAACTCCACCACCAACAGCATGATGGGCGGGGTACGCAATCAACTGAACGCGGCCTGGACCAGCGAAGTGGTGAACATCTATCGCCAGTCTTTGGCCGGGCGCTATCCAATGTCGCCGGGCAGTGCGCGGGACGCGACCCTGGATGATTTTGGCCAGTTCTTCGGCGTCGGCGGGGTGATGGACAACTACTTCCGCAAATACCTGCAGCCGTACGTGGATACCTCGACCCAGGCCTGGCGTTGGCAGCCGGGCGCCGCACAGAAGCTCGGCATCGCCCCGGGCGTGCTGCAAACCTTCCAGCGGGCAGCGACCATCCGGGATGCGTTTTTCCGTTCCGGCGGCACCCAGCCGATGGTGCGCTTCGAACTCAAGCCAGTGGCGATGGACGCCACCATCACCCAGTTTTTGCTCGACCTCGACGGCCAGCAATTGAGCTACGACCACGGCCCGAGTCGCCCCACCTCCATGCAATGGCCCAACCCCGGCAGCATCGGCGTGGTGCGGATCTCGATCATGCCGCCTTCAGCCAGCGGTCGTTCGGGCATCACCCTGGACGGGCCCTGGGCCTGGTTCCGCCTGCTGGAGCAATCGGACCTGACCGCTGGCAACTCGCCGGATCGCTTCAACCTGCGGCTGCGGGTCGACGGCGCCAGCGTCTCTTATGAGCTGCGGGCCAACAGCGCCTTCAACCCGTTCAAGAGCCGTGTGCTCAGCGGTTTCAGCTTGCCGGAGCGTTTATGAGCACGCCGGGCTTCTATGGAAAGCTGGCCAGTCGCGGGGACTTTGTCAGCCGTGGCTTGCCGCAGAGTTTTATCGGCCCCTGGGATTCGTGGCTGGCGGCGGGCCTGCTCGCCAGCCAGAGCCTCGGGGACCGTTGGCTGGATGCTTATCTGGTCAGTCCGCTGTGGCGCTTCATGCTCGGGCCCGGTGTGTGTGGGCCGCAGGCCGCCGTTGGGGTGGTGATGCCGAGCATCGATCGGGTTGGCCGGTATTTTCCGCTGACCGTCGCGGTGCTGCTGGATCACGACGCTGACCCGGCGTCGGTGGTGGGCGGCGCGGATGTCTGGTTTGAGCAAGTCGAGCAATTGCTGTTGAGCACGTTGAGCGTGGAGGCGAGCTTCGAAGCCTTCGGTGCAGGGCTGGAAACGCTGGGCGGCCCGGCGTACCTGCCACGTGCTCCAAGCAGCCGTTTTGCCGGCCTGCATCGTTTTGATGCCACCGACCCGAAGGCGCGAATGACCGTGCTTGCCGAACTGGCCTGCGAAGGCGCAAGCATTTGGTGGGGCCAGGGTTCGGAGCGTATCGCCCCTGCTTTATTGCGGTGCCAGGGCCTGCCGGCCGCCGCTGATTTTGCGCAATTTTTGCTCGGCCAAGAAGGTGTTGTGTAGATGTGTCCAAGCGTTGGAAAGACGTTCAAGTCCGCAAGCAAGAGCCATGTCGGTATGGTCCGCCAGGTTAACGAAGATGCTTGCCTGGACCGGCCGGAAAACGGTCTGTGGGTGGTCGCCGATGGCATGGGCGGGCATGCGGCGGGCGACTACGTCAGCAGCCTGATCGTCGATAGCCTGCGCAACGTTGCCGTAGGCCGTTCGCTGGATGAATACGTCGCGGCGCTGAAAACCGACCTGCTGCGGGTCAACGCGGCCGTGCGTGAAGAAACCGCCAACCGCGGCGTGACCATGATGGGCAGCACCGTGGTGGTGTTGGCGGCGCGCGGCTTGCGCGGGGTGTGCCTGTGGGCGGGTGACAGCCGCTTGTATCGCCTGCGTGACGGCCTGCTCGAAAGCATCTCGCGGGACCACAGTTACGTTCAGGATCTGCAGGACAGTGGCCTGCTCAGCGAAGCTGAAGCCCGGGTCCATCCACGGGCCAATATTGTCACCCGCGCCATCGGGGTCGAGGCGCAACTGAAACTGGCGATGATCGATCTGCTGTTGATGCCCGGCGACAGTTACCTGCTGTGCAGCGATGGGCTGACCAAGACCGTCGAAGACCATGAAATCAGCGAGGTGCTGAGCCACGACGAGCCCGGTGAAATCGCCAGCAGCCTGGTGTCCCTGGGCCTGATGCGCGGTGCTCCGGACAACATCACCGTCATTGTCGTGAAGGTGCCGTCATGAATTCCGCCCTGCACATTCTGATCCCCGGCTATGACATAGACGGCGAGATTGGCGAAGGCGCCATGGCCAGCGTTTACCTGGCGACCCAGCGCTCGCTGGAGCGCAAGGTGGCCTTGAAGGTCATGGCCGCCGCGCTGGCGGCCGACCCGAGTTTCTGCGAGCGCTTCCTGCGCGAAGGTAAAACCCTGGCGCGCCTGTCTCACCCGCATACGGTCACCATCCATGACATCGGCCATGTCGGTGAGCTGTATTACATGGCCATGGAATTCCTGCCCAATGGCACGCTCAAGGAGCGCATCGCCGCCGGCCTGACGCCGGAGCAGGGCCTGATCTATATCCGTCAGATCGCCTCGGCCCTGGGCTATGCCCATGGGCTGGGGCTGGTTCATCGCGACGTCAAACCGGCGAACATTCTGTTCCGTGCCGATGGCACGGCGGTGCTCTCCGACTTCGGCATCGCCAAGTCCATGGATGACCGCACCCAATTCACCCAGGCCGGTTTCGCCGTCGGCACTCCCAGCTACATGAGCCCGGAACAGGCGCGCGGCCAGGATATTGATGGCAGGGCCGATCTTTATGCCCTGGGCGTGGTGCTCTACGAAATCCTCGTCGGCAAACTGCCGTATACCGGCAACGACGCACTCTCCACGGCCCTGGCGCATTTGACCGAACCGTTGCCGGAGCTGCCAGTGCACCACGGTCGCTATCAAGAAGTGCTGCGCAAGCTGTTGGCCAAGGATCCGGCCGACCGTTACCCGGACGCAGCGGCGCTGTTGCAGGCGCTGGATAATCTGCCTCGGGAATCGGTTGAAGCGACCACCATCCGGCCGTTACCAATTCCGGTAGTGCCGATCGCGGTGAGCAATGACCTCGCGGGACTGACGCCGGTGTCCATCGATATACCGACCGGCCCCGCGCAGCCACAACCTCAGCCCAATCCGGTTCCGCCGACTGTGAAGCCGACGCCGTCGTCCACGGTCTCGGAACAGCGAAAGGGGCCGGTGTTCGCACTCGCCGCTGTCGCGGTAGCCGTGGCGCTGGTCTTGGGCGGTGCGGGTTATTGGTGGCTGTCCGGTGACGTCGAAGCGGACGCCAAGGTGCCGGTGGTTTCAGCACCGCCGGCCAGTGCGCCACCGACCGTGGCGCCACCCGTAAAGCCCCCCGTGGCAACGGAGGTCGATGGCGGTCAGCGGCCGCTGCTGATGACCGGCAAAAAAACCTTGTTTCAGCGAGTGCTCAGCAAGCCGGGGGCGAAACTCGCCAGCGAACCGGGGGCCACCCCTGACAAGGCCTTGCCGGCGTTTTCCGTGCTTTACGTCTATCAGCGCAAAGAGGTTGATGGCAGCCCTTGGCTGCGTGTTGGCGCCGCCACCGACGGGCGCAGTGATGGCTGGTTGCCGGCCGCGCAAGTCAGCGACTGGAAGCAAAGCCTGGTGCTCAAGTTCACCGAACGCTCCGGCCGTGCCCCGGTGATGTTCCTGCGGCAGCCCGGCGAAGTGGAGAGGTTGCTGGCCGATCCGTCGGCGGCAAAAAACCTGCTGCTCAAGGCCCAGCAGAATCGCGAAGACAACCAGCAGGTACTGGCCCTGGAACCGGCCGCCAGTGCGGTGCCGCAGAACCAGTTTTACCTGTTGCCGATTTTCGATTCCCGCGAGAGCTTCGATGAGAACGGCCAGCCGGTGCAGTTGCTGAACGTGGCGTCCATCGACCCCGGCAATGCTCCAAAGGCCGCTGCCAACAACACGCCAATCACCACCGCCAATGCCGACGCGTTCCGCACCGCCGTGGTGTTGGTCGTGGACACCACCGTGTCCATGCAGCCCTACATCGATCAGGTCCGCGACGTAGTACACCAACTGCAAACCCGCATCGCCGAGCGGGGCGAGCAGGACAGTGTCAGCTTCGGCCTAGTGGGGTTTCGCAGCAGCACCCAGAAAACCCCGGGCCTGGAATACGTCGCTAAAACCTTGATCACTCTGGACCAGGGCCGCGACCCACAGCGCTTCATGGACCTGGCGCGTCAGGTCAAGGCGTCCACGGTCTCCAGCCATTCGTTCAACGAAGATGCGTTTGCCGGTGTGATGGAAGCGGTCGAGCGCATGGACTGGTCCGGCTATGGCGGGCGCTTGATTCTGTTGGTCACCGATGCCGGTGCCTTGCGCAAGAACGACCCGTATGCCGCCACGCAAATGAACGAGGCCGAAGTGCGCCAGGCTGCGCTGGGCAAGCAGATCAAGATCTACGCCTTGCACCTGCTCAGCGATGCCGGCAAGAAAACCCACAGCGGTGCGCAAAGCCAATACCGCACCCTGACCGCCGACGCCAACCCGCAGATCGGCGACCTGTACATTCCGGTACCGGGCGCCGATGTGCGCAAGTTCGGTGAGCGGGTGGACGAGATCGGTTCGGTGTTTGCCGATCTGGTGCATCAGGTGCGTAGTGACAAGCCGCAAACCGTGCCGCTGCTGAGTGCCGCGCCGAGCCTGAGCGACAAATCGGCGGCCGTCGGCTACGCGATGCACATGGACTTCCTGGGGCGTAAAGCCGCCAGCCAGGCGCCGCAACTGGTCAGCGCCTGGACCGCCGACCGCGACCTGACCAACCCGGCACTGCCGGCGTTCCAGGTGTGCGTGATGCTGACCAAGTTGCAGCTCAATGACTTGCAGCAATCGCTGAAACTGATCGTCGATGCGGCCCGCAAGACCCAGACCTCGCCGAAGAATTTCTTCCAGGAAATCGCTAGCGCCAGTGCCTACATGAGCCGCGATCCCTCGGCCTTGCGCAAGGGTGGCAACCTGGCCGATGGCGGGGTTCTGGGTGAGTATCTGGAAGGGCTGCCCTACCGCAGCAAGTCGCTGAACATGACCCAGGATTTGTGGCTTTCCCTGAGCGTGGCCGAGCAGGAGGACTTTATCGACGAGCTGGATTCGAAGATCCGCCTCTACGAAACCTTCCACAACGACCTGGCCAACTGGGTGCGTTTCGGCGATGCCGAACCGGGTGATGCCTTGTACCGTGTTCCGTTGTCGACGCTGCCGTGATGCTGAACATGAGCGCAGTGCACAAACACCGGGGCGTCGGCAGCCAGCGTTACAGCCTGGTGATCCCTCGGCTGCAACTGCGTGCCGGTGAACAATTGGCGGTGGTCGGTCCCAGTGGTTGTGGCAAAAGCACCTTGCTCGATTTGCTGGCGCTGGTGCTGGCGCCGGATCAGGCCGGGCAGTTTGATTTTGCGCTCGGCCAAACCAGGACGGACATTACCGGGTTGTGGCGTGCAGATGCGCAAAGTGCCTTGGCGGACCTGCGCCGCCGGCACTTGGGCTACGTGCTGCAAACCGGTGGCCTGCTGGAGTTTCTGGACGTGCGCGGCAACATCGACCTGTCGCGCAAACTGCTCGGTTTGAAGGACGACGGCAGCGTGGATCGCCTGGCCGGGGCGTTGGATATCGTCGATCAACTGGGCAAGAAGCCGGGCGACTTGTCCGTCGGCCAACGGCAACGGGTGAGTTGCGCCCGCGCCCTGGCCCATGGGCCGCGTTTGCTGCTGGCCGATGAACCGACCGCCGCCCTCGATCCGCTGAACGCGGAACGAGTGATGCAGTTGCTGGTGACCCAGGCCCGCGAACATGGCGTGTGCTGCGTCGTCGCCACCCACGATGAGTCACTGGCCCGCGCCAGCGGTTTGCAGGTGCGGCGCATCAGTTGTCATCGCGACGTTGATGGCGGTGTCACCGCCACCCTCGGGGAGGCTTGCTGATGCGCAGCGCGCTGGTGGCTTCCCTGGCCTGGCAGGATTACCGCAACGACGCGTGGCTGTCGGCTTGTTCGGTACTGGCGCTGGTGGCGGTGGTCGCACCGCTGCTGGTGCTGTTCGGCTTGAAATTCGGCCTGGTCAGCAGTTTGACCGAGCGCTTGGAAAACGACCCGGCCACCCGGGAAATCATTCCCTTGGGGGGCGGTCGGTTCAGTGCCGCGTTTATCGAACAATTGAGCCGGCGCAGCGACGTGGCTTTCGCCTTGCCGCGCACCCGGCAGATTGCCGCGACGGCGGATCTGACCGCTGGCACTTCGACGGTGACCGTCGAAATGATCCCCACCGCCGCCAACGACCCCTTGCTCGGCAGTCTGCCGGTGCCCCAAGGCCTGGATCAGGTGCTGCTCAGCCAGACCGCCGCCGAAAAGCTTGGGGCCAAGGCCGGTGATTGGCTGCAGGCCAGCGTCGGTCGGCAAGTAGCCGGTCGTGGAGAGGCGCAACGCACTCGCGTCCAGGTGCTGCGCGTACTGCCGCTGGAAGCCTTCGCCCGGGACGGGTTGTTCGCGCCGTTGGCCTTGCTGGAAGCGGCTGAAGATTACCGGGACGGCCGCGCCGTGTCGGCGTTCGGTTGGCCAGGTGATGCGGTGGGTGTGACGGAGCAACGGGTGTACCCGGCGTTTCGTCTGTACGCCCGTCGTCTCACCGATGTCGAGCCGCTGCGCCAGTATTTCGCTGCGCAGAACCTGCTGGTCTCGACCCAGGCCCAGACCATCGCCCAGGTGCAATCGCTGAGCCGCAACCTGTCGATCGTATTCTGGATCATCGCCGGATTGGCTTTGTCGGGAGCATTTGCGGCGATTTTTGCCGGTGCGCTGGCGGCGGTCGAGCGCAAGCGTCGAGCGTTGTCGGTGTTGCGCCTGCTGGGATTTTCCACGGCGGCGCTGTTGCTGTTTGTTGTGTTGCAGGCGCTGTACAGCGCCGGCCTCGCGGCCCTGTTGAGCGCCGGGCTGTATGGCTTGGCGCAATCGGGCCTGAACCATTTATTTGCGCAGGCGCCGGGCGAATACGCCAGTCATCTGCTGGCGCATCACTACGCGTGGGCCTTGGTAGCCGTGCTCGGCGTCAGCGTCGTGGCGGCGGCCTGTGGTGGCTGGCGAGTGGCGCGTATCCAGGCGTTTGAAGGAATCCGAGATGTATAAGTTATTGGGCGCCGCCGTGGCGCTGAGCCTGGCCAGCATGGTCTGGGCTGATGAAAGCACAGACAAACTGGACAACCCCAAGCCGCTGGCTGACGACGTCAGCCTGCCGCTACCGTGCGAAGGGCAGATGGTGTTCCGTTACGTCTACATCCTGGCGCAAGGCACTCTGGACGACCGCGAGATCAGCCTCGGCTATCCCTTCAGCGAGGGCGAGGCCGGTTATCAACAGTCGTTCATCTCCGGTTACCGCCGGGACTTTATCAACGGCCAGTTCACCCTCAAGGATCTGCCCAAGGATTGGGGCAAGACCATCACGCCGTTGATGCCCAAGACGGACGCCAAGACCCCGCTCAAACCGATGCTCTATTTCATCGGCAAATACGAAGTCACCGCCCGCCAATACGCCCAGGTCATGGCCCAGGCGCAATCGCTGGCCAGCGGCGAGCCGGCGCCGGCCTGCGAGGCACTGCAAGCCGAGGCGCCGCAAGGCATGGCCGGGCGTTTGCCCAAGGTGAAGTTGTCGCGCTTCGAGGCCGAACGCTTCTCGGCGGTGTACAGCGCCTGGCTGATGAAATACCACAAGGACCTGCTGCCGGTGAGCGGTCGCGGCACCTCGGCCGAGGACGGCGGGCTGGGGTTTGTGCGCTTGCCGACCGAAGTCGAGTGGGAATTTGCGGCCCGTGGCGGGCAGGCCATTAGCCGTCAGGATCTGGAAGGGCGTCTGTTTCCCCGGCGTCTGGAAGGCAGCGAAAGCGACGGGCCACTGGCCGACTGGGCAGTCTTCAATCAGGTCGCCGGCGGCACCGGCCAGGCAGCGCGGCTGATGCCGATCGGTACCAAACTGCCAAACCCCATCGGCCTGTTCGACGTGATCGGCAACGCCGCCGAGATGGTCCAGGAGTCCTTCCAGCTCGTGCACGCCGGACGCCGCCAAGGCACCTACGGCGGCTTCGTGGTCAAGGGCGGCAACTACCTGGAGGGCGAGGGCACCTTGTTCACCGGGATGCGTCGCGAGTACCCGCTGTTCGCCGCCGACGGCACCGAGCAAAGCAATGAAACCACCGGGTTCCGGGTGGCGATTGGCGCGTTGTCGGCGCCACGTTCGCGCTACAAGGAGCTGTTCGTCCAGTGGGAGAAAGAAGGTCGGCTGGCTTCGCTGACCGATGCCATCGACGACGCCCAGGACCCGACCAAACGCCTGGACAGCATCATTGCTGCCAGCGTCGACCCGAGCCTGCAAGCCGAGTTGGGGCTGGTCAACGAAGAGCTCAAGCGCAACGTCTCGCTCATCGCCCAGCAGCGCGAGGAAGCGGCGGGCAACCTGATCCAGTCGGCGGCCCTGGTGGCCGAGACCGTCAACAACTACAACATTCGCCTGACCAATTTGCAGAAGAGTCGCCAGCAGGCCGTGGACGCCAAGGACGAGGCCAGCGCCAAGCTGTTCGCTACCGCCATCGACAATGGCCGCAGCGCGCTGGACGGCGCGGTGGCGATCTACATCGACAACCTGGCGACCGGCACGCGCTACACCGATGCCGTGATCCAGGCGCAGTTTCAACGCATCAAGGAAGAGTTGGAGCGCAAGCCGGTACTGGGCAAGAGCCTGGTAACGCGCGCAACGTTATTCGTTCGCCATGTCGGTGATTATCGTCAGCAACGACGAGCCGACCCGGCGGCGATATTGAAGGAATTGCTCGCATCGAACGCCCAGCGGTCTTGATCGTTCGTTGTACAGCGAGCTTGGAAGGGACTCAGGCGGCGGTGGGCCGTGCTGAGCTGGTCAAACTTAAAAGAGAACACAACTATGCTTTCCTCCCGTAAACCTTTTGCTTCGCTTTCCAAGCGTCACTTGCTGCTGATGGCCGTTGGCTTCAGCACCGTACTGACCGGTTGCGCCACGTCGCCGACCTCCAAGGTCGCCTCGAGCACCAAGGTCGAGTACTACCCAAACTGCTACGAGCCAGTGCAGCACCTGCGTGCCACTGATTCGAACATGACCAAGTCGGTCGTCACCGGCGCCGCCGTCGGTGCAGTTGGCGGTGCACTGCTGGGCGCCCTGGTCGATTCCGAGAACCGTGGCCGCAACGCCGCCATCGGTGCCGCGGGCGGTGCCCTGGCGGGCGGCGCGGCCGGTTACTACACCGAGCGCCAGAAGCAGATCGCCGATGACAACCAGCGCATCGCGTCCTACGCCTCCGACGTCAACAAAAGTGCCGCCGACATCGACCGCAGCACCGCGTACGCCAAGACTTCGCAGCAGTGCTACCAGAACGCGTTTACCAAACTGGTCGCCGACCGCAAGGCTAAAACCGTCAACGACACCGAAGGCCGCAAGCGCCTGGCAGAAATCGTCGCAGGCCTCAAAGAGTCCAACGATCTGATCGTCGCGGTGAACGGTAAAGCCAGCGAAGACCTGAACAACTACACCCAGGCCTACGAAAAAGACCTGCAGCAAGTCGGCGTGCAGCGCACTGACGTGGTCACCGTGGCAACCGCCGACACCACGCCAGTCGTGACACCGACCAAGAGCAAAAAAGCGGTGAAACCGGCGAAAAAACCGGTGCTGCCAACCGTGCCGAAAGAAGCGGTCACCACCGAGAAAACCCTGCAGACCGCACAAGCCAAACAGGCTGAAAGCAAACAGGTCGCCAGCGCAGGCACCACTCAAGTCAACAGCATGTGCAAGAACCCGGACCTGGGCGACTGGGCACCAGTGCCTTGCCCGAATGCTTGATTGAGTTTTTGTAGGTCTCGATCATTCCCATGCTCTGCGTGGGAATGATCTGTACTGGCTACACCTTGGCGCTATGCGCCGCCATCGTATGTGCTCTCCTTGATTTGCGGCACCGTCAGATTCTGGAAAATCCGATGATCGTGACTGGATTGCAAGTAGTGCAGCACAGGCATCAGGGTCAAGTGATAACGGGTCAGGCGTATTCCAGATTCACTCGCGACCACGTTTTCTATTCGGCCATGAATACCTTCGCCGTTAAGCCCGAATTGGAGAAACTTGGTTGTTCATCCATAGGAAGCTAATACCAAGTGGGCAAACTCTTTCTTGCTTGGCTGAAGATCAGCGTGCTGCTCCAAGTGCGCGCGCCATGCAGATTCGAGCATGGGGCCATCAAGATCGCCGTCGGTAGCGATATAAGCGGCGGCATCGTCCTTCAACGCCTGGACGTAGTGTTTGGAGAGGCCATCCTTGGTGGCATCCGACGTCGAAACAAACGGCCCGACCGTTGTGAAGAACAACCCATATCCAGTTGTTGCCGAGTAATCAAGGGGACCGAATTCGCAGCGACCATAGCGGCAAAATTCAGCCCGAACAGAGGCGCTAGCTACGAGTGTAAACATGGCGACCGAATAGCACCCAAATGCCACGGTCCATTTTTTATTGTGTCGAGTAGCCATGATCTGATTGAACTCCCTGTTTATAAGCGCGCCCTGCTTTGAGCGTGTGCCGCACCCACTCAACATTGAGTGTGCTTGTGCAAAGTACCGAGGCAGAGAGGTACTTCAAGCCCAAGGAGACCAAACCGGACGCGTCCTACATGTGTTCCGGAAACAGGGAAGATAACTGTGTTGGTTTTTGTGTCCCCAGCTGTGTGCTGGGCACCGTGACGAGAAAAAACCCGATGGGGAGGAATACGCCAATCGGGGTTGCTTGCTACTTGGCGAGTTAGCCGACTTTGCTTTGTTGCTTGGCGAAAATCGCCGCCATCTCGGGTTCATCCAGATGATCCAACTCTCGCTCCACCAACAAATGCACCCTACCAACTTCCATATGGAATGCCGAATTTGTCGATGTAGGCTTTGGACTCCTCCGAAAGGGGGTAATAGGTGCCGCCTGACTGACCCCTGTATGGGCCTTCTGGACTGATCGTGCCTTGGACACGGGTGACTTCGGTTGACTGAAGGCAGGGCCCACCCAACCACACCTTGGCGACTCCTCCTGGCGCCAGGCCGACTATCAGCAGCTTTCGATAATCGGTTTTCCATTTGCCTACCGCACCGCAAAAAGCTTTTTCGTCTTTAAGCATGGTGTTCCGCGCAAATTGGGGGATCTCGATGTAGGCCTCGTAGGTCTGCGGTTCTGCTATGGACTGCCAGCGTACATAGATCAAACGAGGCAGGTCAGCACCCGTTACATATCGACCTTTTCCTCCTGGATCTTTAAACCATCCTTTTGCATCGCCCTTGAAGTGAGCCGGTATACCTTTACTTAGCCCTCGGGGATAACCAGTCGCGGGAATTCCGCTACCCGCACCCCGGAACAAACGGTCGTTGATATCAACGACATCGGCTGTTTCGATCCAGACTTCCATATAGTCGGGCGCAAAAAAATTGAGGCTCCACGCGTCATAGGGTAGTGACCTGCTCTCGACAGAGGCACATCCTCCCAACAACACAAATAGCAGTGCAAGGCCGGTCTTAAGCAGGGATGAGCGCTTACGCATTGGGATGCACCACGCGTTTATCGTTTTCGGCGGGTCGATCGATAAATACGATGTTCAGGTCGCTGTTGTTCCAGCCTTTGGCAGCATTCCATTTCGCAGACAGGTGGATGAAACGTTGATAGAGCAACTCCTCCTCGAACACGCTCAAGCCCGGACTGCGAGTTTCGCCCAGCGCATAAGTCATCAGTTTTTGCGCGATGGTTTGGAGCTCCCCGGGTAAAGCTAACGTTTGATCTTTATCGTTGATAACGCGAAAAGGCACATCATTTCTCGCTGCCAACTCACGCATGATGCGCAGGTAAATCAAGGCCAGATCGTTGCGCACAGTCCGCTCGCTGTGGACCGCTGCATAGACATTTTTCGATTTGGATCTGTCGCCTTTTGCGTTGCTTGTCATCTCCACCGCCCAGGTTTTCACCTCCAGTGTCAGCCCATACAAATTGAGCTGGTCCTGAAGGCGTCCAAGCTCTTGCTGAGCCCAACGATAGGCGGTTGACGCTGTGGAAGGCACGTAAATTTCCATGTCGCGGCTGCAGCGCGGCTTGCTCAGCAGAACTCGTTCAATGATGTTCGGAAGATATCCGCCACCTAAGTCAGAGTGAACGCCAGGCAGCACGATGTCAGCAGCACCAGCGCTGTTGAGTGAGAAGTTGTGGCGGCGTTCGTCCCGCGCCACCAAATGCACGACCTTTTTTGCCACATCGGGTGCTAGATACAAGTTAACACCGGGGTTGTTGGCGTCGTGGACGCTAAAGTCGCCGTCAGCCAGGCTGCCTACTGCGGCAGCGGTGTCGAAAATGCCGATAAAGTTGATGGATACATCGGTGTTGGTTCGCCAGGAAAAGTCCTCGGTAAACAACGTCGCATTGGCTGGTAGCAGTGCCGCCAATGGACTCTTCTCTCCTTTCTGTACTTCATTGGCAAAATGCCGCGCAGCTGCGGCCCCCCTACTGAAGCCGAAAATATCGAATTCAACACGCTCAACTTTTCGGTCTGGATTCATTCGTTGAAACCTTTCTATCCCTTCAAGAATGAGTGAAGGACTTTGCTTAACTCTTGCCAATACACCGTGTGCACCCACGCCGGTTGCTAGTGAAAAAGGTGAATCCTTTCCACCACTGCTAGTACCGATGCCATCCAGATAAACGGGGATGTACCCTATGGTTTCGTCATCAGCCAATAGCCGCTCACTGTCATTGGTGTACAGCTCATACAGCTTCGCCACATTACTCGTATCATTCCCATAGCTACTCTCCGGAGTACTCCCCAATCCGTCATACCCATTCGCCTGACAAAACTGCCGAATATCCTCAGCCTCCTCCACCAGATTTACATCCCGCGCATAGCACCCAGCAACCATCTCACTGTTGGATCGGTTATTCCCGGTGCCATCAAAAAACACCCCTATCCGCAAAGTAATCCCTTCCTCTTCGACTTCTTCCTCCTCTTCCTCCAGCTCATCCGATTCATTCACTTCCGATGGCGAAGGCTCAGGCGCGACGGATACCAACAAGCCCGCCACAGCCCCCTGCAGTAATGTATATGCAGCCGTACCCGGCTTTGGAGAACCGCCAACCTCAATCGCGCTACTACTGAAAATACCGTCGGCATTGAGCACGATGTGCCGATCGCCGACCTTTTATAGAAAGGCTCTCACCCGCATCTATCACAAGGTGTGCGCCGGCCTTGATGTGTAGGTGCTCACCGGCTTCGATAACCAGCGTTTCATCGACTCTTGTGTGGCTGTCGCCAGCGACATGCAGGCAGTCGTTGGCGTTAACCTGGGTCTTGCGATCCGACATGATTGTGAGGTGTTCTTCAGCCCCCAGCACCGTAATACGGTCGCCCTTGATGGTGACTCGATGCTCATTACCCACCTCCAGCCGACTATCATTTACGACCTTCTGGTCCAGATCGCGCTGGGCACGCAGGTAGATCAACTCCTGCCCGGCGCGGTCTTCAATCGACAGTTCGTTGTAACCACCCGAGCTGGGGGAGCTGTGGCTACGCAGCACGGTTTTGGTTTTGTTCTCGGGCAATGGATAGGGTACGGACGTGACCTTGTTCGGCACGCATCCGGTAATGAGGGGATGGTCGGGATTGCCTTCCAGATAGGTAACCACGACTTCCATGCCGATGCGCGGAATGGTCACCGCGCCGAAACCTTCCCCCGCCCAGCTGGACGCTACCCGTAGCCAGCAACTGCTGTGTTCACTGTTGCGCTCGGCCCGGTCCCAGTGGAACTCGACTTTGACGCGACCATATTCATCGCAGTAAATCTCTTCGCCGACAGGCCCAGTGACACGCGCGGTCTGACAGACCAGCACAGGTTTTCGCACAGGCAGCGGCGGCCGATAAAACACATCCCAGGGAATCGCGCTGAAGCGGTTGCGGTAGCCCTGGGTAAAACCGTCCTCAGGTTCGGTAGCGCTGGTAACTGACTCTTCAAGCACCTGGGGTTGTTTTCCAGCGTGAGTGACACTGAGCAACAGCCATAGATCGTTGTAGGTTTCGCGTGGGTGTTGCGTCAGGCTAAAGAAATGACCGCTACGCAGGGTCGGCTGGTCGCTTTCGCCTTCGGTCAATTGGTAATCGGTTCGGTGCCGTTCCAGCGCCTGCCGGGCGAGCTGTGTACCGCGTTTTTCGCTCTCGAAAAACAGCGGGTAGCGATAGTCTTCAAGCTCAGGAGTGAACTCGGCTGTGAAGCAACTTTCCAGCAACAGACTCGGGCGTTTCAGGTCGTAGTGTCGGCGGGTGGTCGTGCTGGGGCGGGTGCTGAAGCGCAGGGAGAACTGGCTGACCACCGAATGCTCCGCCACCAGGCCGGAGTCTTGCTGATAAGGGGTTTCGCCCAGCGTGGGGAAGAAGGTCTGGTCGTCGGTGAACACCAACAGGTGGCCTTCCCGGGAATGCTGGTGGTGCCAGGCGATGCCATCCTCGGCGCACAGCCGCTGAATGAACTCAAAATCACTTTCCCCGTATTGAGTGCAGTACTCGCGCTCGTGATTCGTTCCGATGTTAAAGGTGAACGCATCGGCCTGAATGCCATGCCCTTCGAGAACCTGAGCGATGATTTGCGGCACCGTCAGGTGCTGAAAAATCCGTTGGTTGTGGCTGAACTGCAAGTAGTAAAGCGCGGGCACCAGGGTCAGGTGATAACGGGTCAGGCGTTTACCGGCTTCACCGACGAGCGCATCTTCGATACGGCCATGAATGCCTTCGCCATTGAGACCGAACTGGAGAAACGCCGGCTGGCTGAGCAAGCTTTCCAGATCGAAGTCAGGGTATTCGCTAACCAGCTCGATCTGGATCGAATACAAGGTGCTAATGGCTTCAGTGCCTCCAAAACCCAGCACTTTGAAATCGTTGCGAACCGTTGGGATCAACAACGTGAAATGAGCAGCATTGGCCGGGGCGAACATGCGCTTATCCTTTTGCTTTCCGTGGCTCGTCCTTGAGCCGAAAGAGGAGACAAATCGCGGTGCCCAAGCCATGCCCGGCGTGAGCAAACGCAAACTGTCCAGCACGCTAACAACAGAGAAAAAGAATGAATGTCGGACTCGTCCAGAAAGTACGTCAGAGTTTTCCGCATTTCAGAATGTTGCGGCAGCAATGTGTGAATGGCTTTCGATACTTCTGTAAGAAGTTTGAGGCGAACTGAGTAGGTATTTGTAGAAAAATGGGTGAAACACAGAGTGCCATCATTTTGATGTCACGCCATGTTGCTTATTGTCAGTTATCGCTATGTCCATGGATGACTGTAACTTTTAGGAAAGCTCCTACATTTTTTATGTTTTATTTTTGTCATGCTGGGTTCCGTTTCAGGGTGTGAATGTCCTGTGATTATTGGCGGGGTTGATAAACCGCTCTGGCTCAATGGTTGCGGGGGTGATGCGTCGAAGGTGGGGAGGTCAAAACCGGCATCAGGGGATCCCCTGTCCCCTATAGGGTGATCTCCTACAGCAACAAAAAAGACGCAGTTTTATTGTTTAATCGGGTGCTTGCAAATGGCCATCATTGTGATTAGGATGCGCGCCTTGAAAGAGCGCGAACTCAATTGGATGAGACTCATCGCAGCTCTTTGATACTGTCCGGCGCCATTTCAACTCCAATGGCCGCATGACTGTAATTCTAATTAAAGGTCACGGATGTCCTACTCAAGCAAACTTTCCGCTCATTACCTTGAACTCGCAAAAGCCTCTGTTTCAAAAGAGAATTTCGCGGGTGAGGACGTTCGCTTTTCGAGCGAATATGAGGCGTTGGAAAGTGAGCTGGGTAAAGCCTCGTCCATGCACGAAAGCGGTCAGATCGACTGGCTGAAAATCCGCGAAAACAGTGAAAACCTGCTGCGCACGCAATCCAAGGATTTACGTGTCGGCGCCTGGTTGACCTGGGCGCTGTACCAGCGTGAATCCTTCCCGGGGTTGCTGGCCGGCCTCGGTTTGCTGCACCACCTCTGTGAAAATCACTGGGCCGAGGTTCATCCGAACAAGGCCCGCACCCGCGCCGCAGCCATCAGCTGGTTGGTGCCGCGTCTTGAGCAGGTGCTGAACGAAAACGTCGCGATCAAAGAGCAGTTGCCGCTGTTCCGCCGTCTGGTCGAGCATCTGGAAGGGCTCGACGCCGCGTGCACCGAGCATTTGGGCGACGACGCGCCGTTGCTGCTGCCGATTTCCCGTCGCTTGAAAAACATGGTCCAGCGCGCCGCCGACAATCAGCCGGAGCCCGGTGTGGTGGGGGCCGCGGTGGCTCAGGTCAAGCAGGCCGCGACCCAGCTGTTCACCCCCGGCGCACCGATCGACAACGAAAAAGAAGCCCACAAGGCCCTACGTGCCCAGCAGGAAACTGCTCGTCCGTTGTGTGCCTGGTGGCTCAAGCAGAAAGCCACCGATCTGCGCGCCCTGCGCCTCAATCGCACGCTGCTGTGGCTGCCGATCGACGCGGTGCCCGAGCGTAACGCCGAGCAGATCACCGTTCTGCGTGGCTTGCCGGCGGACAAACTCAAGGCCTATCAGGACCGCTACGACCAGGGGAAATACGCAGATCTGCTGGTAGAGCTGGAGGCGAGCCTGGCGAAGGCGCCGTTCTGGTTCGATGGCCAGCGAATAGTCTGGGAATGCCTCCAGGGACTGAACGCCGAGATGGCGATGCGCGAAGTGGAAATCCACTTCGCGCTTTTGGTTCAGCGCCTGCCCGGCATCATCGAATTGCGTTTCCATGACGGCGCGCCGTTCGCCGATCCGGCCACCCGCGCCTGGATCGGCGCCCATGTCATGCCGCACCTGCAAAGCGCCAGTGCGCCGCGCAAGGTCGAAGTCGCCGATACCCAGCCGGCCTGGGAACTGGCCCTTGAAGAAGTCTTGCCGGTTCTGCGCAAGGACGGTCTCAAGGCCGCCGTGCAGATTCTCAAGCAGGGCTTGCAAAGTGCCCACGGCGGGCGGGTCCGATTTTTCTGGCAGTTCGCCCTCGCGCGGCTGTGTTTCATGGCCAAGAAATACGAACTGGCCAAGACCCAACTTGAAACCCTCGACCAAACATTACAGGACTCAGGCCTGCACGCCTGGGAGCCCGATCTTGCGCTGGAAGTGCTGCATTTGCTGCATAGCTGCTGCGAGTTGTTACCGCAGAACCATGCAGTGCGTGAACGCAAGGAAGAGATTTATCGCAGGCTGTGCCACCTCGATCTCGAAGTGGTACTCGAATAGGCCCCCGGGCCACAACCGCAAGGAGAAAAGCCATGGCCAAAGAAGGCTCGGTAGCCCCCAAGGAACGCATCAACGTCACCTTCAAACCCGCCACCGGCGGTGCTCAGGAAGAGATTGAACTGCCGCTGAAACTACTGGCAATCGGTGACTACACCCACCGCAAGGACGAACGCAAAATCGAAGATCGCAAGCCGATCAGCATCGACAAGATGACCTTCGACGAAGTGCTGGCCAAGCAAGAGCTGAGCCTGACATTGAGCGTGCCGAACCGTCTTCAGGAAGAAAGCGACACTGAAGAACTGGCCGTGAAACTGCGCGTCAACTCGATGAAGGACTTCAACCCGGCCTCGCTGGTCGAGCAAGTGCCCGAGCTGAAAAAACTGATGGAACTGCGCGACGCGCTGGTGGCCCTCAAAGGCCCGCTGGGTAACGCGCCTGCGTTCCGCAAA
This sequence comes from Pseudomonas sp. PDM24, assembly GCF_019218905.1. Lineage (NCBI taxonomy): Bacteria > Pseudomonadati > Pseudomonadota > Gammaproteobacteria > Pseudomonadales > Pseudomonadaceae > Pseudomonas > Pseudomonas sp. PDM24. Next base: position 537,357 of record NZ_JAHUWR010000002.1, on the reverse strand, counting down.
GCCATCGAAGGCGTGCTCGCCGACGACGAATCCCGCGGTCGCGTACTGGGTGAGCTGGGCCTGAACGCCGCAGCCCAGGACGCCTGAGCCCCCATCAGCCAAGGAAGCCAACACAATGAGCACTAGCGCAGCACAGCAAAAGAGCAACGAGAACGGCGAATACAGCATTCTCGACAGCATCATCGCCGAAACCCGCCTGACCCCGGACGACGAAGCCTACGACATCGCCAAACGCGGTGTGTCGGCGTTCATCGAAGAGCTGCTCAAGCCGCAGAACAACGGTGAGCCGGTCAAGAAGGCCATGGTCGACCGCATGATCGCCGAGATCGATGCCAAGCTCAGCCGTCAGATGGATGAAATCCTCCACCACCCGGACTTCCAGTCCCTGGAATCGTCGTGGCGTGGCCTGCAGTTGTTGGTCGACCGCACCAACTTCCGCGAAAACATCAAGATCGAAATCCTCAACGTCTCCAAGGACGACCTGCTGGACGATTTCGAAGATTCGCCGGAAGTGATGCAGTCGGGCCTGTACAAGCACATCTACACCGCTGAATACGGCCAGTTCGGTGGTCAGCCGGTGGGCGCGATCATCGCCAACTACTACATGTCCCCAAGCTCGCCGGACGTGAAACTGATGCAGTACGTGTCCAGCGTAGCCTGCATGTCCCACGCGCCGTTCATTGCTGCCGCCGGCCCGAAATTCTTCGGCCTGGAAAGCTTCACCGGCCTGCCGGACCTCAAAGATCTGAAAGATCACTTCGAAGGCCCGCAATTCGCCAAATGGCAGAGCTTCCGCCAGTCGGAAGACTCCCGTTACGTGGGCCTGACCGTGCCGCGTTTCCTGCTGCGTAACCCGTACGACCCGGAAGAAAACCCGGTCAAATCGTTCGTGTACAAAGAAACCGTCGCCAACAGCCACGAGCACTACCTGTGGGGCAACACGGCCTACGCGTTCGGCACCAAGCTGACCGACAGCTTCGCCAAATTCCGCTGGTGCCCGAACATCATCGGCCCGCAGAGCGGTGGCGCGGTTGAAGACCTGCCGTTGCACCACTTCGAAAGCATGGGCGAAATCGAAACCAAGATTCCGACCGAAGTATTGGTTAGCGACCGTCGTGAATACGAACTGGCCGAGGAAGGCTTCATCTCCCTGACCATGCGCAAAGGCTCCGACAACGCGGCGTTCTTCTCCGCAAGCTCGGTGCAGAAGCCGAAGTTCTTTGGCATCAGCGCTGAAGGCAAGGCTGCAGAGCTGAACTACAAGCTCGGCACCCAACTGCCGTACATGATGATCGTCAACCGCCTGGCTCACTACTTGAAAGTGCTGCAGCGCGAGCAACTCGGTTCGTGGAAAGAACGTACCGATCTCGAGCTGGAACTCAACAAGTGGATCCGCCAGTACGTGGCCGACCAGGAAAACCCGAGCGCCGAAGTCCGTGGCCGTCGTCCACTGCGCGCCGCCCAGATCATCGTCAGCGATGTTGAAGGCGAGCCGGGCTGGTACCGCGTCAGCCTGAACGTGCGCCCGCACTTCAAGTACATGGGTGCCGATTTCACCCTGTCGCTGGTTGGCAAGCTGGACAAAGAGTAAGCGGAGCCTGACTCATGACTGGATACGGCAGCCTTTTCGAACGCCTGGGTGGCGACGCAGACAAGCGCGTCGGCTGGAGCCGCGAGGTCTCCGCCATGGCGTCCGTGGCTGCCCATCTGGCCAAGATGCTCAGCACCCGTGCGGGCAGCGTGCAAACGCTGTCCGATTACGGGCTACCCGATCTCAATGACATGCGCCTGAGCCTGCACGACTCCCTGAGTCAGGCCCGTTTGGCCATCGAAAATTTCATCGAAGCCTACGAGCCACGCCTAAGCAATGTGCGTGTCATCTCCCTGCCGCGTGACAACGATCAGCTTCGCCTGTCCTTCAGCATCGAAGGCCTGCTGGAAGTTGATGGTTTCAAGCGCCAGGTCAGTTTCGCCGCGCGCCTGGATGGCAGCGGTCAAGTAAAGGTCAATTAAGGAGACTCCGATGTCCGGCAAACCCGCAGCACGCGTATCCGACCCCACCGCTTGCCCGCTCCCCGGTCACGGCACCAACCCGATCGCCGCCGGTTCCGGCGACGTGTTCTTCGACGGCCTCGCGGCCGCCCGCCAAGGCGATGCCTCGGCGTGTGGTGGTGCGATGGTTGGCGATCTTGCGACGACTGTTTTGATTAACGGTAAACCAGCGGCGACCGCGGGCTCAGTGGGTGCTCATGGCAACAAAGTTACGGCTGGGTCCGGGACGGTGATTATCGGGAACTCGCATTCGCCGGCGCCGTTTGTACCGCCGTTGCCTGTGATTATTCCCGGAATATTCAATCGTGTTTTTGAATTTAAAACTTCCGATGGGAAAGCGGTGAGCGGATTGAACTACACCATTCGTTCCCAGAGTGGGATAGAAAAAATCGGCTCAACATCGTCAGGTATATCAGGTTCCTTTTCGACCGGAAAAGTAGCTGAGCCTGTCACGATTTTGATTTCGGCGGAATAAAAAACGTGGAGACTATTGTTGTTGTAGACGGTGTTTCCTACACCTTTTTGACCTCTGAAGGCAGTACGGCTCTAAAGGTTGAAGCAGAAACAACCGAGAGTAAAGATGTAAAGCCAAAGTCGGTGCCGCTTCCAAGTATCTGGCTAATTACTCGTACAAACGGTACGCCGTTGTTTGGGTTGAAGCCTGATTCCGAGGATAAAAGTTTTCGAATCATGACTGCGGAAAAACTATACGCGGAAAAGTATCAATGGTTTGAGTCGCTGGCAGATAATTATAGAAAGCTTATTTGGTTGAATGAGGAGTCCACGCAAGCAGGTTCTGAAGCGTATGTCGCGTATAAGCATTTCGAATGGCAGGAGATTATTGATTACGCCAATGTTGACAGGCCATCAGTTGCTTATGCCAAGCAATCATATGCTGATTGGAAAGTGAGGTCTGCTGGCGGTGACGGCTACTTGATGGTGTTTATCAAAGATAAGCCTTATTGGACTGATGGGATAGGGCAAATTCCTTTCGCTGTAGACACGTATCGACTTTATCTAGAGCGGTATCAAGATATTGATACCGCAATCAAGGAAACGATCGTGACTGGTATCCAGTTTGGTGACGGTATGCCAATCGGGGCTAAAGTCGATGAAAAAAATGAATATGATAATTTCATTATTTTAAGAGCAGCGTTGTGGGCTTCCGAAAACTTTAAGCTTGTCGTAGAGCGTCACGTAGCGAGCCCTATTCGAAGTACCGAAAAAGAAATGAATCCTGTCAGCATTCCTTACGTGCCGACATCTAATGTCAGGCTGGAGAACCCAATTTTGCAGGGCGAACTGGATAAATATGGAATTTGGAATAAGCAGGTTGGCGAATAAATGAATAGTCGAATAGTCATAGGGTTCCTGATTCATTTTCTGGCATGTGCATTTTACATTGTCATGAATAATTATGCGGTGCCAATCTACAAAGAGATGGTGGGCGGGTTGACGTCTCGTGGTGTCGCTATCGGGATGGGGATGTATGTGATTTTTTACTTTTTTGTATTTTGTAATTTCATTATTGTTTTTGTTAAGAAGATGCCAGTCAAAATTGGTATGGCCGTGTTTATGGTCTCGGCTATTTTGTATTACATGCTTCCACAATACCCTGTTCGAGGTATGGCATATAGTGCGCTGTCGGGGAGTTTGACTTTTATTGCAATTGCCATGTCCAGTCTGCTGGTGAGGGTTTGGACAAAGTTTTTCCAAAAACGTGAATCGCTGTGAGCAAGGTAGTGATATAGGTACAAAAAAGCGTTTAATTAATGGAGCTTGATGTGAATTCCAATCCGACACCGATGAGTTGCGCCGTTTCTAATGGTGCCCAGGTCGCGAAAATAACTTTCGGGGCTGTTGCTTACTTGTTGGTGATCGTTTTGTATGTATTTGTTCATGATCTTGGAGTTTCTTTTTATAAAGAACGAATGGGCGGCTTCACGGCGAGGGGCGTTGCTATTGGGATAACTGCTGAGCTGATGTTTGGATTTTTTATATTCATCAATGTAGTTGTTTTCGTGCTGCCTAGAATGGCTTTGAAGTTTGCAACGATAGTGCTGATGGTCGCGATCGTACTTTTCTATTTTCTTCCTGAGAATCCAGTTCGTGCGATGGCATACAGCATGCTGACAGGAGGTATGAGTGTCATCGCGTTATTCACACGCTCACTAGTTCATCGACTGATTGTCCGACGCCGGCTTCGTGCTAGTGCGGTAACTTCACTAAATTCATGATCAGGCAACTACTCCATGTCCTTTAACCACTACTACCAAAGCGAACTCACCGCACTTCGCCAGTTAGGTCGTCGATTCGCCGAGCGTAGCCCGGCGTTGGCGCCTTTTCTCGGGCAAGCCGGGCGGGATCCGGATGTGGAGCGGTTGCTGGAGGGCTTTGCCTTTCTGACCGGCCGCCTGCGCCAGAAACTCGACGACGAGTTGCCAGAACTCAGCCATTCGCTGATGCAGTTGCTGTGGCCGAACTACATGCGGCCGCTGCCGGCGTTCAGCATTTTGCAGTTCGACCCGTTGAAGCGTTCCGGGCCTGCGTTGAGGGTCGAGCGTGATACGCCGGTCGAGAGCGTGCCGGTCGATGATGTGCGTTGCCGTTTTCGCACGTGCTACCCGACCGAGGTGTTGCCGCTGGATCTGGCTGCGCTGAATTACTCGGTGAAGGGTGACGGTTCGCTGTTGAGCCTGCGTCTGGAGATGAGCGCCGATGGTCACCTTGGCGAGCTGGAGCTGAGTCGTCTGCGCCTGCACTTTGCCGGTGAGCGCTACATCAGTCAGATGCTTTACCTGAGCCTGTTGCGCAATCTTGAAGGCATCGAGCTGATCCCGCTGGATGGAGACGGCAAGCCTATCAACGGTGTGAGTGGCCAGCCGATGGCGTTCAAGATGCCCGGCGACCGCGTGCAGCCGGTGGGTTTTGCCGAAGAAGAGGCATTGATCCCGTATCCGCTGAACACTTTCCGCGGCTATCGCTACCTGCAGGAATATTTCGCCTTCCAGGACAAATTTCTCTTCGTTGATATCAACGGTCTGGACCTGCTCAAGGCACTGCCGGAAGACACGCTCAAGCAAATGCGCGGCCTCGAATTGCGTTTCGATATTCGCAAGAGCGGCATCATGCGTATGCGTCCGACTCTGGACAACGTGAAGCTCTACTGCACGCCGATCGTTAACCTGTTCGAGCACGATGCTTTGCCCATTCGCCTCGATGGCAAACAGGACGAATACCTGCTGCTACCGGCCGAATACGACCTGCAAAACTGCGGCGTGTTCTCGGTGGAAACCGTCACTGGCTGGAAGCCCGGCGGCCTCGGTTATCAGGAATACGTGCCGTTCGAATCCTTCGAACACGACCCAAGTTTCGACGTGCCCACCAGCCGTCCGCATTACAGCATCCGCCAGCGTTCGTCCTTGCTGCACGACGGCCTCGACACCTACCTGAGCTTCGGCATCCGCCACACCGAAGCCCACGAAACCCTGTCGATCGAGCTGATGTGCACCAACCAGAACCTGCCGCGCAAGCTCAAGCTCGGCGACATCTGCATGGCCTGTGAAGAGACGCCGGAGTTTTTGAGCTTCCGCAACATCACCCCGGCCACGTCGAGTTTCGCGCCGCCGCTGAACCGTGACTTCCTCTGGAAGTTGATCAGCAACATGTCGCTCAACTATCTGTCGCTGGCCGACGTCAATGCGCTGAAGGTGATTCTCGAAACCTACGACCTGCCGCGCTACTACGACCAACACGCGGAAAAAGTCAGCAAGCGCCTGCTGGGCGGGCTCAAGTCGATCAAGCACCAACACGTCGACAGATTGCACCGAGGGTTGCCGGTACGCGGGTTGCGCACCGAGCTGACCATCGACCCGGAAGGGTATATCGGCGAGGGCGACCTGTTCGTATTCGCTTCGGTTCTTAACGAGTTTTTCGCGCTTTACGCCAGTCTCAATTCGTTCCACGAGCTGCGGGTAAAAAGCACACAGGGAGAGGTGTACCAATGGACACCACGTATGGGCCTGCAGCCCCTGCTTTAAGCGGGCTGACCCGGGTAATACGCGAGTACTCGCTGTTTCAGGCTGTGCTGCTGGTGATTGACCGGCTGCGCGATGCACACCCGCACCTGAGCGAAGACGACCTGTACGACCAGCTGGAATTCCAGGCCAACCCGAGCCTGGGTTTCCCTGGCAGCGACGTCGATCGCGTGGAGTTTTTCAAAGAGCATGGGCAGATGCGTGCGCGCCTGCGTTTCAACCTGATTGGCCTGGTCGGTTCCGGCTCGCCGCTCCCGGCGTTCTACGGCGAACAGGCCCTGGGTGATAGCGAAGACGGCAACCCGACCCGCAACTTCCTCGACCTGTTCCACCATCGCCTGCAACGGCTGATGCTGCCGATCTGGAAAAAATACCGCTACCGCGCAAGCTTCCAGAGCGGCGCCCTCGACCCGTTTTCGTCGCAGCTGTTTGCGTTGATCGGCCTCGGCGGTGAAGAGATCCGCAGGGCCCAGGAGCTGAACTGGAAACGCCTGCTGCCGTACCTCGGCCTGCTCAGTTTGCGGGCGCACTCGGCGGCGCTGATCGAAGCGGTGCTGCGCTACTACTTCAAGCACGCCGAACTGACCATCGAGCAGTGCATCGAGCGCCGCGTTGAAATCCTCGACGAGCAACGCAATCGCCTGGGCCGGGCCAACAGCATGCTTGGCGAAGACCTGGTGCTGGGCGAACACGTGCGCGATCGCAGCGGCAAATTCCGCATTCATATCCGCGAACTCGACTGGCAACGCTTCCACGAATTCCTGCCGATCGGTTTCGGCTACCAGCCGCTGTGCGCGCTGGTGCGGTTCACCCTGCGTGACCCGCTCGATTACGACATTCGCCTGGTGCTGCGCCAGGAAGAAATCCGCGAACTGCGCATCGGTGAGCAGAACGCCTGTCGCCTGGGGTGGACCAGTTGGCTCGGCCGCGAAAAAGCGGACGGCGTGGTGACCCTGGGCAGCAAAATTCATTAAGGACAGATGACACATGATCAACGTAGACCTGCAACAACTTATCCAGGCGCTGGACGCCGAAACCCGTCGTGACCTGGAAAGTTCTGCCGAACGCTGCGTCGCCCGTGGCGGCAGCAAGATCCTCGTCGAAGACCTGCTGCTGGGCTTGCTGGAGCGCCCGCAGGGCCTGCTCGCACGGGCGTTGCAGGATGCCGAAGTGGACGCCGGCGAACTGAGCGCCGCGTTGCAATCGCGGGTCGAGCACAGCGCCTCGCGCAACCCGGTATTCGCCCCGGAACTGGTGCAGTGGCTGCAAGACGCCTTGCTGGTGGCCAACCTCGAGTTGGGCCAGAGCCAGGTCGAACAAGCCGCGTTGATCCTCGCCCTGCTGCGCAACCCGATGCGCTACGCCGGCAGCCGTTATCAGTCGTTGCTGGCCAAGCTGAACATCGAGCGTTTGAAAGAATTCGCCCTGTCGCAGAAAGAGCAACCGGCCACCGGTAAGCCCGCTGTGCCCGGCGAATCGCTGCTGCAGCGCTTCACCCATAACCTGACCCAACAGGCCCGCGACGGCAAACTCGATCCGGTGCTGTGCCGCGATGGCGCGATCCGGCAGATGGTCGACATCCTCGCTCGTCGGCGCAAGAACAACCCGATCGTAGTCGGTGAAGCCGGCGTCGGTAAAACCGCGATCGTCGAAGGCCTGGCCTCGCGCATTGCAGCCGGTGAAGTGCCGCAGGTACTTAAAGGCGTTGAGTTGTTGTCGCTGGACATGGGCCTGTTGCAGGCCGGTGCCAGCGTCAAAGGTGAATTCGAACGTCGCCTCAAAGGCGTGATCGACGAAGTCAAAGCCTCGCCGAAACCGATCATCCTGTTCATCGACGAAGCCCACACCCTGATCGGCGCGGGCGGCAACGCCGGCGGTTCCGACGCAGCGAACCTGCTCAAACCAGCCCTGGCCCGTGGCGAGTTGCGCACCATCGCCGCCACCACCTGGGCGGAGTACAAGAAGTACTTCGAAAAAGATCCGGCCCTGGCCCGTCGTTTCCAGCCGGTGCAACTGCACGAACCGACCGTCAGCGAAGCGGTGACCATCCTGCGTGGCCTGGCTCAGGTTTATGAGAAGAGCCACGGCATCTACCTGCGCGATGACGCGGTGGTTGCAGCGGCCGAATTGTCTGCCCGTTACCTGGCGGGTCGTCAGCTGCCGGACAAAGCCGTCGACGTACTCGACACCGCGTGCGCCCGCGTGCGCATCAGCCTCGCCGCCGCCCCGGAAAGCCTGGAGCGACTGCGTGGTGAGCTGGCCGAAGGTGGCCGTCAACGTCAGGCCCTGCGCCGTGACGCTGAAGCTGGTTTGCTGATCGATCACGAAGCGCTGGACGCTTTGGAAGATCGCCTGGCCGATGCTGAAGACGAAAGGGTCGCTCTCGAAACGCTATGGACCGAGCAGAAAGCGCTGGCCGAGCGCCTGCTGGAGCTGCGTCAGCAACTGGCCAAGGCCCGTGAGGCCGCCGCCGTCGAACCGACCATCACGGTTGAAGAAGACGCCGAAGGCACCGTGATCGAAACCCTGCCAATAGACGAAGCACAAAGCGTCGTGTCCCTGGAAACTGCGCTGAACGAAACCCACCGCGCCCTGACCGAGGCCCAGGTCAAAGAACGTCTGGTGAGTTTCGAAGTCTGCCCGCGTCTGGTGGCCGAAGTGATTAGCGCCTGGACCGGCGTGCCATTGGCGCAACTGGCCCGCGAGCACAACGCCAAGGTCGCGAGCTTCGCCACCGACCTGCGCACGCGCATTCGGGGTCAGGAACAGGCGGTTCATGCCCTCGACCGTTCGATGCGCGCCACTGCCGCTGGCCTCAACAAGCCTGATGCCCCGGTCGGCGTGTTCCTGCTGGTCGGCCCAAGCGGCGTCGGCAAGACCGAAACCGCGCTGGCCCTGGCCGATTTGCTGTACGGCGGCGACCGCTTCATCACCACTATCAACATGTCCGAGTTCCAGGAGAAGCACACCGTGTCGCGCCTGATCGGTGCGCCGCCGGGCTACGTCGGTTACGGCGAGGGCGGCATGCTCACCGAAGCCGTGCGCCAGAAACCGTACTCGGTGGTGCTGCTCGATGAAGTCGAAAAAGCCGACCCGGACGTGCTCAACCTGTTCTACCAAATCTTCGACAAAGGCGTGGCCAACGATGGGGAAGGGCGCGAGATCGACTTCCGCAACACGCTGATCCTGATGACCTCGAACCTGGGCAGCGACCGCATCAGCGAACTCTGCGAAAACGGTGCGCGGCCCACCGCCGAAGTCCTCGAAGAAACCATTCGCCCGGTGCTCAGCAAACACTTCAAACCGGCGTTGCTGGCGCGGATGCGCGTGGTGCCTTACTACCCGGTGGGCGGCCCGGTGCTGCGCGAACTGATCGAAATCAAACTCGGCCGTTTGGGCGAGCGCCTGAACCGTCGTCAGCTCGACTTCACTTACTCCCAGGACCTCGTCGATCACCTGGCCGAGCGCTGCACCCAGAGCGACAGTGGCGCGCGCCTGATCGACCATTTGCTCGACCTGCACGTGCTGCCGCTGGTGGCCGACCGCTTGCTCGATGCGATGGCCACGGGCGAAAGCCTCAAGCGTGTCCACGCGACGCTCGACGGCGACGCCAGCGTGACGTGCGAGTTCGCCTGAGGTGGGTGTGATGTTCACTCAAGTGCCGCAACCACTGGTCTACGCCGAAGCCTTGCTGGCGCAGTTCGCCAGCCTGTCGCGGGCGGCGGACGGCATTGCGCTGCTGGGTGACTTCGTGCGCGGGTTGGCCGAACTCAGCGGTTGCGAGTTGACGCAGCTGTACCTGCTGGACGCTACCCATACCTGCCTGGGGATGAATGCCGAGTGCTTGAACGGCGTCCTGCAACCCCGAGAAGCGGCGAGCCTGCCGGCGGATTACAACGGTGAACAACTGCTGCAATTCGCCCTGTGCCAGAACCGCGTGGTGTGCCTCGGCGAACTGAGCGGCAGCCTGCACGAAACCAGTTTCCTGCCGCCCCAGGCCACGCCTTGGCAGTCGTTGTTGTGCGTGCCGTTGGTCAATCAGCAAAAGGCTGTCGAAGGTTTGTTGCTGTGTGCCAGTCGCCGGCAGATCGACCTGCAAGGCTTTGCTGATTCCCTCGGTCAACTGGGCTCGTTCGTGCTCGGCCAATTGCACTTGCTGCAACGTTTGCGTCGGCCGGCTGGCGATACACGACCGGCGTCGGTCAGCGTCCCGAGCGTCAGCGGTTATGGCTTGATCGGCAAGAGCGCGGCGATGCGCCAGACGTATTCGCTGATCAGCAAAGTTTTGCACAGCCCGTATACCGTGCTGTTGCGCGGCGAAACCGGCACCGGCAAGGAAGTGGTCGCGCGGGCGATTCACGACTGCGGTCCGCGACGTTCCCAGGCATTCATCGTGCAGAACTGCGCGGCGTTCCCCGAGAACCTGCTGGAAAGCGAGCTGTTCGGCTACCGCAAAGGCGCCTTCACCGGTGCCGACCGTGACCGTGCCGGACTGTTCGACGCGGCCAATGGCGGCACCTTGTTGCTCGATGAAATCGGCGACATGCCGCTGTCCCTGCAAGCCAAGTTGTTGCGCGTATTGCAGGAAGGCGAGATCCGCCCGCTGGGTTCCAACGACACCCACAAGATCGACGTGCGCATCATCGCTGCGACTCACCGGGATTTGGCGGTGCTGGTCAGCGAAGGCAAATTCCGCGAGGACTTGTACTACCGCCTCGCGCAATTCCCGATCGAATTGCCGGCCCTGCGTCAGCGCGAAGGCGACATCCTCGACCTGGCCCGGCACTTCGCCGACAAGGCTTGCGCGTTTCTGCAACGCGATGCCGTGCGTTGGTCCGACGCGGCGCTGGATCACCTGTCTGGCTATGCCTTCCCCGGCAACGTTCGCGAACTCAAAGGTTTGGTCGAACGCGCTGTATTGCTGTGCGAAGGCGGCGAGTTGCTGGCCGAGCATTTCTCCCTGCGCATGGGAGCCATGCCGGAAGACAACAGCCTGAACCTGCGCGAACGCCTGGAGCAGGTCGAACGCAGTTTGCTGCTCGATTGCCTGCGCAAAAACGACGGCAACCAGACCCTCGCCGCCCGCGAACTCGGATTGCCACGCCGCACGCTGCTTTATCGCCTTGGGCGCCTGAATATCAATTTGGGTGATTTCGATGGCTGACCCCATTTTTTTTGAGCGGCGAAATTCTGTGGCGAGGGAGCTTGCTCCCGCTCGACTGCGCAGCAGTCGCAGTTCAGCCAACACGGCCTGCCTGAATAAACGGGACAGCTGGTTTTGGGGCTGCTCCGCAGCCCAGCGGGAGCAAGCTCCCTCGCCACAACGGCAGCGCTCAGGCCCCATGGCTAGAGCGCTCGAACCTGCCTCATTTGCTTCAAACAGCGCCGCCCGAACGGGTCGGCGCTTTGTGCTTTGTCTACCCATGGAGACCCTCTGATGCCTGTTCGTCACTGGCAAGCCGTCCTGCTGACCCTCGTCGTTCTATGCGGCCTTGGCGGCTGTAGCGGCAATTACAAATACAACGACAACACCTATCGCCCATTGGGTGATCCGCAGGCGGTCAATCGCGGCAAGTGACCGCAAGGAGTATCACCATGGAACTGGTTTTCGAAATGCTGAACACCAAGCAGTTCGTGCCCACGGATTTGTGCCAGAAGACCTTCAAGCAGGCCGGTGGCGTGATCGGCCGGGGCGAGGATTGCGACTGGATCATCCCCGACCGCAAGCGTCACCTGTCCAACCACCACGCGTTGATCAGCTACCGCGAAGGCACGTTTTTCCTGACCGATACCAGCAGCAACGGTATTCAGGACAGCGAAAGCGGCGCGCGCCTGCGAAAAGGCGAGCCGATGCGCATCGAGCACGGCAGTGTGTACGTGCTGGGTGACTTCGAGATCCGCGCGCGACTGGTGCGCGACCCGGCGACCTTCGACGTTGAAGCCGGCCGTCCGCAGGCCGCGGGCAGCATCATTCCGGACGATGCGTTCCTCGACCTCGACCCGCTCAATGCCCTCGACCAGCAAGAGCGCGTGTACTCGGAAATCGACGAACTGATCTCTCCGAGCACCACGATCGAAGACACCCGTCAACGCGCCGACTACGCGCGCATCGACATGGAAAGCCTGATGGTCCCGGAGCTGATCGCCGCCCCGGCAGAACCTGCGCCAGCGCCGCCGCCCAAAGCGGTCGAGCGTCAGAGCGAAGGCTTCTGGGAACACTTCGGTGCGGCGTTGGGCGTGGACCTCAAAGGCCTCGACCACGACGCCCGCGAAGCCCTGGCCCTGAACGCAGCGCGCCTGCTCAAGCAGAGCGTCGGCGGTTTGCAGCAGAGCCTGCGCACCCGCAGCGAACTGAAAAACGAACTGCGCCTGGCTCAAACCACCGTGCAAGGCACTAACAAGAACCCGCTGAAATTTGCCGTCGATGCCGGTGAAGCGCTGGGCATTCTGTTGCAGGGCAACAAGCCGGGTCAGTTGCCGGCCGAGCAAGCGATCTCCCGTGCGTTCCGTGATTTGCAGGCGCATCAGGTGGCGTTGCTGACCGCCAGTCGCGCCGCCGTTCGCGGCACCCTGGAGCACTTCTCGCCGCAACAACTGACCTTGCGCTTCGAGCGCGACAGCAAGCCGTTGCTCGCCACCTCCGGCAGCCGCTGGAGAGCCTACGGGCGTTATCACCAGGCTCTGCGTCTGGACGATGACTGGAGCGAACGCCTGTTTGCCCGCGACTTTGCCCAAGCCTACGAAGAACAGATCCGCCTGATTTCTACCCTTCACACCGACCACCAAGGATGATGCGCATGTCTCGCTGCTCGACCGCTTTTTTCAAGACGCTGACGGCGCTCATTGCCCTCGTGCTGTTGGCCGGATGCTCGTCGTTGTCGCCGTACTCCAAAGTGACCAAAGTCAACCTGAAGCTCACCGGCAGCGATCAGCTGAACCCGGACCTCAACGGGCGTCCGTCGCCGATTGTCGTGCGTCTGTTCGAGCTCAAGCACCCGGTGACGTTCGAGAACGCCGACTTCTTCAGCCTGTACGAACGCGCCAAGGAATCCCTGGTCCCGGACCTGGTGGCCAGCGAAGAACTCGAGCTGCGTCCGGGTGAAACCGTCGAGCTCAAACTCAGCGTGGAGGAGGGCAGCCGTTATGTCGGCGTGCTCGCGGCCTACCGCGACCTGCCGGAAACCAAGTGGCGCTACACCGTGCAAATCACCCCGCTGGAAGTCACCGTGGCTGACCTGACCCTCGATCAGGCCGGCATCCGCAATACCCATGAAACGCTCGCCAAGGCGGATGACTGATCATGAATGCGCATAAAGTCATTTGGCAGGAAGGCATGCTGCTGCGTCCGCAGCACTTCCAGCACAACGATCGTTACTACGACCACCAGATGAAGACCCGCACCCAGTTGCTGGGCAGCTACATCTGGGGCTTCCTGAACCTGGAAATCGACTTGCAGTTTCTCAACATGGGCAAACTGGTGATCAGCCAGGCCTCGGGGATTCTGCCGGACGGCAGCCTGTTCGAACTCGGCGGCAACACCGAGCCGTTGGCCCTGGACGTACCGCCGAACACTGGCAACACGCCAATCTATCTGGCGCTGCCACTGGTCACCGGCAACCACATCGAATCTCGCCGCCCGGAGCAGTCCGACGTGCTGGCGCGCTACACCGCGTACGACGCGGAAGTCGCCGACTCCAATGCCGGCGACGACTCCGCCAGCCAGGTCAGCTGCGGTCGTCCGGACTTCAAACTGTTGCTCGGCGAGCAGCAGAGCGACCAGGCCTACGTGAAGCTGAAAATCTGCGAAGTGCTCGACACCACGCCCGACGGCGTGATCAGCCTCGACCCCGACTTCGTGCCGACCTACATTCAGGCGCACTCGTCCAGCTACTTGCTGTCGTGCCTCAAAGAAGTCATCAGCATGCTCGGCCACCGGGGCGACACGATTGCCGAGCGGATCAGCTCCAACGGCAAGGTCGGTGGCGCGGAAATCGGCGACTTCATGATGTTGCAACTGATCAACCGCACCGAAATGCTGCTGCGCCATTACCTGGGCCTGGAACAGGTTCACCCGGAAGAGTTGTACCGCACACTGCTGACCATGCTCGGCGATCTGGCGACGTTTTCCAGCGAGAGCAAGCGCCCGCGTCTGGACAGCCGTTACCAGCACAGCGACCAGGGCGCGAGTTTCCGCAAACTGATGGAAGCGATTCGTCAGGTGCTGTCGATGGTGCTTGAACAGCACGCCATCGAGCTGGTGCTGCAAGCGCGTCAGTACGGGATCATCGTGTCGCCCTTGCACGACCACAAACTACTGGGCTCGGCCTCGTTCGTGCTCGCGGCCAGTGCCAACTGCGACTCCGAAGAACTGCGCCATCGCTTGCCGGCGCACCTCAAGGTCGGCCCGGTGGAGCGCATCCGCCAACTGGTCAACCTGCACCTGCCGGGCATCAAGGTCAAACCGTTGCCGGTGGCCCCACGGCAGATCGCGTTCCACTCCAACAAAACCTATTTCATCCTCGAACTCAGTTCCGAAGACCTGGCGCAACTCGAGCGCTCCGGCGGCTTCGCGTTCCACGTGTCCGGCGAATTCGCCGAGCTTGAACTGAAATTCTGGGCCATCAGGAACTGACCGACATGATCAAGGACATGGAATACAACCAGGACGACAAAACCGTCCTGCTCGACCGCCAGGGGCACGGCCCGGCGTCGAGTCCGCTGACTGACTTCGCCGCACCGCCGCGTTTCGAACAGCTGGAAGAACGGATGATCTACGCCGCGCGCCTGCGCCCGGCCGAAGCGTTCAACATCAGCCTCAATTCGCTGGTGGCCGCGGCGTCCGACCTGCTGTCGGAAGTGGTGCGACTCAAGCACAGCGACACCCGCGAAGACCTGTACGCGCTCAACGAGCGACTGACCGCCGGCCTGAAGCTGTTTGAAGTGCGTGCGCTGCATAACGGCGCTGAAAGCAGCCAGGTGATGGCCGCCCGTTACGTGCTCTGCACCGTGGTCGACGAAGCCGTCGTCACCACGCCGTGGGGCAACGAAAGCGAGTGGTCGCAGATGAGCCTGCTCAGCAGCTTCCACAACGAAACCTTCGGTGGCGAGAAGTTCTTCCAGCTGCTGGATCGCCTGTCGAAAAATCCGGTCAAGCACCTGCCGATGCTGGAGCTGATGTACCTGTGCCTGTCCCTCGGTTTCGAAGGCAAGTACCGGGTGCAGGCTCGCGGCATGCTCGAGCTCGAAGGCATCCGCGACGCCTTGTATCGGCAGATTCGGCAACTGCGCGGCGACGTGCCGCGTGAGCTGTCGCCGCATTGGGAAGGCTTGAACGATCAGCGCCGCAGCCTGGTGCGCATCGTGCCGGCGTGGATGGTGGTGCTGTTCACCGTGGTCTGCCTGGTGGTGATGTATTCGGGCTTCGCCTGGGTGCTGGGCGAGCAACGCGAAACCGTTTTGCAACCTTATCAGCAGCTGGATCCGGCTGCGGTTCAGCCGCAGTCGAAGCCGTAAACAGGGACGTGTGATGAAAAAGTTTTTCAAGAAAGTCGGCGCATTCCTGCGCCAGACCTGGGTCTGGACCCTGCTGCTGGTGCTGTTTATCGCGCTGCTGGTGTGGTTCGTCGGGCCGTTGCTGGCGGTCAATGACTACAAGTTCTGGGAAGGTTCGACCTCCCGCCTGCTGACCATCAGTGTGCTGTTCCTGATCTGGGGGCTGACCATGGTCTTCGTCAGCTGGCGCGCCGGTGTGCGCAAAAAGGCTGTGGAAGAAACCGAAGATGGCCAGGACCGTATCCGCCGTGAAGAGCTGATCGACGAAGAGCAGAAAGAGCTTCGCGTACGCTTCAAGGATGCGTTGAAAACCCTGAAGACCTCGAGCCTCTATCGCGGTCGCAGTGAACGCTGGCGCAGCGATTTGCCGTGGTACTTGCTGATCGGCCCGCAGGGCAGCGGCAAGACCAGCCTGCTGGACTTCTCGGGGCTTGAGTTTCCGATCAACAAGATCGACCGCAAACTCACCCGCGACACCCTCGGCACCCGGCATTGCGACTGGTACTTCGCCGACCACGGCGTGCTGATCGACACCGCCGGGCGTTACCTGACCCAGCCGGATGCGGAAGTCGATGGCAGCGCATGGAGCACCTTGCTCGACCTGCTGCGCAAGCGTCGCCGCAACCGTCCATTGAACGGTGTGCTGGTGACCATCCCGGTGGAAACCCTGCTGGGCGGCAGCGAGCAAGACCTCGACACCCTGGCCCGCCAGGTGCGTGCGCGTCTGCAAGACGTGCATCAGAAACTGCACGTCGACGTGCCGATTTATCTGGTGCTGAGCAAGGCCGACCGCCTGCTCGGTTTCGACGAGTTCTTCGATCAACTGACCCGCGAAGAAAGCGATCAGGTACTCGGCACCAGCTTCCGCAAAGAGCAGAGCGGCACCGACGTGGCTGTGCTGCGCGCCGAGTTCGAAGAGCTGCTGCGTCGCCTGAACAGCCAGGTGATCATGCGCATGCACCAGGAACGCGACACCCAGCGCCGTGGCCGCATCCTCGACTTCCCGCATCAACTGGGGCAAATCGGCGAGCGCTTGTGCCTGTTCGTCGACATGGCGTTCACCGGCAACCGCTACCAGCGTGTCAGCCAGTTGCGCGGTTTCTACCTGATCAGCGCACCGCACCTGACCGAACAGATGGATCAGACCACCGCCGGCATCGGCGCCAATCTGGGGATGAACACCGGTGTGCTGCCGACTCTGCGCAGCGGCCGTTCGCGGTTCATTCACCATTTGCTCAGCCGGGTGATTTTCCCCGAGGCCGATCTGGCCGGTCTGGACAAGCGCGAACGCAGCCGCATCCATTGGGGCCAACGTGCGTTGTACGTGGGCGCACTGGCGGCGCTGGCGCTGTTCGGCATGTTGTGGGCCGGTGGTTTCTCGGCCAACTACGAGCGTCTGGAAAACCTGCGTTCACTGGCGCAAACCTGGAATCAGCAACGCTCGGTCCTGACCGCCCGTGATGATTCGATGGCGGTGCTCAAGACCCTCGACACCCGCTATGCGGCGACCCAGGTCTTCCCGAACAAAGGTGACGTGTCGTACCACGAGCGCGGCGGCCTGTACCAAGGCGAAGACGCCAATCCGGTGGTCAGGAGCGCCTACGAGCGTGAGCTTGAAGCGCAATTGCTGCCACGGGTTGCGAGCCTGCTGGAAGGGCAGATTCGCGCCAACATGAAGGACCGCGAACGCCTGCTCAACAGCCTGCGTGCGTACCTGATGCTGAACATGAAGGATCGCCGCGATGCTGCGTGGCTCAAGGATTGGGTGGCTACTGACTGGTCCTTGCGCTACGCCGGCAACACCGCAGTGCAGAACGGCTTGAACACCCACTTCGAGCGTTTGCTCAAGCAGCCGTTTATCTATCCGCTGAATGAGCAACTGGTGGCGCAGGCGCGTCAGGTGCTGCGCAGCGAGTCGCTGGCCAACGTGGTTTACCGGATGCTGCGCGAGCAGGCTCGCAATCTGCCGGAATACCGCTTCAGCCAACACTTGGGCCCACAGGGTGCGCTGTTTGTCGGCACCGATTACGTGATTCCGGGGTTCTACACCCAACAGGGTTATCAGCAGTATTTCTCGGTCCAGGGCACGGCGCTGGTCACCGACATCCTGCGTGACAACTGGGTGCTGGGCGAAGGCTCGGGCATCAGCGGCATGGACTTGCGTCGCCTGATGGTCGAGCTGGAGCAGCTGTATTTCCGCGACTACGCCAACTTCTGGAGCGAAGCGGTCGGTCAGGTGGCATTGCCACCGATCAACGACGCCGGTGAAGGGGCCGAGCAACTGGCGGGCCTGACGTCGGCCAACTCGCCGGTGCTGCAACTGCTGGTGGAAGTGCGCGAGAACACCCGTTTCCCGGTGATCGCAGACAGCGCCGATGAAGCCGCCGAGGCGGCTGAAAAATTGGGCGAGAAGGGCGGCAAGCTCGGCAAGCTCGCTGCGGCCGCTGCGGACAAAGCGTCGGACATGACCGCTCATATGGCAAAGCAGCTGCCCGACACCGCGAAGAAATCCCTGCAACGTCGCTTCGAACCGCTGCACCGTTTGCTGGACGACAACAACGGCCCGGCCGCTGACCTGACCCCGGCACTGACAGCACTCAACGACCTGCAACTGCAACTGTCGAGCCTGGCCCGTGCCAGCGCGCCGGAACAAGCTGCGTTCGAAATGGCCAAGACCCGCATGAGCGGCCAGCGTGACGCGCTGAGCAACTTGCGCAATGCCTCGAACCGTCTGCCGCGGCCTGTCAGCGTGTGGTTCAACGTGCTGGCCGAAGACACCTGGCGTCTGGTGCTCAACGATTCCTACCAGTACCTGAACCAGCGTTATCAGAGCGAGCTCTACAGCTTCTACGGCAAGGCGATCAACAAGCGTTACCCGTTCAGCGCCCACAGCACCAGCGATGTCGCGATCAGCGACTTCCGCGAGTTCTTCAAGGCCCAGGGCATCGCCGATCGCTTCTTCGACAACTACATGCGTCCGTTCGTGAGTGGCGACCCAGGCAACTATCGCCTGCGCAGCATTGACGGTCACAGCATGCCGATCTCCAAGGTCTACCTCGACCAGATGGCCGCGGCACAAGTGATCCGCCAGAGCTTCTTCGCCAGCAACCCGGCCGAGCCGCAAGTGCAGTTCAAACTGGAGCCGTACACCCTCGACCCGGCCGTCAGCCGTTCCGAGTTCAAGTTTGGCGACAAGACCATTGAATACCGCCACGGCCCGATCGTGCCGGTGTCCTTCAAATGGCCGACCGACGCTGAAGACGGTCGCACCAGCCTGGTCCTCGACAAAATGGCCGGCCGCCCGATCGGCATCGAGAAGAACTCCGGCCCATGGTCGCTGTTCCGTTTGTTCGATCTGATGCAGACCGAGTACCTGACCGGTCGCGACGTGCTGGTGCTCAAGGCTGACGTGGGTGGCCTGCGCGCCAACTACCTGCTGTCGAGCCAGCGCACACCGAACCCGTTCGACATGGGCGTGCTGCGTACTTTCCGTATGCCGGTGCAGCTCTGATGCTGGTTGCCAGTCCCTGGCGCAGCGCTGCGCGTACCGATCCGGGCAAGGTTCGGGCGCGCAACGAAGATGCTTTTCTCGACTGTCCACAGCAGGGGCTGTGGGTGGTCGCGGACGGCATGGGCGGTCATCAGGGCGGCGATATCGCTAGCCAGTTGATCGTCGCCAGCCTGGCGGAATTGCCGGTGCAGGAGGACTTCGACGAACGACTCAAAGGTATTCGCCAGTGCCTGCACTGGCTCAACCGCCGCTTGGGTCAGGAGTTGACCGTCACTGCCGGGCGTCACGACAGCATCATGGGCAGCACCGTGGTGGCGCTGCTGGTGGAAGGCAATCGCGCGGCCTGCATCTGGGCCGGCGACAGCCGCTGCTACCTGTGGCGCGGCCAGCGTTTGTATCAGCTGTCCAAGGACCATTCGCTGCAACAGCAACTGATCGACGAGCAGAACATGAGCGTCGAGCAAGCCAAGGCTCACCCGGCCGCCCACGCCCTGACCCGTGCGGTCGGAGCTGCCGAGCAGCTGACCCTGGACGTGCTCGAACTCGAGGTCTATCCCGGCGATGCGTTTTTGCTGTGCAGCGACGGTTTGTATCAAGGGCTGAGCAGCGATGCCCTGGGCAATGCCCTGAGCCTGACCGCGCCGCACGTTGCGCTGGAACGTCTGTTCGACAGCGCGCTGCGTGGCTCGGCCCGGGACAATCTGACTGCCGTGGTGATCCGCCAATGACTGAATTCATGCCGCCGATCGACGACCTGCTGGTGACCGAGGAAGAAGCCAACAACCTGACTTACTTCGCCTTCGCCACGCCTCTAAACGGAAAGCCTCTAAACGGAAAGCCGCATCAGGCCGAGCCTGCGCTGGCGCCGACCCGGGCGAGTATCGGTGAACTGCCGGACGTGCTGGCGGGACGTTACCGCCTCGAGCGCCTGCTCGGTGCCGGTGGCATGGGCGCGGTTTACCGTGCACGGGACTTGCTGAGCGAACAGTTCGGCGATCCCGATCCTTACATCGCGCTGAAAATCCTCAGCGAAGAATTTGCCGAATCGCCGGACGCCAGCGCCTTGCTCTACAGCGAGTTCGCCCTGACCCGACGACTGCGCCACAACAACGTGCTGCGACCGCACACCTTTGAAGTGGACACCGACTGCCAGCGCGCCTTCATCACCATGGAACTCATGCGTGGGCTGACCCTGGACAAATTACTCTGCGAGCGGCCCCTGGGCCTGCCGTGGATAGAACTGCGTGACATCGCGCTGCCGCTGCTCGACGCGCTGGCCTACGCCCACGCTCGCGGCGTGCTGCATGGTGACATGAAGCCGAGCAACGTGATGCTCAGCGAAGAGGGCGTGCGCCTGTTCGACTTCGGCCTCGGCCAGGCGCAAGAGGGCATCTTGCCCGGCCTGCCACACCTGAGCCGCAGCCGCTTCAACGCCTGGACCCCCGGCTACGCCGCCCCCGAACTGCTCGAAGGCCAACCGCTGTCGGCCAGCGCGGACGTGTACGGCGTGGCCTGCGTGATCTATGAACTGGCGGGCGGCAAACACCCGTTCCGCCGCTTGCCCTCGACCCAGGCCCGCGACGAACACCTGGAGCGCGAGCTGCAGGCTCCGCGGAACCTACCGAAACACTGCTGGCCAGCGCTGCGCACCGCGCTGAGTTTCAACGCGGCAGAACGCAGCATCACTGCCACCCAATTGCGTGACGCCTTGGGCGCCACTTCGTCCTGGCTACAACGTCTGCGACTTCGGGCGTAACGGATGACATTCGAACAGGGAGCACTTTATGTTCAACCCAGCTAACGAAACGCACTTCAGCCTGACCGTTGAAGACTATGTAGGCGACCTGCAAGTGCTGTCGTTCACCGGCACCGAAGGCATCAGCCAGCCGTATCGCTTCGACCTGGAACTGGTCAGCGAAAACCCGGATCTGGACCTGGAAAAGCTCCTGCACAAGCAGGCGTTCCTCGCATTCGACCCGAAAGGCAGTGGCATCCACGGCCAGATCTACCGCGTAGCCCAAGGCGATGCCGGCAAGCGCCTGACCCGCTACAAAGTCTCCCTGGTGCCGCAGCTGCAATACCTGCATCACCGCACCAACCAGCGCATCTACCAGCAGATGTCGGCGCCGAAAATCATCGCGCTGATCCTCGAAGAACACGGCATCAAAGGCAACGCCTACCGCTTCCAGCTGAACACCCCGTGCCCGGACCGCGACTACTGCGTGCAATACGACGAAACCGACCTGCACTTCGTCCAGCGCCTGTGCGAAGAAGAAGGCATTCACTACCACTTCCAGCACAGCGAAAAAGCCCACCTGCTGGTATTCGGCGACGACCAGACCGTGTTCCCCAAACTCGGCCAGCCAACGGCTTATGTCCAAGGCAGCGGTATGGTCGCCGATGAACCGGTAATCAAAGGCTTCAAACTGCGCCTGGAAACCCGCACCGGCCGCGTCACACGCCGCGACTACGACTTCGAAAAGCCCAACCTGCGACTCGAAGCCGGCTATAAACCCGACGGCGAAAGCACCGAACCGGACCTCGAAGACTACGACTACCCCGGCCGCTTCCTCGACCGCGCCCGCGGCAAATTCCTCAGCCAACGCGCCCTCGAACGCCACCGCGCCGACTACCAGCAAGCCGAAGGCCATGGCGACCAGACCACCCTCGCCAGCGGCCACTTCCTTGAAATCTCCGACCACCCGCGCACCGAGTGGAACGACCTCTGGCTACTCACCGAAATCGTCCACGAAGGCAAACAGCCGCAAGTGCTCGAAGAATCCGTGACCAGCGACACCACCAACAACAAAGACGACTTCCACCAGGGCTACCGCAACCGCTTCCTCGCCACCCCGTGGAACGTCTTCTACCGCCCCGCGCTACAACACCCGAAACCCCGTGTCCTCGGCAGCCAGACCGCCATGGTCACCGGCCCCAAAGGCGAAGAAATCCACTGCGACCAATACGGCCGTATCAAAGTCCAATTCCACTGGGACCGCGAAGGCCTCGCCGACGACAAAACCAGCTGCTGGATGCGCGTCTCTTCGAGTTGGGCCGGCGACCGCTACGGCGCCATCGCCATCCCGCGCATCGGCATGGAAGTGCTAGTCACCTTCCTCGAAGGCGACCCCGACCAGCCATTGGTGACCGGTTGCCTGTACCACAAGGAAAACCTCGTCCCCTACGACCTGCCCGCGAACAAAACCCGCACCGTATTCAAAACCCTCAGCTCACCGGGGGGCGGTGGGTACAACGAACTGCGGATTGAAGACAAGAAGGGCGCCGAGCAGATCTTTATTCATGCCCAGCGGGATTGGGATGAAAACATCGAGCACGACCAGAAGATTCGGGTGGGGAATGAACGCCACGACACGGTGGTGAAGAACACCTACACCGAGCTGAAGGCTGAGGAGCATCGCACCACGATTGCTGATCGCAAGAGTGAAGTGCGGGTGGATGATCACCTGACGATTGGGCAGAACCAGCATGTGAAGTTGGGGACTGCGCAGCTGACCAGTGCGGGGAAAGAGATTCACCTGAAGGCTGGGGACAAGATTGTTATCGAAGCCGGGATGGAGCTCACGGTTAAGGCCGGTGGGAGTTTTATCAAGCTCGATGCGGGTGGTGTGACGGTTGTTGGGCCGGTGGTGAAGATTAATGCCGGTGGCTCGGCGGGGAGTGGGACCGGGATTGGGATTAAGCCACCGGTGCTGCCGGGGGCTGCGGATAAGGATAAGGCGGGGAGTTTGATGGATCAGGCGTTGGGGAATGCGGTGCCTGAGAAGGTTAAGCCTATCGTTGATTACCCATTCTCCCTGTAACCCCAAATATGCTCTGAGCAATTAACCAAGGATTAGGAAACGAACACATGATAATTAGCCCTCCTTTTTTACCGGCACCTTTGACCGGAGAAAGTGATGAAGCTTTCATAGCAAGAGCGATGCTAGGAGGTACGCCAGGAGACGGGAGCTATCCGCTAAGCTTCGATCTTAACTGGCACAGCGGTGTCCATTTAACGGCACCCCGTGAAGGTGCTGATGCACTTCCCGTTCGAGCGATTGCGGACGGAAAATTAGTATATTTTCGCCCGCCAGCGGAGCAGTCAAGTGATACCACTGAGCCGCTATATTATCGAGAAAGTTGGACGGATAATGGTTGCATTGTTCTTAAGCATGAAACAGAAATAGGTGAGGGAGATAGTTGTAAGGTTGTTTATTTTTCCATCTATATGCATTTGTCAAAATTGCTGATAACGCCTGCTCCGGTAATAGGTGCTCAAATATACCGTAAGGATGAGTTAGGGCGGGCTGGGAAAATATATGGACAGCCAGACAAGATCCATTTTGAAATAATTTCTGGTGAAGTGGATAAGCTGGTTGGGCGAATCACCCCAGCTCTAGAATATAAAACCACCAGTGGCCGCAAAGAAAGCTGCTGGGGGGACATGCATTTTTTCTTGCCATCCGAAGCGGTTTGTTATGCAGAACATCCGGCAAGCTGGGCAGAAACCAATAATGTTAGTGCTGTTGTTGCTCGCCCGCAGGAAGATTTGTTTGTTCGCATGCGGTACGAGAAAGGGAAATGTGTACTAAGCACATATACTGAGGATGGTGGGTTGCTCGGTGAGTTTACAGAAGCTGATAATTTTGAATATAAACTTTTCGAGACTGCTAATGAGCGATTTTCGGCATGTCCCAGTGCAGGTTTTGAGCTGTTACGCTTCGGTCGTGTGCTAGGATCAGATGCTCTTCAGCCGGTAGCAGCAGCGCATTGGCGTCAGATTTTTCTTCCCGCAGGTAATGCTTGGGTTAATTTAAATGGATCAACAGTTAGCTGTTTTAGTGATTCGGACTTTCCCAGCTGGCAGGGTTGGCAACTGATTGATGATGATGTTGATACCGATAGTCACTGTCAGTCTTCTCGTATAAGGGAGTTGCTGAAACTTAACGGGAATGAGCAGTTTCCTGACGACACGGATGCAATTTCGATTGCTAATTCTTCTGCTTATTCGGGGATGTCGGCGGAAGAAAAAATCGCTCTGTCCGAACGCTATGTTATAGAGCGCTCTCGCAATACTGAGATTCTTAGTTTGGCCGAAAGCCAAGAAAAATTGAAGCGCTGTATAGTTAAATTTCCTAGCGAATGGAATAAGGGTGACTTTGACGCTAGATATGGTTGGCTGCTGAAAGTCGCAGAGGGAGGGGCTTTGCCTCAAGAGAGCTATGATAAACTTAAAGCTCATCAAGAAAAATTAGCATTTTGGGAGGAGGCAGCGTTAGATGGGATAACATCAAATCATTGGCACTTCCCGCCGAAAGAGTTTATAGCTACTTTCAGAAAGTGCAGTTGGTTGAGCCGGAATGAGCTCGTTCAGTTGCTGCCAATGAACTCGTTGCGAAAAGCAAACCCAACCTGGCAGTGGGAGTCCGTAAGCTTGCCAAATGCTTCAATAATGCTTTCCAGTTCAAATGCAGATGCTTTGACGCGTCGTATTGACCTGAATAAAGCATTGCGAAAGTTTCTTGTTGTAACTCCAGTAAGGTTGGCATGTTTTTTTGGTAATGCGACACAAGAAACCCAATGGTATCAAAAGCTTCATGAAGGAAGTCAGTACTGGTATAAGCCATGGGATGGTAGAGGGTTCCTGCAGTTGACTCATGCGAGTAACTATATTAAATATTGGAAGTTTAAGGGTGAGCCTGTCAGTCAGCAAGTTTCGCAGATATTAGCAACCCACACCGCAATGGCAAATAATAATAGGCCGATAGTTAATGGCAATAAGTCTATGTATGACCCTACAAATTCTTTAAGTGACGCTTCAACTGGCATCCCACAAGCAGTTATTGCAAAGCGGGAAGCTGTGAAAACCTCGTTTGATGCTGCAAACAGTGCTGGTGCCTACTGGGCGTGGTCTGGAGCTTCCAAGCAGGCGGATGGATACTACAGTTCTACGAATAGTACATTGAGAGCATTAACGACGAACGCACAGACTAAACATTACTACGAAAACACAGCGTTTGGGAATGTCGCTGCGACTGTTAATCTCGGTTCGCCATCAACTAATTTTGCATCGATATGGGGGGTTCAAGCGCGTTTTCTCGCGTTTGCAAATGCACAAGTAGTACTGCTTGATCATTTGGTATTTCCAACATCAACTGGCTCTTCATCTAACACACCACAAGACTTTGTTCGTCGGAGCATTGAATAGTGAAAAAAGCAAGCAGATGGCACGTATCTATAGTCGGATGTTTGATTTCAGCGCCGGTATTTTCCTCTGATACAGGGCAAATTTCTGTCGTGGATATAGGAAATCAACCAGGCTATTCTGCTTATGTTTCTGGAAAAGCAATAGCTGCAATACATCAGGGTAATTGCAGTTATTCTATGGTGCTGCTTAAAAATCAGTATGTAAGGTTCAATACTCCTGATGTTGTATTTCTTGAATCAAAAACCGTACCGAAAGACAAGAGTTGGCCGTATCTTACACAGGTGGAAATGTCTGCTGGATATAATTGGAGCTTCAAGAAAGATAGTGACCTGAAATCAAAGTGGTTTGGGGTGATGTGTGATAGTACAGAGAGTTTCGATCTGCAGGGTGCTGGCATAAATTCTAATCCAGAAGAGATTAGCCCTGAACTTCAGGATGTGAAAGAAACTAATAATCTTAAATGCCCCGCGACACTGACAGACAAAGGGTGGGCGCCAAATAATAATGCAGGGCGACCAGAAGAGTATATTTTTCAAGAGCTTAACGGTGCTAATTGGTCGGGGTTTATATTTGGTTTTAGAAATAAGAGGAAAGACGGTATCACTCGTGTAAGTTTCTGTCTGGTTCGAGGTGGTAATGTTCTGGTGGGCGCAGCTGAGAATTATTCCAAGCCATTATTGCTCGACCAAAAAAGCTTCGAGGAAATAAAGGCTACGTTGGAAACCGTGAAATTCTTGCAATGATTGGGTCGGCGTGAAGATATCAGGAGTAAAAAATAGCAAAAAAGTGGGCGGATTTATTTATGAGGTAGGTCTAGCTGTCGATTAATAAATCTGCCCCCTTTTCGGTCATAATTGAGGGTGATATCTGTGAGCTTTAACAGCCGTTGGTTATATGTGTTTCTGTTGCTGATATCTTCAGCGTGGGGCGAGGGTAAAAAGCTGGCATGCGATCCGGATACCAACGTTTGCTCTGTGGCCATTGCAGAGAATTATTGTGGGTCTGACGGTGTAGCCAAGTCCAAGTGGGACATCAGAAGTGGAGATTACGTGCTGAGCTGCGAATGTGACTGCACTTCTCAGGAAAATAGCTTCTGGTTTGTCAGCCAGGACGGAAAAGTTAAAACTCTTGAGACGAGTAAGGTTGTAAGTGCGGTGGATGTTGTAAAAAATAAATCGGGTGTTCCTGATTCATTCGGAACGGTACCCTACTGTAAAACACTAAAAATAAATCAGGATCGACTTGTTTATTTGCGGAAGGGACCAAGTACCTCTGATTCATCGCAACCGTACTGTTATTCAGTTATTGAGCAAGATGCAACGGAAGCCTGTACGACTGAAGATTGCATGCAGAAACAAAGACTGGTAGAGAAAACTGTTGCGAGCCTGAAAAGTGAGATTCTGACAGAGTTTAAAAGTGCAACATCTCGGCTTTATAAAAATAAAGAAGCGTTCGTGAATTTTCCGAAACGAGGTTTTATAGAGAAGTATATAACTGACCATGGTTGCTCAAGTGGTGACCAGCAAAGCTTTAATGATATTGCTTATTTTTGGCAGCAGGCCGGATTCAATGATGATGCTATTTGGTTGTTGGGAAAAGTCATTGCCGATAATCCGAAACGAGTTGTGGCCTATCTCAATATTGCAGATGCATATTGGTCGGAAGGCGACAAAGCTACCGCCGCGAAAAACTATAAAACGTATAACGAGCTTATGATCGCGGGCGGTAAACAGCAGAAAATTCCTGAGCGTGCAAGGGAGCGTAGTGTTCTGAAGTAGAAAATAAAGGGGGGCGATTTGTGAGGTGGCTTTTGTTGAGGTCGGTATATAAATCGGTCCCCTTATTTTCACTTGGAGGATGCAATTTACGCATGGGCGAAAGAATTTGCGTCGGCAGGCGTAAGGCAAGGAAAGAAAATCAGCTCTATAGTTTTGAAGGATGCTGCAGGCGTCCCAATTCTTCACCCTGTAACTCATAAAAAACAGTGGGTCGAGCGACATGCTCAGTCGGAAGGAGTATCTTTCTATCAAGGCGATGGGCTGAACTCTGCTCATATTACACCCGACGAAATGGTCCGTGCACTCGAGGAGTCTAAAAGAAATGCTGGGTAAATTTTTGTCTAAAACACTTCTATTGCTTTGTTTTATTAGTGCTTTAGCGTTTGCGGCGCCTCCATCATTTTCAGAATACGACGCCGGCACTTTGTATAAGGGCGCAAGTCATCCGTTAGCTAAAATTGATACCGCGGGTCAGCGCTGGGATGAATTAAGAAATAATGCCGCAAAAAAAGCAGTAAACTTTGCAGGTCATTATATTCTTTTTACCGGTGAGTGTGGTGGTGGTTCAATTTGTGGAGAAGTCATTGATGCGAAAACTGGGGAGGTTGTAAGGAGCTTGCCGAATGCTTACAAGGCAGACGATGAGGAAACTGAGGAGTCGTTCGATATAGACTTTAGGGCTAATAGCAGGTTGGTTGTGATAATGGGGGTCGCTCAAAATCGGGAAGTGGATGCTAACAACAATAAAGTCTCGCGAAAATATAGAACTAGATATTATGAGTTTGATGGTAAGGAATTCCATTTGGTTGCCAGTGAAGATAGGTAGTGGGGTGGTAGAAAGTTTTGGTTTAATATGAGTCATGGTACATGAGCGGCTGTCAAAAAAGCAGGTGGATTTATGTAAAGAAAGTTAGGTGTGGGTAAGTAAATCTGTCCGGAGCGAAAAGGGGAGAGCGGAAAGGGGGACGGATTTATTTCTGTGTTTTGTGAAAGGTGGACACGCCTATTTTCTCGGGCTTGGTAACCGCAACGGAACTCGATAAATAGATCTGCTCCGATTGTTTTTGCAGTTTGGGGGAAAGTAAATTGTTAGTTTGTTGTCAATTTTTTCTGCGGGTATCAAGGAATGATGATATTTAGATCCAGCCTCATTTTAATGGTTTCTTTGCTGTCTTCGATTGTGAAAGCAGAAGGAACTATGGTTGCGACCGTTCTACAGGCCGATTTTTCCAAAGATCCTGAGATACGCCTGCTTGTCAGGGTAGTAGACGTAGGTGGAGGTTCAGATACGCCCTCTATGGCAGTTCGTAAGGAATGCCTGGAGAGGGTTAAGTCGTCTGATCGTCCTGGGCCGGATCCATGTTTTTCGATAGAGATCAGCGAGAGCAAGAAACAGCGGGCTATTGTCCGCCAAACGCTGTTGAATGATCCTCAGCGCTCAACCGATCCTATCTATCTAGAGATTGTTTATCATTCGGAAGTTAGCACGACTGATCCGACAAATCATCATGGGCGATATGCCCTGCTGAGAATTGAAGAAAATGGCTTTTACAATTGGAACAATGAAACAAAGCAAGCATTAGCGGACGGGGAGTGGCCATCCACGCCTCATGGGGTACTTAGTGTGGTACTTGCTGATGCAGATGCGCTACTTAACTCTGTGTATCGGGATCGTATGACTCGCCTGGACGAAAACGCTCAGAAAGGGCTGAGAGATACTCAGAGAGTCTGGATGAAATTTCGAGATGCGGAATGCCTGATGGACGTGAAGTCGTATACAACGATGTTCGGGGAGTTTCCTGATGCATGTTTAATACGCGCGACGATAGAGCGGGCACGCCAACTGGCGACGGCCCCGGACAAGAAGCGTTGAGTTGATAGTTCTGCAAAGCAGGTCGTAGGTTTATGGGATTTCGATAAGTATGGAAAAGTTGCTTTTAACCCTGTTGGCGTTATTCCCATTCGCCGCTTATAGCGGAGTCACCAGTGAGTGGTTTTGTCAGCAAATGATCAGGCGGTTTCGTCAAATACGCGAAGTCGAACGTGCCCGTTTCCGTCATGCTAACGGATTCCCAGCACGAAGAAATCAATCCTCAGATGCCTTGGTGGAGTACTACGACGTGGTCAGAGGCCGTGGATGAGAAGGTCACCGGAGCCTATGTGTGGGTGACCCAAGGCGTTCAGATTGTCTCTATGTCCTGTACAAAGAATGCCAATGGCAAGCAGTAAAACTTCACGAACAACACGTTGATTCTTCCTTGGGAATTGGATGTCAGTGGGAGTAAGGCGAGTGTATGCGACTTAAATATTTAGCCGGGTCATTGCTCGGTCTGTTGTGGGCGATTCCGGCATTTGCCGAGGTAACCACGTTCAGTCCCACCAATAACGTTGAAGCGACGCTAGTTCTGGACGGCTCCACGTTAACGGTCGCTGTTAAAAACGATGCCCGTAGCGAATCCCGGACGATCGATTTTCAAGCGGAAAACGAGCTGCATGTGCAGGTCGACGATTTCAATTTCGACGGCGCAAAAGACTTTGCGGTCTCGCAGGTCGATGACGGCATGGGCACTTACGATTACTACAGGATTTTCGTTTACCAAGTCAAAACCGGCACATTCGAAGAGTTACAGCCTGATTGCGGCGATGGTTTCGTCAATCTCCATGTTGAGAACAAGCGCGAAGCGCTGATCAGTACCTACTGGGAAATGAACGTACCGAAGCAATGCGTAACCCGGTTTCCAAAGCGTAGAACCTGAATGCATCAAGGATTGAACACAGTGAAACGTTTTGTTTTGAAAGGACTACTTTCGGTATTTGTGAGCTGGTTTCCAATGGCGGCCATGGCTGCCAAGTGCCTCGCGAAAAAACAGGCCAGTTAACGGTGAAAGGGAAATTTCCATGAATCAGCGTCTTCTCGCGGGCAGCCTTTCGCTGCTGCTCTCGTTTCCAACTTTCGCCGCTCCTTCGGATGCCTACACCCAACGCGATGTCATGCAATGCGGCGGCGTTGAAGTGGTGTTGGTTTCGTCCTGTCGATCCGTGACGGTGCAAGAAACTGAAACCCACGTAATCCCGGTCTGCTCCGATCAGGCAATCAACATCGGCGGCAAAGTGCTTCGGCGCAACATCGACAAAGTTTCACAGCTCACGTCCGACGGTGCGAAGACGAAGATGTTGAGTAACGTGGTCGTGGCGATGGATTGCGTGAAAGGAACCAAGGGCAGCCTGGTTTCAATTGGCGGTTATGGCGGGTGCGGATCCTGCCCTGAATGGCGCGGTTACTACTCGACGGCTGGACGGTTAGAGCATTACAGCTACAGCAATAGCTATCGGTCGCTTGGATCGAAAGGTTCCTGGGACGGACTGATCAAGGCTTATGGCGTCACGAAGAGACAGCTACAGCAAGAGAGTCCTGAGGTTAAAAGGATCAACTATGAGCGACCTTAAGTCGGCGGCGCAAGTCTTTGAAGAATGATCAGCTCGTGGATCAACAGGGAAGTGAATGGAAGTGGCCAGGTTTTTTAGTTGTGTGTGCGTACTTGTATCAATCATCGGTTTTACATCACAACCGGTGTCAGCCAATGACCTACAAACCATCGATCAAATGCATCCACCGGTGGTGGCTTCGGTGGGTGAGCAGAAAATCACGGTATTTTTCTTGAAGAGCACGCTCAAAGGTCAGACGACAGGCGCGTACGTTCCCAATGGTGAAATTTTCTACGCAACGATGAGTGCTACGAAACCGGAACTCACCTATGTAGCGCCGGTCATTGGCGAACAGATAGTGTCGGTGTTCTTCTTCGAGCGTAAATTTCCTGAGCGAGCAGGCAAGTCCCTGTATGTGCTCACGAAGAACAAGGAGTCGGCCCGTTTCGAGGGCTATTCCTATTCGACGCTGGAGTTACCACTGATTAAGGACGGGGATCAGTTGTCTTTGCGGTTTTTTCGCGGTGACCCGCCAGATCCCGAATTGCAGGACTGTCGCGATGGGCGAGACCTAGAAGGGGGGGCAGATCTTGAGTGTGCTTACAAAGATGCGGCGAGTATTAAAAAGCGTCTGGCAGACTTGGATGCAAAGATTATTGCGGATTCAAAACTGGGACACGGCATCAGCCAGGAGCCGCGCAAAATCGGTGGTAACGCGGCCGATGTTGCTTGTCCCTCGAACGAGTTTTCAGCGTTCCTTGCAGCCTTTTCCGAGCGCGCAGACGTGCAAAAAACGTTCGTTCAACAGCCGCTGCAACTTGTCACGACTGTGGCGGGAGATCCCGAGCCTGAGATGGAAAAGCGCAGTGTCAGCGGTGATCAGATCAAGTTTCCAATCATCCCGGATCGCGTGAAACGAGAGGCCGACGGTCTTACGTTGACCGTCAAGGAAGAGCGGGGTAACAACGCCACGGCGATCCTGCAGAAGCCGGATACCGATTATGTCTTCGAGTATCAGTTTGTTCGTGGGCAATGTTGGCGGCTGGAAGAAGTGATGGATTATTCGCTTTAAAAACGCAGGAGGCGTTACCGAGCGGCAGCGTTTTGCTCGATCAGGAATGAGTTTGTAACCAAGGAGGCATGTTGAAAAAATTACTGTTGCTGGCGTTGCTACTTTGTTCTTTGCCTGTGGCTGCGCAACCGATGTTCCCGGCACTAAAGTCCTGCGAGAGTGCTGGTAGCGATTGCGTGTTGAGGCTCGATAGCAATTTTTTCCTGGTGGACGTCGCCTCCGGGAAACGACTGTCCGAGACCGCGGAGTCGGCAGGGGCTATGAATGGTTTCTGGCTGTATCGAGATGGAGACCGGTACATCCTCGAGAACGAAAATTACTCTCAGGCGAAGTCGCGTCGTTGGTTGGTTTTTACCTATAACAACGGCAGGGTGGTGCTAGACGGCGCGTATATTTTTTCGATAGACATGGCTGAGACGGGGCCGTACTGGCATGGCTATGACTGCCGAGGAAACTCCAGTCCGTTCACAAACCCAGGTAGTGAGCCTTTCAGTGACGCCGCTTTGGAAGAGTTGTGCGGTGGTACCGAAGGCTGGGTCGTCTCGGGGAAGGATTCTGTGGTGCCCGTATCGGCCAAAGGTCTGGCCGTCAGCGTCCCCGTTTACCACGCCCGCAACCGCGACGGTTCTGCGACGTACCTGTTTACTGAAAGCGATGTTCCGGATCTTTCGAAGCTGGTGTGCCTGTCCAATTGTGCCGATGTCGCACAAACGCCGGAGCGCGTCTCGCAAGAGACCGCGCCATTGAAGGGCGGGCAGGATGGAACGTTGTGCTCGGATGACGAAGATATTTACTTCAGCTGTCCGTTGGACGGCGGCAAAACGGTTTCTGTTTGTGCGCGTGGAAACAGCAAGCCTACGGCCGGTTCTGTTCAGTACCGTTATGGCGTGCCGGGAAAAGTAGAGATGATCTATCCGAAGAGTGCCTTACCGCCCAAGGGCAAGTTCTTTGTTGTGAATGCGTCGGAAGGCAGCGTGAGCCTGAACATTATCAAGTTCAAAACTGGTCCTTATACCTATCTCGTTAACCAAGCCTTTGTCAGTTATCTGACCGTGCTCAAGGATGACAAGCTTGTGTTCAGACAGCGTTGCGGTGCGGGAAGTTATTCTTATATCAACCGGGCAGCGCTCCAAGGGTTGCAGTCACGTCCTAAAAGCGCAGAAGACTTTCGCTAGCCCGGGCTGGTAATGAAGATCGAGAAAGGGGACTTAACGTCCCCTTTCTCTTTCCGCGATTTCTCTACGCCTTCGCCCGATGCTCCGCCGGATTCGGCGAATCAATATGATCCAGCGCTCGCTCCACCAACAACCGGACCCCATCCGCCAATCTGCTGAGCGCCAAGGCTAAGGAGCGCCTTGTACCGTCCACGTCGTCGGCCAGGTTGGCTGCGATGGCGCTGATGGACAGCAGGTCTTCTGAGGCGTTGGCCAGGAGGGATTCGGTGTCGATGTCGGGGGAGACGGTGAAGAGTTTGCCTTTACGTTTGGGTTTTTCGTTGGGTGGTGGGGCGAAATGGTGGTCGAGGGCGCGTTCGGCGGCTTCGTGGAGTTTTCTGGAATCGAAGGATTCGTAGGGGGATGTGGCTGGGTTTTCAGGAGGATTCGGTGTTGGCTTGATCATTAAGTGTTACTCCATGATTTAAAGGAGCTGACACCATTTCGCGTGCACTTCGAAAGAGGTGGCAGCTGTGCATAGGTGTGCAAGACCGGTGGAGTCACCCGGCAGACCCGAAGGTCTCCCATACACAGCTGCCATAACGATTCGCGAGCATAGGAAAACGCTCGATGAATTGCCATAACCGAATGTGTACTCCACCGGACTTGCACGTCCGAATCACCGATTTTGCGGTGACGAACAGAGGTTATCGATGAGGGACCAAGCTGCCTAGTTCATGGATGGCCCGGCGTTTTGAAGGAAATGTCCGATAAGTTTGAGGGCATCAAGATCAAAAGATCGCAGCCTTCGGCAGCTCCTACAGGAATGTGTTTCTTCAGGTGTAGGCCGGGTGTTGGGTGTGACGCGGAGCGTCACGGGATGCATTCTCACGCGGGAGCGTGGCAACGATCAGGGTTGAGGCAGTAAAAGCGTGACTTGGCGGTCATCATGCTGAAAAAGCGGTTCATCTTCTTCTAACGCAACCCGACGGTGGCGTTCTCGCTTGAAGCCGCTACACTGCGCCGGCCGTTCACTTTTCTCTTGAGGCTGTGCGCATGAAATTTCGTTTTCTTCTGTGGATGCTGGGTTTGTTGATGGGTAAGGCCAGTCGGACTAATCCTGCGTTTCAGCAGCAGTTGGGTGACAAGGCATTGGTGTTTCAGCTACAGACCCTGGACGGGAAAGTGGCGCGGCATTTCGTGGTGAAGGATCAGCGCATTACCAGCAAGTCCGGCGTGTATGCCGAGCCGGCGTTTGCGATTGCGTTCAAGGATGCGGCGTATGGCTTTGCCACGATGCAGGCGAAGAACAAGCAGTTGGCGTTTATGACGGGGATTCAGGACAAGTCGATTCAGATCAAGGGCAACCCGGCGTTGGTGATCTGGTTTCAGGGGTTGACCAAGTATTTGAAGCCGAAGAAGGCCAAGCCGAAGGCATAGGTCTTTCAGGTAGCTCGCCGGGATTTTCGAGAGCTAGCCAGCCTCTTCAGCCATCCGACTCAGTAGGCCCGCGGGCGTCGAGTGGCTGGGCCCGGTATGTCTTGTAGATTTGCTGGACTTGCGGGTTGTCCAGGTTCTCATATGTGATGTCTTCCTTGTCCAGGCCATCCAGGCCTCTGATACCACCGATGGTCTCTGGCCACTCGTCACGACTGGATATATCGACTACAAACGGGGTGAGGTAGTTATCGAGATGCCTCTCGCGAGGCTCTCGGATCTCGTCGCTGAGTGCCCGCAGGTAGTCGTCTTTGTTTGTCCTTGACCAGTCGATGGCGAACTCGGCTCGATAACAGAGTTCCATGAAGACTAATAGAATCGTGCGCCCATTGCCGTCCAGGAAGGGGTGTGCGAAAGCCAGCTGGCCCATCACCCCGCCGGGATGGTCTCTGAAGCGTTTCTTGTCAGCTGCTAGCTTAAGCGCATAGTCGATAGACATTTTGATGGAGTCTGGGCGCTCGAAGACGGTGCTGCGGGGATCGTCGAGGGAACCCTTGAAGACTGCCAGGTGAGGGACAAGCTCGTTCCGGTCTTTTCCTGCCCAGTGATAGAAGCCGGAGAACAGGATCTCGTGAACTTTGAGTACAGTCTTGTAATCGATTGGCTTTTTCTTAGCCAAATAGACAAGCGCATCTTCGATACTCAATTCGAACGAAAGATGCTCTGACTCTTTTACTTCAGTGGGATCTTTCAGTTGCAGCGAGTTTTGAAGATATCCAGAAGTTTCGAAGTCGCCGAACGGATCAAAAGTCATGCGCTACGTTTCTGTGCACGCCTTTCTTGAAGATAGCGCCCTTGGAGCACCAGGATTTCAGACTTGCTCAGAATGCCTTTTCTCTTGAGATTGACGAGCAACTGTTCGATGCCATCCAACTCGACGACATCGCCAGCCAAATGGGTAATGCTCACGGCCATACGACTCATGCCGTCACGTCCAGCAGTGACCTTGTTTTCTTTAGCAAGCTTACGGACTTGGCTTGCAACACTGGCTGTTTGGGTCATAGGAAAGCCCTCTATTTGCCGTCAAATCATAGCAGGGCGCTTGCTTCCTGTCGTTGCTGGCTCAGTTGAGCGGGAGCAAGCTCCCTCGCCACAGTGGGTGGTGATTCAGGTGGCCCGAGTTGGATTCTTCGCGGGCAAGCCTCGCTCCTACAGGCCTTTGGTGATCTGTGGGAGCGTGGCTTGCCCGCGATGCTTTTTAGGCTTGGCTGAATTGCGAAGCCAGTTCGCGCAACAGGACTTCTGCCTCAAGCACTTTGCTGACCACGTCGTTGGCTTTGTCGCGGGTCAGGCCGACGCGTTCCAGCAGGGCGTCGGGGATGTCTTCGTCCGGGCCGGAGCCGATGCCGCGGCTGCGCAGCAGGCGTACGGCCAGGCAGACGAGGTTAGGGTATTCGGCGTAGTCGCCGTCGTAGCTTGGGTCGTGCTGGAAGCGCAGGGCGGTGGCCAGTTCGTCGGGCATGTCCCAGAAGCGCATCAGCCATGAGCCGATCTGTTCGCGGCTGATGCCCAGCAGGTGTTGTTCCACGTAGCTGTGGCACAGGTGCGGGTTGACCTCCAAGTGGCGGCAGATCAGCGAGAAGTGCGGCGGGAACACATGGGCCAGTAGCAAGTAGCCGAAGTTGTGCAGCAGGCCGGCGAGGTAGGTCAGGCCGGCTTCCGGGCGCTGGGCGCGGGGCATGGCGCGGGTCAGGCCTTCGATGACGGCGGCGGTGTAGATCGATTGCTGCCAGTACGGCGTGGTGTGTTGCGGGTGGTCTTTGGGCAGGCTCAGGGTTTTGCCCAGGGCCAGGCCCAGCGCCAGGTTGATCACCAGGTCGAAACCCAATACCCGCACGATGGCGTCTTCCACTGAACGAATCTTGCCCGGCGAGGCGTAGTACGGCGACGCTGCCCAACTGACGACTTGTGCGGCCAGGGCCGGGTCGGTTTCGACCACGCCGGTGATGTCGTCGATGGTGGCATTGGGGTCGACCCGCAGTTTGATGATTTTCTGCGCGGTTTCGGCCAGCGGCGGAATCTCGATGGTTTCTTCCAGGCGCTGCTGGATGCGCCGTGCGGTGAACGCTTGCACGGCCTGGGTGATTTCCTCGCGGTCATCGTCGGGGCGATCGAGGTTTGGACGGATGCGGTTCACGGCTTCGCCGAAATTGCCGGCGCTGGCCTTGGTGAGCATGGCTTTGAAATCGTCGCTGGAGATTTCCAGCAGCACGCCCGGCTCGCCCGAGTTGATCAGCAACGTCGGTTCGCGCAGCAGGCTTTCTTCATACAGGCACGGCGAACTGGTGAGCGCCGGCAGGCCGGGCAGCAGGCTCAGGCTGTGTTTGCCGAGCATTTTTACCAGGCGTTCGGTGGATACAGCAGTCAACCGGCGGCCGGTGAGTTCGGCGAGGCGGTTGAGGTCCAGCAATTGGCTCTGGGGGAACAGCACCATGAGCGCGCCGACCGCATCGTCGAGCAAGACTGCCTGCACTTTACGCGCGGCGTTCAGGCCGTGATGGTCGAGGACTTCTTCGTAGGCGATGCCCAGCTTGCCGAGCAGCAGCCGAATAACAGACGGAGCGTGCGGGGTTTCGGGGGCGAGGGCAGCTTCTGTCATGGTCTGTATCCGTTTGCAAACAATTGCAGGAGTATAACCAGCTTGATTAACGCCAGGGTCCAGAAACTGCGACAGTGCTCACACTTGGCCGTATTGCTGCCCATGGCGTAGCCAGCGGTCGAGCAACGGGCTGACGTGATCCGGCCAGCGCTCGAGCAACGCCTGGGCGGCGTCGCGTACGGCGGGCAGCAAATCGGCGTCGCGCATCAGGTCCGCGACCTTGAATTGCAGCAGGCCGGTCTGGCGTGTGCCGAGCATTTCGCCGGGGCCACGCAGTTCGAGGTCTTTTTCGGCGATGACAAAACCGTCGTTGGTTTCGCGCATGATGCCCAGGCGCTGACGGCCGATCTGCGACAGCGGCGGATGGTAAAGCAGCACGCAATGGCTGACGGCGCTGCCCCGACCGACACGGCCACGCAGTTGGTGCAGCTGCGCGAGCCCGAGGCGTTCGGGGTTTTCGATGATCATCAGGCTGGCGTTGGGCACGTCGACGCCGACTTCGATCACGGTAGTGGCGACCAGCAGTTGCAGGTTGCCGGCCTTGAACTCGGCCATCACTGCGGCTTTCTCGGCGGGCTTCATGCGACCGTGGATCAAACCGACTTTCAACTCGCCGAGGGCGGCGGTGAGGTCTTCATACGTGGTTTCGGCGGCCTGGCAGGTCAGCTCTTCCGACTCTTCGATCAGCGTGCACACCCAATAGGCCTGACGCCCTTCGGCACAAGCGCCGCGCACGCGCTCGATCACTTCGACGCGACGGGTGTCGGTGACCAGCACCGTGTTTACGGGCGTACGGCCGGGCGGCAGTTCGTCGAGGATCGAGGTGTCGAGGTCGGCGTAGGCGCTCATGGCCAGCGTCCGGGGGATCGGCGTGGCGGTCATGATCAGCTGGTGCGGACACATCCGTCCGCCGACGCCTTTCTGTCGCAATGCCAGGCGCTGCTGCACGCCGAAGCGATGTTGTTCGTCGATGATCGCCAGCGCCAGGTTCTTGAACTGCACCTCTTCCTGAAACAACGCGTGGGTGCCGACCACCATTGGCGTACCGCTGGCGATTTGCTCCAGCGCGGCGACACGATTTTTACCCTTGAGCTTGCCGGCCAGCCACGCGACTTCGATGCCCAGCGGTTCGAGCCAGCGCTTGAAGGTGATGAAATGCTGCTCGGCGAGAATCTCTGTGGGCGCCATTAAGGCGACCTGATAACCGGCCTCCAGCGCTTGCAGTGCGGCGAGAGCAGCGACCACGGTTTTGCCGGCGCCAACGTCGCCCTGAATCAGCCGCAACATTGGCTCGTGCTGACTGAGGTCGTAAGCGATTTCGTTGCCGACCCGTTGCTGGGCGCCGGTCGGTGTGAAGCCGAGGTTGGCCAAATACTGAGTCGGCAGCTTCGTGGCTTTTGGCATCGACGGCGCGCGCAGGGCACGCATGCTCTCGCGCAGGCGCTGC
The DNA here is from genome assembly GCF_019218905.1 of Pseudomonas sp. PDM24. Lineage (NCBI taxonomy): Bacteria > Pseudomonadati > Pseudomonadota > Gammaproteobacteria > Pseudomonadales > Pseudomonadaceae > Pseudomonas > Pseudomonas sp. PDM24. Next base: position 499,024 of record NZ_JAHUWR010000002.1, on the reverse strand, counting down.
TGGGACAGTTGATGGGTCAGCAATTCTTCGAAGGCCAAACGGTGTTGGGCCCAGTGATGACCGAGGGCGAGTTCATCGACATCGGCATCGGCGGGCGGGTGATGCAGGTAGCGGATCGCATCGGCCAGCGGGGCCAGTTGATAGTCCCGGGCCAGTTCGGTCGGCAGCCAGTCGGGCAGGCTGCTGGGGCCGAGCAGGGTCAGGGTTTGCATGCACAACTGGCGCAAGCGCTGTTGAGTCAGGCCTTCGGTGAGCGGGTAAACCGGGGTCAGGGTTTCATCCACCGGCGGCGGCTCGTCGCCGGTGATGGCGCGGTATTCCGGGTGGTAGATCTCCAGTCCCGAGGCACCGGGCCGCGCTTCGCCGTAGCAACGAATGCGCGTGCCGCGTTTGAGGCCTTCTTTCTGGGCGTTGCTGAAATGGTAGAAGCGCAGGCTGAGCCCGCCGGTGCCATCTTGCAGACGGACAACCAGGCTGCGGCGTCGGCCCATGACCACGTCGGCGCCGCTGACGGTGCCTTCGATCACGGCGTCCTGACCCGGTCGCAAATGGCCGATCGGGACCACACGGGTGCGGTCCTGATAACGCAGCGGCAGGTGGAACAGCACGTCCTGGAGATTCTCCAGGCCGACCTTGGCCAGTTTCTCGGCCATGGCTTCGCCGACACCCTTGAGTGCCGTCACCGACACTTGCGACAACTCGGTCATGGCAGCGACTTAACCGGCCACCACCGGCGCTGGCGGCTTGGCCACCGAGCACAGGCGGATGGAGTCGGCGAGGATTTCAATCGCCTTCGGCCGCGGGAAGCTCGCGCGCCAGGCGATGGCCACGGTGCGAAACGGCACCGGCGCGCTCAGTGGACGCACTTCAATCACGCCGGGAGCGTAGTGGTGGCTGTCCACCGCCGACAGCGGCAGGATCGAAATGCCCAGGCCGGAGGCGACCATGTGGCGAATGGTTTCCAGCGAGCTGGATTCCACCGTGGTGTGTTTGGCGCCGTCGTTGCCTTTGGCCAGGGTCGGGCAGGCTTCCAGCACTTGATCGCGGAAGCAGTGGCCTTCGCCGAGCAGCAGCAGGCTCTTGTCGTTGAGCAGAGCGGCGTCGATGGATTCTTTTTGGGTCCACGGGTGCTGGGCTGGCATCAGGACGTAGAACGGCTCGTCGTAGAGCTGCAAGGTCAGCACGTCGGCTTCGTTGAACGGCAGGGCGATGATGATCGCGTCGAGCTCGCCGTTGCGCAGTTTGTCGCGCAGCACGTGGGTGAAGTTTTCTTCGATGTACAACGGCATCTGCGGGGCGACCCGGTGCAGTTGTGGAATCAGGTGCGGAAACAGGTACGGGCCGACGGTGTAGATCGCGCCAACTTTCAGCGGCGCGGTCAACTGGTTCTTGCCGGCCTGGGCCAGCTCGCGGATGCCTTGGGCCTGCTCCAGGACTTTCTGCGCCTGGGCGACAATGCCTTCGCCGACCGGAGTCAGGCGCACGGCGCTCTTGCTGCGCTCGAAAATCAGCACACCGAGTTCGTCTTCAAGCTTTTTCACGCCCACCGACAGGGTCGGTTGGCTGACGTGGCAACGCTCGGCCGCGTGGCCGAAGTGCTGCTCTTGGGCGAGGGTAACGATGTAGCGTAATTCTGTCAGAGTCATAGCAAGCGTCCATGAAGTTGCGGGCCAAGCATACCGGCTGCAATCGATAGACGCACGTTATCAGACTGAGTGTGTCGAGTGACACTGGGCAATGCAGGTTTGCCGTTGCCAGATATGCAAAAGGCACCTTTCGGTGCCTTTCACAGGTTTTGTAGCCGCCGAAGAACCTGTGGGAGCGGGCTTGCTCGCGAAGAGGGAGTGTCAGTCGACATCAATATTGCCTGACACTCCGCTTTCGCGAGCAAGCCCGCTCCCACATTGGTTCGGCAGTGTCTTAACGGCGGCGTTCCAGCGAGTAAACGAACGGTGCAACGATTTCGATGGAGCCGTTGTTCAGCATATCGGCCGGTGGCTTGGGCAGCGGCTGTGCGCGGCGGATCATTTCCAGGGTGGCCCGGTCCAGATCGGCGTTGCCGGAGCGGCCCACCAGTTCGAACGACAACACGTTCCCTTCAGCATCCACCACGAAGCGCAGACGGTTCAAACCTTCCTTGCCCCGCGCCTGTGCACTGGCCGGGTACTTTTTGTACTTGGCCAGATGCGCAAGCAGGGTGCCTTGCCAACTGGCCTTGGCCGCTTGCTGCGCCGGCGATGGCCCCGGTGCCGGCTGAGCGGATTTCTCCGTCGGTGCCTGGGTCGGTTGCGCGTCGCTCGGTTTTTCCTCGGAAGGTTTCTCCTTCGGCGGCTCCGGCTTTTTCTCCACAGGCTTGGGCGGTTGAGGCTTCGGCTTGGGCTTGACCGGTTTCGGTACAGCGATCTCGGCCTTCGGCGCTTCAGCCAGCTTCGGTATCGGCAGTTCTTCCACCGGGGCCGGTGGCTGTGGCGGCGTGATCACCTTTGGCGGTGCGGGCGGTGGCGGGGCCGGAACCGGCGCCAGCTCGACCATCATCGCTTGCGGCGGCAGCTCGATCGGCGGGCGCGACGTCCAGTTCAGCGCCAGCGCAATGGCCAGCGCATGGACGCCCAGCACCACGGCCAGGCTCCCGCTGTAACGCGTCAGCTTTTGGCGCGTGTTGATCATTTCTTGGCTGCCGTCTCGAGTCCGACCAGGCCGACCTTCAGGTAGCCAGCGGCGCGCAGGGCGTCCATCACGCTCATCAAGTCGCCGTAGTCCACGCCTTTATCGGCCTGGAAGAAGATCGTCGTGTCTTTCTTGCCATGGGTCTTGGCGTCGAGTGTGGCACCGAGGGTCTCGGCCTTCACTTCGTCTTCGCCGAGGAACAGGCGCTGGTCAGCTTTCACGCTGAGGAACACCGGTTTCTCTGGCCGCGGCGCCGGTTTGGCGGTAGAGGCGGGCAGGTCGACCTTGATGTCCACGGTGGCCAGCGGCGCCGCCACCATGAAGATGATCAACAGCACCAGCATCACGTCGATGAACGGCGTGACGTTGATTTCGTGGTTCTCGGCCAGATCGTCGTCTGCGCCTTCTTTCAAATGCAGGCCCATGGCCGATTACCCCACTTTCACCATGTGCGGTTGCGAGCTGCGCTGCTCGGTCGGCAGGTGGTCGAGATCACGGCTGACCAGCAGCAGGACTTCTGCCGAGGCGTCGGACACTTGTGCCTTGTAACCGGCGATGGAGCGGGCGAAGACGTTGTAGATGACCACCGCAGGAATCGCTGCAACCAGGCCCAGCGCGGTTGCCAGCAAGGCTTCGGCGATGCCGGGAGCTACGACAGCGAGGTTGGTGGTCTGGGTTTTGGCGATGCCGATGAAGCTGTTCATGATGCCCCACACGGTACCGAACAGGCCGACGAACGGCGCGGTGGAACCGATGGTGGCGAGTACACCGGTGCCGCTGCTCATGTTGCGACCGCAGGCAGCGACAAGGCGCTCCAGACGAAAGCTCACGCGCTCCTTGATGCCTTCTTTCTCGCGGCTGTTGGCCGACAGGCGCATTTCTTCCAGCGCGTCGTGGACCAGCAGGTTGGCGAGGGTGCCTTCCTTGGCTGCCGTTGCGCTGGCTTCTTTAAGGGTGGCGGCTTTTTTCAGGTGGACGATTTCAGTGCGCAGACGACGCTTGGCGCCCATCAGCTCGAAGCCCTTGGCGATCCAGATGGTCCAGGTGATGATTGAGGCGATGGCCAGGCCGATCATCACGATCTTCACGATGATGTCGGCGTTCTGGTACATGCCCCACGGCGACAAGTCATGGGCCATGCCCAACGTGTTGTCGGCTTCAAGGACTTCCGGCACGTCAGCGGCGTCTATGGCCTGGACCGGATCGGTCGGGGCAGGTGTCACGGCAGGCGCGGCGGGTGTTTGAGCGGCAGCAGGCTGGGTGGCCGGTGCTTGTGCATCGGCGAAGGCGGCGGTCGGCGCCAGCATCAGGCTGAGCAGCAGGGCGGCCACCGCGCTCCAGGCGCGAGGTCGTTTGGTTGGCGAAGCGGGGAATTGATTGGGTGTCATGCTGGCCGGACCTGAAAGGAAAAAAACGGTAAATGTTCTTCCAGGCCTCGTGAGGCCGAGAACAAAAGTGGCAGGCATTATTGCAAGTAATTCTTGTTAACAAAAGTAATAGAGTATCTTTTTTTCCTTCATTGCTAGCCGCGTGTCCCTTGCCGGCGCTAGTCTGTGACTTTCCGATGGGAGTTTTCTGATGTCCGCGCCTTCTGTTTTGATCGCCGGCTGCGGTGATGTCGGCAGTCGTCTGGCCACGCAACTGTTGGCTAGCGGGTGGGAGGTTCACGGCTTGCGGCGTGATGTCTCACGCCTGCCACACGGCGTGATCGGCGTTGCCGGCGACTTGTTCAATAAAGACTGCCCGGCGACCTGGCCAATCGGTGCGGTGGATTACCTGGTGTATTGCGCGGCGGCTACCGATCACAATGAGGCGGGTTACCGCGCCGCTTATGTGCAGGGTTTGCAGCACGTGCTGGAATGGCTGAGCGACTATGGGCAAGTACCCAATCGACTACTGTTCGTTTCCAGCAGCAGCGTTTACGGCCAGCAGGATGGCGAGTGGGTCGATGAAACGTCGCCGACGGTGGCGGGCGGTTACTCGGGGCGTTTGATGCTCGAAGCCGAGCAGGTGGCGCTCGATAGCGGCATCCCGGCCAGTCTCGTGCGCCTGACCGGTATTTATGGTCCGGGTCGAGAGTGGCTGCTGACCCAGGTCCGCCGCGGCTATCGCGTGGCGATCGATCCACCGTTGTACGCCAACCGCATTCACGTCGATGATGCGGCAGGGTTGCTGGCGTTTCTGCTTGAGGCGGATCGGCGTGGGGTGGCGCTGGATGATTGCTATATCGGCGTCGACGATGCGCCCGCGCCGTTGGCCGAGGTGGTGGGCTGGTTGCGGGAGTACCTGGGCGTGACTGAATGGGCCGAGGATGCGAGTGTGCGTCGTGCCGGCAGCAAGCGCTGCAGCAATGCCCGGGCGAAGGCGTTGGGCTGGGCGCCGAAGTATCCGAGTTTCCGCGAAGGCTACGCTGCGATCCTCGAAGGCCGCTGTTGATTTCCGGTCACCACAAACCTAAATGTGGGAGCGGGCTTGCTCGCGAAGGGGTCATAACATTCAACATCATCGTTGACTGTTACACCGCTTTCGCGAGCAAGCCCGCTCCCACATGGATTCTGCGTTGACCTCAGGGCCGGGTTACTGTTTTTCCAGCAACCACTTGCGATCACCCGGCGTAAACGAAGGCATCTCGTCCGCCAGTGCGGTATTCACCGTCTGGAAAATCTCCAGTTCCTTGCCCTTGCGCGCAAAAATCCAGGTATTGCCCTGGCCGTTCACCTGCAGCCAGATGTTGTCGTTGCCGCCGCTCATCGACGCGCAATCGCCCGCCAGGCACAGGGCATAACGATCCGCACCGGGCAGGCCGGCGACCTGGCCATCGGCCTGGAACTGCACGGTGTTGCCTTCGCCCGGGCCGCTGACGATTTTCCAGCTGCCGCCCATATAAGCCGAATACAGCGCTCGCTCGAAACTCGCGCCAATCGGTGCGCCTTCGGGTACCGGGACCGATGCACGGTCGAAGACTTGCTCCGGCTCGTTGTCGTTGGCGGCCTGGCTCAGTTGCTTGCCATCACGCTTCAGCTCGCTGGCGGAGCTGCCATAAAAGTCGACTTTCCACGCGCCGGACTCTTCGCCCAGCAGCTTGCCTTCGACGTTTTCAAAACCATTGGTGTAGCGGGCCTGACCGGCTCGGGTGTTGACGTCCCATTCCAGGTTCGGGCCATAGGCCTGGAGCGCTTCCCGCAGGGGGCCGCCCTTGGATGCAGCATCGATCGCCGACTGATTGATCCAGGTGCCGCTGATATCACGATCGGCAGGATCGCTGGCACAACCGCCCAAGAGAAGGGCGACCAGCGAGAGAGCTAGCGCTTGGCGCATGGTGGAATCCTTTCAAAACAAGATCGGCGCAGCCTTTAGCGGGCTGCGCCGCACGTTTACTCGATGACCAGAATGGCATCCATTTCAACCTGCGAACCCTTTGGCAGGGCTGCTACGCCGATGGCGGCGCGGGCTGGGTAAGGTTGCTCGAAGTACTTGCCCATGATCTCGTTGACCTTGGCGAAGTGGCTCAGGTCGGTGAGGAAGATGTTCAGTTTGACAATGTCCTTGAACGAACCACCAGCCGCTTCAGCCACGGCTTTGAGGTTCTCGAACACCTGGACGGTCTGGGCTTCGAAGCCTTCAACCAGTTCCATGGTTTTTGGGTCCAGAGGAATCTGACCCGACATGTAAACGGTGTTGCCAGCCTTGATCGCCTGGGAATAAGTACCGATGGCGGCCGGGGCCTTGTCGCTGTTGATAACGGTCTTGGTCATGTATGACTCCTTGTGAAGGGTGGGCTACGCGCGCATGCGGGTGATGCGAATCACCCCGGTCAGGGCGCGCAGTTTCTTGATCACGCGGGCCAGGTGCACGCGGTCGTGCACACTGACCACCAGTTGGACCACGCTGATACGACCGTCGCGTTCGTCCATGCTGATTTTTTCGATATTGCCGTCGGCCGCGTTGACGCTGCTGGCCAGCAGGGCGATCAGGCCGCGCTGGTGTTCCAGTTCGACGCGCAGCTCGACGTTGAATTCGCCGGTGACATCCTTGGCCCACGAGAGCTGGATGCATTTTTCCGGGTTGTGGCGGATTTCGCTGATGTTGCGGCAGTTGTCCAGGTGCACCACCATGCCTTTGCCCGCGGACAGGTGACCAACAATCGGGTCTCCCGGGATCGGCGTGCAGCACTTGGCGTAACTGAGCACCAGACCTTCGGTACCACGAATCGCCAGCGGGCCTTCCGGGCTTGGCAGCTGTTCGCCTTCGCCGAGCAGGCGACGGGCGACCACGTAAGCCATGCGATTGCCCAGGCCAATGTCTTCGAGCAGGTCTTCGATCAGTTCGAGGCGGTATTCGTGGAGCATCAACTGCACGCGCTCGGCCGGGACTTTTTCCAGGGAGCTGTCGAAGCCGTTGAGCACCTTGTTCAGCAGGCGTTCGCCGAGGCTGATGGACTCGGAACGGCGTTGCAGTTTCAGCGCATGGCGGATATGAGTCCGCGCCTTGCCGGTGACCACGAAGTTGAGCCATGCCGGATTCGGCCGCGCGCCGGGGGCGCTGACGATCTCGACCGTGGAGCCGCTTTGCAGCGGTTCGGACAGCGGTGCGAGACGACGATTGATCCGACAGGCAATGCAGCTGTTGCCCACGTCGGTGTGCACTGCGTAAGCGAAGTCGACCGCCGTGGAGCCTTTGGGCAGCTCCATGATCCGGCCTTTGGGCGTGAACACGTAGACCTCGTCCGGGAACAGGTCGATCTTCACGCTCTCGATGAATTCCAGCGAGTTGCCGGCCCGTTGCTGCATTTCCAGCACGCCTTTGACCCACTGACGGGCGCGGGCGTGAGTGCTTTTGGGTTGCTCGTCGCCGCTGGATTTGTACAGCCAATGGGCGGCGATGCCGTTGTTGGCCATCTCTTCCATTTCACGGGTGCGGATCTGAATCTCGATCGGTACACCGTGCATGCCGAACAGCGTGGTGTGCAGCGACTGGTAGCCGTTGGCCTTGGGGATCGCGATGTAATCCTTGAAGCGCCCCGGCAACGGTTTGTACAAATTGTGTACGGCGCCTAGCACGCGGTAGCAGGTATCGACCTTGTCGACGATGATCCGGAACGCGTAGACGTCCATGATCTCGTTGAAGGCCCGACGCTTGCCGCGCATTTTCTTGTAGATGCCGTAGAGGTGTTTCTGACGACCGCTGACCTCGCCCTGGATGCCATCGATGGCCAGGCAGTGGCTGAGAGATTCTTCGATCTTGTTGACGATTTCCTTGCGATTGCCCCGGGCGCGTTTGACCGCCTGGTTGATCCGTGCGGAACGCATCGGGTGCATGGCCTTGAAGCCGAGGTCTTCGAATTCTATGCGGATGGCGTGCATACCCAGCCGGTTGGCGATGGGCGCATAGATTTCCAGGGTTTCCTTGGCGATCCGCCGGCGTTTTTCGCCGGACAGCACTTCCAGTGTGCGCATGTTGTGCAGGCGGTCGGCCAGCTTGACCAGGATCACGCGAATGTCGCGGGCCATGGCCATGGCCATTTTCTGGAAGTTTTCGGCCTGGGCTTCGGCTTTGGTTTCGAAGTTCATCTGGGTCAGTTTGCTGACCCCGTCGACCAGTTCGGCCACGGTTTCGCCAAACTGCGCTTGCAGCGCTTCCTTGGCAATGCCGGTGTCTTCGATCACGTCATGCAGCATGGCCGCCATCAGGCTCTGATGGTCCATATGCATGTCGGCAAGAATATTCGCAACCGCGAGTGGGTGCGTGACGTACGCCTCACCGCTGCGGCGGCGTTGGCCATCGTGGGCTTGTTCGGCGTAGAAGTACGCTCGGCGGACCAGATTGACCTGGTCCTTGCCGAGGTAGGTCGATAAGCGATCGGCGAGGGCGTCTATGCTCGGCATGATAATTCCTGCCGTTCGTTGTGACCCCGCGCCGTGCTACGTCGACCAGGCATGGACTTATACTGCCTCGTTGGACTCGTCCTCGAACGCTGCGAACAGCGGTTCGTCTTCGACGATTTCTGCGTTGGCGATGAACTCGTAGCTCATCAGGCCTTCGGCGATTTCACGCAGCGCTACAACAGTAGGCTTGTCGTTTTCCCACTGAACCAGGGGCTCTTTGCCGCCGGTGGCCAGTTGACGGGCACGCTTGGTGGACAGCATGACCAGTTCAAAACGGTTTTCCACGTGGTTCAGGCAGTCTTCAACGGTTACGCGGGCCATGGTATTCCTCGGAGCGAATGCAATATGCGCGCTGCCCGGGTGGGCGAGCGGACTCAACAGTTTAAAAAATCACCAGCGATTAGGGAAGCGCTGATTTTTTGACCAAGCCCATCAACGCGCTATAAGTGCCAATGTAAAGCCCTTGCAGCGGTTTTGGGAAGTGCTGTTTAGCCGAGCAATTCAGCCAAAAGTTTTCCGTTACGCTGCTGCTGACGCTTCTGATGCAGCTGATTGGCGCGGAAAATCGCCTGCAAATCGCGCAGTGCGTGGGCGAAATCGTCGTTGATGATCAGGTAGTCGTAGTCGACGTAGTGGCTCATCTCGCTGACGGCTTCACGCATCCGGCCTTCGATGACCTCGTTACTGTCCTGGCCGCGATTGTTCAGGCGCTGACGCAAGGCTTCCAGGGATGGCGGCAGAATGAAGATCGAGCGGGCCTGGGGCATCAACTTGCGTACTTGCTCGGCACCTTGCCAGTCGATTTCCAGAATCAGGTCGTGGCCTTCATCCAGGGTTTGCTGCAGGTGGCTTTGCGAGGTGCCATAGAGATTGCCGAACACTTCGGCGCGTTCGAGGAAATCCCCGTGCTCGATCATCTTCACGAACTCGCTGCGTTCGACGAAGTGATAGTTCACGCCGTTCACTTCACCGGGGCGCATGGCGCGGGTGGTGTGGGAGACCGAGACACGGATCTCCTGGTCGGCGTCGGTCAGAGCCTTGACCAGACTGCTCTTGCCCGCGCCCGAAGGGGCGGAAATGATGTACAGGGTGCCGGTGCTGTGGGTCATGTCGGGTTTGCCTTACTCAATATTCTGCACTTGTTCGCGCATCTGCTCGATCAACACTTTGAGGTTGACCGCCGCTTGGGTGCTGCGCGGGTCGAAGGCTTTGGAGCCCAGTGTGTTGGCTTCGCGGTTGAGTTCCTGCATCAGGAAGTCCAGGCGCCGACCGGCAGCGCCGCCGGACTTGAGCACCCGGCGAACTTCAATGATGTGAGTGCTCAGGCGATCCAGTTCTTCGGCGACGTCGCTCTTTTGCGCGAGCATGACCATTTCCTGTTCCAGTCGCTGCGGGTCGAGGTCGGCCTTCATGTCGGTAAAGCGGTCGAGAACTTTCTGGCGTTGGGTGGCGAGCATCTGCGGGACCAGCTCACGCAGGATCACCACATCCCCTTCAATAGAGGTCAGGCGCTCGTCGATCAATCGCGCCAGCTCAGTGCCTTCGCGCTCGCGACCGGCCTTGAGCTCTTTCAGGCCCTGATGAAACAGCGCCAGGGCTTCGGCATTCAGCGCTTGCGGGTCGGCGGCGTCGGCCACCAATACGCCGGGCCAGGCCAGGACTTCCAGCGGGTTCAGTGCGGCGGGGTTCTTGATCAGGCTGGCGACCGTCTCGGCGGCAGCGACCAGTTGAGCGGCGCGCTCGCGGTCCACTTGCAGCGGTTTGCCGGTGCTTTCTTCGGTAAAGCGCAGGGTGCATTCGAGCTTGCCCCGGGACAGTTCCTGGCGCAGGGCTTCGCGGACCGCGCCTTCGAGGTCGCGGAAAGATTCCGGCAGACGCAGGTGGGGTTCCAGGTAGCGGCTGTTGACCGAGCGCAATTCCCAGCTCAGGGTGCCCTGGACACCGGCTTTCTCTACGCGGGCGAAGGCGGTCATGCTGTGCACCATGGAGGTACCTCGCAATGCAGGTCGGCGCGTAACCCATGGTTTCGCGGACCCGCTATCTGTGAATTAAAGCCGACAGGCAGCAAAGGCGCAGGATTGTAGCGCAGTGGGGCGGATGCGCCCAAACACACGCTGTGACAAAGAGCTGCAGGCCGTCGGCTAAGCTCTATTCAGGGGCTTCAATCGTCGGGCGATTTTTTTAGAAGTGCCCACTCGCGGCCCGCGGCTCTATAATGCTCGGCAGTTTTCCGTCCTCCGTACAGGTAATCCCTATGAAACGTCCAAGTGGTCGCGCTGCCGATCAGCTCCGCTCGATCCGCATTACCCGCAACTACACCAAACACGCCGAGGGATCTGTACTGGTCGAGTTCGGTGATACCAAAGTCATCTGCACCGTCAGCGTCGAGAACGGCGTGCCGCGTTTCCTCAAAGGTCAGGGCCAGGGTTGGTTGACCGCCGAATACGGCATGCTGCCCCGCGCTACCGGCGAGCGTAACCAGCGTGAAGCGAGCCGCGGCAAGCAAGGCGGCCGTACGCTGGAAATCCAGCGTTTGATCGGTCGTTCCCTGCGCGCTGCGCTGGACATGACCAAGCTGGGCGACGTCACCCTGTACGTCGACTGCGACGTGATCCAGGCCGACGGCGGCACCCGCACCGCGTCCATTACCGGTGCGATGGTTGCACTGATCGACGCCTTGAAAGTGATCAAGAAGCGTGGCGGCCTCAAAGGTGGCGACCCGCTCAAGCAAATGATCGCTGCCGTTTCGGTGGGCATGTACCAGGGCGAGCCTGTGCTTGACCTCGACTACCTGGAAGATTCGGCTGCCGAGACTGACCTCAACGTGGTGATGACCAGCACTGGCGGCTTCATCGAAGTACAGGGCACTGCCGAAGGCGCGCCGTTCCAGCCGGAAGAGCTGAACGCGATGCTGGCACTGGCGAAGAAAGGCATGATCGAGATTTTCGAACTGCAGAAGGCCGCACTGGCCGACTGATCGGACCTGCTCCACGCAAGGAGGACGCCATGAGTGACGAGCAACTGCCGCTACCCACACCGAGCCGAGAGGTTCGTCAGTGGGCGATGTTTTGTCACCTGTCCGCCTTGCTGGGGATCTGGCTGCCATTTGGCACGCTGATCGGGCCGTTGATTCTCTGGCAGATGAAGCGCGAGTCCGACCCGTTCATCGACGCGCAAGGCAAGGAGGCGCTGAACTTTCAGATCACCGTCGCCATTGCTTCCGCCATCTGCTTCCTGCTGATGGTGGTGATCATCGGGTTTTTTCTGTTTGGTCTGGTCGCGATTGGTGCGCTGGTGCTGACGATCATTGCTGGCGTGAAGGCCAATGAAGGGTTCCCTTACCGGTATCCGTTCACCTGGCGCCTGATCAAGTAAACGCCGCATCCCCTGTAGGAGCGAGGCTTGCCCGCGAAAACGATTTAACAGCCAGCATCCATGTTGAATGTGATGACCTCTTCGCGGGCAAGCCTCGCTCCTACAGGATTGAGGCGTGCACAAAAAAGCCGACAGTGAAGTCGGCTTTTTTGCGTCTGCAAAAAGACGCTTAGATCGTCAGCGTCCAGTCGTAGTCCACGATCAGCGGTGCGTGCTGCGAGAACCGTGGCTGACGTGGCAGGCGTGCGCTGCGTACGAAGCGGCGCAGGCCAGGGGTCAGCAGCTGGTAGTCGAAACGCCAGCCCAGGTTGAGCATCTCGGCCTGTTCGTTGTCCGGCCACCAGCTGTACTGGTCGCCTTCACGGCTGACTTCGCGCAGGGCATCGACATAACCCATGTTGCCGACAATCTCGTCCATCCAGGCGCGCTCAGGTGCCAGGAAGCCCGGGGATTGCTGGCTGTCGCGCCAGTTCTTGATATCCAGCTTCTGTTGCGCCACGTACAGCGAGCCACAATAAATGTACTCGCGACGTTTGCGCCGCTGTTTATCCAGATAACGGGCGAAGTCGTCCATTAGCTTGAACTTCTGGTTCAAATCTTCATCGCCGTTCTGCCCCGAAGGGAGCAGCAAGGTCGCGATGCTGACCTTGTCGAAATCGGCTTGCAGGTAACGCCCGTAGCGGTCGGCTGTCTCGAAGCCGAGACCGCTGATGACTGCCTTCGGTTGCAACCGCGAGTACAAAGCCACGCCACCTTGGGCGGGAACTTCAGCTTCGCAGGCATAAAGGAAGTAGCCATCCAGTTGGAAGGCTGGATCGTCCAGTTCAAAGGCGGAGGCGCGGGTGTCCTGCAGGCAGATGACGTCGGCATTCTGTGCTTGCAGCCAACTGAGCAAACCACGCTCGACTGCAGCCTGAATCCCATTGACGTTCACACTGATGATCCGCATAAGTGGCCCCAAAAATCGCGTGCGGGTATGATACACGGCGTCTACCTAATTAGCTAAATCCGTGGTATTTGGGGTTTTTTTCATGCAAGCGTATCAGCGCGACTTCATTCGTTTTGCCATTGATCGTGGCGTTTTGCGCTTCGGTGAGTTCACCCTGAAGTCTGGGCGCACCAGTCCTTACTTCTTTAATGCCGGCCTGTTCAACTCGGGGTCTGCCCTGGCGCAGCTGGGTCGTTTCTATGCGGCAGCCATCGTCGAGAGCGGTATTTCGTTCGACGTGCTGTTCGGCCCGGCCTACAAAGGCATCCCGTTGGCGGCGACCACCGCCGTGGCGTTGGCCGAACATCATGGCCGTGATCTGCCATGGTGCTTCAACCGCAAGGAAGCCAAGGCCCACGGCGAAGGCGGCAGCCTGGTCGGCGCGCCATTGACCGGCGACGTGCTGATCATCGACGACGTGATCACCGCAGGCACCGCCATCCGTGAAGTGATGCAGATCATTGCTTCCCAGGACGGCGCCAAAGCCGCGGGCGTGTTGATCGCCCTGAACCGTCAGGAGCGTGGCAACGGCGAATTGTCGGCCATCCAGGAAGTGGAGCGTGACTTCGGCATCCCGGTGATCAGCATTGTTTCGCTGAATCAGGTGCTCGAGTTCCTGGCGGATGACCCGCAGCTCAAGCAACACCTGCCAGCAGTTGAAGCCTACCGCGCACAATTCGGCGTCTGACACTGACCTGTAGGAGCGAGGCTTGCCCGCGAAGGCGTCGTCACATTCAGCAATGATGTGACTGTCAGATCGCTTTCGCGGGCAAGCCTCCCTCCTGCAAGGGAGTGCACATACAAAAAAGACCCCGCTCAGCCTGGCTGAGCGGGGTCTTTTTGTTTGTGTGGCTTAGTGACGCTTGCGATTACTGATCAGCGTACCCACACCCGTGTCGGTAAAGATTTCCAGCAGAATCGCGTTTGGCACCCGGCCATCGATAATCAACGAGCTGCCCACACCGCCTTGTACCGCTTCCAGCGCGCAACGAATCTTCGGCAGCATGCCGCCATAGATAGTGCCGTCGGCGATCAGGTCATCGACCTGTTGGGTCGTCAGGCCGGTCAGAACCGTGCCCGACTTGTCCATCAGGCCGGCAATGTTGGTCAGCAGCATCAGCTTTTCAGCCTTCAGCGCTTCGGCCACTTTACCGGCCACCAGGTCAGCGTTGATGTTATACGACTCGCCGTTGGCGCCGACGCCAATTGGCGCGATCACCGGGATGAAGTCGCCTTTGACCAGCAGGTTCAACAGGTCGGTGTTGATCCCGACCACTTCGCCGACGTGGCCGATGTCGATGATTTCCGGCTGGGTCATTTCCGGCGTCTGACGGGTGACAGTGAGCTTTTTCGCGCGAATCAGCTCGGCGTCTTTACCGGTCAGGCCGATGGCGCTGCCGCCATGACGGTTGATCAGGTTGACGATGTCCTTGTTGACCTGGCCGCCGAGGACCATTTCCACCACGTCCATGGTTTGCGCGTCAGTCACGCGCATACCATCGATGAAGTGGCTCTCGATCGACAGACGCTTGAGCAGGTCGCCGATTTGCGGGCCGCCACCATGAACCACCACCGGATTGATGCCGACGGCTTTCATCAGCACGATGTCGCGGGCGAAGCCGGTTTTCAGCTCCTCGCTTTCCATCGCGTTGCCGCCGTATTTGATCACCAGCGTCTTGCCGACATAGCGGCGAATGTAAGGCAGCGCTTCGGACAGGACCTTGGCGGTGTTGGCGGCGGCTTCGCGTTCGAGGGTCATTCAGGGCTCCGGGTGAATCAGAACGGTAGTTGGAGATCAGGTGCAACACGCTTTAACTGGACGTGGAAAACGTCCTTGATGCGCTGCAATTCAGCCTCGTCATCGGCCTCGAAACGCAGCACCAGCACCGGTGTGGTGTTGGAGGCGCGAACCAGGCCCCAGCCTTTGGCATAGTCGACTCGCACGCCGTCAATGGTGGTCAGGTCGGCGCCTTCACCCCATTGCGCATCGTGCAATGCATCAATGATGCTGAATTTGCTCTCTTCGGTCACATGGATATTGATCTCTGGCGTAGAAATATCGTTCGGGAAGGTCGCGAACAACTCTTCCGCGGTGGATTTTTCTTTGCTGAGGATCTCCAGCAGCCGTGCGGCGGCGTAAATGCCATCGTCGAAACCGAACCAGCGCTCCTTGAAAAAGATATGCCCGCTCATTTCGCCGGCCAACAGGGCGCCGGATTGTTTCATTTTCTTTTTGATCAACGAGTGACCGGTTTTCCACATCAGCGGCCGACCGCCATATTCCTTGATCAGCGGGATCAGGCGGCGGGTGCATTTGACGTCGAAGATGATTTCCGCGTTCGGGTTGCGCGCCACGACGTCGCGGGCGAACAGCATCAACAGGCGATCAGGGAAGACGATGCTGCCGGTGTTGGTAACGACGCCCACACGGTCGCCGTCGCCGTCGAAGGCCAGGCCCAGGTCGGCGTTGGTTTCCTTGACCTTGGCGATCAGGTCCACGAGGTTTTCAGGCTTGCCCGGGTCCGGATGGTGGTTCGGGAAGTTGCCATCGACTTCGCAGAACAGCGGGATGACTTCGCAGTTCAGGGCTTCGATCAGCTGCGGGGCGATCACGCCGGCCGCGCCATTACCGCAATCGACCACCACTTTCAGGCGGCGAGCCAGTTTGATGTCCTGGACGATTTCGGTGTTGTAGCGGTCGAGGATCTCGACCTGGGTGATGCTGCCCTTGCCGCTGCTCAGGTTGTTGGTCTTGAGGCGTTCGTGCAGGGCCTGGATCTGTTCGTTGGCCAAGGTGTCGCCAGCGATGACGATCTTGAAGCCGTTGTAATTCGACGGGTTGTGGCTGCCGGTGAGCATCACGCCGGATTTGCCGGCCAGAACGTTAGCGGCGTAGTACAGCGCAGGGGTTGGTACCAGGCCGACGTCGCTGACGTGGCAGCCGCTGTCGGCCAGGCCCTGGATCAGTTGTTCCACCAGTTCCGGGCCGGACAGGCGACCGTCACGGCCGACGGATACATTGGGTTCGTTCTGGGCCAGGCTTTGGGAGCCGATGGCGCGACCAAGCCAATAAGCTGTTTCAGCGTTCAAGAATTCCGGGACGGTGCCACGAATGTCGTAGGCGCGGAAGATGCTGTCGGGGAACTTGGGTGCGACTTGGGCTGGGGTGCTCATTTCTGGAAATGCTCCATCTCTAAAGTGGCTGGACAAGCCTGCGAAAAACTCGTGGGCTGGCTCAAACTGAAGGGTATGACGGCGTTTTCGGCAGAGAGTTCGTGGTGTGTAAAGGCCATGCCATCAGCATCGGCGGGTAATTTGCCGGCCAATGCCTTGATTTCCAGTGGTAAACCTTCCAGATGACGTCTTTGCAATTTTCATCCTTAAAATGCAGAGGGCAGGCCAGGCCGGGCAGCATTCCCGGCCTGAATGCCGATGGTCAGTGGCTGCCCGAGTGTCCGAAACCGCCGGTGCCGCGCTGGGTTTCGACGAACTCTTCGACCATTTCAAAATGCGCTTGAACGACCGGTACCAGCACCAATTGGGCCAGGCGTTCGCCTACCACCATGTTGAAATCGGTCTGGCCACGGTTCCAGCACGACACCATCAGCGGGCCCTGGTAATCGGAGTCGATCAGGCCGACCAGATTGCCCAGCACGATGCCGTGCTTATGGCCCAGACCCGAGCGCGGCAGAATCAAAGCCGCCAGGCCCGGATCGCCGATGTACACCGACAGGCCGGTAGGGATCAGCAGGGTTTCACCCGGCTTGATGACGGTGTCTTTTTCCAGCATGGCGCGCAGGTCGAGGCCGGCGGAGCCTGGCGTGGCGTACTGTGGCAGCGGGAATTCAGTACCGATGCGGGGGTCGAGGATCTTGGCTTGCAAAGCGTGCATGTAAATTAAACCTGGTTCAGACGTTCGGCGATAAAAGTGATCAGCTGGCGAGCAATCTTGCTCTTGCTGGTCTGGGCGAAGAGTGTGGCGTGCAGCTCACGGTCGATCACGCTGCAGGCGTTTTCTTCGCTGTTGAAGCCAATACTCGGGTTCGCGACGTCATTGGCGACGATCAGATCGAGGTTCTTGTCTTTCAACTTGCGTGCAGCGTAATCGAGCAGGTGTTCGGTTTCGGCGGCGAAGCCGACACTGAACGGACGGTCGGGACGGGTGGCGATGGTGGCCAGGATGTCTGGGTTGCGCACCATCTGTAGCAACAAGCCGTCGCCGTTCGTAGGGTCTTTCTTGAGTTTCTGTGGGGCGACGACTTCCGGACGGTAGTCCGCGACCGCTGCCGAGGCGATGAACAGGTCGCAAGGGATCGCGGCTTCACACGCGGCGAGCATGTCGCGGGCGCTGACCACGTCGATGCGCGTGACGCGATCCGGGGTCGGCAGGTGCACCGGGCCTGTGATCAGGGTCACGCGGGCGCCGGCTTCTACCGCGGCTTCGGCCAGGGCAAAGCCCATTTTCCCGGAGCTGTGGTTGGTGATGTAGCGCACCGGGTCGATGTTTTCCTGGGTCGGGCCGGCGGTGATAAGCACGTGTTTACCGGTCAGCGCCTGGCGCTGGAAGCAGTCTGCCGCGCACTGGGCGAGGTCGGTGGCTTCGAGCATGCGGCCCATACCGACGTCGCCGCAGGCCTGGCTGCCGGAGGCCGGGCCGAAGACCTTGAGGTCACGGCTTTCGAGGGTTTGCAGGTTGGCCTGGGTCGCCGGGTCGCGCCACATGGCCTGGTTCATCGCCGGGGCAACCGCGACCACCGCGTCGGTGGCCAGCACCAGCGTGGTCAGCAGGTCGTCGGCAATGCCTTGGGCCAGGCGGGCGATCAGGTCCGCGGTGGCGGGGGCGATCAGCACCAGGTCGGCCCATTTGGCCAGCTCGATGTGGCCCATCGCGGCTTCGGCCGCGGGGTCCAGCAAATCGAGATGGACCGGATGCCCGGACAAGGCCTGCATGGTCAGCGGGGTAATGAATTCGCTGCCGCCGCGGGTCATGACCACGCGCACTTCGGCGCCCTGGTCGATCAGGCGGCGAACCAGCTCGGCGCTCTTGTAGGCAGCAATACCGCCGCCGACGCCCAGAACGATGCGTTTCCGATACAGCCGCTGCATAGGTCTGCCTTTCATTTCGTTGATGACTGCATGGCGATACCCCCTCCCCAGGAGTGAAATCGCCCGCAAAAAAGATGGGCTACGATATCACAGCGACCGCTACGGAACAGCGGCGCCCACAGACATGGAGGTGTTATGAGCATTCGCGATTGGCCGGCGGCCGAGCGGCCGCGGGAGAGGTTACTGGAGTTAGGCTCGGGGAGTCTTTCGGACGCCGAGCTGCTGGCGATTTTTTTGCGTACCGGCGTATCCGGCAAAAGTGCGGTAGATCTGGCGCGACACTTGTTGACTCAGTTTGGCGGCCTGCGTTCGCTACTGGAGGCTGATCAAAAAACATTCAGCAAACAATTAGGGCTCGGACCCGCGAAATTCGCTCAGTTGCAGGCCGTTCAGGAAATGGGCAGACGGCATTTGGCTGAACGTTCGCGCTACAAGTCGGCGTTGGAAAATCCGCAGGCTGTGCGTGATTATCTGAAGTCGATGCTCCGCCATGAGCCTCACGAGGTGTTTGGCTGCCTGTTTCTGGACTCCAAGCACCGGGTATTGGCGTTCGAAGCGCTGTTCCGCGGCTCCATCGACAACACCAGCGTCTATCCACGGCAGGTGGTCAAACGCGCTCTGGCCCATAACGCTGCAGCGCTGATCCTGTGCCACAACCACCCGTCGGGCAATCCCGACCCCAGTCAGGCCGACCGAATGCTGACCAAGCGCCTGCAAGAGGCCTTGGACCAGATCGATGTGCGGGTGCTCGATCATTTCATCGTCGGTGACGGCGATCCGCTGTCCATGGCCGAGTATGGGTGGATGTAAGAGGAGGCCGGAAGAATACGAAACCAATGTGGGAGCGGGCTTGCTCGCGAAGGCGTCGTGTCAGTCGATATCAATGTCTACTGATAGGCCGCTTTCGCGAGCAAGCCCGCTCCCACAGGTTTTATGGTGACGCTAATTACTTGAGGTTGACCTTCGAATAGTCCTGCCGGCCAAACGGGCTGACCGAGTAACCCTGAACATCCTTACGTGTCAGCGCGAAGGCCGTCGGGTGCACCAGTGGCAGCCACAACGCCTGTTGCTGGATCTGCGCCTGGGCCTGTTCATAGAGCTTGGTGCGTACACCTTGCTCGCCGGTGGTCTTGCCGGCGCTGATCAGCTTGTCCAGGTCCTGGTTGCAGTAACGGGCGAAGTTGGTGCCGGATTTGACCCCCGCGCAGGAAAACTGCGGCGTGAGGAAGTTGTCCGGGTCACCGTTGTCGCCGGCCCAGCCCATGAACAGCAGGTCGTGCTCGCCGGCCTTGGCGCGGCGAATCAGTTCGCCCCATTCGATCACCCGAATTTCGGCCTGGATGCCGATTTCCGCCAGGTCAGACTGAAGTAATTGTGCCCCGAGGCTCGGATTGGGGTTCAGCAGGCTGCCGGAAGGGCGGGTCCATATGGTGGTCTGGAAACCATTCTTGAGCCCGGCCTTGGCCATCAACGCACGAGCCTTTTCGACGTCATGCGAGTAGCCCGGCAAGCCTTTGGCGTAGCTCCAGGTGTTGGGCGGATATGGGCCGTTGGCGGGTTCGGCGGTGTCTTCGAACACGGCTTTGACGTAGTTGGCCTTGTCGAACGCGAGATTGATCGCCTGGCGTACTTCAGGTTTATCCAGCGGCGGATGCTGGCTGTTGATGCCAACGAAGGCGGTCATGAAGGCGTCAGTCTTTTCGACTTTCAGGGTTGGCTCTTTCAGCGCGGCCTGTACGTCCAGAGGCTTGGGTGACAGGGCGATCTGGCACTCGTTGCGGCGCAACTTCTGCAAGCGCACGTTGGCATCCGGGGTGATGGCGAAGATCAGCGGGTCCACCGAAGGTTTGCCGCGGAAGTAATCCTGGTTGGCCTTGTAGCGAATCGAGGCGTCTTTCTGGAAGCGCGTGAAGATGAACGGGCCGCTGCCGATCGGCTGGCTGTTGAGCTTTTCCGGAGTGCCAGCCTTCATCAGTTTGTCCGCGTACTCGGCCGAATAGATCGAAGCGAAACCCATGCTCAGAGTGGGCAGGAAAGTCGAGTCCGGGTGGTCGAGGGTGAAGCGGATGGTAAGCGGGTCCAATGCGTCGATCTTCTTGATCAGCGCCGGTAACTGCATCGACTGGGCGTGCGGGAAGCCGCTCTGGGCGACTTTGTGCCATGGGTTCGCCGGGTCGAGCATGCGGTCGAAGCTGAACTTCACGTCTTCGGCGGTCAGTTCTCGCGTCGGGCTGAAGTATTCGGTGCGGTGAAATTTCACCTGCGGGTGCAATTTGAAGACGTAGGTCAGGCCGTCGGGCGTGACTTCCCAGCTGTCCGCGAGGCTGGCGACCACTTTGCCGCTGGCCGTGTCGAAGTCCACCAGACGGTCCATCAGCACGTCGGCCGAGGCGTTGGTGGTGGTCAGCGAATTGTATTGCACCACATCGAACCCTTCCGGGCTGGCTTCGGTGCACACGCTCAGGGCGGCAGCCATAGCCTGTGGGCTCAATAGAAGCGGGGCGAGCAGCAGCGGTAGGGCAGCGAGGCGCATGGTCGGATTCCTTTACAGATCGAAGGCCCATCTGCAAGTGCAGTCTGGAAAAGGCTTACCCTAGTGGGCTCTTTTGCAAATGACTATCCCCTTTTTCATTTTAAGGGGACTATGTGCGCTTGTTTCGGTGTTGCGGGCCGAGGAAAACCCGAAATCGGTCGGTTGGCCGATTCTCTGCGACGAGCGGTCTTAATCGGCGACAGCCTTTATCCAAGGCGCCCGGTGGCCGAAAAATGGGGAATTTATCAAGTCCGCGCACACGGAATGTTGTTGCTCTCCAGTCTTTCTGGTATAAAGCAGCGCTCTTTTCTAGGGGCCCGGTTCCTTCACTGTAGGTGTAGCCGGTAAGACCTCTAAAGAAACGCGGCGCCTGGCGCCAAATGACTGAGAGATTAAGCGGCCAACCCATGCCGGGTTGGGCATGTGGTTTTAGAGGGCTGAGGCATGTCGAGAGTATGTCAAGTTACCGGTAAGGGTCCGGTGACTGGGAATAACATTTCCCACGCAAACAACAAAACCCGTCGTCGTTTCCTGCCGAACCTGCAGCATCACCGCTTCTGGGTTGAAGAAGAGAAACGTTTCGTGCGTCTGCGCGTATCTGCCAAAGGCATGCGTATCATCGACAAGCGTGGCATCACTGTCGTGCTGGCCGAAATCCGCAAAGCCGGCAAGATCTAAGGGAGCTAATCATGCGTGAATTGATTCGTTTGATTTCGAGCGCCGGTACTGGTCACTTCTACACTACCGACAAGAACAAGCGCACTACTCCGGACAAAATCGAGATCAAGAAATTTGATCCGGTTGTTCGTAAGCACGTGATCTACAAAGAAGGCAAAATCAAGTAATTGATTTTTCCCTCTTACGAAAAAGGCCCGTATCGCGAGATACGGGCCTTTTTTGTTGCCTGTGTCCCGTCCTGAAACAGGTGTAAACCTATTTCAGGACTAGACACTGTCTATTTTGTATTGCCTGGACCGGCCCCTTCGCGAGCAAGCCCGCTCCCACATTGGATTTGTGAACGACGCAGATCCAATGTGGGAGCGGGCTTGCTCGCGAAGGGGTCGGCCGGGGCAGCACAACTCCTCAAGCCTTCTGTTCAAACACCACGTAGATCTTGCGGCAAGGCTCCAGCACTTCCCAAGTCCCACGAAAACCCGCCGGAATCACGAAGCGATCGCCCACGCGCAGGGTCTTGGCGTTACCCTCGCCGTCGCGCAGCACTGAAACCCCCTGAACGATTTCGCAGTATTCGTGCTCGGTGTAGTTCACTAGCCACTGGCCGACTTCGCCTTCCCAAACACCTGCACTCATCTGGCCGCACGGGCTGTTGTAGTGGTTGTACACCGCTTGCTCGGGATCGCCCTTGAGGACTTTTGCAGGGTCGGGCCGATAACGATCGGGCTGGGTGTTGGCCTGGCTGAAATCGACGATATCCTGAATGCTCATGCTGGTATTCCCCCGTGATTGCGCTGGAAAATTGAAAGTCTATGTTTATTAAAATGAACATCGCAAGGCCGTTTGCCAGCCTTGTGTCAAATATATTGAAACTTCACCGGCCGCTGGTTTAGGGTAACGGTTGCCTTGAGCCGAAAAGCAAGCTGGCCAGGCAGAATTCCTGACAGCGCCCGCAAAGAACACGGGGCACTCGTATTCAATAAGAGGAGGACACTCGAATGACCACCCTGACTCGTGCCGACTGGGAACAACGGGCTCGCGATCTGAAGGTCGAAGGCCGCGCCTACATCAATGGCGAATACACCGATGCCGTCTCTGGTGAGACCTTCGAGTGCATCAGCCCCGTCGATGGCCGTCTGCTGGGCAAGATTGCCAGCTGTGACGCCGCCGACGCCCAGCGTGCCGTGGACAACGCCCGCGCCACTTTCAATTCCGGCAGCTGGTCGCGCCTGGCGCCGACCAAACGCAAAGCCACCATGATTCGTTTTGCCGGCCTGCTCAAACAGCACGCCGAAGAGCTGGCCCTGCTCGAAACCCTGGACATGGGCAAGCCAATCAGCGATTCCCTGTACATCGACGTTCCTGGCGCGGCGCAAGCCTTGAGCTGGAGCGGTGAAGCCATCGACAAGATCTACGACGAAGTCGCTGCCACCCCGCACGATCAGCTGGGTCTGGTGACTCGCGAGCCGGTCGGCGTGGTCGGCGCAATCGTGCCGTGGAACTTCCCGTTGATGATGGCCTGCTGGAAGCTCGGCCCGGCGCTGTCCACCGGTAACTCGGTAATCCTCAAGCCTTCCGAAAAATCGCCGCTGACAGCGATCCGCATTGCGGCGCTGGCGGTTGAGGCCGGTATTCCGAAAGGTGTGCTGAACGTGTTGCCGGGTTACGGTCACACTGTCGGCAAGGCCCTGGCCCTGCACAACGACGTCGACACGTTGGTGTTCACCGGTTCGACCAAGATCGCCAAGCAACTGCTGATCTACTCCGGCGAATCGAACATGAAGCGCGTCTGGCTGGAAGCTGGCGGCAAGAGCCCGAACATCGTGTTCGCCGATGCGCCGGACCTGCAAGCCGCCGCCGAAGCCGCTGCCGGTGCCATCGCCTTCAACCAGGGCGAAGTCTGCACCGCCGGTTCGCGCCTGCTGGTCGAGCGTTCGATCAAGGACAAATTCCTGCCGCTGGTGATCGAGGCCTTGAAAACCTGGAAGCCGGGCAACCCGCTGGACCCGGCAACCAATGTCGGTGCGCTGGTGGACACCCAGCAGATGAACACTGTGTTGTCCTATATCGAGTCCGGTCACACCGACGGCGCCAAACTGGTGGCGGGCGGCAAGCGTATTCTTCAGGAAACCGGTGGCACTTACGTTGAGCCGACGATTTTCGATGGCGTGAGCAACGCGATGAAAATTGCTCAGGAAGAAATCTTCGGTCCGGTGTTGTCGGTCATCACCTTCGACAGCGCTGAAGAAGCCATCCAGATCGCCAACGATACGCCTTACGGTCTGGCCGCTGCAGTCTGGACTGCCGACATCTCCAAGGCTCACCTGACCGCCAAGGCTTTGCGTGCCGGTAGCGTGTGGGTCAATCAGTACGACGGCGGCGACATGACCGCGCCGTTCGGTGGCTTCAAACAGTCCGGCAACGGTCGCGACAAGTCACTGCACGCGTTCGACAAATACACCGAGCTGAAGGCGACCTGGATCAAATTGTAAGTCAGTAAAGGAGCCCGAATGTAAATCGGGCTCCTGAACGACGCAGATCCCCTGTGGGAGCGGGCTTGCTCGCGAAGGCGGTGTAACAGCCAACATCAATGTTGGATGTGATGGCCTCTTCGCGAGCAAGCCCGCTCCCACAGTGCTTTGCGTGGTGCCTGAAAATAACAATTCACAGGAGCGTGGAACATGCGTTGGGCGACGTATTTCGCCGTTTTGGCATCTGTCTTGAGTGTCGGCCTGGCCCTGGGTGTCAGCATGCCGTTGGTGTCGTTGCGTCTGGAAGGCTGGGGTTACGGCTCGTTCGCGATCGGCGTGATGGCGGCGATGCCGGCCATTGGTGTACTGCTGGGGGCGAAGATCTCCAGCCACCTCGCGGCCCGTCTTGGCACGGCCAATCTGATGCGCCTGTGCCTGTGGGCCGGGGCGGTATCCATCGGTTTGCTGGCAGTATGGCCGAGCTACCCGATCTGGCTGGTGCTGCGGTTGATGATCGGGGTGATCCTGACCCTCGTCTTTATCCTCGGTGAAAGCTGGATCAACCAACTGGTGGTCGAGCAATGGCGCGGTCGACTGGTGGCGCTGTACGGCAGCAGTTACGCGTTGAGTCAGCTGGCCGGGCCGTTACTGTTGGGGGCGTTGGGCACCGAGCATGATTATGGTTTCTGGGTCGGCGTCGGTTTGCTGATGACGTCACCGTTCCTGCTGTTGGGCCGCGGCGGCGCACCCACCAGCGAAGCTTGCAGCGTAACCCTCGGTGACTTGTTGACCTTCTGCCGCGGCTTGCCGGCGATTGCCTGGGCGGTGTCGCTGTTCGCGGCGTTCGAAGCGATGATCCTGACCTTGCTGCCGGTCTATTGCCTGCGTCAGGGCTTCACCACGGAAATCGCCTTGGCGATGGTCAGCACAGTGGTGGTGGGTGATGCCTTGCTGCAATTGCCGATTGGCGCGCTGGCCGATCGCTTGTCGCGACGTACATTGTTTACCGGTTGCGCGATGCTCTTGCTGCTGTCGAGCCTGGCGATTCCGTTGCTGATCGACACGCTGTTGATCTGGCCGCTGTGGGTGTTGTTTGGCGCCAGTGCCGGCGGTTTGTTCACCTTATCGCTGATCTTGATTGGCGAGCGTTATCGCGACGATGCCTTGGTGCGCGCCAATGCCCATATCGCACAGTTATGGGGAATTGGTTGCCTGATCGGGCCTTTGGCAGCCGGTGCCGGGAGCCAGTGGATCAGCGGGCATGCCTTGCCGTTGCTGATGGCGGCGGGCGCGTTGGGGCTGGTGATTCTGGTATCGCGGCAAGGGGCGTTTGGTACGGTTGCCGAACCAGCCTGAGCGCTGCACAACCCTGTGGCGAGGGGGCTTGCCTGTGGCGAGGGAGCTTGCTCCCGTCGGGTCGCGCAGCGGCCCTAAATCATGCGCCACCGCTTATTCAGATAGAACACGGATGCCGATTTTGCGACTGCTGCGCAGCCGAACGGGAGCTAGCTCCCTCGCCACAATTCATCACCAGCCTCCTGACTACAACATCCGCTCCAGGCCGACCATGCTGCTGAGCCATGAATTGAAGTGTCGCCACCAACCTCCCGGTTCTTTGGTCAATGTGTGCTGCTTGCCGTCATCTTCGGTGACCCAGACGATCTGACCCTTTTCCAGCCGGGCCTGATAGCTGAGGGCTGGCGCCATACCCTCCAGTGCCAGTTCGCGCACCCGCCCGGCTAGCTGCGGGTTGTCCACCAGTACCCCGACTTCGGTGTTCCACAGTACCGAGCGCGGGTCGAAATTGAACGAGCCGATAAAGGCTTTCTGTCGGTCGAAAATCATCGCCTTGCTGTGCAGGCTGGAGTCGGAACCACGGTAGGAGCTGCTGCCGCCGTGAAACAGGTTCGATCCGCTACCGCCGTTGTCTCCATTGTCACCGGGCTGACGGCGTAATTCGAACAGCTGCACCCCATGCTCCAGCAAGGCTTTGCGATAAGGCGCGTAACCACCGTGCGTGGCCGGTACGTCGGTGGCTTCCAGTGAGTTGGTCAGCACACTGACCGATACGCCGGCATCGGCGCGACCGGTCAGGTAAACCAGCCCCGGTTGGCCGGGTACGAGGTAGGCCGAGACCATGATCAGCTCTTTGCTGACCCCATTGAGCTCGGGCGCCAACTGGGTGGTCAGCAACAAGTGCGGATCCGGCTCGCCCTTGGACAATACCTTGCTCGGTGCGTCCCACAATGCCTGGTTCCAGGCCCAGATCAGCTCCCGGCGCCAGACATCCAGGCGCGGGTGAGTGGTGTAGGCCATTAACTGCTGATAAAGCGCGTGGTTCTGTTTGCGCGTTTCCTCCAGGGATTCGTCCAGCCGGGTCCGGGTGTTTTTCAAGTCCCTGGCTGTCGGCTTGGTCGAGAGAAACTGCTCGATCGGCTTGCTCAGGGCGCTGTTCCAGTACTGGTCGAAGCTGTGCCCCAGTTGCTCTGCAACCGGGCCGACACCAAGCATGTCGATGTCGGTGAAATTCAGGTTGGGCTCGGCATCGAAATACTCGTCCCCCAGGTTGCGCCCGCCAACGATCGCCGCGCTGTTGTCCGCCACCCACAGTTTGTTATGCATGCGCCGGTGTTGCTGCGACAGGTTGAAGAACCGGCCCATCGTTCGCGTAACGACGGTGCTGCGGCCCAGGTGCAGCGGGTTGAACACGCGGATCTGAATCTTCGGATGGGCGGCGAGGGTCGCGATGATCCGGTCCAGGCCATCGCTGGTGGTGTCGTCGAGCAGAATCCGCACCCGCACGCCGCGGTCGGCGGCCTTGAGCAGCTCGCTCACCAGTATTCGTGTGCTGATGCCGTCATGGACGATGTAGTACTGCAGATCGAGGCTGCTTTGAGCGTTGCGAATCAGCTCGGCGCGGGCGGTGAAGGCCTCGGCGCTATCGGAGAGCAAGCGAAAGCCCGATTGGCCCTCATGGGGGGCAGCCTGTGCCTGGATCGACCGCCCGAACGCCGAGTTCGCCGCCGGTAGGGCCTGACTCGATTCGCGGACGACATCAAGGCTGGTGCAACTGCCGAGCAACAAGGCGAGCAACAAAGCGAAGGGCCGGATGAGTATCAAGGCAGGATTTCTCGCGTCGGGGTCACGGAAGTATGGCACGGCATTGGGATCACACACGTTTGAAGGGTGGCATGACTGTGATTGATCGGATCCATCGGTGAGAACCGAAAAGAGCCACAGGTGCTGTCGCCGATGCCTGTTGATATGGCGACTTTTCCTACATAAAAAACCTACAAGAAACGGAATGATCGCCGGGTATTCGACGTGTCGGAAGAAAGCGTGATTTCCCGCTGCATTCGACGCGTTGGTACTTTCATCCATTCACAGGTAAGTGTTTATGAAGAAGCTTTTTTTGATGGCCGCTTTAACAGCAGCCATCGCTCCATTAGCCGTTCAAGCGGCAAGTGTCGACCTGAACATCAGCGGTACGGTCATTCCGACTTCCTGCATTCCTGCTTTCGCCGGTGGCAGTAACATCGATCTGGGGCGGATCCATTCCTCGACGTTGAGCGCGACAACACAAAACGATCTCCCGCCGCGAGACATTACTTTGAAGATCGCATGCGACGCACCCGCAGCGGTGGAGATTGCAGTCACGGACAATCGTGGTGGTACCAAAGTGCCGGGCCTCATGTTCAATGGCCGCTTCGGTGATCACCTTTACTATGGCCTCGGCAGCACGAATGGTGTCGGCATCGGCGGCTTCGGCCTGCTGACCGGCCAGCCCCTGACCGATGGCAACCCGCAGACTTTCCTGGTGCGCTCTCCGGCCAATCCGGTATGGCGAGTTCCGGTCGGCGGCCTGATGTCCAACGCCCCGGTTTCCTATTCCTGGGGGCCTGGTGCAGCAGCCGGCCCGGCCGCCGCGCGTCTGCATGTCTTTCCTATGAAAGTGGCTGCGGCTATTCGCCCGACCTCCGAACTGCCCGCGACCACCGACGAGTTTCCCCTCGACGGCTCGGTGACGTTCGACGTGTTCTACCTCTGAGCCGACGCGGCATAACGGGCTGACGGTCATACCGCTATTGGCCGTTTCCTGGCGTGTCATCGGGCATCGACAGGCATTGCGTTCGCCATGCTGGTCGATGCCCTCTGGAGAATTTCATGTGTCCCCCTAAATCTTTACAGGCGCTCGGTGCCATTGCGGCCCTGTGCCTGTCATTTTTCAGTGCGCTGGCGATGGCGGCTGGCATGGTGCCGCAAACCCCTGTCGTAATAGTCGATGAGGCATTGGGCGAAGCGACCCTCAATGTCAAAAACTCCGACGAACAACCGGCATTGCTCCACAGCACGATCGAACACATCGCAGAGGATGACGAACCGCTGTTGCTGCTGACTCCGCCCGTGGCCCGGGTTGAGCCCGGGCAGAGCCAGCAGGTCAGGTTCATCTTGCGCAGCACCAAACCTCTGGAAACCGAACGCCTGAAACGGGTGGTGTTCGAGGGGATAAAGCCTCGTCAAGGCGCAGACGGTGCTCGGCTCAGCCTGGGCGTGCGGCAGAACATTCCAGTGATCCTGCGCCCGGCCAACTTGGCAGTGGACCGCACGCCCTGGAAACATCTGCTCTGGAGCGTTGTTGGCGACCGGGTGCAGGTGAGCAACCCCGGCCCCTATGTAGTGCGGCTCGCCAAATCGGTGAGCTTGATCCCCAGCGGCGTGATGCTCGATCTCGGGCGCACCTACATTCTGCCCGGCGAAGTACTGACGCTCACCGCCGTGTCGACGTTGGGCACCCATGTGCGGATTTTTCCCGCGACGACTTATGGATTCGCGGTCGACAGCCATGATGCGCCGTTGAGCAGCCGATAGTGAGTCGCCGCAAGCCTTGGTATGGCGGCTCACGTTGCTGGGTCGGCAGTCTGGTTCTGGTGATTGATATGACCGGAAAAGCCTGGGGCGAAACGCCGATCGAATTCGATCGCTCGGTGCTTGAGGCCCGGGGAATCGACCCGAAAGTCGCCGAGCATTTTCGCGATTTACCCCGTTTTCAGGCCGGCCGTACGCGAGTCCTCTTGCAGGTCAATGGCTCGCCCATCGGGCAGGTGCTGGCCACCTTCGATGACGAAGGCCAATTATGCCTTGATGCGAACCTGCTCGATTATGCCGGTATTGCTGCGCCGCCAGGTTTGCCCGACAGTGCTGACGACAAAGCGTGTTTACGGGCAACCGAGGGGATAGCCGCTGCGCAAGTGCGACTCTCTCCAGGCCAGCAACAAGTGGCGCTTTTGGTTCCCACTGATCTGTTGCTCGCGCAGCCTCGGCTGCAGCGAAACTGGGCGTCAGGCGGTGTGGCGGGGGTGTTGAACTATGACGCGCTAGTGGTTTCCAGCTCAGGCGCGGACGCCTCCAGGCAGTATCGCAACCTGGGAACGGAACTGGGATTCAATGCCGGAGACTGGGTCGTGCGCAGTCGCCAGAATTACACCGCCTTCGAGGGGGTGGCGCGGTTCGAGACGTTGTACACCCAGGCATCGCGAACCTGGGAGCGTTATCAGGCCAATGTACAACTTGGCCAGCTCAATATGCGGTCGTCGCTGTTTGCCGGTGAGCCCTTTACCGGCATTCAGGTTCTGCCGGAAACAGCGTTCGCCTTGCGCAGTCAGGAAGGCCTTGGCGTCGGAACGGCGGTTGAAGGGATAGCTTACTCACCGTCACGGATAGAAGTGCGCCAAAGCGGTGTCGTGATTTACACCACCCTGGTTCCCGCTGGACCATTCACCTTGCGTGATCTACCTGTACTCAGCCTTCAACTGGACCTTGAAGTCACAGTCATCGAAGAAAGCGGCGAACAGCGCCACTTCCGGGTGCCGGCAGCCAATGTGCGTCCGCTGAGTGGGTTGACCCCACCGGGCTTCGCCATCGCGGCGGGCCAGGTACGGCGGTTCACCCATGACGAACGTGAGACACCCTCGTTTTTTGCCGCCAGCAAGGATTGGCAGTGGGGCTCGGACTCGTTATTCACCGCCGGTTGGATGGGGAGCAGCGCCTATCAGTCATTGGGCTGGGGGGGGCAACATGCCTTGACGCGCGACTCGATGGTGAGCCTTCAGCACTTGAGTTCGCGTACAGCGTCAGCGGGGCAGGGCCAAATCCTGCAGGCGACTTTCAGCACCTCGTTGGGCCCCGGCTTGTCCGCCAGCTTGACCGCAGCTCAGCGCAATAACGGGTTTCGAACCTTGGCGGACATCGGGTCGGAATCTCTGACCGATGACCCTTATGGCCGGGCAGAACGTCAATGGGGTGCTTCAGTTAATTATTCAGATCGGCATTGGGGCGCGTTCAGCGGTTCGATGACCCGCTATGCCATGGCCGGTAGCCCGGATCGATCGCGGATCAGTGCTTCATGGTCTCGGGAATTAGGTGCTGCCAATCTGTCGCTGAATGTGCAACGCGAAAGTGGTGACGATGATCGCGGTACGGGCGTTTACGCCACCCTTGGCTTTCCCCTCGGGCGAAACCGTAGTCTGAGGGTATACGGTCGTCAGGATCGCCAGCAGGGGATGCGCACCGGCGCACGTTACAACGAGCAAGTCAGCGAGACCTCGAGCTACAGCATCAATGCCGAGCGGGCCGATACCGGCCAGACAAATCTCGACGGGCGCATCAGTCTGCTGCCTCGTTACACCAGTGTCGACCTCGGCTATTCGCGCAGCAGTGTCGGCACCCGCAGTTATGATTTCGCGTTGCGCGGCGGTGTGGCTGTTCACGAAAGTGGACTCACGCCATCACCTTATGCGCTGCGCGATACTTTTGGTCTGCTGAAGATTGGCTCCGATGCCGGGATAAAAATCAGCACGCCTCAGGGACCGGTCTGGACCGATGGCACTGGCAGGGCGGTAGCGGCCAGCCTGCCGGCGTACCAGAGCAGTCGTCTGGAAATAGACACCGTCAGCCTGCCGCGTAATGTCGAAGTGCTCAATGGTTTTCAGGAAATCGAAACCGGACGCGGCGCGGTACCTCGACTCGACTTCAAGCTGAGCAGCGCCCGCCGGCTGATGCTGCATGTGCGGACCGATGCCGGGCAGTGGGTCCCCAAAGGAGGGGCGGTGTACGACAGCGAGGGTGTGTACCTGACCAGTGTGGTTGAGACCGGTCTGGTGTACATCGCCGATGCTCCCGAGTGGCTTGGGCTGCAATTGACGTTGCCCGACGATCGTCGCTGCCTGCTTGAGTTCGACACCCGCCAACTCCCGGAAACCACCGCGCCTTACCAGGCTGCCGAAGTGACTTGTCGGGCGGGTGATAGTTGATCCAGAGGACGTTCGTGAAAGATTTTGTCAGGCTGTGGTTGCTGGCATTGTGGCCGGTCGCGCTACCGAGTTATGCGCAGGCGGATTGCACGATGCAGCTCAATCCCATGGTGCTGGATTATGGTTCGCATACCCGTGATGGCTTACAGGCGTCGAATACGGGGTCGGCTCTGAGTTTCGGCATTCGGCGGATATATCTGAACGTGCAATGCAGCGAGCCGCAACCGATGACGCTGCGGTTCGAGGCGCCGGCTGTCGACGCGCAGCACTATCGGTTCGGGCCGGGCATTATGCAGCTGCGTCTGGTTGCTGCACGACTCGATGGCCAGGCAGTCAACTGGCTAAGAGAATCCGATGGCGCGTACAACGTAGCGCTGCTGCGGCCAGGCGATCGCATCCGACCCAGGCTCGACGGTCAGCCTCTGGCTGGCCAGCATTGGCGCCTGGAACTGGATATCGAAACCCTCGTCCCCCCACAAGCGACACGCGTTCGCGACATAACCCCGTTCCAGGCATGGGGGCGATTTCAGCTGGACTGATCGTTCAGCCTTCAGCCAGCAATTTGATAGCTGTCGCACCGACCTTGCGCACCGCTTCTTCGATCTGCGGGGTTGGTTTGGCAGCGTAGTTCATCCGCAGGCAATTACGGTATTTGCCCGAGGCGGAAAAGATACTGCCAACTGCAATCTGTACGCCTTGATCATGCAGCGCCCGATTGAGTTTCAGGGTATCGAAGCCCTCCGGCAGTTCGACCCACAGCATGAAGCTGCCTTGCGGACGGCTGGCCCGGGTACCGGCGGGGAAGTAGCGGGTCACCCAGTCGATCATCGCGTCGCGATTGCGCTGGTATTGCGTGCGCATCTTCCGCAAATGCGGTTCGAAGTGCCCGGCCTTGAGGAATTCGGCAATCGCAATTTGCGGTTGTGGCGCGGTGGAGCCGGTGCTGATGTACTTCATGTGCAGCACCCGTTCCAGATAACGGCCCGGTGCGACCCAACCAATGCGCAGGCCTGGTGCCAGGGTCTTGGAAAAAGAACTGCAGAGCAGGACGCGGCCATCTTCGTCGAAGGATTTGATTGTGCGCGGGCGCGGGTAGGTGTAGGCCAGTTCGCCATACACATCGTCTTCGATAATCGCCACGTCGAAACGCTGTGCGAGCGTCAACAGCGCACGTTTGCGCGCCTCCGGCATGATGTAGCCCAATGGGTTGTTGCAGTTGGGGGTCAACTGTATGGCTTTGATCGGCCATTGCTCCAACGCCAGTTCCAACGCATCGAGGCTGATGCCGGTGAGCGGGTCGGTGGGGATTTCCAGGGCTTTCATGCCCAGGCCCTTAAGCGTCTGCATGGCGCCGTGAAAGCTCGGCGAATCCACCGCCACGATGTCACCCGGCTCGCAAATGGCGCGGATGCTGGTGGACAGTGCTTCGTGGCAACCGGTAGTGATCACCAGATCGTTGGCGCCCAACTGGCAACCGGAGTCGAGCATCAGGCGAGCGATCTGCTCGCGCAATTCAAGGGTGCCATAGATGTTGTCGTAATACAGGCCGGGCATGTCCTGCCGACGGCTGATTCGCGCCAGGTTGCGCAGCAGCGGTTTCATGGTCGGCGTGGTGATGTCCGGCATGCCGCGACCCAGCTGCACGACGTCCTTGCGCGGTACGGCGCGGATCAGTTCCAGCACTTGATCCCATTGCGAAATATCCACCGGCCGTTGGGCCGGCCGGCCAACCGCTGGCAGCTCCGGCAGTTCGCGACTCACCGGTACGAAGTAACCGGACTTGGGTTTGGGCATCGCCAGACCCACATCTTCCAGCACTCGATAGGCCTGCTGCACCGTGCTCAGGCTGACCCCGTGTTCGACACTCAGCGCTCGCACCGAGGGCAACCGGTCGCCGGGGCGATAGAAGCCTTGTTCGATACGCGTGCCGAGCAACTCGGCGAGATTGACGTAGAGGGTCATGGCGCAGTCTCGGTGTGAGTGATTCGGTTAACCAGTACAGATGAGGCAAAAATATGTGATTCAGAGGCAGAAACAGAAAATCTGTATGGAGTTAATACACCATCGTTGAATCTGTAATGCTTTTCGCCGTCCGCGCATCATGAAAGCTCTGGCTACCCAAGTAAACAGGAGCAATGAAAATGAACGGCTTGAGCGATGTGCGGCTGACGTTACACAGTCAGGAACTGGCGGCAGGGCAAAAAAACGGCGCACGCGAGGCGGTGATGCGCAACGCGCCGTCCGGCCTGGGTCGCTGGGGTCTGTTCTGGCATCGTCTGCACACGCGCAAGGCGTTGCTGACGTTGACACCGGAGCAGCTCAACGATGTCGGGTTGAGTCGTGAGCAGGCGCGGGAGGAGGGGCTTAAGCCTTTTTGGCGGATCTGAATATTGCGGCGGTCTATAGATCCATTCGCGGGCAAGCCTCGCTCCTACACGGATTCGCGTCGATTACGGGATCGCCGCTCGACAACATCCCTGTAGGAGCGAGGCTTGCCCGCGAAGGCGTCGATACAGACGCCGAAAATCTTTCAGACCAACTCTTTGAAACGATGCCACAACATCCCCAACGCCAACAGCGGAGAACGCAAATGCTTGCCACCCGGGAAGGTGATATGGGGCACCTTGGCAAACAGATCGAAACCACCACTCTGCTGACCACTGATAGCCTCAGCCAACAACTTGCCCGCCAGATGTGTGGCGTTCAGCCCATGACCGGAATAAGCCTGGGCGTAATACACATTCGGCTGCTCCTTGAGCCGACCGATCTGCGGCAGGCGATTGGCGCCGATACCGATCATCCCGCCCCATTGATAGTCGATTTTCACCCCGGCCAGTTGCGGGAACACCGCCAGCATCTTCGGTCGCATGTACGCGGTGATGTCTTTCGGGTCGCGCCCTGAATAATGACAGGCGCCGCCGAACAGCAAACGTCGATCCGCCGAGAGTCGGTAATAATCCAGCGCCACCCGTTGATCGCAGACCGCCATGTTTTGCGGTAGCAAGGCGTGAGCCTGTTCCGCACTCAAGGGCTCGGTGGCGATGATGTAACTGCCCGCGGGCAGCACCTTGCCGCCGAGTTGCGGGTTGAGATCGTTGAGGTAGGCGTTGCAACCCAGTACCAGCGTCTTCGCGCGAACTGTGCCCTGGGCGGTGTGGACTTTGACCTCGGGGCCGTAATCGATGCGGGTCACCGCCGATCGTTCGAACAGCTTCACGCCCAATTGCCCGGCGGCTGCCGCTTCACCGAGTGCCAGGTTCAAGGGGTGCAGATGCCCGGAGCCCATGTCGATCAAACCGCCGACGTAGCGATCGGAACCCACCACGCTATGCATTTCGTGGGCTTGCAGCAGACGGGTTTCGTAACGGTAACCGAGGCTGTGCAGCTCGATGGCGTCTTCGGCGAAGCCTTCCAGTTCGTGAGCCTTGTTGGCGAGGTCGCAGTAGCCCCAGGTCAGGTCGCAAGGGATCTGAAAGCGATCGATCCGCTGTCGGACGATTTCCACCGCTTCCAGGCCCATCAGTTTCATCTGACGCACACCGTCTGCACCGATCACGCTGGCGAACTGGTCGAGACCA
The DNA here is from genome assembly GCF_019218905.1 of Pseudomonas sp. PDM24. Lineage (NCBI taxonomy): Bacteria > Pseudomonadati > Pseudomonadota > Gammaproteobacteria > Pseudomonadales > Pseudomonadaceae > Pseudomonas > Pseudomonas sp. PDM24. The sequence goes on along the minus strand of NZ_JAHUWR010000002.1, from coordinate 464,436 downwards.
TGGCCGACACCGCGAATCAACTGCCCGCCATTGCGTCCGCTGGCGCCCCAACCGATCTTGTGCGCTTCCAGCAGCACCACGCTGAAGCCGCGTTCGGCCAGTTCGAGGGCGGTGTTCAGCCCGGAGAACCCGCCGCCCACCACGCACACGTCCGCCACCAGCTCACCTGTGAGTACCGCAAGATCGGGCTGCGGCAGGCTGCTGGCGGCGTAATAAGAGGCCGCGTGTTGATGGCTCGAGGCAGGTTGCTGAACGGGGGCGTTCATGTGGTCATCCTGGGTGCATGTGTTTGAAAAAGTTGACGGAGCATAAGCCGCCGCTTCGGACACGGGCAACACCGGTCGGTTGGCGCTGTCTGGATCGGGTTTTTTGCGTCAGAATCCCGGTCTATTTTGTATTCGGTCACCGCTTCGATGAGTTGCAACAGTCAGAAAATTCGCACGCTGCGCCAACAGATTCCCTCTTTCGAGTGCGTGCCCGGCTGCCATGATTGCTGTGGGCCGGTGACCACCTCGCCCGAAGAAATGTCCCGCCTGCCGCGCAAGACCCGGGCAGAGCAGGATGCGGCGATGGATGAACTCAATTGCGTTCATCTGGGCCCCAATGGCTGCACGGTGTATGACGAACGACCGCTGATCTGTCGGCTGTTCGGTACCACCAAAACGTTGCCATGCCCTAACGGGAGACGGCCGGTGGAGCTGATCCATCCGCGGGTCGAGAAGCAGATTCATGAGTACATGGCTTCGACGCGGCAGGTTTTGGTTTAGTTGTTGCGAAGCTTCAGGTAGACCGAGTCGCGGCCTTCGCGAGCAAGCCCGCTCCCACATTTTATCCCTGCCGTATACAAATCTTTGCCCCACTGAAGATCTAATGTGGGAGCGGGCTTGCTCGCGAAAGCGCCCGCCCAGACACCCATTTCTCCGAGACAACCTCTCAATCCGGAATCGGCAGGTTCAAGCTCTCTTTCACTTCTTCCATCACGATATAGCTCTTGGATTCGCGCACATGCGGCAGCTTGAGCAGGATATCGCCCAGCAGTTTGCGGTACGAGGCCATCTCGGAAATCCGTGCTTTCACCAGGTAATCGAAATCCCCTGACACCAAATGGCATTCCAGTACGTGGGGCAGTTTCAGCACCGCGCGTCGGAACTCTTCGAAAGTATCGCCGGATTTGTAGTCGAGGCTGATCTCGACGAACACCAGCAGGCTACCCTTCAGGTGCTGCGGATTCAGGCGGGCGTTGTAGCCCATAATGATCCCTTCGCGCTCCAGTCGCCGTACCCGCTCGGTACAGGGCGTGGTGGAGAGGCCGACCTTTTCCCCGAGCTCGGTGAAGGAAATGCGCCCGTCCGCTTGCAGGATCCGCAGGATGTTGCGGTCGATCTTGTCCAGCTCACGTTTGGTCTGAGTGTTGGTTCGCATAGGGGATGCGCCTCCGTGAAAAGGGTTTTTGCCGAGAATTGTCGCCAAATATAGGCACTTATATAGTGAAAAGCACTGGCTAAACTTTTTTAAACTGCCCACATCTTCGGTCTGCACAATAAACGTCAGCGGTAAGCCGCGATGAGGGATATGAAAATGCGCGTTCTGGTCTTGGGTAGCGGCGTCATCGGTACCGCCAGTGCCTATTATCTGGCACGGGCTGGCTTTGAAGTGACGGTTGTCGACCGCCAACCAGCGCCGGCCATGGAAACCAGTTTCGCCAACGCCGGGCAGGTTTCGCCGGGTTATGCCTCGCCGTGGGCCGCGCCGGGCGTGCCGCTCAAAGCCATCAAGTGGCTGTTGCAGCGTCACGCGCCATTGGCGATCAAGGCCACCGCCGACATCGATCAATACCTGTGGATGGCGCAGATGCTGCGCAACTGCACCGCCAGCCGTTATGCGGTGAACAAGGAGCGCATGGTGCGCCTGTCCGAGTACAGCCGCGACTGCCTCGACGAATTGCGCGCCGAAACCGGCATTGCCTACGAAGGCCGCAGCCTGGGAACTACCCAGCTGTTCCGCACCCAGGCGCAGCTTGATGGCGCCGCCAAAGACATCGCCGTGCTGAAAGAGTCCGGCGTGCCGTTCGAACTGCTCGACCGCGCCGGCATTGCCCGGGTCGAACCGGCCCTGGCCAGCGTCACCGACATCCTCGCCGGTGCGTTGCGCCTGCCGAATGACCAGACCGGCGACTGCCAGATCTTCACCACCCGCCTGGCCGAAATGGCCACGAAACTGGGTGTGGAATTCCGTTTCGGCCAGGATATTCAGCGCCTCGACTTCGCCGGTGATCGCATCAACGGTGTGTGGATCGACGGCAAGCTGGAAACCGCCGACCGCTACGTGCTCGCTCTCGGCAGCTACTCGCCGCAATTGCTCAAGCCGTTGGGCATCCGGGCTCCGGTGTATCCGCTCAAGGGTTACTCGCTGACCGTGCCGATCATCAACCCGGCGATGGCCCCGACGTCGACCATTCTCGACGAGACCTACAAGGTCGCGATCACCCGTTTCGACAACCGCATCCGCGTCGGCGGCATGGCGGAAATTGCCGGTTTTGACCTGTCGTTGAACCCGCGTCGACGCGAAACCCTGGAGATGATCGTCAACGACCTTTATCCTCAGGGCGGCGATCTGCCCCAGGCGAGCTTCTGGACCGGCCTGCGTCCGACCACTCCGGACGGCACCCCGATTGTCGGCGCCACGCCGTTCAAAAATCTGTTTCTGAATACGGGCCACGGCACGCTCGGCTGGACCATGGCCTGTGGCTCCGGTCGTTTGCTGGCTGACCTGATGGCGAAGAGAACGCCGCAGATCAGCGCCGAAGGCCTCGATATTTCCCGTTATGGCAACAAACTCAAGGAGTCCGCAAAACATGTCAATCCAGCGCCAGCTCACCAATGAGCGCATGAGCCAGATCGTTGTCCACAACAGTACGGTGTATCTGGCAGGGCAGGTCGGCGATGACATGAGCGCCGGGATTGAACAGCAGACCCGTGAAACCCTCGCCAACATCGAGCGTTTGCTGGATCTGGCCGGGACCGACAAGAACCGCCTGCTGTCGGTAACGATTTACCTTAAAGACATCGACGCGCACTTCGCAGGCATGAATTCGGTGTGGGACCAGTGGCTGCCAAAAGGCGTCGCCCCGGCCCGCGCTACTGTTGAATCGAAGCTGTGCGAACCGCAAATCCTGGTTGAGCTGTCGGTTGTCGCCGCGCTGCCATAACGCTCAGCCAGAAAGATCCCTCTCCCGGCGCTGTTGGCGGTTCACGCTGTCAGCCAGCGCCGGTTTTTTTTCAATGACCGACTAGAAGTCTGCCGCCATGCGTCCAGCCCGTGCCCTGATCGACCTTCAAGCCCTGCGCCACAACTATCGGATCGCCCGTGAAGTCACCGGGGCCAAGGCCCTTGCGGTGATCAAGGCCGATGCCTACGGCCATGGCGCAGTGCGCTGCGCCCAGGCGCTGGAAGCCGAGGCGGACGGGTTTGCCGTGGCCTGCATCGAAGAAGCGCTGGAACTGCGCGTCGCCGGCATTCGTGCGCCAGTTTTGCTGCTGGAAGGTTTTTTCGAAGCCGATGAGCTGTCGCTGATCGTCGAGCATGACTTCTGGTGCGTGGTGCATTCACTGTGGCAGCTCGAGGCCATCGAAAAAGCCGCGCTGAGCAAACCAATCACGGTATGGCTCAAGCTCGACTCGGGCATGCATCGGGTTGGCTTGCACCCGGCGGATTACCAGGCGGCCTATCAACGGCTGCTGGCCAGCGGCAAAGTGGCGAAGATCGTGCTGATGAGTCACTTCGCTCGCGCCGATGAGCTGCACTGCCAGGCTAGCGCCGAGCAGGTTGCGGTGTTCGAGGCGGCGCGTCAGGGGTTGTCGGCTGAAATCAGCCTGCGTAATTCGCCGGCGGTGCTCGGTTGGCCGCAGATTCCCAGCGATTGGGTGCGCCCGGGCATCATGCTTTACGGCGCGACGCCGTTCGAAGAGGCCAATGCCGTGGCGTCCCGCCTGCAACCGGTGATGACCCTGGAATCGAAAGTGATTTGCGTGCGTGAACTGCCGGCCGGCGAGCCGATTGGTTACGGCGCGAAATTCATCACACCCAAGCCGATGCGCGTGGGCGTGGTGGCGATGGGTTATGCCGACGGCTATCCACGTCAGGCTCCGACCGGTACGCCGGTGATGGTCGCCGGGCAGCGCAGCCAGTTGATTGGCCGCGTGTCGATGGACATGCTCTGCGTCGACCTGACCGACGTGCCGCAAGCCGGCCTCGGCTCGCCCGTCGAGTTGTGGGGCAAAAATATCCTCGCCAGTGACGTCGCGACGGCCGCGGGCACGATTCCTTACCAGATCTTCTGCAACCTGCGTCGAGTGCCGCTGCTCTATTCCGGGGCCTGACGAAAAACGTTCCCGACCGAAAGTCGCTTCGCCAAACAGGATTCAGGCCCAAGTGTTGTAAATACTGAACGCTGTCGCCATGATAACGCTCAATATTTCTACAACCTGAACCCTTGGAGGCTCCAGCATTGGACGTCGGTGAACGACTGCAATCGATCCGTAAGCTCAAAGGTCTTTCCCAGCGTGAGCTCGCCAAACGCGCGGGTGTTACCAACAGCACCATTTCGATGATCGAGAAGAACAGCGTCAGCCCCTCGATCAGTTCGCTGAGGAAGGTACTGGGCGGGATTCCCATGTCCATGGTCGAATTCTTTTCCGAAGAAATCCTGCAGGAAATCCCGACTCAGATCGTCTACAAGGCCCACGAGCTGATCGATATTTCCGATGGTGCAGTGACCATGAAACTGGTCGGCCGGGCTCATCCGAGCCGGGCTATCGCGTTCCTCAATGAAATCTACCCGCCAGGCGCCGACACCGGTGAGGAGATGCTCACCCATGAGGGCGAGGAAACCGGGATTCTGGTGGAAGGTCGGCTGGAACTGGTGGTCGGGCTCGAAACATTTGTGCTCGAAGCCGGCGACAGCTACTACTTTGAAAGTACCAAGCCACACCGTTTCCGTAATCCGTTCGATGCTCCGGCGCGACTAATCAGCGCAGCTACCCCGGCGAATTTCTAAGAGAAGAGGCGTCCTGCCCGGATTGTGGAGACGCCCCTGCTGTATTTCCTTCCCACGATAAGACCCCTTCGACTTTGGGGTTGTTTCAGTGTGACGGGCTTACCGCTATACTTGCGCCCGCCTGCGAACCGTGGCCGTGGGCGTGACTAGCCACCATTGAGGGTGTACGCGTGAACCTAATTATGAAAATGCTGGCCGCACCAGCAACCGTATTGGCCCTTTGGGCAGTCAGCGCACAAGCTGCGACCAACGACGATATTGCTAAACGTCTTGAGCCCGTTGGCCAGGTTTGTGTGCAGGGCAAAGAGTGCAAGGGGATGGAAGTCGCTGCTTCTGCGGGTGGTGGTGATGCCAAAACCCCTGACTCAGTGATTGCAAAACATTGCAACGCATGCCACGGCACCGGCCTGTTGGGCGCGCCGAAAATCGGCGATGCCGCCGCCTGGGGCGAGCGCGCCAAGAAAGAAGGCGGCCTCGACGGCTTGCTGGCGAAAGCAATCTCCGGCCTCAACGCAATGCCGCCAAAAGGCACTTGCGCCGATTGCTCTGATGGCGATCTCAAGGGCGCCATCCAGAAGATGTCCGGTTTGAAATAAGCCGGTCTTCAACGAAAAAGCCGCTTTCCAGCGGCTTTTTTGTGCGTGCGATTTTCCCCTGAGGCTATGCTTTGCAGCAAAGACCCGGCAAGCTCGGTCCAACCCCAATTCATGGAACGGCGGGAGGATCAGATGGTGCAGTTGTGTTCTATCGAACAGGCGGTCGATGACGTCCTGGCGCGGTTGCCGGCGCATATCCACATGGGATTGCCGCTGGGGCTGGGCAAGCCCAATCACTTCGTCAACGCGCTGTATCAACGGATCGCGCAACTGCCCGAGCGGCAACTGACGATTTACACCGCCCTGTGCCTCGGACGCCCGCCATTGGGCGATGGCTTGCAAAAGCGCTTCCTCGAACCCTTCATCGAGCGGGTGTTCGGCGACTACCCGGAGCTGGATTTCCTCGCCGACCTGCGTCGCGACAGCCTGCCGGCCAACATTCACGTCAATCAATTCTTCCTGCAGCCGGGCAGCCTGCTTGACAGCGCATCGGCCCAGCAGGATTACGTCAGTAGCAATTACAGCCACGCCGCCCGGGACATCAATGCCGCCGGCTTGAACCTGATCGCGCAACTGGTCGCCAGCCACAGCGAGCATCCCGATCGCCTGAGCCTGAGCTGCAACCCGGACATCACCCTCGACCTGTTGCCGATGATTGCCAAGCGCCGGGCGGCGGGGGAAACGATCCTGATGGTGGGGCAGGTACACAACGATTTGCCGTACATGCCCGGCGATGCGGAAATCGGCATCGACACCTTCGACCTGCTGATCGACGCGAAGGACAACACCACGCTGTTTTCCACGCCGAACATGCCGGTGGGTTTTCAGGATCATTTCATCGGTCTGCACGCCAGCACGCTGGTGCGCGACGGCGGCACCTTGCAGATCGGCATCGGCGCCATGGGTGATGCCCTGACGGCAGCGTTGCTGGCGCGGCAGGCTGACAGTGACGGTTACAAGGCGTTGCTGGCGGATCTGAATCTCAGCCAATGGGCGCAGTTGATTGAGCGCGAAGGGGGTATCGAACCGTTCGCCAAGGGCCTTTACGGTTGCAGCGAAATGTTCGTCAACGGCTTGCTGGTATTAGCGGATGCCGGGATCGTGCGGCGCAAAGTCTACCCGGACGTGGCGACCCAGCAGCAGGCGAATGCCGGGACGCTGGACGAGGCCGCGCAGACTGACGGCATCTCGGTGCATGGCGGATTTTTCCTCGGGCCGCGCAGTTTCTACGAGCGCTTGCGCGAGTTGCCGCAGGCTAAGCGGCTCGAATTCAACATGACCCGCATCAGCTACATCAACGAGCTCTACGGTCAGGAGGAACTCAAACGCTTGCAGCGCCTTGATGCGCGCTTCATCAACACGGTCTTCACCATGACCTTGCTCGGCGCCGGCGTGGCCGATCAACTCGAAGACGGGCGGGTGCTGAGCGGCGTCGGCGGGCAATACAACTTCGTCGTCCAGGGCCATGCGCTGGAAGGCGCGCGTTCGATACTGCTGCTGCGCAGTTGGCGCGAGTCGGGCGGTGAAGTCAGTTCGAACATCGTCTGGGAGTACGGCCATTGCACGATCCCACGGCATCTGCGGGACATCGTCGTCACCGAGTACGGCGTCGCCGATTTGCGGGGCAAGACCGACGCGGCGGTGATCGAAGCATTGCTGAACATCAGCGACTCACGCTTCCAGCCGGGGCTGATCGAGCAGGCGCAGAACGTTGGCAAAATGCCGAAGCATTTTCGCCTCGATCCGCGTTTCGCCGACAACAGCCCACAGCGGTTGCAGGCCATTCAGGCGCGGCATTCGAATCTGTTTCCGGAATATCCGCTGGGCTGTGATTTCACCGCTGAGGAACGGGATCTATTGCGGGCGCTGAACTGGTTGAAGAGCAAGTTCAAGCTCACCGAGATTCTGGAATTGGGCAAGGCTGCACTGGATGCGCCAGCGGCTTCGGAGTTTCCGGTGCATCTGGAAAGGATGCAGCTGACCAACCCCGAGGGGTTGAAAGAGGATTTGTTTCAGCGGTTACTGCTGACCGGCCTGAAGGCTACTGCGGGCTTGCCCGCGATAGGAACCAGCTCGAAGTGAGTGTTTAAAAGTGTACACCGGCATACACCATGGCAATTCAACAGATCATCATGTTGGCGGAGCTGGCGGTAAAACGAATAATGTTTAAGGTTGAGGCGCACAAGTAGCCACTGGAAAAACGTGTATTCGTTCATCGCGAGCAGGCTCGCTCCCACTCGGATCTCCAGAGCATATAAATTCTGTGTCCGACGAACATCCAATTTGGGAGCGGCCTTGCTCGTGATAGCGATGTGTTCAGCGACTCCCCCATAGGGCCGCATGCGCAGGCGTTGTTGCGACAGAAGATTTTTAATTTTCTCAGGTGACTAGTGTATTGGATTTACGTTCACGGATGGACTAAGGAAGTCTATGTGATAACCGGAAGACCCATCACCAATAGCTAGGTGAACCCCGCTGATACCTTCATTCATTTGTGAGTTTATTTTATAATCAATTTTTAGTGCGATGGCATCGTTTACCCCAATGGCGAACTCCGTCAGCTTGAGTCCACGAAAGCCAGCCGCAAGATCCAGAAGTTTTATATGTTCCTCGTTGTTTATTTTCAGTGAAGTGATGGTGTTGTCTTTAATTGATAATAATCCACCTTCTTTCGCAATTCGGTCGCTCAGCCATTTTAGGGAAGTTTTCAAGCCCTCTGGTAATAGCGGGTTAGGTTTTCTAAGTACTGTCAATATTCCAGCGATTTTTAATGTGCCGCTAAAAGAAAATGGACAGGGCTCTTGTGGGTTCATGTGTGCGTAATGAACTTCAAAAAAATCTGCTACAGACTGAACAAAGTCGTGAGAAACGTCTTCGGCAAGTAGCGCGTAAGGTTGGGCGTGCGGAAAAACTGAGACTTGCGCATCGGCACCATTACCAGACAGGAGAAATAACTCATTTGAGTTGAGCATGTTTAATACGGATCGTTGTGTGCATAAGGCATGTTCAAAATTGCAGCTCAGCAAAAGTTTGAGGCTATAGAGTGCAGCAGTTACGCTGGGTTCGAACACTTGAGTTGCGCAGAAAATGCTTTTCTTGCTTTCTGTGTTTTTTGCTAGTTCAAACGTCATTTTTGCAGCGTCATTGCTAAAAGAAAAAACAATACTGTTTTTTGGCAATTTCTTTAGTTTAGAAATATTGGCCGTATTGAACCCTAATAGCGCACATTCTCTGAGGAAGTCCTCTGAATCTGCAATGATGGATAATTCCTCATGGCCGAAGAGTGTCGATATCATATTCGGTGGCGACATAAAACCCTCCTTTTTTCAATGCGCGGCAAGAATACTCGCCGCGCATTGGTATTATTTATTCTTCGGTGTGAGCCCAAGCCAACGGTGCCCACCCAAAATTATCCGGGCCAGAAGTGATCCGGTTAAGCTTTTCTTTGACGACTTTTTCATTTTTCATCTGATCATCCTTTTTCATTTTTTGGTTTTTGCCCCCCGAACTGCTTGGGAGTGGAATAATTAATACAGAATTTTTTGATGTGTTAAATGATTTGTTGGGCGTTTTTTTAGAATCAATTTATCTGGCGCGGGGCTCGAAGATTTAATTTGGTTATTTGTGTGGGGTGTATCTGTAGTCTTGTTCTGAAATTTTGGTATTTGCCATTTTTGGGTTGTGGTAGATGATCTTGTGTCGTTAGGTTTATTTATGGGCTTGTTTTTCTGGCTCGATATTCAACTGTAGGTCGAGGGTTATATAGTGCGCGCATCAAAGAAATATCTGACAGATACGTCTGTCCATCAGGCTCTATTATTGGATGATCTAACCGAAACAAAAGATCCCGATCACGCCGTTCGGTTGCTGCTAAATGAAATCCTCAAAGGACTCTCTGAAAAAGGTTGGCCTCAAGCGCAACTACAAACCGGGCCGAGGATTGTGTCTGCTGAGGAAAATTACGGTTTGCTCGGTTATGACCCGGCAGAGGTTACGCTGGGGAGTGAACACACCCGTTGGGTCGATGAGCACTCGCTGTTGCGAACACAAACCACCAGCCAGATCCCGGTAGCGCTTCAGCGAGCGGCTCAGGTGCGCCAGCCGGGACAGACGATATTGCTGGCAGCGCCAGGTATTACTTTCCGTCGTGATAGTCGGGATCGTTGGCATTGCGCGGAACCGCATCAAATGGATATTTGGGTGCTGGGAGATCCGGAACTGGCAACGCACGAGCATCTGTTGCGTTTGGTCGGCGATATACTTAAGTCCGCCGTTCCTGACAAACGTTGGGTCCATAGCAATAGTCCGCATCACTACACAGAGGGCGGAATCGAAGTAAATGTCTTGAATGATGGGGTTCCGGTTGAGGTACTTGAGTGTGGTCGTATTGCGAGGTCTTTGTTGGAACGCTTGAACATTGACCCGCTGCATCATGGAGGGTTGGCGCTCGGGATGGGGCTGGATCGTCTGACGATGTTGCGAAAAGGTATTCCAGATATTCGCTTGCTACGCGATCAGAATGTGCGAGTGCAGGCGCAGATGTATGATCTGAATCCATGGACCGCAGTATCTCGTATGCCGTCTATTGCTCGTGACATTTCGTTGGCGGTAACGCCGGGGCTGAGCGAGGAAGTGTTGACCGAAAGAATGTTGCAGGCAGCCGGCGACTGCTCTGACTGGATCGAGGAGATGCAAGTTCAGGGGCGGTGGGCGTTCTCGGATTTACCCGCGCAGGCAATTGAACGGCTCGGGCTGCTGCCAGGCCAGGAAAATGTGCTTTTACGCGTGGTGCTGCGCGATTGTTCGCGATCAATCACTACCGCTGAGGCGAACGCCTTGTATGCGGACATTCAGGCAGCAATGCATGAAGGAGCGCCTGGGGCGGGTTACAGAATGGACCTGCCAAAGGCTTGAAACCGAGGTGTTCGAGTAATCACTGAATCGTCGCGTTATTGTCATCCCGGAACGTCACCCGGAGCGAGCTCTCTCCCACAATTGACCGAGTTGTCCAAGCGGACGCGGTTTAATGTGGGAGCGAGCAGGCAGCAGATGTGGTGTGGCGGTTTATTCGATGAAGGTTACAACGCCATCCTTCAGCGACTGCACCCGCGCCAACGATTCAACGCGATAACCCTGGGCATCCAGTTCCGCACGACCACCCTGGAACGACTTCTCGATCACGATACCCAAACCGGCCACGGTCGCGCCGGCCTGTTTGATGATCGAGATCAGCGCTTGCGAGGCCTTACCGTTGGCCAGGAAGTCGTCGATGATCAGCACACGGTCGCTGCTGGTCAGGTGGCGCGGGGAGATCGCCACGGTGCTTTCAGTCTGCTTGGTAAACGAGTAAACGGTCGCCGACAGCAGGTTTTCAGTCAGGGTCAGGGACTGATGCTTGCGGGCGAAAATCACTGGCACGCCGAGGTTCAGGCCGGTCATGATTGCCGGGGCAATGCCCGAGGCTTCGATGGTGACGATCTTGGTGATGCCCGAGTCCTTGAACAGCGTGGCGAATTCGTCGCCGATCAGCTTCATCAGGGCCGGGTCGATCTGGTGGTTCAGAAAGGCGTCGACTTTCAGGACCTGGTCGGAAAGCACGATGCCTTCTTCGCGAATTTTCTTGTGCAGTGCTTCCATGAAGCTTTCCTCTACTGACGCCATGTGCGCCTGGCGTGTAAAAAGTGTGCGGTTAAAAAGTGCTCAATTCTAGCGCTTTAACATCGCGCGTATATCCGCCAATGCGGTATTACCGCGAACCGCTTTGACTTCGGTCGGGGTGTCGTCATTGCCTTCCCAGGCCAGGTCGTCCGGCGGCAGTTCATCGAGGAAACGGCTGGGCGCGCAGTCGATGATCTCGCCGTATTGCTTACGCTTGGCAGCAAAGGTGAACGCCAACGTCTGACGCGCTCGGGTAATCCCGACGTAGGCCAGGCGGCGTTCTTCTTCGATGGTGTCGGCTTCGATACTGGAGCGGTGCGGAAGGATTTCCTCTTCCATGCCCATGATGAACACGTAGGGAAACTCCAGACCCTTGGAGGCGTGCAAGGTCATCATCTGCACGCCTTCGGCGCCGTCTTCCTCTTCCTGCTGACGCTCCAGCATGTCGCGCAGGACGAGTTTGCCGATGGCGTCTTCGACGGTCATCTCGCCTTCTTCGTCTTTCTCCAGGGTGTTCTTCAGCGCCTCGATCAGGAACCAGACGTTACCCATGCGGTAATCGGCGGCCTTGTCGCTGGAGCTGTTGGTGCGCAGCCAGTTCTCGTAGTCGATGTCCATGACCATGCTGCGCAGGGCGGAGATCGGGTCCTCGCCGGCGCACTGCTCGCGGACCTTGTCCATGAAACGCTTGAAGCGTGACAGGCGATCGGTGAAGCGCGTGTCCAGATGCTCGCCCAAACCGATTTCGTCGGTGGCAGCGTACATCGAGATTTTTCGCTCGGTGGCGTAGTTGCCCAGCTTCTCCAGCGTGGTCGAACCGATCTCCCGGCGTGGGACGTTGATCACCCGCAGGAAGGCGTTGTCGTCGTCCGGGTTCACGATCAGGCGGAAGTAGGCCATCAGGTCTTTCACTTCCTGACGTCCGAAAAAGCTGTTGCCGCCAGACAGGCGATACGGAATCTGGTGGTGCTGCAGCTTCAGCTCGATCAGCTTGGCCTGGTAGTTGCCGCGATACAGGATCGCAAAATCGCTGTAGGGCCGATCCGTGCGCAGGTGCAGGGTCAGCAGTTCCACGGCCACGCGCTCGGCTTCGGCGTCTTCGTTGCGGCAACGGATCACACGGATTTCGTCGCCGTGGCCCATCTCACTCCACAGCTGCTTTTCGAACTCGTGGGGGTTGTTGGAGATCAGCACGTTGGCGCAGCGCAGGATGCGGCTGGTGGAGCGATAGTTTTGCTCGAGCATGACCACTTTCAGGGACGGGTAGTCGTCCTTGAGCAGCATCAGGTTTTCCGGGCGGGCGCCGCGCCAGGCGTAGATCGACTGGTCGTCGTCGCCCACCACGGTGAACTGGTTGCGTTTGCCGATCAGCAGTTTCACCAGCAAATACTGGCTGGCGTTAGTGTCCTGGTATTCGTCCACCAGCAGGTAGCGGACCTTGTTCTGCCATTTTTCCAGGATATCGTCGTGTTCCTGGAACAGTTTTACCGGCAGCAGGATCAGGTCGTCGAAGTCCACCGCGTTGAACGCCTTGAGCGTGCGCTGGTAGTGGGTGTAGACGATGGCGGCGGTCTGTTCCTTGGGATTGCGTGCGTTTTCCAGGGCTTCGGGCGGCAGGATCAGGTCGTTTTTCCACGAGCCGATCATGTTCTTGATCTCGTCGACGCCGTCGTCTCCCGAGTATTCCTTCTGCATGATGTCGGTCATCAGGGCTTTGACGTCGGTCTCGTCGAAGATCGAGAAGCCCGGTTTGTAGCCCAGCCGCACATGTTCCTTGCGGATGATGTTCAGGCCCAGGTTGTGGAAGGTGCAGACCGTCAGGCCGCGGCCTTCACCGCCCTTGAGCAGGGTGCCGACCCGTTCCTTCATCTCGCGCGCGGCCTTGTTGGTAAAGGTCATGGCGACAATGTATTGGGCGCGGATGCCACAGTTCTGGATCAGGTGCGCAATTTTGCGGGTGATCACGCTGGTCTTGCCGGAGCCTGCGCCGGCGAGCACCAAAAGAGGGCCGCCGACGTAGCTCACGGCTTCTTGCTGCCGGGGATTGAGTCGGGACATACGAAATCAGGGAGTCATTAGCGAAATGGGCCGGCATTTTAACAGGCTCAGCGAATTGTGCTGCTCTCTCCGACTTGTGACGCAACACGCTATCTCTATTTGCCGGTTTTGATACTTTCACGCAGGATGCGTAGTGAATTTGCGTCTAATGTTCGTATTCAAGACGCAAAAGCCGTGTTTGATAACCGATGTCATTTGGTCATTGGTTATCTGCGCGGCATAATGCCCGCCGCCTACATCTTTGCAGAGTCTAGGGAGCTAGCTTGTCTACGCCTGTCGAACCCTTGCGTTTGCTGTTACTGGCCGAAGAGCCAGCGTGGGCAGCGTTGTTGCGCGAGTGTCTGGCTCCGATGGGGAGTTCGGCTGTGCTGCTCAGCGCGCCGAGCTGGGAGTCGGTCAGTAGCCTGTTCGATGACAACCGCAGCGCGGTGTTGTTGACGATTCCCGCTCTGCAGCCAGCACCCGGCCGTTGCAACCTGCCGACGGTGTTGCTGCTCGAACACGAGCCGCTGGCGCCGCCCGACGGTGTGAGCGACTGGCTGGTGCGCAATCTGCTGGATCCCGGCATGCTGCGCCGCTGCCTGCGTCATGTGCGTGAGCGCGGCGTGCTGGAAAACACCTTGCAGCGCCTGGCCGAGCAGGACCCGTTGACCGGTATCGCCAACCGTCAGGGTTTCCAGACCTTGCTGGCGGCGCGCCTGGCCGACAACGATGGTCGGGGCCTGGCCCTCGGCCACCTCGACCTCGACAATTTTCGACACGCCAACGACGCGCTCGGCCATCAGGCTGGCGATCGGCTGATCCTGCAAGTGGTCTCGCGGCTGAAAAGCCAACTGGAGGCCAGCGATCAACTGGCGCGGCTGGGTAGCGATGAATTTGCCCTGCTGATCGACACCCGCCGCGCCCCTCAGCGCGCCGAATGGATGGCCGAACGCATTACCGAAGCCCTGTCCGAACCCTATTGGATCGACGGCGAAAGCCTGTTGATCGGTTCCAGCCTCGGCATCGCTCACGCACGAGCGCAGGCCGGCGCCGACCCATTGATGTGGCACGCGCATATCGCCATGCAACAGGCCAAGAGCACTCAGGGCTGCACCTTTCACATCTTCAACGAACGGATCAATCGCAATGCCCGCAGCATCGCCGACCTTGAAAGCGAGCTGCGCCGGGCCTTGCGCCGCGATGAGCTGGAGTTGCATTACCAGCCTCGTCTGAACCTTGAGGACGGCCAGATCGTCGGCCTCGAAGCGTTGGTTCGCTGGCGTCATGGCGAACGCGGCTTGTTGCCCCCCAGCGAATTCGTGCCATTGGCCGAGCAAAGCGGCTTGATCGTGCCGCTGGGTTACTGGGTGATTTCCCGGGCCCTGCGGGACATGCAGGCGTTGCGCGAACGAGGTTTGCCGGCGTTGCACATGGCAATCAACCTGTCGTTCCGGCAGTTTCAGGACAGCCAGTTGCTGTCGACCCTGAGCCGGCTGATTGCCGAGCGAGGCGTCGAGGCGCAATGGCTGGAATTCGAACTGACCGAAACCGCGGTGATGCGTCGCAGCGATCTGGTCAAGCAGACCATGGACGCCCTCGGGCGTTTGGGCGTGCGCTTCTCGCTGGACGATTTCGGCACCGGATTCTCTTCGTTCGTGCACCTCAACAGCCTGCCGATTGCGTTGTTGAAGGTCGACAAGAGCTTTGTCGGCGGCATGGAAGAGCGGGAAGAGAATCGCAAACTGGTGCACGCGATGATCAACCTGGCACACAACCTCAACCTCGAAGTGGTCGCCGAAGGCGTGGAAACACCAGAGCAGCTGGATTTGTTGCGCGGCTTTGGTTGCGATCAAGTGCAGGGGTACCTGATCAGCAAGCCGTTGCCGTTGGCGGAACTGGTTGAGTACCTGACGTTCGGCAGCAGTCAGCAGCCTGCACTGGAAGTCGTGGTTTAAACACGGACAAATGTGGGAGCGGGCTTGCTCGCGAAAGCGGTGTATCAGTCAACGTAGATGTCGACTGACACACCGCTTTCGCGAGCAAGCCCGCTCCCACAGGGGATCTCAATCTGGCTGGGCGATTTGGAAACTCGCCCCTGACGACGGCTCACGCCGAATCATCCGCTTCATCTTCCACTCAAACGCCAGCGTCAGGCTCACCGCCGCACACGCCAGCCCCAGCGCCAGACCCCACCAGACCCCCGTTGGCCCCCAATTCAAATGGAAGGCCATCCACCAGGCGGCGGGTGCGCCGATCAGCCAATAGCAACCCAAACCCACCAGGAATGTGGTCTTGGCATCCTTGAGTCCGCGAATGCAGCCCATGGCGATGGTTTGTGTGCCGTCAAACAGCTCGAACCATGCCGCCACCGCCAACAGGCTTACGGCCAGGTTGATGACTTCGCGGAACGCCGGGTCGTTGTGGTCCAGGAACAAGCCGATCAACTGATGCGGCAGCAGCCAGAAGACCATCGCAAAACCCAGCATTGCCGCCGCACCAAAGGCGATCCCGACCCGTCCGGCCAGCCGCGCATCAAGCAATTGCCCGGCGCCGTAATGTTGGCCGATGCGCATGGTGATCGCGTAGGAAAGCCCCGCCGGAATCATGAACGCCACCGAGACGATTTGCAGGGCGATCTGGTGCGCCGCCAGTTGCGTACTGCCCATGGTGCCCATGCACAGCGCGGCGAAGGCGAATAGACCGACTTCCACCGCATAGGTGCCGCCAATCGGCAGGCCCAGGCGCCACAGTTCCTTCAAGTACTGACGGTTGGGCCGCGACAGACCCTGGCGCAATGGATACGCGTCGTAGGCCGGATGCCGACGAATATGCAGCGCGAGCGCCAGCGCCATCAGGTTGGCAACGATCGCCGTGACCAGACCGATGCCCACCAGACCCATTTTCGGTAGGCCGAACATGCCGGTGATCAACGCATAGTTGAGCAGGAAGTTGGCCACGGTGCCGGCGAGGCTGATGACCATCACCGGTGTCGCCCGGCCGATGGCGCTGGTGAAACCACGCAGCGCCATGAAGCTCAGGTAGCCGGGCAGGGCGAACGGCAGGATCAACAGAAACTGGCCGGCAGCCTGAACGTTGGTTTCGGTCTGGCCGAACAGCAGCAACACCGGTTTGAGGTTCCACAGCAGCAAACCCGCCACCAGCGCCATTAACCAGGCCAGCCACAACCCGGCCTGGGTCAGCCGCGCTGCGCCGATGATGTCACCCGCGCCCTGACGGATCGCGACCAGGGTGCCGACGGCGGCGATCACGCCGATGCAGAAAATCGACACGAACGAATACGTCGCCGCACCGAGACCGCCACCGGCCAGTGCTTCAGGGCTCAGGCGCGCCATCATCAACGTGTCGGTGAGGACCATCAACATGTGCGCCAACTGCGAGGCAATCAACGGCCCCGCCAGCCGCAGGATGGCCCAGAGTTCACTACGCGCTGGATGCTGCATGATCATCACGCTCGATTGTCAGAGAGAACAGGAAGCGTCGATTCTCGGCGCTCTGCGGGGTTTTCACAAAGGGATAAAAAGGATGGGTGGCATGATTAAAACTCATGCTGGGGAGTTTCTGATAAGTTGGTGCTATCGCGCTATAGGAGCTTTTTTGATGTCTCGTCGTCTTCCCCCCTTGTATGCCCTTCGAGCATTCGAAGCGGCGGCGCGGCATAGCTCGTTTACCCGCGCCGCCGAAGAACTGTCGATCACGCAAAGTGCGGTCAGTCGGCACATTCGTACGCTCGAAGAGCATTTCGCCTGTCGGCTGTTTCATCGCAGCGGGCGCAACCTGCAACTGACCGAATCGGCGCGGCTGATCCTGCCCGGCATTCGCGAAGGCTTCACCGCCCTCGAGCGGGCCTGCAATACCTTGCGTGCCGAAGACGACATCTTGCGCATGAAAGCCCCATCGACCCTGACCATGCGCTGGCTGTTGGCGCGGCTCAGTCGTTTTCGACACCTGCGACCGGGGAACGAGGTGCAATTGACCAGCGCCTGGATGGACATCGATACGGTGGACTTCAACCATGAACCCTTCGACTGCGCCGTCATCCTCAGCAACGGGCATTTTCCTCCGGACTGGGAGGCGACTTTCCTGTTCCCCGAAGAGCTGATTCCGGTGGGCGCGCCGAATCTTCTGAAGGATCAACCGTGGGACGTTGCGCGCCTGGCCAGTACCGAGTTGCTGCACCCGACGCCGGACCGCCGTGACTGGCGCAACTGGCTGGAGCGTATGGGCCTGACCGATCAAGTCTCGCTCAAGGGCGGGCAGGTCTTCGACACGCTGGAGCTGGGCATGATCGCCGCTGCCCGGGGTTACGGCGTGTCCATGGGCGATTTGCTGATGGTGGCGGAGGATGTTGCGCAGGGACGTCTGAGTTTGCCGTGGCCGACGGCCGTTGCCAGTGGTGAGAATTATTACCTGGTCTGGCCGAAAACCCGCCCCGGCGGCGAACGTTTGCGTCGCCTCAGCGATTTCCTGCAAGGCGAGGTCCGGGCCATGGAATTACCGGATGTCGAACGTCTGGGCTGAATCGATGGAGCCGCCGCAATGGCGGCCTTGAGCCATATCCCCGTTAATTACTCAAGTATTCAGCTTTGCCGCCGAAAATCTGCTGATAGGACCTTCGTGCAGGTTCCATGTTTTCCCCACCATCAGAAATTTTGCCGAGTGTGCGAAGGGATCAGAATGATCCGGCCACTGGGTCAGGAGCTGTCATGTCTCAACCTCGTGCTCGGATTGCCTCACAGCTGGGTCTTGCGCTTGCCGTGATTCTGGCGATTGTCATCAGTGGCAGTACCGTGTTCGCCCTGCGCTCGCTGGACACCGCGAACCTCGCCACCCGCGAAGAGCATCTGGCCAGTGAGGCCCGCTTGCTTGCCGATCAGTTGAGCACCTTTCACGGCACTTTGCGTGAAAGCACCCAGCGTCTGGCCGGCCTGTTCGAGAAGCGCTTCAGCGCCGGTTTGAGCGTGCATCCGGATGAGCCGGTGACCGTGGCGGGCGTGCAGACCCCGGGCCTGCACTTGGGCAGTGAAGTGTTGAACAACAACTTTGCGGAAGTCGACGAGTTCAAGCAGATGACCGCAGGCGTCGCGACCGTATTCGTGCGCAGTGGTGAGGAGTTCATTCGGGTCAGCACGAATGTCACCAAACAAGACGGCAGCCGTGCCATTGGCACGCTGCTCGACCACGCGAACCCGGCTTACGCCCGTTTGATGGCGGGGCAGAGTTATGTGGGGCGAGCGTTGCTTTTCGAACGCTTCTACATGTCGCAGTACACCCCCGTACGCGACAGCAGCGGTAAGATCATTGCCGTGCTGTACGTAGGATTCGATTACACCGACGCGCAGAACGCGCAGTTCGCCAACCTCAAACGCTTCCGCATCGGCCAGACCGGCTCCCTGGCGTTGCTGGATGAACAAGGCAAATGGCTGGTGCCGATTGCCGGTGTACAGGCGCTGGATCAGGCGGTTCCGAGCATTGTCGGTCTGGCCAAGACACCGGGCAAAGGCGACTTCTGGAGCGACACGTCGCAAGATTTTTACAGTGTTGCCGTGCCGTTCGAAGGCGGGCCGTGGTCGGTGGTGGCGAGCATGCCGAAAACCGAAATCCGCGCGGTGACCTGGAGCGTCGGCATTCAATTGGCGATCGGCAGCCTGCTGGCGATGTTGCTGGCAGTCGGTTCGGCGGTCTGGTTGCTGCGCAGCAAACTGGCGCCACTGGGTGATCTGGTGCGTCAGGCCGAAGCCTTGGGCGCCGGTGATTTGAGTGTTCGCCTGAACGTGTCGAGCAATGACGAAATCGGCCAACTTGCCCGCGCCTTCAACCAGATGAGCCAGGCCCTGTCGACCATGGTCGAGCACATCCGTAAAGCCTCGGGCGAGGTCAATAGCCGTGCCCAGGCGTTATCCGGTTTGTCCGGTGGCGCCTATGAAGGGATGGAGCAGCAGTCTGGCGAAATCACCAGCATGGCCGGCGCCGTAGAAGAATTCAGCGCCACCTCGTTGAACATTGCCGACAACATGGGCAACACCCAGCGACTGGCGCAGGAAAACGCACAGCAAACCCAGATCGGTCGTACGTCGATGGACGAAGCGTCCTCATCCCTGGAGCAAATCGCCGGTGCTCTGAACAGCACCGCGACGGTGATCAATACCTTGGGGCAGCGCTCCCAGGAAATCGGCGGCATTGTCGGGGTGATTACCGCGATCGCCGAGCAAACCAACCTGCTGGCGCTCAACGCCGCCATTGAAGCCGCCCGCGCCGGTGAGCAGGGCCGCGGATTTGCGGTGGTGGCCGATGAGGTGCGCAACCTGGCTTCACGTACCCGCCAGGCCACAGACGAAATTTCCGGGATGATCCAAAGCATCCAGCAGGAAACCGGCAATGCCATCAGCACCATGGAGCAGGGCAACGTGCTGATGCAGGAAGGCCTGTCGCGCAACGCCAACGTCGCCTCGGCGCTGGCACGGATCGATGAACAAAGCCGTTCGGCTGGTCAGCAATTCGCCGCCATCACCACCGCGACCCAGGAACAAAGCAGCACCGCGACCTTGCTCAGCAGCAATCTGCAAAGCATCGCTTTGGCGAACAGTGAGCAGCGCGAAGTGGTGTCCAACCTGGCTGTGACTGCCAAAGAGCTGGAGAAGCTCGCGGCGGACTTGCGGCATGAGGTTGACCGGTTTCGTTGAGTCGCCTCTGAAATCCCTTCGCGAGCAAGCCCGCTCCCACAGTAGATCTGCGGTGAACACAGTATGTGTGAACACCCGAGATCAAATGTGGGAGCGGGCTTGCTCGCGAAGGGATCGACCTCAATTCAAGGATTTGTCCCAAATCTGCGGATCAATTCCTCTCTAGTCGTCTTCCTTGGCATTTAGCACCAGTGTCTCGATTTTTATGCTTGCTGAAACGTTTCTTCAAGTCTATAAAATTGGCACAACTCCAAGAAAGGCTGCTGCCATGACCCCGCTCAAACTCTTCGTTGCCCTCAGCGCACTGTCCGCTGCTTCCCAAGCCATGGCTTGGGACTACGTCCTGCTCGACACCGACAAAGCCGCCCAGAACTGGCAGATCACCAGCCAGCAACTCGGTGTAAAAACCGACAAACCCTTCAGTGTGACCCTGCGCACTTTGCATGGTGGGCGGCAGGAGGGGGTCAGCATCGTCGACATCGATAACGGCACGATGAAACTCTCGGTGGTGCCGACTCGCGGCATGAACGTCCTGCAGGCCTCGGTCGGCGATGTGCGCATGGGCTGGGATTCGCCGGTCAAGGAAGTGGTTAATCCATCCTTCATCGAACTCAACGGCCGCGGTGGCCTGGGCTGGCTGGAAGGTTTCAACGAACTGGTCACCCGCTGCGGCTACGAATGGGTCGGCCACCCCGGCATCGACAACGGCGAACTGCTGACCCTGCACGGTCGGGCAGCCAATATCCCCGCCAATAAAGTCACCCTGCACATCGATGAAAAACCGCCGTACGCCATCACCCTGCGCGGCGAGCTGAAAGAACAGGCGTTCAAGAAAGTCGACTTCTCCGTCGCGACCGAACTGGTCACCGAACCTGGCAGCGTAGCGTTCGCCCTCAATGACACCCTGACCAACAATGGCGACTATCCGAAGGAATACCAGGCGCTGTATCACAGCAACTTCAGCACCCCGTTCCTGGAGCAGGGCGCCCGCTTCGCCGCGCCGGTGAAACAGGTATCGCCGTTCAACGACAAGGCCAAAGGCGACTTGCCGGACTGGCAAACTTACCGCGCACCGACCAAGGACTACGACGAAACGGTTTACAACGTGGTGCCGTATGCCGATGCCAAGGGCGATACGTTGACCGTGCTGCATAACAAGGCCGGTAGCCTGGGTGTCTCGGTCGGCTTCAATACTCAAACACTGCCCGTGTTCTCCCTGTGGAAAAACACCGATACCCAAGGCCAGGGCTATGTCACGGGGCTGGAGCCGGGGACGAGTTTTTCCTACAACCGCCGGTATCAGCGGCCTCTGAACCTGGTGCCGACGATTGGGCCGAAGGAACAGAAGCAGTTTGGGATCAGCTACAGCTTGTTGGCGGATAAGGCGGCTGTGGATAAGGCGTTGAAGCGGGTGAGCGATATTCAGGGTGGGCGGGAGACTGAGGTGCGGCAGACGCCGTTGGTTGATCTGACCAAGGGGTGATGCTGACTCCATGCCTTGGGCCACTGGCCGCTTGACGCTGCTCTACCTGGTTTTCAGCGCATTGGCCAGGCGCAGCATGGCGGCTTCGATTTCATAAGCGGTCAAGGACGAGTAACCCAATAGCCAACCTTGTTTCTTCTGATCGCCGGCGTACAACCGGCTGAGGCCGGAAAGCTGCACGCCCACGCCGGCTGCCTGGCGGATGGTTTTTTCCTCCGACCAGCCATCATGCAGCAGGCAGGGAATTTGCAACCCGCCCTGGGGGCGCAAGGCGGTAACGATGCCGTCCAAATGCTTCCCAATGGCGTCGAGCATGATGGTTCGGCGCCCGGCATAGAGCTTGCGCATGGCCCGGACATGGGCGTTGTAATGGCCGTCTTCCATAAAGCGCGCCAGGGTCAGTTGCAGGATTTGGGGCGTATGGCCGTCCATCATGCTGCGCGCGTAGGTGAAGGCTTTGATCAACTCGTGGGGCAAGACCATGTAGCCCATTCGCAACCCGGGGTAGAGGGTCTTGCTGAAGGTGCCGAGGTAGAGAGTGCGCTGGTACTTGTCGAGGCCCTGCACGCAGGCGGTCGGCTGTCCGTCGTAATGAAACTCGCTGTCGTAGTCATCTTCCAGGATCCACTTGCCTTTCTCTGCGGCCCAGTTGATCAGTTCGAGCCGGCGTTCCAGCGGCAAGGTCGCGCCGGTGGGGTATTGATGAGAAGGCGTGACATAGACGCAGTTGGCGCCGCTGCGATCGGCGTACAGCAGGTCGGTGCGTATGCCCAGTTCATCGACATCGATGGGCAGAACCTTGGTCTCGGCGGTTTCGAAGGCTTTCCTGGCACCAAAATAACCCGGGTTTTCCAGCAGGATCGGTTTGCCGGCGTCCACCAACAACTGCGCACACAGAAAGAGGGCTTGGCGAGTGCTGCTCAGCACCAGGATCTGGTCGGCGGAGCACTTGGCCCCACGCTCGAGGTTCAAGTAGGTGGCGATGGCCTTGCGCAGCGGCTCGGCACCTTGCGGGTCGCCGTGCAACAGCACGTTGGCGCGATAGTCCTTCATCACCTGGCGTTGCAGGCGCTCCCAGACATCGGTGGGGAAAGTGCGGGTTTCCGGCAGGCCGGTCGCAAACGCCTTGATCACCTGCTGATCGGTCACGCCGCCACTGTCGAAGATCATCCGCCCCCGCTGGCTCAATCCAGCCCCCGGTGCCGCCTGGTTGCTTTTGACTTCTTGCGCCTTGATGCGTCGGCGGGCTGCGCCGCGCAATTCGGTACCCAGCGTTTCACAGACATAACTGCCAGCCCCCTCGCGCCGCACGATAAAACCGTCGCGGTGCAGTTGCACATAGGCGTTCTCAACGGTATCGCGGGCAATCCCCAGTGACTTGGCCAAGACCCGAGTCGCAGGCAGCTTCAAGCCTGGGTCAAGGGCGCCTTCGAGGATCAATGCACGCAATGCGCGTTGAATCCGCTGGTGCAGATCCAACAGCTGAAACTCGACATCGCTGAGGCGCATTTTGAGCGTTTCCAGTTCGAACGTTCTAGCCATGCGGTCTGCCCTGATTGAATAAATTGGCCTGTAGTAGCAGGCCATCCTATCCGTAGAATCCGCCCCTCGCCACTGCCTCTGCGCTCGGTCATTTCAGCGCTATAAATCCCCTCACCCGGGGCCAGCACCTCGTTTTGCAAGGAGCAAAGCAATCGTGTCTTCTTCAGCATCCCCATCGCCCCTGCGTTTACGCGATCTTCTGCATCCGATCGTCGCCGGGCTGATTTCAGTCATCGTCAACTATGGCGGCACGTTCATCCTGGTTTTTCAGGCCGCCAAAGTCGCCGGGCTCAGCCCCGAGATGACGGCGTCGTGGGTATGGTCGGTGTCAATTGGCGTGGGTATTACCGGGCTGTTTCTCAGTTGGGTGAGCCGTGAGCCGATCATTACTGCCTGGTCGACACCCGCCGCGGCCTTTTTGGTCGTCGCGCTGTCGACTACGCCCTACGCCGAGGCAGTAGGTGCGTACATCATTTCAGCCGCCGCCTTCGTGCTGCTGGGTTTGTCCGGCTGTTTCGAAAAAGTCATCCGCCTGATTCCGCCGGGTGTGGCTGCGGGCCTGCTGGCCGGTATCTTGCTGCAGTTCGGTATCGGCGCATTTGGTGGCATGAGTCTTGACCCAGTGTTGGTCGGGTTGCTGATTGCCGCTTACGTTGTGCTCAAGCGCTTTACCGCGCGCTACGCGGTGGTGGGCATTCTGGTGCTGGGGCTGGCGTTTCTTCTGACGCAGGGCCGTGTAGAACTGTCGGGGCTGGCGCTGCAATTCGCGGCACCGGTATTCACCCAGCCTGAGTTTTCGATCAATGCGCTGCTCAGCGTGGCGCTGCCGCTGTTTCTGATCACCCTCACCGGCCAGTACATGCCGGGCATGCTGGTACTGCGCAACGATGGTTTCAGTACCAGCGCTAACCCTATCCTGACTGTCACGGGGTTGGGCTCGCTGCTGATGGCACCCTTCGGTTCCCACGCCTTCAACGTCGCGGCGATCACTGCGGCCATCTGCACCGGCAAGGAAGCCTCGGAGGATCCGTCCAAGCGCTGGGTCGCCGGGGTTGCCGCGGGATTGTTCTACATCCTCGTAGGGGTTTTCGGGGTGACCCTCGCCGCAGTGTTCATGGCGTTCCCGCCCACCTTCATTACGACGCTGGCCGGGCTGGCCCTGCTCGGCACTATCGGCGCCAGCCTGGCCAGTGCCATGGCTGACGTCAAAACCCGCGAAGCCTCGCTGATCACCTTTCTGGCGTGCGCCGCAAACATCACCTTGCTGGGGATCGGTGGGGCGTTTTGGGGATTGCTGATCGGTCTGGCGGCCTGCGCCTTACTCAATGGGCGCTTGCCGCGTCGCGAGGCGGTGGTCATTCCGGCTCCCGAAGCTGTTGTGACGACCAAAGGAGCCACCCACTGATGCTCTCTCAACTGGAAGAAACCATCACCCTGCATGAGCGTCATGGCCGTTACCCACAGCCCACCAGCGTCGAGGACTTTCGCTGCAACCTGGCAGCCGTGCAGCAGCGAATCGCCAATGCCTGTCAGCGGGTCGGACGTGATCCGGCGAGTGTGCGCCTGCTGCCGGTCAGCAAGACCTTTGACGAAGCTCATCTGCGTCTGGCCTACGCCGCCGGCTGCCGGCTACTGGGTGAGAACAAAGTGCAGGAAGCGCAGCGCAAATCGCAGGCGATGGCCGATCTGGCCGATCTGCGATGGTCGGTTATCGGCCACCTGCAAACCAACAAGGCCAGGCAGATGGCGCGTTTTGCCAGTGAGTTTCAGGCGCTGGACAGCCTGCGAGTGGCCGAGGCTCTGGATCGTCGCCTGCACATCGAGGGGCGCCAACTGGATGTGTTCGTTCAGGTCAATACCTCCGGCGAAGCCAGCAAATACGGCTTGGCGCCCGAAGCCGTCGCGGACTTTTTGTACGCCCTGCCGGCGTTCTCGGCGTTACGGGTGCGTGGTTTGATGACGCTGGCGCTGTTTTCGGCCGACGTGGTCCGTGTCCGCCCTTGCTTTGTACGGCTGCGCGAACTGCGCGAGCGCTTGCGCCAGCACGCCCCGGCGGGCGTCGGGCTGGAGGAACTGTCCATGGGCATGTCTGGTGACTTCGAAATCGCCATTGAAGAAGGGGCGACCGTGGTGCGTGTCGGTCAGGCCATCTTCGGCGCACGTGCCATGCCGGATGCCTACTACTGGCCGACCGCGGATGCCCGTCCGGAAAGTGACGAGCACACAGGAAGCCATCCGATGCCCTCTGCACCGTTGTAAACCGGCTTATTTTTCCAACCAAGGACCCCTTCATATGTACGACTCAACGCTGACCCTTGAAGCATTCGACGCCGAGCTGTGTGAGGCGATTCATAACGAAGAACATCGTCAGGAAGACCACGTCGAACTGATCGCTTCCGAAAATTACGCCAGCCCTCTGGTGATGAAAATCCAGAGCACCGTGCTCACCAATAAATATGCCGAAGGCTATCCAGGCAAGCGCTACTACAGCGGCTGCGAATATGTCGATGTGGCCGAGCGCCTGGCCATCGAGCGGGTCAAGGCCCTGTTCAACTGCGACTACGCCAACGTGCAGCCGCATGCGGGTGCACAGGCGAACGCCGCGGTATTCCTGGCGTTGATCAATCCCGGCGATACGGTGATGGGCATGAACCTGGCCCAAGGTGGCCACCTGACCCATGGCAACCCTTCAAACTTCTCGGGCCGTCATTACAAGATCGTTCCTTATGGCCTTGACCCGGAGACGGGCTTTCTCGACTACGACGAGATGGAACGTATTGCGCTGGAAACCCGGCCGAAATTGCTGATCGGTGGTTTTTCCGCCTACTCCCGGTACAAAGACTGGGCGCGCATGCGGGCGATTGCCGACAAGGTCGGAGCCATTTTCTGGGTCGACATGGCCCACGTCGCAGGGTTGGTCGCCGCGGGAGAATACCCGGACCCATTGCCGCATGCCCATGTGGTCACCAGCACCACGCACAAGACCCTGCGGGGCCCACGGGGTGGCTTGATTTTGTCCAAGGGGCAAGATGAAGCCTTCTACAAAAAACTCGATTCTGCGGTATTCCCGGGTGTTCAGGGCGGCCCATTGATGCACCAGATCGCCGCCAAAGCCGTCGCTTTCAAGGAAGCACTGAGGCCCGAGTTCAAAACCTATCAGACCCAAGTGGTGATCAACGCCCGGGCCATGGCGGCCGTGCTGCAAGAGCGGGGTTACAAGATCGTCTCCGGTGGCACCGACAATCACATGATGCTAATCGACCTGTCCGACAGGCCCTATACCGGCAAGGAAGCCGATGCGGCCCTGAGCAATGCCTACATCACCGCTAACAAGAACTCGGTGCCCAACGACCCGCGCTCACCGTTCGTGACTTCTGGGTTGCGCATCGGTACTCCAGCCATCACCACCCGTGGTTTCGGCGTGATCGAATGTGAACAATTGGCGGGCTGGTTGTGCGACGTACTGGACGCCCTGGAAAACGGCGACAGCGAAAGGGTCGGGCACCACGTGCGCGAACAGGTGGTGGAGCTCTGCCGCCGTCATCCTGTCTATCGTTAACCCTGTTACTCCGGGCTATTACCAGGCTGATGTCCATCATTGGGCGAAAAACCAGGCGCGCGGCAAGGCGCCTGGGACGAACGGGTGCGTCCGATGCCAACCTGTTGCGTCTCTAGCTGGGGGCTGATGGCCGATATTGCAGTGCTTCGGCGACGTGGTTGCGACTGATAGCGTCTACTTGTTCCAGATCCGCCAGGGTGCGGGCAACTTTCAGTAGGCGGTGAGCTGCACGAAGCGAAAGGGTTAGTCGCTCGCAGGCGCTTTCCAGCCAGCCTTCATCTGCTTTGGATAACGCGCAATGCTGGCGTAGCCCTGGCAGGTCGAGAAAGGCGTTGGCGCAGCCCTGACGCTGCTGCTGACGCTCCCGGGCCTGGGCGACCAGGGCAGAAGCGCTGGCCGTGTCGTCACCGGCCTTGATCGGGTTCAGCGCCGTGCTTTCCCGGGCTACGGTCAAATGCAGGTCGATGCGGTCCAGCAGTGGCCCCGACAGTTTGTTGCGGTAACGCTGGACCATGTCCGGTGTACAACTGCATTTACCACTGGGCTCGCCAAGATATCCACAGGGGCAAGGATTCATCGCCGCGACCAATTGAAAGCGTGCCGGGAAGCGTACGCGGTCCTTGGCGCGGGAAATCACGATGTGGCCGGATTCCAGCGGCTCTCTCAATACCTCCAATACCTTGCGATCAAATTCCGGGAGTTCATCGAGGAACAGCACTCCGTGGTGGGCGAGGGTGATTTCGCCAGGTTGCGGTTTCGAGCCGCCGCCCACCAGTGCGGGGCCTGAAGCGGAGTGGTGTGGCTGTCGGAAAGGACGCTGTGGCCAATGACTCAGCGGCACACAACTGGCGACCGATTGAATCGCCGCGACTTCCAGTGCTTCACTCTCGGCCAATGGCGGTAATAGCCCTGGCAGACGACTCGCCAACAACGTTTTTCCCGTCCCTGGCGGTCCGCTGAACAGCAGGTTATGAGCCCCCGCCGCCGCAATCAGCAAGGCTCGCTTGGCCGCAAGTTGCCCTTGCACTTCGTTCAAGTCTGGATAGGGTTTGCTGGCGTAGAGCAAACCGTTGGAAGCGTAGGGGGCGATGGGCGTGTGGCCATTGAAATGCGCGACCGCTTCCAGCAAATGATCCACCGCAATCACCTTCAACCCCGAAGCCAGGCAGGCCTCCTCGGCATTTGCCCGCGGCACCACCAGCGTGCGCCCGGCCTTGCGCGCTGCCAGCGCCGCCGGCAACACACCCCGAACCGCCCGCACCGCCCCCGACAGTGCCAACTCTCCCAGGCACTCGACGTCATCCAGCGTCAACGTTGGCACTTGCACACTGGCCGACAGAATCCCCAAGGCAATCGCCAGATCGAACCGCCCGCCGTCCTTTGGCAGATCGGCAGGGGCGAGATTCAAGGTGATGCGTCGCGCCGGAAATTGCAGCCCTGAATTGATGATCGCGCTGCGTACTCGGTCCTTGCTTTCCTTCACGGCGGCTTCGGGCAGCCCGACCATGGTCAGCGACGGCAAGCCGTTGGCCAGATGGACTTCTACGGTGACGGCGGGCGCTTCCACACCGACCTGGGCGCGGCTGTGGACGATGGAGAGGGACATGGTCGTTCCTTGAGCTGTACGGGAACCGCTTCCTGCGGTTTTTTGAAGGGTAGCCGGGGAGTGAGGGTTTAGCGTGGCGGCAAGGGAAGGAAACTTTCGCAGGATGTTGCGAGTGTTGGTGAGCTAATTCGGGAGCTTCGTCAGGCTCGTGCCTGCAAGCCAGCCACTCGGTTCAAGTTCTTTGCCCTGAGCAGCGGCGACATCCAAAAAGCGGCGTTGATTGGCCGATACGCTCCCGGCTAACCGGAGTGCCTCAGCATGATATTCAGCGACGAGTAACAGTTTGGCTTTTTGTTTTTTAGATTTCATAGCGACCTTTTGGATTCGTAGATTGGTTTTTTTTGGGGTCAGTTAGCTTAAGAGGTAGACACGGTTTTGATGCAATGGGAATTGGCGCTTGTTTTTGTAGGACTCGGCTGGATTTCGAAAGCCTTCTGAAGGACTCAGGTAGTCCTTTTCCTAAAGTTTTGAGAGGGGGCCAAGAATCGCAACACCGCGTTTGCATTAGTGAATTCAGGTTATACACTCAAGATTAATGCATAACGTTAAGCTTTAAATTATGATCGTTAGCTTTAAGTGTTCTGAGACCGAGTACCTGTTTCGCAACGGAAAGACCCGTATGTGGTCAGCCATTCTGAGTGTCGTGGAACGAAAGCTGACGATGCTTGATGCTGCTGCCGTGCTGATGGACCTTCGATCACCACCAGGCAATCGATTGGAGGCGCTGGAAGGAGATCGAAAAGGTCAGCACAGCATCCGCATCAACGCTCAATGGCGAATTTGCTTTGTTTGGGGTCTTAACGGGCCAGAGAATGTCGAAATCGTCGATTATCACTGAGGTGAGTAATGACTAAGAATGGTATGCGCCCGGTTCATCCTGGCGAGATCCTCAAAGAGGAATACCTGGAGCCTCTGAGCCTTACGGCTGCGGCCTTGGCCAGAGCGTTGAGCGTTTCGACGCCTACGGTGAACGACATCGTGCTTCAGCGTCGAGG
The DNA here is from genome assembly GCF_019218905.1 of Pseudomonas sp. PDM24. Classification (NCBI taxonomy): domain Bacteria; kingdom Pseudomonadati; phylum Pseudomonadota; class Gammaproteobacteria; order Pseudomonadales; family Pseudomonadaceae; genus Pseudomonas; species Pseudomonas sp. PDM24. The sequence continues at coordinate 435,200 of NZ_JAHUWR010000002.1, read as the reverse complement.
TGTCAGTGCCGATATGGCTCTAAGGCTATCTATCTGCCTGGACACGACTCCCGAGTTTTGGCTGAACCTGCAATCGACATACGATTTGCGAAAAGCCGAGATCGAACGAGGGGCTGCGATCCGGGATCAGGTTGAGCGTCTTCCGCACTGTGCTTGATCCTCTGCTCCTGAACGAACCCCACGCTACGAACGTGGGGTTTTTTTGTCGTTCAGAATGCCTGAAGTATTCGCGACGCACGTTTCCACCACGGCGCATTGACCGAATGCTGTGGCTGTTCTCGATCTGGCAGGATCTGCGGAACATCCTGCAATCGAATCCACGGCTGGTTATTCCAGTGCAGCAAACTCAACGACATTTCCGGCCAATTCAGCAGGCTCAGGATCGGGCGCTCTGTTGAGGTGGGTTGTTGGGCGTCTCTGAGCGCCGGCACCACGTCGTGGGTCAGCCATTCGCGCAGGCCTCGGTATTCGGGGCAGTAGTGGTAGACCAGTAATGCGTAGACACCGGATTCGCTGATGAGCAGGGTGTTTTCGACGGTGCCATGGATGAGCATCTGTAGGGTTTGGTGTTGGTCGGGGTCGAGTTTGCGGACGGCGCGTTCGTCGAGGAAGAGGCGCAGGAGTCGGCCGAGGTCTCGGGCGCTGAACCAGGGTTGGTTTCCGAGGAGGAGGGCGTGGAGGTGGAGTTTGTGGCGGGTGAATATGTGTGGTGTCAGATAGTTTTCGTCCATAGTGCAGTGCCCAAATTCGCTTGATAGATGACTGCCTCTTATCGTCGCCAAACAATAAAGGTGGCAGCTGCGTGCGGGTTGGCGAACCGGCCAAGCGAATACCGGCAGACCCGAAGGTCTCCCACACACAGCCGCCATATAACGAATCGAGAGAAATACCCGATATCGAATGACGTTGCGTGCATAGCTTGGTTCCAGGTCGCCAAACCTAGTGCTGACATTCAGCATCAGGTGAGCTTAGGAGCCGGGGCTTTGCGACGCTATCGGACGGCGGTGCTGATCTTTGTAGGAAGTTGCCGGGATGTTTGCGGGGCTTAAGATCAAAAGATCGCAGCCTTCGGCAGCTCCTACAGGGGTGGTCGTTCCAGCGAGGGGCTGCTGGAACACCGTGGTGACTCTATCGCGAGCAGGCTCGCTCCCACATAGACCCCATTGTCAAAGGGGATCGGCGGGGTTACTCGGTCGGTGGATTGAGCTTCGCTTCCAGCTCAGCCACTTTCGCTTCAAGGCTCTCCAACCGTGCGCGGGTCCGCGCGAGCACAACCATCTGGCTATCAAACTCTTCCCGGCTCACCAGGTCCAGCTTGCTGAAGCCGCTCTGCAACAAAGCCTTGAACTGGCTTTCGATTTCGCTTTTCGGCAGCGGGGTGTCGCCGCTGAAGAGGCGGGAGGCGGTGCCGCTCAGGGCGTCGAGGAAGTCTTTGGGCGCGAGCATGGGGAATGTTCCTGTCAACAATGGCGGGCAGTGTACCACGCAGTGTCTATAGTCAATCTCGGCAGCTGCGATGCACGCTTTTCGCGCAGTCGAGTGGGCAGTCGCGCACTGTTGTTGTGCGTAACGGTTGCGTCAATCGGGTGAAAGGCTCTTTGGCAGCGGCCAAGGTATTGAAATCAATGGGTTTTGGATAGATGGCAAGCTTTCTGCTTAGTCGCTGGTGACCCATGCACTGATGCAGTCGCTGTGACGAATGCAGTGCGCCAAGCGGAACGGGGGAAGTTTCGTGCGGAGTGGTTAGCTGGCGTCGGACGGGCAGGTAAGGCCGAACGATGCGTTACAAAGCCAGGCACTGCGCTTAGACTTGAGTCGGGTTTGTTTTCCTGGGGCAAGTCCACCAATTCGGGAGAGAGTTTTCATGAAGCTAGTCACTGCCATCATCAAGCCGTTCAAACTGGACGACGTGCGCGAGTCGCTGTCCGAGATCGGCGTGCAGGGCATTACCGTTACTGAGGTCAAAGGCTTCGGTCGGCAGAAGGGTCACACCGAGCTGTATCGCGGCGCGGAGTACGTGGTCGATTTTCTGCCCAAGGTGAAGATCGATGTCGCCATTGACGACAAGGATCTGGACCGGGTTATCGAGGCGATAACCAAGGCTGCCAACACCGGCAAGATCGGTGACGGCAAGATCTTCGTGGTCAATCTGGAACAGGCGATTCGCATCCGTACCGGCGAAACCGATACCGACGCAATCTAAGCCGCCACAAACCCAACGCCCCAGGAGAAAACAATATGACTCTGCGTAAAATCGCAGGGCTAGGAGCCCTGTTGTCCCTCGTAATGCCCGGCCTGGCCATGGCGGCAGACGAAGTGGCGGCCCCAGTCCTCAACTCCGGCGATACCGCCTGGATGATGACCTCGACAGCCCTTGTGCTGTTCATGACCATTCCCGGTCTCGCGCTGTTCTACGGCGGCATGGTTCGCTCGAAAAACATTCTTTCCGTGATGATGCAGTGCTTCGCCATTACCGGTCTGATCAGCATTCTGTGGGTCATTTATGGCTACAGCATTGCGTTCGACACCACCGGCATGGAGCAGGGCGTCGTCAACTTCAACTCGTTCTTCGGCGGCATGGGCAAGGCGTTCCTCGCCGGTGTCACGCCTTCGAGCCTGACCGGCCCCGCGGCGCTGTTCCCCGAGGCGGTCTTCATCACCTTCCAGATGACTTTCGCCATCATCACTCCAGCGTTGATCGTCGGTGCTTTCGCCGAGCGGATGAAGTTCTCCGCCATGCTGATCTTCATGGGCATCTGGTTCACCCTGGTTTATGCACCGATCGCGCACATGGTCTGGTCCGGTAACGGCGGCCTGATGTGGGACTGGGGCGTTCTCGACTTCGCCGGCGGTACCGTGGTGCACATCAACGCCGGTGTGGCTGGTCTGATTGCCTGCCTGGTGTTGGGCAAGCGTAAAGGTTTCCCGACCACCCCGATGGCCCCGCACAACCTCGGCTATACCCTGATGGGTGCGGCGATGCTGTGGGTCGGCTGGTTCGGTTTCAACGCCGGTTCCGCTGCCGCCGCCAACGGCACTGCCGGCATGGCGATGCTGGTCACGCAGATCGCCACCGCTGCGGCGGCGCTGGGCTGGATGTTTGCCGAGTGGATCACTCACGGCAAGCCAAGCGCACTGGGTATCGCCTCGGGTGTGGTGGCCGGTCTGGTTGCAATTACTCCGGCGGCAGGCACCGTGGGCCCGATGGGCGCTCTGGTGATCGGTCTGGCGGCGGGCGTGGTGTGCTTCTTCTGCGCCACCACCCTGAAACGCAAACTCGGTTATGACGATTCCCTGGATGCCTTCGGCGTGCATGGTATCGGCGGTATCCTCGGCGCAATCCTGACGGGTGTGTTCGCGGCACCGGCCCTTGGTGGCTTCGGCACCGTGACCGACATCGGTGCACAAGTCTGGATCCAGTGCAAAGGCGTTGGCTTCACGGTGATCTACACCGCGATCGTCACGTTCATCATCCTCAAGGTCCTGGACGCCGTCATGGGTCTGCGTATCACCGAGGAAGAAGAAGCTGTCGGCATCGATCTGGCGCTTCACAACGAACGCGGCTACAACTTGTAAGCACGCGCACGAAAAATTTGCCCGGCTTGCCGGGCATTTTTTTGTCCGGGATTTGTCAGTGAAGGAAGGGCTGAAAGGTTTTTTCATACACGTTCAGTCCCGTTTACGACGGGCGTTTTTCTGCGGCCAATGGCTTACACGATTGAAGGAATATTAGGGCCTTTGTTTTTTTCCAGAGCGCGCTAGAATGCGCCCCGAACGTGCGGAGAACAGTATGTGGCAACAGACTCTGATCACCTTGCGAGCACGGCCCCGGGGCTTTCATCTGGTAACGGATGAATTACTCGCTGGCTTGCCTGAACTCAAGGCGTGTCGGGTCGGTCTGTTGCATTTGTGGCTACAGCATACCTCGGCGTCGTTGACCATCAACGAGAACGCCGATCCGGCGGTACGTCGCGACTTCGAACGATTTTTCAATCGTCTGATCCCACAAGGAACAGACGGCTATGAGCATAACGACGAAGGCCTGGACGACCTCCCGGCGCACTTCAAGGCCAGCGTACTTGGCTGTCAGCTCAGTTTGCCGATCTCGGCAGGCCGACTGGCGTTGGGGATCTGGCAAGGTGTTTATCTGGGCGAGCACCGTGATCACGGCGGTGCCCGTAAAGTCCTCGCCACCGTGCACGGTGAAGGGGCATGAAAACCGCTGGTTACCAGTGGTGGTTGATTTTTTTCCGGCAGCCGTCGACAGACAGCAAAGCTGGGCTATAACTAATTTGCTTTTCGCAAGTCATGAGGTAGAACATGAGCGACGATGATCTGGAAAACGACGACCTCGAAGTAGGCGACGAAGACGAAACCGAAGAAGGCCTTGAAGCGGCGGCAGAAGACGTCGCTGAAGACGACAGCGGTGATGTGCCCGTTCCGACTGCCAAAGGCAAGGTCAAGGCTGCGGTATCGGTCGATGAGCTGCCGAGCGTCGAAGCCAAGAACAAGGAACGCGACGCCCTGGCCAAGGCCATGGAAGAGTTTCTGGCACGGGGCGGCAAGGTGCAGGAAGTGGAGGCCAATGTGGTCGCCGATCCTCCCAAGAAGCCTGATAACAAGTACGGCAGCCGGCCTATCTAAGCGCCTGCTTCTTGCTTGCTGAAAAAGCCCGCCGTCGCTGCGGGCTTTTTCATGGGGAAGGATAAATGGGCCGAAGAGCTTCGCGGGCAAGCCTCGCTCCTACAGGATTTGTGTCGTTCGCAAATATCGCGCACGACGCAAACCCTGTAGGAGCGAGGCTTGCCCGCGAAGGCGATCTCAAAGCCGCTACAAAACCGAATTCCACCGCGCCAACAACCCCGGCAATTCGTTCAGGCTACGAATCTCGGCATCTGGCACCTTCTCGGCTTCCCACACCTTGCCCGTCGGGTTAAACCAGATTGCCCGCAACCCCGCCTGCTGCGCGCCGGCAATGTCATCGCCGGGATGGTCGCCAATATGCACCGCTGTTTCGGCAGTCGCGCCGCCACGCTGCAGCGCTTCATGAAACAGTCGCGCATCCGGCTTGGCGATGCCGATGTCTTCGGCGCACAGGGCAAACTTGAAGTAATCCGCCAGCCCCAATCGACGCACATCGGCATTGCCGTTGGTCACCACGCCTAAGGCGTAATGCTTGGCCAGCGTCTCCAGCGTCGGCTCGACTTCAGGGAACACTTCGATCTGATGCCGCGCATGCAGAAACACTTCGAAACCCTGATCGGCCAGGTCGGATGCTTCAGCATGTCCGTAACCAGCTTCTTCCAGCGCATGGAACAACACCCGCCGACGCAAGGCACTGATGCGGTGTTTGAGGCTCGGTTCGTGGCTCAGCACCCGTTCGCGAATCGACCACAGGTGTTCCACCGGTACCGCGCCAAGGCTCGGTGCTCGCTCGGTCAGCCATTCACGCAATACGACTTCGGCGCTGGCGATCACCGGGGCGGTGTCCCACAGGGTGTCGTCGAGGTCGAAGGTGATCAATTGGATGGTCATGAATCATCGCCTTTAATGCGTTTGGCCCGTGGATGGGCACTGTCATAGACCGTCGCCAGGTGCTGGAAGTCCAGATGGGTATAGATCTGAGTGGTCTTGATGTCTGAGTGGCCGAGCAGTTCCTGCACCGCCCGCAAGTCCTGAGAGGACTCCAGCAAGTGGCTGGCGAAGGAATGTCGCAACATGTGCGGGTGCAGGTTCTGTCCCAGTTCGCGCTCGCCGGCAGCCTTGACCCGTACCTGAATCGCCCGAGGGCCGAGGCGCCTTCCTTGCTGGCTGACAAACACTGCGTCGTCCGCCGGGTTGGTCATGGCCCGCAGTGGCAGCCACAGTTCCAGTGCTTCGCGAGCCTTTTTGCCCACTGGCAACAGTCGAGTCTTGCTGCCCTTGCCGAGCACCTGGACCATGCCGTCAGCCAGATCCAGCTGATCAAGATTGAGCCCGGTCAATTCAGAAAGCCGCAGGCCGGAGGAATAGAACAGTTCCAGAATGGCCTGATCCCGACGCGCGAGAAAATCATCCTCTACCGCACCCTCAAGCAGTTGCAGCGCGCGGTCAGTGTCGAGGGTTTTCGGCAGGCGACGTTCGCCCTTGGGCGGTGCCAGGCCATTGGCCGGGTCGTGATCGCACAAGCCTTCACGGTTTAGATAGTGATAGAGCCCGCGCACTGCTGACAGCAACCGCGCCAGACTGCGGGACGATTGACCTTGGGCATGCAGGCGAGCGATCAGGCTGCGCAGGCGCTGGATGTCCAGCGCTGCCCAGCTGTCGATGTTCTGTTTGATGCACCAACCCAGCACTTTATCGAGGTCGCGGCGGTAGGCGTACAGCGTGTGCGGCGACACCTGCCGCTCACTGCGCAGGTGTTCGCAGTAAGCGTCCAGTTGTCGTTCCATGGTCAGCGTACCGAGCGCAGGGAGTTGTTGACCCGTGGCAGCACGCGGCCCATGACTTCGGCGATGTAGCTCAAAAACAGCGTGCCTACCGAGCTCTTGTAGTGCTGCGGATCGCGGCTGGCGATGGCCAGGACGCCATGGATGCCCTGATGGCTGATGGCGACGACGGCGGTGGAGCCGATCTGCTTGCGCTGTTCTTCACCGAACAGGAAGTCCAGTTCATGCTCACGCAGGCTGCCGCTGACGCTTTTGTCTTCCGAGAGCAAGCCGCCAATGGCCGTTTGCGCCTCGGCATGCGTCACCCAGCGACCCACCGGCATCGGGTTGTCGCCGAGAAGGATCAGGCTGACGAAGGGCACCTGGAAGTCTTGCCGCAGGCTGTCTTCAACGCTGATCACCACATCTTCCAGGCTGGTGGCGTCCATCAGCGCGAGGATCAGGCGGCGGGTCTTGTCAAAAAGTCGATCGTTGTCCCGGGCCACGTCCATCAAGTGTGAGAGGCGATGACGCAACTCGATGTTGCGGTCGCGCAGAATCGTCATCTGGCGTTCGACCAGCGAAATGGTGTCGCCGCGCTGGTGCGGAATGCGCAGGGCCGGGAGCAGTTCTTCGTGCTCGATGAAGAAATCCGGATGAGCCTCCAGGTACGCGGCAATCGCCGCCGCCTCAAGGCTTTCGGAAGGAGATTCGTCGGGCTGTAGGGCGGGAACCTGGGGCTTGTCGGTCATGGATTTGGCTCACTCAAAGACGCACTTGTCCTTCGTATACGCGCACTGCCGGGCCAGTCATCATGACCGGTTGGCCTGGGCCTGCCCATTCAATGGACAGACGCCCGCCGGGCAGGTCGATCAATAGCGGCGAATCCATCCACCCCTGGCTGATCGCGGCCACTGCGGCAGCACAGGCGCCGGTTCCGCACGCCTGGGTTTCCCCGGCCCCGCGTTCCCAGACGCGCAACTGCGCGCGGCTCCGGTCGATGACCTGGAGAAAACCGACATTGACCCGTGCCGGGAAGCGCGGGTGATGTTCGATTTTCGGCCCCAGTTCATGCACCGGTGCGTTGTTGATGTCGCTGACCCGCAACACGGCATGGGGGTTGCCCATGGACACTGCGGCCAGTTCGACCGTGGTGCCGTCGACGTCGACCTGATAGCTCAGGGCCTGGTTCGGGGCTTCGAACGGAATCTCGGCCGGCACCAGGCGCGGGGCGCCCATGTTGACGCTGATCTGGCCATCGTTGCGGATGTCCAGTTCGATGATGCCGCTTTTGGTCTCGACGCGAATCAGCCGCTTGGCGGTCAGGCGCTTGTCGAGCACGAAGCGGGCGAAACAGCGCGCACCGTTGCCGCACTGTTCCACTTCGGAGCCGTCGGCGTTGAAGATCCGATAGCGGAAATCCACGTCCGGGTTGCTGGGCGCCTCAACGATCAGCAACTGGTCGAAGCCGATGCCGGTGTGCCGATCGCCCCATTGCTTGGCGTGCTTGGGCAGGATGTGCGCGTGCTGGCTGACCAGGTCGAGGACCATGAAATCATTGCCCAGGCCGTGCATCTTGGTAAAACGCAGCAGCATGGTTTTACTCCGGCAGCAGGCTTTCGCCAGCAAACAACTCGGCTACCGTCTCACGGCGACGCACTTCAAATGCCTGATCACCGTCCACCAACACTTCAGCGGCGCGGCCACGGGTGTTGTAGTTGGAACTCATGACAAACCCATAGGCACCGGCCGAATGCACGGCCAGCAGATCGCCTTCTTCCAGGGCCAGTTGACGATCCTTGGCCAGGAAGTCGCCGGTTTCGCAGATCGGGCCGACGATGTCGTAGGCGCGAGCGGCGCTGTTGCGCGGGCGCACGGCGGTGACGTCCATCCAGGCTTGGTACAGCGCCGGGCGGATCAGGTCGTTCATGGCCGCGTCGACGATGGCGAAGTCTTTGTGCTCGGTATGCTTGAGGTACTCGACCTGGGTCAGCAGCACGCCGGCGTTGGCGACGATGAAACGGCCCGGCTCGAACACCAGCGCCAGGTCACGACCGTCGAGACGCTCGCGCACGGCTTTGATGTAGTCGGCAGCCAATGGCGGCTCTTCATCGCGATAACGCACGCCCAAACCGCCACCGAGATCGATGTGGCGCAGGTAGATGCCGCAATCGCCGAGACGGTCGACCAGGCCCAGCAGGCGGTCAAGGGCGTCGATGAACGGCGGCAGGGTGGTCAGTTGCGAACCGATGTGGCAATCGACGCCGACCACTTCCAGGTTAGGCAGTTGCGCGGCACGGATGTACACGTCTTCGGCGTCGGCGATGGCGATGCCGAACTTGTTCTCTTTAAGACCCGTGGAAATGTACGGGTGGGTGCCGGCGTCGACATCCGGGTTCACGCGCAGCGAGATCGGCGCGCGAACGCCCAGCTCGGCGGCCACTACTTGCAGGCGTTCGAGCTCATCGGTGGACTCGACGTTGAAGCAGTGCACGCCGACTTCCAGCGCACGACGCATGTCGTCACGGGTCTTGCCGACACCGGAGAACACGATCTTGTCAGCAGTGCCGCCAGCGGCCAGCACGCGTTCCAGCTCGCCACGGGAAACGATGTCGAAACCGGCGCCCAAACGCGCCAGGACATTCAGTACACCCAGGTTGGAATTGGCCTTGACCGCAAAGCAGACCAGGTGCGGCACGCCGGCCAGCGCATCGGCGTAAGCCAGGTACTGGGCTTCGATGTGGGCACGGGAGTAGACGTAGGTCGGTGTACCAAAGCGCTCGGCGATGGCGGACAGGGCAACCCCTTCCGCGAACAGCTCACCGTCACGGTAGTTAAAAGCGTCCATAGCGTTCCCTTAGTAGACGTCGTGCTTGTGGGCTTTCGACGGAGTCTGCTGCGACGATTTGGCTTGCTCTGCTGGGTCCTGATTTTCATCAGGCAGGTACAGCGGGCCTTTTTGACCACAGGCCGACACAAGGCAAGCAACCGCGACGAGCGCAGCAAGGGAAGAGATCAGGCGCTTCATGGCGAAATCCTTGAAAATGCGTTAATTGCGCCGGAGTATACCGGCCACCCGGCAGCTTGCCTATGCGACGGGCCTCCCGTCCGGCGGGCCTTCGCCGGATGCCGGTAAGTTATGTGCAGTCCATTGTGGGAGCGGGCTTGCTCGCGAATGCGGTCATTCATTCAATATTGATGTCGACTGACACGGCGCTTTCGCGAGCAAGCCCGCTCCCACATTAGATTTGGCGCTATCAGGTCTTGCGTCGATATTTCATAACGCTAGCGAGCCCTTGGTGGTTATCCTTTGCAATCACCGGAGCTCGCCCGTATCTTGCGGCGCTTGAGCGTGAGTAGACACTTTTTGAGGTTCCCGCAATGAGTTTGACCGAAGCCCGTTTCCACGATCTGGTCGATGCCACCCAGCAGACGCTGGAGGATATTTTTGACGAGAGTGACCTGGATATCGATCTGGAGAGCTCGGCCGGTGTGCTCACCGTCAAGTTCGAAAACGGCAGCGCGCTGATCTTCAGTCGGCAGGAGCCATTGCGGCAGTTGTGGCTGGCGGCGGTGTCAGGCGGCTTCCACTTCGACTACGACGAAGAGAGCAAACGCTGGATGTGCGACAAGAGCGACGAGCAACTGGGCGAAATGCTTGAGCGCATCGTCAAGCAGCAAGCCGACGTCGAACTCGATTTCGAAGGCCTGTGAGATCGTGACCCAGCCTGCGCCCGTTCGTCTGCCTAAACCGCTCTATAGCAACGTTAGCCCGGCGGTGCCTTCGCCGTGCAGCGGTGTGTGTCGGCTGGATGAGCAGAAGGTTTGTCTGGGGTGTTTTCGCCATGTCGAAGACATTCGCGAATGGCGTTCGGCCGATGATGAGCGGCGGCGTGTCATCTGCGCCCAGGCCGCACAGCGCAAGACCGCCACCTGACGCCTTCACGCGACCTGTAGCAGCTGGCGAAGCCTGCGTCCGGCTGCGCAGCAGTCGTAAAACCTGAATGCGCGGTATTCCTGAAACACCGTATCACCTGATTACACGACTGCTGCGCAGCCGGACGCAGGCTTCGCCAGCTGCTACAAAAGTGTGTCGTCGCCCCTCACTTGTATATTTATTGAGCTGTGATAGTGTCCAGAGACGCCTCAACCCATCGAGGCTCGTGAAAACCCCGCCTTTTTCTGGCGGGGTTTTGCTTTTTTCGTGCAGAAGAAAGGAGTCTGCCCTGATCATGACCGCACCTTCCATCACCCTTACCCGTCTGGACGTGCAACGTCTGGAGCGCCTGATCGACAGCCTGGATGACACGCTGCCGGGCGTTATCGCGCTGCAAACCGAACTGGATCGCGCCGATACCCTGGTCGGTCACGATGAAGTGCCCGCCGATGTCGTGACCATGAATTCCCGTGTGCATTGCCGTGAAGAGAGCAGCGGCAAGGACTATCACCTGACCCTGGTTTACCCCAAGGATGCCAACGCCGACGAAGGCCGGATTTCCATTCTGGCGCCGGTGGGCAGTGCTTTGCTGGGGTTGAAAGTCGGTCAGCACATCGACTGGCCGGCTCCGGGCGGCAAGACGCTGAAACTGACCCTGCTAGAAGTGGAATCGCAGCCGGCCGAGGGCGGCCACTTTCCGGAATAACCCCCTCAGACCTGCTCGAGCGCTTCGTTCAGTGCGCGTTCCAGGTCGGCCTTGTAGCGCAGATACAGCTGGCTTGAACCCTGACCATCACCGAGCAGGCCCGACAGGTCCAGGTCGGTGATGTAGCAGCGATAGCGTTCGGTCTTGCGGCGCTGCTCGACGATTTCCCGGGCGACTACGCTGAACAGTTGGTCGCCATATTCCAGCTCGGAAAATTCCCGCTGATTGCAATACAACGTGACCTGCACCTGCCCTGGTGCGGCTTTGCCGACGATGGCTTGTACGTCATAGAACGGTTTGTCGACCGGGTTTTGCGGTGCTGGCCGAGCTTCGACTCGACGCGCCCGTGGGGTACCTGAAGGCAACAACTGGTAATACAAAGTGTCCAGACTCAATGGCTGGGCGGCGTCCATCGGCAGCAAGGCATCGCGCCGGTACTGGATCGATTGCAGGAAGCGTTGCAGCGGCACCAACAGGCTTTGCTCGTCGTGATAAGGCAAACGCTGCTGCCACAGGGCATTGAATTCATCCAGAACATACACATCGGCCTGGTGTTCGTTGATCCGGTAGAACACCTGAACGCAGTCGGGTTGCCCCATGGGCAGGATCAGCGCCAGGTCGTGGTCTTCCAGTGCCATCGGGTCCAGATGAAACGGGCTGTAGCTCGCCAGTTCTTCGCCGAGGTAATCGAACAGCGCCGGCAGGGTGGCGAGGGCAATGTGATTGACCTGGCCCGGCACCAGCTCCAGCACATGGTAGTGCTGCTGGACCTGAATCAGGTAACGATGATTGAGTTTGCTCAGCAGTAGGGTCTGCGCGGTGTCGAGGATTTCTTCGACTCGCCGGGCAATGAATTGGGCGCGGTTGTGGCAGAAACAGCGCACCCGCAGCTTGGGCTGTTGTGGCCCGTCCGGCAGGGTATTGAGGTAATCGCGCAGGCAGTCGAGCAGGGCGTGGGGACCGTCAAAGCGGCTGACCAGCACTTCGTTCCAGCTATTGAGCGTGACCTGATCAAGGGTCAGCACCAGGTTTTCTCGCACGCCGGCGTAACTCAGGGAATCGGTGCGCTCGGTGGTCATCAGGATGTTCAGGTCGCGATGGTGCTTGAGCGGATCGATGCCGACATTCACCAGAATCAACACTTCGCTGGGCACACTGGCGCGCAGCAACGGCTCTTCGGCGACAGTGGTCAGGGGCAGGGCGATGCTTTGTTGCAGGCTGCCGAGCAGGTTGAACAGTTCGAACTCGCTCAAGTCGCTGGTGCCGGGGTGCAGGGCCAGGCGGGTGCTGCTGTCGATCAGGCCGTTGCGGTGGCACCAGGTAAGCAGTTCCAGCAACTGACGGCTGCGCTTGATCGGCGCGAAATGCTCCCACTCATGGGCCGTCAGGCTGCCGTTGTACAAACCCCATTGGGTTTGCCCCGGTTCCTTCTTGTTTGGTGCCTGCACCAGCGTCAAGGTGTCTTCGGCCAGATCGGGGGCGATGCCCGGGTTGATGAATTCGACCTTGTCGGCCTTGCGCTCGAAGGCCGCGTACAGCCGCCTGCCCAGCACATTGAGGTCGCGCTTGTTGATCAGGCTGACGGTCTGCTCATTGCGGGCAAACTGCGTCAGGAAGCGGTAGCTGTAATTCAGCTCGCCAACCAGGACTCGGCGTTCGGCGCTGACCTGGCGGACTTTCCACTGGCTGCGGCTGTCGAGCAATGCGAGCTGACGCTGATCCCACTGCCATTCATGGGTCAGGCGTTCGAGCAACGAACGCTGCCAGTTCTGGGTACGACCACTGCTGCCGGTGAGTTTGCGATTGACCTTCAAGTACAGCGCGCGGCGTACCAGTTCCAGGCGTTCCGGTTCGCCCCGGGCCGTGAGGTATTCCTCGATGCGCCGGTACACCACGACGTATGGATCCAGTTCGTCGAGGTCCAGTTGATTGGCAAACACCGCCTGCTTGAAGCGCAGGCTCAGGCAGTGGACCTTGGGGTGTTCGCTGGCGTACACCTCGGTCAGCAGCAGTTTGAGCACCGATTTGTACGGTGACTCGATGCCCTTGAACAACTGCCAGAGCCCGGCACCGATGAACTCCCCGGGCGGGATATACGACAGATGCCCCAGGTCCAGAGTCTCGTCGGCACGGATGAAGCGCTTGGATAACAGCGTGTGGGTATAACGGTCGTACGCCGCCTCTTCGTAAACCGGCACCAGCCACCAGATGGGTGTGCGGCCAGCCAGCCAGATCGCGGTGCGGTAGAACTCGTCCAGCAGCAGGTAGTGCTGGGTGGTGCCGCAGTCTTCCGAACTCAGTTGGGTATCGCGCTCACCGAGCACGAAGCGAGCCGGGTCGATCAGGAAGAAATGCGCCTCGGCACCCTGGCTGGCGGCCCATATCTCAAGCAACTGGCATTTCTTGCGCAGTTCTGTGAGCTCGCTTTCGCTCAAGTCCGGCCCGTGACAGACCCAGACGTCCATATCGCTCTGGTCGGCCTGGGCCAAGGTACCGAGGCTGCCCATCAGGAACAGGCCGTGAATCGGTCGCGGCGGATTGCTGCCGTGGCGTGGCTTGTAGGAAAACGAGCGGGTCAGGCGCTGGGCTTCGGCGAGGGCGTTGGCGTCAGGTTCGAAATTCGACAGCCCGGCCGGGGTGCTACCCGAAACGTAACCCGGTAACAGCGGATGATTGACGTGGAAAAACAGCGGCAGCAAGGTCAGCACCGTTTGCTGGCGGGTCGACAACCCTTCCATGGCACGGGCCATGCGGCCCTCGTTGAGCTTCAGAAAACGGGCGCGCAGCTGGCTGAGAACCTTGCGGTCGATTCCCTCGTCCAGATCGGGGCGGATTTCATGGGTGCGGGTCATGTCAGCTCAATCCGGCTCGCGGGGCTCGGACGTGGAGGGCTCGGGATGAGGGGCAGTTTAGCGCCTCGGCCCCGGGACTTTTAAGCTGATTTTGTATTTCTGGCGTCAGGTTTCTATCGCACGGCGACAGCGGGCACCAAAGTGTGCCCGCGGAAATCCCGTGACAGAGGTTTCCGTGGGCGATGCGGTGAGGCTCAGGCTGTTTCGCGCACGGACAGAATGGTTAGAACGGTTTGCACATTTTGTGCAGCGTCACGCCCCAGGCTGGTCAGATAACCGCCATCGGGCTGGGTGATCAATTCTTTATCGAACAGTCTTTGGGCGGCGGCAATGGCTTTCGGGGCAGCGGTCTGATGAATTTTCAAACCTTCCTGGGAACTGTCCAGGTTGAAGAGGGCGAGGATTTCCAGTTCGGCAACCAACTCAGGGGTAAGCGACATAAGGACTCCAGACTTTCTAGGAATTGGACGATAGCGCTCCTAAGGTGATCCCACTCGCGCAGCATGTCCAGTGCTCGTAACAGGGTTTTTTTCGCCTTCCCCCGGTAACGGGGTGTTGTAGGAGCGAGGCTTGCCCGCGAAGAACGGTGACGCGGTTTTGCAGATAGACCGCGGTGAGTCTTTCGCGGGCAAGCCTCGCTCCTACAGGGGAGGGGTGTTGGCTTATTTCTTTTCCGGCGGCAACTCTGGCAGAGCGCGCAGCGCAGCTTCGTACCATTCGGTGTTGAACGCGCGGTCTTCCTCGAGGATCGCGTCGATTTCCACCGCCAGCACGTGGGCCATCAGGTTGAGGATTTCATCACGCTCGTAACCCACCAGGGTCAGCTTGTTGAACGTGGCCTTGGCAGCTGGCGGGTTGTCGCTTTCGATCTGGTTTTCGATGGCTTCGATCAGGGTGTTTTCGGCGAACTCTTCTTCGTCGATCTCGATATCAGTTGGCTCGCTCATGGCAGGCTCCTCAAGTTAAGGCGGCCAGTTTACCTGCATTCAGCGCTGTGATGCTGCTGGCAAGAAGTGCCCGGGCGTTCTATAACTGGCGCTGCCAACCCCTTGCACGGCCTGGAGGCTATGTAATGCTCAAGCTTTATGGATTTTGCGTCAGCAACTACTACAACATGGTCAAGCTGGCGTTGCTGGAGAAGGGACTGCCATTTGAAGAGGTGCCGTTTTACCCGGGCCAGACCCCCGAGACGCTCAACATCAGCCCGCGTGGGAAGGTTCCGGTGCTGGCCGTCGAACAAGGTTTCATCAACGAAACCAGTGTGATTCTCGAGTACCTCGAGCAGAGCCAGAAAGGCACGCCGCTGCTGTCCAGCGAGCCCTTCGAGCGAGCGCAGGCGCTGGCGTTGGCCAAGGAAATCGAGTTGTACATCGAACTGCCGGCGCGCGCCTGCTACCCCGAAGCGTTTTTCGGCATGTCTGTGCCGGAGGCGATCAAGGACAAGACCAAGGCCGAGCTGCTGCTGGGGGTCGCCTCGCTGGGCAGGCATGGCAAGTTCGCCCCTTACGTAGCGGGCGACAGTCTCAGCATTGCGGATTTGTATTTCCTGTACAGCGTGCCGATGGCCTGTGCCGTGGCGCAGAAGCTGTTCGATATCGATCTGTTGGCCGAGATGCCGGCGGCCAGGGCGCTGCTGGAGCGTCTGGGGCAGAACCCGCATGTGCAGCGGATCGCAAAGGATAAAGACGCGGCGATGCCTGCGTTTCTGGAGATGATCGCGTCCAAAAAGTAGACGTGTAACGATCTTGAGAATGCCTTCGCGAGCAAGCCCGCTCCCACATTGGATCTCCAGTGTTCACAAAATTTTGCGTTCACTACTCACCTAATGTGGGAGCGGGCTTGCTCGCGAAGCTTTTGGCAATTTAACGGCTGGCGAGCAACGCCTGACCGCGAGCAACAGCCTTCTTGACCTGCGCCGGCGCAGTCCCGCCGATATGGTCACGGGCATTCACCGAGCCTTCCAGGGTCAGCACGGCAAATACGTCCTGCTCGATCTGATCGCTGAACTTGCGCAGTTCTTCCAGGCTCATTTCCGCCAGGTCCTTGCCGCTTTCCACGCCATACTTCACCGCGTGGCCAACGATTTCGTGGCAATCACGGAACGGCAGACCACGGCGTACCAGATAGTCAGCCAGGTCGGTGGCGGTGGAGAAACCGCGCAGGGCCGCTTCGCGCATCATCGCGTGCTTGGGCTTGATCGCCGGGATCATGTCGGCGAAGGCGCGAAGCGAGTCGCGCAGGGTGTCGGCGGCGTCGAACAGCGGTTCCTTGTCTTCCTGGTTGTCCTTGTTGTAAGCCAGCGGCTGGCCTTTCATCAGGGTCAGCAAGCCCATCAATGCGCCGAATACCCGGCCAGTCTTGCCGCGAACCAGTTCCGGCACGTCCGGGTTTTTCTTTTGCGGCATGATTGAGCTGCCGGTGCAGAAACGATCCGGCAGATCGATGAACTGGAACTGTGCGCTGGTCCATAGCACCAATTCTTCGGAGAAACGCGACAAGTGCATCATCGCGATGCTCGCGGCCGAGCAGAACTCGATGGCGAAGTCGCGATCGGACACGTTGTCCAGGGAGTTACCGCCGACCGCGTCGAAGCCCAGCAGTTGAGCGGTGTACTCGCGATCGATCGGGTAAGTAGTGCCGGCCAGTGCGGCGCTGCCCAGCGGCATGCGGTTGGTGCGCTTGCGGCAGTCCACCAGACGCTCGTAGTCGCGGCTGAGCATTTCGAACCAGGCCAGCATGTGATGCCCGAAGGTCACTGGCTGCGCGGTTTGCAGGTGAGTGAAGCCCGGCATGATGCTGGCGGCTTCGCGCTCGGCCTGCTCCAGCAGGCCTTGTTGCAGACGGGTTATTTCGCCCAGGATCAGGTCGATCTCGTCACGCAGCCACAGGCGGATGTCGGTGGCGACCTGGTCGTTACGGCTGCGGCCGGTGTGCAGCTTTTTACCGGTGACGCCGATGCGGTCGGTCAGACGCGCCTCGATGTTCATGTGCACGTCTTCAAGGTCGATGCGCCAGTCGAACTGGCCGGCCTCGATTTCACCCTGGATGGTGTTCAGGCCATCGATGATGCTGTCGCGCTCGGCATCGGTCAGCACGCCGACCTTGGCCAGCATGCTGGCGTGGGCGATCGAGCCCATGATGTCGTGGCGATACAGGCGCTGGTCGAAGGTGACGGAGGCGGTGAAGCGGGCGACGAAGGCGTCGACGGGTTCACTGAAGCGGCCGCCCCAGGACTGATTGGTCTTGTCAGTGCTCATGAATTCGCTCGTATCGGCTTGAAGAAAGATGGCGTGAAACGCTGACGCGGATAATAACAGGGTTGCCAATCCTGTCGCTGACACTGGTCGACAGGTTTTTTTCTTATCGCGCACCCCTGCTCGAAGCAAGCGATGCGGAAATTGCGCAACGATATTTCTCAATTGAGCAATATCGTCCCGGCAACCGTCTACAGTTGGACAGAGGATCAGCGCACTTCTCGATGCTGCAGCTGACTATAGAGAGAAGAGGGGTGTTCATATTGTGTATCAGCAAACCCTACGGCGATGCCTCGCCAGTGCGGGCCTGGGCCGCCAGTCACGCGGCAGATAAAAATTTAGCCGCCGGTCTCGCGGCACTTTTTGGCCCTCGCGCTAGTCTTAGCGTGGATCGCGGTGACGGACGTCACTTCACCTGTCTACGCTATCCTTGTGCGAGACTCACGCAGGAATCCAGCGCAATATGAATGTCCTGATCGTTGATGACGAACCCCTGGCCCGCGAGCGCCTGAGCCGAATGGTCGGCGAACTCGAGGGATACAATGTCCTGGAGCCCAGCGCCACGAACGGCGAAGAGGCGTTGGCACTGATTGACAGTCACAAACCGGATATCGTGCTGCTCGATATTCGCATGCCGGGCCTCGATGGCCTGCAAGTGGCTGCACGATTGTGCGAACGCGAAACCCCGCCCGCCGTGGTGTTTTGCACCGGGCCCGATGAATTTGCCGTGGAAGCCCTGCAGGCTAGCGCCGTGGGCTATCTGGTGAAGCCAGTGCGCACAGAACAGTTACACGAAGCATTAAAGAAAGCCGAGCGACCCAATCGCGTCCAGCTCGCGGCCTTGACTCGCCCGGCGGCCGAAACCGGTAGCGGCCCGCGCAGCCACATCAGCGCCCGCACCCGAAAAGGCATCGAGCTGATTCCGTTGGGTCAGGTGGTCTACTTCATCGCCGACCACAAGTACGTCACCTTGCGTCATGAAGGTGGTGAAGTGCTGCTCGACGAACCACTCAAGGCCCTTGAAGACGAATTTGGCGACCGTTTCGTGCGGATCCACCGCAATGCACTGGTGGCTCGCGAACGCATCGAGCGGCTGCAACGCACGCCCCTGGGGCATTTCCAGCTGTTTCTCAAAGGCCTGAACGGCGATGCCCTGATCGTCAGTCGACGCCATGTGGCCGGCGTGCGCAAAATGATGCAACAGCTTTAGGGGCCGGGTTTCTACCCTATTACCGGACATTGAGGGCCAGGGAGGCCATGCAGTTTCTGATACAAGTCAAAGCGGATTTGGCTGAGCTGTTATTATCTGCCGTATCTATTCAGTACGGATTGATCCATGTCCTCTCGCGAAATCCGCATCGCCACCCGCAAAAGTGCTCTCGCCCTGTGGCAGGCCGAATACGTCAAGGCTCGTCTGGAACAGGCCCATCCGGGCCTGCTCGTGACGCTGGTGCCTATGGTCAGTCGCGGCGACAAGCTGCTTGATTCGCCGCTGTCGAAAATCGGCGGCAAGGGCCTGTTCGTCAAGGAGCTGGAAACCGCGCTGTTGGAAAACGAAGCCGACATCGCCGTGCACTCCATGAAAGACGTACCGATGGACTTCCCCGAAGGCCTCGGTCTGTTCTGCATCTGCGAGCGCGAAGACCCGCGCGATGCCTTTGTCTCCAATACCTACGCCAGCCTGGCTGAGTTGCCGCCAGGCAGCATCGTCGGCACCTCCAGCTTGCGTCGCCAGGCGCAGTTGCTGACCCGCCGCCCGGACCTGGAAATCCGCTTCCTGCGCGGCAACGTCAACACTCGCCTGGCCAAGCTCGATGCCGGCGAATACGACGCCATCATCCTCGCCGCGGCGGGTTTGATTCGCCTGGGCTTCGAAGACCGCATCACCTCGGCCATCAGCGTCGAAGACAGCCTGCCGGCCGGTGGCCAAGGCGCGGTCGGTATTGAATGCCGTAGCGTCGACACTGAAATCCACGCGCTGCTGACGCCGCTGCATCACCAGGACACGGCCACTCGTGTTACTGCCGAACGTGCCCTCAACAAACATCTGAATGGCGGCTGCCAGGTGCCAATCGCTTGCTACGCCGTGCTTGAAGGCGAGCAGATCTGGTTGCGTGGTTTGGTGGGTGATCCGAGCGGCGGCCTGTTGCTCAGCGCCGAGGCCCGTGCGCCACGGGCTGATGCCGAGGCATTGGGTGTGCAAGTGGCCGAGGACCTGCTGAGCCAGGGCGCCGCCGACATTCTGAAAGCAGTCTATGGCGAGGCAGGGCACGAGTGACTGGCTGGCGCCTGTTGCTGACACGCCCTGCGGATGAATCGGCGGCGCTAGCCCGTGTGCTGGCCGACGCGGGGGTTTTCAGCAGCAGCTTGCCGCTTTTGGATATTGAGCCGATTCCCGCCTCTGACACAATGCGCGAAGTGATTCAGAACCTGGATAGCTATTGCGCGGTGATCGTGGTCAGCAAGCCGGCCGCCAGAATCGCTGTCAGTCTGCTCAACCAGTACTGGCCGCAGCCACCGGGCCTGAAGTGGTTCAGCGTGGGCGCGGCGACGGCGCAGATCCTCGAGGATAGCGGGCTGGATGTGAGCTTTCCGGTCGACGGCGACGACAGCGAAGCCTTGCTTGCGCTTGCGCCGTTGCGCGAGGCTGTTGCCGGCCCTGATCCGCGAGTGCTGATCCTGCGCGGGGAGGGTGGGCGTGAGCTGCTGGCTGAGCGTTTACGCGAGCTTGGTGCTAGTGTCGAGTATCTGGAGTTGTACCGACGCGGTTTGCCGCAGTACCCGTCGGCAACGCTGCCAGACCGGGTCAAGGCGGAACGCTTGAACGGGCTGGTGGTCAGCAGTGGACAGGGTTTTGAGCACCTGCACCGATTGGCTGGCGATGCCTGGCCGAGCATGGTGCGGCTGCCGTTGTTTGTTCCAAGCCCCAGGGTCGCCGAGCTGGCACGCGCCGCCGGGGCCCAAACAGTTGTGGATTGTCGTGGCGCCAGTGCCGCGGCCTTGCTGGCGGCGTTACGGGAACACCCCGTGCCCGTTTTCTAATGCAAAGGATGGATACGTGAGCGAAACAGCCTTGCCTAAAGATGACGTCCGGCCCGTGCTTGATGCACCGGCTGATGCACCGGTTGAAACTGCGCCACCTGCTGTTGAGCAGCGCCGAGGCAATGGGTTGGCAATCGTCGCGCTGCTGTTGGGCGCTGCCGGTGTTGCCGTGGGCGGTTGGGGAGTCTGGCAGGTGCGTCACCTGCAAGCCAATAACCAGCAACAGTTGAGTCAGGTTCAGGCGCTGAACGATCAGGCCCAGAGCTTGAAGCTCAACGAGCAACGCCTGACGGCTCGCCTCGAGCAAATGCCTGCCGCCGAGGAGCTCGACGCGCGCAGTCGT
This sequence comes from Pseudomonas sp. PDM24, assembly GCF_019218905.1. Lineage (NCBI taxonomy): Bacteria > Pseudomonadati > Pseudomonadota > Gammaproteobacteria > Pseudomonadales > Pseudomonadaceae > Pseudomonas > Pseudomonas sp. PDM24. The sequence continues at coordinate 414,659 of NZ_JAHUWR010000002.1, read as the reverse complement.
CTGGTCACTCAACTCCAAGGCGATCAGCAACGCCTGAATCAACGTCTGGAAACCGTCCTCGGCGCGAGCCGCAAGGACTGGCGTCTGGCCGAAGCCGAGCACTTGCTGCGCTTGGCCAGCCTGCGTCTGTCGGCATTGCAGGACATCAGCAGCGCCCAGGCTCTGGTGCAAGGCGCCGACGAAATTCTTCGTGAACAGAACGACCCCGGGGCTTTTGCCGCTCGCGAGCAAGTGGCCAAAACCCTGGTAGCCCTGCGCAGTACCGAACAGCCGGATCGCACCGGGTTGTTCCTGCGACTGGGTGCCTTGCGCGATCAGGTGATCAACCTCACCGAGCTGGCGCCTGAGTACAAGGATCGTGGCGAATCCCTGCTGGGCCTGACCGCTGATGGCGACGGCGCCAGTCGCTGGGCGCAATGGTGGGATCAGATCTCGCGTTATATCCGCATCGATTTCAACGCCGACAAGAATGTCCGGCCGTTGCTGGCAGGGCAGAGCTTGAGCCAGGTGCGTCTGGCCCTGAGCCTGGCGCTGGAGCAGGCGCAATGGGCCGCGCTCAATGGCCAGGCCGCGGTTTACACCCAAGCGCTGGCCGAAGCGCGGGACGTGCTCAAGAGCAACTTCAACCCGGACAACCCTCAGAGCAAAGTCATGCTGGAGCAGGTGGCCGAGTTGAGCAAGCAGCCAGTCACGGTGATCACGCCAGATCTGACGGGCACGTTGAGTACGGTCCAGGCCTATCTTGAGCGGCGCAACGTCAACGCCGAGGAGTCGGTGAAACCTCTGGCCAAACCTGCCGCGAGCACGACGCAGGAGGCCATGCCATGAAGCGCCTCTATGTGATCGTGTTCGTGGTCATCGCGGCGGCTGCCGCGCTGGGGCTGGCGATTGCCGAGCATTCTGGCTATGTGCTGATCGCCTACAAAACTTTCCGTTACGAATCGAGCCTGTGGGCAACCCTCGCCTTGGTGGCCGTGCTGTGGCTGGTGTTCTGGGGCATCAAGGCGCTGATCGAGCTGGTGACGACTTCCGGTGGAGTGGTCAATCCATGGTCCCGGCGCAATCGCAGTCGGCGGGTGCAAGTGGCGATAGAACACGGTCAGCTGGATTTGGCCGAGGGCCGCTGGGCCAGTGCGCAGCGTCATTTGTATCGCGCAGCGGAAGCCGAGCGCCAGCCGCTGCTCTACTACCTCGGTGCCGCCCGCGCCGCGAACGAACAAGGTCACTACGAGGAAAGCGACAACCTGCTGGAGCGCGCCCTCGAACGGCAGCCCCAGGCCGAGCTGGCGATTGCCTTGAACCATGCCCAGTTGCAGACTGACCGCGGCGACACTGAAGGCGCGCTGGTAACCCTGCAAGCCATGCACGAGCGTCATCCTCATAACGTCCAGACCCTGCGCCAGTTGCAGCGCCTGCTTCAGCAGCGGGGCGACTGGTCGGCAGTGATTCGCTTGTTGCCGGAGTTACGCAAGGACAAGGTATTGCCACCGGCCGAACTGGCTGAGCTGGAGCGCCGTGCCTGGGGTGAAAATCTTTCGTTGGCGGCGCAGCGGGAAGAGGACGGAACGGTCGGTTTGCAATCGCTCAATCGCGCCTGGCAGCAACTCACCGCCGCTCAGCGCCAGGAACCGCAACTGGTGCTGGCCTATGCCGAGCAATTGCGGCAACTAGGGGCACAGGTCGAGGCCGAGGAGGTCCTGCGTGCAGCCCTCAAGCGCAAATACGACAGCCATCTGGCACGCCTTTACGGGCTGGTTCGCGGCAGCGATCCGGCCAGGCAACTGCACACCGCCGAGGGTTGGCTCAAGGATCATCCCGCCGACCCGAGCCTGCTGCTGACGTTGGGCCGTTTGTGCCTGCAAAGCAGTCTGTGGGGCAAGGCCCGGGATTATCTGGAGAGCAGCCTGCGCGTGCAGCGCAACCCTGAAGCCTGCGCCGAGCTGGCGCGGTTGCTGGCGCAACTGGGTGACACCGAACGCAGTAATCAGCTGTTCCAGGAGGGCTTGGGTCTACTGGATGAGCGTTTGCTGGCGGCACCGCTGCCGGTGCCGGCTCACGCCTGATTCCCGCTGTAGCAGCTGGCGCAGCCTGCGTTCGGCTGCGCAGCAGTCGCAAAATCAGACGCCGCAGTTTGATCAGGCGGGCACGTTAAACTTATGACGACTGCTTCGCAGCCGAACGCAGGCTGCGCCAGCTGCTACAGGGCGGGAATCGCTTCGAATCCGCCACTGTTTCAGCGTTGTCATCCTTCGCTGGCAAAGTCCTACAGAGGACTACATCAAATCCTCTCGACGCTGTCGGGAATTCCCTACACTTCTGGTGAAGTGTCCGTGGGGGCCTGCCTTGAAAGGCTGCTGCGCTTTCCTCTACCGTAACCGCCTGTCTCTACTGTTACGGAAAAGCCATGTCTTTGGCCTGCTCACGCTCCTTGTTTTTCATGGTTTTCATTGCAGGTGCCCTGGCCTTGGGCGTTTCCTATCACCTGGAATATGCGGTCGGCCTCAAGCCTTGCGGGTTGTGCCTGTTGCAGCGGGTTTGCCTGGCGCTGCTGACGGGTGTCTGCCTGGCGGCTTCAGTGCAGGGACCTGGACGCTTTGGATCCTTCCTGTATTGGTTGCTGGGTCTGTTCTGCAGTCTGGCGGGCACCATCACGGCGTGGCGGCAGGTGGTGTTGCAGAGCGATCCGGTGCATCAGTTATCGACATGTTCGCCTGATCTGGCCGATCTGTTCGCCAGTACACCCTGGCTGTGTGTCGTGCAGCGAATGTTCCAAGGAACCGCCGATTGCGCGGAAATTTCCTGGACGCTGTTCGACCTGAGCATCCCGGAATGGAGTTTGCTGTTCTTCGTTGCGATGATGATTCTGGGCGGGTATCAGTTGCTGCGCCTTGTCTGGATCGCGTGTCAGCGACCGCTCAGCGGCGAGTCGTCGCACCGGGCATTGGCGGGTGATTAAACACTTGTATGAACTTTATCTCCTGCGTACCTTGAAGCCATAAGCGCGCGGGCATAATCTGGCCCGCACGTGTCATTGGATTTATGTTGCTCGAATGACGCTCTGCCTGGTCGATTCTTGATCTTCAAGTGTGCGACAGGTGTAGAGCAGCATGACCCACAAGGGAAGAGAGAATCACCATGCTCGAAAGTTGTCAGAATGCTCAGGAACGTTGGGGTGGAGTGCATCTGCTGATCGATCGCTGGTTGCAGGAGCGTCACGAACTGGTTCGGGCCTATGACGCTCTCGGCGCCAAGCCCGAAGCTTTGGGCGAGAACCGAAAACCGTTGCAGGAATTCTGCGGTGTGCTGGTCGACTACGTGTCTGCCGGGCATTTCGAGATCTACGAACAACTGACGGGCGAAGCCAAGGCGTTCGGTGATACTCGTGGTCTGGAGTTGGCCGAGACAATTTACCCGCGCATCGACGTCATCACCGAGAAGCTGCTGGCGTTCAACGACCTGTGTGACGCCGGCAAGTGTGTCGCGGAGAAATTCAAGGAGCTGGGTGGCTTGTTGCACGAACGCTTCGAACTGGAAGATTGCCTGATCGAAGTGCTGCACACTGCTCACAAGGAAGAGGATTCGGTTCAAGCCTGAACCTTATCCGGCAACACCCTCAAAACGGTGCGCAAATGCGCGCCGTTTTTCGTTTCCGGTTTTCAGCTTTTAGCACCGCGCAATTCGACCTCGAATACCAGCGGCGTGAATGGCGCAATCAGGTCGCCGGCACCGTCGGCACCATAGGCCTGGGCCGATGGGATCACCAGGCGCCATTTCGCGCCGACCGGCATGTTTTGCAACGCACTGCGCCAACCCGTGATCACACTATCCAGACTGAACCACTGCGCCTCGCTGTTTTGGTCGAACACTGAGCCGTCAGGCAGGCGTCCGATATACAACACCTGGACCTTGCCATTCGGACCGGCCTTGGCACCGGTGCCCGGCGCCAACTCTGTCAGCAATATTCCATCGGCCAGTTCGCGAACGCCGGGTTTGGCTTTTTCTTCAACGAGAAACCGTCGCTCGTTTTCCAACGCCAATTCGCTTTGCGGCTCAGGCGACTGCATGGCAATCCGGGCTTCATGCTCAGCCAGAATCTGTTCGATCCGCTCATCTTTCAGTGCCAGCGGCTTGCCTTGATAGGCTTGCTGCAAACCTTCGAGCAGGGCCTGAAGTTGCAGGTCCGGAACTTCCTGGCGCAAGCGTTCGCCAAGGCTTGCGCCCAAGCTGTAAGCGAGATCGTGAGTGTCATTTGCGGCGGTTTTTTCGGCGGCCTGGGCCACGGAAAAAAACACGCACAGCGATAAAAATAGGTAGCGCGACATGGGCACTCTCCGACCTGAGATGCGCAGGATTATGCCAGTGTGAATGCGTTCAAAGGTGAACTGGTTTTGCGCAAGCACAGAACATTTTTACTTCGTTGCAACGTAGTGCTTTCGATACTGTCAACATGCCCTAGCGGCGGTTGCAGCAGAGGTCTAGTATGAGCCGCATTCACGTCAGCCAGGAGGTAAACCATGTCGGCCACCAAGAAGCCAGTAAATACTCCGTTGCACTTACTCCAACAACTCTCGGGCAGCCTGCTCGAGCATTTGGAAAACGCTTGTTCCCAAGCCTTGGCTGATGCTGAAAAACTGCTCGCCAAACTGGAGAAGCAGCGCGGAAAAGCACAGGAAAAGTTGCACAAATCCCGGACCAAATTGCAGGACGCTGCGGCGGCCGGCAAAGCCAAGGCGCAAGCCAAGGCCAAGGAGGCGGTGAAAGAACTTGAGAACTTGCTCGATGCCCTCAAGGATCGCCAGTCCGAAACGCGCAACTACATCCTGCAACTCAAACGCGATGCTCAAGAAAGCCTGAAACTGGCCCAGGGTGTCGGTCGTGTCCAAGAGGCTGTCGGCAAGGCGTTGTCCCTGCGTTCGGCCAAGCCAGCTGCGGCTCCAGCCAAGAAAGCCGCTGCCAAACCGGCTGCTGCAAAAGCACCGGCCAAGTCTGCTGCCAAACCGGCTGCCAAAGCACCGGTGAAAGCCGCAGCAAAACCTGCCGCTAAACCTGCGGCGAAAAAAACAGTCGCTGCAAGCGCTGCAAAATCGGCTGCAAAACCGGCTGCAAAACCTGCCGCCAAGCCAGCCGCTGCCAAGCCAGCTGCTGCCAAAACAGCTGCCGCTAAACCGGCTGCAAGAACCGCTGCTGCTAAACCCGCGGTGGCGAAAACTGTAGCGGCGAAAGCAGCTGCCAAACCGGCCGCAAAACCAGCTGCAAAAACTGCCGCTGCGAAACCTGCTGCCAAGCCAGCCGCGAAATCAGTCGCGACTAAAACAGCTGTCAAGCCAGCTGCAAAACCAGCTGCAAAAGCTGCAGCCAAACCGGCTGCCAAAACTGCTGCTGCAAAACCTGCTGCAGCCAAGCCAGCTACTGCTGCAAAACCTGCCGCAGCGAAACCAGCAGCCAAACCTGCCGCTGCCAAACCGGCTGCAAAACCAGCGGTGAAGAAACCAGTTGCCGCCAAGCCGGCCGCCGCGCCAGTTGCCAAGCCAGCCAACCCGGCTCCGGCAGCAACGTCTGCTTTAGCAGCAGCCACCTCGACAGCCACGCCAGCGCCAACGCCGGCCGCCGCATCGATCGCAGCAACCACCCCAACCAGCGCTTCCTAAGTGCTGCTTACCGCGACGCGCAGCTGATGCAGCGCGTCGCGGTCCAGGTGGGCGGCGCCTGCCGTTACACCTTCCAGCCAGGCCGATAGATCGGTCGCCTCATCCTGCGGCCAGCTCTTTGCCGAATGCTCCAGTCGTAACAACAGCTCTCGTTCGGCTTGCAGTTCCAGGGTTTTGACTTGTTCGCGCAACGTTTTCAGTTCGGCGTCTTCTGCCGCGCCGGCTTTCCATTGCCTACGCAACGCCCGTAGCGGTCGCACGACCTCCGCGTCCCAGGGCTCCGCCACGTCGCGAAGCTGCTGTAATCGTTGCCCGTTGCAGGCGACACTCCGCTGTCCCAGCCACAATCCACAAAGCAGCAGGCACACGTTCACCCCCTTCGACTGTAATTGCAGGCAAGCATCTTCAACGTCGGGACGGGCGTAAGTGCCAAGGGAAAAGCTCCACAGGTCAGAGGACATAGTGCTACTCGCGCCAGTTGCGAGCGAAGCTGGTAGACTCCGCCGCCATTATGATTCGACTTCAGAACCTCACTTTACAGCGTGGCCCGCAACGTCTGCTAGAAGACGCCGAGCTGACCCTGCACGCCGGCCACAAAGCCGGCCTCATCGGTGCCAACGGCGCCGGCAAATCGAGCCTGTTCGCCTTGATTCGTGGCGAACTGCACCCGGACTCGGGTGACTGCTTCCTGCCGGCCGACTGGCGCATCGCCCACATGCGCCAGGAAATCGAGACGCTCGAACGCATCGCGGTCGACTACGTGCTCGATGGCGACCTGCGCCTGCGCGAGGTGCAACGCGACCTCGCCGCAGCCGAAGCGGCCCATGACGGTGCCGCTCAGGCCCGCCTGCACTCGGAACTCGACAGCGCCGACGGCTACACCGCCGATGCCCGGGCTCGAAAGCTGCTGGCCGGCCTTGGGTTCACCAACGAGCAGATGGATCGGCAAGTAGGAGATTTCTCCGGTGGCTGGCGGATGCGTCTGAATCTGGCGCAGGCTTTGATGTGCCCTTCGGACCTGTTGCTACTCGACGAACCGACCAACCACTTGGACCTCGATGCCATCATCTGGCTCGAAGAGTGGCTTAAAAGCTACCCCGGCACCTTGCTGCTGATTTCCCACGACCGGGACTTCCTCGATGCCGTGGTCGATCACGTAGCCCACGTCGATCAACGCAAGATCACCCTGTATCGCGGTGGTTACAGCGCTTTCGAACGCGCCCGTGCCGAACGTCTGGCCCAGCAACAACAGGCCTACGAGAAGCAGCAGGCGCAACGTGCGCACATGGAAAGCTACATCGCCCGCTTCAAGGCTCAAGCCACCAAGGCCCGTCAGGCCCAGAGCCGGATCAAGGCGCTGGAGCGGATGGAAGAACTGTCCGCCGCCCACGTCGATTCGCCGTTCGACTTCGTCTTCCGCGAGTCGACGAAAATTTCCAGCCCGCTGATCGACCTGTCGGATGCTCGACTGGGTTACGGCGACAAAGCCGTGCTGGAGAAGGTCAAGCTGCAACTGACCCCCGGCGCGCGGATCGGTTTGCTCGGCCCGAACGGCGCGGGTAAATCGACCCTGATCAAAAACCTCGCCGGTGAGCTTGAGCCGTTGGCCGGTCGCCTGACGCGCGGTGAAAACACCGTCGTTGGCTACTTCGCCCAGCATCAGCTGGATTCTCTCGACTCCAAGGCCAGCCCGTTGTTGCACTTGCAGCGCCTGGCGCCGACCGAGCGGGAGCAACCCCTGCGCGACTTCCTCGGAGGGTTCGACTTCCGCGGCGCGCGTATCGATGAGCCGGTACTGAATTTCTCCGGCGGTGAGAAGGCGCGTCTGGCCTTGGCATTGATCGCTTGGGATCGACCAAACCTGTTGCTGCTCGACGAACCAACCAACCACCTGGATCTGGAAATGCGTCTGGCGCTGACCATGGCCCTGCAGGAATTCAGTGGCGCGGTACTGGTGGTCTCACACGATCGTCATCTGCTCAAAAGCACCACTGACAATTTCTATCTGGTGGCAGACGGCAAGGTCGAGGAGTTCGACGGCGACCTGGAAGACTACGCCCGTTGGCTGGTCGAATACCGTCAACGCAATGCCCCGGTCAGCAATACCCCGGTCAATCCGGACAAGACCGACAAGAAGGCCCAGCGCCAGGCTGCCGCTGCGTTGCGTCAGCAATTGGCACCGCACAAGCGTGAGGCTGACAAGCTTGAAGCCGAGCTGGGCAAGCTGCACGAGAAACTGGCAAAGATCGATGCCAGCCTTGGCGACAGCGACATTTACGAGCCGATGCGCAAGAACGACTTGCGTGATCTGCTGGCTGAACAGGCCAAGCTGAAGGTGCGTGAAGCCGAGCTGGAAGAAGCCTGGATGGAAGCGCTCGAATTGCTCGAAAGCATGCAGGCGGAGCTGGAGGCACTGTCCTGATGGAAGCCTTCAAGCTGCCGTTGCCGGCTGTGTGGGGCGAGCCGCTCTGGCTGGTCGTGCAAATTCTGCTGATCCTGCTGGCCGGTTATATCGCCCAGCGCGTCGTCGCTAAATGCCTGACTCGCCTGGGCGAACGCTATCCGTTTCCGCCGCAGTTTTTCATGCCGCTGCGCGGTGGTTTGCGCTGGCTGATAATGGGCAGTGCGCTGATTTTCGTGCTGGAACGCCTTGGTGTGTCGGCCACGGTGCTCTGGACGGCGTTGTCCGGTTTCGTTGCGGTGGCCGCCGTGGCGTTTTTCGCCATGTGGAGCGTGCTGTCCAACCTGCTATGCGCAATTCTGATCTTCACCGTCGGCCCGTTTCGTATCGGCGATGTAGTCGAGTTGGTGGATACCACCGACAAGCCCGGCGTCAAAGGTCGGGTGGTGGCGATCAATCTGCTCTACACCACGCTGATCGAAGCCGAAGAACTCGGCACCGGCAGTGCCATGGTGCAAGTGCCCAACAGCCTGTTCTTCCAGCGCTCGGTTCGACGCTGGCGTGGGACGGATGTGTTTCCTTCGAACGGTTTCGAAAAGTAGGTTTTGAATTTCTGCATCGATGTCGCCTGATACACCGCTTTCGCGAGCAAGCCCGCTCCCACACTGGATTGATGTGCATCACAAATTTTGTGTCCACTGAAGATCCCATGTGGGAGCGGGCTTGCTCGCGAAGGGGGCCTCAAGCCGTAAACGCTGGTCGGCAGTCGCGGTGTCCTGCAAAAAATCGGTAGTCATCGGCCCAAAGGCGCATTAGCTTAGACGTCTGTCACGAGTCTGAGTCGAGGTGTGCGATGGTGCTTCAAACATGGCTGGCGTTTTTTGCCGCCTGCTGGGTGATCAGCCTTTCTCCCGGTGCCGGCGCCATTGCGTCGATGTCCAGCGGTTTGCGCTACGGTTTCTGGCGCGGTTACTGGAACGCTCTGGGCCTGCAACTGGGCCTGGCCTTGCAGATCGCGATTGTCGCTGCCGGTGTGGGGGCGATCCTCGCGGCTTCGGCCACGGCTTTCTATGCGATCAAATGGTTTGGCGTGGCCTACCTGGTCTACCTCGCGGTCAAGCAATGGCGCGCGCTGCCCAATGACATGAGCGACGACGCTGCCATCCGGCAGATCGGCAAGCCAATGGCGCTGGTGTTCCGCGGTTTTCTGGTGAACATCAGCAACCCCAAGGCCTTGGTGTTCATGCTTGCGGTGCTGCCGCAATTCATCGACCCCCACGCGCCGCTGGTGGCCCAGTACCTGATTCTCGGCGTGACCATGATCGGCGTCGACCTGATCGTCATGGCCGGCTACACCGGGCTGGCGGCCAAGGTGCTGCGTTTGCTGCGCACGCCCAAGCAGCAACAACGCATGAACCGTACTTTTGCCGGGCTGTTCATTGGCGCGGCGGCGTTCATGGCGACCCTGCGCAAAGCCGCGGTGTAAACCTTCAGGCACAAAAAAGGCGACCTCTTCAGGTCGCCTTTCTCATTGTGGCGAGCGAGCTTTTGTGGCGAGGGAGCTTGCTCCCGCTCGGCTGCGTAGCAGTCGTAAAGCTGACTGACACGGTTTGCCTGACACTACCGGAGGAATGGTTTTGGGGCCGCTACGCGGCCCAACGGGAGCAAGCTCCCTCGCCACAGGCAAGTCCCTTGGCCACAGGTACCTACTGAAATATCAGCGCAGAATCACCGGCGCCGTATCCTGCGGCAGATTATTGCGCAACGGCGCTTGCCCCGGCTGCTCGTAACCACCGCCACCGAGTTGTTGGCTCAATTGCGCAGCCACATCCTCACCCAGCGCCTTGGACACGTCACGTACCACCCGTGGACGGTTCAGCGAGATCTTGATGTCCCGACCATTCACCAGTTTGGTGTCCTGACCTTCGCCCATCGCCGTGAAAGCCGAGGTGATCTCAAAGGTCTTGGTGTTGATCAGGCTGAAGTCCGCCACCAGCGTCAGCCCCAGCACCGCCGAATAGCTATCGGTGTTGGCCAGCTCGTTCATGTCGCGGGTGAAGTCGATGTCTGACACGGTGCCGAACAGCACGTAGTCGGCACCCTTGAAGCTGCCGGCCTTGATCCGCTTGATCACGTCATACACGTCACCCTTGGACGATGCTGTGTAAGGCGTGCCCTGCACCAGCTGGAACATGCCGGTGCGCAGAATCTCGCCCTTGATGTCGCCGGTGAATTTACGCAGCTCGCCTTGCTCGATGTAGCTGCTGGTCGCTTCGATCTCGTTGTAACTCGAAGAGCCGCTGGCGCCGTAGTAACTCTGGCTGTGGTTGCTCTGTGCCGAAACGATGTGGATGTATTGCTCCACTCGCTCCTGATACGCCAGATCCGTCACCGCGACTTTCGGGGCCGCTTGCACGCTGAACGCGCAAGCCAGGGCCATCATGCCAATCCATGTGCGCATCGATTAACGCTCCGTGGTTTTGCGGATCTCTTTTTCGTCCATCCACTCGGCCAGACCGCTTTCAACGTCGATCAATTGCAGGCTGAATTTGTAGAAGACGTCCTTGTAATCGCTACTGCGCTTGACGATCGAGCTGATCGAACCTTCAAGACGGTATTGGGCGGCGATCATGTTGCCCGTCTTGGCCACGGTACTTTTCTTGTACAAACCGCTCTGGTTTTGCAGCTTGAGCTGGTCAACCTGGCTTTGCATGGCGGTGTTGTCGCTGGCGAAGCGGGCAGTGCCGGACTTCATCAGTTGGGTCTTGATGCTGGTGGTGATTTCCCGGGTATCGATGTACTCGCTGGTCTTGTTCTTCACGTCGTAGACCTGAACCACCGGACGGCCTTGCAGGATGCCGGACTGGGCCAGGGAGCGGGTCATGGATTCGGCGATCATCTGCAGGTCGGTGGAACCGAACTCGTTGGTCACGGTTTCCACGGCCTTGGTGTCACCGTAGCTGATGTTTTTGCTGCCAAGCGTTGGCGAAGTGTTGGCGCAACCGCTGGCCAGGAGGGCGATGACGGCGATGAACGAAAAGCGTGCAAACATGGGAATGCTCTCTAAAACTGAACGAATAGGGTGTCGGGCTTAAGGCGTTTTGATTTCGAGACGGAAATCCACGGCTTTGGCGGTTGGCGCAATCGCCTGAATGAAACTGGTCTGCTCGCCGTACATCATCTGGCTTTTCCAGGTTTCCTCTTCGGCAACCGGGAAACCTTCAGGGCCGAGCCAGGCAAAACGGTAGTAGAAGGTCTTGTTGTTGTAGCTGGTGTTGCTCAGCTGCGCATTGACCGTCATGAAGCCGTTTTCCCGGGCCACGCGCATGGCGCCGACCACGATGTTCTTGAGCTTGCCCATGGCCACGACCTTGCTGGCCGCGCTCCCTGGCTCTGGCGGTGGCGGGGTGGCGCAGCCGGCCAGCAAGGCCAGGGCGACGACAGCGATGAATTTGAAACGCATGCAAAGACTCCGTTCTTAAGGTTGTTTGAGGCTGGCCACGGCGGTCGGGTTGGCGCTCGGGATCACGTGCGCAGCCACGCCGCTGGCGAATACTTGATTGCCCACGGCGCGCAGGGTGATGACCTGAAAGCGCTGATCGACGGTGACCTTGACCACCGAACCGCCCACGGCGCTCGGCAGCGTGACGCTGTGCTCGCCTTTCTTCAAACGCAGACGCACTACCTGAGTGTTGTCCGGCAGCGTGCGCCACGTACGGGTATCGGCGCCTTCGAGTACAGCTGAAGTGATGCCGACTGCAAGACCCGCCAGCGGGTTGGTTTCATTGATCTGCTTCTGTGCCACACCACGGGTGATCGCCCGCACGGTGGTGCGCAGAATGATGCCTGGCATGTCATCACGCAGCGCGCGACGGGACATGGCAGTGGTGCTGTTGAGTTGCGTCAGGTCCAACTGCTGACCGTCCACGCCGATTTGGGCGAACACGGCGGTGGAGGTATCCGGCTTGATGATCGGGAACGACAGCGGAGTAATCACCACGTTATTGCTGATAGGCAATGGCAGCGGAATGCGGATCGAGTCGCGGGACGGTGCGAGACCGCTTTGCACCACGATCAGGATGTCGCTGTCCTCGTTCTTGGCGGGTTTATCGAGATTCACCAGCGCCTGCTCCAGCAGTGGCGTGTTCGGACGCAGCTCGGCGGCCTTGCGATAACCTGGTGCCGCCAGATCTTTCTCGCCCAGGGCTTCGTAGACGAAGCCGGCCAGATAATGGCTGAACGCACTCTGGTAGCTGTTTTTCAGGCTGACCACTTCCGGCGCGTCGAGGCTCGCCACCGGGTAACCCTGAAGATCCTTGTACTGGGTTTTGACGCCTTCTTTCTCGGCTTGCTCTTCGCTCTTGAGGTATTCCTTGTCACGCAGGTCGGCAATCACCGCTTCACGTTCGTGAGTCTTCTTGATCGCGGTGCGCGCGCCATCGAAGTCATTCACCGCCAGCAGGTTTAGGGCCATCTGCGTGGTCAGCATGACTTTTTCGTAGTCGTAGCCTTCGTAGCGACGAACCTTGTCGTTGACCAGGAAGCTGCCGAACTGAGCCAGGTACTTGTCGGTGTCGAGCTTGACCGCGTCTTCCCACTTGCCCACCACCTGATCGGCGCTGGTCCAGGCGTTCTGGCTGCCGGACAAGTCGCCCTTGGCGCGCAGCAGTTCGCCCTTCTCGAAGTAATAGAGCAGGTCTTTGTCTTTGCTGGTGTTGTTCTTTTCCAGCAGGGTCAAGGCGGCGTCGACGTTGCCGGAGGCCAGTTGCTGGTTGGTTTGTGCAAGTTCCGAATCGTAGTTACGAAAGGCCGAGCAGCCGGAAAGCAACGTGACAGCGCTGAGCGCGATCAAGGTGGGGGCACGGAATGCCATAAGGGGTACGTCTTCCCTGAATTTAAGCAGCCGCGTGCTGGTCGGGCTGTTGGGACCCATCGGCAGGGCTGTTGGCCTCCTGCCAATTCCTCATAAAAAGAGGAGCTTAAATGCCATATCGCAATAACGACGGCGCGGCATTATAAACAGGGATGCTGGCCATGTAATGGCTTTTTAATCGCATCTTTTCACAAAGTGCCATTACTTATTTCAGACCGGGCACCGCAGTGTTTTCCCAGGAAATTCCAACAAAGCTTGAGCGAAACTGATTGGAAGTGAACAATGTGTTACTTCGTATTTCCATTTGAGAGTTATTCATGACTGCCTCCTCTCGTTTTCTGGCGTGGCTCGTGCTGCCGATGATCGCGTTCTGCAGCTTCAATGCGCTGGCCGAAACCGCAGAAGGTGCGCCCAAGGCCCTGCATTTGCTCGATTACATTGGCGCCGATTATCCGGCGACGGTGGAGGCGGGCAACGTCATCGATGAGTCTGAATACCGCGAACAGCAGGAATTCCTGAAAGTGCTGCAAGGTTTGATCGCCGATTTGCCGGCCAAACCCGAACGCGCAGAGCTGGAGCAGGGCGTCGACAGCCTTGGCGCTGCGATCGCCGCTCGCAAGGATGGCGCGGATGTTGCCCGTCAGGCGCGGCAGCTGGGGGCAAAACTGGCGGTGACCTATGAGGTCAGCCAGGCCCCGGTTATCACTCCAGACCCGACTCGCGGCGCGCCGCTGTATACCCAGCAATGCTCGGTGTGCCATGGCGATGCGGGCGCCGGTGACGGTCCGGCGGGTGTCGGCATGACGCCACCGCCGGCCAATCTGCGCGATGCCGTGCGACTGGACCGTCTGAGCCTCTATGCGATCTACAACACGCTGGGCATGGGGGTTGAAGGCACCGACATGCCGGCCTTCGCCGATCAGTTGGATGATCGTCAACGTTGGGACCTGGCGACCTATATCGCCAGCTTCAGCGCCGATCCGGCTGCGGCCAAATCCGAGAAAACCTACAACATCGCCGACCTGGCACGTCAGACGCCAGCCGAGGTGCAGGCCGCTGAAGGTCCGCAAGCGGCCGCCACTTTCCGAGCGCAACGAGCGCAACCGCCCCAGGTCAAGCGTGGTCCGGGGCAATTGCTTGATTACACGGCGGCCACCCTGGACAAGAGCATCGCAGCCTACCGCGCCGGCGATCACGATCAGGCTTATGACTTGTCGGTAGCGGCGTACCTGGAAGGCTTCGAACTGGTCGAAAGCTCTCTGGACAACGTCGACGCCAACGTGCGCAAAGACACCGAGAAGTCCCTGATGGCGTACCGTCAGTCGTTGCAGGATGGCTTGCCGGTGGCCCAGGCCGAGCAGCGCCTGGAAGCGGCCAAAGCCAAGTTGAAAGAGTCCGCTGGCCTGCTGGGCAGTGATGGCTTGAGCTGGTCGCTGAGCTACATTTCCGGTCTGTTGATTCTGCTGCGTGAAGGTCTGGAAGCGATTCTGGTGCTCGCGGCGATCCTCGCATTCCTGCGCAATACCGGTCAGCAATCGGCGGTACGCAGCGTCAACATCGGTTGGGGCCTGGCACTGCTGGCCGGGCTGGCGACCTGGGCGGTGGCGGCTTATGTGATCGACGTCAGCGGCGCCCAGCGTGAACTGCTGGAAGGCGCGACGGCGTTGTTTGCCAGTGTCATGGTGCTCTGGCTCGGCGTGTGGATGCATGACCGTCGCCACGCAGCGGCCTGGCAGGATTACATCAAGAGCAGCCTGGTGAGCGGTGGCGGGCGTTTCGGCTTTGCGATTCTGGCGTTCTTCTCGGTGTATCGCGAGCTGTTCGAAGTGATCCTGTTTTACGAAACCCTGTGGTTGCAGGCCGGGCCGGCAGGACACAACGCCGTAATGGCGGGCGGGGCGACGGCGCTGGTATTGCTGATCGGCCTGGCCTGGGTGATTCTGCGCGGCTCGGCGAAACTGCCGCTGGCGTTGTTCTTCGGCATCAATGCCGGGCTGTTGTGCGCATTGTCAGTGGTGTTTGCCGGCCATGGCGTGAAGGCGTTGCAGGAAGCCGGGATCTTCGGCACGCGGCCGGTGCCGTTCTTTGACTTCGACTGGCTGGGGATCCACGCTGATGCGTATTCGCTGAGTGCTCAGGCCGTGGCGATCATTGCGATCATCGTGTTGTACAGCCGTAGCCGGATGGCCGAGAAGCGGCGGGTGTCGGTTTCTTAAAGCATTCGCTGCGCTCATAATCGCGGGCAAGCCTCGCTCCTACAGGTCCGTGTCGTGCGCATATTCCGCGAACGATATAAATCCGTAGGAGCGAGGCTTGCCCGCGAAGCTTTTTAGAATAGGTACAAACAATGCGCGTGTGGATCGATGCCGACGCCTGCCCTCGGGCAGCCAAGGATCTGGTGGTGAAGTTCGCCCTCAAGCGCCAGTTCGAAGTGGTGCTGGTGGCCGGCCAGCCGCAGATCAAACCGGGCCTGGCGCTGGTGAAGTTGATCGTAGTACCCAGCGGCCCGGATGCCGCCGACGATTACCTGGTGGAACACGCCGCGCCGGGTGAGCTGGTAATTTGCAGCGATGTGCCGCTTGCGGACCGGTTGGTGAAGAAAGGCGTGGCGGCGCTGGATCCGCGGGGCAAGGAGTTCGATGCGCAGAACATGGGCGATCGGCTGGCGGTGCGTAACCTGTTCACCGATCTGCGCGAGCAGGGCCAGATGAGCGGCGGGCCGGCGCCGTTTGGCGAGCGCGAGAAGCAGGCATTCGCCAATGCGCTGGACCGGATACTTACGCGGTTGTCGCGCAAGTCTTGAGCCATGCATTGAACCCTGTGGGAGCGGGCTTGCTCGCGAAAGCGGTGTACCAGCCAACATCAATGTTGAATGTCAGTCAGTCTTCGCGAGCAAGCCCGCTCCCACATTGAACTGTGTCAGTCGTCGTTTTCGTGGGTCAGTTCCAGCACGCGGTCGACCAGTTTGTTGATGCCGGAAGCAGCCTCGCTGATTGATTGCGCCAGCATGTACGCCGGAGTGCTCACCAGCTTGCGCGCCTTGTCTTCGACGATGTCGGTCACTGCACATTCGGCATGGGTAGCGCCCATCTTGTTCATCGCGGCGGCGGTATCGGCATCGTTGCCGATGGTGCAGGTCACGCCCGGGCCGTAGATCTTGGCCGCCAGGGCCGGCGAGATGCAGATCAGCCCCACCGGCTTGCCGGCCTCGGCGAACGCTTCGGTCAACGCCAGGACGTCAGGCTGAACGCTGCATCCGGCACCTTCGACGGCAAAGGTCGACAGATTTTTGGCCGATCCGAATCCGCCGGGAACGATCAGCGCATCGAAGTCATCGACGCTGGCTTCACGGATATCCTTGATGTTGCCCCGGGCGATCCGTGCCGATTCCACCAGCACGTTGCGCGCCTCGGGCATTTCTTCGCCGGTCAGGTGGTTGATGACATGCAACTGCGCGATATCGGGTGCGAAACACTGCACCTGGGCGCCGCGCTGGTCCAGCCGCAGCAGGGTGATCACGCTTTCGTGGATCTCGGCGCCGTCGTACACGCCGCAGCCGGAAAGGATCACTGCAATTTTTTTGCTCATGGGCTTTTCTCCAGATTCATGGCGTTAAATGTCCACTAATTTGTCACTCGTTGCCATAGGGTTAATACGCGGCTACACCTAATCTCTGCTGAACGATTCTGATCAGGGCGCGTCATGGACTTCATTCTGTATGCGGTGCCGTTTTTCTTTGTGCTGATTGCGGTCGAGTTGCTGGCCGACCGTTGGCGCGGGGTGAGCAATTACCGCGTGGCAGACGCGATCAACAGCATCAGCACCGGCGTACTGTCGACCACCACGGGTCTGTTGACCAAAGGCGTCGGTCTGGTGACTTATGCCTTCGCCCTGAAGCACCTGGCCGTGATCGAACTCTCGGCCGACAGCGTCTGGGTCTGGGTGTTTGCTTTCGTCTTCTACGACTTCTGCTACTACTGGCTGCACCGCATGGGCCACGAGCGCAATATCCTCTGGGCCGCCCACTCGGTGCATCACCAGAGCGAGGACTACAACCTCTCCACGGCCTTGCGCCAGACCAGCACCGGGTTTGTGTTGAGCTGGATTTTCTACCTGCCCATGGCCGTGCTCGGCGTTCCACTCGTGGTGTTCGTCAGCGTTGCGGCGCTGAATCTGCTGTACCAATTCTGGGTGCATACCCGGCACATTCCCAAGCTCGGCTGGTTCGAATGGGTCTTCGTCACGCCGTCCAATCATCGGGCTCACCATGCACAGAACGCTCTTTACATGGATCGCAACTACGGCGGGGTGTTCATTATTTGGGACCGTCTATTTGGCTCGTTCCAGGAAGAGGACGATAACGAGCCGGTGATTTTCGGCGTGACCACACCGCTGGCGAGCTGGAATCCGTTGTGGGCGAACGTGCAGTTCTATGCGCAGCTGTGGGATGACGCGCGGCGTGCCGAAAACGGGTGGGACAAGCTGCGGATCTGGTTCATGCGCACCGGTTGGCGACCAGCGGATGTGGCGGCCAAGTACCCGATGAACAAACCGGACCTGAGCCAGTTCCGCAAATTCGAGGTGCCGCTGGACGGGCGCCAACAGTGGTATGTGGCGCTGCAATTTTGCGCCTACATCGCCTTGGGCAGTTACTTGATGAACCTGGAGCAAAGTCTGCCGACCGCAGCCCTGGTGTTGGGCTGGGGCGCCGTGACACTGGGGCTGTTTGTGCTGGGCGCGGCCCTGGAAAATCGCCCGCAGGCGTTGAGGCTGGAGTTGTTGCGGCTGGCGTCGAACCTGCCGCTGGTGTGGCTGGCGCCAATGGTCGGGTTATGGCCGGACAGTGTAATGGGCAACGCGGTGGGCTGGGTGGGGCTGCTCAGTTATAGCCTGCTCAGCGGGATCGGTCTCTACTGTTGTAGAAACCGCTTCACTCGGTGGGCGTCGTAGGTTCGCTGGACTTGGCCTGTTCGGCTTTCAACGCTTGCTCGTCGGTATAGATCTTCTTCGCCAGACGGGCATTCTTGAAGCGCCGCCGCAGCCACAGGCAAAAGCCCAGTACCAGCAGGGCGCCCAGCACCCACAGCTCATACTTCTTGACGCTGCCCAGCATGCCTTCGAGCACTGCGCCGAAATGATAGGCGGCGGAAGCCAGCGCGGCGGCCCAGATGGCTGCGCCAATCCCGTTGAGCAGCAGGTAACGTCCCGGCGGATAGCCCGACAGGCCGATCGCCACTGGCATCACGGTGCGCAGTCCATAGACAAAGCGGAAGCTCAGCACCCAGATGTCCGGGTGCTTGCGGATATGTTCCAGCGCCCGATCGCCCATCAGTTGCCAGCGCGGTTTGCGCGCCAGCAGTTTGCGCCCGTGCTTGCGTCCCAGGAAATACCACAGCTGATCGCCGGCATAACTGCCGAGGAATGCCACGAGCATCACCACCTTGATGTCCATGTATCCACGGAACGCAAGGAAGCCCGCGAGCACCAGGATGGTTTCGCCTTCGAAGAACGTGCCGAGAAAGAGGGCGAAGTAGCCGAATTCCTGAAGAAATTGTTGGAGCATTGTCTGGGTGCTGGCGAAATGAACGCGCAGCCTAACCCCTCGGACACATTCAGGAAAGTGTCAAAATGTGTCTCGACGTGAACATTTCCTGCAAGGACAATGGAATGCGGCTTCCTGAAGCACAACTGTCATCCGTTCGTCATAATGGCCGCTTATAACTGTCACGCTCGCCCGCCAGCGCGGGCTCAGGAGTCTGCCGTGAGCTTTACCCCCGCCAATCGTTTGTTTCCTGCAACCCGCCTGCGTCGCAACCGTCGTGATGATTTCTCGCGTCGACTGGTCCGTGAAAACGTACTGACCGTCGATGACCTGATCCTGCCGGTGTTCGTGCTGGACGGTGAAAACCGTCGCGAAGCGGTGGCCTCGATGCCGGGCGTCGAGCGCCTGACCATCGACCTGTTGCTGGAAGAAGCGGCCAAGTGGGTTGAGCTGGGGATTCCGGCCCTGGCATTGTTCCCGGTGACGCCGCCGGAGCTCAAATCCCTGGACGCCGCTGAAGCCTGGAACCCCAACGGCATCGCCCAGCGCGCCACCCGAGCCCTGCGTGACCGGTTCCCGGAGTTGGGGGTGATCACCGACGTCGCCCTGGACCCGTTTACCACCCACGGTCAGGACGGCATTCTCGACGAAGAAGGCTACGTGCAGAACGACATTACCGTCGACGCACTGGTTAAACAGGCCCTGTCCCACGCCGAAGCCGGCGCTCAGGTGGTGGCGCCTTCGGACATGATGGACGGTCGCATTCAGGCGATCCGCGAAGCGCTGGAGCTGGCCGATCACGTCAACGTGCGGATCATGGCTTATTCGGCCAAGTACGCCAGCGCCTATTACGGCCCGTTCCGCGATGCGGTGGGTTCGGCGCTGAACCTGGGCAAGGCCAACAAGGCCTCCTATCAGATGGACCCGGCCAACAGCAACGAAGCCCTGCACGAAGTGGCGGCGGACTTGTCAGAAGGCGCGGACATGGTCATGGTCAAGCCAGGCATGCCGTATCTGGATATCCTTTACCGGGTTAAAGAAGAATTTAAAGTGCCGACCTTTGTCTATCAGGTCAGCGGTGAATACGCCATGCACATGGCAGCGATCCAGAATGGCTGGTTGAGCGAAGGGGTTATCCTCGAATCCCTGACCGCTTTTAAACGTGCAGGCGCTGATGGCATCCTGACTTACTTTGCCGTCCGTGCTGCTCAATTGTTACGAGAGCAAAAATAGCCCTCCCAGGAACATTCGATGAATACCGAAGGACTCACTGAAGTTGCCGTAAAAGACGCTCAACCTGTGGTGGAGCCAATCGCCGAAACCCCGCCGGAGCTGGAGCCTGCTCCTGCCGCGGTGGTGGCCGAGCCCGTTGTTGCGGCGCCAGCGATTGCCATTCCCGGCCTGGATGACAGCAGCCTGTACATCCATCGTGAGCTCTCGCAACTGCAGTTCAACATCCGCGTGCTGGAACAGGCGCTGGATGAGTCCTACCCATTGCTGGAGCGGCTGAAGTTTCTGCTGATTTTCTCCAGCAACCTGGACGAGTTCTTCGAGATTCGTGTAGCCGGCCTGAAGAAGCAGATCACCTTCGCTCGCGAACAGGCTGGCGCCGATGGCCTGCAACCGCACCAAGCCCTGGCTCGCATCAGTGAACTGGTGCACGGCCACGTCGATCGCCAATACGCGATCCTCAATGACATTCTGTTGCCGGAACTGGAAAAACATCAGGTCCGCTTCATCCGTCGCCGTTACTGGACCACCAAGCTCAAGACCTGGGTTCGTCGTTATTTCCGCGACGAGATCGCCCCGATCATCACTCCGATCGGCCTCGACCCGACGCACCCGTTTCCGTTGCTGGTGAACAAGAGCCTGAACTTCATCGTCGAGCTCGAAGGCATCGACGCCTTCGGTCGCGACTCCGGTCTGGCGATTATCCCGGCGCCGCGTCTGCTGCCTCGGATCATCAAGGTGCCGGAAGAAGTCGGCGGTCCCGGCGACAACTATGTGTTCCTGTCGTCGATGATCCACGCCCACGCCGATGACCTGTTCCAGGGCATGAAGGTCAAGGGCTGCTACCAGTTCCGCCTGACCCGAAACGCCGACCTCGCAGTCGACACCGAAGATGTCGAAGACCTGGCCCGCGCCCTGCGCGGCGAGTTGTTCTCCCGCCGCTACGGTGACGCGGTGCGGCTGGAAGTTGCCGATACCTGCCCGAAACACTTGTCCGACTACCTGCTCAAGCAGTTCAACCTGCATGAGACCGAGTTGTATCAGGTCAACGGCCCGGTCAACCTGACCCGGCTGTTCAGCATCACTGGCCTGGACAGTCATCCGGAGCTGCAATACAACCCGTTCACCCCGCAGATCCCGAAACTGCTGCAAAACAGCGAGAACATTTTCAGCGTGATCAGCAAGCAGGACATTCTGCTGCTGCACCCGTTCGAGTCGTTCACCCCGGTGGTCGACTTGCTGCGTCAGGCAGCGAAAGACCCGCATGTGTTGGCGGTACGCCAGACGTTGTATCGAAGCGGCGCCAACTCCGAGATTGTCGATGCACTGGTGGACGCTGCGCGTAACGGCAAGGAAGTGACGGCAGTGATCGAATTACGCGCGCGGTTCGATGAAGAGTCCAACCTGCAACTGGCCAGCCGTCTGCAAGCGGCCGGTGCGGTGGTGATTTACGGCGTGGTCGGTTTCAAGACCCACGCCAAGATGATGCTGATTTTGCGTCGCGAGGCTGGCGAGATTGTCCGCTACGCCCACTTGGGGACCGGCAACTATCACGCGGCCAACGCCCGTCTGTATACCGACTACAGCCTGCTGACCTCCGACGATGCCTTGTGCGAAGACGTCGGCAAACTGTTCAGCCAGCTGATCGGTATGGGCAAGACCCTGCGCATGAAGAAACTGCTGCACGCACCGTTCACGTTGAAGAAGGGCATGCTTGATATGATTGCCCGGGAGACGCAATTCGCCCTCGACGGCAAACCGGCGCACATCATCGCCAAGTTCAACTCGCTGACCGACCCGAAGGTCATCCGCGCGTTGTACAAGGCCAGTCAGTCCGGGGTGCGTATCGATCTGGTGGTGCGCGGCATGTGCTGCCTGCGACCGGGCATCGCCGGGGTCTCCCACAACATCCATGTGCGCTCGATCATCGGTCGCTTCCTGGAACACACCCGGGTCTTCTACTTCCTCAACGGCGGCGAAGAGCAGATGTTCCTGTCCAGCGCCGACTGGATGGAGCGCAACCTCGACAAGCGCGTCGAGACTTGCTTCCCGGTCGAGGGCAAGAAGCTGATTTTGCGGGTCAAGAAAGAGCTGGAGCTTTATCTCACCGATAACACCCACAGCTGGAGCCTGCAGTCGGACGGTCGCTACATCCGCAACACGCCGACCGGCAACCAGAACCCGCGCAGTGCCCAGGCAACTTTGCTTGAGCGTTTGGGTAGCCCGATTCTGGCTGTTCGTTAACGCGCAAAACCTGTGGGAGCGGGCTTGCTCGCGAAGGGGGCAGCACATTCAGCATGGATGTTGACTGACACACCGCCTTCGCGAGCAAGCCCGCTCCCACATGGGGCTTGCATCGTCTGCTGAATCGCGGGCACAAAAAAAGGCCTTCCGAAGAAGGCCTTTTTCAATTTCAACGAACGTTAAGGACGAAGCTGACGCGAGTCAGCCATTCCGCTTCCAGGGCGAAGTCGGCCTGGGTCAACTGGTTGTCGTCCAGCCAGTGTTCCGGGAACAACACGTCCAGGCTGTCGCCATTGGCGTGCAGCACGACCTGTGGCATTTCCTGGATACCGCGGATGTGATGGAACAGAATCGCAAAACGCAGTAGCACGCACAGACGAATCAGCTTGATGCCGTCGTCGCCGAATTCGGCGAACTTGTCCTTGGGAATGTTGCGTCGGTGGCCACGTACCAGTAGCGCGAGCATTTGCTGATCTTCGCGGGAGAATCCGGCCAGGTCCGAGTGCTCGATCAGGTAGGCGCCGTGCTTGTGGTACTGATAGTGGGCAATGTCCAGGCCCACTTCATGGACCTTGGCGGCCCAGCTCAGCAATTCGCGCCAGACACCGTCATCCAGCTGCCAATCCTCGGCCACTTGATCGAAGGCATGCAGCGCCTTGCGTTCGACCCGTGCGGCTTGTTCCAGATCAACGTGGTAACGCTCCATCAGCGAGCTGAGAGTGCGCTCACGCACGTCTTCATGATGATGACGGCCCAACAGGTCATAGAGCACGCCTTCGCGCAGGGCGCCTTCACAGTGGTCCATGCGTTGCAATTCGAGGGCGTCGAAGATCGCTTCGAGAATCGCCAGCCCGGCGGGGAAAATCGCCCGGCGGTCGGGCTTGATCCCTTCGAAATCGATTTTCTCGGCATCGCCGAGTTTGAACAGCTTGCGCTTGAGCCAGGCCAGGCCTTCGGCATTCACTTCGCCAGTGCCATGCCCGCCGGCCTTCAGCGCCAGGCCAATGGCGCGAATGGTGCCCGAGGAGCCGATGGCTTCATCCCAGGTTAGGCGGTGCAGGGCGTGTTCGATGCTCATGATCTCCAGCCGCGCCGCGGTGTACGCCTGGGCGTAGCGGGCCGGGGTGATCTTGCCATCCTTGAAGTAGCGCTGGGTATAGCTGACGCAGCCCATTTGCAGGCTTTCGCGCAGCAGCGGCTCGAAGCGCTGGCCGATGATGAATTCGGTACTGCCGCCGCCGATGTCGGCCACCAGGCGCTTGCCCGGCGTGTCGGCGAGGGTGTGGGAGACGCCGAGGTAAATCAGGCGCGCTTCTTCACGGCCAGAGATGACTTCTACCGGATGGCCAAGAATTTCTTCGGCGCGGTGGATGAATTCGGCGCGGTTACGGGCTTCGCGCAGGGCGTTGGTGCCGACGATTCGCACGGTGCCGGGCGGCATACCGCTGATCAGTTGGGCGAAACGCTTCAGGCAATCGAGCCCGCGCTGCATGGATTCTTCGCTGAGTTGGCGCTCTTCGTCGATGCCGGCGGCCAGCTGAACCTTCTCCCCGAGACGTTCGAGAATCCGGATTTCGCCGTTCTGGGCCTTGGCCACGACCATGTGAAAGCTGTTGGAGCCCAGGTCGATTGCGGCGATCAGGGACAGATTCTTGGCTTGGGATTGCGGCATGGTCAGGGGGTCTCGGTCGATAACCTCGACATCCTGCCACGATCAAACGCTGCCGCCAACGCGTAGGCGCTGTCGAAGGCTGCGATCTTTTACCGCGGGTGGCATTCGTGGCGTTGCGGAGGGCCTCTTCGCGGGCAAGCCTCGCTCCTACAAGGAATTTGTGTTGCCCACAAACCCGCGTGCGGCGCAAAACCCTGTAGGAGCGAGGCTTGCCCGCGAAGACGTCCGAACAGGAGCTGAAGATCTATCAGCCCGCCGCCTCAACCGTCCCGATAAAATTCGCCAGCTCCGCCGTCTGCGGGTTGGCAAACAATACCTTCGGATCCCCCACCTCATGCACCTTGCCATGGTGCATGAACACCAATTTGTCCCCAACCTCGCGGGCAAAGCGCATTTCATGGGTGACCATGATCAGCGTCATGCCCTCCTTGGCCAGTTGCCGGACCACGCTCAGCACTTCGTTGACCAGTTCCGGGTCCAGCGCCGAGGTGATTTCATCGCACAACAGCACCTTCGGCGACATCGCCAGCGCCCGGGCAATCGCCACCCGCTGTTGCTGGCCGCCAGACAGTCGGTCGGGGAAGGCATCGAATTTTTCCCCCAACCCCACCCGTTCCAGCATCTGCCGCGCCAGTTCGGCGGCTTTGGCTTTCGGCACTTTCTGCACCACTTGCGGCGCGAGCATGACGTTTTCGCCCACAGTGAGGTGCGGGAACAGATTGAACTGCTGGAACACCATCCCGACTTTCTGCCGCAGGCTGCGCAGGTCGGCGCGGGCGGCGTCGAGGTATTCGCCGTCGACTTCGATCACGCCGTCATTGATCGACTCCAGACCATTGAGGGTGCGCAGCAAGGTGGATTTGCCCGAGCCGCTACGGCCGATGATCGCCACCACCTGGCCTTCGTCGACACTCAGGTCGATGCCTTTGAGCACATGCTGGTCGCCGTAATACTTATGCAGGGCGGAAATTCTAAGCAGAGGCATGCAGTCTCCTTTCCAGGTAGCGCGCACTGAGGGACAAGGGGTAGCAGAGCAGGAAGTAACCGAGCGCCACCAGGCCGTAGACCATGAAGGGCTCGAAGGTCGCGTTGGCGAGCATGCCGCCGGTCTTGGTCAGTTCGGTGAAGCCGATGATCGAGGTGACGGCGGTGCCTTTGACCACTTGCACCGAGAAACCCACGGTTGGCGCCACGGCGATGCGCAGGGCTTGCGGCAGGATCACGTAACGCAGTTGCTCCAGCGGATTGAGCGCCAGGCTCGACGAGGCTTCCCATTGGCCATTGGGAATCGAATCGACACAACCGCGCCAGATCTCCGCCAGGTAAGCGCTGGTAAACAGCGTCAAGGCCATCGCCGCGGCCATCCACGGCGAAATCTCCACACCGGCCAACGCCACACCGAAGAACACCAGAAACAGCTGCATCAATAGCGGCGTGCCCTGGAACAGCTCGATGTAGGTGCGGGCGAAGTGGCTGGGCAGGGATTTTTTTGAAATCCGCATCACCATGATCAGCAATCCGATCAGCCCGCCGCCGATAAACGCCACCAGCGACAACGCGAGGGTCCATTGCAGGCCCGTGAGCAGGTTGCGCAGGATGTCCCAGAAGGTGAAATCGCTCATTGGCTGCTGCTCCTTGCTATGTAGCGCCGGCCGATCCAGTTCAGCAATTGGCGGATCAGCAGCGCCATGCACAGGTAGATCAGTGTGGTCAGGGCATAGGTTTCAAAGGCGCGGAAGTTGCGCGATTGAATGAAGTTGGCGGCGAAGCTCAGCTCTTCGGTGGCGATCTGCGAACAGACCGCCGAGCCGAGCATGACGATGATGATCTGGCTGCTCAGGGCCGGCCAGACCTTGCCCAGCGCCGGTAGCAGAACCACGTGGCGGAAGGCTTCGAAGCGGGTCATTGCCAGGGCGGCCGCGGCTTCCAGCTGCCCGCGGGGGATCGCTTGAATGCCGGCGCGGATGATCTCGGTCGAATAGGCGCCAAGGTTGATCACCATCGCCAGCACCGCCGCCTGCCATTCGGAAATCTGCAGGCCCAGCGACGGTAAACCGAAGAAGATGAAAAACAACTGCACCAGGAATGGCGTGTTGCGGATCAACTCGACGTAAACCCCGAAAATGCCGGCGAACGGGCGGATGTTCCACGCCCGCACCAGTGCCCCGACGATACCCAGACCGACCCCGAGCACCGCGCCAATGGCCGTCAACTCAAGGGTGAACAGCGCACCGCGCAGCAGCAGATCGGTGTTTTCCACCACCGGCAAGAAATCGAACTGATAAGCCATAAATCGTCTCCGCGAACGATCAGAGATCGGCCGGCAGCGGCTCTTTCAGCCAGGTTTGCGAGTTCTTTTCCAGCGCACCGTCAGCCTTGGCCGTGGTGAGGATGTCGTTGACCTTGCCCAGCAGCGCCGGCTCGTTCTTGTTCACGCCAACGTAAACCGGCGAGTCCTTGAGCTTCACCTTGAGGGCTGGCACGCGTTTCGGGTTTTTTTCGCTGATCGCTACCATCACCACGTTGCCACTGGCGATCAGGTCGACTTGCCCTGCCAGGTAAGCGGCGATGGTCGAGTTGTTGTCTTCGAAGCGTTTGATGGTCGCGCCTTCGGGGGCGACTTTGGTCAGCTCGATGTCTTCGATGGCGCCACGGGTGACGCTGATGGTTTTGCCCTTGAGATCGTCCAGGCCCTTGATGGCGGCGTCTGGCGGGCCGAACACGGCGAGGTAGAACGGCGCGTAGGCACGGGAGAAGTCGATGACTTTCTCGCGCTCAGGGTTCTTGCCGAGGCTGGAAATCACCAGGTCGACTTTGCCGGTGGTCAGGAACGGAATGCGGTTGGTGCTGTTGACCGGGGTCAGTTCGAGTTTGACCTTGAGCTGGTCGGCCAGCAGTTGGGCGGTGTCGATGTCCAGGCCGCGAGGTTTCATGTCCGGACCGACCGAACCGAACGGCGGGAAGTCCTGGGGCACGGCGACTTTGAGGGTGCCGCGCTTGACCACATCCTCCAGACCGTCGGCGTGGGCGGGTGCCTGGCTCAGCATCAAGCTGGCAAACAGGGTGGCGAGGAGGACGCTGTAACGCATGGTCATGGCAAATCTCCGGATCGGCGGGAAGTGATTTCTGCGGATCGACAGAGCACGGGCCATGCCAAGATTGGTTTTTGGGGGGCGCAGGCCACGGTTTTGCTGGTGTCGCTCGGTCTTACTGGTCTGAACAGTTGAGTGACATTTCGCACCCTGATGGCGCACCCGTGAAAATTCCCGAACCCCCATGGGGCACGACTTGCCGGACGTCGCGAATAGCTTTACAACTAGCCGCTCATTGGCCTGGCTCGTCTGAAAAAACCATGAACTCGATCTCCCGCGCCGTACCCGAAGTGGCGCTGCAAGCCATCCGCAAACTGATCACCGAGCAAGGTTTCGGGGCGGGGGATGCCTTGCCCTCGCAACGGGACCTGGCGGTGCAATTGGGGGTCAGTCGGGCGTCATTGCGTGAGGCGTTATCGTCCCTGAGTGCGCTGGGCGTGATCAGTATCCAGCCGGGCAAGGGCGTGTTTGTGCAGTCACCGGTCGATTTGCCCCGGGGCGATGCGGCGCCGGGCTGGCCGTTCGCGGCCCAGGCATCGCCGCTGGACATCTTCCAGTTGCGCTACGCGCTGGAAGGTTTTGCCGCCGGGCTGGCGGCCGTGACCCTGAGCACCGATGAACTCGATGTCCTGGAAGACAATGTCGCCGCCATGCGCAACGAACTGCGTGCCGCCGACTTCGATGCAGCGGCGCGACTGGATTTCGAGTTTCACCGGCGCATCCTCCTGGCCAGCGGCAATCAGGCGATGCTGAGCATTCTGACGGCCAGCGCCGACATCTTCCTGGAGAGCCAGAAGCTACCGTTCATCCGGGCCGAACGGGCCATGGAAACCTGGCAGGAACACCGTAAAATCCTCCGTGCGCTGGCTCGTCGGGCCTCTGGCGCCGCGCAGAAGGCCATGCAGGAGCATGTGCGCAACGCCGCCCTGCGTACCGGAATTGCTTTCGTCGCTCCCGCCACCTCATGACTTGAGCTATACCCAAACTCATGGGCCACCATAGCGAGACTCAATCATCTGCGGCTTCCTGAACACGGGAAGGGCGGCTATGATGGGCCACGTTTTTTATTGCTTACAACCCGGAGACATCCATGAGCAGCGATCTTATCAAGCACGTCACCGACGCTAACTTCGAAGAAGAAGTACTGAAGGCTGCTGGCCCTGTGCTTGTTGACTACTGGGCTGAGTGGTGCGGCCCTTGCAAAATGATCGCCCCGGTTCTGGACGAGATCGCTGGCACCTACGCTGGCAAGCTGACCGTCGCCAAGCTGAACATCGACGAAAACCAGGAAACCCCGGCCAAGCACGGCGTACGTGGTATCCCGACGCTGATGCTGTTCAAGAACGGCAACGTCGAAGCCACCAAGGTCGGTGCGCTGTCTAAGTCGCAACTGGCTGCTTTCCTCGACGCCAACATCTAAGCGTTGTTATAAAGCGTCATGAAAAGGCCCCGCATAATGCGGGGCCTTTTCGTTATTGAGGGCTAGACGCTCCGAAACTCAGGTGGTACATTCGGCCCCGCACTGGTTTCTCCACTGCCCCCTGCTAGCCGTCGCCGACGCACTCCTTTTCGAATAAGTACGCGATCCTGTCGCCTTCTCTGCGGCGCGGCCTCATTAAGCCAAAAGCTTAATTTCCCCCCTCCATAAATGATTACGTCATTCCTATATGAATCTGACTGAACTCAAGCAAAAGCCGATTACCGAACTGCTCGAATTGGCCGAACAGATGGGCATAGAAAATATGGCCCGTTCGCGCAAGCAGGACGTGATTTTCTCCCTGCTCAAAAAGCACGCTAAAAGCGGCGAGGAAATCTCCGGTGATGGCGTGCTGGAGATTCTCCAGGACGGCTTCGGCTTCCTGCGCTCCGCTGACGCTTCCTATCTCGCCGGCCCAGACGACATCTACGTCTCGCCGAGCCAGATCCGCCGCTTCAACTTGCGCACCGGTGACACCATCGTTGGCAAGATCCGCCCTCCAAAGGAAGGCGAGCGTTATTTCGCACTGCTCAAGGTCGACACGATCAACTACGATCGTCCCGAGAACGCGAAAAACAAGATTCTCTTCGAGAACCTGACCCCGCTGTTCCCGACCGTGCGCATGAAGATGGAAGCCGGTAACGGTTCCACCGAAGACTTGACCGGTCGTGTCATCGACCTGTGCGCCCCGATCGGCAAAGGCCAGCGCGGCCTGATCGTTGCACCGCCGAAAGCCGGTAAAACGATCATGCTGCAAAACATCGCGGCGAACATCGCACGTAACAATCCTGAAGTTCATCTGATCGTATTGCTGATCGACGAACGTCCGGAAGAAGTGACCGAAATGCAGCGCACCGTGCGCGGCGAAGTGGTTGCCTCGACGTTCGACGAGCCGCCAACCCGCCACGTGCAGGTTGCCGAAATGGTGATCGAGAAGGCCAAGCGCCTGGTCGAACACAAGAAGGACGTGGTGATCCTGCTCGACTCCATCACCCGTCTGGCGCGTGCCTACAACACCGTGATCCCGAGCTCCGGCAAGGTGCTGACCGGTGGTGTCGATGCCCACGCCCTGGAGAAACCGAAACGTTTCTTCGGTGCTGCACGGAACATCGAAGAAGGCGGCTCGCTGACCATCATCGCTACCGCGCTGGTTGAAACCGGCTCGAAGATGGACGAAGTGATCTACGAGGAATTCAAAGGCACCGGCAACATGGAACTGCCTCTGGATCGCAAGATCGCTGAAAAACGTGTGTTCCCGGCCATCAACATCAACCGCTCCGGTACTCGCCGCGAAGAGTTGCTGACGGCCGACGACGAACTGCAGCGTATGTGGATCCTGCGCAAGCTGCTGCACCCGATGGACGAAGTCTCTGCCATCGAGTTCCTGGTCGACAAGCTGAAACAGACCAAGACCAACGACGAGTTCTTCCTGTCGATGAAACGCAAGTAAGTCGCAGAAAGTCAGCAAAAGCCGGGGAAACCCGGCTTTTTGCTATCTGATTTTTGATGAACCGGCAGTTCGTGGTTCTGAATAGAGGGGTTCGGCGCTAAACTGCCTGCCCCGAACGCCACGGCCAACACGAGGCTCACGCATGCAGTATCGCGACTTGCGCGACTTTATCAGCGGCCTGGAAAAGCGCGGCGAACTCAAGCGCATCCAGGTTCCAGTGTCCCCAGTGCTCGAAATGACCGAGGTCTGCGACCGCACGTTGCGCGCCAAGGGCCCGGCGCTGCTTTTCGAAAACCCTATCGGTTATGACATTCCCGTACTCGGCAACCTGTTCGGCACCCCCGAGCGCGTGGCGCTGGGCATGGGCGCAGAAGCGGTCAGCGAGCTGCGCGAAATCGGTAAGCTGTTGGCGTTCCTCAAAGAGCCCGAGCCGCCGAAGGGCCTGAAGGACGCTTGGTCAAAGCTGCCGATCTTCCGCAAGATCATTGCCATGGCGCCGAAAGTCGTCAAAGACGCGGTGTGCCAGGAAGTGGTCATCGAAGGCGACGATGTCGATCTGGCGATGTTACCGGTACAGACCTGCTGGCCGGGCGACGTCGGTCCACTGATCACCTGGGGCCTGACCGTCACCAAAGGTCCGAACAAGGACCGCCAGAACCTCGGCATCTATCGTCAGCAAGTGATCGGCCGCAACAAGGTGATCATGCGCTGGTTGAGCCACCGTGGCGGCGCGCTGGATTACCGTGAATGGTGCGAGAAACACCCCGGCCAGCCGTTCCCGGTCTCCGTGGCCTTGGGCGCTGACCCTGCAACCATTCTGGGTGCTGTGACGCCCGTACCGGACAGCCTTTCCGAATATGCTTTCGCCGGTCTGTTGCGCGGCAATCGCACCGAACTGGTGAAGTGCCGCGGCAACGACCTGCAAGTGCCGGCCACTGCTGAAATCATTCTGGAAGGCGTGATCCATCCGGGTGAAATGGCCGACGAAGGCCCGTATGGCGACCACACTGGCTATTACAACGAAGTCGACAGCTTCCCGGTGTTCACCGTCGAGCGCATCACCCATCGAATCAAACCGATCTATCACAGCACCTACACCGGCCGTCCGCCGGATGAGCCGGCGATACTCGGTGTGGCGCTGAATGAAGTGTTCGTGCCGATCCTGCAGAAGCAGTTTCCGGAGATCACCGACTTCTACCTGCCGCCCGAAGGCTGTTCGTACCGCATGGCCATCGTGACCATGAAGAAGTCGTATCCTGGGCATGCCAAGCGGGTAATGCTCGGTGTCTGGTCGTTTTTGCGACAGTTCATGTACACCAAGTTCGTTATCGTCACTGACGACGATATCAACGCACGGGACTGGAACGACGTGATCTGGGCCATCACCACGCGCATGGACCCCAAGCGTGACACGGTGATGATCGACAACACGCCGATCGACTACCTCGACTTCGCCTCGCCGGTTTCCGGCCTGGGCTCGAAGATGGGGCTCGATGCCACGCATAAATGGCCAGGCGAAACCACCCGCGAGTGGGGCCGGGTCATCGTCAAGGATGAAGCCGTTACCCAACGGATCGATGCCATCTGGAATCAGTTAGGAATAGATTGATGCGTGTAACCTTGCAGCCCTCCGGAGCAGTGCTAGAGATTCTGCCCGGCGAGCGAATTCTCGATGGCGCGCGGCGCCTGGGCTATGAATGCCCGCAAAGCTGTCGTAACGGCAATTGCCATGTGTGTGGCGCGTTGCTGGTGGAAGGGCGGGTCGAACAAGCCGGCGATGTGCGTGACCATGGCGAGTTCTACACTTGCATTGCAGAGCCGCTGGAAGACTGCATCGTGCTGTGGGATGGCGTGCTCGCGCTGGGAGAATTGCCGGTGCGCAGCGTGTCGTGTCAGGTCATTGAATGCAGGGATGTCGGCGGCGATACCTGGCGCGTGCGTCTGCGTGCGCCGGCGGGCAAGCCGCCGCGCTATCACGCCGGCCAGTATTTGATGATCGAGCGAGAGAACGGCGAGAAATCCGCCTTCTCCCTGGCCTCTGCACCGCATTCCGGGCGCGACCTGGAAATTCATGTACTGGCGCGCGAAAGCAGTGCGTTGAGCCTGATCGAACAGCTTCAGCGCAACGCGATAGTGCGCATCGAAATGCCGTTCGGCGATACCCATCTGGCGGAATTGCCAGACGGTCCACTGGTACTGATTGCTGCCGGTACCGGCATGGGCCAGATCCACAGCCTGATCGAACATTGCCGGGCCGCGGGATTCAAGCATCCGGTGCATCTGTATTGGGGCGTGCGTCGTCCCGAAGACTTTTATGACATTGAGCATTGGGATGAATGGGAAAAACTGCCCAATCTGTTCCTGCATAAAGTCGTCAGCGATCAGTGTGGCTGGGGAGGGCGCTGCGGCATGTTGCATGAGGCAGTGTGTGAAGATTTCCCTGACCTGAAAGCCCTGCATGTCTATGCCAGCGGCTCTCCGGCCATGGTCTATGGCACGCTGGATGCGCTGGTCGAAGCGGGGATGGATGCCCATCAAATGCGCGCGGATGTGTTCGCTTACGCCCCCCGATCTTGATCCGCGATCTTAAATCGTTATAACTCCCCATATAGCCGATCGGTATTTATAGATTTGTATAAATGCCGGTAGGTTATATCTTGTTCAGGTAATAAGTTTTAGAGCGCCGTCATGGCACTTAAATTGCCTTAAACCATATGTGCCTTATTGTTACAGCGGTGCGTTCTATTAAGTAATTCTTCACCCGCGGGGAGCTGAACGCTATTCGCCATGAGCGCCATTGAATCTGCTTTTTTGAATCTGGCTTACCCTCCGCGGCTCGATCTGGGGCCGCAGCTCACGCACGAACAATTACTCGGCTCAATGCAGGCGACCATGGCGCGCCACAAGGGTGGGCCGGTCTGGCTATTCGCTTATGGTTCGCTGATCTGGCGCCCTGAATGTGCGGCGGTTGAGCGAGTGCGCGGTCGGGTGCATGGCTACCATCGCGGTTTATACCTGTGGTCCCACGAACATCGCGGTACACCGGAAGTGCCGGGGCTGGTGTTTGGCCTGGATCGCGGCGGCTCATGCAGCGGGTTTGCCTATCGCTTGCCCGAAGAACAACTCGACGCTTCGCTGTATGCGCTCTGGCAGCGTGAAATGCCATTCCCGTCCTATCGCCCACACTGGCTCAACTGCCGTCTCGAAGACGGAAACCAGGTTCAGGCATTGGGATTCGTATTGGAGCGGCACCTGCCCAGCTATGCCGGCAACTTGCCGGATCATGTGCTGAGCCAGGTATTCGAAAGCGCTTGCGGGCGTTACGGCACCACTCGCGAGTATGTCGAGCAGACCGCGCACGCCCTGCGTAGCCACGCCATGCCAGACCGGAATCTGGAGGCGCGGCTCAAGCGCTGCAAATCAAAGACCGATCAGGCGATCGCTTCGCGGCTCTGACTGGCGACGTTCTTGTGACCCAGGGTGGGTGCCAGAAACGCCATTGCCAGCAGGCAGGCGACGACCAACAGGATGAAGCCGCCATCCCAGCCGAAATAGTCCACCGTGTAGCCCATCAGGGCACTGGCCGCGACTGAACCACCCAGGTAACCAAACAAACCAGTGAAACCGGCAGCCGTGCCCGCGGCTTTCTTGGGCACCAGCTCCAGCGCCTGCAGACCCACCAGCATCACCGGGCCATAGATCAGGAAGCCGATCGCGAACAGCGAGATCATATCGACCATCGGGTTGCCCGGTGGATTCAGCCAATACACCACAGTCGCCACAGTCACCAACGCCATGAACACCATGCCGGTCAGGCCACGGTTGCCCCGGAAGATCTTGTCCGACATCCAGCCACACAGCAGCGTGCCGGGAATGCCTGCCCACTCGTACAGGAAGTAAGCCCAGGACGTCTTGTCGAAGTCGAAGTGCTTGACCTCTTTAAGGTAGGTCGGCGCCCAATCCAGGATGCCATAGCGCAACAAGTAGACGAAGACGTTGGCCAACGCGATGAACCAGAGCATTTTGTTGCGCAGCACGTATTTGACAAAGATGTCCTTGGCGCTGAATTCTTCTTCGTGGCTGGCGTCGTAGCCTTCCGGGTAATCGTTCTTGTACTTCTCGATGGGCGGCAAGCCCGTCGATTGCGGAGTATCGCGCATGACAATGAAGGCAAATACAGCGACGAGCAACGCCACCGCTGCCGGTACGTAGAACTTGCTGTGCCAGTCGTTGAACCAGCCCATGCCGAGTATCGCCAGCGGGCCGATCAAGCCGCCGCCGACGTTATGCGCGGTGTTCCATACCGAAACCACGCCGCCGCGTTCTTTCTGCGACCACCAGTGCACCATGGTGCGCCCGCTCGGTGGCCAACCCATGCCTTGCGCCCAGCCGTTGATGAACAACAGGATGAACATCATGGTCACGCTGGACGTTGCCCACGGTGCGAAACCGAAAACGAACATCACCCCGGCGGACACAATCAGGCCAAAGGGCAGGAAGTAACGAGGGTTGGAGCGGTCGGACACGATGCCCATCAAAAACTTGGAAAGACCGTAGGCGATTGCAATCGCCGACATCGCCACCCCGAGTTGGCCTTTTGTATAGCCTTGGGCGATCAGATCCGGAAATGCCAGGGTGAAGTTCTTGCGCAGCAGGT
Source organism: Pseudomonas sp. PDM24 (assembly GCF_019218905.1). Lineage (NCBI taxonomy): Bacteria > Pseudomonadati > Pseudomonadota > Gammaproteobacteria > Pseudomonadales > Pseudomonadaceae > Pseudomonas > Pseudomonas sp. PDM24. Next base: position 380,373 of record NZ_JAHUWR010000002.1, on the reverse strand, counting down.
AGTAACCCGCATACCCAATGAAAATCCCGGCGAAGATCTGCCAGCGAAGGCGTCGATAGGTGCTGTCTATTTTTTCTTCAGGCAAAGGAGCCTGATGTGCGGCAGGACGAAAGAAAGCAAACATTCAAAGGCTCCAGATTTCTTGTTTTGACTGCGGATGCGAATGTTACAGTTTCGTTACCGAAAATAGCACCGGTTCGCATCAGTCAAACAGTGGAAATGTGGGAGATCGCATGTTCTTTTATGAACATGTCGCTCAGGTATAAATGCAGGGCGGTATGGGGATGGCGTAACCGGGGCGCAGGGCTGCGACCCGGTTCGGGTCAAGCAGGTCAGGTAAACAATCAGCGAACCTGAACCACCACTTTCCCGACCGCCTTGCGCTGGCCAAGATCATTGATGGCCTGCGCCGCATTGCTCAGCGGATAAACCTGAGACACCAGCGGCTTCAGCTTGCCTTCGGCAAACCAGCCGAACAGTTGCTGGAAGTTTGCCGCGTTGTCCTGTGGTTGGCGCTGGGCAAAGGAGCCCCAGAACACGCCGACCACTGCTGCGCCTTTGAGCAGTGCCAGGTTCACTGGCAGCTCAGGGATTCGTCCGCTGGCGAAGCCGACTACCAGTAGACGGCCGTTCCAGGCAATGGCGCGGATTGCCTGGTCGAACAGGTCGCCACCCACCGGATCGTAGATCACGTCGGCGCCTTGGCCGTCGGTCAGGCGTTTGATCTCGTCCTTGAGGCTGGTTTCGCTGTAGTTGATCAACTCATCGGCGCCGGCTGCCTTGGCCACCGCGAGTTTTTCCGCGCTGCTGGCGGCAGCGATCACCCGGGCGCCCATGGCTTTACCGATTTCCACGGCGGCAAGGCCGACGCCGCCGGAAGCGCCGAGTACCAGCAAGGTTTCGCCAGGTTGCAGGTTGCCCCGTTGTTTGAGGGCGTGCATCGACGTGCCGTAGGTCATGCTGAATGCGGCGGCGGTGTTGAAGTCCATCGAGGGCGGGATCGGCAGCACGTTGTAGCCCGGCACCGCGACCTGCTCGGCAAAGCTGCCCCAGCCAGTCAGGGCCATGACCCGGTCACCGACCTTGAGGTGGCTGACCTTTTCGCCCACTGCGCTGACCACGCCGGCCGCTTCGCCACCCGGAGAAAACGGGAAGGGCGGCTTGAACTGATATTTACCCTCGATGATCAACGTGTCCGGGAAATTCACCCCAGCCGCATGCACATCCAGCAGGATTTCATTCTTCTTCGCGACAGGACTGGCGACGTCTTCCAGCACCAGCGATTCGGCAGGGCCGAAGGCTTTGCACAGCACGGCTTTCATCAGGGCTATTCCTTTGGGAGTGATGGCCGATAAGTGTAGGTGTGTGAGTCATTGGGTCAACGAGCATGCCCGACCCTGATAGTCAGCCATAAGCTTGTGCTTGAGCGGCGGGTCGTTATGCTTGGCCGCAAACCGGATAAGGAGCGAATTGTGAAAGCGTGGATCATGTTGATGCTGGCCCTGTCTCTGCCTGTGGCAGCGATGGCCGAAGAAGCCAAAGAAGGTGAAGCCCCGAAGGTCAACTACATCACCCTGAGTCCGCCATTCGTGGGCAACTATGGGCTGGACGGTACGCCGAAGCTCAAGGTCTACAAGGCCGATGTGGCGTTGCGGGTGACCGGTGACGAGGCGACCAAAGCGGTAAAGGCCAATGAGCCATTGATCCGTAATAAGCTGGTGGCGTTGTTTGCGCAGCAGACCACTGAAGCCATGAACAACGTCGAAGCCAAGGAAAAGCTGCGTCAGGAAGCCTTGAAGCAGACTCAGCAAGTGATGAACGACGAAACCGGCAAGCCGGTGGTTGAGGATTTGTTGTTCAACAACCTTATTATTCAATAAGTCTTTTTGCTGTCCAGGCGGCCTCTTCGCGGGCAAGCCCGCTCCTGCAGGAGCAGCGCAGAACCCTGTGGGAGCGGGCTTGCGAAGGGCGCGACTCGGTCCTTCAGGACGCCAGGCTCTTGCGAAACCGCATCAGCGCAATGGTAAAAAACAGCAGGCCGATGGCGCTCAATGCCAGCAAGTCCGGCCAGACCACACGGATGCCAGCGTCGCGAAACAGTATCGCGGCGCTGAGGCTGACGAAGTGCGTCGATGGCGAGCCCTGCATCACCCATTGCAGCCATTGCGGCATGCTGTCGAGCGGCGTACTGCCGCCAGAGAGCAGCAACATCGGGATAATGACCGGAATCGCCAACAAGCCGAACTGCGGTGTCGAGCGGGCGAGGGTCGCGAGGAATATCCCCAGCGCTGTGCTGGCGAACAGATAAACCGCCGTCACCAGCAAAAATAAGGTCATGGAGCCGGCCAGCGGCACGCCGAGTGCGCCTTTGACTATCACTTCCAGCGACACCCAGGTGCACAGCACCACCACCAGCATATTGCTCCAGATTTTCGCCAGCATGATCTCCAGCGCCGTCAGCGGCAGCACCAGCAAATGATCGAGGGTGCCGTGTTCGCGCTCACGCAGCAGCGCTGTGCCGGTCAATATGATGGCGAGGATGGTGATGTTGTTGACGATCTGAATCACCGCCAGGAACCAGCCGCCCTCCAGATTGGTATTGAACAAGGCTCGCGTCGTCAACAACACGGGGGACTTGTTCGCCGCATCGCCCTGGCCACTGTAGGTCAGCAGCTCGCGCTGGAAAATCCGTCCGATGTAGCCCGCGCCCATGAAGGCCTGGCTCATGGCCGTGGCGTCGACGTTGACCTGCACCGCCGGCTGGCGGCCGGCCAACAGATCCGCCTGAAAATTTGCCGGAACATTGATCACGAAGGTGTATCGCCCGCTATCCAGCACTTCGTCCATCTGTTCATAGGGCAGCGACACCGGCGGCTGGAATTCCGGTGGTTGCAGGGCTTGGGCCAATTGTCGTGACAGGTGGCTGTGATCTTCATCGACCATGGCCACGCTGGCGTTGTGCACGCCGATCACGGAGCCCGCGGCCGGCATATAGATCGCCACGGTAAAGGCGTAGAACAGGAACAGCAGCAATACACTGTCGTGTCGCAGGCTCATGAGTTCCTTGAGACCAAGACGCAGGATGTGCGCAAGCTTGTGCATCAGACCTCCTGCTTTTTCAGCATGGCCAGGCTAAGCCCGGTGAACCCGAGAAAGAACCCGAACAGTGCCAGGCATTGCGGCCACAACTGCCGGATATCCAGTGCCTTGGTAAAGGTGCCGACGGCGATATCGAGGAAGTAGCCCGCCGGAAACAGCATCCCCATGACCGCGGCCGCGCCGTCAAGGGAGGAGCGCGGCACGATCAAACCGGAAAACTGAATGGTCGGCAGACTGGTGATGATCATGGTGCCGAGGATGGCGGCAATCTGGGTTCGGGTGAACGCTGAAATCAACAGACCCATGCTGGTGGTCGCCAGTACGTAGAGCAGCCCGCCGAAGGCCAGGGTCAGTGCGCTGCCCTTGAAGGGCACGCCGAACAGCCAGCGATTCATGGCCGTCAGGACGGCGAGGTTGATCAGGCTGACGGCCAGATACGGCGCCTGTTTACCTAACAGGAACTCCAGGCGGGTCAGCGGTGTAGCGTAGAAGTTGGTAATCGAGCCCAGTTCTTTTTCCCGCACGATACCCAGCGCAGTCAGCATGGCCGGGATGAACGCCAGGATCAGCGCCATCACCCCGGGACCGATGGCGTTTACGCTGATGACGTCCTGGTTGTAGCGGAAGCGGGTTTCCAGTTCGGCCGCTGCTTGCCGGTTCAATGCCGGGCTGGACTGCTCGGCCAATTGCTCAAGGTTGGCCAGGTGGACCGCTTCCACATAGTTGCGGCTGGTTTCGGCGCGAAACGGCATGCCGCCATCGAGCCAGGCCGCTACAGCGGGTTGGCGACCGGCGAACAGGTCTCGGCCGAACCCGGGCGGGATCTCCAGCGCCAGTTTGATTTCCGAGCGCTGCAGTCGTCGATGCAACTGCGCCGCATCGCTTATGGAGGGTTGCTCGTCGAAGTAACGGGAGCCGCGGAAGGCCTCCAGGTAAGCCCGGCTTTGCGGGGTCTGGTCCTGGTCGTAAACCGCGAAGGCGAGTTTCTCCACATCCAGGGAAATGCCGTAGCCGAAGATCACCATCATCAAAATCGCCCCGAGCAGGGCGAAGGCCATGCGTACTTTATCGCGCAGCAGTTCCTTGCCTTCGCGACTCGCCAGTGCCCGCAGCCGTCCAAAACTGAAGCCGTGATCTTTCACCTTTGTGGTAGGTGCAAGTGTCGTGTCGATGGGCACTGGCGGCGGCGCCGTTGCGATCGGGCCCTGGGCCTGTTCCAGGCAGGTGACGAACGCCGCCTCCAGTGTCTGGCCCTTGAACTGCTGTTGCAGGGCTGCCGGGGTGTCGCAGGCCAATACCTTGCCGGCGTGCATCAACGAGATGCGGTCGCAGCGCTGGGCTTCGTTCATGAAATGGGTAGACAGGAAAATCGTCACGCCCTGTTCGCGGGACAGTTCGATCAGCAGTCGCCAGAAATCGTCCCGGGCCGCCGGGTCGACACCGGAGGTCGGTTCGTCGAGGATCAGCACTTCCGGGCGATGCAGCACCGCCACCGCCAGGGATAAGCGTTGGCGCAGGCCAAGCGGCAATGCACCAGAGGGTTGATGAGCGACGCTACCCAGGTTGAAACGCTGGATCAGCTCGTCGATGCGCTGAGCACTGTCGGCCTTGGGCAAATCGAACAGCCGCGCGTGCAAGTCCAGGTTCTGCCGTACGCTGAGTTCGCCATACAAAGAGAAACTCTGGGACATGAAACCAACGCGTTTTCGGGTGGCCAGATCCTTGGCTTTCACCGGATTGCCCAGCAACGTGGCGCTGCCTTCGCTGGCCGGAATCAGCCCGGTGAGCACTTTCATGGTGGTGGTTTTGCCGCAGCCGTTGGAACCCAGAAACCCGAAGATCTCGCCGCGGCCGATGGCGAAGCTGACCTTGTCCACAGCCGTGAAATCGCCGAAGCGCAAGGTCAGGTTGTGGGCTTCGATGGCGATGTCGGCAGTGGCGTTGGTTCGAGGAGGGATCAGTAGCGGCTGGTTGTCATGGCCGGTGTCGCCCTGAAAGTGGGTGAAGGCCTCATCAAGTTTGCCGCCAGGAGTAACCGCCTTCAGTTCGTGGCTCAAACCGGCGGCGATCAGCTTGCCGCCATCGAGCATCAGGCAGTGTTCAAACTGCTCGGCCTCTTCCATATACGCGGTGGCGACCAGTAACGTCAGTTGTGGGCGTTGGCGCCGAACGTCATCAATCAACTCCCAGAAGCGCCGCCGGGACAAGGGATCGACGCCAGTGGTCGGTTCATCGAGGATCAACAAGTCCGGTTCATGGATCAGCGCACAACAGAGGCCGAGCTTCTGTTTCATTCCGCCCGATAGCTTGCCGGCCGGGCGCTCGGCAAACCGCAGTAGATCAGTGGCCAGTAGCAGGCTCTGCATGCGCTGATCGCACTCGGCCCCGGACAACCCGAACAGTGTGGCGAAGAAGTGAATGTTCTCGCTGATCGACAGCTCGGGATACAGGTTGCCGCCCAGGCCCTGAGGCATGAACGCGATACGCGAGTAGAGGCTGTTGCGGTGGCGCCGATTCTGGATCGAGCCACCGAGTACTTCCAGCTGGCCGTCTTGTAATGTCTTCACGCCGGCGATCAATCCCAGCAGGCTGGATTTGCCGGCGCCATCCGGACCAATCAACCCGCACCGGGTGCCGGCAGGCAGGCTGAACGTGATGTCGGTCAGCGCCTGCTGTTGGCCATAACGATGCTGAAGGCGGGTGGCATGCAGTGCCAGGCCGGTCATTGAAGATTGGCCGGCCAGTCAATGGGAGCGGTGCGCACGTAGCCGTTGCCGGGCATCCCCGGTTTGGCCTGGGGCACAGCGCTGGGTTGGGTCAGGTGTAGCTTGACCCGAAACACCAGTTTCTGACGCTCGTCGCGGGTCTCGACTTCTTTGGGTGTGAACTGCGATTTGGCCGCCACGAAGCTGATTTTCGCCGGCAACGGCTGACCGGGCAGGGCGTCCAGCAGGATCCGCGCTTCATCGCCGACCGCCAGGCGTCCGGCCACGGACGCCGCAAGATAGAGGTTCATGTATTGGTCGTTCGGGTCAATCAGCAGTAGTACCCGCCCACCGGCGCCGAGCACTTCACCGGGTTCGGCCATGCGAAGCTGAATCACCCCGTCGATGGGGGCTCGTAAGCTGCTGTCGTCAATTTCGCTGGTTAGCTGAGCGACTTGTGCCTGTGCCGCGCCAATGGCTGCGCCGACGGCGGACACCTGAGCGCGGGCCGCGGTGACGGCCGCATTGCCAGTGTCGAAGCGTGACTGCTGCTGGTCGATGATCTGACCACTGGCGAAACCGCGCTTGAACAGTTCCTGGGAGCGTTTGAGCTCTTGATGGGCAAGCAGTTGCTCACTCTGGCGCAGTTGCACATTGGCCTGGGCGGCGGAGAGATTTTCCCGGGCGCGTATCACTTCGGCTTCAGCCTGCCTGCGCTGGGCTTCAAGGGTGCGGGTGTCCATGCGGGCCAGCAGTTGACCTTTGGTTACTTTGTCGCCTTCGTCCACCAGTACTTCAGCCAGCCGGCCGGGAGTCTTGCTGGCGATCTGCACTTCAGTGGCTTCAAGCCGACCATTGCCGACATACAGACCTTCGGGCAGTCGGTTAAGCGTCGACTTCCAATAACCGAATCCCCCAGCGGCCAGTAGCAAAGCCCCCAGTAAAAAGGCGAAGAAAAGAGAAGAGCGGCTGTGCGTCGACATGTAGGCATCCTGCGTCTGTAGCGCCGTAGTCTGACAGGCAAGCGCCTGAGGGGCTTGATGTCAGTCAACTGAGGGTCACCCTGACCGATCGGGAGATGATCCAGTGTGACGGACGGATCTGCGTTATTTAGCGCAGATCAAGCACCGCGGCCCATTGCTCAGCGGTGACGGACATCACCGACAGTCGCGAGCCTTTCTGTACCAGTGGCATCTCGGCCAACGCCGTTTGCTGCTTCAGATAATCGAGCTTCAGCACCTTGGAAAACGTCTCGACGTGAGCAACATCAATCGCGCTCCAGGCGTTTTTCTCGGCAGTGGCCTTCGGATCGAAGTAATGACTCTCAGGCTCCAGCGCCGTCGGGTCCGGATAGGCTGCCTCGACAATCTTGCCGATCCCGGCAATCCCCGGCTCCGGGCAGCTGGAGTGATAGAAGAAAAACTCGTCACCCACCGCCATGGCCCGCAAAAAGTTTCGCGCCTGGTAGTTGCGAACCCCGTCCCAGCGCGCTCGGCCAAGCTTCTCCAGGTCTTCGATCGAGAGTTCGTCGGGCTCGGATTTCATCAGCCAATAGGCCATGGTTTTGCTCCTTGCGAGGTGAGTGGGCAATTTTATGACAAACCGACAGTCGGTTGACGCCAGCGTTTGCGTGTCGGTTCACGTTGTCGCAAAATGCCGGCCTTCTAAGCTTGACGCTGCTGCACGGCCTACACCTACAACGGAAACCGCTGCTGTCATCGTGTTGATGTGCCTTTGGGGGGCAATCGATGAAACGCAAACCGGATTTACTATGGATTTTGGTTATTTTGTTCGGCCTTGGTGTCGTGACCACCGGCTATGCCCAAAGCCTGTGGAACAACAAACCCGATGCTCCGGTCGAGATCGCGCAGCAACAGCCGTCGGCCTTCAAGCGCTGAACCTGTCTTTCGACGCCGCTGAAATCAGTGGCGTCTAGTCCGCGAAATACCACGCCTTGTCCGTGACCGTTCCCTGCAGCGGCACATCCCAGCTCGCCTGAGCCAATCGTTGAACCTTCTGGCATTCATGGGCCAGGCCCAGCAGCGTCGGCTTGCGCCAGTTTTTGCGGCGCGCCAGGTACGCCAGGCTTCGATCGTAGAAACCACCGCCCATTCCCAGGCGTCCGCCGACATCGTCAAACCCCACCAGCGGTAACAACACCAGATCCAGCGCCCAGACCTTGCGTTGTCGGGCGATGTTGTGGCGAGGTTCGGGGATGCGAAAACGGTTGGGTTTGAGCTTTTCGCCGGGGCGAATCCGCTGGAACACCATTTTGGTTCGCGGCCAGGCACTGAGCACCGGCAGATACGTCGCCTTGCCCCGACGTTGCGCGGCACGCATCAGCAGGCGCGGATCGATTTCACCGTCGTTGGGCAGGTACAGGGAGATGTGTTTTGCGCGGCGGAACAGCGGGTGCTGGGCCAATTGCTTATACAGCCCGCGAGCGGCCTCGCGCTGCTGACTGGGTGTCAGTGCGCGGCGGGCCTTGCGCAGCATGCGTCGAAGTTGCGGGCGGGGCAGCAGCGCAGGTTCGGTCATGGGTTCAGGCTTCAGAAGTGCGAGTACCAAAGCGTACCCGTAAAAAAGCCGATGCCGGTATTTAAACCGGCATCGGACTGGAATCAGGCTCCCCGGATGAACCGCTGTCGACTTAGCCCTTGAACCCGAAAGTTCAAGGTGGAAGATGCAGTAGGCTTTAAGGCTTTCCGTCTAGCGGACATGCACACCAGCCCAACGTGCAACCTCCAGGGTAGTGCGAATCGGCTCAGGGACGTCGTCAACTGGCAAGCACCCCAGGGAGTGATGCGAGTATACCCCAAGCGGTTTCGCGTTTCAGCCCTTGGTGACATCCGGATCGGTCGACAGCACCAGATCGACGCGGTCCAGCAGGTCGCGAACCTGCTCGCGGGTCGAACCGCTGGCCTGCACATCCGGGCGATCTTCCTTGTGCAGAAGATCGTGCGTGATGTTCAGCGCGGCCATCACGGCGATGCGGTCGGCGCCGATGACTTTGCCGCTGCTGCGAATTTCGCGCATCTTGCCGTCCAGGTAACGAGCAGCGCTCACCAGGTTGCTGCGCTCTTCCTGGGGGCAGATGATCGAATATTCTTTGTCGAGGATCTGCACGGTAACGCTATTGCTTGAACTCATGAGTCTTGCTCCAGGGCCTTGAGGCGCGAAATCATCGATTCGACCTTACGCCGGGCGATTTCATTTTTTTCAATGAGATGCGCGCGTTCCTCGCGCCAGCTCTTTTCCTGAGCTAATAGGAGTCCATTCTGACTCTTTAGTTGCTCGACTCGAGTAATTAGCAGCTCGAGTCTGGCCATCAGCGCTTGCAGGTCGGTGTCTTCCATTGTGTCCACTGGTTGTGTCTGATGCGTGATAGCTGGCGGACAGCCTTTAATAGTCTTGGCGAGTCTGTCGATGTAGGATACAAGGCCTTCATTCTAGACATAGCGCCGTCTGGCGCCTAGCTGCCCATGCCCATTCAGAATTCTCCGTACCAAGCCTTTGCCACCCTGCTGAGCACCAGCGGCCATCCCGTCTCGCCTGCCGAACTGCACGGCTTGTTGCTCGGCCGCAGTTGCGCCGGTGCCGGCTTCGAAGCCGACAGCTGGTTGGCTGACGCCGCCGAGCTGCTCGAAGGCGAGCCACAAGACAACGTTCGCAACGCCTTGATCGGCCTGCAAGAGATGGTCAAGGGCGAGCTTACCAGCGACGACATGACCGTTGTTCTGCTGCTGCCGACCGACGACGCGCCGCTCACCGAGCGCGCGGCTGCACTGGGCCAGTGGTGCCAGGGCTTTCTTACCGGCTTCGGTCTGACCCGCCGCGAATATGCCTTGAGCACTGAAGCCACCGAAGTGCTGCAGGATCTCGCCGCCATTGCCCAGGTACAGGACGCGCTGGAAGAGTCCGACGACGGCGAAAGCGACTACATGGAAGTAATGGAGTACCTGCGCGTCGCTCCGTTGCTGCTGTTCACCGAAACCAAGAAAACCGACGAAGCGGCTGCCAAACCGTCGTTGCATTAATCGCGTGCCAGGGAAAGCCGTCTGCCCATGATTCATATCCCGAAATCGGAATACAGCCGTCGCCGCAAGGCCCTGATGGCGCAGATGGAACCCAACAGCATCGCCATCCTGCCTGCCGCCGCGGTGGCCATCCGCAACCGCGATGTCGAGCACGTCTACCGTCAGGACAGCGATTTCCAGTACCTCAGCGGTTTCCCCGAGCCTCAAGCCGTCATCGTCTTGATGCCCGGCCGTGAGCACGGCGAATACGTGCTGTTTTGCCGGGAACGTAATGCCGAACGGGAATTGTGGGACGGACTGCGCGCCGGCCAGGAAGGCGCGATCCGCGACTTCGGCGCCGACGACGCATTCCCCATCACCGACATCGACGACATCCTGCCGGGCCTGATCGAAGGCCGTGACCGGGTGTACTCGGCCATGGGCAGCAATCCGGAATTCGACCGGCACCTGATGGACTGGATCAACGTGATCCGCTCAAAAGCGCACCTCGGCGCCCAGCCGCCGAACGAATACGTTGCCCTGGATCATCTGCTTCACGACATGCGCCTGTATAAATCGGCGGCAGAAGTGAAGGTAATGCGCGAAGCCGCACGGATTTCCGCCCAGGCCCATATTCGTGCGATGCAAGCCAGCCGTGCCGGTTTGCATGAGTTCAGCCTCGAAGCCGAGCTCGATTACGAATTTCGCAAGGGCGGGGCGAAGATGCCGGCTTACGGTTCGATCGTCGCCGCCGGGCGCAACAGCTGCATCCTGCATTACCAGCAGAATGACGCAGTGCTCAAGGACGGTGATCTGGTGCTGATCGACGCCGGTTGCGAGATCGACTGCTACGCCAGCGACATCACCCGCACTTGGCCGGTCAATGGCAAGTATTCACCGGAGCAGAAGGCAATTTACGAGTTGGTGCTGGCTTCTCAGGAAGCGGCGTTTGCCGAAATTGCGCCGAACAAACACTGGAATCAGGCGCACGAAGCCACGGTCCGGGTGATTACCACCGGTCTGGTGAAGTTGGGCCTGTTGCAGGGCGACGTCGACGAGTTGATCGCCAGCGAAGCCTATAAAGCGTTTTACATGCACCGCGCCGGCCACTGGCTGGGCATGGATGTGCACGACGTTGGCGAGTACAAGGTCGGCGGCGAATGGCGCGTGCTGGAAGTCGGCATGGCGCTGACGGTCGAGCCGGGCATTTACATTGCGCCGGACAACCAGAACGTGGCGAAGAAATGGCGCGGCATTGGCGTGCGCATCGAGGACGACGTGGTGGTCACTAAAACCGGTTGTGAAATCCTGACGAACGGCGTGCCGAAAACGGTCGCCGACATCGAGGCATTGATGGCCGCAGCACGGACACAAGCGGCATGAGTCGAGTCAATCTGGCAATCATCGGCGGTGGCCTGGTTGGCGCCAGCCTGGCGTTGGCGTTGCAGGCCGGGGCCAAGGCCCGTGGCTGGAAGATCGTGCTGATCGAACCGTTTGCCCCCGGCGACAGCTATCAACCGAGTTATGACGCCCGCTCTTCGGCGCTGTCCTTTGGTGCCCGGCAGATTTATCAACGGTTGGGTGTGTGGCAGGAAATCTCCCGCCGCGCCGAGCCGATCAAGCAGATTCATGTCTCCGACCGTGGACGTTTCTCCACCGCGCGGCTGTCGGCGATGGAAGAGGGCGTTCCGGCGCTGGGTTATGTGGTGGAAAACGCCTGGCTCGGCCAATGCCTCTGGCACAGTCTGGACAAGGACGTGATCAGTTGGCGTTGCCCGGCGGAGGTCACCGGCATGGAACCGCTGACCGACGGCTATCGCCTGACGCTCAACGATGAAACCCTGGTGGAATGCGACCTTGCGGTGCTCGCCGATGGCGGCCGTTCCGGCTTGCGCGAGCAACTGGGGATCGGCATCAAGAAACGCCCGTATAACCAGAGCGCGCTGATCGCCAACATCACCCCCAGTGAAGCGCACAACGGCATGGCCTTCGAACGTTTCACCGACGATGGGCCGATGGCTTTGCTGCCATTGCCGGACAATCGCTGCGCTTTGGTCTGGACCCGTCTGGGCATGGACGCGCAACGACTGGCAGCCCTTGATGACCGCAGCTTTCTCACTGAGCTGCAGGGCATCTTCGGTTATCGTCTCGGCACGCTGAAACAGGTGGGCGCACGGAATTTGTATCCGCTGTCGCTGATCGAAGCCGAGGAACAAGTCCGCCCGCATCTGGCGATCCTCGGCAACGCCGCCCACAGCCTGCATCCGATTGCCGGGCAAGGGTTCAACCTGTCGTTGCGTGACGCCCAGGCGCTGGCCGACAGTTTGTTGGGCAGCGAGACATCGCCCGGCGATTTCGCCACCTTGCAGGCCTATCGCGAGCGTCAGCGTCTGGACCAGAGCCTGACCGTGGGCTTCTCCGATCAGGTCACCCGCTTGTTTGGCAGCACTCAGCCGCTGGTTTCCCTGGGCCGCAACATTGGGCTGCTTGGCCTCGATCTGCTGCCGCCGGCCAAACGCTGGTTCGCCCGGCAGGCCATGGGCCTGGGTACGCGTCCCGATGACTAAGCGAAAGTCGGGCAGGGTGTACCTGCAAGTCGATATTCACGACGGCGCGAGCACTTGGGTGACGCGGGTCGAGAAAAACCTTTATGTGCGGCTCAAGCCGCAAGCGAGACAGGCTTAAAGCATGGATATGCGCGCAGATCTGCTGATTGTCGGGGCCGGAATGGTCGGCAGTGCCCTGGCGCTGGCGTTACAAAACAGTGGGCTCGAAGTCCTGCTGCTGGACGGTAGCCCCCTGAGCGTCAAACCCTTCGATGGGCAGGCTCCGTTCGAACCGCGGGTGAGCGCTTTGTCGGCGGCCAGCCAGCGAATACTCGAACGTCTGGGCGTTTGGGATGGCATCGTCAGCCGGCGCAGCAGCCCCTATACGGACATGCATGTCTGGGATGGCAGCGGCACCGGGCAGATCCATTTCTCGGCGACCAGCGTGCATGCCGAAGTGCTCGGGCATATCGTCGAGAACCGCGTGGTTCAGGACGCCTTGCTCGACCGACTGCACGACTGCGATCTCGGGATGCTGGCCAATGCGCGTCTGGAACAGATGCGCCGCTCCGGTGACGACTGGCTTCTGACCCTGGCCGATGGCCGCACCTTGCGGGCACCTTTGGTGATCGCGGCGGATGGCGCCAACTCGGCCGTTCGGCGCCTGACCGGTGTTGCGACTCGCGAATGGGATTACATGCACCACGCGATCGTTACCAGCGTGCAAAGCTCAAAACCCCATCGAATGACTGCGTGGCAACGATTCACTGACAACGGTCCGCTGGCGTTTCTGCCGCTGGAGCGGGACGGTCAACAGGATTGGTGCTCGATCGTCTGGTCGACCACGCCGAGCGAAGCCGAGCGCTTGATGGCGCTGGATGACGAAGGCTTCTGTAAAGAGCTGGAGCGGGCCTTCGAAGGCTGCCTCGGCACGATGCTCCGCGCCGACCCGCGTTTGTGTGTGCCACTGCGTCAGCGTCATGCAAAACGTTACGTGGCTGAGGGCTTGGCGCTGATCGGCGACGCGGCCCACACCATTCATCCGCTGGCCGGGCAGGGCGTGAACCTCGGTTTCCTCGATGCCGCGGTGCTGGCCGAAGTGCTGCTGCAAGCGGCCGCGCGTGGCGAGCGGTTGGCGGACGTGAAAGTGCTCAGTCGCTACGAGCGTCGTCGCATGCCCCACAACCTGGCGTTGATGGCGGCGATGGAAGGGTTCGAGCGGTTGTTCCAGGCCGATCCGTTGCCGGTACGCTGGTTGCGTAATACCGGGTTGAAGATGGTCGATCAGATGCCCGAGGCCAAGGCGTTGTTCGTGCGTGAAGCGCTTGGGTTGATTGGGGATCTGCCGGCGTTGGCCAAGGCCTGAGATCTTCGCTGGGCTGATGGACTCTTCGCGAGCAAGCCCGCTCCCACATTTGAAATGCATTCCAGTGTGGGAGCGGGCTTGCTCGCGAAGGCGGCGGCACATTCAACGCACCTTCCAAAATCGTGCAACATCCGGTAACGCCTCCACTCACTGTTCGATTGAGAAGCGAAATATGAGTCCTTATCATTCGCCCTCACTTCCCTACTCGAGAGACCGCTTCCATGTTGGCACCCAAGCGTCTACTGACCGCACTGGCACTGACCCTGATTGGCTGCACCGCCGCCCAGGCCGCCGACGAGGTGGTGGTTTACTCCTCGCGTATCGATGAATTGATCAAGCCAGTCTTCGATGTCTACACCCAGAAAACCGGCGTGCAGGTGAAGTTCATCACCGACAAGGAAGCGCCGCTGATGCAGCGGATCAAGGCAGAGGGCGAAAACGCCACTGCCGATCTGCTGCTGACCGTCGATGCCGGCAACCTCTGGCAGGCCGAGCAGATGGGCATCCTCCAGCCGTTCACTTCCAAGGTGATCGACGCCAACATTCCATTGCAATACCGCGCGTCCTCCCATGCCTGGACCGGCCTCAGCCTGCGGGCACGGACCATCGCCTATTCCACCGACCGGGTAAAACCCGGTGAACTGACCACCTACGAAGCGCTGGCCGACAAGCAATGGGAAGGTCGCCTGTGCCTGCGCACGGCGAAGAAGGTCTACAACCAGTCCCTGACCGCCACCATGATCGAAGTCCATGGCGCCGAGAAAACCGAGAAAATCCTCAAGGGCTGGGTCAACAACCTGTCCACCGACGTGTTCTCCGACGACATTGCCGTGCTGGAGGCGATCAACGCCGGCCAGTGCGACGTCGGCATCGTCAACACTTACTACTACGGCCGTTTGCACAAACAGAAACCAGACCTGCCGGTGAAGCTGTTCTGGCCGAATCAGAGCGACCGTGGCGTGCACGTCAACCTGTCGGGCATTGGCCTGACCAAACACGCGCCACACCCAGAAGCCGCCAAGGCGCTGGTGGAGTGGATGACCACGCCTGAAGCACAGAAGATTTTCGCTGACGTGAACCAGGAATTCCCGGCCAACCCTGCCGTTCAGCCTTCAGCTGAAGTCGCGAGCTGGGGCAAGTTTAAGGCCGACACCTTGCCGGTGGAAATCGCGGGCAAGCGTCAGGCTGAAGCGATTCGGATGATGGATCGGGCTGGCTGGAACTGAAGCCACTGTTACTGTGGTGAGAGACTTGTCTGTGGCGAGGGAGCTTGCTCCCGTTGGGTCGCGAAGCGACCCTGAAGGCATCGGACTCCGCTCGAGCGAGATGATCTGATAACCTCTTGCGGCTGCTTCGCAGCCGAACGGGAGCAAGCTCCCTCGCCACAGAATGGGACCGACTGCCGATCCGCGTTGGCTCCCAATTTTCTAGAGAACTTCCTTGGCCCACCCCGCCCAACGCCGCTGGTATCCCTTGGTCTTCGCCATTGCTGCGCTGGTCCTGCTGCCCCTGAGCGTCCTGCTTCTTTCCTGGCAAACCATCGATCAGCAGATCTGGTCCCACCTGTGGGACACCCAGATGCCGCGACTGCTGGGCAATACCCTCACGCTGGTCCTCGGTGTCGGTTTTGGCGTAACGCTGCTGGGCGTCAGCCTGGCCTGGCTCACAAGCCTCTGCGAGTTTCCCGGGCGGCGTTGGCTGGACTGGGCGCTGATGCTGCCCTTTGCGATTCCTGCTTATGTGCTGGCATTTGTCTTCGTCGGCCTGCTGGATTTCGCCGGCCCCGTGCAAACCTTGCTGCGCGAATGGTTCGGCAGCGGTTTAAGGCTACCGCGAGTGCGCTCCACCGGCGGTGTGATTCTGGTACTGGTGCTGGTTTTTTATCCGTACGTTTACCTCTTGGCACGTAGCGCATTCCTGGCTCAGGGCAAAGGCTTGATGGAAGCAGCGCGAGTCCTTGGGCAATCCCCGTGGCAGGCGTTCTGGCGAGTGGCGTTGCCCATGGCACGTCCGGCCATTGGCGCGGGCGTGGCGTTGGCGCTGATGGAAACCCTGGCGGATTTCGGTGCCGTGTCGGTGTTCAACTTCGATACGTTCACCACCGCTATCTACAAAACCTGGTACGGCTTTTTCAGTCTTTCCACGGCTGCGCAACTGGCCAGCCTGTTGCTGTTGGTGGTGATGGTCGTGCTGTATGGCGAGCGCCGTGCCCGCGGGGCCAATCGGGCGAGCAACGAACGGCCACGGGTCAAGGCGTTGTATCACCTGCGCGGGCTCAAGGCGCTGGCGGCCATGAGCTGGTGCGGTCTGGTATTTGCCTGCGCCTTCGTCATTCCCGTGCTGCAACTGGTGGTGTGGTTCTGGCAACGTGGGCGCTTCGATCTGGATGAGCGTTATGCCGGATTGATCATCCATACCCTGTACCTGGGCGGCATGGCAGCATTGATCACCGTCAGTGTCGCTCTGGTGCTGGCCTTTGCCCGTCGATTGGCGCCGACCCGGGCGATCCGCTCCGGCATCAGTCTGGCCAACCTTGGCTACGCGTTGCCGGGCTCGGTGCTGGCGGTGTCGATCATGCTGGCGTTCAGTTACCTGGATCGCGAACTGGTGATCCCGCTGTCAGGCTGGCTTGGCGGCGCGGGCAAACCGTTGCTGCTGGGCAGTCTGTCGGCGTTGTTGCTGGCCTATCTGGTGCGTTTTATCGCGGTGGCCTATGGACCGCTGGAAAGCAGCCTGGCGCGAATACGGCCCTCTTTGCCCGAAGCAGCACGTAGCCTTGGCGTCAGTGGGCCACGACTGTTTTTCAAAGTGTATCTGCCGCTGCTGCTGCCGGGCACGTTGAGCGCGGCGTTGCTGGTGTTCGTCGATGTGCTCAAGGAAATGCCCGCGACCCTGCTGATGCGCCCGTTTGGCTGGGACACGCTGGCGGTGCGGATCTTTGAAATGACAAGCGAGGGCGAGTGGGCGAGAGCCTCGTTGCCGGCATTGACCCTGGTGTTGGTCGGGCTGTTACCGGTCATCGGATTGATCCGACGTTCGGCGCATCGAAACGCGTAGGTGTCAGTCCTACACCTTGCGGCTACAATGCGCGGCATTCGGTGCGGTCCGTCCTCGGATCGGGTTGCTGAAATCGGCTGAAAGCCTTTTATTTCAAGGCATTTCATCCCGTGCAGCGCCTGCCCGCACCTTCGCCACGCCCGGAAGGAGAAACCCATGGGACAGCGTACGCCTCTGTACGACCTTCATCTCGCCCTCGGCGCGAAGATGGTCGATTTTGGCGGTTGGGATATGCCTCTGCATTACGGCTCGCAGGTCGAGGAACACCATCAGGTGCGCCGCGATTGCGGGGTTTTTGATGTATCCCACATGACCGTTATCGATGTCAGCGGCCCTCAGGCCAAGGTTTGGCTCCAGTATTTGCTGGCCAATGACGTCGAACGCCTGCACAGCCCCGGCCGTGCCTTGTACAGCGCCATGCTCAACGAGCACGGCGGCATCGTCGACGACATGATCGTCTATCGTCTCGAGGACGGTTATCGCCTGGTGGTGAATGCCTCCACCCGCAATCAGGATCTGGCCTGGATGCAGGCTCATCTCGGCGACTTCGATGTGCGGCTCAACGAGCGTTCCGAGTTGGCGATGCTGGCCATTCAAGGGCCTCACGCCCGGCACAAGATTGCCGAACTGGTGACTCAGTCCCGCGGCACGCTGATTCAGCAGCTCAAATATTTCGAAGGTCAGACCGACGGTGACTGGTTCATCGCGCGCACCGGTTACACCGGTGAGGATGGTCTGGAAATCGTGCTGCCCGCCGACCAGGCACCGGGCTTTTTCAACGATCTGGTGGGCGCGGGTATTTCCCCGATCGGCCTCGGCGCGCGCGATACCTTACGTGTCGAAGCCGGCATGAACCTCTACGGTCAGGACATTCATCAAGAAGTTTCTCCATTGGCCTCCAACATGGCCTGGAGCATTGCCTGGGAACCGGCCACGCGCCAGTTCATTGGCCGCACTGCCCTGGAAGCCGAACAGGCCAATGGCGTACAGCACAAACTGGTGGGTTTGGTTCTGGAGGAACGTGGGGTTTTACGGGCGCATCAAGTGGTTCGCATCGCTGATGTTGGCGAAGGTGAGATCACCAGTGGTAGTTTCTCTCCTACGCTTAGCAAGTCGATTGCACTGGCGCGCGTACCGGTGGCCACCGCCGACCGCGCCGAAGTGGAAATCCGTGGCAAGTGGTACCCGGTTCGAGTGGTCAAACCGACCTTCGTACGCCACGGCAAAACCTTGATCTAACTTTTTTTGGCGGGCAAAGACCGCTGACATTTTTCTTGAGGACACAGAACATGAGCGAAATCCCTGTCGACCTGCGTTTTGCCGAAAGTCACGAATGGGCCCGTCTAGACCATGATGGCGGCGTGAAAGTGGGTATTTCAGACCATGCTCAGGAAGCCTTGGGTGACGTAGTGTTCGTTGAGCTGCCGGAAATCGGCAAAGTGTTCGCTGCCGGTGAGGCTGCGGGTGTCGTCGAGTCGGTCAAGGCTGCCTCCGATATCTACTCGCCAGTTTCCGGCACCGTCATTGCCGTCAACGAAGAGTTGGCCAACAACCCGGAACTGGTCAACAGCGCGCCTTATGACAGCTGGTTCTTCAAGCTCGAGCCAAGCGATACCACCGAACTGGACAATCTGCTGCTCGATGCAGTTGCCTACAAGGCCGCCATCGGCGAATAAGCCTTCAGCGTTACCTCAAAGCCCCGGTTATCCGGGGCTTTTTTGTATCTGCCAACTTGATGTGCTGAGGACTAAATGTGGGAGCGGGCTTGCTCGCGAAAGCAATTAATCATTCAGCGTATATGGCGACTGACCCACCGCTTTCGCGAGCAAGCCCGCTCCCACAGGGTAAGTGTCAAGCTCCCCACAGGCTCGCTGTCGGCAGCGACTGCTATGCTGGTTTGACCGCATTGCATCGACGCCGAGCGCCAGTCAAGAGAGAGCCCGTCATGTCCCAGTTGCCGTCCTTGAGCCAGTTACGCGACCCCAATACCTTCCTGCGCCGCCATCTGGGCCCCGATGCCGCCGAGCAGCAGGCGATGCTCGACAGCCTCGGTCTTGGTAGCCGGGTCGAGCTGATCGAGCAGACGGTGCCGCCGGGAATCCGCCTCAACCGGCCGTTGGATCTGCCGCCGGCCCTCGACGAAGAAGCTGCCCTGGCCAAGTTGCGGGGCTACGCCGAGCAGAACCAGGTCTGGACCAGCCTGATCGGCATGGGATACCACGGCACTCTCACGCCGGCCGTCATCCTGCGCAACGTGCTGGAAAATCCCGGTTGGTACACCGCCTATACCCCCTATCAACCGGAGATCGCTCAAGGCCGGCTCGAAGCGTTGCTGAATTTCCAGCAGCTGACCATCGACCTGACTGGTCTGGAACTGGCCAACGCCTCGTTGCTGGATGAGGCCACGGCGGCAGCTGAGGCCATGGCACTGGCCAAGCGCGTGGCCAAATCCAGAAGTAACCTGTTTTTCGTCGATGAGAATTGCCACCCGCAGACCATTTCCGTCGTGCGGACCCGGGCCGAAGGGTTCGGTTTCGAGCTGATCGTCGACGCTGTGGATAACTTGAAACAGCACCAGGTGTTCGGCGCGCTGCTGCAGTATCCCGACACCCACGGTGAAGTGCGCGATCTGCGCCCATTGATCGATCATCTGCATGCCCAGCATGCCTTGGCCTGTGTGGCGACCGATCTGCTGAGCCTGCTGTTGCTGACCCCTCCGGGGGAGTTGGGCGCCGACGTGGTGTTCGGTTCGTCCCAGCGCTTCGGCGTACCCATGGGTTACGGCGGTCCCCACGCGGCGTTTTTTGCCAGTCGTGATGAGTACAAGCGGGCGATTCCCGGGCGGATCATCGGCGTGTCGAAAGATGCGCGCGGAAACGTCGCCCTGCGCATGGCCCTGCAAACCCGCGAGCAACATATCCGCCGGGAGAAGGCCAACTCCAACATCTGCACCGCCCAGGTGCTGCTGGCCAACATCGCCAGTTTCTACGCGGTCTACCATGGACCGGAAGGGCTAAAACGGATTGCCCAGCGCGTCCATCGGCTGACCTGCATCCTCGCTGCCGGCCTGGAGCGTCACGGGATCACCCGTCTCAACCAGAATTTCTTCGACACCCTGACCCTGGAGGTGGGGGGCACTCAGACGGCGATCATCGAAAGTGCCCAGGCGGCGCAGATCAATTTGCGCATTCTCGGCCGTGGGCAGCTGGGCCTGAGCCTTGACGAAACCTGTGACGAAACCACCGTGGCGAAACTGTTCGATGTGTTTCTCGGTGCCGATCATGGGCTCAACGTCGACGACCTGGACGCTGAAACGCTGGTATCCGGCATTCCTGGCGGGTTGCAGCGCAGTACACCTTATCTGCGTCATCCGGTGTTCAACGCTCATCACAGCGAAACCGAAATGCTGCGTTACCTCAAGCAGCTGGAAAACAAAGACCTGGCGCTCAATCAATCGATGATTCCGCTGGGCTCTTGCACCATGAAGCTCAACGCTACCAGCGAGATGATCCCCATCACCTGGCCGCAGTTCGCCAACCTGCATCCGTTTGTGCCGAAAGAGCAGGTGGTGGGTTATTCCTTGATGATCGAGGAGCTGGAGCGCTGGCTCTGCGCGATCACCGGTTTCGATGCGATCTGCATGCAACCCAACTCGGGCGCTCAGGGCGAGTACGCCGGGTTACTGGCGATTCGCAAATATCACGAGAGCCGCCATCAGGGCGCGCGGGATATCTGCCTGATCCCGTCATCGGCCCACGGCACCAACCCGGCTTCGGCGCAGATGGCCGGTATGCGGGTGGTGATCGTCGAGTGCGATGAGGCGGGTAATGTCGATCTGGATGATCTGAAGGAAAAGGCCACGGCGGCGGGGGATAAACTCGCCTGCCTGATGGCGACTTATCCTTCGACCCACGGGGTTTACGAGGAAGGCATCAGCGAGATCTGTGAAGTTATCCACAGCCATGGCGGTCAGGTGTACATGGATGGTGCCAACCTCAACGCGCAGGTTGGATTGGCACGGCCGGCAGACATCGGTGCCGACGTGTCGCACATGAACCTGCACAAAACCTTCTGCATTCCCCACGGCGGTGGCGGGCCGGGGATGGGCCCGATTGGCGTTCGGGCGCACCTGGCGCCGTTCGTCGCCAATCACCCGGTAGTGCCCATCGACGGCCCGCTGCCGGAGAACGGCGCGGTGAGCGCGGCACCCTGGGGCAGCGCGAGCATTTTGCCTATCAGCTGGATGTACATCGCCATGATGGGGCCGCAGTTGGCGGATGCGAGCGAGGTGGCGATTCTCGCCGCGAATTACCTGGCGCAGCATTTGGCCGGTGCATTTCCAGTGCTCTACACCGGGCGCAACGAGCGAGTGGCCCACGAGTGCATTCTCGACTTGCGACCGCTCAAGGCGCAGACCGGAATCAGTGAAGAGGACGTTGCCAAGCGTCTGATGGACTATGGCTTCCATGCGCCGACCATGTCATTCCCGGTGCCGGGGACGTTGATGGTCGAACCGACCGAGAGTGAGTCGAAGGCGGAGCTGGACCGTTTTATCGGCGCGATGCTGAGTATCCGCGCGGAAATCACCGAGGTGCAGAACGGCAACTGGCCGGCGGAGGACAACCCGCTGAAACGCTCACCGCATACCTTGGCCGACATCACCGGGGTTTGGGAGCGCCCGTACAGTATCGAGCAGGCGGTGACGCCGGATGCGCACACCAAGGCTCACAAGTACTGGCCGGTGGTGAACCGAGTGGACAATGTCTACGGCGACCGCAATCTGTTTTGCGCGTGTGTGCCGGTGGACGAATATCGCTGAAGTCGCTGTCCCCTGTAGGAGCGAGGCTTGCCCGCGAAAGCGATTTAACATTCAACATTTATGTCGACTGATTCACCGCTTTCGCGGGCAAGCCTCGCTCCTACAGGTATCGCACGCAAAAAAATGCCGCTCATGTGAGCGGCATTTTTGTTCAGCAACGAACCTTACTTCGAGGCGATGGCATTCTTCGCCAGGATGGCGTTCGCCAGTTCCATGTCCGTGGCTTGCAGGCCAGGGTTGTCGGCACGGACTTTCTGTATGGCGGCTTCCAGGTAGGGGCCGCGAATGGCGCCGTCACTGGCGACAAAGCTGCCGGCGTCGTCCTGGGCGGCGACGACCAGCTTATGATCCCTGGAGGTCAGGTAGGAGGTACCGGTGGTGGCACCGGAAGTAAGGACGTTACGCAAAAAGCTGTCATCAGCCATCGCCGAACCGACTTGAAGGGACAACATGGCGAAAGTAGCGACAGCAAGTTTGAGACGCATAAAAGGTGACTCCACTGGGTTTTAACTGCGGGCTTTGATTGCCAATAACCCAATCGAGTTCCGTGACGTTAGTCGGCTCACCGTAGGAGCTGCCGCAGGCTGCGATCTTCTGATTTTTGCTTTTAAAAACAAGATCAACGGATCGCAGCCTGCGGCAGCTCCTACCGACATCAGGCCTACTTCTGCTCACTCTGCGGCGTCACTCGCAACACCTCTTCGACCGTCGTCAAACCCGCCGCCACTTTCTGCGCCCCCGACAAGCGCAAACTGCGCATGCCTTCCTTAAAGGCCTGACGCCGCACCGCGAGCAAATCGGTATCAGGGTTGATCAGCGCTTTGATGCCGTCAGTCAGTTGCATGATTTCGTACACCCCGGCGCGGCCGCGATAGCCGGTTTCGCGGCATTCAAGACAACCGATGGCGCGTTGTGCGTTGCCTGGCAGTGGCGCTTGCCAAGGCCGGGTCAGGGTTTGCCAGTCGTCCTCGCCCAAAGTTAATGGCGCCTTGCAATGCGGGCAGAGGGTCCGGACCAGACGCTGGGCCATGACCCCGAGCACCGTGGCCTTGATCAGGTAATGCGGCACGCCGAGCTCCAGCAGGCGGCTGATGGCACTCGGGGCGTCGTTGGTGTGCAACGTCGACAGCACCAAGTGGCCAGTGAGTGCGGCCTGAATCGCCATCTCGGCGGTTTCGAGATCGCGGATCTCGCCAATCATGATGATGTCCGGGTCTTGCCGCATGAGTGCGCGCACGCCGGCGGCAAAGGTCAGGTCAATGTTGTGCTGGACCTGCATCTGATTGAACGCCGGTTCGACCATTTCGATCGGGTCTTCAATGGTGCAGAGGTTGACCTCCGGCGTCGCCAGTTTCTTCAGGGTGGTGTACAGCGTGGTGGTCTTGCCTGAACCAGTCGGCCCGGTCACCAGAATGATGCCATTGGGCTGGCGGGTCATGTCTTGCCAGCGACGCAGGTCATCGGCGGAAAAACCCAGCTGATCGAAGTCCTTGAGCAGCACTTCCGGGTCGAAGATCCGCATGACCATTTTTTCGCCGAACGCGGTCGGTAATGTCGACAGCCGCAGCTCGACTTCGCCGCCATCCGGGGTTTTGGTTTTGACCCGGCCGTCCTGGGGTTTGCGCTTTTCTGCGACGTTCATCCGCCCCAGGCTTTTCAGGCGGCTGACGATGGCCATGGTCACCTGCGGCGGGAATTGATAGACGTTGTGCAGCACGCCGTCGATGCGAAAGCGCACCGTGCCTTGCTCGCGCCGGGGTTCGATGTGGATATCGCTGGCCCGTTGCTGGAACGCGTACTGGAACAGCCAGTCGACGATGTTGACGATGTGCGCATCGTTGGCGTCCGGCTCCTGGTCGCTGGCGCCGAGGTTGAGCAACTGTTCGAAGTTGCCCAGGGTGCTGATTTGCTGGTCGGCGTTGGTGGCGCCGCTGACCGATTTGGCCAGACGGAAAAACTCCACGCTGAAGCGCTGGATGTCCACCGGGTTGGCCACCACGCGCTTGATCGGCACCTTCAGCACATGGGTCAGGTCGGCTTCCCAGCTGCTGACGAAGGGCTGGGCGCTGGCCACGGTGACGGCGTCGCGGTCGATGGATACCGCCAGAATCTTGTGGCGTTGGGCGAAGGCATAGGACATCAGCGGCGTGATGGCCGCGACGTTGATTTTCAGCGGGTCGATGCGCAAGTAAGGCTGACCGGCCTGCTGAGACAGCCAGAGTGTCAGGCTTTCCAGATCGAGGTGTTTGCCGGGACGGCTGAGGTCGTCCAGGTGTTGGCTGGCGATGAATTCCAGCGGGTGCTGTTGACCATTTATGGCGTGACGGCGGCGGGCGTTGAGCGCGTGCTCGGCCGAATCCTGGCTGATAAAGCCTTGGGCGACCAATTCACGCAGCAAATCATTGAGGTCCAGCCAGCGGTCCTGAGTGGCGAGTTGAACGGACATGCGGGCTCCTTTTGAACAACCGTTCGCAAAGGATAGTCGCGCACCCGCAGACCGTTGGGCCACTACCCGACCAAGGCGTGACGTTTCTTTTCAGCCTGCCGCCTGAGCCGGCTCTTCCCACGCAGAATCAGCCGCTTGCAGGTTTACCGAGCAGACGCTGATCAGGTTACGTAATTTTTCCGCGATCACTTGAGCACGGTGCCAGCTCAGGCCGTCCATGACGATATCGACCGACAGCAGATCGTCCATGCGCTGTACGTTGACCTGCTGCGGCGTCAGAAACTGCAAGGCGAAAAGATTGAGCGCCCGACACAGCAGATCCGGCTCGGCCTCGGCCAGTAATTGATAGTGAACGCGGCAGTGGGCGTTGCTGACGTTCCATACATCGGCGCGGGCAGGCGAGGTGTTCACGGCTTCTAAATGCGGCATGGTCGGTCTCCAAAATCATTGGAGGAATTTTTACATTCGGTGCCGGGCATTTCTTATCTATGATTGGGCTTATTGATCATTTATCGAATCGATCAATTCGAATTAGTACCCACTATAGGTTTTTCTATGCACAGCGAGCTGGATGGCTACGACCGCAAGATTCTCGCGTTGCTGCAAGAGGACGCTTCGCTCTCCAGCGCGCAGATCGCCGAACAGGTGGGGCTCTCGCAGTCGCCGTGCTGGCGGCGGATTCAGCGGATGAAGGAGGAGGGGATCATTCGCGCTCAAGTGACGTTGCTTGACCGCAAGAAAATCGGCCTTAACACGCAGATCTTCGCCGAGATCAAACTCAACGCCCACGGACGTTCGAACTTCACCGAGTTCACCGAGGCAATTCGCGGTTTTCCCGAAGTGCTGGAATGTTATGTGCTGATGGGGTCGGTGGATTTCTTGCTGCGGATCGTCACGGCGGACATCGAGGCTTATGAGCGCTTCTTCTTCGAGAAGCTGTCGATGGTGCCGGGGATTCAGGAGGTCAACTCGATCGTGGCGTTATCGGAAATCAAGTCCACGACGAGTTTGCCTGTGTTGCGGGGGTAGAGATTTGCAGCGTTTGGGCGGGCCTCTTCGCGGGCAAGCCTCGCTCCTACAATGGTCCGATGATTACCTGTAGGAGCGAGGCTTGCCCGCGAAGGCGTCCTTACAGACGCAGCAGAGTTTTCCAGGCGCGATTCTGATACACCGCGATCGCCTGCTGCTTACGCGCATCCAGCGATTCATCGGTAATCGGTTCGTTGGCCAGTTGCGTCAGTTTGTTCAGCTCACCGTACAGGCGATCCATTTCCGGGATCTCCAGTACGCCGCGGGCATGGTGCAGCCAGGCCTGGATGCGCTCGATACGCGGCAGTTGCTCGGCCAGGTCTTCCGGCTGTTGCTGGTAACGCTGCAATTGCAGCGAGTTGGCTTCTTCGCCCAGCATGCGCGGCAGCCAGCTACCCAGTTGTGCAGCGCCCTGGCGATTACCGCGGACGTTGCGATCGGCGGCCCAGGTACGGGCCAGCAACCAGCGCGAGGTGTTCAGTGAGAACAGGCCCCAACGTGGGTCTTCCAGCTCTTCGAGGAACTGCTCCGGCGCAGCTTTACGTACGTCTTCGTCGTCCAGGCCGGCCTGTACCAGCGGTCGCCAGTCTTCCAGCAAGGCATCCAGTGCGACCCGCAGATCGTGAGTCGACTGACGCGGTGCGGCCTGACCGAGGCTGCTGATCAACGCGCGCATTTCAGCGAGGTTCTCGACCCAGTCCTGCAACAGGCGCCAGTGGCCATTGAAGCGATATTGCTCGGCCAGACGCTGGCTGCTGCTCAGCAAATGCCAGCTCAGGGCGGCGAACGCATCGTCCAGCGGCATTTCGGCAGTGATCTGCGGTGCCGGCAAGCTCAGCGAGTAGCTGTTGGCGTCGAACAAGCGATAACCGCGTTCGGCCTTGCTGATGTCACACGGCATCAGCGCCAGTGTCGCAGCCAGTTCGGCGGCCAGTTCCAGCAGCGCGGCCGGTTCGCCTTCGCGCAGCTCCAGTTCCAGCTCGCAGATTTCTTCTTTCTGCTTGCCGACCACCACGTGGCCCAGGTCCAGCGCGGCTTCGATGACCACTTTGGTCTTGCCACGGCCCCAGGCGATTTCTGCGCGTTCGCGAACGAAATCGGTGGTGAAGATGGCTTTCAGGGTTTTCTTGTCCAGCTCGGCCAGCTCTTCGGGCCAGCATTCACCGTCGAGTTTCTTCACGTCGAGCTTGGCTTTGGCCAGAGGCCAGTCGTACTCGTGACGCTCGGACAGACCGGCGATGCTCTGGCCGCGGGTCTTGAGGGTCTGAATCACTTCTTCGCCATCGCGGCGCAGGCGCAGGGCAACCTTGGCGCGGGCCAGGTCGCGCTCAGGCGTGTCGAAGTACTGGTTCATCAACTCACGGCGTTCCCAGCCACTTTTGTTGCGTTTTTTCAGTAACGGGTGCTCGCGCAGGGCGGCGAGGGTTTCGCGGCTGACGCGGAGTTTGATTTCGGTTTCTTTCTGCATGGCCGGAAAATCCAGGATCGGGAGCGCAGCCGGGGGAATGTGTGGCTGCCAAGGTCGTGCAGTGTACAGGACTCATTCGAGATAGGGTCTGTTGACACCCTACGCGCCGCGACGGTTTATTCCTGTCGCCGGATGGTTCTATGATGGACTTCAATTCGGGAGTTGGGAGTCAGCGATGCCTTTGCCGTCCATGAAAGATCAGTTCGCTGCGCTGATCGCCGCGCCGTCTGTCAGCTGTACCCAACCCAGCCTGGATCAAACCAATCGGCCGGTCATCGACTTGTTGGCGACTTGGCTCGGGGACTTGGGTTTTGCCTGCGATATCCAGCAGGTCAGCCCCGGCAAATTCAATCTGCTGGCCAGTTTTGGCTCCGGCCCCGGCGGCTTGGTGCTGGCCGGTCACAGCGATACGGTGCCCTACGACGAGGCGTTGTGGCAGACCGACCCGCTGAAACTCACGGAAGTGGACGGTCGTTGGGTCGGCTTGGGCAGTTGCGACATGAAGGGTTTTTTCGCCTTGGTCATCGAAGCCGTCAAACCCTTGCTCGACCAACCGTTCAAGCAACCCTTGCTGATCCTCGCCACCTGCGATGAAGAAAGCTCGATGTCTGGCGCTCGCGCTCTGGCCGAAGCTGGACGTTCGCTGGGCCGGGCCGCGGTGATCGGCGAGCCGACCGGGCTGAAGCCGATCAGGATGCACAAAGGCATCATGATGGAACGCATCGACATCCTCGGCCAGAGCGGCCACTCCTCGGACCCGCGCCTGGGCCACAGCGCCCTCGAAGCCATGCACGACGCCATGGGCGAACTGCGCGGCCTGCGCCTGGCGTGGCAGCGCGAGTTTCGTAACCCACAGTTCAGCGTGCCGCAGCCGACCCTGAATTTCGGTTGCATCCACGGTGGGGACAACCCTAATCGCATCTGCGGCCAGTGTTCGCTGGAATTCGACCTGAGGCCTTTGCCAGGCATGGACCCCAAAGCGTTGCGCGCGGCGATTCTGCAGAAGCTCAATCCGATTGCCGAACGGCATCAAGTGAAGATCGATTACGCGCCGTTGTTCCCCGAAGTGCCCCCCTTCGAGCAGGCCGAGGACTCGGAATTAGTGCGGGTTGCCGAAAAGCTCACCGGTCATCGCGCCGAAGCAGTGGCGTTCGGCACGGAAGCGCCTTATCTTCAGCGTCTTGGTTGTGAAACACTGGTATTGGGACCGGGCGACATCGCCTGTGCTCATCAACCGGGGGAATACCTCGAAATGTCACGTTTGCAGCCTACCGTGCATCTATTACGTCAACTGATTGAGCATTACTGCCTGACACCGGCCAAAACGGCGATGCCGGTCAGTTGAGCGCAACCCATGTGGGAGCGGGCTTGCTCGCGAATAGGGAGTGTCAGTTGATATTAATGTGTCTGATACGCCGCCTTCGCGAGCAAGCCCGCTCCCACAGGTTCTGTGTTTTGGCTGACTAAACGTATAAATTGCCAGTGTCCCAACCCGTATTCATGAGGAGAGCGCGCGTGTCGCCAAGCCTGTTCCGACGATAACCATCAGCCCGCTGTGCGTTTACTGCTTTACCCTTTTTTCGGCTGCTATTTATTACAGGCCCAGGTTCATGCCCGAATACGTCAATTGGCTTCGTCACGCTTCGCCTTACATCAACGCCCACCGCGATTGCACTTTCGTCGTCATGCTGCCCGGCGACGGCGTGGAGCACCCGAACTTCGGCAACATCGTCCACGACCTGGTGCTGCTGCACAGCCTGGGTGTGCGACTGGTGCTGGTTCACGGTTCGCGCCCGCAAATTGAAACACGCCTCGCTGCTCGCGGCCTGACCCCGCATTACCACCACGGCATGCGCATCACCGATGCGGCGACGCTTGAGTGCGTGATTGATGCAGTCGGTCAACTGCGCATCGCCATCGAAGCCCGGCTGTCGATGGACATGGCCTCATCGCCAATGCAGGGTTCGCGCCTGCGGGTGGCCAGCGGCAATCTGGTCACGGCACGGCCGATCGGCGTACTTGAAGGTGTCGACTATCACCACACCGGCGAAGTGCGCCGGGTCGACCGCAAGGGCATCAATCGCCTGCTGGACGAACGCTCCATCGTGCTGTTGTCGCCGTTGGGTTACTCGCCGACCGGTGAAATCTTCAACCTCGCTTGCGAAGATGTCGCCACCCGTGCAGCTATCGATCTGGGGGCGGACAAGCTGCTGCTGTTCGGCGCCGATTTGGGCTTGATCGACGAAAATGGCCGGCTGGTCCGCGAATTGCGCCCGCAGCAAGTACCGGCGCATTTGCAGCGTCTGGGCAACAATTATCAGGCCGAGCTGCTGGACGCGGCCGCTGAAGCGTGCCGGGGCGGGGTGGCGCGCAGTCACATCGTCAGCTACGCCGAAGATGGCGCGTTGCTGACCGAACTGTTCACCCGTGACGGTGGCGGTACGCTGGTGGCCCAGGAGCAATTCGAAGTTGTACGCGAGGCGGCCATTGAAGACGTCGGCGGTTTGCTGGACTTGATCAGCCCGCTGGAAGAGCAGGGCATTCTGGTACGGCGTTCCCGCGAGGTGCTGGAGCGTGAGATCGAGCAGTTCAGCGTGGTCGAACGCGAAGGCATGATCATCGCCTGCGCCGCGCTGTATCAGATTGCCGATTCGGATGCTGGGGAGTTGGCGTGTCTGGCGGTGAACCCGGAGTACCGCCATGGCGGTCGCGGTGATGAACTGCTGGAACGCATCGAAACCCGCGCCCGGGCCCAGGGGCTGAAAACCTTGTTCGTGCTGACCACCCGGACCGCTCACTGGTTTCGTGAGCGGGGCTTCGTGCCGAGCAGCGTCGAACGTCTGCCGTCGGCGCGGGCGTCGCTTTACAACTATCAGCGTAACTCGAAGATCTTCGAAAAAGCCCTGTGATGCCCCAAGCCTCGCTCCTACGGGGGCGGGGTGTTATTCAGTGACGAATTTCGCGCTGACATACGGCGAATAATCCGGCAGCACCGTCTCGACCTTTCCTTGTTCCTTCAAGAACTTCGCCGTCTCGCCCTTCGCCTGGGCTGGAGATGCCGAGCTGACCAGCAGCTCTGGCACATCATTGGCGCCGGTCATCGCGGCGTAAATCCTTGCGAACGCCCCAATACGTCGGCGGAAAAGAAAATATACGCGATACACAAACTGTAACAAATTGACTAGATAGTGCGCGTTTGGCCATGATGGCGTCGCCTTTTCGAAAGTGATTGACGTATGGGGAATACGCAAACGCTAATCGATCTAAAAAAAGGCCAATAAATACCATTTAGGAATTAGCTTATGAGCCGATACCTTTTGTCTCGGTTCGGATCATTGCTCGAGAGCTATATTCCCAAATGGTATGAAAAAGAATGAAATAATTCTTTTTGGGTTTATGAGGAAATCATTACCCTGCAGGGACCAAATCACGGCGGTTAGACCTTGGTCGTAGACACACATGGTTACGATTGACTTGTCAGTCACGGTCTGGCGCTAATCGCGCATCTGTGGATCTGGGGCGTTAGACCCGAGACCAAAGAACACAAAAATTAGAACGAGAGGAGCGAAACATGAAGAAGTCCACCTTGGCCCTGGCTGTGGCCGTAGGGGTTTTGGCGCAGCAGGCAGGCGCCGCCGGTTTCATCGAAGACAGCAAGGCTACTTTGGGGTTGCGTAACTTCTACATCAACACGGATAACCGTGACAGCGCTGCTGGCACTGCTGCCAACAAGGCTAACGGTGTTCAGAGCAAAAACGAAGAATGGGGTCAAGGCTTCGACCTGCGCTTCACCTCGGGTTACACCCAAGGCACCGTTGGCTTCGGTATTGATGCTATCGGCCTGCTGGGCGTGCGTCTGGACTCGGGCGGTGGCACCAACGGCGCCACTTCGACTTCTTACGGCGGCACTGTTTTCCCAAGCAAATCCAACGGCGAAGCGGTTGATAACTTCTCCAGCCTGGGCCTGACTGCCAAAGCCAAGATCTCCCAGACCGAACTGAAATTGGGCACTCTGCAGCCAAAACTGCCAGTGATCGTGACCAACGACGGTCGTCTGCTGCCGCAAACCTTCCAGGGCGGCCAGATCACCTCGAACGAAATCAAAGACCTGACACTGGTCGGCGGTCAGATCGAGCACGCCAAGGGCCGTAACTCCAGCAACAACGAAGAGTTGTCGATTGCTGGTGCGAACGCTCACACTGCTGCCGGTCGTGACAGCAACAAGTTCATCTACGGTGGCGGTGACTACAAAATCACCAAAGACCTGACTGCCCAGTACTACTACGGCAACCTGGAAGACTTCTACAAGCAACACTTCCTGGGCCTGGTTCACAACTGGTCGATCGGTCCTGGTGTGTTGAAGTCTGACTTGCGTTACTTCAACAGCTCCGATGACGGTGCCAACGGTCACGACTCGGCTTATTTCAGCTCCGGTAACGATGAGGGTTTCCGTTCCGGTCGCGGTAAAGTCGACAACAACCTGTACAGCGGCCTGTTCCTGTACTCCGTTGCCGGTCACACCTTCGGCGGTGGTTATCAGGTCAGCAATGGCAGCAGCGACTTCCCTTGGCTGAACCAGGGTGACGGCTCGTCGGCTTACATCACTACCGACAGCCAGATCGCCAAGTTCGCCCGTGCCGGCGAACGTACCTGGCAAGCTCGCTACTCGTATGACTTCGCCAAGGTTGGCCTGCCAGGCGCTACTGCCGGCATCGTTTACCTGCGTGGCGACAACATTGACACCGTTGGTACCAACGGTCGCGAGAACGGTTCCGGCCGTTCCGAGTGGGAACGCGACCTGACCCTGGCGTACGTAGTGCCAGAAGGTCCGCTGAAGAACCTGGGCTTCACCTGGAAAAACGCCATGTGGCGCAACGACGTCCCTGGTCAGCGCGACCAGGACGAAAACCGCCTGATCGTCAGCTACTCGATCCCGCTGTTGTAACAGCACTCGCGTAACCGACGTAAAAAAAGCCCCGCCCGGCATCACGCCGGGCGGGGCTTTTGCGTTTTCAAGGTGGGCTCACCCCCGTAAACCCTCCTTGAAATTCCCCTCTTTTGCAGCAACTCAAGGCCTTCTCGAACCTTGTCGGCGATGTTCGTCCTCATGTGCATTCAGGTCCAGTGAACAGATATTTAATATTCACTTATGATCTAAATAAATCGATATTTATTCTTTTTAATCTTTAAGGAACGCAGGCACAGTTGAACTCAATAAGCACTCACCAGGAGCAGCACCATGAGCCTCAGACTTGGCGATATCGCCCCCGATTTCGAACAGGATTCCAGCGCCGGCACTGTCCGTTTCCACGAATGGCTGGGCGATAGCTGGGGCGTGTTGTTTTCCCATCCGGCGGACTTCACGCCAGTGTGCACCACCGAGCTGGGCTTCACCGCCAGGCTCAAGGATGAATTCACCCAGCGCGGCGTCAAAGCCATTGCTCTGTCGGTCGACCCGGTGGACTCGCATCACAGGTGGATCGAGGACATCAACGAAACCCAGAACGCCATCGTCAACTTCCCGATCCTCGCCGATGCGGACCGCAAAGTGTCCGACCTGTATGACCTTATCCATCCGAATGCCAACGACACCCTGACCGTACGTTCGCTGTTTGTGATCGACCCGAACAAGAAGATTCGGCTGACGATTACTTACCCGGCGAGTACCGGCCGTAACTTCAATGAAATTTTGCGGGTGATCGATTCGCTGCAGCTCACCGACAACTACAAGGTGGCCACCCCGGCCAACTGGCAGGACGGTGATGAAGTGGTGATCGTGCCGTCGCTCAAGGACGAAAACGAAATCAGGCAGCGCTTTCCCAAGGGTTATCGCGCGGTGAGGCCATACCTGCGCCTGACGCCGCAGCCGAATCGTTAAACGTCAAAAGATCGCACGGCAGCTCCTACGTAGATTGGCGTACAGCTGCAGGAGCTGCCGAAGGCTGCGATCTTTTACAGGCATCAAACCAAAGCAGGGGATTTTGGGCCGTTTCGACGGCCTTTTTTTTACCTGGGAAAAACAGTTTCACATAGATCTATAACGCATAACTAAATGAATAAATATGATTTATGGATATATAAATCAGCTGTTAAGGTCACTCCATCAACGCGAGATCGCAAGCCGCGAATCGCTAACCCCGCTCAAGGAATTGTCTGAATGCTGGTCGTCTCACTCGGTGGCAGTCCCAGCCCACGCTCCCGTTCCGGAGTTTTGCTGGAGCGCTCGCGACGCTGGTTGCAAGAGCAAGGTGTGGAAGTGGTGAGTTACCAGGTACGGGACTTCCCGGCCGAAGATTTGCTGCATGCCCGTTTCGACAGCCCGAAAGTGATCGACCTGTTGCAACAGATTGAAAACGCCGATGGCTTGCTGATCGCCACGCCGGTTTACAAAGCGTCGTTCTCCGGTGCGCTGAAAACCTTGCTCGATCTACTGCCCGAACGCGCCTTGAGCCACAAGGTGGTTTTGCCGATGGCTACCGGCGGCAGTATCGCCCACATGTTGGCGGTGGATTACGCGCTCAAACCGGTGCTGTCGGCGTTGAAAGCCCAGGAAATGCTGCAGGGGATTTTTGCCGTGGACAGCCAGATCGCTTACGGCGAAGGCAGCGCCCAGGCGCAGTTGGCGCCGGAGCTTGCGCAACGATTGTTTGAAGCGCTGGAGCAGTTTTTCAGCGCCATGGCTCGTCGGCCCAAGCCGCTTGATCCAAACCTGTTGAACGAACGTTTGTTGAGTGCTCGCTGGAGCATTTAAGTCAGCCCTCAAGCCACATCTGAATTTGAAGTACTCCACCTTACTGGCCCGCTAACGGGCAAGCAGGTGCAGCCAAAACCCTACTGCAAAAGGAGAGCGCTATGCGCACTGTCATTTTGCGTCGTGGTCTGGTCGCTCTGTTTGCTGCGGCTGTAACCTTCGGCGCCATTACTCAAGCTCAGGCCGAGACATTACGAATCGGCTATCAGAAATACGGCACCCTGGTGCTGCTCAAAGCCAAAGGCACACTGGAAAAACGCCTCGCCGCCCAGGGCGTGGACGTGCAATGGACTGAATTCCCCGGTGGCCCGCAACTGCTCGAAGGCCTGAACGTCGGCTCCATCGACTTTGGCGTCACCGGTGAAACGCCGCCCGTATTCGCCCAAGCCGCCGGCGCCGATCTGCTTTATGTCGCCTACGAACCACCAGCGCCACACAGCGAAGCGATCCTGGTGCCGAAGGACTCGCCGATCAAATCGGTGCAGGACCTCAAGGGCAAGAAAGTCGTGCTCAACAAAGGCTCCAACGTGCACTACCTGCTGGTGCGCGCGCTTGAAGACGCCGGCCTCAAATACACCGACATCCAGACCGTGTTCCTGCCGCCAGCCGATGCCCGCGCCGCGTTCGAGCGTGGCAGCGTCGATGCCTGGGTGATCTGGGACCCGTACCAGGCCGCCGCCGAACAGCAACTGCAAGCACGCCCTCTGCGCGACGGCAAAGGCCTCGTCGACAACCATCAGTTCTACCTGGCGACCAAATCTTACGCGCAGAAAAATCCTGAAGTGATCAAGGCTCTGGTGGAAGAAGTGCGCGCGGTTGGCGAATGGTCCAAGGCCAATCCTGAGGACGTGACCAAGCAAGTTTCGCCGCTGCTCGGCCTGCCAACGGACATCACCCTGACCTCGGTGAAACGCCAGGGCTACGGCGCGCTGTTCCTTACGCCGGAAGTAGTCGCTGCCCAGCAAAAAATCGCCGACAGCTTCTACCAGCTCAAGCTGATTCCCAAACCCTTGAGCATCAAAGACGTGATCTGGACGCCACCCACCGCCGTGGCCAAAGCGCCGTAATTCGATTTCCTGAGGAGACCACTCCATGAGCCTTAATATCTTCTGGTTCCTGCCTACCCATGGCGATGGCCATTACCTTGGCACCGCTGAAGGCGCTCGCGCCGTCGACCACGGTTACCTGCAACAGGTCGCGCAAGCGGCGGATCGTCTGGGCTTTGGCGGGGTGCTGATTCCCACCGGTCGCTCCTGCGAAGACTCGTGGCTGGTAGCCGCATCGCTGATCCCGGTGACCCAACGTTTGAAATTCCTTGTCGCCCTGCGCCCCGGGATCATTTCCCCGACGGTGGCGGCGCGTCAGGCCGCGACACTGGATCGCTTGTCTGGTGGTCGTGCGCTGTTCAACCTGGTCACCGGTGGCGATCCGGAAGAACTGGCCGGCGACGGTTTGTTCCTCAGTCACGAAGAGCGCTATCAGGCTTCGGTGGAATTCACCCGTATCTGGCGCCGGGTGCTGGAAGGTGAAACCGTTGATTACGACGGTCAGCACATCAGCGTGAAGGGCGCCAAGTTGCTCTATCCGCCGATCCAGCAACCGCGCCCGCCGCTGTATTTCGGCGGCTCGTCGGAAGCCGCCCAAGACCTCGCGGCAGAGCAGGTCGAAATGGTTCTGACCTGGGGCGAGCCACCGGCCGCCGTGGCAGAAAAAGTCGAGCAGGTTCGTGCCAAAGCCGCGAAGCTCGGTCGCACTGTGCGCTTCGGTATTCGCTTGCATGTGATCGTTCGCGAAACCAATGCCGAGGCGTGGCAAGCGGCGGATCGACTGATCTCGCATCTGGACGATGACACCATTGCCCGTGCCCAGGCGTCTCTGGCGCGTTTCGATTCGGTCGGCCAGCAACGGATGGCCGCGTTGCATGGTGGCAGTCGCGACCATCTGGAAGTCAGCCCCAACCTTTGGGCCGGTGTCGGTCTGGTGCGCGGCGGAGCCGGTACGGCGCTGGTCGGCGATGGCCCGACCGTGGCCGCTCGGGTGAAGGAATACGCGGACCTGGGCATCGATACGTTCATCTTCTCCGGTTATCCACACCTGGAAGAGTCCTATCGGGTGGCTGAGTTGCTGTTCCCGCACCTGGATATCGAGCGTCCGGAACTGCCGAAAAGCGCCGGTTACGTCAGCCCGTTCGGCGAGATGGTAGCCAACGACATTCTTCCCAAAGCCGCGTCCCAGAGCTGAGGCGCCGCCATGAAGAAAATCATCCACAACCTCGCGCCCTGGGCGCTGCCGGTCTTGTTGCTGGCGGTGTGGCAGTTGTCGGTGTCGGCGGGCTGGTTGTCGACGCGGATTCTGCCGGCGCCGATCGCGGTGATCGAAGCCGGTGTGAGCCTGGTCAGCAGCGGTGAAATCTGGACTCACCTGGCCATCAGCGGCTGGCGCGCGGCGCTCGGTTTCGTCATCGGCGGCGGCATCGGTCTTGCGTTGGGCTTCATCACTGGCCTGTCGACGTGGGGCGAACGTCTGCTCGACAGCTCGGTGCAGATGATCCGCAACGTACCGCACCTGGCGTTGATTCCACTGGTGATCCTGTGGTTCGGCATCGACGAGTCGGCGAAGATTTTTCTGGTGGCGTTGGGTACGTTATTCCCGATTTACCTCAACACGTATCACGGCATTCGCAACGTCGATCCGGCGCTGGTGGAGATGGCGCGCAGTTATGGCTTGTCCGGTTTCAGCCTGTTTCGCCAAGTGATTTTGCCGGGTGCGCTGCCATCGATTCTAGTCGGTGTGCGTTTTGCGCTGGGCTTCATGTGGTTGACCTTGATCGTGGCGGAAACCATTTCCGCGAGCTCGGGCATCGGCTATCTGGCGATGAATGCCCGGGAGTTTTTGCAGACCGACGTGGTGGTGCTGGCGATTCTTTTGTACGCGGTGCTCGGCAAGCTGGCTGATCTGGCGGCGCGAGGGCTTGAACGTGTATGGCTGCGCTGGCATCCGGCTTATCAGGTAACCAAGGGAGGTGCCGCATGACGGCTCAACAACCTCCACGCCTGCTGCGCGGTATTCCGCTGGTGGTGCGCAAGCTGCAAAAAACCTTCGGTTCGCGGCAAGTGTTGCGTGAAATCGATCTGCACATTCCGGCCGGGCAGTTTGTCGCGGTGGTCGGGCGTAGCGGCTGCGGCAAAAGTACTTTGCTGCGCTTGCTCGCCGGTCTCGACAAGCCCACGGGGGGGCAGCTGCTTGCAGGCGCAGCGCCACTGAATGATGCGCGGGAAGACACTCGACTGATGTTCCAGGAAGCGCGTCTGCTGCCGTGGAAAAAGATCATCGACAACGTCGGTCTCGGGCTCAAGGGCAACTGGCGGCCGCAAGCATTGCAAGCGCTCGAAGCGGTCGGCCTGGCGGATCGCGCCAACGAATGGCCGGCAGCCTTGTCCGGCGGGCAGAAGCAACGTGTGGCCCTGGCTCGCGCGTTGATCCATCAACCGCGCTTGCTGTTGCTCGACGAACCGCTGGGCGCATTGGATGCCCTGACCCGAATCGAAATGCAGCAGCTGATCGAACGGCTCTGGCAACAGCATGGCTTCACCGTGTTGCTGGTGACCCACGACGTCAGCGAAGCAGTGGCGATTGCCGATCGGGTGATCCTGATTGAAGAGGGCGAAGTCGGCCTCGACCTGCATGTGGAGCTGCCGCGCCCTCGGGTCCGTGGCTCCCATCGGCTGGCGGCGCTGGAAACCGAAGTGCTCAACCGCGTGCTGTCCCTGCCTGGCCAACCGCCGGAACCGGAACCTGTTTCACCACTGCCTGCGCAATTGCGTTGGGCTCAATAACTTAAAGATTCATCCAACGACAGGAATCAACATCATGACTATCAAAGCCATCAACGTTCGTAACCAGTTCAAAGGCTCGATCAAGGAAATCGTGCTGGGTGACGTGCTGTCGGAAATCGACGTGCAGACGGCCTCCGGCATCGTCACTTCGGTGATTACCACCCGTTCGGTGAAAGAGCTGGAACTGGTGGTCGGCAGTGAAGTAATCGCGTTTGTGAAATCCACCGAGGTGTCGATCGCCAAGTTGTAAGTGCGTGCGTAAACAACAACCCTGGAGGGTGTGAGCCCTTCGGGGTTTTTTATGCGTGTGACTCAGTGAGTTCGGCGGTGCGGCCTTCGCGAGCAAGCCCGCTCCCACATTTGATCTTCAGTGGCCACAGATTCTCTGTACGACAGAAATCCACTGTGGGAGCGGGCTTGCTCGCGAAGGGGCCAGTGAAGCCCGCGAGGATCAGGCTGTAATACCGCGCTTGGGCAGATAGGGTGGCAAATACAACCCAAGATAAGCATCAAACACCCGCATCCCTTCTTCAGCCATGCGCGGCGTGATCTGCCCATGCTGTTGCACCGAGCGTGCATACACCCGATCGCCCAGCTCCATGGCCAGCGCAAACACATCGACATCACTCGGCAGGGTCGGCAGTTCGAAGTGGTGGTCGAACAGCTTGTGCATCAGGTCGCCGAGTTCGATGTCGTGCTGGCGGTCGGCCTGGGTGACTTCAGTCAGGCCGTGCTGGGCGAGGATCAGTTGGCGGGCGGCGGCGTCTTCGTCGTAGATGGCGAGCATGCGTTGTTCCACCAGTCGCGACAGATCGCGCCAGCCGTTGAGGGCATGGTGATCGATGGGTGCTTGCAGGCAGGCGCGGAATGCGGCGTGGACGTCGGCGGTCAGGGCTTCAAGCAGGGCCGGGACGCTGGCGAAAAAATGGTAGACGGAGGAGGGCGGGATCTCCGCGCGTTCGGCGACGCTGTAGATCGACAGGCTGGCCACGCCCTCGGCGGCCAGCAGCGTGCGGGCGGCATCGAGTATCGAATCGATCCGGGCCTGACTGCGGGCGCGGGGTTTGCGTGGGGTGGCGAGTCGGGTCATCGAAGTCTCCTGCGGGGGCAGCGGGCATTGTACGAGCAGGGTTTGTTGTTGTCTGCCCGGACGCCTTCGCGAGCAAGCCCGCTCCCACTTTTGAACTCTGCCCCGTACACAAATACTTTGTTCACTGGAGATCTAATGTGGGAGCGGGCTTGCTCGCGAAGCAGGCGCCTCGGTCCTGCTGAAAAAAAGCCATAAAAAAACGCCGCAGGCTTTGTCAGCCGGCGGCGTTGTTTTTACTGCAACCGCTTACACGGTATGCAGGTACCAGTTGTATTCGAGGTCGGAGATGGAGTGTTCGAACTCCTCCAGCTCGCTCTCTTTACAGGCGACAAAAATGTCGATGTATTTCGGATCGATGTACTTGGCCATGACTTCGCTGTCGTCCAGCTCGCGCAGTGCATCACGCAAGTTGTTCGGCAGGCTTTGCTCGTTCTGCTCGTAGGAGTTGCCTTCCACGGGTGCGCCCGGCTCGATTTTGTTGGTCAGGCCATGGTGCACGCCCGCCAAAACAGAAGCCATCAACAGATACGGGTTGGCGTCGGCGCCGGCGACACGGTGTTCGATGCGCACGGCATCGGAGGAACCGGTTGGTACGCGGATGGCCACGGTACGGTTGTCCAGGCCCCAGCACGGCGAGTTCGGCACGTAGAACTGTGCGCCGAAACGACGGTAGGAGTTGACGTTCGGGCAGAGGAAAGCCATCTGCGCGGGTAGGGTCTCGAGCACACCGCCGATCGCGTGACGCAGTGCGGCGTTCTGCTCGGGATCCTCGCTGGCAAAAATGTTTTTGCCATCTTTATCAAGAATCGAGATGTGGACATGCAGACCGTTACCCGCCTGGCCAGGGTAAGGCTTGGCCATGAAGGTGGTGTCCATCTCATGGTCATAGGCGATGTTTTTGATCAGACGCTTGAGCAGGACCGCATAGTCGCAGGCCTTGATCGGGTCGGCCACGTGATGCAGGTTCACTTCGAACTGTGCCGGGGCACTTTCCTTGACGATCGCGTCGGCAGGGATGCCTTGCTCTTTCGCACCTTCCAGAATGTCCTGGAGGCAATCGACGTATTCGTCGAGGTCGTCGATCAGGTAGACCTGTGTCGAATGCGGGCGTTTGCCGGAGATCGGCGAGCGCGGCGGTTGTGGGCGACCGTTCACGTTCTCCTGGTCGATCAGGTAGAACTCCAGTTCGAACGCAGCGCAGATGGTCAGGCCCATCTCGTCGAACTTGGCTACGACTTGTCGCAGGACTTCGCGCGGGTCGGCGAAGAAAGGATCACCTTCGAGTTCGTGCATGGTCATCAGCAGTTGCGCGGTCGGGCGCTTCTGCCAGGGCTCATTGCACAGGGTGTCGGGGATTGGATAGCAGATTCGGTCAGCATCGCCGATGTCCAGGCCCAGGCCGGTGCTTTCCACCGTCGAGCCATTGATATCCAGAGCAAATAGAGAGGCCGGCAGGTTGATGCCTTTCTCGTAAACCTTGTGGAGGCTGGTGCGTTCAATGCGCTTGCCGCGCACCACACCATTCATATCCGCAATCAGAAGGTCAACGTACAGAACCTCAGGATGTTCCTTAAGGAACGCGTTCGCTTCGTTAAGCTGAACGGCACGCGGGGGTACCGACATGATGCAACACCTTTGTTGTTAAAAATATCAATCATTGATCTCTTCGGATTCCAGTCAACCCGAACGGCATGCCGAAGTCAAGCGAGGCCTTTTTTGCCCTAAAAAAGCACTCGTGGGGCTTTTTTGAGGCACTTTGGGGCGTTTTTCTGCCTACAGTCGTCTTGGCGCCCGCGAGCTTGAGCGGGCCGTGTTGTATTTTTTACGGGGGTGTTGTGTAAAAAAATGAACAAGGCTAAGCTCGATTTAAACCCATAACAGCAATAATACCGGGGTGCTTCATGTCTCGCCTGCCGTTAATCGGCGTCACCGCCTGCTCAAAGCAGATCGGTCTGCATGCTTATCACATCAGTGGCGACAAATACGTACGCGCCGTGGCTTCAGCTGCCAAGGGCCTGCCGTTGATTCTTCCATCCCTGGCGGATCAGCTGGCGCCGTCCGATATTCTGGACGCTCTGGACGGCATTCTCTTTACAGGCTCTCCTTCTAATATAGAACCGTTTCACTATAACGGCCCGGCCAGTGCGCCGGGTACTGCTCATGACTCTGCACGCGATGCCACCACTCTCCCGCTGATCCGCGCCGCTGTCGAGGCCGGTGTTCCCGTGCTCGGCATTTGCCGCGGCTTCCAGGAAATGAATGTGGCATTCGGCGGCAGTCTGCATCAGAAGGTTCACGAGGCCGGTCCGTTCATGGATCACCGTGAAGACGACAGCCTGCCGCTGGAAGGGCAGTACGCGCCAAGTCACCCGGTGCACGTTCAACCAGGCGGTGTACTTGCCAGGCTAGGCCTGAAGAGCGAGATTCAAGTCAATTCGATTCATGGTCAGGGCATCGAGCGTCTGGCGCCTGGTCTTCGTGTGGAAGCGGTGGCACCCGACGGATTGATCGAAGCCGTCTCTGTCATCGAAGGCAAGGCTTTTGCTTTAGGGGTGCAATGGCATCCCGAATGGCAGGTAAGCTTGAATCCTGACTACCTTGCGATTTTCCAGGCATTTGGCGATGCCTGCCGCAAGCATGCTCTACAACGCGACGCCGATGCGTCAAACAACGCCTGACTTATAAAAGCCAGGAAACTCAGCCTAAGAGGCATTTATGAGTAACAACCTCGACCAGCTCACCGATTGGTTGAAAGACCGCAAGATCACAGAAGTCGAATGCATGATTGGCGACCTGACCGGCATCACCCGGGGCAAGATCTCGCCGACCAACAAGTTCATTGCCGAAAAAGGCATGCGCCTGCCCGAAAGCGTTCTGTTGCAGACCGTGACTGGCGACTATGTCGAAGACGACATCTATTACGAACTGCTCGACCCGGCCGACATCGACATGATCTGCCGTCCCGACCAGAACGCGGTGTTTCTGGTGCCCTGGGCCATCGAGCCCACCGCCATCGTGATCCACGATACTTACGACAAGCAGGGCAATCCGATCGAGCTGTCGCCGCGCAACGTGCTCAAGAAGGTGTTGAAGCTCTACGCCGACCACGGCTGGCAGCCGATCGTGGCGCCGGAAATGGAGTTCTATCTCACCAAGCGCAGTGATGACCCGGACTACCCGCTGCAACCGCCGATTGGCCGCTCCGGTCGCCCGGAAACCGGTCGCCAGTCCTTCTCGATTGAGGCCGCGAACGAATTCGATCCGTTATTCGAAGACGTCTACGACTGGTGTGAACTGCAGGAACTGGACCTCGACACGCTGATCCACGAGGACGGCACGGCACAGATGGAAATCAACTTCCGTCATGGCGATGCCCTGTCCTTGGCCGACCAGATTCTGGTGTTCAAACGCACCATGCGTGAAGCCGCGCTCAAGCACAACGTGGCGGCAACCTTCATGGCCAAACCCATGACCGGCGAGCCGGGCAGCGCCATGCACTTGCACCAGAGCATCATCAGCATCGAGACCGGCAAAAACGTTTTCTCCAATGAAGACGGGACCATGAGCCAGCTGTTTCTCAATCACATCGGCGGCTTGCAGAAATTCATTCCTGAGCTGCTGCCGTTGTTCGCACCCAACGTCAATTCGTTCCGCCGCTTCCTGCCGGATACCTCGGCACCGGTGAACGTGGAGTGGGGCGAAGAGAACCGCACCGTGGGCCTGCGAGTTCCGGATGCCGGGCCGCAGAACCGTCGGGTGGAAAACCGTCTGCCGGGTGCCGATGCCAACCCATACCTGGCTATCGCTGCCAGCCTGTTGTGCGGGCTGATTGGCATGGTCGAAGGGCATAACCCGAGTGCGCCGGTCGTCGGTCGTGGCTACGAACGGCGCAATCTGCGCCTGCCATTGACCATCGAAGACGCCCTGGAACGGATGGAAAACAGCAAGACCATCGAGAAATACCTGGGCAAGAAATTCATCACGGGCTACGTCGCGGTCAAGCGGGCCGAGCATGAAAACTTCAAGCGCGTGATCAGTTCGTGGGAGCGGGAGTTCCTGCTCTTCGCAGTCTGATGCGCCGGGCGCGGCTGTAAATCGCCGCGCCTTCACTGGAATCCAAGGAGAATTCGCATGACCAGCAACAACCCGCAAACCCGTGAGTGGCAAACCCTGAGCAGCGATCACCACCTGGCCCCGTTCAGCGACTTCAAACAGCTGAAAGAGAAAGGCCCGCGCATCATCACCAGCGCCAAGGGCGTTTACCTCTGGGACAGCGAAGGCAACAAGATCCTCGACGGCATGGCCGGCCTGTGGTGCGTCGCGATCGGCTACGGTCGCGATGAGCTGGCGGATGCCGCCAGCAAACAGATGCGCGAACTGCCTTATTACAACCTGTTCTTCCAGACCGCTCACCCGC
This sequence comes from Pseudomonas sp. PDM24, assembly GCF_019218905.1. Lineage (NCBI taxonomy): Bacteria > Pseudomonadati > Pseudomonadota > Gammaproteobacteria > Pseudomonadales > Pseudomonadaceae > Pseudomonas > Pseudomonas sp. PDM24. The sequence goes on along the minus strand of NZ_JAHUWR010000002.1, from coordinate 337,728 downwards.
CGGTGCTGGAACTGGCCAAGGTGATTGCCGACGTTGCGCCTGAAGGCATGAATCACGTGTTCTTCACCGGTTCCGGGTCCGAAGGCAACGACACCATGCTGCGGATGGTTCGCCACTACTGGGCGATCAAGGGCCAGCCGAAGAAGAAAGTCATCATCAGTCGCAAGAACGGCTATCACGGTTCCACCGTGGCCGGCGCGAGTCTGGGTGGCATGACGTACATGCACGAACAGGGCGACTTGCCGATCCCGGGCATCGTCCACATTGCCCAGCCGTATTGGTTCGGCGAAGGCGGCGACATGACGCCGAACGAGTTCGGTATCTGGGCGGCCAATCAGCTGGAAGAGAAGATTCTGGAAGTCGGCGTCGACAACGTCGGTGCCTTTATTGCCGAGCCGATCCAGGGCGCCGGCGGCGTGATCATCCCTCCAGACAGCTACTGGCCACGCATCAAGGAAATCCTCGCCAAGTACGACATTCTGTTCGTCGCCGACGAAGTGATCTGCGGTTTCGGCCGTACCGGTGAGTGGTTCGGTTCCGATTTCTACGACCTCAAGCCCCATATGATGACCATCGCCAAAGGCCTGACGTCCGGTTACATCCCGATGGGCGGCCTGATCGTGCGTGACGATGTGGTCGAAGTGCTCAATGAAGGCGGTGATTTCAACCACGGTTTCACGTATTCCGGGCACCCGGTGGCTGCTGCTGTAGCGCTGGAAAACATCCGCATCTTGCGCGATGAGAAAATTGTCGAGCGCGTGCGCACAGAAACGGCACCTTATTTGCAAAAGCGTCTACGGGAACTGAGCGATCACCCGTTGGTGGGGGAAGTGCGTGGGGTCGGTCTGTTGGGGGCCATCGAACTGGTTCAGGACAAAGCCACCCGCAAACGTTACGAAGGCAAGGGCGTTGGCATGATCTGCCGCACGTTCTGCTTCGAAAACGGCCTGATCATGCGCGCCGTCGGCGACACCATGATCATTGCTCCGCCACTGGTGATTACACCGGCTGAAATCGACGAGTTGGTGACCAAGGCGCGCAAGTGCCTGGACCTGACCCTGAGTGCGTTGCAGGGCTAAGTGCTAGGCTCTGAGCGAGGTGCAATGTTTGCACTTCGTTCCGTGCAAACAAAGGATGGGTCTTTCCTTGAAAGCCAGCCTTGGATCTTGCCAGACTAACGGTTGTTCGGATGCCCGTTAACCGGCCACTGAGCACGTGGTTAAAAAGAAAAATTGGAGCATTACCCATGAAGGCATTAGGTATGAAGATAGCTGGCAAGACCCTCCTCGCCATGTCCCTGATGGGCGTGATGGCGGGCGCCGTTCAGGCCGACGACAAAGTGCTGCACGTGTACAACTGGTCCGATTACATCGCGCCGGATACCGTCAAGAAGTTCGAGGCCGAGTCGGGTATCAAAGTTGTCTACGACGTGTTCGACAGTAACGAAACTCTTGAAGCCAAGTTGCTGGCAGGCAAGTCCGGCTATGACATCGTCGTGCCGTCGAACAACTTCCTGGCCAAGCAGATCAAGGCCGGCGTTTACCAGAAGCTGGACAAGTCCAAGCTGCCTAACTGGAAGAACCTGAACACGGACCTGCTTAAAGCAGTATCGGTAAGCGACCCGGGTAACGAACACGCATTTCCTTACATGTGGGGTTCGATCGGTATCGGTTTCAACCCTGACAAGGTCAAGGCTGCACTGGGTGCCGATGCGCCGACCAACTCCTGGGACTTGCTGTTCAAACCTGAAAACGCTGCCAAGTTGAAGTCGTGCGGTATCAGCTTCCTCGATTCGCCAACCGAGATGATTCCGGTGGCGTTGCATTACCTGGGCTATCCAACCGACACCCAGGACAAGAAACAACTGGCTGAAGCCGAAGCGCTGTTCCTGAAGATTCGTCCTTCGGTGGGCTACTTCCACTCGTCCAAGTACATCTCCGACCTGGCCAATGGCAACATCTGCGTCGCCGTGGGTTACTCGGGTGACATCTACCAGGCCAAGGCGCGCGCCGCTGAAGCCGGTGACAAGGTGAAAGTCAGCTACAACATTCCCAAAGAAGGTGCTGGCAGCTTCTACGACATGGTCGCCATCCCTAAAGATGCCGAAAACGTCGAAGGCGCCTACAAGTTCATGACCTTCCTGCAGAAGCCGGAAATCATGGCCGAGATCACCAACGCCGTGCGTTTCCCGAACGGTAACGCAGCCGCCACGCCGCTGGTTGAAAAAGAAATCACTGCCGACCCGGGTATCTACCCGCCAGCGGACGTGTTGGCCAAGCTTTACGCGATTGCCGACTTGCCGGCCGCGACCCAGCGGATCCTGACTCGCAGCTGGACCAAGATCAAATCCGGTAAATAAGTAATAAACCCTGTAGCAGCTGCCGAAGGCTGCGTCCAACCGCGCAGCGGTTGCGCTCTCAAGAACGCGGGAAGGTCCTTCGGACCTTAACGCAGCCTTCGGCAGCTGCTACAGGGTTCTGCATAAAAGTTTTGCTGGAACGGTTTTTCGAGGGTAAGTTGCGCGCCGGTTTTGTTGCCAGGCAGCCATGGCTGTCATGTAACGCGGGGCAACTTGGGCCCAACTAATTTTAGAGGACCTCCACTTGCCTATTTTTTCTTTGTTGCGCAATGCCCTGCTGGTCGGTGCCGGGCTGACACTCGCTGTCAGTGTTCAGGCCGCTGGCACAGTGCATATTTATAATTGGTCGGACTACATCGGTGAGACCACTCTGGCCGACTTCCAGAAAGAAACCGGCATCAAGCCCGTATATGACGTATTCGATTCCAACGAAACCCTGGAAGGCAAGTTGCTGGCCGGGCGTACCGGATATGACGTGGTCGTGCCGTCCAACCACTTCCTTGGCAAGCAGATCAAGGCCGGGGCTTTCCAGAAGCTCGACAAATCGAAGCTGACTAACTATTCCAACCTCGACCCGGTACTGCTCAAGCGCCTGGAACAGAACGATCCAGGCAATCAGTACGCCGTACCGTATCTGTGGGGCACCAACGGCATCGGTTACAACGTCGACAAGGTCAAGGCAGTGCTGGGTCTCGACAAGATCGATTCGTGGGATGTGGTGTTCGAGCCGCAGAACATCAAGAAGCTGCACAGCTGTGGCGTGGCGTTCCTCGACTCCGCCGATGAAATGATGCCCACGGTCCTCAACTACATGGGCCTGAACGCCAACAGCACCAATCCAGAAGACTACAAAAAGGCCGAAGCCAAATTGCTGGCGGTGCGGCCTTACGTGACGTATTTCCACTCCTCCAAATACATCGCAGATTTGGCCAACGGTGATATCTGCGTGGCGATCGGTTTCTCCGGCGATATGTTCCAGGCCAAGGCCCGCGCGGCTGAAGCCGGCAAAGGCATGAACATCGCCTACTCGATTCCGAAAGAAGGCGGCGCGCTCTGGTTCGACATGCTGGCGATCCCCAAGGATGCGGCCAACGCCAAAGAAGCCCATGCCTTCATCAACTATTTGCTGAAACCCGAGGTGATTGCCAAGGTCAGCGATTCCGTAGGCTACGCCAACCCGAACCCCGGGTCGGACGAACTGATGGAACAGTCCATACGCACCGACGCATCGGTCTATCCACCGCAAGCGGTCCTCGACAAGACATACGTCTCCATCGAGTTGCCACCGAACATTCAACGTTTGATGACGCGCAGCTGGACCAAGGTCAAGTCGGGCAAATAGCTTCAAACTATCCAGGTTCGCCACGTTGAGCGAACTGCAAATTCTGTTGGGAGTTTCGTAAATGGCAGTTGCCTCCGGCGCCTATAAGAAAGCCCTCGAGGGCGACCAGACACCTAAACAGGTGCTGGTCAAAATCGACCGGGTCACCAAAAAGTTCGACGAGACGATTGCCGTGGACGACGTGTCCCTGGAAATCAAGAAAGGCGAAATCTTCGCCCTGCTCGGCGGCTCGGGTTCGGGCAAATCCACCTTGCTGCGGATGCTGGCAGGTTTCGAACGGCCCACGGAGGGGCGCATTTACCTCGATGGCGTAGACATCACGGACATGCCGCCGTACGAGCGGCCGATCAACATGATGTTCCAGTCCTACGCCTTGTTCCCGCACATGACCGTGGCGCAGAACATCGCCTTCGGCCTCAAGCAGGACAAGCTTCCCGCCGCTGAAGTCGATGCACGCGTGGCTGACATGCTCAAGCTGGTGCAGATGAGCCAGTACGCCAAGCGCAAACCCCATCAATTGTCCGGTGGCCAACGTCAACGTGTGGCGCTGGCGCGTTCTTTGGCCAAGCGGCCGAAGCTGTTGCTGCTCGATGAACCGATGGGCGCGCTGGACAAGAAGCTGCGCTCGCAAATGCAGCTGGAACTGGTCGAGATCATCGAACGGGTCGGCGTGACCTGCGTGATGGTGACCCACGACCAGGAAGAAGCCATGACCATGGCCGAGCGCATCGCGATCATGCACTTGGGCTGGATCGCCCAGATCGGCAGCCCGATCGACATCTACGAAACCCCGACCAGCCGCCTGGTCTGCGAGTTCATCGGCAACGTCAACATCTTTGACGGTGAAGTGATCGACGACGCCGAAGGCCACGCGATCATCACCTGCAAGGACCTGGACCGGCAGATTTATGTGGGCCACGGCATCAGCACTTCGGTGCAGGACAAGTCCGTGACCTACGCGATCCGTCCGGAAAAACTGCTGGTGACGCCGACCATGCCGACCTGCGAATACAACTGGTCCAGCGGCAAAGTGCATGACATCGCCTACCTCGGTGGCCACTCGGTGTTCTACGTCGAACTGCCGAGCGGCAAGATCGTCCAGTCGTTCGTCGCCAACGCCGAGCGCCGTGGCCAGCGGCCGACCTGGGGTGATCAGGTTTACGTGTATTGGGAAGACGACAGCGGCGTGGTACTTCGCTCATGAACCTGCGCAAATTCAAACGCCGGCTCAATCGAATAATTCCCGGTGGCCGCCAGTTGGTCATCGGTGTTCCGTTCATCTGGCTGTTCATGTTCTTCATGTTGCCGTTCTTCATCGTCTTGAAGATCAGCTTCGCCGAAGCCGACGTGGCCATTCCGCCGTACACCGAGATCTACAGCTTCATCGACCAGAAGCTCCAGGTGCTGCTTAACCTGAGCAACTACGCGATGCTGGGCGATGACGAGTTGTACATCGCCGCTTACCTCGGTTCGCTGAAGATGGCGCTGATCAGCACCGTCCTCTGCCTGTTGATCGGCTACCCGATGGCCTACGCCATTGCCAGCGCCCGCAAAGAACTGCAGACGGTGCTGGTGTTGCTGATCATGATGCCGACCTGGACCGCGATCCTGATCCGCGTGTATGCGTGGATGGGCATCCTCAGCAACAACGGTCTGCTCAACGGCTTTTTGATGAGCATGGGCTGGATCGACGAACCGCTGCAGATCCTCAACACCAACCTCGCGGTTTACATCGGGGTCGTTTACTCCTATCTGCCGTTCATGATCCTGCCGCTCTACGCCAACCTGGTCAAACACGACACCAGCCTGCTGGAAGCCGCGTCGGATCTCGGTTCGAGCACCTTCAACAGTTTCTGGAAGATCACCGTGCCGCTGTCCAAGAACGGCATCATCGCCGGCTGCATGCTGGTGTTCATCCCGGTGGTGGGTGAGTTCGTGATCCCGGAACTGCTCGGCGGTCCGGAAACCCTGATGATCGGTAAAGTGCTCTGGCAAGAGTTCTTCAACAACCGTGACTGGCCGGTGGCATCAGCGCTTGCGGTGGTGATGCTGGCGATCCTGATTGTGCCGATCATTCTGTTCAACCGTAGTCAGGCCAAAGAAATGGAGGGCAAGGAATGAAGCGCTTCCGTTTCTCAAGTTTCATGCTGGTAGCGGGTTTGCTGTTCATCTACGCGCCGATGCTGATCCTGGTGATCTACTCGTTCAACGCCTCGAAACTGGTGACGGTGTGGGGCGGTTGGTCGATCAAGTGGTACGTGGGGTTGATGGACAACACCCAACTGATGGGCTCGGTGGTGCGCTCGCTGGAAATCGCCTGCTACACCGCGATTGCAGCGGTAGCACTGGGGACGCTGGCGGCGTTCGTGCTGACCCGTATCACCCACTTCAAGGGCCGCACGCTGTTCGGTGGTCTGGTCACCGCGCCGTTGGTGATGCCGGAAGTGATCACCGGTCTGTCGTTGTTGCTGCTGTTCGTGGCCATGGCGCAGATGATCGGTTGGCCACAGGAGCGCGGCATCGTCACCATCTGGATCGCCCACACCACGTTCTGTGCGGCGTATGTGGCGGTGGTGGTGTCGGCGCGCTTGCGTGAGCTGGACCTGTCCATCGAAGAGGCGGCCATGGACCTGGGCGCGCGGCCATGGAAGGTGTTCTTCCTGATCACCATTCCGATGATCGCGCCGTCGCTGGCGGCGGGCGGGATGATGTCGTTTGCCTTGTCGCTGGATGACCTGGTGCTGGCGAGCTTCGTGTCCGGTCCGGGTTCCACGACCCTGCCGATGGAAGTGTTCTCGGCGGTGCGCCTGGGCGTGAAGCCTGAGATCAATGCCGTGGCCAGCCTGATTTTGCTGGCGGTGTCGCTGGTGACTTTCCTGGTCTGGTACTTCAGCCGTCGTGCCGAAGAGATTCGCAAGCGTGCGATCCAGCAGGCCATCGAAGAGGGCGCCGCCGATTCCTGGAAACAACCGGACGTGCGCCGGGCCCAGGCGCCGGAAGCGGCTTGAGCTTGATGCCGGGTTGACCACACATGTGTGGCCAACCCAAATCCACTGTGGGAGCGGGCTTGCTCGCGAAGACGGACTGACATTCAACATCCATGTTGACTGACCCACCGCTTTCGCGAGCAAGCCCGCTCCCACAGTGGTCGGTGTGAAGCAACAATCTTGTGATCACCACAAAACCTGTGGAAGCGGGCTTGCGCGCGATGACGTCAGTTAAACCAACAGAGATCTATTGCCCTGAACGCGCTGGCAACAGCTTCAAGGTACTACGGGTATTGGCCGTCACTTCTTCATCATTGAAATGCGCCTGGTAGTAAACCCCCTCGATATACGCCTCGGCCTGGTCGGCATAGTGGCTGTCGAATGGCACGCCGCTCTGGCCGACCGGGTTGATGGTCAGGCTGTGGGCCGGGTCGGCGAAGTCGATCAGCCGCCGCGTCGACGGGCCGTAAGTCACAGGCCACGGCGCCGGGCCGATCCTGGCCGAGAGGTTGTTCGGCACTTCGTGGGTGCCGGGCGCCGCGAACGGCCCGACGTTGAAGATCCGCTCCAGCGGTTTCTGCGTCCCCAGCGGATGGCCGTGAGTCAAGGTGTGCGCCTTGCCCCACTGCCATTGTGTGGAATCGACGCCCAGGGTGGTTTTGAGGTGAGCCATGCTCGCTTGCCAGGCCACCTTGACCGTATCGGCGCGGGTTTCCTTGCCGGGGGTGTTGCGGTTGTCCCACCACGGTGAGTCGGCGGAGGCCGCCAGCCGCGGTAGTGCGGCATCGATCACCCGGGTCGGCAGCAGCGTTTCGAAGAAGTCGTTGCCCAGTTCATCGCGCATCGCCGCGTCGGTGAGGTTGAACAAGAACTGGCTGAACAGCGTGGCACTGATGGAGTCCAGCGGATAGTCGCCGCTCCACTGCGCCAGTTGCTCCACGAATTTGAGCTCGGCGGGATCGCTCACCACTTCATGCAGTACCGGTAGCAACGGCGCGAGCAAGCGCGGGCCGTAGTCGGTGGTGGTGCCCAGTTGCAGCTTCTGGCTGGACTCGTTGTCCCACTTCACGTTCTTGTCGCTGAGCTGACGATTGAGCTGCTGACCGCGATCAGCGAGATTGTAGTAACCGGGAATTTCCATGCCAGTCGGCGACACCGGCTGGAAGTTGGCCGAGACGATATAGCCCCGCGCCGGGTTCTCTTCCTGTGGGTTGGCGCTGAACGGGTAAAAACCTTCCTTGTCCGCCTGAGGGGTGCTGCCGTCGAGGATGAAACCGGGCTTCACCCCGGCCGGGCGCTTGGGCAGCAGCGCCGAGGCCCACCAACCGATGTCGCCCTTGGCGTTGGCGTAGACGATGTTCAGCCCCGGTGCCTGAACCTTGGCCGAGGCGGCGCGGGCCTTGGCCAGGGTGTCAGCGCGGTTGAGCTGGTAGAAGCCGTCGAGGATCGGATTCGGCGTATCGAGGAAGGCCCACCACATGGCGACCGGTGTTTTGCCGGCGGCGGTGCCGAGCGCATCGTTGATGATCGGGCCGTGGGGCGACTGGCGCAGGGTCAGCGTGACCGGTGGCTGGCCTTTGACCGCGATCTGTTGTTCGGTGTTGACCATGTCGACCCACTGGCCGCGATACCAGACCTGGTTCGGGTTGTCCGGGTTGACCTTCTCTACGATCAGGTCCAGATCGTCGTTCTGGAACATGGTCAGGCTCCAGCCGAAGTCCAGGTTGTGGCCCAGAAACGCAAACGGCACCAGCGCCTGATGGTAACCGTAAAGCTCGAAACCCGGCGCCAACAGGTGCGCTTCGTACCACACCGACGGCGCCGAGAAGCGAATGTGCGGGTCACCGGCCAGCAGTGGTTTACCACTTTTGCTGCGGCTGCCGGAAATCACCCAGGCATTGCTGCCTTCGAATTGCGGCAGGCCATTGTCGGCCAATGCCTGCTCACTCAAACGGGCGAGGGCGTTCAGATCCTTCCAGTCATTGGCGGTGAGGGCCGGTGCAGGGTTGGCGCGCCTTTTGGCCAGCACGCCCTTGGGCTGCCAGTCGAGATCAAAGATATTCAGATACTCGGCGCCCAGTTGGTCACGCACGTAAGTCAGCAAGGGTTCGGTGCGAAACGCCGCGGCAAAGCTGTAGGCCATGTAACCGGCGATGCTGATGCTGTCTTCGGCAGTGAAAGGGCGCTTGGGAATCCCCAGCACGTCGAACTCGGCGGGCGCCGCGTGGCTGTCCTGATATTGATTGATGCCGTCCAGATAGGCTTGCAGAGCCTTCCAGGCCGGCGACTGTCGATCCAGCGCGGCCACATAACTGTCTGCCCGTTCGCGGATGCGCAGGCTGCGAAACAGTTTGTCGGTGTCGATCAGTTTCGGGCCGAGGACTTCGGCCAGCTCACCACGGGCCAGGCGCCGCATGGCTTCCATCTGGAACAGTCGGTCCTGGGCATGTACATAGCCAAGGGCGCGGTAGAGGTCGGTTTCGTTTTCGGCACGGATATGCGGCACGCCGCGCACGTCGTAGCGCACGGTCACCGAACCTTGCAGGTGCTGCAATGCCACCTGGCCCTGGCGCGTCGGTTGCTTGCTGTACACATACCAGCCGCCCCCGGCGACGAGTACGACAATCAGCAAGGCAAGTACGGTCAGGACGCGTTTCATGGTGACTCCTTGTTCTTTCGGGATTGCCGCCCGTGTGGGCTGCAAACGTGTAGCACAGACCTCCTGTGCCGGGCATCGCGGTCCTGGAAAAGTCAGGAATGCCTTACTTCACCTCAGCAGGCCACGGACAGTAGCAACCCACCGCCAGCGTATGGGTGGCGTTCACCGCCCGGCCTTCATTCAGCGCTTGCAGAATGGGCTCGATAAAACTGTTGCTCGAATTGCAGGTCAGGCCTTCGCTGTACGGTCCGAAATACGCCAGCTTGCCACTGCGGTCCCAGATCGCCACCGCCGGGCTGGCAGGGATCTGTTCGGAACCTGGCAGGACAGCAATGGTTTTAAGGCGACTCAAGGTGCCGGGCAATTGACCATGGCTGCCGGGTTTTTGGACCGCATAGAACTCGACGCCCTGCGGTACATACTGCTCGACCAGTTCGGTCAGGTGTTGTTGGTTGCCGACATTGCACGGGCAGGCCGGGTCCCAGAAGTGCACCAGGCGAATGGCGCCGGGGCCGGCAAGTTCGTCTGGCAGGCGCAATGGGTCGCCGGAGAACACCGCAGTGTGCGAGCTGAAGGCGCGCAAGTAGCGCGCCTGAAACCAGTCATAGGCGGCCCACAGCACGCCGGCACACACAAGGGCGAGCAGGCTGGCAAGCAATGTGGTGCGGTAGGCCGGACGCATGGGTTTCAATCCTCGAAGGTCGGCTAGCTTGCCATGCTTGCCGCGACAGATGAATATCGCAGGCCCATAAAGTCCGTTTCGCGCTCTGGAATAGCCCATGTCTGCCACTTTCGACCCCGATCATTTGCGTGCCAGCCTGCGGCCATTGGCCGAGTGGCAGCCGCTGTCGACCGAGGCCATGGCCTATCAGCATTTTTATGGGCTGGATTTCCCCCGGCGAAACCTGCGCAGTGGCCTGGGGCGTTTCGAGGTCGATGGCTATGAAGTGGTCAGCCAGCTCTGGTGGCCCGAGCGGGCGAAGGCGACGCTGTTTTTGTTTCACGGTTTCTACGATCACACCGGGCTCTATCGGCATGTGATCGAGTGGGCGCTGGACCAGGGTTTTGCGGTGATCGCCTGTGACCTGCCGGGGCATGGCTTGTCCAGTGGCGAACGGGCGAGCATCAAGGACTTCGCCGAGTATCAAAGCACCCTGCAAGGGCTGTTGGCCGAGGCGCAATCGCTGGGCCTTCCGCAGCCCTGGCACCTGTGCGGGCAAAGCACCGGCGGGGCGATCGTGATCGATCATGTGCTCAATCAGGGCACGAACAGTCCGGCCCAGGGGCAGGTGATTCTGCTGTCACCACTGGTTCGGCCGCGAGCCTGGGGCTGGTCGCAGCTCAGTTATTACCTGCTCAAGCCGTTCGTAAAAGGCATCGCCCGGCGTTTCAGCGAGAACTCCAACGACCCCGACTTCCTCGCATTCCTGCAAGCCGATCCGCTGCAGCCGCTGCGTCTGCCAACGGCCTGGGTTGGTGCGCTGGGGCGGTGGATCAAGCGTATCGAAGCGGCCCCGAGCAGCCCGCGGCAGCCGCTGATCGTGCAGGGGCAGGCGGACATGACCGTGGATTGGAGGCACAACCTTGATGTATTGCGGGATAAGTTCGATCGGCCGCAGGTGCTGATGCTGCCCAAGGCGCGGCATCATCTGGCGAATGAGTCAGCGGGATTGCGGCAGGAGTATTTCGGGTTTTTGAGCAAGCGGATGAAGGGCCGAAATCTCTAGCGGTCGTTCGGGCCTCTTCGCGAGCAAGCCCGCTCCCACATTAGATCTCCAGCGGATACAGAATTCATGTACGCCAGAGATCAAGTGTGGGAGCGGGCTTGCTCGCGAAAGCGATCGTCCAGACGCTGCAGATTACTGAGTAAGGCTCGACGTACTCTGCCCCACCGCCAACCCCGCCCGAATCGCCGCCAATGCCGCCTGGTAGTAAGCCTTGCCTTCAGTGGACTCGGCGAATGTGGCGAACTCTTCCAGTTCTTCATCCGACAGGTCGCGATAGACATACAGCAGCGTATTGTTCAGGTCGGCGCCGATCTGCTCCATCAGGCGCTGGCGCTGGCCGTTCAACATGCCTTGAGCCTGACCGCCACCGAGCAGGCCGGGGATCATCGAGCTCAGGCTGTCGGCCGCCACGCCCGCTATTGCCAGGCTGACTTCAGCACCGGCCTCGCGGGCAGGCAGGGCCTGGGCCAGGTGACCAATGATCAGCTGACGGGTATCGCTGGCCTGCATTTTCGGCAAGCCCTTGGCGTTTTTGGCCAATTGATCGCGACGGGTCGCCAGCAGTTCGGCGGCGACGATTTTCTTGCCCAAGGGCGATTGGAAGAAGGTCAATGCAGGTTTCGGATCGGCAAGCTTTTTGCGCAGCTGCGCTTCGGCACGCTGATCCATGGCTTTGGGCGCAAAGCGCTGATTACTGTTGTTGAGCAGAGCCTGAAACACCGCCGGCGGCAGGCTGTTCTGGTAACGCTGCTGAGCGGCAGAGAGAGCATCGTTGAAATGCGCACGTTGTTCTGGCCAACCGGCGACCTTGTACAACTGGTCGTGGCCGTCCGCCCAGGCGGGCAAAACACAGAACATCAGCAGTGAAAAAAGCAAACGGCGCATAGGGACTCCTGTCAGCAGGCGACTATTCTCCGTGCGGCATTCGTACTTGTCGAGAATTCGTATCAGGTTGCGTGCCTTATCCGACCAATCCTCCGCTGCGCGGCTCTGTCGGATTTGCGGGCACAGGAATACTATGCGCGCCATGCAAATATCCTCTGATCATCCGCTGCTGTTACGTATCGTCGACGACCTGGCTGAGCGCGGCTGGTCGCAGCAGAATATTTTCCTGCCTCTGGATCTGACCCAGGCGCTGGCGGCCGAGTGTCGCAAACGTGCCGCTGAGGGCGAGCTCGCCCCGGCCGCCGTAGGGCGCGGGCCGTTTTCGGAGATCCGCGAGGGCATTCGCGGTGACCATATCCAATGGCTCGAACCCGGTCAGGCCGGGGCTTGCGACAGCTATCTGGGCTTGATGAACAGCCTGCGTGAGGCGATGAATCGCAGTTTGTTTCTGGGCCTGGAAGATTTCGAGAGCCATTTCGCCCTGTACCCGCCTGGCGCTTTCTACCTCAAGCATGTCGACCGTTTCCGCGACGACGACCGGCGCATGGTTTCGGCGGTGATCTACCTCAATGACGCCTGGCTGCCCGAGCATGGCGGTCAGTTGCGCATGTACCTGGACGAAGGCGTCGAACATGATGTGGTGCCCACTGGCGGATGCCTGGTGGTGTTCCTGTCGGGCGAAGTCCCCCACGAAGTCCTGCCCGCAACCCGAGATCGCCTGTCGTTGACGGGCTGGTTCCGCCGTCGTGGCAACGAGCCGTTCTGATCATGCAAAAGATTCTGGTAAGCCGCTGTTTGCTCGGTCACCGCGTCCGTTACGACGGCGGCGCCAGTGGGCCATTCAATCTGCTGGAGCAGTGGATTGCCGAAGGCAGGGTGGTGCCGTTGTGCCCGGAAGTTGCCGGTGGTTTGCCGACGCCAAGGGCCGCGGCGGAGATTCCGGGCGGGCAGGGAGCTGAAGTGCTTGATGGCCTTGCATCGGTCATCACCACCGAGGGCGAGGACGTCAGTGCCGAGTTTCTTTCGGGGGCTTATCAGGCGCTGGAGCTGGTGCAGCAGCACGGCATTCGTATCGCCGTGCTCAAGGCCAACAGCCCGTCTTGCGGGAATCTGTTGACCTATGACGGGACGTTCAGTGGCGTGAGGGTCAGCGGTGAGGGTGTTACCGCGGCATTGCTCAAGCGCCATGGCGTGCAGGTGTTCAGTGAGCTGGAGTTGGTCGAAGCGGCGGTAGCGCTGGCAACCCTGAACTAACGACTTGCCACAAAACCCATGTGGGAGCGGGCTTGCTCGCGAAGAGGGAGTGTCAGTCGACATCAATGTTGCCTGACACACCGCATTCGCGAGCAAGCCCGCTCCCACATTAAATCTTCAGTGCCTTATGGTTTCGGCGCCACACTCGCATCCGCCCCGAACCATTTCTGCTCCAGCGCCTCCAGCCGACCATCAGCCTTGATCCGCTGCAAGGCGTTTTCCAGGCTGGCGTGAAACGCCGGGTTACCCTTCTGAAACGGAATGGCCATGCTCACAGCCGGGGCGGCTTTCGGCTTTTCTTCCGTCAGCGACTGCACCAACAGGATTGAACGCGGCTGCTCTTCTTTCTGCGCGATCAATTGCGCATTGGTGTGAATGTAAGGTTCGGTGAAGTCGAAACGATCCTTCAGCTCCGGGGTCTGTGCTATGTGATTGATGGCGACGTCGTACTTGCCGCTTTCGACGCCGGCCAGCAGGTCGACGGAATCGGTGACGACAAAGTCGGCCCGTACATCCAGCTCACCGGCCAGCAGTTGACCCAACTCGACCTCGAAGCCGGTCAGTTTGTCGTCATCCTTGAAATTGAAGGGCGGGGTATTGGCCTCAAGGGCAATGCGCAGTTCGCCGCGGTCGTTTACATCGTCCATCAGTTCGGCATGAGCCAAAGGGCTCAAAAGGGGTAGCAGGCAGATCAGGCCAGGCAAAAAGCGCATGGTCACTCCTTTGAATTCATTTATCGCGACGCGCTGTTCAGGCTCGCTTTGCTATGGTTGTCGTGTGCCTTCGACAACGAATGGCCGTGAAGTTGTCACGGTCGAGCGAATTTTACGGAAAAACTGGAGAAGAGAATGAAAAGCTTTATGTCACGAGCAGCGCTGGCTGGACTGTTGCTGGGTGCATCGATGCTGGCAACGGCTGCCACACCTGCTCCCAAAGGTGCACAAGTGTCCATCGTTTCTCCCGCGGACGGAGCCACGGTTCCGCAAACTGTCGTCGTCAAGTTCGCTGTCGAGAACATTGCGCTGGCGCCCGCGGGCGATGTCACCAAAAACACCGGCCATCACCACTTGCTGATCGATGTCGATAAACTGCCAGCCGCCGGTGCACCGATCCCCAACGATGCCAACCACCTGCACTTCGGCAAGGCGCAGACCCAGGCTGAAGTAAAGCTGACGCCGGGCAAACACACCTTGCAGCTTGAGCTGGGCGACAGCGGTCACATGCCGTTCGATCCGCCTATCGTGTCGGAGAAAATCACCGTCAACGTTAAGTAACATCAGTCGCGCCCATAAAAAAGGAGACCCGAAGGTCTCCTTTTTTTGTCACTCAAGTCACTATCAGAACAACACGCGGCAACGAATGGTGCCGTTGATGTGCTGCAGCTTCTCTTGCGCCATTTCCGAGTATTCGGCATCGACGTCGATCACGACGTAGCCGACTTTCTCGTTGGTCTGCAGGAACTGACCGGAAATGTTGATGCCGTTTTCGGCGAAGACCTTGTTGATCTCGCTCATCACACCCGGAATGTTCTCGTGGATGTGCAGCAGACGGTGCTTGCCAGGGTGAGCCGGCAGGGCCACTTCCGGGAAGTTCACGGACGATACCGACGTACCGTTGTCGCTGTACTTGACCAGTTTTTCCGCCACTTCCAGACCAATGTTGGCCTGCGCTTCAGCGGTGGAACCACCGATGTGCGGGGTCAGGATCACGTTGTCCAGGCCGCGCAGCGGGCTTTCGAACTCTTCTTCGTTGGAGCGCGGCTCCACCGGGAATACGTCGATGGCCGCGCCGATCAGGTGCTTGTCCTTGATCGCGTCCGCCAGGGCGTCCAGTTCAACAACAGTGCCGCGAGCAGCGTTGATCAGAATGCCGCCCTTCTTGATGGCGCGGATTTCTTTCTCGCCGATCATCCACTGGGTGGCTGCGGTTTCCGGAACGTGCAGGGTGACGATGTCGGACATGCCCAGCAGCTCGTGCAGGTTGCCGACCTGGGTGGCGTTACCCAGTGGCAGCTTGGTCACGGTGTCGTAGAAGTACACCTGCATCCCCAGGCCTTCAGCCAGAACCGACAGTTGGGTGCCGATCGAGCCGTAACCGACGATGCCCAGCTTCTTGCCACGGATCTCGAAGGAGTTGGCTGCGCTCTTGATCCAGCCGCCACGGTGGCAGGAAGCGTTCTTCTCAGGGATGCCGCGCAGCAACAGGATCGCCTCGGCCAATACCAGCTCGGCTACGGAGCGAGTGTTGGAGTACGGCGCGTTGAATACCGCGATGCCGCGTTCGCGAGCCGCGTTGAGGTCGACCTGGTTGGTGCCGATGCAGAAACAGCCGACAGCCACCAGTTTCTTCGCGTGATCGAAGATCTCTTCGGTCAGCTGAGTGCGGGAGCGAATGCCGATGAAGTGCGCATCAGCGATCTTTTCCTTGAGCTGGGCTTCCGGCAGAGAACCTGTGAGGTACTCGATGCTGGTGTAGCCCGCCGCCTTGAGGACGTCGACAGCCGATTGGTGGACGCCTTCGAGAAGAAGGAACTTGATCTTGCTCTTATCGAGAGAAGTCTTGCTCATCTGCGTAAACCTGTATCCCGGAGAAAAATGGCAGGAAATGGTCAACAGATGCTGACCCGGACGGCAAGAAAGCCGTCGCCGCAGAACAGCCGTTGGGCACTATGCTGCGGGGTCGATATGCTAGCATATGCACCCCGCTAAACACTCATTCCTGCGACGTGAAGCGTTCTCAGGATGACCATGAATTGTTCGAGAGTTCTGTCGATGACCGATCCTGCGCTGATTGATGAGCTGAAGACCCTGGTTGAGCCTGGCAAGGTCCTGACCGACGCCGACTCCCTGAATGCTTACGGCAAGGATTGGACCAAGCATTTCGCCCCGGCCCCGACGGCCATTGTGTTTCCCAAGACGACCGAGCAGGTCCAGGCCATTGTCCGTTGGGCCAATGAACACAAGGTTGCGCTGGTGCCGTCTGGCGGTCGTACCGGGCTTTCGGCTGCGGCCGTGGCAGCCAATGGCGAAGTGGTCGTGTCCTTCGACTACATGAACCAGATCCTCGACGTGAACCTGACTGACCGCACGGCCGTTTGTCAGCCGGGCGTGGTCACCGAGCAATTGCAGAACAAGGCCGAAGAGCACGGTTTGTACTACCCGGTGGATTTCGCTTCGGCAGGTTCCAGCCAGATTGGCGGCAACATCGGCACCAATGCCGGCGGGATCAAGGTGATTCGCTACGGCATGACCCGCAACTGGGTGGCCGGCATGAAAGTCGTCACCGGTAAGGGCGATCTGCTGGAACTGAACAAAGACCTGATCAAGAATGCCACTGGCTACGACCTGCGCCAGCTGTTCATCGGCGCCGAAGGCACCCTGGGCTTTGTGGTCGAGGCCACCATGCGTCTGGACCGTGCGCCGAAAAACCTCACCGCGATGGTCCTCGGCACTGCCGATTTCGATTCGATCATGCCGGTATTGCACGCGTTCCAGAGCAAGCTTGACCTGACTGCCTTCGAATTCTTCTCCGATAAAGCCTTGGCCAAGGTTATGGCGCGCGGTGACGTACCGGCGCCGTTCGAATCCGATTGCCCGTTCTACGCGCTGCTGGAATTCGAAGCGACCACCGAAGAAGTGGCCAATCATGCCCTGGAAACCTTCGAGCACTGCGTCGAGCAGGGCTGGGTACTGGACGGCGTGATGAGCCAGAGCGAAACCCAGTTGCAGAACCTTTGGAAGTTGCGCGAGTACATCTCCGAAACCATCTCCCACTGGACGCCGTACAAGAACGACATTTCGGTCACTGTGTCGAAAGTCCCGGCGTTCCTGAAAGAAATCGACGCGATCGTCGGCGAACATTACCCGGATTTCGAAATCGTCTGGTTCGGCCACATCGGCGATGGCAACCTGCATTTGAACATCCTCAAGCCGGACAACCTGAGCAAGGACGAGTTCTTCGCCAAATGCGCGACCGTCAACAAGTGGGTGTTCGAAACCGTCGAGAAGTACAACGGTTCGATTTCCGCCGAACATGGCGTGGGCATGACCAAGCGTGATTACTTGACCTACAGTCGCTCGCCGGTTGAGATCGAGTACATGAAAGCCGTCAAAGCGGTGTTCGACCCGAACGGCATCATGAACCCGGGCAAGATTTTCGCTGTTTGACTTTTGAATTTAAGAGCTACGAAACAGGAGTCGGTAATGAGCTATCAGCACCAGTATGTCGACGGCACGCGTATTCACTTCCCGTTGGGCAAAGTGGTGTGCATCGGCCGTAACTACGCCGAACACGCCAAGGAACTGGACAACCCGGTGCCTACTGAGCCACTGCTGTTCATCAAACCGGGTAGTTGCGTGGTGCCGCTGGAAGGCGGTTTCAGCATTCCGACCGAGCGTGGCTCGGTGCATTACGAAGCGGAAATCGCCGTGTTGATCGGCAAGCCACTGTCGACCAAGCCGAGCCGTGAAGAAGTACTGGATGCCATCTCCGGCATCGCCCCGGCTCTTGACCTGACCCTGCGCGACAAACAGGCCGAGCTAAAAGCCAAGGGCCTGCCGTGGGAAATCGCCAAGTCCTTCGACGGCGCGGCGGTGATTGCGCCGTTCGTGGCGGGCAGTACCTTCGCCGACCTGACCGACATCGGTATCCGCCTGACCATCAATGGTGAAGTGCGCCAGGATGGCAACAGCAAGGACATGCTGAATCCGATCGTGCCGATGATCCAGTACATGGCCGGCTGCTTCTCGCTGCAGGCCGGTGACGTGATCCTCACCGGTACGCCGGTGGGTGTTGGCCCGCTGAATGTCGGTGACGAACTGGTGCTCGAACTGCCAGGCGCCAGCCGCTTCACCAGCAGCGTGCGCTGACCCAACGCAAAACCCAGTGTGGGAGCGGGCTTGCTCGCGAAGAGGTCGTCAAATCCAGCATCAATGTTGGATGACAGACCGCATTCGCGAGCAAGCCCGCTCCCACTTTGGTTTGTGATCCTTCCTGGGAATCGCATCTGCCCGCAAAGGGCAATCCCGCCATTTCCCGTTTTTTTCACATGTTGTCCGGATAATTCCGGGGCTTCTGGCGTCTGAGCCAGTCCCAATGTGCTATTACCCATAGCCTGAATTTCTGGAACGCATCCCTGCATGGCCACCCAACCGCTGTCCAAGCTGAAAACTGCCCGCCGCTCGCGCTTTGTCATGCGTTGGTATTCCTGGCTTTTGCTGGTGTCGGTTGCCGTATATGGCCTCGTGTTTGCGATGCACTGGGATGATCGCGGCGTGCTCTGGGTGATGGAGCGTTTCGAAAGCCCGGCCGAGCGAAAAGAGAGTATCTGGCTGCCGGATTACCGGGCGGTGATCGACGCCAAGTTGCTGCCGGGCATGGAGAAGGACGAAGCGTCAGATGTTTCTTATGACCCGCAGACCAAAACCCTGTTTGCGGTGATGGGCAAGAATCCGTTCCTGGTCGAGCTGACGTTGCAGGGCGATGTGTTGCGCAAGATGCCTCTGGTGGGTTGGGGCAACCCGGAAGCGGTGGCGGTCATGGGCAACGGTTTACTGGCGATTACCGATGAGCGCAAACACCTGCTTTCCATCGTCAAGGTCGATGCCGATACTCGCGAACTGAATATCGCCAGTTTCCCGAAATACGACCTGGGCCCGTCGAAAAACCAGAATAAGGCCTTCGAGGCGATCGTCTGGGATGCGCGTAACCAGCAACTGCTGCTGGGCGAAGAGCGTCCGCCGGCGCTGTTCAGCTGGAAAAGCGATGGCAGCCAAATCCTCAAGGGCGACAAGCAAAAGCTGTCCAGCGACGAACTGGATATCCGCAACCTGTCGGCCCTGGCCATCGATCCGCGCACGGGCCACACCCTGGTGCTGTCCGCCGACTCTCACTTGTTGCTGGAATTGGACGAAAAAGGCGAGCAGGTCAGTTTCATGACTCTGCTGGGTGGTTTCAATGGTCTGAAAAAAACCATTCCCCGTGCCGAAGGCGTGACCATGGACGAAGCGGGCACGTTGTACATGGTAAGTGAGCCGAACCTGTTCTATCGCTTCGAAAAACAACCGTAGGAGTTCGGCAATTGTCGTCAAAGGCCATTGGCCATTAAGCTTGAATTCATACTGCCGTGGTATTTCATCCGCCCGTCTTGTTTCCGAGCCCGCCTGAATGCGCCGACTTGCCCGTCCCAAACCCCTGATACTGATCCTGTCGGTCATTGCGCTGATCATGCTGGTTGCCGTCGGCCAATACCTGCGCCTGTTCGAGCGCACCTGGTTCAATGTGCAGACGTTATGGCAGCCGATGAATGCCCAGTCGATTGGCCTGGATCAATATCAGGTAACGATCGAGGCGCAAGTCATTGACGGTCTGGATGACGATGTTTCGGCGCTGACCTTCGATCCCGTGCGCAAAAGCCTGTTCACCGTCACCAACAAAAATGCCGAACTGATCGAATTGTCCCTGGAAGGCAAAATCCTGCGGCGTGTGGCACTGATCGGGTTTGGCGACCCGGAGGCGGTGGAGTTCATCAGCGCTGACACTTACGTGATCACCGACGAGCGCCAGCAACGGTTGATCAAGATTCATCTGGAGGCGGACACGACGTTCCTTGATGCCGCCGACGCTGAACAGATCACCCTCGGCGTGCACATGCGTGGCAATAAGGGTTTCGAAGGGTTGGCCTATGACTCGGTGGGCAAGCGCTTGTTCGTCGCCAAGGAGCGCGACCCGATGCTGATCTACGAAGTGCAGGGCTTCCCGCACTACAACCCGGAGAAGTCCTACGCGGTGCATGTGGTGAACAACCCCAAGCGCGATGCCGGGATGTTCGTGCGAGACCTGTCGAGCCTGCAATACGATGAGCGTAGCGGCCATCTGCTGGCGCTGTCCGATGAATCGCGACTGATTCTGGAGCTGGACGTTGACGGGCGACCGCTGACCACCCTGTCACTGAGCAAGGGGCGTCAGGGGTTGCAGAAGACTGTGCCGCAAGCGGAAGGCATCGCCATGGACGATGACGGCACCTTGTACCTCGTCAGCGAGCCAAATCTGTTCTACGTCTTCAAAAAACCACCGCAACCCTGACCAGCACGCGTACCCCCTGTAGGAGCGAAGCTTGCTCGCGAAGGCGGCGCATCTGTCAGTAGAGATGTCGACTGATACGCCGCCTTCGCGAGCAAGCTTCGCTCCTACAGAGGTTTTGTGTTTGGCTTACTCGGCGCGCAGGGTTTTCACGCCTTCGCTCGTCCCCAGCAGCAGCAAATCAGCCGGGCGGGCTGCGAACAAGCCGTTGGTGACCACGCCGACGATGGCATTGATCTGTGTTTCCAGCTCCACCGGGTTGGTGATCTGCATGTTGAACACGTCGAGGATGATGTTGCCGTTGTCGGTCAGCACGCCTTCACGGTAAACCGGGTCGCCGCCGAGCTTCACCAGTTGGCGGGCCACGTGGCTGCGGGCCATCGGGATCACTTCCACCGGCAGCGGGAACGCACCAAGCACCGGCACCAGTTTGCTGGCGTCGGCGATGCAGATGAAGGTCTTGGCCACGGCCGCAACAATCTTCTCGCGGGTCAGGGCTGCGCCGCCGCCCTTGATCAGGTGCAGGTGCTCGTCGCTTTCATCGGCGCCGTCGACGTAGAACTCCAAGTCGCTGACGGTATTGAGCTCATACACCGGAATGCCGTGGCCTTTGAGGCGGGCGGCGGTGGCTTCGGAGCTGGCGACCGCGCCATCGAACGCGCCTTTGTGCTTGGCCAGGGCATCGATGAAGCAATTGGCGGTGGAGCCGGTGCCGACCCCGACGATGCTCTTGTCGTCGAGTTTTGGAAGGATGAAGTCGACGGCGGCCTGAGCCACCGCCTGTTTGAGTTGATCCTGGGTCATGCGGGCTCCGAAGTGCCGAAGAAGGGACGAAAGGCCGGCATTATAGGCCTCGCGATGGGGAAGGTCATTGCCCGATTGGCGGGTCAAATGCGCACGCCAGACAATTGATTAACTGTAGGAGCGAGGCTTGCCCGCGAAGAGGTCATCACATCCAGCATAAATTTGGCAGTAAGATCGCTTTCGCGGGCAAGCCTCGCTCCTACAAGTATGGTCGCCCGCCCAAAAGCCGGGTTAGACTCCTTGGCCCTGCCCAACCCGCTCAGTGATGCTTTCCGATGCTCGAACAGTACGTCAAAAAGATCCTCACCTCGCGCGTTTATGACGTTGCCGTAGAAACCCCATTGCAGACTGCCCGCCAGCTCTCCGAGCGGCTGGGCAACGATATCTGGCTCAAGCGTGAAGACTTGCAGCCGGTGTTCTCGTTCAAGATTCGCGGCGCCTATAACAAGCTGACGCAGCTGAGCGATGAAGAGCGCGCTCGCGGCGTGGTCACCGCGTCGGCGGGCAACCATGCGCAAGGCCTGGCCCTGGCGGCCAAGGTTCTGGGCGTGAAAGCGACCATCGTGATGCCCAAGACCACCCCGGAAATCAAGGTCGAAGGTGTGCGCTCGCGTGGCGGTAAAGTGGTGCTGCACGGGGATTCGTTCCCGGAAGCCCTGGCCTACTCGCTGAAACTGGTCGACGAAAAAGGCTACGTCTACATTCACCCCTACGACGATCCTCACACCATTGCCGGGCAGGGCACGGTGGCCATGGAGATTCTGCGCCAGCACCCGGGGCGTCTGGATGCGATCTTCGTTCCGGTGGGCGGCGGCGGGTTGATCGCCGGGATTGCGGCGTACGTGAAATACCTGCGCCCGGACATCAAAATCATCGGCGTCGAACCGGATGACTCCAACTGCCTGCAAGCCGCCATGGCGGCCGGCGAGCGCGTGGTGCTGCCGACCGTGGGGCTCTTCGCCGACGGCGTCGCGGTGGCGCAGATCGGCCAGTACACCTTTGATATCTGCAAAGACTACGTAGACGAAGTGATTACTGTCAGCACCGACGAGATCTGTGCGGCAATCAAGGATATCTACGACGATACCCGCTCGATCACTGAACCTGCCGGCGCCTTGGGCGTGGCCGGAATCAAGAAGTACGTCGAGCAACGCGGCGTTACAGGCCACACCTTCGTGGCCATTGATTCCGGTGCCAACGTCAACTTCGACCGCTTGCGCCACGTGGCCGAGCGCGCTGAACTGGGCGAGGGTCGCGAAGCCATCATCGCCGTGACCATTCCCGAGAAACCGGGCAGCTTCAAGGCGTTCTGCGAAGCCATCGGCAAGCGCCAGATCACCGAATTCAACTACCGCTACAACACCGGCAGCGAAGCGCACATCTTCGTCGGCGTGCAGACGCATCCGGAAAACGACCCGCGCAGTGCGCTGCTCGCCAGTCTCACCGAGCAGGGTTTCCCGGTGCTCGACCTGACCGACAACGAACTGGCCAAGTTGCACATTCGCCATATGGTTGGTGGGCGCGCCGCCCAGGTGGTCGATGAAGTGGTGCTGCGCTTCGAGTTCCCGGAGCGTCCGGGTGCGTTGTTCAACTTCCTCAACAAGCTCGGCGGGCGCTGGAACATTTCGATGTTCCACTACCGCAACCACGGCGCGGCCGATGGCCGTGTAGTCGCGGGCCTGCAAGTGCCGCACGAAGAGCGTCATCTGGTACCGGCCGCGCTGGAAGAAATCGGCTACCCGTACTGGGACGAAAGCGACAACCCGGCCTATCAGCTGTTTCTCGGCTGAGCGGCTACGCTGATCGGCAGGCCATAAGGAAATCGAACAATGGAAACGTTAACCGCCCTCAAAATCGCTCATGGCGTGGCGACGGTGTTGCTGTTGATCAGCGCACTGGGGTTGGCGATCTGGGTCTGGCGCGCCCGCCGTAACGGCGACGCAAGCGCTCACACTCGTACCTTGCAACGACCGCTTGTGTTCATCTGGCTATTGATGGGCCTGGCACTGCTGAGCATGCCGTTCACCGGTTGGTGGATGGTGCATCTGGTGGGCTGGCCGTTGGGGCAGACCTGGCTGCTGGCTTCCAGTGTGCTCTACACCGTGGCGGCGTTGGGCTGGTTCTGGCTGGTGGTGCGGCTGAATCGGCTGCGCAAGGCGCCCGCGGGAGGGAATGGGAAGTTTACGTTTGCGTTGGCGCTGTTCAGCTTGGTTTGCTTTATTGCCATTGCGGGGTTGATGGGGGCCAAGCCGGTATAGCGCGGAATCTGTAGCAGCTGCCGAGGTACGAGGCTGCGATGGGCTGCGAAGCGGCCCCAAAGGGCGGTCCTGCGGACCGCAACGCAGCCTCGTACCTCGGCAGCTGCTACAGGCTTAATCAGTCGCGCAGGCTAATCACCGGCCAACCCCGCTTCTCGGCCTCGGCCCGCAGATTCACGTCCGGATCAACAGCAATCGGATTCGCCACCTGTTCCAGCAACGACAAGTCATTCATCGAATCGCTGTAGAAATAGCTGTCTTCCAGATTGTGGCCAGTCTCTTCGAGCCAACGATTCAACCGGGTCACCTTGCCTTCACGGAAGCACGGGACATCAGTGCTGCGCCCGGTGTAACGGCCGTCGATCATTTCGCATTCGGTGGCGATCAGGGTTTCAACGCCTAAACGTGCTGCAATCGGCCCGGTCACAAAGCGGTTGGTGGCGGTGATGATCACCAGTTTGTCGCCGGCCTCACGGTGCTTGGCCAGCAGTTCGATACCCTTGGGCAGTACGATCGGTTCGATGCAGTCGCGCATGTAGTCCAGGTGCCATTGATCCAGCGTGGCCATCTCGGTGCGACCGAGAACTTCGAGGCAGAAGTTCAGGTACGCGTCGTTATCCAGCTTGCCGGCCAGGTAGTCCTGATAGAACTCGTCGTTGCGTGCCTTGTAGGCGACGGCGTCAAGGAAACCGCGTTCGCACAGATAATCGCCCCAGGCGTGGTCACTGTCACCGCCCAGAAGCGTGTTGTCCAAGTCGAATAAAGCCAGCCGCATTACAGTTACTCGCTGAAAAGTCTGTAGAAAGGTGTCCAGAATACGGACTTTTCACAAGAGTGCACATAAGGTAGGTCGGCTCGTTGCTGCTTTCACAACCTTTGTGGAACAATGCGACGACATGCGTTTGCGAGGTTGTTGCCGTGATCGACCCCGATGGTTTCCGCCCCAATGTCGGGATCATTCTGACGAATGATGCCGGCCAGGTGCTATGGGCTCGCCGTATCAATCAAGATGCCTGGCAGTTTCCACAGGGAGGGATCAATCCCCAGGAGACGCCGGAAGACGCCTTGTACCGCGAGTTGAACGAAGAAGTGGGCCTGGAGCGCGAAGATGTTGAAATACTCGCCTGCACCCGGGGCTGGTTGCGCTATCGTTTGCCGCAACGTCTGGTCAGGACGCACAGCCAACCGCTGTGCATCGGCCAGAAGCAGAAATGGTTTCTCCTGCGCCTGATCTCCAACGAGCAGCGGGTGCGGATGGATTTGACCGGTAAACCGGAATTCGATGGCTGGCGCTGGGTCAGTTATTGGTATCCGTTGGGCCAGGTGGTGACATTCAAGCGCGAGGTTTATCGCCGCGCTCTCAAAGAGCTTGCCCCGCGCCTTTTAGCGCGCGACTGACGACGGAGTTCGACCCCGAGCCATGCTCAATACGCTGCGCAAGATCGTCCAGGAAGTTAACTCCGCCAAGGATCTCAAGGCGGCGTTGGGGATTATTGTGTTGCGCGTCAAAGAGGCCATGGGCAGCCAGGTCTGCTCGGTCTACTTGCTTGACCCCGAGACCAATCGCTTCGTGCTGATGGCCACCGAGGGCTTGAACAAGCGCTCGATCGGCAAAGTCAGCATGGCACCCAACGAAGGTCTGGTCGGCCTGGTCGGCACGCGTGAAGAACCCCTGAACCTCGAAAACGCCGCGGATCACCCGCGCTACCGTTACTTCGCCGAGACCGGTGAAGAGCGCTACGCCTCGTTCCTCGGGGCGCCGATCATTCACCACCGTCGCGTTGTCGGCGTGTTGGTCATTCAGCAAAAAGAACGCCGCCAGTTCGATGAAGGTGAAGAAGCCTTCCTCGTGACCATGAGCGCGCAACTTGCCGGCGTTATCGCCCACGCCGAGGCCACCGGTTCGATCCGTGGTCTGGGGCGGCAGGGCAAAGGTATCCAGGAAGCAAAGTTCGTCGGGGTACCGGGTTCGCCGGGCGCGGCGGTCGGAACCGCGGTCGTCATGCTGCCGCCGGCCGATCTGGATGTGGTGCCGGACAAGACTATCGCCGACATTGACGCAGAGCTTGCGCTGTTCAAGACCGCCATCGAAGGCGTGCGCGCCGACATGCGTGCCTTGTCCGCCAAGCTGGCGACCCAGCTGCGGCCTGAAGAACGGGCGCTGTTCGACGTTTACCTGATGATGCTCGACGATGCCTCGCTCGGCAGCGAAATCACCACGGTGATCAAGACCGGTCAGTGGGCTCAGGGCGCGTTGCGTCAGGTGGTCACCGAACACGTCAACCGATTCGAATTGATGGACGACGCCTACTTGCGTGAGCGCGCCTCGGACGTCAAGGATCTCGGTCGGCGCTTGCTGGCTTATCTGCAGGAAGAGCGGCAGCAGACCCTGGTCTACCCCGACAACACCATTCTGGTCAGCGAAGAACTGACGCCGGCGATGCTCGGCGAGGTGCCGGAAGGCAAGCTGGTGGGTCTGGTGTCGGTACTCGGTTCCGGCAACTCCCACGTGGCGATCCTGGCGCGCGCCATGGGTATTCCGACGGTGATGGGCCTGGTCGACTTGCCGTACTCCAAGGTCGACGGCATCCAGATGATCGTCGACGGCTACCACGGTGAGGTCTATACCAACCCCAGTGACGTGCTGCGCAAGCAGTTCGCCGAAGTGGTCGAGGAAGAGAAGCAACTGGCCCTCGGGCTGGATGCATTGCGGGATCTGCCGTGCGTGACGGTCGATGGCCACCGCATGCCGCTGTGGGTCAACACTGGCCTGCTGGCGGACGTGGCACGGGCGCAGAAGCGCGGTGCCGAGGGCGTGGGTCTGTACCGCACCGAAGTGCCGTTCATGATCAACCAGCGCTTCCCGAGCGAAAAAGAGCAGCTGGCAATCTATCGCGAGCAGCTCGCCGCGTTCCATCCGCAACCGGTGACCATGCGCAGCCTGGACATCGGCGGCGACAAGGCGTTGTCGTACTTTCCGATCAAGGAAGACAACCCGTTCCTCGGCTGGCGCGGCATTCGTGTGACCCTCGACCACCCGGAAATCTTCCTGGTGCAAACCCGCGCCATGCTCAAGGCCAGCGAAGGCCTGAACAACCTGCGTATTCTGCTGCCGATGATTTCCGGCATCCATGAACTGGAAGAAGCCCTGCACCTGATTCATCGGGCCTGGGGCGAAGTCCGCGACGAAGGCACCGACGTGCCGATGCCGCCGGTTGGCGTGATGATCGAGATTCCGGCGGCGGTGTATCAGACCAGGGAACTGGCGCGACAAGTGGACTTCCTGTCGGTCGGCTCCAACGACCTGACCCAGTACCTGCTGGCCGTGGACCGCAACAACCCGCGGGTGGCCGATCTCTACGACTACCTGCACCCGGCAGTGTTGCAAGCCTTACAGAACGTGGTGCGTGATGCTCATGCCGAAGGCAAGCCTGTGAGTATCTGCGGCGAAATGGCCGGTGACCCGGCGGCGGCGGTGTTGTTGATGGCGATGGGCTTCGACAGCCTGTCGATGAACGCCACCAACTTGCCGAAAGTGAAGTGGATGCTGCGTCAGATCAACCTGAGCAAGGCCAAGGAATTGCTGGCTGAGCTGATGACCATCGACAACCCGCAAGTTATCCACAGCTCGCTGCAGTTGGCGCTGAAGAACCTTGGGTTGGCGCGGATGATCAATCCGGCTTCGGTCAAGACCCTCTAAGAGGCTGACGGACTCTTCGCGGGCAAGCCTCGCTCCTACAGATTATGTGTCGTGTCCATTTCCGGCGACCAACACAAGTTCTGTAGGAGCGAGGCTTGCCCGCGAAGGCGTCCGCAAACACACCACATCTTCAAATCCTGATCTCTACCTCCCCCAAATGCCCCCCATACGGCCCGAAACTCCGCTCGACCATATGCCGCCCCCCATCCGCCTGAACAATCAACGCCGTGCTCGCCCGTGTCCCGTAAGTCGGGCTCTTGATAAACACGCTCGACAACAACGTCTCGGTGGCCTGTCCCACGCCAGTGTCTGGCAGTTCGGCAAGCGGTGCCGTCTGCGGATCGCTCAGCAAAGCCAATAGCGCCTGCGGCTGCGGATCGTCCAACACCTCGCTTAATGCTGCCTTGGCCTTGAGCACTTTCGGCCACGGCGTATCCAGCCCTGCGTTAGATAACCCATAAATGCCCGGTTGGAGCATGACTGCCTCCGTCTCCCGGGCATTGAAGTGCCATAGCTCGTTGGCATTGCCAATCAACAGATTAAACCCGGCATATTCAGGCGAACGTCCGACAACGTCCTTTAAATAGTCGTCAATCGACATGTCCCCACTGAGAAACTGCGCCACCAGTTCGCCTCGCGACTTGCGCGCCGGCGGCTGAAGGGGATCACGGATGTTGGTCAGCGCGGCGAAGCGCCCATTGGCGCCGACCCCGAGCCACGTACCGCCAGCCTCCAGGTCGCGACCGGCGTACACGTGCGGGGCATGTGGCCATTGCGCCAGGGGCTGGCTGGGCCGGGCATAGAATTCGTCGCGGTTGGCCGCCACGATCAGTGGCTGGGCATGACCCGGCCGCCAGGCAAAAACAATCAGGCACATAAGGTGGTCCTTGTGTGTTTTTTGCTCACTCTACGCAGACATCGCTCATCGATCCATCGCCATCCACAGTGGAGCCCGAGGCCATGCTTCCGTTACCATGCCGCTCCTGATTCGGATGCTTGGGGATGCGGCCATGGAATTTCTGCTCTATCTGGCGCTGGGCGCCTGTGCGGGCGTGCTGGCCGGGCTGTTTGGAGTAGGCGGCGGGATCATCATTGTCCCGGTGCTGGTGTTCAGTTTCACCTTGCAGGGATTTGATGCGTCGATCCTGACGCATCTGGCAGTCGGCACCTCCCTGGCGACGATCATCTTTACGTCGGTCAATGCGGTTCGCGAGCACCATCGCCGCGGCGCCGTGCGTTGGCCGATTTTTGCCTGGATGACCCTTGGCATTCTGATCGGTGCCGGTTTCGGCGCGCTGACCGCCGAAGCGATTTCCGGGCCGAATTTGCAGAAGATCATTGGTGTATTTGCGCTGATCATCGCCGTTCAACTCGCTTTGGACTTCAAACCCAAGGCCAGCCGAACGGTGCCGGGCAAAGTCGGTCTGACCGTGGCCGGCAGTGTGATTGGCTGGGCTTCGGCGATTTTCGGGATTGGCGGCGGCTCGTTGACCGTGCCGTTCCTGACTTGGCGCAGCCTGCCGATGCAGCAGGCGGTGGCCACTTCGTCGGCCTGTGGCCTGCCAATCGCCTTGGCCAGTGCATTAAGTTTCATGATTCTGGGGTGGCACGATCCACTGCTGCCGGCCCATAGTCTCGGTTTTGTTTATTTGCCGGCGCTGCTGGGGATCGCCCTGACCAGCATGGTATTCGCCCGCCTCGGTGCGCGACTGGCCCACAGGCTGTCGCCGCGCTTGCTGAAAAGACTATTTGCCGCTTTGCTGTTTTGCGTCGGCTTGAGCTTCTTGCTCTGACGCGTAGCGCAATCCTGGCTTAATCCTGGCGTGACAGCGTCGCCCGGGCATTTGAAGGTTTCAACTCTAACGAGGAGTCGCAATGCTGCCTTACCCGCAGATCGACCCGGTGGCCCTGGCCATCGGTCCGCTGAAAATCCACTGGTACGGCCTGATGTACCTGATCGGCATCGGCGGTGCGTGGTGGCTGGCGTCACGCCGGCTGAACCGCTTCGACCCGACCTGGACCAAGGAGAAACTCTCCGACATGGTGTTCTGGATGTCGATGGGTGTCATCGTTGGTGGACGTTTGGGTTATGTGCTGTTTTACGATCTGAACGCCTACCTGGCCAACCCGACCCTGATCTTCGAAGTGTGGAAGGGCGGCATGTCGTTCCACGGCGGGTTTATCGGTGTGATGCTGGCGGCGCTGTGGTTCGGTAAAAAGAACGACAAGTCGTTCTTCCAGCTGATGGACTTCGTCGCGCCGATGGTGCCGATCGGCCTGGGTGCCGGGCGCATCGGTAACTTCATCAACGCCGAGTTGTGGGGCAAGGCGACCGACGTGCCGTGGGCGATGGTCTTCCCGACCGATCCGGCGCAACTGGCGCGTCATCCGTCGCAGCTGTACCAATTTGCGCTGGAAGGCGTGGCGCTGTTCGCGATCCTCTGGCTGTTCTCGCGCAAGCCGCGGCCGACCATGGCGGTGTCCGGGATGTTCGCGCTGTTCTATGGCATCTTCCGCTTCATCGTCGAATTCGTTCGCGTGCCGGACGCGCAACTGGGTTATCTGGCCTGGAACTGGCTGACCATGGGCCAGGTGCTTTGCGTTCCGATGATCGTCGGCGGGCTGTTCCTGATCTGGCTGGCTTATCGGCGCGCCCCGGCAGCCCCCGCAGCTGCTGTATAAAAAGCAGGCGCTATAAATTCGAATCCCGGGGCGACGGTCCCGGGTTCAAGGACACAGGTAATTCATGAAGCAATATCTCGAACTGGTCGCCCACGTCATCAAGAACGGCACCAAACAGGCCAACCGCACCGGCGTGAACACCATCAGCTTTCCGGGCGCGATGCTGCGCTTCGATCTGCAGGAAGGTTTCCCGGCGATCACCACTCGCAAGATGGCCTTCAAATCCGCCATCGGCGAGATGTGCGGTTTTCTGCGCGGGGTGAACAACGCCGCCGAATTCCGGGCGCTGGGCTGCAAGGTCTGGGACCAGAACGCCAACGAAAACGCGCAGTGGCTGGCCAACCCGTTCCGTCAGGGTGAAGACGACCTCGGCGAGATCTACGGCGTGCAATGGCGCAAATGGCCGGCGTACAAGCAGATTCCGGTCAGCAACCAGGCCGCCATCGAGCAGACCCTGAGCCAGGGTTATCGTCAGATCGCCGAAGGCGAAGAAGATGGCCAGGCTTATGTGGTGCTGTACAAGGCGATCGACCAGATCCGCCAGTGCGTCGACACCATCATCAAGGACCCGGGCAGCCGTCGCATCCTGTTCCACGGCTGGAACGTCGCCCAGCTCGACGAAATGGCCCTGCCGCCGTGCCACTTGCTGTACCAGTTCCACCCGAATGTTGAGACCAGGGAAATCTCCCTGACCCTCTACATCCGCTCCAACGACCTGGGCCTGGGCACGCCGTTCAACCTCACCGAAGGCGCCGCGCTGCTGAGCCTGATCGGTCGCCTGACCGGTTACACACCGCGCTGGTTCACCTATTTCATCGGCGACGCCCACGTCTACGAAAACCACCTGGACATGCTCAACGAACAGCTCAAGCGCGAGCCGTTCCCGATGCCGAAACTGGTGATTTCCGACCGCGTGCCGGAGTTTGCCAAGACCGGTGTTTATCAGCCGGAATGGCTGGAGCAGATTGAGCCGAGCGATTTCTCGCTGGAAGGCTATGAACACCACGCGCCGATGACCGCGCCGATGGCGGTTTGATAGTTTTGATCGGCGGTCTTTTTTATTAGGAAAAGGTCTATTGAACTGTCATTTATGACAGTAGGCGAATAAACGAGAGGGTGTTTGACTGATCCCAAGGCCATCAGGCCGGGTCAGCAACACCCTCTTCTTGTTCAGGAGCCTCTTCATGACGATCAACGTGCCTCATGCGCCTGCCGGCTTTTCGGAGAAACATTCAAGCCTTGCGCCGCGCTTGCGCGCCGAATTGGCCAGTTCACCACTCATTGGCTGTGAAAGCCGCTCGGGGCTCTTTCATTTCATTCCGAGCCTCGCTCCATGGGGATGTGTGGTGCCCATGGAAATACTCACTGGGACGCCCATCTTCGTTGATTCGTTGCGAGTGGTGGTGTATCCGAACGAGTTGGAGTTTCAGCTATACGATCAGGTTCGAGTGCAATGGCAGGCATTGGACGGGACCGGCGAGAGCTTCCAGTCATTACCCCAATGGGTACTGAATTTCACCGCGCTGCATTTTGTTGTTTCAGATGAGGAAGCCCGGAAGTTTGAAGGAAAGAGGTGTGAAGTCATTTTTGTGATCGTAAGAGAGGAAAACCATCTACCTTCTCGCTCTTTGTTCATGACGTTGGCCCCGGCACTGATTCAAACCGACCGGGTGTCTATTGAAGGGGTCTTGGAAGATGTACTGGAGATCGATCAACATCCCGATGGCGTTATCCTGACCATCCCCCGGATTGAAAACCTGCAAACAAACAACGCCATCGAAATGTTCTGGAAAAGTAGCCCGAATGGCGGGGCAGGCGGAGCCTGGAGAGACTATCAGCGTAAATTGGCGGTAAGCCCCGACTCACCCCTGGAGTTCCGGGTTGAGCCTTCTGTCTATCAAGGCCATCGCGGTGAGCTCGTTCATCTGTTTTGCAGCCTTTTTCTGGGGTCCGGGATGGTGCCCGGCATCAGCTATGGCATGGGAAACAACGGGATCCTCGAGTTCAAATTGGTGTAATCGGCTTGAATGGTGACGGATTCAATGCCCATGACTCCTGCCAACATGAGAATGCTCAACCTCCGTCGCCACAACCCCGCCGCTCACTTCCAGCCGCTGCAAAATCCCGCACTGATCGATATCCGGCCCTTCGCTGCAGCGTTGGCGCAGGTCGAGCAGTTGTGTCTGCAAGGCCAGCAAACCATCGATTCGAGCTTTCACATGGTGGATGTGTTCGTCGATCAACGCGTTGACGTTTTCGCATTGATCCTGCGGGCTGTCGCGCAGGGCCAGCAGGCTGCGGATTTCTTCAAGGGTCATGTCGAGGGTGCGGCAGTTGCGGATGAAGGTCAGGCGCTCGGCGTGGGCCTGGGTGTAGACGCGGTAATTGCCGTCGCTGCGGGCCGGCTCCGGCAGCAGGTTTTCGCGCTCGTAGTAGCGGATGGTTTCCACGGCGCAGTCGGTGAGTTTCGCCAGTTCTCCGATTTTCATCGCGACAATCTCCAAAAGGGTGCTTGACCCTATAGTGGCTACAGGGTCTTTACTTGGCAACAGGCACCTTCATGGACGCGAACAATGAGCGATTCTCTTCACACCCACAAACCCGGGCACGATCACAGCCACAAGCTGCAGCCTGTGTCCAGGCATGACCATGGCGGCCACGGGGATTCCTGCTGTTCCTCCAAAGCAGCAGCGCCGTCGCTGATCAAGTTGAGCGAGACGCCGACTGCCGGTGCGCGGCTGAGCAGTTTCCGCATCGAGGCCATGGACTGCCCGACGGAACAGACGCTGATCCAGAACAAACTCGGGAAGCTGTCGGGTGTGCAGCAACTGGAATTCAACCTGATCAACCGGGTGTTGGGCGTGACCCATGACCTGCCAGGCACCGCGCCGATCATCGATGCGATCAAGTCGCTCGGCATGCACGCCGAGCCGCTGGAGCCGGGCGTTGAAGCGCCAATTCCGGCGCCTGAGAAAAAGCCCTGGTGGCCATTGGCATTGTCCGGCGTTGGCGCGCTGGCCGCCGAGC
Organism: Pseudomonas sp. PDM24; assembly: GCF_019218905.1. NCBI lineage: Bacteria > Pseudomonadati > Pseudomonadota > Gammaproteobacteria > Pseudomonadales > Pseudomonadaceae > Pseudomonas > Pseudomonas sp. PDM24. The sequence continues at coordinate 304,964 of NZ_JAHUWR010000002.1, read as the reverse complement.
TTATCCACTTCACCAGTGCGGCGCCAAACTGGGTGGTGGCAGTCATCGCGCTGATTTCGATTCTCAGCGGTGGCCTCAGCACTTACAAAAAGGGCTGGATCGCCCTGAAAAACCTCAACCTGAACATCAACGCGCTGATGAGCATCGCGGTGACCGGCGCGATTCTGATCGGTCAATGGCCGGAAGCGGCAATGGTGATGTTTCTGTTCACCGTGGCCGAATTGATCGAAGCCAGGTCTCTGGACCGGGCGCGCAACGCCATCGGCGGGCTGATGCAGATGGCCCCCGAGCAGGCCACGGTGCAACAGGCCGACGGCAGTTGGATCGCACAACCGGTCAAAAACATCGAACTGGGTGCGCGGGTGCGGGTGCGTCCTGGCGAGCGGATCGGTCTGGACGGCGAAGTGTTGTCCGGCAACTCAACCATCGATCAGGCGCCGATCACCGGTGAAAGCCTCCCGGTGGAAAAAACCATCGGCGACAAAGTGTTCGCCGGCACCATCAACCAGTCCGGTTCGCTGGAATACACGGTAACCGCTGCGGCGAACAATTCGACCCTGGCGCGGATTATCCACGCCGTGGAACAGGCTCAGGGGGCACGCGCCCCGACCCAGCGTTTCGTCGACAGTTTCTCGAAAATCTACACCCCGGCGGTGTTTATCCTGGCCCTGGCCGTGGCGGTGATTCCGCCGCTGTTCATGGATGCGCTGTGGTTCGACTGGATCTACCGGGCGCTGGTGTTGCTGGTGGTCGCCTGCCCGTGTGCCTTGGTGATTTCTACCCCGGTGACCATCGTCAGCGGTCTCGCGGCTGCGGCGCGCAAAGGGATTCTGGTCAAGGGTGGCGTCTATCTGGAGCACGGCCACAAACTCGATTACCTGGCCCTCGACAAGACCGGCACCCTCACGCACGGCAAACCGGTGCAGACCGACTATGTGTCCCTCGATCCAATCGCTGATGCAATTGCCCCGGCCATTGCGGCGGCACTGGCCGGTCGTTCGGATCACCCGGTGTCGCTGGCTATCGCCAACGCGGCTGTGGATAAGCATCCTGTGCCGCTGACTGTGGATAACTTCGAAGCCCTGGCGGGGCGTGGTGTGCGCGGCGAGATTAACGGTGAGCTCTACCACTTGGGCAATCACCGCCTGGTGGAAGATTTGGGCCTGTGTTCGCCAGCGCTGGAAGAGCAGCTGTTTGCTCTGGAGAAACAGGGCAAATCCGTGGTGCTGTTGCTCGACAAGTCGGGCCCCCTGGCGCTGTTTGCCGTCGCGGACACCGTGAAAGCATCCAGCCGCGAAGCGATCCAGCAGTTGCATGAGTTGGGCATCAAAACCCTGATGCTGACCGGCGACAACGTTCATACCGCCCAGGCCATCGCCGCCCACGTGGGCATCGATCAGGCGCAGGGCGATCTGTTGCCGACCGATAAGCTGCAAGCCATCGAAACGCTGTATGCCCAAGGCCATCGGGTCGGGATGGTCGGCGACGGCATCAACGACGCACCGGCACTGGCGCGGGCCGAGATCGGTTTCGCCATGGCGGCGGCCGGCACCGACACCGCAATCGAAACCGCTGATGTCGCCCTGATGGACGACGATCTGCGCAAGATTCCGGCTTTCATCCGCCTGTCGCGGCAGACCTCGAATATCCTCAAACAGAACATTGCCCTGGCATTGGTCATCAAAGCGATCTTTCTTGGGGTAACCTTCGCCGGGATCGCCACCATGTGGATGGCGGTGTTCGCTGACATGGGCGTGAGCCTGTTGGTGGTGTTCAACGGTTTGCGCCTGTTGCGCAAATAGACGATGAGGGAAGGGTGTGCTGAGTGCCGAGCTGAAGGCGTTTTACATGGTTGCCCGGTTGGGCAGTATTACCCTGGCGGCGAAAAAACTCGGCCTGAGCCAACCGACGGTAACGACCCAGATTCGGCATCTGGAAAGCCAGTACTCGGTTGAGCTGTTCTACCGTGGCGGTCGCCGCCTCAGCGTCAGCGACGAAGGCGCGCGGTTGTTGCCGATGGTCAAGGCGCTGTTGCAGCAGGAAGCCGACATCGAGTTCTTCCTGCGCAACAGCGGTCAGGTCCAGGGCACGTTGCGCATCGCCGCTACCGCGCCGTATTACATCCTCGATCTGGTGAAGACCTTTCGCGAGCGCTTGCCGCAAGTTGAGGTGTCGGTGGAAATCGGCAACTCCCAACAGGTGCTCGAAGCGCTGGAGGATTACCGGGTCGATGTCGCGGCGTCCTCGCAGTTGCTGGACGATGCGCGGCTGATTCGCCGGGTGCTCGGCAGCGATCCACTGGTGCTGGCGGTGCACCGCAATCATCCGCTGGCGGTGCATGATCATGTGCCGCTCAGTGCGCTGGCGGGGCATACCTTGTTGATGCGCGAATCGGGCTCGACCACTCGGCGCTTGACCGAAGAGTTGCTGGCCGGCGCCGGGGTGAGTTTCGGGCCGCTGTTGGAGATTGGCAGCCGGGAGTCGATTCGTGAAGCGGTATTGCGCAACATTGGTATCAGCATCATTGCTCGGCAGGAAGTGCCGCATGATCCGCAATTGCGGGTGCTGACTATCGAAAATGCACCGCAGATTCCCGAGTATCTGTATTGCCTCAAAGAGCGAAAAGGTGCGCGGCTGCCGGCGGCGTTTCTGGGGTTGGCGCAGGAAATGGCTCCGGCCTGAGACTTGTGGCGATGCTTATGGCCTCTTCGCGGGCAAGCCTCGCTCCTACAGATTGATCGCATTCCTCTGTAGGAGCGAGGCTTGCCCGCGAAGGCGTCCGTCGGTACGCCGCGGCATCCAACCCAAATCCCCGAATACCACTATCGGCCGTTTTTGCCTCATTGCCACATGACGGACGCATTGCAAACCTAGGATGGCCCTCATCTGCTTGATGAGGTCTGTCCATGAACCACTCGACTGCAACTGCCCTGACCAACCCCGGTGCGCCGATGAAAGTGCGCGGTGTGCAGAAACGCTTCAGTGCGTTCACCGCGCTGGATAACGTTTCCCTCGACGTCGCGGCGGGTGAGCTGGTGTGCCTCCTGGGGCCGTCGGGCTGTGGCAAAACCACCTTGCTGCGCTGCATCGCCGGCCTTGAGAAACAAGACAGCGGCGAGTTATACCTCGGCGATCGCGACGTTTCCCACCTGGCACCTCAGGCTCGGGATTACGGCATTCTCTTCCAGTCCTACGCCCTGTTCCCCAATCTGACCGTCGAAGCGAACATCGCCTACGGCCTCGCCGGCAGCAGTCGCGATGAAGTGCGCCAGCGCGTCGGTCAGATGCTGGAACTGGTCGGCCTGATCGGCAGTGAGAAAAAATACCCGGGTCAGTTGTCCGGCGGTCAGCAGCAGCGAGTCGCACTGGCTCGGGCCTTGGCGCCGGCACCGTCCTTGTTGCTGCTGGATGAACCGATGTCGGCGCTCGATGCCCGGGTCCGCGAGCATCTGTGCACCGAACTGCGCCAATTGCAGCGCAACCTCGGCGTCACCACCCTGATGGTCACCCATAATCAAGACGAAGCCATGCTGATGGCCGACCGCATCGCCGTGATGAACAACGGCAAGGTCGAGCAGTACGCCACGCCACAGGAAATCTACGACCGTCCGGCCACACCGTTTGTGGCCGAGTTCGTCGGTCAGGGCAACTGGCTGCCATTCCACCGCAGCAGCGACAGTCATGCCCAGGTCGGCGGGATGAACATGCGCCTGGCCGAAGGCAGCGCTAAAACCGCCTCGGGCCGTTTGTTCTGCCGCCCCGAGGCGATCAACGTCAACCCGCCGGTGCATGAAGAGAACCTGTTCCCGGCCAAGGTTCGCGAGATCACTTTTCTCGGCAACCGCTGCCGCATGAGCTTCGAACTCGATCAACTGCCGGGCCATGCGCTACTGGCGGAACTGGCGCCGGAAGCCATGCCGCGTCTTGGCGCGCAGCAGATCATGGTCGCCTTGCCGCCGCGCAGCCTGCAGGTGTTTGCCTGATGAGCGCGAACGTCGCGCTGCCGATACCGCACAAGCAGGTTCGGCAGACCTCCCGTGCCGAGATCGGCGATCGGCTATTCGTGGTCGGCGGCAAGGTTCTGTTGCTGGTGTTGCTTGGCGTTGCGGTGTTGATGCCATTGCTGGCGATCTTCTGGCGCGGTTTCAGCTCTGAAGCCGGGCAGGGCGGTGGACTGGTGGCTGCCCGTGAACTGCTGACCAGTGCGAATTTCCACTGGTTGCTCGGCAACAGCCTGAAAGTGTCTGTCAGCGTCGCGGCCATTGTCGTACCGCTGGCCTACCTGTTTGCCTACGCGCTGCAACGCACGTTGATTCCCGGTAAAAGCATCTGGCGCGGCATGTCGCTGCTGCCGCTGATGGCGCCGTCGATGCTGCCGGGGATCGCTTTGGTTTACCTGTTCGGCAATCAGGGCCTGCTGCGCGGCCTGCTCTCGGACAATATCTACGGCTTCTGGGGCATTGTTCTGGGTGAGGTCATCTACACCTTCCCACACGCCTTGATGATTTTGCTGTCGGCGCTGTCCCTGGCGGATGCACGACTGTTCGATGCAGCTTCCAGCATGGGCGCCAGTCCGGCGAAAGCTTTTCGCAGCATCACCTGGCCGGCGACCCGTCAGGCGGTGTTCGCGGCGTTCTGCCTCGTCTTCACGCTGACCATCACCGACTTCGGCGTGCCCGTGGTGGTCGGGGGCGACTATCAAGTGCTGGCGCTGGAGGCCTACAAAGCCGTGGTCGGCCAGCAGCAATTCGGTCGCGGCGCGCTGATCGGCATGGTCTTGCTGCTGCCGGCGCTGTTCAGCTTCGGCGTCGACGCCTGGCTGCGTCGGCGTCATGGCGATTCCATGAGCGGTCGGGCGCAAGTGTTTCAACCGGCGCCATCGAAGCTGCGCGACGGTTGTTATCTGGCCATCGTGCTGTTGATCTGCGCAGTGTTGCTGCTGGTGTTCGGTATGGCGGTGTACTCGTCGCTGGTGAAATTCTGGCCGTACAACCTGTCGCTGTCGCTCAACCATTACCAGTTCAACGACACCGCGGGCGGCGGCTGGCTGGCATACGGCAACAGCGTGAAGATGGCGTTGTGTACGGCGTTGATCGGCAGTGTGCTGATCTTCACCGGTGCTTACCTGATGGAAAAAACCCGTGGCCAGCGCGGACTGAATCTGACACTGCGCATGCTCAGTTTCGTACCGATGGCGGTGCCAGGTCTGGTGCTGGGCCTGGGTTACGTCTTCTTCTTCAACCTCAGCGGCAACCCGCTGCATGTGCTCTACGGGACCATGACCCTGCTGGTGGTCTGCACCATTGCTCACTATTTGACCACTGCGCAAATGACCGCCACCACCGCGTTGCGTCAACTCGATGCCGAGTTCGAAGCCGCCGCGCTGTCGCTCAAGGCGCCGCTGTACCGGCACTACCTGCGAGTCACTGTGCCGATCTGCCTGCCGGCGTTGCTGGACATCGTGCGCTACCTGTTCGTCTCGGCCATGACCACCGTCTCGGCGGCGATCTTCCTCTACAGCCCCGACACCATCCTTGCGGCGGTGGCGGTGCTTAACATGGACGACGCCGGCAACGTCGGCGGCGCGGCGGCGATGTCGACCCTGATTCTGTTCACCTCGGCGGGTGTGTCTCTGCTGCTGGCCTGGGCTTCGCGCGGTTTGTTGCGCCGCTCCCAGGCCTGGCGGCAGACCGCGCCCAGTCATTGATTTGCCCCCCACACCTCAACTCAAACAGGAAAAGATCATGTTCAAGCCTTTGGCCCTGGCCGCTGCTGTCCTCACCGCTTTCAGCCTGAACGCCTTTGCGGCGAAAACCGAGTTGACGGTGTACACCGCCCTCGAAGCCGAACAACTGAAGACCTACAAAGAGGCTTTTGAAAAGGCCAACCCGGACGTCGAGATCAAGTGGGTGCGCGATTCCACCGGCATCATCACCGCCAAACTCCTGGCCGAAAAAGCCCGCCCGCAGGCTGATGCGGTGTGGGGCCTGGCGGCGTCGAGCCTGGCGATTCTCGATCAGCAAGGGATGCTGCAAAGCTACGCACCGAAAGACCTCGGCAAGATCGGCAGCAACTACCGAGATGCCGCCAACCCGCCAGCCTGGGTCGGCATGGACGTCTGGGCGGCGACCATTTGCTTCAACACCGTCGAGGCCGAAAAGCAGGGCTTAACCAAACCCGTAAGCTGGCAGGACCTGACCAAGCCTGAGTACAAAGGCAAGATCGTCATGCCCAACCCGGCCTCGTCCGGCACCGGTTTCCTCGACGTCAGCGCCTGGCTGCAAACCTTCGGCGAGAAGCAGGGCTGGCAGTACATGGACGACCTGCACCAGAACATCGGCCAGTACGTTCACTCCGGTTCCAAGCCGTGCAAGCTTGCGGCCGCTGGTGAATTCCCGATCGGAATTTCCTTTGAATACCCGGCTGTTCAATTGAAACGCCAGGGCGCGCCGCTGGACATCATCCTGCCGAAAGAAGGCCTGGGCTGGGAGATCGAAGCCACCGCCGTGATCAAAGGCACGCCCCACGAAGAGGCGGCGAAGAAACTGGCGGACTTCTCGGCGAGCCCGGCGGCGATGGAGCTTTATAAAGAGAACTTCGCGGTGCTCGCGCAACCGGGTATCGCCAAGCCGCAGACCGAACTGCCGGCGGATTATGAGCAGCGTCTGATCAAGAACGACTTTGCCTGGGCCTCGAAGAATCGTGACGAAATCCTGACCGAGTGGCGCAAGCGCTATGACGGCAAGTCCGAGAAAGTGGCTGCCAAGTAAATCTTCGTAGGCTGACAGGGCCCCTTCGCGAGCAAGCCCGCTCCCACAGTAGATCTCCAGCGGACACTAAATTTGTGAACGACACAGATCAAATGTGGGAGCGGGCTTGCTCGCGAAGGCGGCTTGGAATTCAGGACAAAACCCCATGACACAACACAGCGATATGCTGATCGTCGGCGCCGGCATCCTCGGTCTGTCCCACGCCTACGCCGCCGCCAAGCGCGGTCTGAAAGTCACCGTTTTCGAACGCAGCGAAACGCCGCTCGGCGCTTCGGTGCGCAACTTCGGCCAGGCCCTGGTCACCGGCCAGCCACCCGGCCCAATGCTTGAACTGGCCAAGGCCAGCCGCGACATCTGGGGCCAATGGGCACAACTGGCGGGCCTGCAGCTCAAGCGCAACGGCTCGTACCTGTTCGCCCGCACCGAAGCGGAAGAACACCTGTTGGAAGCCTTCTGCGCCGGTCGCGCCATGCAGCACGGTTACCGCGTCGACCTGCTGCGTGGTGCGGCATTGCGCGATTTATACGGCGGCCAGTTCAGCCATCACCGTGCCGCGTTGCACGGCATGGACGACCAGCAGCTGTACTCCCGCGAAGCGATTCCGGCGTTGATCGACTACCTGCGCCGCGAACTGGGCGTCGAGTTTCACTTCGCAACGCTGGTGCGCGACATCGAGCCGGGCCGCTTGCACAGCACCGCTGGCACCTTCAGCGCCGAGCAGATCATCGTCTGCTCCGGTCACGATTATCAAACGCTGCTGGCCGAGCCGATTGCCGAACTGAATCCGCAAATCTGCCGCCTGCAAATGCTCCGCGCCCGACCGCAGATCAACCTCAACCTGCAACACGCGCTACTCACCGGTCTGAGTTGCGTCCATTACGGCGCCTTCGCCGATTTGTCGGAAGCCGCCGCGGTGCAGGCGCAGATTCTGCGCGAGGCACCCCATCTGCATGAAAATGGCATTCACCTGCTGATCAGCCCGACGCCTTACGGTGAGTTGATCATCGGCGACTCCCACCATTACGGCAGCGATCCATCACCGTTCAATGCCGAGCAGGTGGATGACTGGATGATTGAACTGGCCGAGCAGACGTTGGGTTGCAAGGTGCAAGTGATCGAACGCTGGCAGGGCGTCTATGGTTCACGCGGACCGGGGCCGTTCTCCTTTCTGCGCCCGATGCCAGGCGTGAGCGTGGCGCTGATGCACACCGGTGTCGGCATGAGCGTCGGGCCGGCGATGGCCGAACGTAACGTTGCGACCTTATTGGGAGACAGTTGATGGACCGCCATGAGCAAGTGATCGCCGAGGTGTTCGGTCTGTACGAGCGTTTTGGCGACAACGATTACATCGGTGAACCGGTGTCGCAGATCGAGCACATGTCTCAGGCGGCGGAACTGGCGATGGCCGAGGGGTTCGATGATGAAGTGGTGCTGGCGGAGTTCTTTCATGACATCGGGCATCTCTGCGCCGAGGGTGCCGAGAGCAGGTGCCGGTGATGGATCTGGGCATCTTGAAGGCAAAGGCGTTGCGGCTGCTGGTGGCCTAGGACAGTTAGACCGAGGTGCGGCCTTCGCGAGCAAACCCGCTCCCACATTTGATCTTCAGTGATTAGAGATTTTGTGTACGACGCAGATCCAATGTGGGAGCGGGCTTGCTCGCGAAGGGGTCCGCCTGAACAGCACATCACTCGGACTCTACAACTGCTGCGCCAACACCTCAACCTGCTCCTGCCGCTCCCCCTGACTCAACTTCGAATTCGGATTAAGCGACGACCACTGCGGATGCGCCCGCGCCTTGTTCAGCGCTTCGGGCAGTTTGCCTTCGCGCCAGGTTTTGTCCTGCGGCGTGGCGACCTGAATGCTGTCCATCGCTGCGTGTCCACGGGAACTCAGCGCTTGTAGCAATTGCCGTTGGCGTAACGCCAACAACCGTAGCACGCCGTCGTCGACGGTCAGTTCTCGCTGGCCTTTGATCTTGCCCAGCAAACGGCTGCCGTAACTGCGAGCGGTTTGCAGGGCGCCACCGGCAATCGCTCCGGCCAGTGCCGCTGCGCCGAGGGTCAGGCCGCCCACCAGCAGATCGACCCCGGCCCCGGCCGCCGCGCCGGCCGCGATGCCGCCGCCGACCCGCACACCGAGCTGCTTCAGGGTTTCCGGGTTGAACAGGTCATCGCCCCAGCGGCCATCGAGCAGCGGCAAGTCACTGGCCGCCGCATCTTGTGGGCGGAAGGCGTAGAGCTTGAGCAGCGCCTCGACGCAGCGTTGTTCGCGCTGACGCACCGCTTTGCGCAGTTCGCTGATCGCTTGCTGTTCCTGCGCCGCCTCGCTGACCACACTGCGACGACAGGCGGCGCAATCGATCAATAAATCGGCAATCAGCCGCGCTGCACTCTGCTGACGGGCCAGGCGTTGGGCCTGCTGATCAGCGATCAAGCGCTCCAATTGTTCGCGGGCGTTTTCCAGCAGCAGCGCGAGGCTTTCATAGAGCCGACGTTCGCCATCTTCCGGTGGCGCGACGCTGTCGAAACGCACCAGCGCATGCAAGCCCAATCGCGCCAGGGCTTCGCGCCAATCAGGTTCGCGATGCTGGGCGCTGCTGACAAAATTCAGCACCGGCAGCAGCGGTTTGCCGCAACTGGCCAACACTTCCAATTCGTCGCGGTACTTGGCCAGCACCGGTTCCCGGGCGTCGATCACATAGAGGCCGGCGTCCGAGGCGAGTAGTTGCCGCAGCACCTTGGCTTCTTGTTCGAAGCGCTGTCGGGCTTCGCTGCCCTCAAGGAATCGTGCCAGTCGTGCCGGGCCGTCAAGGCGTTCGCCGGGACGTTCCAGGCGCTCGAGGTAGTCGAGCAGGGCGATGGCGTCTTCCAGGCCCGGAGTGTCGAAGAGATCAAGTAATGGCTCGCCGTCTACCGACAATCGCGCGCCTTCGACGTGGCGAGTGGTGCTGGGACGATGGGACACTTCGCCGAAGCCGACGTCTCGCGTCAGCGTTCGCAGCAACGAGGTTTTGCCGACATTGGTGTGGCCGACCACGGCGAGCTTCAAGGGCTGTTTCCAGGTATCAGTCATGACCCGTCTCCAGCCAGTTCAACGGCGCGCAATCGGCGAACGGCAGGTCCAGTTGTTTTAGCGCAACATGCCAGTCGCCCAGGCGTTCGGCATCCAGCGCTTCGCCGGGCGGCGCTTGCAACAACCACACACGGGTGGCGGTAGCGCTGCGAGACAGTTCGGCAATCAGCGCCAGGCTGCCACGGTCCGGCGAACGCCGTGGGTCACAGGCGATGGCCAGACGGGCCGGGGGAAAACGACTTAGCTGTTCGAGCAGTTTGTGCCGGGATTCACGGCTGTCGAGCACGCCGGCGTTGTTGACGTTTTTCGGCAGCTGCGGCGGCCAGGGGCGTTGGTCGTCCAGTTCGATGGCCACCAATAGCGCGCCAGCGCTTTGCAGATCGCTGACAGCGCTTTCAACCCGATGAAGTTGCTCCGGCGCGGCATCGCTGATGCCCAGGCGTTCGCTGGTGGGCATCAGCCGTTCACGCAGTTGGGCGTAGCCGGGCAGGTTCAAATCCAGATGCAGGGCTGCTTGACCCGTTTTCCAGCGCCACAGGCAGAACAGTGCAAGCAGCGATCGCGGCAAAACACCGTACACCAGCAGCACCCCAACCAGCCACGCCGCCCAGGCCTGTCGGGCACTTTCGATGTTCAGCGCGGCATCACCGCTGGCGCGGATCATCTCCACACTGGGCACACTGAAACCGAACAAGGCCGGCAGGGCACCGAGGGCTTGGGTCATGGCGACGAAGGTGTCGCCGCCGAGAATGGTGGTCTCCCAGACGAAACCGTAGCGCCGGGTCGCCATCAGCGTCAGCACCATCACCAAAGCGCTGAGCATCACCAGCAACCACAACCCGTTGACCAGCACGCCCAGCGCCCAGCGATTGAGTTTCTGTCGTTGCAGCAACAGCAGCAGGGCCGGGGCCAGTTGCGCGGCGTTGGCATCGCGGGCGAGTTTTTCACTGAGCCACAACCACAAACGTCCAAGGGCGGCGCCTTGTTCTCCGGCGAACACCAGGCCCAGGGCCCAACTCAACAATAGAATCAGATTCAGCCCGAGCAGACTGCCCAACGCCCAGAACACATTGACCGGGGTCTGACCATCGCCCAGTGCGGCAAACGCCAGGCCGGCGCCGCTGATCACGGCCAGAACGGCCAGCACGATCAGCGCCAGTCGCGCGCCTTGCAGCCAATGTTTGAGGGCGTGGGTCTGCCCGTCGCGCTCGGCCAGCCACAGGGCGCGGCGTTGAATGCGCGTCGGCAGGTCGCCGCCGGCGCTACGGGCGATTCGATTGGCTTCCAGATCGTCCAAGGGGCCTGCGTGTTCTTCACGCAGACGTATGGTTTCACTCAGCCAGAGGTTTTGCAGGGGCGTCAGTTCAGTCACGCGGCATCCCGTCGCTTAATTGAGCGGTGAGCATAACCGCTGTGACGCTTATCGGGGTAAGGGAGGCTCTGGTATCCTCGCCGACATGACTAAATCACTCCCCCTCAGCCTGATTGCAGCCCTCGGTGAAAACCGTGTGATCGGCGTCGACAACAGCATGCCCTGGCACTTGCCGGGGGACTTCAAATACTTCAAGGCCACCACCCTTGGCAAACCGATCATCATGGGGCGCAAGACCTGGGATTCCCTCGGTCGTCCTCTGCCGGGCCGGTTGAACGTCGTGGTCAGCCGTCAGGTGGATCTGCAGCTGGAAGGCGCGGAGGTTTATCCGTCGCTGGAGGCAGCGGTGGTTCGCGCGCAGGAATGGGCGAACGAGCAGGGCGTCGATGAGGTGATGCTGATTGGCGGGGCGCAGTTGTATGCGCAAGGGTTGGCACAGGCTGATCGGCTGTACCTGACGCGTGTGGCGCTGAGTCCGGAAGGGGATGCGTGGTTTCCGGAGTTTGATTTGAACCAGTGGAAGCTGGTGTCGAATGTTCCGAATCCGGCGGAGGGTGACAAACCGGCGTATAGCTTCGAGGTTTGGGAAAAGGCCTAAAAGCTTCGCGAGCAAGCCCGCTCCCACATTGGATCTGGGGTTACACACGATGTGTGCTTAACCGCAGGACTAATGTGGGAGCGGGCTTGCTCGCGAAAGCGGTCTACCGGTCGTCGATCAAGCCTGAGCCAACGCCCCATGCTCGTCAGCATCCAGCAATTGCTTATCGGTCAGCTGCATGATCTGGCTGGTGATCGCCCCAGCGGTGATAGAGCCACTCACGTTCAACGCCGTACGACCCATATCAATCAGCGGCTCAACCGAAATCAGCAACGCCACCAGTGACACCGGCAAACCCATGGCCGGCAGCACGATCAATGCGGCGAAGGTCGCGCCGCCACCAACCCCGGCCACACCGGCCGAACTCAGCGTCACAATCGCCACCAACGTCGAGATCCACAGCGGGTCCAGCGGGTTGATGCCCACGGTCGGCGCGACCATCACCGCCAGCATTGCCGGGTACAGACCGGCGCAGCCGTTCTGGCCAATGGTCGCGCCGAACGAGGCGGCGAAACTGGCAATCGACTGTGGAATACCCAAACGGCTGGTCTGGGCTTCGATGCTCAGCGGAATGGTGGCGGCACTGGAGCGGCTGGTGAAGGCAAACGTCAGCACCGGCCAGATCTTGCGGAAAAACCGTAGCGGGTTGATCCCGGCAGCTGACACCAGCATGCCATGGACCACAAACATCAAGCCCAGGCCAATGTAGGACACCACCACAAAACTGCCGAGCTTGATGATGTCTTGCAGGTTGGAGCCAGCGACCACTTTGGTCATCAGCGCCAATACGCCGTACGGGGTCAGCTTCATCACCAGACGCACCAAGCGCATCACCCAGGCTTGCAGGGTGTCGATGGCGTTGATCACTTTCTGACCTTTCTCGACATCATCCTTAAGCAGTTGCAACGCTGCGACCCCAAGGAACGCAGCGAAGATCACCACGCTGATGATCGAGGTCGGCTTGGCGCGAGCCAGGTCGGCGAACGGATTCTGCGGGATGAACGACAGAAGCAGCTGCGGCACATTCAGGTCAGCGACCTTGCCCGCATAGTCGCTCTGAATGGTTTGCAGGCGAGCCATTTCCTGGGTGCCGGCGACCAGGCCTTCAGCGGTGAGGCCGAACAGGTTGGTCAGGCCGATGCCGATCAGCGCCGCGATAGCGGTGGTGAACAGCAGCGTGCCGATGGTCAGGAAGCTGATTTTGCCCAGCGACGAAGCGTTGTGCAGGCGTGCCACGGCACTGAGGATCGAGGCGAACACCAGCGGGATCACGATCATTTGCAGCAATTGCACGTAACCGTTGCCCACCAGATCGAACCAGCTGATCGAGGCTTTCAGTACCGGGTTGCCGGCACCATAAATCGTGTGCAGAGCGACACCAAATGCCACGCCCAGTACCAGCGCGAGCAGAACCTTTTTGGCCAGGCTCCAGGTGGTGTGACGGGTTTGCGCCAGGCCAAAGAGCAAGGCGAGGAACACCAGCAGATTGAGAATCAGCGGCAGATTCATAGAGGCTCCATAGACTTGTGCCAGCCACCTTCGTGTGTGACTGCGAACCGGCAAGCCTAACAGCTTGATATGTAATGATTTAATATCAAAAACAGCGGTTGACTGTCGTTTTTGGAATAAGCCGATGCCGCTGTGAGGAATGCAGTTGGCGGAATCAGGATGCAAGCGGTCGCGGGCAGGCGGGGACTGTCATACAGATTTGTTAGCGTCGATATCTTTGAATCAGGGAGAAACGCAGATGAAGCTCGCACCGAAATTTCTGGCTGCCGTATTCTGCTTGGGCCTTGCCGGCCAGGCGTTCGCTACGGACCTGAAACACTGGCCAGCCGATCAGGCCAAGGCGCTGGACGCGATGATCGCGGCCAATGCCAACAAAGGTAACTTCGCGGTGTTCGACATGGACAACACCAGTTACCGCTACGACCTCGAAGAGTCCTTGTTGCCGTTCATGGAAAACAAGGGCCTGATCACCCGCGAGAGCCTCGATCCCTCCCTGAAACTGATCCCGTTCAAGGACACCGCTGACCATAAGGAAAGCCTGTTCAGCTATTACTATCGCCTCTGTGAAATCGACGACATGGTTTGCTATCCATGGGTCGCCCAAGTGTTTTCCGGCTTCACCCTTCAGGAACTCAAGGGCAACGTCGATGAGCTGATGGCGTCTGGCAAACCGGTGCCGAGCACTTATTACGAAGGCGACGTGGTCAAGACCATCGACGTCAACCCGCCGAAAATCTTCACCGGTCAGAAAGAGCTCTACAACAAGCTGATGGAGAACGGCATCGAGGTCTATGTGATGACCGCCGCCTCTGAAGAACTGGTGCGCATGGTCGCCTCCGATCCGAAGTATGGCTACAACGTCAAACCGCAGAACGTGATCGGCGTGAGCCTAATGCTCAAGGACCGCAAGACCGGCGAGTTGACCACGGCACGCAAGCAGGTCACCGCCGGCAAGTATGACGAGAAGGCCAACCTGGGCCTTGAGCTGACGCCGTACCTGTGGACCCCGGCCACCTGGATGGCCGGCAAACAGGCGGCGATTCTGACGTACATCGATGAATGGAAAAAACCGGTCCTGGTGGGCGGCGATACCCCGACCAGCGATGGCTACATGCTGTTCCACAGCGTCGACGTGTCCAAGGGCGGTATCCATTTGTGGGTCAACCGCAAAGACAAATACATGACCCAGATTAACGGCATGATGGCCAAAAACGCAGCAGCCCAGGCGAAAGAAGGGTTAGCGGTGACGGCGGACAAGAACTGGGTGATCGTCAAGCCTGAAGAGATTCAGTAAGACCGAGTTGCTGCCAGACTCACTCTCAAAGGCCACATAGTACAAATGTGGGGGCGGGCTTGCTCGCGAAGGCGCCATAACATTCAACATCAATGTTGTCTGTCAGACCGCTTTCGCGAGCAAGCCCGCTCCCACAGTTTGATTCGGGTTGCCTGAAATGTTTGTGATCGGCACATGCAAAAAAATGCCCCGCACTTGGCGGGGCATTTTTTTGTTCGACGGTTAAGTATTACAAACCGTCGAGCATCGCCTTGTTACGTACCGCACCCTTGTCGGCGCTGGTGGCCAACAGGGCATAGGCTTTGAGCGCCGTGGTCACTTTACGTGGGCGCACTTCCACCGGTTTCCAGCCTTTCTTGTCCTGCTCGACACGGCGCGCGGCCATTTCTTCATCGCTGATCAACAGGTTGATCGAGCGGTTCGGAATGTCGATCAGTACCTTGTCGCCATCCTGTACCAGACCGATCGCGCCGCCAGCAGCGGCTTCTGGCGAAGCGTGGCCGATGGACAGGCCCGAAGTGCCGCCAGAGAAGCGGCCGTCGGTGAGCAGGGCGCAGGCTTTGCCCAGGCCTTTGGATTTCAGGTAAGACGTCGGGTAGAGCATTTCCTGCATGCCCGGGCCGCCTTTCGGGCCTTCGTAACGGATGATCACGATGTCGCCGGCCTTCACCTCGTCGGCGAGGATGCCGCGTACGGCGCTGTCCTGGCTTTCGAAAATCTTCGCGTTGCCTTCGAAGACGTGGATCGACTCGTCGACGCCGGCGGTTTTCACCACGCAACCGTCCAGAGCGATGTTGCCGTACAGAACGGCCAGGCCGCCTTCTTTCGAGTAAGCATGTTCGACACTGCGGATACAGCCGTTTTCACGGTCGTCGTCCAGGGTTTCCCAACGGGTCGACTGGCTGAACGCGGTTTGCGTAGGGATGCCCGCCGGGCCGGCCTTGAAGAAGTGATGCACGGCTTCGTCGGTGGTCTGGGTGATGTCCCACTTGGCGATACCTTCGGCCATGGTCTTGCTGTGCACGGTCGGCAGGTCGGTGTGCAACAGACCGCCACGGGCCAGGGAGCCGAGGATGCTGAAGATCCCGCCGGCACGGTGCACGTCTTCCATGTGGTACTTCTGGATGTTCGGCGCGACTTTGCACAGTTGCGGCACATGGCGGGAGAGACGGTCGATGTCGCGCAGGTCGAAATCGATCTCGGCTTCCTGGGCCGCGGCCAGCAAGTGCAGGATGGTGTTGGTGGAACCGCCCATGGCGATGTCCAGGGTCATGGCGTTTTCGAACGCCTTGAAGTTGGCGATGTTGCGCGGCAACACCGACTCGTCGTTCTCGCCGTAGTAACGCTTGCACAGCTCGACAATGGTGCGGCCGGCCTGCAGGAACAGCTGTTCGCGGTCGCTGTGGGTGGCCAGGGTCGAACCGTTGCCCGGCAATGCCAGGCCCAGGGCTTCAACCAGGCAGTTCATCGAGTTGGCGGTGAACATGCCGGAGCACGAGCCGCACGTCGGGCAGGCGCTACGCTCGTACTCGGCGACTTTCTCGTCGGAGGCGCTGGAGTCGGCGGCGATCACCATGGCATCGACCAGGTCGAGACCGTGGCTGGCGAGTTTGGTCTTGCCGGCTTCCATCGGGCCACCGGACACGAAGATCACCGGGATGTTCAGGCGCAAAGAGGCCATCAACATGCCGGGGGTGATCTTGTCGCAGTTGGAAATGCAGACAATGGCGTCGGCGCAGTGGGCGTTGACCATGTACTCGACGGAGTCGGCGATGATCTCGCGGCTCGGCAGCGAATAGAGCATGCCGTCGTGGCCCATGGCGATGCCGTCGTCCACGGCGATAGTGTTGAATTCTTTGGCGACGCCGCCGGCCCGTTCGATTTCGCGAGCGACCAGTTGCCCCAGGTCCTTGAGGTGTACATGGCCCGGTACGAACTGGGTAAAGGAGTTGGCAATGGCGATGATCGGCTTCTTGAAGTCGTCATCTTTCATCCCCGTGGCGCGCCACAGTGCGCGGGCACCGGCCATGTTGCGGCCGTGGGTGGATGTTTTCGAGCGGTAATCAGGCATGAAGCACTCCGGGCGGCTAATCAGGTATCAAAAGGGGAAGTGAGCTTCTATTGACGTCTGGAACACTCAGAAATGGCCGTGTGTCCGGAAGTTGCCGATAACTTTGCGGGATCGCCGCGCGCTTCAGCTTGAGCTCATAAACCCGCCGGGGGATGAATGGCGATGAATCTCGCGATTCTACACCGCTGGCGTCAGGAGGGAATGCCGGAAAACGTTGATCCAGCGCCGATGAAGCATATGGGGTGACGATCGGCGGGGTTATTCGACGCTTGGACTGGCTCTTGGGCTTTTGGCTCGTTGATTGATACGACTGTTGAGCGCCAGCGCCACGCTGCTCAGGAGGACGAAGCTGTATCCAAGGGTGGATTGCAGGTTGGCCGGCCCCAAGCTGATGAGCGCACTGATCAACCCGCCGCAGATGAAAATCACCGTGCTGCCGGCCGACGCCGAGGTTCCCGCACTTTCAGGGAACAGGCTCATGGCTTTGGAGGTGGCGGCCGGTCGGGCAATGGTGGTGCCGGCGGTGCAGATGAGCATCGGTACCAGGACGGTGACCGAGGACAGTGCAACGTGGTTTGAAAGGTAAAGCATGATGAGACCGGACAGCAGGATCAGGCTCAACCCGCTGATGATCTGATGACGGGGACTGATGCGTTTGCACAGCACAATCGCAGCCATGCCGCCGACGATGTAGGCGCCGCCGTACACCAGCAGGATCAGCGAGTAGTCATAGGCCGATAACTGGAGTTGGTCCATGAAGATCAGCGGCGAAATAACGATGAATGAGAAATGGCAGGCGAAAGCAAAGCCTGAAATCAACCAGTAGGGCAGGAAGTCGGCATCACGCAGGACCCCACTGTAGGACTGGAGAATATTCGGCCGCGCGCGGGTTGCTGCCGGGCGGGTATTGTCGAGAAACAGCCAGGCTTTGAGCAGTACCACGCCGGCCAGTGCGGTAAACACCCAGAAGCTGCCCTGCCAGCCCAGCGTGGCTTGCAGGAATGTACCGGCCAACGGCGAGACCGAGATGAAAATGCCGGTGGCGGTGACCATCAGGATCCGCAACCGGTCACGTTCCTCACCCTCGAACAGATCCTGAATCAGTGCTTGTGACAGCACGAAACACCCGCAGCCGAGCGCCTGAATGACACGCAGCAGCAGGAAATGGACATAGTCCGTGGTCAGTACGCAACCCACCGCCCCCAGCATCGAAACGGTGATTCCGGCGAGCAACAACCTTTTGCGTCCGATCACATCCGACAGCGGCCCGATCAGCAGTTGAGAGGCGGCGATGCCGACGGCAAACAGACTGATCGACAGCGCAATGTCGGCGGGCGTGCTGCGAAAGTGTTCGGTAAGTGCAGGGAATGAGGGAAGCAGGACATCCAGCGGGAATACGCCAAGCAGCACCATCGCCAATAACAGGCTGACTGCCCCCCGACGCTGTCTGGCGGTTGCCGCAGAATGTCCTTCATTCATCGATAAGTCCTGCCTTCATGAACAACTGCTGGTTGTAGGGCAGGGCGAAGAAACCGGCCTTTTTCAAAGCATCAAGCGTCGCGCCACTGCCGGATCGCGCACGCTGAAGGGTGGCTTGGCGGCTGGTCAGTTCTCCGAGAATCTGTGTGACGGCGGTCTCGTCGATACCCGCGCTGTGCAGGCTTTCCCGCATCCATCGCTCATCGGCCTCGAAGAAAATCCGGACGATGTCCAGCAGCAGCCGGCTGGCGAACGTGCGTTGACGGCTGTTCAGGGTCAACCACAGGTAATGGAACACTTCAGAGAAATAGCGGCTGTGAAGCGCCTCGTCCGAGAGATGGTCCCTGAGCATTGCCTGGACGCTGGACACCAGGTCGTTACGGCAGATGTCGAGCAGATCCTTGGCAATGATCGTCTCCGACACGAACCCGACGAGAAACCAGGCCAGTGCCCTGTTTTTTTCAGGTGTGCGGTCGAGCAAGGTGTTCAACCGCGTGATGCGGTGAGGCATGACCGGGCGCGGACTGATCCCGTAAACCCCGGCAACCTGCTCGGCAAGGCTGTTGGAGAACAGTGCGTGATAACCCTCGTCGGTATAAAGCTGAAGTGCGGCGGTCTTCATCCGCGGGGGGACGCAGGCCTTCAGTTCACCGTGGATGATGGTTTCCACGGATCGGTTGACGATGCGGTGTTCTAGCAAGGTGGTGTAGTCGAGGAAATACACCAGATGATTGGCCGACAGCCGATGGATGACGGTTTGGCCCAGCGCTTCGATAGCCGGGTGCTTCAGGTACGCGAGGAAAGCCGGAGGAAACCAGTGGCGTGTTTCCAATTGTTGTTCCAGGTCTGGCGGCAATAGATAGTCGTGCTCGCTGGTTCGCACCGACGCTCGGGTATTCCAGTCGCCGAGGGTGAAACGCTGCGCCCAGGAAACCGGACGCTCCGACGGCTCAATGATGGCATTCATTGCGCCAGCTCCTGGCTGCTGAGCAACGCCTTCAATTCCTCGCACATCACCTGGCCGTCGCTTTTGCCGCAGCCGACAAAAAACAACGGTTGCTCCGCACTGTCCTCAAGCCCCAGTAAAGCCTCGACCTGATCATCTGCCAGCGCGCCCGTCAGCCAGGTGTTCAGTCCCAGCGCAGTGGCCACCAGCTGGAATGTCTGGGAAATGTGCCCCGCCTCCACGAAGGCCATTCGGTAGGCTCGCGAGTGTTCATACTTCCACCACAACTTGTCGAAGCGAGCGGTAATGAACAGACCCACCGGCAGGTTATTGATGAAATGTTGGCCACACAGCAACTGTCCCAGTGGCGAGTCAGGTGCCGGGTTGACGAAACTCAGTGCATGGTCGACGGGATGATAGGCGTAGAGCCCGGGTTCAAGGCCGCTGACGTTTTGTACATGAAGAAAGCCTTCGCAGGCATTCAGCCCACCACCGGAGGGGCTGCTGCGACGGGCATCGAGACCTTCGACGAGGCAGTCGTCGACGTCATTTTCGCGCTCATGCAAGTAGCCCAGGGACAGGTAAAGCAGTGTGCCAAGATCTTCCAGTGAAACCGCTGCATCCGTGAAAGTGCGGCAGGTTTTGCGGCCGATCAGGACGTTTGCAAGCGAGCCTTGCGGCAGGCAGGAGGGTTTTGGCAGGGCAATCAGCTCGCGTGCCTGACGTTCTGTGAACCTGGTGTCCGGCGCGGGTGCGGTCAGTACTTCGGTGCAATGGTCCAGATAGTGCCTCGACCATTCATGAATGTTCTGCGGGACATGTTCGCAGGGAATGTTCTTGGTGCCGATATGAAATATCTTCGACAGTTCATCCCAACCCCATTCAATAGTGTCTTGTATTGAATGGGTCAATATTCCGGAGTTCAGAAGTTGAGTGTCTACTCTGTTGCTGTCGTCATACAGTTTGGGGTTGCTGATAAGTTGTGCAAGTCGGGTTGAATATTCCAGGTTAAGTTCAAATTGTTTATGGTTTTTGTAATCCCAGACTATTTGGCCGGGCGTGCGCGGAAGTATGAACAAGTATGGGTTTATCTGCATGATGGACGGTTCGCTCTGGACATGGCTATAGAAAACGCTGGGTAGCCGGCACTCCCCAGCGCTTCATTTACTTAGCGGTTTTTTGGCGCAACCAGGAAAGCCAGGTTGGCGATTTTGTTTGCTTCCAGAGTAATTGCTTTCATGTTTTTGACTCCTTGTCATTGATAGTGAGTGTCACTTCGCGGTGACAACTCAATCATAGGCGGTAATGAGCCCTTATCAAGGGGATATTAAGTAGGAATATTCTAGTAATTTTGTCGGAGCGATCTGGCGGTAGGCGCAAGTTTGTAAGTTATATTCTTTTAAATAAAGGATGCAGGGAAACGTCCTGCAAGTCAGTAGGACCGCAAGAGTAAGAAGAAGAGACAGAGGTTTGGATGTCGTGGCGTTGAAACGGCTGACGGAGAGCCTGTTGGCTCCCCGTCAAACCAGCGTACTCAGCTGTTTGGCAGCAGACGGCAGGTGATGCTCTTGATGTAGCGAGTCTCGGCAATCGCTGGGTGTACCGGGTGATCCGGGCCCTGACCGCCGCGCTCCAGCATCTGGATGTTGCGGTCCAGGTGACGGGCGCTGGTCAACAGAATGTTCTGCAGATCGTCTTCCGGCAGGTGCATCGAGCACGAAGCGCTGACCAGGATGCCGTCCTTGCTAAGCAGGCGCATGGCTTGCTCATTCAGGCGGCGGTAGGCGCCTTCACCGTTTTTCATGTCTTTCTTGCGTTTGATGAAGGCAGGAGGGTCGGCCACGATGACGTCGAAACGCTCTTCGCTGGCTTTCAGTTCCTTCAGGGCTTCGAACACGTCGCCTTCGATGCAGGTCATTTTTTCGGCGACGCCGTTCAGTGCGGCATTGCGCTCGACGCCGTCGAGGGCGAAGGCCGAAGCATCGACGCAGAACACTTCACTGGCGCCGAACGCCGCCGCTTGCACGCCCCAGCCGCCGATGTAGCTGTACAGGTCGAGTACGCGCTTGCCTTTGGCATAAGGGGCCAGGCGCGCGCGGTTCATGCGGTGGTCGTAGAACCAGCCGGTTTTCTGTCCCTGGATGACTGGCGCTTCGAATTTCACGCCGTTCTCTTCCAGAGCAACCCATTCCGGCACCAGGCCGAATACGGTTTCGACGTAGCGGTTGAGGCCTTCGGCATCACGGGCAGCGGAGTCGTTCTTGAACAGAATGCCGCTTGGCTTGAGCACTTGGGTCAATGCCGCGATCACGTCATCTTTGTGAGCTTCCATGGTCGCCGAGGCGATCTGGACGACCAGGATGTCGCCAAAACGGTCGACCACCAGGCCTGGCAGCAGGTCGGAGTCGCCGTAGACCAGGCGATAGAACGGCTTGTCGAACAGGCGATCGCGCAGGGACAGGGCAACGTTCAGGCGATGCACCAGCAGCGACTTGTCCAGCGGTAACTTGATGTCACGCGACAGCAGGCGGGCGCAGATCAGGTTGTTCGGGCTCATGGCAACGATGCCCAGCGGCTTGCCGCTGGCGGCTTCGAGGATCGCCTGGTCGCCGGCCTTGAAACCGTGCAAAGGCGTAGCGGCTACATCGATTTCGTTGCTGTACACCCACAGGTGGCCGTTTCGCAGGCGACGGTCGGCGTTGGCTTTAAGGCGCAGGCTAGGCAGGGACATGACGTCGCTCCGGAAAAAAGAGCGGGAGTATAGCGTGTTGAGGGAGTGGCGGGTTTGGTGGTCGATGAAACGCGGATGAGGGCCGTCAGTAAGGTGCTGAACCTGTGGGAGCGGGCTTGCTCGCGAAGGCGGGGTGCCAGGCAGCATTAATGTCGACTGACACGCCGCTTTCGCGAGCAAGCCCGCTCCCACATGAATGCGCTTGACTGACTGTCGGATCCATCTTCTTAAGGGTTAGAATCCCCGCCTGACCCGGAGTGTGTACTTATGTCCCAAGAGTTGACGACCGAACAGATTCAACAGTCCTTGCAAGGCATCAGTGTGCCGCCCCAGCCGCAGATCATGGTGGATCTGCAGATGGAGCAGTACATGCCCGACCCGGATCTGGAAGTGATCGCGAAGCTGATCTCTCAGGACCCAGGCCTTTCCGGTGCCTTGCTGAAAATCGTCAATTCGCCGTACTACGGCTTGAGTAACAAGATCACCGCGATCCAGCGGGCAGTGAATCTGTTGGGCAGCCGCTCGATCATCAACCTGATCAATGCGCAGTCAATCAAGGGCGAGCTGAACGACGATGCCATCGTCACCCTCAACCGTTTCTGGGACACGGCGCAGGACGTGGCGATGACGTGCCTGACCCTGGCCAAGCGTGTCGGTGTTCAGGCCGGTGATGAAGCCTACGCGCTGGGCCTGTTCCACGATTGCGGCATCCCGTTGATGATCAAGAAATTCCCCGACTACATGAAAGTGCTGGAACAGGCCTATGCCAATGCCAGCGCCGAATGCCGGGTGGTGGATACCGAAAACAAGCAATACAACACCAACCATGCCGTGGTCGGGTATTACACCGCCAAGTCCTGGCGCCTGCCGGAACATGTCACCCAGGCCATTGCCAACCACCACAACGCCCTGGCCATTTTCAGCGATGAATCGTCACGCAACACGCCGCTGAAAAACTTGCTGGCGATCCTGAAGATGGCCGAACACATTTGCGCCTCCTTCCGGGTGCTGGGCAACCAGTCCGAAGACCATGAATGGAACAGTGTCGGGCCCCTTGTGCTCGATTACATCGGCCTATCGGAATACGATTTCGAAACCCAGAAACAAGAAATTCGCGACCTCGCCACACGTTGAGTGTCGAACCTCGCCTGATTCGAGAGCCCCATGCCTGAACTGCCGGAAGTCGAAACCACCCGCCGCGGGATTGCACCGCACCTGGAAGGCCAGCGCGTCAGCCGGGTGATCGTGCGTGAGCGCCGTCTGCGCTGGCCGATCCCCGAAGACCTGGATGTGCGGCTGTCCGGTCAGCGCATCGTGCTGGTGGAACGGCGCGCCAAATACCTGCTGATCAACGCCGAAGTCGGCACGCTGATCAGTCATTTGGGGATGTCGGGCAATCTGCGGCTGGTGGAAGTCGGCCTGCCGGCGGCCAAGCATGAGCATGTGGACATTGAACTGGAATCGGGCCTGGCCCTGCGCTACACCGACCCGCGACGGTTTGGCGCGATGCTCTGGAGTCTCGACCCGCTCAACCATGAACTGCTGATTCGCCTCGGGCCGGAGCCGTTGACCGACCTGTTTGACGGCGAACGGCTGTTCCAGCAATCCCGCGGGCGTTCCATGGCGGTCAAACCGTTCATCATGGACAACGCGGTGGTGGTCGGCGTCGGCAATATCTACGCGACAGAAGCATTGTTTGCGGCGGGCATCGACCCGCGCCGTGAAGCCAAGAGCATTTCCCGGGCGCGCTATTTGAAGCTGGCGATCGAGATCAAGCGCATCCTTGCCCTCGCCATCGAGCGCGGGGGCACCACGTTGCGGGACTTTATCGGTGGCGACGGTCAACCGGGTTACTTTCAACAGGAACTGTTCGTGTACGGCCGTGGTGGTGAACACTGCAAGGTCTGTGGCACAGGGCTGCGGGAAGTCAAGCTTGGGCAGCGCGCCAGCGTCTTTTGTCCGCGCTGTCAGAGCTGATACCGGCTACGGTCTATAGTCAGTGTTCTCACTGCCTAGCCGAAGGACCGTGCCATGAATCCGTTTCGAACCCTTGTTGTTGCGCTGCTGCTGAGCGTCGGTGCGTCCGCGCTGGCGGCTGAGAACGGCAGCGGCGATCCGCGTTACACCATCCAGAACCCACCGGCCTACGCCATGCTTGGCGATTTACTGATTGCCCGACCGTTATTGGTGGCGGCGACGGTGATCGGTGCCGGGGCGTTTGTGCTGTCGTTGCCGTTTACCGCCCTGGGCGGCGGCATTGGCGATGCGGGACAGGCGTTAGTGGTCGATCCGGCGAAAGCCGCATTTGTGCGGTGTTTGGGGTGTATCGGGGAAGGGTTTGAGCTGCGGGAGTGAAGCTCTAAAAGCTTCGCGGGCAAGCCTCGCTCCTACAGAACTCCGTCGTTCATGAATTTCGAGGACGACGGAGTTCTGTAGGAGCGAGGCTTGCCCGCGAAGGCGCCCTGACAGGCGCCGGATGACTCAAGCCTTACCGGTAATCTTCCGGTACTTCTCCATCAACTGTTCTTCAGTCTCTGGATGAGCCTCGTCCAGCGGGATGCAATCCACCGGGCAGACCTGCTGGCACTGCGGTTCGTCGTAGTGGCCGACACATTGCGTGCACAGGTTCGGGTCGATCACGTAGATCTCTTCGCCCTGGGAGATGGCGGCGTTCGGGCACTCGGGTTCGCAGACGTCGCAGTTGATGCAATCGTCGGTGATGATCAGGGACATGCTAACTCCAGCCGGGGCGGCAGGCCCGGGCGCAATAAATCAATGCGCACAATTGTGCCGCATTGGCGCCCGCAGTGCACGCGGGCGCGATCAAGTGCAGCGATCGAAGATTGCGGTAGAGATCGCAGCCTTCGGCAGCTCCTACTTTTTAAAGCGTAGGGTGAGGGCGTCGGCCACCGCCGGGTGGACGAACTTGGTGATATCGCCGCCCAAGGCTGCGATTTCACGCACCAGCGTCGAGGAAATGTACGAATAACGCTCGGACGGGGTAAGAAACAGGCTTTCCACATCCGGCGCCAGTTGGCGGTTCATGTTGGCCAGCTGGAATTCATATTCGAAGTCCGATACCGCGCGCAAACCACGCAGGAATACGTTGGCGTTCTTCTCTTTGGCGAAATGCGCGAGCAGCGTCGAGAAGCCGACGACTTCAACGTTCGGCAAATGCTTGGTGACCTCGCGGGCCAGCTCCACACGTTGTTCCAGGGGAAACAGCGGGTTTTTTTTCGGGCTGGCGGCGACGGCGATGATCACGTGATCGAACAGGCGCGAGGCGCGTTCGACCAGATCGCCATGGCCCTTGGTAATAGGGTCGAAGGTACCTGGGTACAACACTCGGTTCATCGCGTCGTCCTGGCGGGAGTCCGTTGGGGAGTCGGATGGTATCGCAGCCTTCCCGGTCGGCCAAGTCGCCTGTTGGGTAAGAAAGCACTATAGACGATGGGAATATTCCGCGTTTTCATGGGTTTTTCAAACGTTCGGCCAGCGAAGTCGCCAATTGTGCCGTCAGTCCGTAGACCGACAATTGGGGGTTTGCCCCAATGCTGGTGGGGAAAAGCGAGCCGTCATGAATCGACAGATTGGCGAGTTGGTGATGTTGGCCGAGGCTGTCGGTCACGGCATTTTTCGGGTCTTCACCCATGGCACAACCGCCCATCACATGGGCACTGCCCAGACGCGTGCGATACAACTCAAGGCTCAGGTCATCAATCAGTGTGCGTGCTTCGGCCAGGGTTTTCACGTAGCGCGCGTCGGCGTGCATCGGCATCACGGCGTTGGCGCCACCGGCGAACTGGATCTCGGCCATGCTGTGGAAAGCCCGGCGCAACCCGTCCCAGGCGTAGGGTGAAACCTGATAGTCGAGCACCGGTGTGCCGTCACCGCGCAATTCAACGCTGCCGCCAGGGCTTTCCGGGTGAAAACCATCTCGCAGCAACGCCAGCATGGCGTGGGTGTGCGGCAGGTTTGCCATATGCCGGGCGCTTTCCGTGCCGAAGCCGCCCAGCAGGGTGCTGGCCAGTGCCGGGTGCAATGGTGGGACTTCCAGTTTGTAAGACATCTTGCCGGTGGTGCCATCCTGCCACTGGAAATGGTCGGAATAGATCGACTGCGGCGCGCCGTAAAATGGGTTGATCACCTCATCAAACAGCCCGGCGGACATGTTTACCAGGTGTAGGAACGTCCGTTTACCCAGCCGCTCGTGAGGATCCGGCGCTTCGGAGCGCAATAGCAGCGCCGGGCTGTTGATCCCGCCGCCGGCCAGTACGTAATGCCGCGCCTTGACCGTAATCGTGCGTCCGGTGGGCGCAACGCAACGCTCATCCATTGCCACGCATTGCAGCCCCGTAACCCTGCCGTCTTTGAGCGACAGCTTTTCTGCGCGGGCCAGATAGAGCAGCTCGCCACCTTTTTCCAGGGTCGCCGGGATGGTCGTGACCAGCATCGATTGCTTGGCGTTGGTCGGGCAACCCATGCCGCAGTAGCCGATGTTCCAGCAGCCGCGCACGTTGCGCGGAATCACATGCCAGGCGTAGCCGAGTTTTTCGCAGCCCTTGCGGATGACGTCGTTGTTGGCGTTGGGCGGCACCATCCATGGCGCGACACCCAGGCGTTGTTCCATTTTCTCGAACCAGGGCGCCATCTCGGCAGGTGTGTGGCCTTTGACGTCGTGCTCTTTGGCCCAGTGTTCCAGCGTCGGGTCCGGGGTGCGAAAGCTCGAGGTCCAGTTGACCAGCGTGGTGCCGCCCACCGCCCGACCCTGGAGGATGGTGATCGCGCCGTCCTTGCTCATGCGCCCGATGCCTTCCTGATAGAGGCTGGTGTAGGCCTGGTCTTCGAGCATCTTGAAGTCGCTGCTGGTCTTGAGCGGGCCTTCTTCGATCAGCAACACCTTGTAGCCGGCGGCGCTGAGGATTTCGGCGGTGGTCCCGCCGCCGGCACCGCTGCCGATGATTGCCACGTCCGCTTCGAGGGTCAGGTCCTCGGTCAGTTGGGCGCCGTTGTAGGTTTTCCAGCCACGGGCCAGGCCTTCGCGGAACGGATCGGGTACGGGCATGTTTGGGTTCTCTTATTATTTTGGATTCTGTGGTGAGGCGGCTGACGTCTTCGCGGGCAAGCCTCGCTCCTACAGGTTTGCCCACCCATTTGTGAACGACTCAAACCCTGTAGGAGCGAGGCTTGCCCGCGAAGGCGTCGCCACGATTTCAAACGGTGGGCGGCCCCGGATACCCGCAATGCGCCCACGACTCCGCCCGGCTGTACCACGCCATCATCACCATTTGCAGCAACGAGCTGTGGCCCATGCGCAGCAGGCTCAATGAGCTGTTTTGCCAACGGTCGAGAAAGTGCCGGATCTGTTCGCTGCTGGCGTTTTCCCAACTGCCCCAGATTCCGGTCAATGGGCCGCGAGTAATGCTCATCCCCAATACATCGAACAATTGCCGGGTCAGTTTGAGCATTTCCGGCGACAGGTGATTCAGGCCGTTATCCAGGCTGTACAAGGTCTCGGCGACGGCGGTCGGCATTTTTTCGACGGCCACGGCGCCCTCGAGCATCACCGGAATCACTGCTCGCAGAAACAGCAGGTCGCCGCTGCGCAGAATCGCGAAACCACTGGCCGGCGTATTCGACGAGCAGCCGCTGAGGCTCGCGCCTAATCCGGCCGTGGCCAGAAAAGCGCTGGCGCTGAGGCTGAATTTGAGCAGGCCACGCCGTGACAGCGCGGGTGTATCGGACAGGCTTGGGCTCATTGTTGTTATTACCCGGCGGTGAGGATGTTTAGCGGATAAACAGCTTCTGGATCAGTTTCTGAATGGACTTGCCGTAGGGCGGATAGATCAATTTCGCCGCATTGAAGCGTTGTTTGATCAGCACGCCTTTGGCCTTGCTGAAGGTCAGGAAGCCTTCGTGGCCGTGGTAGTGGCCCATGCCCGAGGCACCGATGCCGCCGAACGGCATGTCGTCCTGAGCAACGTGAAGCAAGGTGTCATTGAGGCAAACGCCGCCGGAATGGGTTTCGTGGAGGACGCGGTCTTGCTCGCGCTTGTCGTAGCCGAAGTAATACAGCGCCAGTGGTCGAGGCCGTTGGTTGATGTAGGCAAACGCTTCATCGAGATCCTTGTACGGCACGATTGGCAGCAACGGGCCGAAGATTTCGTCCTGCATCACTGTCATGTCGTCGCTGACATTGAGCAACAGGCTATGGCTCATGCGCCGGCCCTGGCCCTGATCGAACAGCGGAATGAGCAGCGCGCCCTTGCTGGTGGCGTCGCTGAGGTAGCCATTGAGCCGCGCCAGTTGCCGGTCGTTGATAATGGCGGTGTAGTCCGGGTTATCGGCCAGCGTCGGATAAAACCCGCGAACCGCCTGACGATAGGCTTCGACGAAAGAGCCGACGCGGTCTTCCGGCACCAGCACGTAGTCCGGGGCGACACAGGTTTGCCCGGCATTGAGGGTCTTGCCGAAAGCGATGCGTTCGGCGGCGTCCTTGAGCGGCACATCGCGGGAAACGATGGCCGGGGACTTGCCGCCCAGTTCGAGGGTCACCGGGGTCAGATTCTCGGCCGCCGCGCGCATCACGTGTTTGCCGATGCTGGTGGCGCCCGTGAACAGCAAGTGATCGAAACGCAACCGCGAGAACGCCACACCGATATCAGCCTCGCCCAGCACCACGCAGACCAGGTCCTGGGGAAAGATTCGGCCCAGCAACTCCTTGAGCAGCAAACCGGTGGCGGGGGTCGATTCGCTGAGTTTGAGCATCACCCGGTTGCCTGCCGCCAACGCACCCACCAGCGGCCCGATGGCCAGGTAAAGCGGGTAGTTCCACGGTACGATCACTCCGACCACGCCCAACGGCTGATAAACCACTTTGGCCGACGCTGGTTGAAAGGCGAGGCCGACTTTGCGTCGCGAGGCTTTCATCCAGCCTTTGAGGTGCCGGCTGGCGTAATGAATGCCGTGCAGGCTGGGCATCAGTTCGGCGAGCAGGGTTTCATCGGCGCTGCGGTGGCTGAAATCCTGGCTGATCGCATTGATCAGGGCCTGGCGCTCGTTGCTCAGCAGGTCCTTCAACGCCTTTAGCCATTGTTGGCGCTGAGCTGCGGGTGGCATCGGGTTGGCGGCATACGCCGCCCGTTGAGCATCGAACAGGGTTTGGAGTTCGTCCAGAGGCTGCTGCAGGTTCTTCAGGTAGGCAATGTCTGCAGGCATGGTCGGCTCCGGATTTATTGTAATGAGGAACTTTTTAGAGTCTATGCTCTAGAAAGTCAAATAGCACTTTGGTACAGCTTTGTTTTATCCATGCGCGGATAGGTCGTAAGATGCCCCTCATCGCACTCTGAATTAAAGCTCAAGCCATGGCCCCTCGGATCAAAACCAGCGAGCGCATCGTGCAGAACAGCCTGGAGCTGTTCAATCAACAGGGCGAGCGCAGTATCAGCACCAACCACATTGCTGCCCACATGGAAATTTCCCCGGGCAACCTGTACTACCACTTCCCCAACAAGCAGGCGATCATCGCCGTGTTGTTCAGTGAGTACGAAAACCTGGTGGACAGCTTCCTGCGCCCGCCCCAGGGCCGCGCAGCGACAGTCGAAGACAAGCGCTTCTACCTCAAGGAACTGCTCG
Organism: Pseudomonas sp. PDM24; assembly: GCF_019218905.1. Taxonomy (NCBI): domain Bacteria; kingdom Pseudomonadati; phylum Pseudomonadota; class Gammaproteobacteria; order Pseudomonadales; family Pseudomonadaceae; genus Pseudomonas; species Pseudomonas sp. PDM24. The sequence goes on along the minus strand of NZ_JAHUWR010000002.1, from coordinate 275,487 downwards.
CCGCCATGTGGCAATACCGCTTCCTGCATCGCGACCTCGAGCATTTGCTCGACAGCGATCCTGAGCTGGCTGCCCGTTACCGGCGTTTTTCCCAGCGCTGCCTGATCCAGGGCACACACATCTACGCGGGTTTCGTCGAGGCTGGCATTCTGTGCATGGACAAGGTTCAGATCGAATCCCTGACCCTCAATGCCTGGATCATCCTCACCTCGTGGGTGCGTTTTCTGTGCACGACGCGGGAAAATTCCAACCATCTGAGCGAACAGGCCATCAAACGAGGCGTGTATCAGGTGCTGGTGCTGGAGGCCGGGTTCGTCACCGATCAAGCTCACGATGCGGTGAATGCACTGTTCGAAGAGTTTTATGTGCCGCTGGCCCAGGCGCTGGAAGAAGTGGGATAAAGAGTGCAGTAGGATTCGAGACAGACAAAATCACAGGAGCCCGTTATGCCCATTGCGCAACTGATCAGCCCGCAAGCGTTGGACCTGAAAAAGGAGACGCCGGGGCTGGTGATTCTGGATTGTCGTTTTGCCCTCGAAGACCCTGATTACGGGCAGCGCAGCTACGCCGAAGGGCATATTGCCGGATCGAGCTTTGCCGATCTGGAGCGTGATTTGAGCGGGGCAGTGGTCAAGGGGGTTACCGGGCGTCATCCATTGCCTGAGCCCGCCGACTTGATCGAACGTTTTCAAGCCTGGGGCATCAACGCCGACAGCGAAGTGGTTTTGTACGATGACGGTCCCGGCGCTTACGCTGCGCGGGCGTGGTGGTTGCTGGCGTGGCTGGGTAAACGCGACGGTGTGTTCATTCTCGATGGCGGGCTGAAAGCCTGGCACGCCGCCGGATTGCCCCTGAGTCTTGATCCGCCGTCGGTTACCCGTGGCACCTTCACCGGGACGCCGGATGCTTCGTTGGTGCTCAGCGCCGAACAACTCCAGCAACGTCTCGGCCAGCCCGCGTTGACCTTGCTCGACGCCCGCGGCTTGCCGCGCTTCAAGGGTGAAGTGGAGCCGATCGATCCGGTTGCCGGACACATCCCCGGCGCACAATGTGCCGCGTTCACCGATAACCTGGGCAGCGACGGGCGTTTCCTGCCGGCCGAACAGCTCAAGCAGCGGTTTGCCGCGAAACTCGGTGATCGTTCACCGACAGAGCTGGTCGCGTATTGCGGTTCCGGCGTGACCGCCTGCCACAACCTGTTCGCCCTGTGCCTGGCGGGTTATCCGTTGGGGGCGTTGTATGCCGGCTCGTGGAGCGAGTGGATCAACGATCCTGCGCGAGGCGTTGCCAAGGGCGAGTAATCCCCCAGTCCATTGTGGGAGCGGGCTTGCTCGCGAAGGCGGCGTAACAGACGACATTAATATTGACTGACCCACCGCCTTCGCGAGCAAGCCCGCTCCCACATTTGGATTTTCGTCATCCATAACCAGGCAACTGCCGGGCGCTGCGATACGCCCCCGGTCCTACGCCGTAAACCTGTTTGAATTGCCGGCTCAGATGGCTCTGGTCGGCAAAACCCAGTTGCGTCGCGACTTCCAGTGGCAGGCAGCCGCGCTTTAACAGCGCCCGGGCCCGGGCGATACGCTGCTGTATCAACCAGGTGTGTGGCGGCATGCCGGTGGCCCTGCGGAATACTCGGGCGAAATGGAAGGGCGACAGGTTCACCGTCGTCGCCAGTTCTTCCAGCGAGGGCGGCGCCGCCAAGCGTGATTGCAGCAGCTCCTTCGCCAAGGTCACCGCCCGGTGTTCCTTGCCGGGTTTACCGGCAATTGGAACGGCTGCGTGACGTTGCAACAGCGACAGCATCATTTCCCGCCAAGCCGTTTGCTGCTGCAGCGCCGTGGACGGACTCTCCAGCAAACAATGCAGTTGGCAGAATCCCTTCACAAGATCCGGATCGCGATACAACGTGGCACCAAACGCCGGCAAGGTATCGGTCGGCAGTTCGAGCTCGTCCAGCAGTGAAAGAATCTGCCCACTGTCGGGATAAAACGCCCGGTACAACCAACCGTCTTCGGTGCCTTTGTGGCCGGTGTGCAGTTCATCCGGGTTGATCAGCACCAGGGTGCCGCTGCCCGCCAGATGCTCGGCACCTCGATAGCGATAACGCTGGGCGCCGGCCATGATCATGCCGATCACATAGCCGTCATGCACATGGGGGGCGAAGCGGTGTTCGATGTAGCGTGCGGACAACAGCTCGACCCCGGCCAACGGCGCCGTTTGCCAGAAGTGAATCGACTCGCCCTGATCCAGCCCCATGGGTTACTTGCGCCCTGTGGTGGCGAGCCATTGGGGAATGCGCCTTTCCAGGTAGTAACCCGGTTGCCGGAACGAGCCCTCGACGAAGCCGACATGCCCACCCTTGGCCTGCAACTCGAATTGAGTGCTGGCGGACAATTCGTCGGCATGCGGCAGGCTATGAGGAAAGACAAACGGGTCGTCGGCCGCCTGGATAATCAGGGTCGGTGTGCGAATCTCCCCAAGGAAATAACGACTCGAAGCGCGGCGATAGTAATCCGCGGCATCGGCGAAACCATTCAGCGGTGCGGTGACCCGGCCATCGAAATCCCAGAAGGTGCGCATATTCTCCAGCGAGCCCAGCGCCGCCAATGCCGCCAAGCCATCCTGATGCCCTTCATGCTGGAACCTGCGCTGCTTGTTCTTGATGTAGGCGACCATCTCCCGCATGAAATGCGCTTGATAGAATTTGGAAAACCCCTGGCTGATACGATCGGCACACTGATCGAGCCGAAACGGCACCGACACCGCCACCGCGCCGAGTACGCCGCTGTTGCTGCCGGTTTCGCCCAGATGCTTGAGTAAAACGTTGCCACCCATGGAATAACCGACCGCATACAGCGGTGCGAGAGGGCGCTGGGTTCGCAGGTGCTTGATGGTTTCGGCCAGGTCTTCGCTGGCCCCGGAATGGTAACTGCGCGGCAGCAGATTGGGTTCGCCGGAACAGCCTCGCCAGTTCAGCGCGACGCTGGCCCAACCCTGGGCGCCCAGCGCCTTCTGCACACCGGCCACGTAAGGTGAATTCGATGAGCCGGTCAGGCCGTGCAGCACCAGCACCAGTGGCACATTCGCGCTGTGGGGGCCATGCCAGTCCAGGTCAAGGAAGTCGCCGTCTTCGAGCCATAAGCGTTCGCGCTCGCGGTCCAGGTGTGTGGTTTTGCGCCATAGCGGTCCCCACAAGGTTTGTAAATGCGGATTGCCCAGGCCGTAGGCGGGGGTGAAACGTTCTGGCAGATGGGACACGATTGCTCTCGATGCAGCGGTGCTTACCCGCAGCGTTAACTGACTGAGCTTCGCACCGTTTTTACAGGCCGGACTAACCGGCGATCCCTGCCATACGTTGCCACAACGCGTAGTACACCCGTCCTGATTTTTGCTCCCGATGCAGGCGCCAATTTTCTGGCAAACCCAATATCGACGGTGCCGTTTCGCTTTCAGTGTAGACCCACGCATCGTCACTCAGCCACTGACGCTCTTCGAGCAAAGTGCAAACGGCCGGCAACAGATTCTGATTGAACGGTGGGTCGAGAAACACCAGATCGAACGCCGTGGCCGGTTGGGTTTCCAGATAGCGCAAGGCGTCGGCAGTCTGTACCTGACCGGTCGTGCAGCGCAGGGTGCCCAGATGTTCCTTGATGCTCGCTACCGCAATGTTGCTGGCATCCAGTGCCTGGCCCATTGCTGCGCCACGGGACAAAGCCTCGAGAAACAATGCGCCGCTACCGGCAAATGGATCGAGCACCTTGGCCCCGGCGACATAGGGCGCGAGCCAGTTGAACAGGGTTTCACGGACTCGGTCCGGCGTTGGACGCAAGCCTGGCGCATCGGGGAAGCTCAGCTTTCGGCTGCCCCATTCACCGCCGATGATGCGCAGTTGATTCACACCGTTATGCACGTTGTGAACAGGTTTCTTTGGACGCGATGGACGGGCCATTAATGCTCCGGAACCCCGAGCGGTTGCTCGGCAGGTTTGTCAGTAGGGGCCGGCAACGGCTTTTGTGGCACGGTCGGGCCAGCGCTGACGATGACCAGTTTGTCCGTGCTCAGGTGTTTGTTCAATGCGGTTTTGACTTGCTCGACGGTCAGGCTCTGGGACTGTTGCATGAAGTCTTCCAGGTAGCTCAGCGGCAAGTTGTAAAAACCCATGGCGCCGAGCTGCCCGACGATATCGGCGTTGCTGGCGGTGGACAGCGGGAAGCTGCCGGCCAGTTCACGCTTGGCATCGTCGAGTTCTTTCTCGGTGGGGCCGGTTTTAAGGTAGTCGGCGAGCACGTCCTGCACCAGTTTCAGCGTGCCTTCGCTCATCTCGGCGCGGGTTTGCAGGTTGATCATGAACGGGCCGCGAACCTGCATCGGGCTGAAACCCGAATACACGCCATAGGCCAGACCGCGCTTCTCGCGCACTTCGCTCATCAACCGGGTGCCGAAGCCACCGCCGCCAAGGATCTGATTGCCCAGGGACAATGCCGCGTAATCTGGATCGTCACGGTCAATGCCCAGTTGCGCGATCATCAGGTTGGTCTGCTTGGACGGAAACTCGATGTGGCCGATGCTGGGCTTGGGGTCGGTCGGTTGTTCGATTTTCGCCAGGGCCGGCCCTTTGGGCAGATCGGCGGACACTTGTGCGGCAACCGCCTCGGCCTCGGCGCGGGACAGGTCGCCCACCAGCGCGATCACCACGTTACCGGCGGCGTAGGCTTTCTGATGGAAGGCCCGCAACTGCGCCAGGGTAATCGGTGGAATGCTTTTCGCCGTGCCATCGCTGGAATGCGCGTACGGGTGATCGCCATACAAGCGGTTCATCAGCTCCAGGCTGGCGAGTTTGCCGGGGTTCTGTTTTTGGTATTCGAAGCCGGCCAGCATCTGGTTCTTGATGCGTGCAAAGGAATCGGCGGGGAGAGTCGGTTTGCCGACCACTTCAGCAAACAGCTTCAAGGCAGGCTCGCGTTTATCTGCGGCACTGAGGCTGCGTAGCGAGGCAATCGCCATGTCTTTATAGGCGCCGTTACCGAAATCGGCCCCCAGGCCTTCGAAGCCCTGGGCGATAGCGCTGACATCCTTGCCGGCCACACCTTCATTGAGCATGGCATTGGTCAGCAGTGCCAGGCCGGGAGCATCGCCGTCCTGGCTGCTGCCAGCGGCGAAGATCAGGCGCATGTCGAACATCGGCAGCTCACGGGCTTCGACGAACATTACCTTGGCGCCTTCGGCGGTGTTCCAGGTTTGCACGTTCAGCGAGCGATGGCTTGGGGCCTTGCCGTCGAGTTCTGCCAACGATTGCAGTTTCTTGCTGGCCTTGGCTTTGTCGAGGGCTTCGCTGGCGCTGGTTTCGTCAGACTTGGACAAATAGAAGGCGGCGGACCCGAGCAGTGCAATGACGATCAGGCCGATCAGGGCCAGGCGCGGTTTTTTACGCTCACTCATGAGTCGTCTCCTGTGGCAGTACATGGGCGACGCTGAGACGTGCGCGAGTGAAATACAGGTTGGCGGCCTTCTGGATGTCTTGCGGGGTCACGCTTTCCAGTTCGGCGAGTTCGGTGTCCATCAGTTTCCAGGACAGCCCGACAGTTTCCAGTTGGCCGATGGCGGTGGCCTGGCTGGTGATCGAGTCACGCTCGTAGACCAAGCCGGCAATGACCTGCGCTCGCACGCGCTCCAGCTCTTCAGTGGACGGCGCGGTGGTTTTCAGCTGTTCAAGCAGTTTCCACAGGCCGGCTTCCGCCTGGGCCATGGTTTTTTTCTTCTGGGTGTTCGGCGTGGCCGACAAAGTGAACAGGCTGTCGCCACGGGTATAGGCGTCGTAGCTCGACGAACCGCCGGACACCAGCTCTTCGCCGCGTTCCAGTTGCGTCGGGATCCGGCCGCTGTAGCCGCCGTCGAGCAGTGCGGAAATCAGGCGCAGAGCGTTCACCGAACGCTTGTCTTCAGCGGTAGCGATGCTCGGCACGTTGAAGGCCAGCATCAGGCTCGGCAATTGGGTCTGCACGTGCAGGGTGATCTTCCGTTCGCCGGGCTCTGCCAGTTCCAGCGGGATTTTCGCCGGTGGCACGTCACGCTTGGCGATCGGGCCGAAGTAGCGCTGGGCCAGGGTTTTGACTTCGTCCGGGGTCACGTCACCGACCACCACCAGGGTGGCGTTGTTCGGCACATACCAGGATTGATACCAGTGGCGCAGTTCTTCGACCTTCATGCGGTCGAGGTCCGCCATCCAGCCGATGGTCGGCGTGTGATAGCCGCTGGCGGGGTAGGCCATGGCCATGAAGCGTTCGTAGGCCTTGGACATCGGCTTGTCGTCGGTGCGCAGGCGGCGCTCTTCCTTGATCACCTCGATCTCGCGGGTGAACTCGTCGGCCGGCAGGCGCAGATTGGCCATGCGGTCGGCTTCCAGCTCGAAGGCCACGCCCAGGCGGTCACGGGCCAGTACTTGGTAATACGCGGTGAAGTCATCGCTGGTGAAGGCGTTCTCTTCGGCACCGAGGTCGCGCAGGATCAGCGAGGCTTCGCCGGGGCCGACTTTCTCGCTGCCCTTGAACATCATGTGTTCCAGCGCATGGGACAGCCCGGTCTGGCCTGGGGTCTCATAGCTTGAGCCGACCTTGTACCAGACCTGGGAAACGACGACTGGCGCACGATGGTCTTCGCGCACGACAACCTTCAGGCCGTTGTCGAGGGTGAATTCGTGGGTGGGTTGTGGATCGGCAGCCAGGGCTGAAAGTGGCAGACAAACTGTACTGAACAGCAGGCCTGCAGCGCGGCGGGCTAGAGCATTCATTCGTTTTTAAACCTGTTGGGCTGCCCGCTTGGTCTTAGCGTCGGCGGGCGAGAGGGTGCTAGGATACTGATCCGTTTTACTGGCGGCCACGCCTATCAGGCCTTTACGTTTGATCAGGTTGTATGGGTTTACGGCTTGGGCTTTGAGTTTGTCAGCTAAACTCTGCGTTTTCGCCGACGATGCCGTTCCAGTCCTTCGTATTAATCAACCTTTGAGGTGCCGTTGGTACCTCGACAAAATGTTGCGCGTGAACAAGCTGGATGAATCGCAGTCTGTTCTGCATCGAATTATTTATTGCCGAGGCGCCCTTTGGCGCGTCGCTACCGTGAGATAGCCGTCCTCCATGTTTGGTTCCAACGACGACAAGAAGACCCCAGCTGCGGCTGGCGAGAAGAAAAGCCTGTTCGGATGGCTGCGCAAAAAGCCGCAGGAACCCGTTGTCGAACAGCCACAACCACTTCCTGAGCCAACACCTGCGCCAGTCGTGGAAGAAGCGCCCGCGCCGGTTGCCCTGCCGATCGCCGAGCCGGTGCTGCAATCCGCGGCCGAGCCTGCGCCTGTTCCTGAAACCGTAGTCGTGGCCCCGTTGCCGCTGACGCCTGCCGCCGAGCCGTGGCTGACGTTGCCGGTGGCGGAAGAGCCGGTGGCATTGGTCGAAGATGAGCAAGCAGCTCATATCACGCCGCCGATCCCGGCCCCGACTGCGTTTGCGCCTGAGCCGGTTCAGGCGCCAGTGGTTGAGCCGGTGGTTAAACCTGTGTTCGTGGCCGAGCCTGCACCGGTTGCTCCAGAGCCTGTAGCGCCGGCATTTGTTGCTCCTGCTCCGGTTGCTCCGATTGTTCAAGCGCCAGAGCCTGCACCTGCACCTGCACCTGCACCCGTTATCGCTCCTGTCGCCACCACGCCTGCACCCGTCGAAACTCCGGTCGAGCCGGTGCGAACCGAAGAGACCAAGGCTGGTTTCTTCGCCCGTCTCAAACAAGGCTTGTCCAAGACCAGCGCCAGCATTGGCGAGGGCATGGCCAGCCTGTTCCTCGGCAAGAAAATCATCGATGACGAGTTGCTCGAAGACATCGAAACCCGTCTGCTGACCGCCGATGTCGGCGTCGAAGCGACGTCGGTGATCATTCAGCGCCTGACCCAGAAAGTCGCCCGCAAAGAGCTGGCTGATGCCGACGCGTTGTACAAGTCCTTGCAGGCTGAGCTGGCGGCGATGCTCAAGCCCGTCGAGCAGCCACTGAAAATCAACTCGCAGAACAAGCCGTTCGTGATTCTGGTGGTGGGCGTCAACGGCGCCGGCAAGACCACCACCATCGGCAAACTGGCGAAGAAGCTGCAGTTGGAAGGCAAGAAAGTCATGCTCGCCGCCGGTGATACTTTCCGCGCCGCCGCGGTCGAGCAATTGCAGGTCTGGGGTGAGCGCAACAAGATCCCGGTAATCGCCCAGCACACCGGCGCCGACTCGGCTTCGGTCATCTTCGATGCCGTGCAGGCCGCCAAGGCCCGTGGTATTGACGTGCTGATCGCCGACACCGCCGGTCGCTTGCACACCAAAGACAACCTGATGGAAGAACTGAAAAAGGTTCGCCGGGTGATCGGCAAGCTCGACACCGATGCGCCGCACGAAGTGCTGTTGGTGCTCGACGCCGGTACCGGCCAGAACGCCATTAACCAGGCCAAGCAATTCAACCAGACCGTCGAACTGACTGGCCTGGCGCTGACCAAACTCGACGGCACTGCCAAGGGTGGGGTGATTTTCGCCCTGGCCAAGCAGTTTGGCTTGCCGATTCGCTATATCGGCGTCGGCGAAGGCATCGATGATTTGCGTACTTTTGAAGCAGAACCCTTTGTCCAGGCATTGTTTGCCGAGCGGGAGCGTTCATGATTCGTTTCGAACAGGTCGGTAAACGCTACCCGAATGGTCACGTCGGCTTGCATGAGCTGAGTTTTCGAGTCCGTCGGGGCGAATTCTTGTTTGTCACCGGCCATTCCGGCGCCGGTAAAAGCACCTTGTTGCGCCTGCTGCTGGCCATGGAACGTCCGACCACCGGCAAATTGCTGCTGGCAGGGCAAGACCTGAGCACCATCAGCAATGCGCAGATTCCGTTCCTGCGTCGGCAAATCGGCGTGGTATTCCAGAATCACCAGCTGCTGTTCGATCGTACGGTGTTCAACAACGTTGCGTTGCCGTTGCAGATCCTTGGCCTGTCCAAGGCTGAAGTCGTCAAGCGCGTGGATTCGGCCCTGGAGCGCGTGGCGCTCTCGGACAAGACCGATCTCTACCCTGGCGACCTGTCCACCGGTCAGCAACAGCGCGTCGGCATCGCTCGCGCCATCGTTCACCGTCCGGCCTTGCTGCTGGCGGATGAACCGACCGGTAACCTCGATCCGCGGCTGGCGGCAGAAATCATGGGCGTGTTCGAAGACATCAACCGTTTGGGCACCAGCGTGCTGATCGCCAGTCACGACCTGGCTCTGATTGCCCGCATGCGTCATCGCATGCTCACCCTGCAGCGTGGCCGATTGATCGGCGACGGGGAGGCTGGCGTATGAGTGCAACACGTAGCCCCAAGGTTTCCGAGCGCGTGGCCCCGAAAGCCGCCGATCCGCAACCGCAGCAGCAGAAGAAAAAGCGCGACGATGACGATGGCCCGGACTTCCCTACGCTGTTCCGTGCCTGGATCGAAAGCCATCGAGCCAGTCTGCTGGACAGCTTGCGCCGCTTGGGTAAACACCCGATCGGCAGCTTTTTCACCTGCATGGTGATGGCAGTTGCCCTCAGCTTGCCGATGGGCCTGTCACTTTTGCTAAGTAACGTCGAGCGTCTCGGCGGTTCCTGGCAGCGTGCGGCGCAGATTTCCCTGTACCTGCAACTCGATGCCAGCCCTGAACAGGGCGAGTCGTTGCGCGAGCAGATCAAGGGCATACCGGGCGTGGCCGACGCCGAATACGTGGGTCGCGATCAGGCGCTGGAAGAATTCCAGCAGCAGTCCGGGCTAGGCGAAGCGCTCAAGGAACTCCCGGAAAACCCGCTGCCGGGCGTGGTCCTGGTGACCCCGAACGAGGTCGACAAGCCCGCGCTTGAAGCATTGAGACAAAAACTTTCCGAATTGCCGAAGGTACAACAGGCGCAACTTGATCTAGTCTGGGTCGAGCGTCTGGCAGCCATCCTCAAGCTGGGCGACCGATTTGTCTTCGGTCTGACCGTGCTTTTGGTTTCTGCATTACTTTTGGTGATAGGCAATACCATTCGTCTTCATATTGAAAACCGCCGCACAGAGATAGAAGTGATTAAACTCGTCGGCGGCACTGACAGCTATGTGCGCAGGCCCTTTCTGTATATGGGCGCGCTTTATGGCTTTGGTGCGGGGATTCTTTCCTGGGGTGTATTGGCGTTCGGCCTGAACTGGCTGAACGACGCGGTGGTTGGACTGGCCGGTTTGTACGGCAGTGATTTTGCGCTGGCCGGAGTGCCAGTTGCCGACGGTCTATCGCTCTTGCTTGGCGCGGTGCTGTTGGGGTATATCGGTGCATGGATTGCAGTCGCACGCCACCTGCGGGAGCTTGCGCCAAAGTAATATCATTTTGCTCGTATTGACCTTTCAGCGTTTATGGGAACTTGTCTTTTGGTTTCCGGTCAATTTTCGCAGTGCTGAACTGCACGAGTTATGTAAGTCGGAGGTTTTTTCGTATGACCAATTCTTTGCAGCCTGCATATGCTCTGGTCCCGGGTGCGAACCTGGAGGCCTATGTGCACACGGTGAACAGCATTCCATTGCTGACACCGGAGCAGGAGCGTGAACTGGCCGAGAGTCTCTATTATGAGCAGGATTTGGGGGCGGCTCGGCAGATGGTGCTCGCCCACCTGCGTTTTGTCGTACACATTGCCCGTAGCTATTCCGGCTACGGCCTGGCCCAGGCTGACCTGATCCAGGAAGGCAACGTCGGCCTGATGAAAGCGGTCAAGCGTTTCAACCCGGAAATGGGTGTACGCCTGGTGTCCTTTGCGGTGCACTGGATCAAGGCGGAAATCCACGAGTTCATCCTGCGCAACTGGCGGATCGTGAAAGTCGCGACCACCAAGGCCCAGCGCAAGCTGTTCTTCAACCTGCGCAGCCAGAAGAAACGTCTGGCCTGGCTGAACAACGAGGAAGTCCATCGCGTGGCGGAAAGCCTCGGCGTAGAGCCGCGGGAAGTGCGCGAGATGGAAAGTCGCCTGACCGGCCATGACATGGCTTTCGATCCGGCCGCTGAAGCGGACGACGACAGTGCATTCCAGTCGCCGGCCAACTACCTGGAAGACCACCGGTACGATCCGGCCCGTCAACTGGAAGACGCCGACTGGAGCGACAACTCAAACCACAACCTGCACGAAGCGCTTGAAGTGCTGGACGACCGCAGCCGCGACATCCTCTACCAGCGCTGGCTGGCAGAAGAAAAAGCTACGCTGCACGACCTGGCGCAGAAGTACAACGTGTCGGCCGAGCGTATTCGTCAGCTCGAGAAGAGCGCGATGAACAAGCTCAAGTTGTCGATCGCCGCATAACCTGCGCGCCGGCAATAAAAAACGCCCCGATCATTGATCGGGGCGTTTTTGTTGGTGCCCCGCTTGCACCGAATCCTTGTAGGAGCGAGGCTTGCCCGCGAAGGCGGTGTGTCATTCAGCAATGATGTGTCTGACACACCGCCTTCGCGGGCAAGCCTCGCTCCTACAGGGGGTCGGGTTCAGGTTCTGCGTCGAGTTACTGAGCCCAAGGTGCCCGGCGCGAATCGTTGAGCCCGAGCAGATAGCTATCCCCACCTAACTGACTCATCTGCTGGCGAATCCACCCGGCCCGTCTTGCAACGTAAGAGGTTGGATGACTGGCGCTCCACACCCGCGGGTTTGGCAGTACCGCAGCCAGCAAACTTGCCTGCTGTCGGGATATCGAGCGAGCGCCTACACCAAAGTGATGCCGAGCCGCCGCTTCGGCGCCAAACACGCCTTCATCCCACTCGACGCTGTTGAGGTACACCTCAAGAATCCGCTGTTTGGGCCAGAGCACCTCGATCAGCCCGGTAAACCAGGCCTCCAGGCCTTTGCGCAGCCAGCTGCGGCCAGACCACAGAAACAGGTTCTTCGACACTTGCTGGCTCAGAGTGCTGGCACCACGAATCGAGCCGCCGCGCTCGTTATGCGCAAACGCTGCCTGAATTGCGCCGAAATCGAAGCCCCAATGCTCGGGGAACTTCTGATCTTCACCGGCAATCACTGCGACTTTCAGGTCGTCGGAGATTTCATCCCAGGGTTTCCAGGTGCGTTGCAGATCGATGGGTTCGCCGTCGAACCAGGATTCGATCTTGCGCTCGACCATCAACGCCGTTCCCGGTGGCGGCACCACCCGAAACAGCAACACCAGCAATACGCTGCCAGCCGCGAACCAGAGCAGGGCCTTTGTGAAACGACGGAAAATTAACTGCAGCATAGAGATGGCTTGGCCGAACCCGTTGAGCCGGCCATTATACAGACCCTGTTGATCGAGTCTGACTGGAGTTCTTCATGTTGCGTGGCTTCCTGATGCTGGCTGCTTTTTTCGGCTTCACCGGTGTTGCCTTGGGCGCATTCGCCGCCCATGGCCTGAAAAGCCGCCTGAGTGCCGAGTACCTGGCGATTTTCCATACGGGCGTCACCTATCAACTGGTGCATACCCTGGCGCTGCTGGGTGTAGCGCTGCTCGCCACGCAAATTCCCGGTCGACTGATTACTTGGGCCGGCGCATCCTTTGCTATCGGCATTCTGTTGTTTTCCGGCAGCCTGTACCTGCTGACGATCACCGGCATCAGCAAGCTCGGGATCGTTACGCCCATCGGTGGCCTGGCGTTCCTGGTCGGCTGGGTTTGCCTGGGGCTTGCCGCCTGGCGGCTGTAGGAGCAGGCTTGCCCGCGAAGGCGTCGTATCAGTCACCTTCTTCGTTGACTGATACCATGCCTTCGCGGGCAAGCCTCGCTCCTACGGGATCGGGTTTCAAGACGAATGGCTTGGGTCGACTTGCCTGATCGGGCTAGAATGCCAGCCCCTAAAAATGATGGCGGCATTCGGTATGCGCATTCAATTGAACGGCGAATCCCTTGAACTGCCCGACGGTGAAACCGTTGCGGCCCTGCTGACCCGTCTGGAACTGACCGGGCGCCGGGTGGCGGTCGAGCTCAATCTGGATATCGTCCCGCGCAGCCAGCACGCAGAAACCACGCTGAACGACGGCGATTCCGTTGAAGTGGTCCATGCCATCGGCGGCGGCTAGTCGCCCGGCCCTGATGGGCACAGAATTCTGCAAGAACCTCACCCCTACAGAGGATTTCCCATGAGCATCGTTCGTAGCGACAAGCCCTTCGTCCTGGCCGGTCGTACTTACCAGTCGCGTTTGCTGGTAGGCACCGGCAAGTACCGTGACATGGAAGAAACCCGCCTGGCCATCGAGGCTTCGGGCGCCGAGATCGTCACCTTCGCCGTGCGTCGCACCAACCTCGGCCAGAACCCGGGCGAACCGAACCTGCTCGAAGTCCTGTCGCCGGAACGCTACACCTTCCTGCCTAACACCGCCGGTTGCTTCGACGCTACCGAGGCTGTGCGCACCTGCCGCCTGGCCCGTGAGCTGCTCGGCGGCCACAACCTGGTGAAGCTGGAAGTGCTGGCGGATCAGAAAACCCTGTTCCCCAACGTGATCGAAACCCTCAAGGCCGCCGAAGTGCTGGTCAAGGAAGGTTTCGACGTGATGGTTTACACCAGCGATGACCCGATCATTGCCCGTCAACTGGCGGAAATCGGCGTTATCGCGGTGATGCCGCTGGCCGGTCTGATCGGTACAGGCCTGGGAATCTGCAACCCGTACAACCTGCAGATCATCCTCGAAGAAGCCAAGATTCCTGTATTGGTGGATGCCGGTGTCGGTACTGCCTCCGACGCCACCATTGCCATGGAACTGGGCTGTGAAGCGGTGCTGATGAACTCGGCCATCGCCCATGCCCAGCAGCCGATCATGATGGCTGAAGCCATGAAACACGCCATCGTTGCGGGCCGTCTGGCCTACCTCGCCGGCCGCATGCCGAAAAAACTCTATGCCAGCGCCTCCTCGCCGCTGGATGGTCTGATCAAGTAAGAGCCATTGATGACTGAATCGAACGACACGCCTATCCAGATGGAAGAAGGCGACGAGCGCCAACACCGCCGCATCAAGAGTTTCGTGATGCGCGCCGGGCGCATGACCGAAGGCCAGCAACGTGGTCTGGACCAAGGCACCCCGCTGTTCGTACTGCCTTTGGCCGATGCGCCGGTGGACTTCGATCAGGTGTTCGGACGCTCGGCGCCGCGCTCGCTGGAAATCGGCTTCGGCATGGGCCATTCGCTGCTGGAAATGGCCGCGGCCTCGCCGGAGCAGGATTTCATTGGCGTTGAGGTTCACCGTCCGGGTGTCGGTGCGCTGCTCAATGGCGTGCTGACCCAGGGCCTGACCAACCTGCGCGTCTACGATTGCGATGCGATCGAAGTGCTCAACCGTTGCATCGCCGACAACAGCCTCGATCGCCTGATGCTGTTTTTCCCGGACCCGTGGCACAAGAGCCGTCACCACAAGCGTCGTATCGTTCAGGCGTCGTTCGCCGAGCTGGTGCGCAGCAAGTTGAAGGTCGGCGGTGTGTTGCACATGGCCACCGACTGGGAACCGTACGCCGAGTACATGCTGGAAGTGATGAACGTCGCGCCGGGCTATCGCAACCTCGCCGAAGACGGCAAATGCGTCCCGCGCCCGACCGAGCGCCCGATCACCAAGTTCGAACGCCGCGGCGAACGCCTTGGGCATGGCGTGTGGGATCTGAAGTTCGAAAAACAGTCCTAAGCCCTACGCAATACCAAATGTGGGAGCGGGCTTGCTCGCGAAGACGGTGTAACAGTCAACCGAGATGTTGAATGTTATGGCCTCTTCGCGAGCAAGCCCGCTCCCACATTTGTTTTGTGCCGGATTCAAGAAAGATGCTTGGCCGCCGAAAGCTCTACGTCCCCACTTGTAAAGGAAGACAAGGTTTGAAGTTCATCCTCGCCTGCATTCTTGTATTCAGCGCTCTGCCTTCACTGGTTTGTGCGTCGACGCTGACTATCGACGATTACTTTGAGCGTGCCCTGGACGCGGCCGACCAGATCAAGCGTAACGCGGATGAGTTGGTCAGGCTGGAAGCAAGCGGGGAGCTTGATTTCAAGAACAAGCCCGAGCAAATAGGCCGCATGGAAAGTGATCTGGCCGCTTTCAAATACAATTTGAAGATGGCGTCTGACGGCGGGCACCCTATCGCGAGTTATTTGCTGGCCAACACCTTGAGCAAGCCGGGCCCTACGGAACAACAGCGTAGAGAAACCTGCGATCTCTATGAAAAAGCCATGGATCAAGGCTTGTTGGCGGCAGCCGTTGCCTACTTCCATCGATGTGATCAGGTTTACATGAAGTCTGACCGGCGCGATGCCGGTCACTTGAAATATCTGCAGACGCTAGAGAAACTGCTTCAGCAGGCAGATATTTTTGCGGATTTTTATCCAATGCAAGCCAAGCGCGCTCTTTGTTTTCAGGACTTGCGGGCAGACATGCCAAAAGATCGAGTGATGGGGGCTTTGCAGGCGCGTACGGTCGCGTTGATGCTGACTGAAGATCAGTATCGGGCCGAGGCCAATTACATTCTGGCAATGAGTCGAGTAAATGAGAGCGGTAAGCTCGACAGTCAGAATGTTGTGTATCTGGATAAAGCCGAAGCGTTGGGCTGCCACGACTTTATTGGGATCAATACCAAAATCCGCGGCGAAGCCCAGGCTTCAAAGACTCAATAAAGCTGGCTCAGCGGCGATCGGCTACGACGCCAATCAACACCAGCACCACCAACAACACCGGTGCCAGGCTGTAGTTGTTGAACTGGCTCAGGCCTTTGATGATCCATGGCGTTGCATAGATCAGCGCCACGCCGCTGCCGACCATGCACAGCAGGGCCATCAGCGGGACGCGCAAAGCGCCGGCGATGCTGCCCAGGCGTTGGTCGACCCAACCTTTGATGTCGGCGCCAAACAGCACCAGCAGGCAGCCCACCAGCGCCAGAGAGATTTCCGACAGGTTGCTACGGCTCCAGCGGGACACGGTGGCGAGCAGGTCGAGTACCAGATCCATTCGATTTCCTTATGTCAGAAATTTTTGCAGCAAGTCATTGAGAAAGAGTTGTCCGCGCAGCGTGGCCGCCAGACGTGACGGTTCGACCTGCAACAAGCCACTTTGTTCGGCCTCGCGGCGAGCTTCGGCTAGGCTTTCCAGGGACAGCCCGGTGCGCTCCGGATACAACCGCGCTTCGACGCCCTCGGTCAGGCGCAAGGCGTTCATCAGGAACTCGAACGGTAGTTCTTCGTCGGGCAGCGCTTTCTCGCCAGCCTTGAAGCTTTTGGCCGGATTGAGGTAGTCCTTCGGCAGGCGGGTCTTCCAGGTACGGACGATGCGTCCGTCCGGATGGCTGAGCTTGCCATGGGCGCCGGCGCCGATGCCGATGAAGTCGCCGAAACTCCAGTAATTGAGGTTATGCCGCGCCGCACGACCGGGCAGGGCATAGGCCGAGACTTCGTATTGCGCGTAACCGTGCTCGGCCAACAGCGCCTGACCAGCCTCTTGAATGTCCCACAGGGTGTCGTCTTCCGGCAGCGTCGGCGGCTGGTTCCAGAACACCGTGTTCGGTTCCAGCGTCAGCTGATACCAGGACAGGTGCGTCGGCTTCAGGGCAATGGCCTGGCGCAGGTCGTTCAGGGCATCGTCCAGGGACTGATCGGGCAAACCATGCATCAGGTCCAGGTTGAAGTTATCGAAACCGGCCTGGCGCGCCATGCCGGCGGCACGCACGGCTTCATCGCCGTTGTGAATTCGCCCCAGGGCCTTGAGTTTCTCTTCCTGAAAGCTCTGGATGCCGATCGACAGGCGATTGATGCCCAGCGCCCGGTAAGCGACGAACTTTTCCTGCTCGAAGGTTCCGGGGTTGGCTTCCAGGGTGATTTCAATGTCGCTGGCAAACGGAATTCGTTGCTCGACACCCTTGAGCAGGCGACCCAGCGCCTTGGCACTGAACAGGCTCGGCGTGCCGCCACCGAAGAAGATCGAACTCAGCTCACGGCCATAGACTGCATGCAGGTCTTGATCGAGGTCGGCCAGCAGGGCGTCGACATATTCTTCTTCCGGCAGCACGGGGCTGGCGGTGTGGGAGTTGAAGTCGCAATAAGGGCATTTGCGTACACACCATGGAATGTGGATGTACAACGCCAGGGGCGGCAGCACGGGCAGGGCCGCTCGAGGCGATTGGGCGGCGCCGCCGAAGATCAGCGGCGACGCGGACGAGTCATGGGTCATTTCAGGCCCAGACGCTGGCGCAGCAGATCCATTGCACGGGCGCGGTGACTGATCTGGTTCTTGTCGCTCGGGCTCAGTTCGGCGCTGGAGCACTCGCGCTCCGGCACCCAGAACAGCGGGTCGTAGCCAAAACCGTGTTCGCCGCTGGCCTGGGTCAGGATGCGCCCATGCCACAGGCCTTCGCAGAGAATCGGCAACGGATCGTCGGCATGACGCACCAATGCCAGCACGCAGACGAATTGCGCGCCGCGCTCGGCTTCGGGCACGTCTTTCAAGACGTCGAGCAGTTTGGCGTTGTTCGCCGCATCGCCTTTACCGTCGGCGTAACGGGCCGAATAAATGCCCGGTGCACCACCGAGGAAATCCACTGCCAGCCCCGAATCGTCGGCCAATGCAGGCAGCCCGGAAATGCGCGAGGCATTGCGTGCCTTGAGAATGGCGTTCTCGACGAACGACAGGCCGGTTTCTTCAGGCTCGACGCTGCTGAACTCGCCGATCGAGCGCAAGTGCACCGATTCGCCGAGCATGGCCTGGAGTTCCTTGAGTTTGCCGGCATTGTGGCTGGCCAGTACGAGTTGGGTGAAATTCATCATTGGCCAGGGAAAAGCTCTTGTTGGAAACTGATGGTGTTGGTTTTGTCGCCGGTCTGCACTTTGATGTCAAAGGTGCGGATTTCCTGCTGATCCACCGGGAACTGGGCGATGTAGTACACCGCACCTGTTTCGGTGATCTGTTTGAACTTCAGCGGGATGCTTTGGCTGGTCAGGTCTTTGACCGTGCCGCTGACCTGAGCCGTCTGTGGTTTACCTTCCTTGAGTACCGAGACGTTGATTACGCCCTGATTCTTGCTGCGAGTCAGCTCCGCCGCTTTGGCGATCTCCGGCGTCAGGAAGGTGGAATTGAAGGTGTTGTAATGCACCGTCACGTCGCCAAAGGTTTCCTTGCGCTCGCCCTTGATAACGTCGGCGGCCATGGCGGTGACGCTCAGGCAGGCAGTAAGTAAAAACAGTGCTAGACGACCCATGATCGTTCTCCTCGAAGTGTCGTGATTCAGACCGCGACCTTGTGGTCCGGCAGACCGGGGCTGCTGACGCGGTAGATACCGATCTCACCTAACAGATTAGGCCATAGCTTACTGGCCCACCCATGCCGATGCTGTTGATCCACGGCAAGCCGATCAATGACCTTGGCTTCACGTTCGCGACACAGCGCTTCAAAGTCTTCGAAAGTGCAGAAGTGGATGTTCGGTGTGTTGTACCAGGTGTACGGCAGAAAATCCGAAACCGGCATCCGGCCCTTGCTCGCCAGGTACCAGCGGCAGCGCCAGTGACCGAAGTTGGGGAAGGTGATGATGCACTGGCGACCGACCCGCAGCATTTCGTCGAGGATCCTGTCCGGGTAGTGCACAGCTTGCAGGGCCTGAGTCATGACCACGATGTCGAAGCTGTTGCTGGCGAAGTTGCCCAAGCCCTTGTCCAGATCTTGCTCGATGACATTGATGCCCTTGGCCACGCACTCGGCAATGTTGTCCGGGTCGTTTTCCAGGCCATAGCCGGTGACCTGTTTGTGGTCACGCAGCCAGGTCAGCAACTCGCCATCACCGCAACCGAGGTCGAGCACGCGGCTGCCGGCGGGGATCCATTCCTGGATGATTTCCAGATCGGCTCTCATGTCTTCCTCAAAGCGCTATACGGTTCATGTAATTGCTGAAGGCCTGCAAATAACGCGGGATCGGGATCAGGAAGGCATCGTGGCCTTGCGGAGCGTCGATCTCCAGGTAGCAGACGTCTTTCCTGGCCGCCATCAGCGCGTCCACCAGTTCCCGCGAGCGGGCAGGGGAGAAGCGCCAATCGGTGGTGAAAGACATCACGCAGAACCTGGCCTGGGCATTGGCGAAGGTTTTCGCCAGGTCATTGTCGAAGTTCGCCGCCGGGTCGAAGTAGTCCAGTGCCTTGGTCATCAGCAGGTAGGTGTTAGCGTCGAAACGTCCGGAAAACTCTTCGCCCTGATAGCGCAGGTAGCTTTCGACCTGGAACTCGACGCTGTGGAAGTCGTAGTTGAGCTTTTCGCTCTTCAGGCCGCGACCGAATTTCTCGCCCATGGAGTCGTCGGACAGGTACGTGATGTGCCCGACCATCCGCGCCAGCATCAGCCCGCGCTTGGGAATCACGCCCGCTTCCTGGAACGAGCCGCCGTGGAACTCCGGGTCGGTGAGGATCGCCTGACGTGCGACTTCGTTGAACGCAATGTTCTGCGCCGACAGTTTTGGTGCCGAGGCGATCGCCAGGCAGTGCCGCACGCGGTCCGGGTAGGTGATGGTCCACTGCAAGGCCTGCATGCCGCCGAGGCTGCCGCCAATCACCGCCGCCCATTGATGGATGCCGAGCAAATCAGCCAGACGCGCCTGGCTGTGGACCCAGTCTTCCACAGTCAGGACCGGGAAGTCGGCGCCGAATGGCTTGCCGGTTTCCGGATTGACACTGCTGGGGCCGGTGGAACCATTGCACCCGCCGAGATTATTCAGGCTGACCACGAAGAACTTGTTGGTGTCGATCGGCTTGCCGGGGCCGATGCAGCTGTCCCACCAACCGGGTTTGCGGTCGTCGGGGCTGTGGAAGCCGGCAGCGTGATGGTGACCGGACAAGGCGTGGCAGATCAGCACGGCGTTGCTCGCCGTAGCGTTCAGCGTGCCGTAGGTTTCGTAGATCAGGTCATAAGCGGGCAACGAACGTCCGCAGGCCAAGGCCAGGGGTTCACTGAAGTGCGCCACTTGCGGCGTCACCAGACCAACAGAATCGGGGGGGAAGGCAGCTGGCATCGACCCTGCTCTCATTGAAATGAGGCGTAAGTCTAAAGACCGCTGTGGCTAGCGGCAAGCAAAGGCCGGGCCTGATTTCATTCAGTTGGACCGAGGTGCGCCATTCGCGAGCAAGCCCGCTCCCACAGGGGAACGCATTCCATTGTGGGAGCGGGCTTGCTCGCGAATGCAGCGCCTCGGTGGATCAGGTCTGTCGCACCAGATCCGGCAAATCCGGCAGCTTCTTCGGCGAACAAATCCGCACCCGTTTCTGCCGGTTCAGCTCTCCGCTGATCAAACTCACCTGACTCTTGGAAACCCCGAACGCCTTGGCCAGAAACGCCATCAGGTACGCATTGGCCTTGCCTTCAACCGGCGGTGCGGTCAGGCGGATCTTCAGGCGATCGCCATGCAGCCCGCAGAAATCATCGCTGCGGGCCGCCGGTTGCAGGTGACATTCCAGAATCAGGTCATCACCGTCCCAGCGAAAATAGCTCATCAGATCAGGCCGAGCAGCCCTTGCGGCATGAGGGCATAGTACGCAAGTCGCGGGATCAGCCAGCTTTGCAGTAACTGGATCGCGATAAACGCGAAGATCGGCGAGATGTCGAGGCCGCCCAGGTTCGGAATGATACGGCGGAACGGGGCGAGTACCGGTTCGGTGATCTGCTGTACCAGCTCTGCGCCCGGATTGTGGCTCCCAGGGGCGACCCAGGACAGGATCACGCTGATAATCATCGCGTAGAACAGAACACTCAGAAACAGCGAGAAGACTGCGATCAGTGCCCAAGGCACCAAAAGCAGCAAGTCGACCTCGAAGCCTTTGAGCAGCAGGATGACCGCTATCAGCACCATCTGCACGATCAGCGCCAGTACCAGTGACGACATGTCCAGCCCGAACATACTCGGGATGACCCGGCGCAGGGGCTTGAGCAGCGGTTGAGTGGCTTTCACGATGAACTGGCAGAGCGGGTTGTAAAAATTCGCCCGAACCAATTGCAGGATGAAGCGCATCAGCACGATCAGCAGGTACAGGCTGCCCAAGGTTTTGATGATGAAAATGGCAGCGTCATTGAGTCCGAGCATCATTGATTCCTTTGTAAGAGCTGATTAGCGACCCAGTTGTTCGGCCATCTCGGCCGAGCGGTGCGCAGCGGCGCCGAGTGCTTTTTCCACCAGGGCTTCGAAACCACCGGCCTGGAACGACTTGATCGCCGCTTCGGTGGTGCCCGCAGGTGACGTCACGCGACGACGCAGTTCAGCCGCGTCGACATCGCTTGCGACTGCCATGTGTGCAGCACCCAAAGCAGTTTGCACGGTCAGTT
The DNA here is from genome assembly GCF_019218905.1 of Pseudomonas sp. PDM24. Lineage (NCBI taxonomy): Bacteria > Pseudomonadati > Pseudomonadota > Gammaproteobacteria > Pseudomonadales > Pseudomonadaceae > Pseudomonas > Pseudomonas sp. PDM24. The sequence continues at coordinate 254,181 of NZ_JAHUWR010000002.1, read as the reverse complement.
GTGCGGCGATGTCCGCTGGCAGGCCGAGCTTCACGCCCGCGGCGGTCATGGCTTCGATCAGCAGGAAGAAATATGCAGGACCCGAGCCGGAAACGGCGGTAACCGCGTCCAGTTGCTGTTCTTCGTTCAGCCACAGGGCAATGCCAACCGCCGACAGCAATTCTTCAGCTTGCTGGCGTTGCTCGGCGCTCACTTCGCTGGTGGCGAACAAACCGCTTACGCCCTGACGCAGCAGCGCCGGGGTGTTGGGCATGCAGCGCACGATGGGCTGGGCGCCAAGCCAGTTGTTCATGCTGGCGCAGGTGATGCCGGCCGCAATAGAGACCACCAGTTGATTCGGCGCAAGGCTTGGGCGAATGGCTTCGCACACGGCTTTCATCGCCTGGGGTTTGACCGCCAGCACGATCACGTCCACGCCCTGAATGGCTTCGGCGTTGTCGGCGAACACTTCGATGCCGTGTTCGGCACTCACGCGGGCACGGGTTTGTTCACCCGGATCACTGGCGCGGATTTGCGCGGCGTCCAGACCTTTGGCGCGCAGGCCGCCGATCAGGCTGGCGGCCATGTTGCCGGCTCCGATAAAGGCAATACGAGTCTTGCTCATGTCAGGTCCTTATAAAGAGAGGTGTCAGCCATTGTTTCAAGACTGGCCGTAGTCGCGGGCACCAAACAGGGCCGTTCCGATACGGACCCAAGTGGCGCCCATGGCAATGGCCGACTCGAGGTCGTGGCTCATGCCCATGGAAAGTGTGTCGAGTGGCAGGTTCAGGCTGGCTTGCAGGCTCTGTACGGCAGCAAAAGCCGCGTCCTGGGCGGCGCGATCTTCAGTCGGCTCGGGAATCGCCATCAAACCGCGCAATTTCAAGCGCGGCAGCGCGCTGATGGCATTGGCCAGGGCGGGCAGGTCGGCCGGGGTGCAGCCGGACTTGCTGGCTTCACCACTGACGTTGACCTGGATGCAGATGTTCAAGGGAGGCAAATCGGCGGGACGTTGTTCGGACAGCCGTTGTGCGATTTTCAAGCGATCCACGGAATGCACCCAGTCGAAATGCTCGGCGATAGCGCGAGTCTTATTCGATTGAATGGGGCCGATGAAGTGCCAGATCAAGGGCAGGTCGGCCAATTCGAGCTGTTTGCCCAAGGCTTCCTGCAGGTAGTTTTCGCCAAAGTCGCGGATCCCGGCGGCGTAGGCTTCACGCAGGGCTTCGGCGGGCTTGGTCTTGCTCACGGCCAGCAGCTGGATGCTGATCTCATCGCGGTGGGCGGCTTTGGCTGCTGCCTGGATGCGTGAACTAACCTGAAGAATGTTGTCTGCTATCGTGGACATCAAGAGGCGCCAGCGGTCTGAAGGTTCGCGGCATTCTACTGGAATTGAGGAGCGCTATGGATATCACTGAGCTGCTGGCTTTCAGCGCCAAACAAGGCGCGTCTGACCTGCACCTGTCCGCCGGCCTGCCACCGATGATCCGTGTCGACGGCGATGTGCGACGCATCAACCTGCCGGCTCTGGATCACAAGGAAGTGCATGAGCTGATCTACGACATCATGAACGACCTCCAGCGGGTGGACTTCGAGAAGCATCTTGAAACCGACTTTTCCTTCGAAGTGCCCGGCGTGGCGCGTTTTCGGGTCAATGCCTTCAACCAGAATCGGGGTGCGGGCGCGGTATTCCGGACCATTCCGTCCAAGGTGCTGAGCATGGACGATCTGGGGATGGGGGAAGTGTTTCGCAAGATTACCGAAGCCCCCCGGGGCCTGGTGCTGGTGACCGGCCCGACCGGTTCGGGCAAGTCCACCACATTGGCGGCGATGATCGATTACCTGAACAACCATCGCCATCACCACATCCTCACCATCGAAGACCCGATCGAGTTCGTCCATGAATCGCGCAAATGCCTGATCAATCAGCGCGAAGTCCATCGCGATACCCGCAGCTTCGCCACGGCGCTGCGCTCGGCCCTGCGCGAAGACCCGGACGTGATTCTGGTGGGGGAGATGCGTGATCTGGAGACTATTCGGCTGGCATTGACTGCCGCCGAGACCGGTCACCTGGTATTCGGCACGCTGCACACCACGTCGGCGGCGAAAACCATCGACCGGGTGGTGGACGTGTTTCCGGGCGACGAGAAATCGATGGTGCGCTCGATGCTCTCCGAGTCATTGCTGGCGGTGGTTTCGCAGACATTGATCAAGAAAATCGGCGGCGGGCGAGTTGCCGCCCACGAAATCATGCTTGGCACTTCGGCGATCCGTAACCTGATCCGCGAAGACAAGGTGGCGCAGATGTATTCGTCGATTCAGACCGGAGGGTCGCTGGGGATGCAGACGCTGGATATGTGCCTGAAGGAGTTGGTGACCAAGGGCGTGATCAGTCGCGAGCATGCGCGGGAGAAGGCGCGGTCGCCGGATAATTTTTAAGGGGAGTTGTAGCGCTTTCACAGACGCCTTCGCGAGCAAGCCCGCTCCCACATTGGAACGCATTCTAAATGTGGGAGCGGCGGTGCGACGATTCGACTTGCTCGCGAAGAGGCCATCATGTTCAAAGCAGATTTCGGGTCTGCTCCGGGCGCTCAAATCAGCGCTGAACAACCCGCAATGCGTTCTGTTCTTTCGGCAGAACCCGCTTGGCAACCACGTAGTGGCTTTCCCAATACGGTTTCTTCAGGGTGTCGATGCTGACCGACTTGCCACGGCGGGGTGCGTGGATGAAGCGGTCGTTGCCCAGGTAGATGGCAACATGATTGACCCGACGGCTCTTGATGTTGAAGAAAATCAGGTCGCCTGGCTTCAGATCATTGCGATCGACCTTCTCGCCATGACCGCTGGCCATGGCGTTGGAGGTACGAGGCAGGTCAAACGTAGCGTCGTTGAACGCGTATTTCACCAGACCGCTGCAATCGAACCCTTTACTTGGGCTGCTGCCACCCCAACGATAAGGTGTACCGAGCACGTTTACCGCGCGGCTCAACACGTTGCTGCTTTCCTTGCTGGCCATCGGCGGGACCAGCTTGCTGTTTACGCTGCTCAGTTGGCTGGAGCGTTTTACTGTTTGTTTGTTTTTGCTCGAAGGAGCAGAAACGTGGGATTTTGGGGTGTAACCATTAACGCTAGGAAGACGTTGCTCACGATTGGTGGCGTGGGCGGCCAGGGGCAATAATAGGCAAATGGTTAGCCATGTCTTGAAAAATGGACGCATTAGGCAAGGCTCATATGGGTGAACGCGCAACTTTATAACAGCTTTTTTGGCCCTTCCGAGGCCGTTGGTCGATTCAAACGGCGGGCCGCGGAACTAAAAATCGGCAAAGTTGACGTGGGTTGTCTGACAAAAGTCAGGTATTACAAGGCTTTGGCAGGAATGAAGTTAGCATTTGCCGTATGTCGGCCGCCTGTAAAAAAGTCACAAAGAATTCAAGAATATTTCTCTATCGTGTGAGTCGAGGTCATCCATGAACACCTATCAACACCCCGTTTCAGAGCAAGACACACACAGCAAAGTGATTGGTTACCTGTTGTGGATTTTCGGTTTTACCGGGGCTCACCGCTTCTATTACGGCAAGCCGGTGACCGGGACAATCTGGTTTTTTACCTTCGGCTTGCTGGGTATCGGCTGGTTGATCGACCTGTTTCTGATCCCCTCCATGGACCGTGAAGCTGACCTGCGCTTTACCGCTGGCCCCATCGAATACAACGTTGCGTGGATTCTGCTGACGTTTCTGGGGGTATTCGGTGTGCACCGGATGTATCAGGGGAAATGGATCAGCGGGTTGCTGTATCTGGTGACAGGAGGGTTGTTCTTTCTGGGGGTGTTGTATGACTTCTGGACGTTGAATGACCAGGTGTCGATTCGCAATGCGCAGAACAGAGGCGCCTTCCAGTAAGCCTTCGCGAGCAAGCCCGCTCCCACATGTGTTTTCGGTCGTACACAAATTCTGTGTTCGCTGAAGGTCAAGTGTGGGAGCGGGCTTGCTCGCGAATGCAGGCAGCGCGGTGTTAAGCCTGGTGACTGATCCGTCCATCCACCAGGGTGTAACGCACCACACCCGGCAAGCTATGGCCAACGAACGGACAGTTTTCGCCCTTCGACAACCAGTTCTCACCGGCCACGGTCGAGGCTGCAGGGTCGAACAGCACGATATCTGCCGGCCCTCCCACCGCCAATTTGCCCGCTGGTAAACGCAACGCTTCGGCAGGACCGGCGCTCAAGCGTGCGAGCAGCGTCGGCAAGTCGAGCAAACCGTCTTCCACCAAGGTCATCGCCAGCGGCAGCAGCAGTTCAACACTGCTGATGCCCGGTTCGGTGGCACCGAACGGCGCCAGTTTGGCATCGCGTTCATGGGGCTGGTGATGGCTGGAGATGGCTGACACCACCCCCGACTTCACCGCTGCCCGCAGGCCGTCGCGGTCCGCACGAGTGCGCAGCGGCGGTTGGACGTGATAGAGGCTGCTGAAGTCGATCAGCGCTTCGTCGGTGAGGATCAGTTGATACAACGCCACGTCCGCCGTGACCTTCAGGCCACGGGCCTGGGCTTGGGCGATCAGCGCCACACCGCGGGCGCTGGTGAGCTGGCTGAAGTGCGCACGCACGCCGCTTTGCTCGACCAGCAGCAGGTCCCGGGCCAAGGCCACGGTTTCAGCGGTTTCCGGAATGCCCGGCAAACCGAGGAAACTCGCCGTCGGACCTTCGTGAGCCAAGCCACCTTCGGCCAGATCATGGTCTTGCGAGTTGAAAATCACCGTCAGATCGAACGTCGCTGCGTATTCCAGCGCCCGACACAGGGTGCGGGTGTTGCGGAAGCTCTCCAGACCGTTGCCGAAGGCCACGCAGCCGGCATCGCGCAAGGCGACCAGTTCGGCCAGCTGTTCGCCATCCAGGCCTTTGCTCAGGGCGCCGATCGGGAAGACTTTGGTGTTGCCGGCTTCGCGGGCGCGGTCGAGGATCAGTTCGGCCACGGCGGAGGTGTCCAGCACCGGTTTGGTTTTCGGTGGGCAACACAGGCTGGTCACGCCACCGGCCGCCGCGGCGCGGGTTTCGCTGGCGATCGAGCCTTTGCGGCTGTAACCCGGCTCGCGCAGGGCGACGTTCAGGTCAACCAGGCCGGGGGCGGCAACCAGGCCTTTGGCGTCGATGGTGTCTACTGCAACGAAACCTGCCGGAGCGGCGCCGAGGGCGACGATCTTGCAGGCTTCAACGTGGATATCAGTCACTTGATCCAGGCCGCTGGCCGGATCGATAACGCGTGCGCCGAGAATGCTGAGCTTCACTGGGCGTTCTCCTGCTCGAATTGGCGCTGGGCTGTTTGCCCGCTCATGGCCATGGACAGCACAGCCATACGAATCGCGATGCCGTAGGTCACCTGGTTGAGGATCACCGAGTGCGGGCCGTCGGCCACCGCCGACTCAATTTCCACCCCGCGGTTGATCGGCCCCGGGTGCATGACGATGCAATCCGGTTTGGCCCCGGCCAGGCGCGCGGTGGTCAGGCCGAACAGGCGGTAGAACTCGCCTTCGCTCGGCAGCAGGCCGCCGGTCATACGTTCACGCTGCAGGCGCAGCATGATCACCACGTCGACGTCTTTCAGGCCTTCGGTCATGTCGGTGTACACCTTCACGCCGTATTGCTCGATGCCGATCGGCAGCAGGGTTTTCGGCGCAATCACGCGGATGTCCGGGCAGCCAAGGGTTTTCAGGGCCAGCATGTTCGAGCGCGCTACCCGCGAATGCAGGATGTCGCCGACGATGGCCACCGAAAGGTTTTCGAAGCCGCCCTTGTGCCGACGAATAGTGAGCATGTCGAGCATGCCCTGGGTCGGGTGGGCATGACGGCCGTCGCCGCCGTTGATGATCGCCACTTGCGGGCAAACATGCTCGGCGATGAAGTGCGCCGCGCCGGAATCACCGTGACGCACGACGAACATGTCGGCGGCCATGGCTTCCAGGTTGCGCAGGGTGTCGAGCAGGGTTTCACCCTTGCTCGCCGACGACGTCGACACGTTCAGGGTGATCACGTCGGCCGACAGCCGTTGGGCCGCCAGTTCGAAGGTGGTGCGGGTGCGGGTGGAGTTCTCGAAGAACACGTTGCACACGGTCTTGCCGCGCAGCAACGGGACTTTCTTCACCGCCCGGGCGCCAACCTCGAGGAACGAGTCGGCGGTGTCGAGGATTTCCGTCAGCAGCTCGCGGCGCAAACCGTCGAGCGAGAGGAAGTGGCGCAGCTGGCCCTGATCATTGAGCTGCAGCGGGCGCTTGGTTTCTAGAGGCGTCATCGCGAGGGGGACTCTCAATAGGGCGAATTAAAGGGCGAGGTCTTGAAGTTCGAGCTTGAGTTCCGGGCCGGACAACTTCACGCGCTCATGGGCTGCCAGCGACAGCGTCGCGCCAACCACGTTCGGCCGGATCGGCAGTTCACCGGCGTCCAGGTCCAGCAGGCATACCAGCGTCACGCTGGCCGGGCGGCCGTAGTCGAAGAGTTCGTTCATTGCAGCGCGGATGGTCCGACCGCTCATCAGCACGTCATCGATCAGTACCAGGTGCTGGCCTTCGATCTCGAACGGCAGCGCCGATGGGCGTACTTGTGGGTGCAGGCCGTTCTGGCTGAAGTCGTCGCGGTAGAACGAAACATCCAGGGTACCCAGGGGCGAATCGCTGCCCAGTTCATCGAGCAACGCCTGCGCGACCCAGACGCCACCGGTCCGAATGCCGATGTAACGCGGTTCGCTGATGCCCCGTTTGGCCAGATAGGTGTCAAGACGGATCGCCATCTGGCTGATCAGTTCGGCGGGATTGGGCAGGCTCATGGTTTGCTCCTTCTTTGTCCCGAGCCGGATGCCGCTTGAGGGGTGGCTCGGGTTGTAGCTAAGGGAGACGCCGCAGCGGCTCTTCAGAATTAGGTGCGGTCAGGATTCGAACAGCGCGGTGTTTTCGTCGAGCCAGCCTTGCAACAGCAGCGCGGCGGCGATGGCATCGACCGGGTTGTCGCGGTAACTGCCTTTCTGGCCGCCACGGACCAGGCGTTCGCCCTTGGCCTCGAAAGTGGTCAGGCGTTCGTCATGCGTATAGAAGGGCAGGTTGTAGCGGCCGTTCAGGCGGCGGGCGAACTTCTCGGCCCGCAGGCACATGTCGCTCGGCGTGCCGTCCATGTTCAGCGGCAGGCCGACCACCACAGCGTCGGGTTTCCACTCTTTAATCAGGGCTTCGACCTGATTCCAGTCAGGAATGCCGTTTTGCGCCTTCAAGGTGCACAGCTCGCGGGCCTGACCGGTAATCACCTGACCGACCGCAACGCCGATCTGTTTGGTGCCGTAGTCGAAACCCAAAATCAACCGCAGGGCCATCAGGCGTGCCCCGCCTGGTTGGTGAGCAGGCTGAGATTGACGCCCAGGTGTTTGGCCGCCGCTTCAAGACGTAATTCGCTGCTGGTGTTGAACAGGATGTCGGCATCGAACGGGCAGGTCAGCCAGGCGTTGTCGGCCAGTTCGGCTTCCAGTTGCCCGGCTTCCCAACCGGCGCAGCCGAGGGTGATCAGGCTTTTCGCGGGGCCGACGCCGTCGGCGATGGCGAACAGCACGTCCTGGGAGGTCGACAGGGACAGCTCGCCTTCCAGATCAACGGTCGCCTGAAAAGATTTACCCGATGGGTGCAGGACAAAACCGCGATCGGTTTGCACCGGGCCACCCATAAAGATCGGCACGTGCTGGCAGAGCACTGGTGGTTCGATATCGGGGCGCAATTGTTCGAGGATATCGGCCAGATTCAGGTCCTGCGGGCGGTTGACCACCAGCCCCATGGCACCATTGGCCGTGTGCTCGACGATGTAGGTCAAGGTGTGCGCAAAGTTCGGGTCGGCCATGTGAGGCATGGCGATCAGGAAGTGATGCTTGAGGTAGCTGGGGCTGACGTTCTTCATGAGCGCTAGTGTGGCGTTGGAGGGGCGAACTGACAAGCCGAGGATGCACAGGAAATGCCTGCGCGGATGTCTTTTTGATGTGGTTTTGCTTGAGGGCGCCTTCGCGGGCAAGCCTCGCTCCTACGGGTCATGCGCCATTTTCGTGGTGCATACCAAACCTGTAGGAGCGAGGCTTGCCCGCGAAGGCGTCGGCTCAATCACCACAAATCAATCGGTCAATTACTGGACAACCGGTCCCCACGCGCAAACTTCCACGTCCGAATGATTTCCAGACGATCGATGTCCGACAGATCCCCGGTGAACGGTGCAAACGGCGCCGCGAGCCTTACGATGCGCTGCGCCGCCTGGTCCAGCAGCGGCTGGCCGGAAGACTCCAGCACCAGCACTTCATACAGCGAGCCATCGCGGTTGATCGAGACCATCAGTCGCAGATTGCCGTAAATCTGTTTGCGCCGGGCTTCGTCGGGGTAGTTGAGGTTGCCGATGCGCTCGACCTTCTTGCGCCATTCATCTTTGTACCAGGCACCCTTGTCGCGCATGGTCGATGCGGCACTCAAGCGGTGGATGCGCGGGCGCTTGGCGTAAAGCTGTTGTTCACTGGCCAGTTCCGCTTCCAGGCTGGCGATGTCGCTGGACAGCTGCGCGCTGTCGAAGGTCGGTGCCACGACCTTGGGTTTGGTCTCGGTCTTGATCTCTTCGCGCTTGGTCGCGGTTTTTTTCGGTTTCGGCGCGACGGTCGTCACGGCTGCCTTGGGGGCTGCTTCAGGCACTGGCGGCGTGGCGGTTGGCGGCGGGGTGACTGGCTGCACCTTGTTGTCCTGGAAGGGCGCGACCTCGGTGGTCTTGGGCGTCGCCTTTTTTTCCAGGGTGCCGCTGCCTTCCTGATTTTCCTGGGCGAGAAAGTCAGCTTTTTCCGGCTTCTTTTCGCTTTTGAACGTGGCGAGGGTGATTTCCAGGGTTTTGCTGATTTGCTGGGGTTCGACCATGGAGAACCCGACGCCCAACAGCAAGGCCAAGTGGATCAGCGCCGCGAGAAACAGGGTGAAACCGAGGCGATCAGCCGGACGCACGCCACGGTGGGCGAGTTCAGGGGGCAGATCGGACGGGAGTGTCATAACAAGAAAACCAACATCGCGTTTTTTACAAGCCGGGGATGATAACGCAATGTTGGTTGTCTCTATCAACGAGCCTTGAGCTTCTGATCGATGGCATCCATCAGAAGGCCACCAATGTCGGTGCCGAACGCGTTATCGATCTCGCGAATGCAGGTCGGGCTGGTGACGTTGATTTCGGTCAGATGCTCACCGATTACGTCGAGACCGACGAACAGCAAGCCCTTCTCACGCAGGGTCGGGCCGACTTGCGCGGCGATCCAGCGATCTTTCTCGGTCAGCGGTCGGGCTTCGCCACGGCCACCGGCGGCGAGGTTGCCACGGGTTTCACCGAGCGCGGGAATCCGTGCCAGGCAGTAATCCACTGGTTCGCCATCGATCATCAGGATGCGCTTGTCGCCATCAACGATTGCCGGCAGGTAACCCTGGATCATGATCTGCTGACGGCCATGCAAGGTCAGGGTTTCGAGGATCACCGACAGGTTCGGGTGGCCAGCGGTGTGACGGAAGATCGACGAGCCGCCCATGCCGTCCAGCGGCTTGAGGATCACGTCACCGTGATGGTCGGCGAATTCACGCAACACGTCGGGGCGACGGCTGACGATGGTCGGCGGCGTACACTGCGGGAACAGCGTGGCGAACAGCTTTTCGTTGCAGTCACGCAGGCTTTGCGGCTTGTTGACCACCAGTACGCCGGCATTTTCCGCTTGTTCCAGCAAATACGTGGAATAGACGAATTCCATGTCGAACGGCGGATCCTTGCGCATCAGGATCACGTCCAGATCGCTCAGCAGCGCATCGCTTTCGGCGCCCAGTTCAAACCATTTTTCCGGGTTGGCGAACACCTTCAGCGGACGCATCCGCCCGCGAGCCTCGCCTTCGGCCTGATACAAATCGCGCTGTTCCATATAGAACAGTTCCCAGCCACGCTTTTGCGCGGCCAGCAGCATGGCCAGCGAGCTATCCTTTTTATAGGAGATGCCGGCGATAGGATCCATGACAATCCCGACGCGAACGCTCATGGGGTTTTCCTCGAAATTGGGGTGAAAAGTGTTGTGAAAAAGTGGCGTCAGAGTGGCGCTGAGTGTGTTCCCGGTCAAGGAAAAACCACCGCCAGGGTCGCCCGATAGATTGGATGGGGAGACTGTGCTAAAAAGGCTGCCATGCCCTGTTGGCCCTTAAGTATCAAGGGTTTCGAGCCAGCGATGAGCGGCAAACGGACAATTTGATTCACAAAGGCGACGGTAGAGCCACTATGGAACAGCATTCCAGCGCCTTGAAGGTCATGGTGATCGATGATTCGAAAACGATTCGTCGCACCGCCGAAACGCTGTTGAAAAACGTGGGCTGTGAAGTCATCACCGCAATCGATGGTTTCGATGCCCTGGCCAAGATTGCCGACAATCACCCCGGCATCATCTTTGTCGACATCATGATGCCGCGTCTGGATGGTTATCAGACCTGCGCTTTAATCAAGAACAACAGTGCGTTCAAGTCCACGCCAGTGATTATGCTGTCGTCCAAGGACGGGTTGTTCGACAAGGCCAAGGGGCGGATCGTCGGTTCCGACCAGTTTTTGACCAAGCCTTTCAGCAAGGAAGAACTGCTGAACGCGATTCAGGCCCATGTACCGGGCTTCACCGCCGTTTCGCCGCAGTAGGACACGCACAGTGACACTCGGCCATGGGGCCCGGTGTCGACAAGAATGGGGAAGACCATGGCACGTATTCTGATCGTCGATGACTCGCCGACCGAAATGTACAAACTGACCGGCATGCTCGAAAAGCACGGTCATGAGGTGTTGAAAGCCGAAAACGGCGCCGACGGCGTGGCGCTGGCCCGTCAGGAAAAACCCGACGCGGTGTTGATGGACATCGTCATGCCCGGCCTTAACGGTTTCCAGGCGACCCGTCAGCTGACCAAAGACCCGGAAACCGGGCACATTCCAGTGATCATCATCACCACCAAGGATCAGGAAACCGACAAAGTCTGGGGCACGCGCCAGGGCGCCAAGGACTACCTGACCAAACCGGTCGACGAAGACACCCTGATCAAAACCCTGAACAACGTGCTGGCCGGTTGATCGTCCGGTCATGACCGAGTCGCTGACGGCTTTCGAACTGCTGCTGCAGATTGACCAGCGCTGTCGTCTGCTGGCGGCGGACCTGCCGTCCCAGCCGACCCGACAGGACAGCTGGAGCGGCATCGGCTTTCGCTTGGGCGAGCATTGGTACGTCGCGCCCATGGGCGAAGTCAGCGAAGTCCTGCACGAACCGCGCGTGACCCAATTGCCGGGGGTCAAGCCCTGGGTCAAGGGCGTGGCTAACCTGCGGGGGCGCCTGCTGCCGATCATGGATTTGAGTGGCTTCATCGGTCATGAACTGTCGAATCTGCGCAAGCAGCGACGGGTTTTGGTGGTGGAGCACAACGAGGTGTTTGCCGGGTTACTGGTCGATGAAGTGTTTGGCTTGCAGCACTTTGCCCAGGACAGCCTGGAACCGGTAGATACCTTGAGCGGCCCGATTGCACCGTTCATCAAAGGCCGGTTTCAGCGTGAGCAGAATTGGCAGGTATTCAGCCCGTTTGCGTTGGCGCAGTCACAGAGCTTCATGAACGTAGCTCGGGGCGACGCCGCAATCCTGTAGGAGCGAGGCTTGCCCGCGAAGAACGATAACGCGGTGTTCCTGCGGGACCGCAGCGCCTGCTTCGCGGGCAAGCCTCGCTCCTACAAGGGCATTGAGTGAATTGAGCAGGACAGGCGAGAACCGATGATAAAAGCAAAAACAGGCAAGCCAGAAGGGTCGCGCAGTCGGTCGCAGATCATTGCGCTGTTCATCGCGTTGATCGTCTTCATCATGCTGCTGTTCGCCAACTTCGCGTACCTCAACACCCAGGCGAATTACGATAAACAGTACATCGGCCACGCCGGTGAGCTGCGCGTGTTGTCCCAACGCATCGCCAAGAACGCCACCGAAGCCGCCGCCGGCAAGGCCGCGGCGTTCAAGTTGCTCAGCGATGCACGCAATGACTTCGCCCAGCGTTGGGGTTACCTGAAGAAAGGCGATCCTTCCACCGGCCTGCCGCCGGCACCGTCCACCGTGCGCCCGGAAATGCGCGCCGTGCAGCTGGATTGGGAGCGTCTGCTGAAAAACACCGACGCCATCCTCTCCAGCGAACAGACCGTGTTGTCCTTGCATCAAGTCGCCGCAACGCTGGCCGAAACCGTGCCGCAGTTGCAGGTCGAGTATGAAAAGGTCGTCGAAACCCTCCTGCAACGTGGCGCCCCGGCCACTCAAGTGGCGATGGCCCAGCGTCAGTCGCTGCTGGCCGAGCGGATTCTTGGTGCGGTGAATACCGTGCTGTCCGGTGATGAAAATTCGCAGCAGGCGGCCGACGCTTTCGGTCGCGACGCGGCGCGTTTCGGCCTGGTGCTCAACGGCATGCTTCAAGGCAACGCGGCGCTGAAAATCAGCCAGGTCGAAGACCGCGATGCGCGCGCCCGGCTGACCGAGATTTCCGAACTGTTCGAATTCGTATCGGGTTCGGTGGACGAAATCCTCGAAACCTCGCCGGAGCTGCTCAAGGTCCGCGAATCGGCCACCAACATTTTTACCCTGTCGCAAACCCTGCTCGATGAGGCTTCGCAACTGGCCAGCCGTTTCGAAAACCTCGCCGGCGGGCGCAATACCGGCACTATCGGGGGTTATGTACTGGGCTTGCTGGCGCTGATGTCGATCATCCTCATCGGCCTGGTGATGGTGCGCGAAACCAACCGTCAACTGCGTGAAACCGCCGAGAAGAATGAGCGCAACCAGAACGCGATCATGCGTTTGCTGGACGAAATCGAAGACCTCGCCGACGGCGACCTGACCGTGACCGCCTCGGTGACCGAAGACTTCACCGGGACCATCGCTGATTCGATCAACTATTCCGTCGACCAACTGCGCGATCTGGTGGCGACCATCAACCTCACCGCCGGCCAGGTCGCCGCCGCCGTGCAGGAAACCCAGGCCACTGCCATGCACTTGGCCCAGGCCTCGGAGCATCAGGCGCAGCAGATTTCCGAAGCCTCCACGGCCATCAACGACATGGCCCAGTCCATCGATCAGGTCTCGGCCAACGCCGCCGAATCCTCAGCGGTGGCCGAACGCTCGGTGGAAATCGCCAACAAGGGTAACGAAGTGGTGCACAACACCATTCATGGCATGGACAATATTCGCGAGCAGATTCAGGACACCGCCAAGCGCATCAAACGGCTGGGTGAGTCTTCTCAGGAAATCGGCGACATTGTCAGCCTGATCGATGACATTGCCGATCAGACCAACATCCTCGCCCTCAACGCGGCGATTCAGGCCTCCATGGCCGGTGACGCCGGGCGCGGTTTTGCGGTGGTGGCCGACGAAGTCCAGCGTCTGGCCGAGCGTTCGTCCGCGGCGACCCGGCAGATCGAAACGCTGGTGCGGGCGATTCAGGCCGACACCAACGAAGCGGTGATTTCCATGGAGCAGACCACCACGGAAGTGGTGCGCGGCGCGCGTCTGGCGCAGGATGCCGGGGTGGCCCTGGAAGAAATCGAAGGTGTATCGAAGACCCTTGCGGCATTGATCCAGAGTATTTCCAACGCCGCGCAGCAACAGACTTCGTCGGCCGGCCAGATTTCCCTGACGATGAACGTGATCCAGCAGATCACCACGCAGACCTCGTCCGGCTCCACCGCCACCGCCGAGAGCATTGGCAACCTGGCGAAAATGGCCAGCCAGCTGCGACGTTCGGTGTCCGGTTTCACCTTGCCGGCCAAGTCTGCGGACAACGCTTGAACCGCCTCTGGGCGGATGCATCTTTATTGGAGTGGTTATGGGTGATCGGCACGACTATGTGGCCCTTGAGTGGGTCAAAGGCGAGATTGCCGAAACGCTGAAACAGGCTCATCAGGCGATCGAAACCCTGATCGACGATCCACAGGCGACGCACGCCCTGAGTGAGTGTCTGGCCTGTGTCCATCAGGTTCACGGTAGCTTGCAGATGGTCGAGTTCTACGGCGCGGCCTTGCTTGCCGAAGAGATTGAGCAGTTGACCAGCGCCTTGCAGCAGAACCGCGTCAGCCATCGCGACGAGGCGATCCACTTGTTATTGCACGCCCTGGGGCAATTGCCGACTTACCTCGACCGGGTGCAAGGCGCCCGTCGTGATTTGCCTTTAGTCGTGTTGCCGTTGATCAACGATTTGCGCAGCGCCCGTGGCGAAAGCCTGTTATCGGAAACCAGCCTGTTCAGCCCGCAACTGCCGGAGCTGCTACCTCTGGGCCCAGAGGCCTTGGCGCTGCTGGAACCGTCCGACTTGCCGAATGTGCTGCGCAAATTGCGGCAGATGTTGCAGATGGCCCTGGTCGGTTTGTTGCGCGAGCAGGATGACGAAACCCACTTCGGTTATCTGGCCCGGGTGTTTGCGCGCCTCGAAGCGCTGTGCGACAACGCGCCCCTGAGCCCGTTATGGCAAGTCGCTTCGGCGCTGGTCGAAGGCATGCGTAATGGCTCGATCGCCAACAGCCCGGCGTTGCGCAGTCTGTTCAAGGATGCCGATAAAGAGCTCAAGCGTCTGCTCGAACAAGGCATGCCTGGAATCAATCAACCGGCACCGCCGCAGCTGCTCAAGAGTTTGTTGTTCTATATTGCCAAGGCCGAACACCCCACCGGGCAGATGCTGACCATGAAAGATCGCTACTCGCTTGACGATGCGCTACCCGACGGCGCGATGGTCGATGAAGAACGGGCAAGGCTGGCCGGCCCTGACCGCGACGCCATGCGTTCGGTATTGTCGGCGCTGTGCGAAGAGCTGGTGCGGGTCAAGGAGCGCCTGGACTTGTTCGTGCGCAGCGACCGTCAGCACACCTCAGACCTCGAAAGCCTGCTGGCGCCCCTGCGGCAAATCGCCGACACCTTGGCGGTGCTCGGTTTCGGCCAGCCGCGCAAGGTCATCATCGATCAACTGGCGGTGGTGCTGAGCCTCGCTCAGGGCCAGCGTGAACCCAACGACGCGACCCTCATGGACGTCGCCGGGGCCTTGCTTTACGTCGAAGCGACCCTGGCCGGCATGGTCGGTACCGTGGAGCCGCAAAGCCAGGAAGACAGCCGACTGCCGACCACCGATCTGACGCAGATCCACCAGATCGTGATCAAGGAAGCGCGCATTTGCCTGCAACAGGCCAAGGACATGATCGTCGACTACATCGACGCCGACTGGGACCGCCAGCATTTGCAACCCTTGCCGGCGTTGCTGACCCAGGTGCGCGGTGCGTTGGCGATGATTCCGTTGGCCCGCGCGGCAAGCCTGGTCGAGACCTGCAACGGCTTCATCCGCGAGCATCTGCTGGTGGACCCGGGCCAGCCCGGCTGGCAGCAACTGGACAGCCTGGCCGACGTCATCACCAGCATCGAATATTACCTGGAGCGCCTCAGCGACGACCCAGAAGCACCGGGAGAACACCTGCTCGATGTCGCGGAAAAAGGCCTGGCCTCGCTTGGCTTCTTCCCCATTGAACAGCAGGTGCCGATGCTCAAGGATATGCTCAGCCCCAGTGAAGCGCTGGTTATGCAGGACATGCAGGAACTGGACGACCCCGAAACCGTTCAGTCTCTGGCCGATGTATTGGCCAGCCCGGTGTCGTCCGTTAATCCACCTGCCCTGACCACACCGGGTAGCCTGTTGCCGCCGCCCGCCGGTGAAGAGCCGGTGGACGATGAGCTGCGGGACGTCTTCCTCGAAGAGACGGACGAGGTGCTGGAAATCCTTGAGGAGTATCTGCCGCGCTGGTCGGCCAACCCCGACAGCACATCGGCCTTGAGTGAACTACGCCGCGCCTTCCACACCCTCAAAGGCAGTGGCCGAATGGTCCGCGCGCTGGTGCTGGGTGAGTTGGCCTGGGCGGTGGAAAACCTGCTCAATCGCGTGCTTGAGCACAGCGTTGCACCTGGGCCTGCGGTGCAACAACTGGTGGGCGATGCGCTGAAGCTGCTGCCGGAACTGGTGGCCGAGTTCGCCGCCAACGCCCAGCGCCAACGCAACGATGTCGATCAATTGGCCGCTCGCGCCCATGCCCTCGCTAAGGGTGATAAGCCGGTGTCCGATGAGGACGTGCAGGATGTCGCGGCGCTCGATCCACTGTTGCTGGAGATCTTCCGCAACGAAGCCGAAACCCATTTGAGCAGCCTCAATCGCTTCCTCGACCAAGCCGCCGAGCACGTACCGCTTCAGGCCAGCGACGAGTTGCAGCGGGCGTTGCACACGCTCAAGGGCAGCGCCTCGATGGCCGGCGTGCTGCCGATTGCCGAGCTGGCGGCGTCGCTGGATGAACTGGCCCGGGAGTACAAGGCGCATCGGATTGCCCTCGACCTGGACGAAGTTGAATTGCTGCTGGAAGCCGAAGGGCTGTTCCGCCTTGGGTTGCGACAACTCAAGAGCGACCCGCTGGCTGAAATCCCCGACGCCCGCTCGCTGATCGAGCGCACCCACGCAGTGCTGGCCGAGCGTCTGCAAAGCCTGTTGAGCACGCCCAATACCAAGCTACGCATCAAGCGCGATCCGCAACTGATCAACAACTTCCTCGCCCAGGGCATGGACATCCTGCTGGACGCCGAAAGCCTGTTGCAGCGCTGGCAGCAACATCCCGGCGAACGGCAGGAACTCAGCGCGCTGCTGGACGAACTGACCACCCTCGGCGAAGGCGCGCACCTGGCCGATCTGCATCCGGTGGATGAACTCTGCGAAGCTTTGCTCGACCTGTATGGCGCTGTGGAAGAAAGCAGCCTGGCGGTCAGCGACCGGTTTTTTCATGAGGCGCAAAGTGCCCATGAAGCGCTGATCAACATGCTCGACGAACTGGCCGCAGGCCAGGAAGTCACTGCGCAACCGAAGCGGGTGCGTGCCTTGCGCGACTTGCTCGATGAGAGTCTCGATCCCTCGTCCATGGGCCTGATCCGCAGTGACGGCAGTCGCACCCTGAGCATCCGCGAACTGGGCAGCGCCACCGCCGAGCTGGAGCAGAGCGCGACGCAGGTGGAGCTGGACGACGAAATCGTTTCGATCTTCCTTGAAGAGGCGGTGGATATCCTCGAAAGCGCCGGCCAGGCCTTGCAACGCTGGCTGAGTGCCCCGGACAACGGCGCGCCGCTGTCGTCCTTGCAGCGCGATTTGCATACCCTCAAGGGTGGTGCGCGGATGGCCGAGGTCGAGCCGGTCGGCGATCTGGCCCATGAACTGGAAAACCTTTACGAAGGCCTGGTGGACCGCCGTTACAGCCACAGCGAAGTATTGGCGCAATTGCTGCAACAGAGCCATGACCGACTGGCCCTGTTCCTTGATCAGTTGCAGCACAACCGTCCGTTGGGTGATCCGGGTGAGTTGATCGCGGCCATTCGTGAGTTTCGCCAGGGCAATGCCGGCAGCGCCGAGACGATCGAACCAGCGGTCAGCCATGACTCGGCGGGCCATGATTCCGAGCTTCTGGAGATCTTCCTCGAGGAAGGTTTCGACATCATTGAAAACTCCGGCGCGGCGCTGTTGCGCTGGCAGGCCGAGCCGTCGAATCGCCAGGAAATGGAAACCCTGCTGCGCGACTTGCACACCCTCAAGGGTGGCGCGCGGATGGTGGAGATTGCGCCGATTGGTGACCTGGCCCATGAGCTGGAATTCCTCTACGAAGGCTTGTCGGCGGGCGTGCTGCAACCTACTGCCGAGCTGTTCTCGCTGTTGCAACGCAGCCATGACCGACTGGCGCAGATGCTCGACGCCACACGCGCCGGTCAGCCATTGCCGCCGGCCGATCGGCTGATCGATGCGATCAAGAATTTCAGCCATCCGGCAGTGCCCGAAACATCGGCACCCGTGACGTTGCCCGTAGCGCCTAAGGCCGAGCCAACCGCGCTGCAACCGGAAGGCACCGATACGGTCAAGGTTTCGGCGGAGTTGCTCGACGACCTGGTCAACCTGGCCGGGGAAACTTCAATCTTTCGCGGGCGCATCGAACAACAGGTCAACGACGCACGGGTGGCCCTGAGCGAGATGGAAACCACCATCGAACGCATGCGCGACCAGTTGCGCCGCCTCGATACCGAAACCCAGGGGCGGATCCTCAGCCGTCAGCAAGTCGACGCCGAACGCCTGGGGTACGAAGAATTCGACCCATTGGAGATGGACCGCCACTCGCAGCTGCAACAGTTGTCCAGGGCGCTGTTCGAGTCTGCCTCCGACCTGCTCGACCTCAAGGAAACCCTCGAGCGGCGCAATCACGACGCGGAAAACCTGCTGCAACAGCAGGGCCGCATCAACACCGAATTGCAGGAAGGCCTGATGCGTACGCGCATGGTGCCGTTCGAGCGGATGCTGCCGCGTTTGAAACGCATCGTTCGTCAGGTCGCCAGCGAACTGGGCAAGGACGTGGACTTCATCGTTGGCAACGCCGAAGGCGAGATGGACCGCAACGTCCTCGAACGCATGGCTGCGCCGCTGGAACACATGCTGCGCAATGCCGTCGACCATGGGCTGGAATCGGCCGAGGTGCGTATCGCGGCGGGTAAACCGGCCCAAGGCAAGATCACTCTGGATTTGTCACGAGAGGGCGGCGACATCATTTTCGACATCCGCGACGACGGTGCCGGCGTGCCTTTGGACGCCGTGCGGCGCAAGGCGATCAAGCGCGGGTTGCTCGACCCGGACAGCGACATCAGCGACCGCGACGTGCTGCAATTCATCCTGCAACCGGGGTTCTCCACCGCCGAGAAAATCACCCAGATCTCTGGGCGTGGCGTCGGCATGGATGTGGTTCACGAAGAAGTCCGGCAGCTCGGCGGCGGCATGACCATCGACTCGGTGCCAGGGCAGGGCGTGCATTTCCGGATTCGCCTGCCGTTCACCGTGTCGGTCAACCGCGCGCTGATGGTGCAATGCGGGGAGGATCAATACGCGATCCCGCTGAACACCATCGACGGCATCGTGCGTGTATTGCCCAACGAACTCGAAGGGCATTACCGGCTGGATCCGCCGACCTACGAATACGCCGGGCAACGTTACGAGTTGTGCTATCTCGGTGAACTGCTGAAAACCAGCACCCGCCCCAAACTGCTGGGCCAGAGCCTGCCGTTGCCGGTGTTGCTGGTGCAGTGCAACGAGCGGCACGTCGCGGTGCAAGTGGATGCCATGGCCGGCACCCGGGAAATCGTGGTCAAAAGCCTTGGCCCGCAGTTCGCCGCGGTGCAGGGTTTGTCCGGGGCGACGATTCTGGGCGATGGCCGGGTGGTGCTGATTCTCGACTTGCTGGCGCCGATCCGTGCGATGCAAGCACAGGTGCCGAAGCGGCCTGTGACTCAAGACGTAGAGCCCGAATCGCAACGGCCGTTGCTGGTGCTGGTGGTCGACGATTCGGTCACCGTGCGCAAGGTCACCAGCCGTTTGCTGGAGCGCCACGGCATGAACGTGCTGATCGCCAAGGACGGTGTCGACGCCATGTTGCTGCTCGAAGAACACATGCCCGACCTGATGCTGCTGGACATCGAAATGCCGCGCATGGACGGCTTCGAAGTGGCGACCCAGGTGCGCGCGGACGAACGCTTGCGGCATCTGCCGATCATCATGATCACCTCCCGTACCGGCCAGAAACACCGCGACCGCGCCATGGCCATCGGCGTCAACGACTACCTCGGCAAGCCGTACCAGGAATCGGTGCTGCTCGACAGCATCGCCCGGTGGAGCAAAACCCATGTATGAACATCGTTCCAGCAACCTCACAGGTTTGCTGCTGCCCTTGGCCGACCGCAACCTGATCCTGCCCAACGTTGCTGTCGCCGAACTCATTGATTACCAACCCGGCACCTTCGACCTCGACACACCGCCTTGGTATCTGGGGTTGGTGAAGTGGCGGGATCGGCAGATTCCGTTGCTTAGTTTTGAGTCGGCGTGTGGCAACAAAGTGGTGATCGGTGAGCGAGCACGGATCGTTATCCTCAACGCCCTCGGCGGGCGGCCTGAGCTGAAGTTCATTGCGCTGCTGGTGCAGGGGATTCCGCGGTCTTACAAGCTGGATAGCCAGTTGAGCTATGTGGATGTGCCGTTGTGTTCGCTGGAACAGGCGGCGGTGCAGGTGGGGGAGCAAGTGGCCAAGGTGCCGGATTTGTTGGCGTTGGAGGAACTGCTTGTGAGTGCTGGGTTGGTCTGACTGGCCCCTTCGCGGGCAAGCCTCGCTCCTACATTGGATCTGCGGCGTGCACAAAACCGTGTAGGAGCGAGGCTTGCCCGCGAAGGCGGCCTTCAACTTGCCAAAGACCCCACTGTTAAACCCTGGCCCGAGCCTTCATCTGCAACGACTCATGATGATCCAGCACCCGCTCCACCAACAACTGCACGCCATCGGCCAAACGGCTGAGCGCCAAGGCTACAGAGCGGCGTGAGCCTTCCACATCGTCCGCCAGATCGGCAGCAATGGCGCTGATGGACAGCAGGTCTTCGGAGGCATTGGCCAGAAGGGCTTCGGTGTCGATATCGGGGGCGACGGTGAAGAGCTGGGACTTACGGCGTTTGGCCGGTTTTTCGTGGAGTGGGGGGAAGTAGTGGGAGAAGGCGCGGTCAGCGGCTTCCTTCATCTTTTCTGCATCGAGGGATGCTTGGGAATCGACGTCGGTTTCCGGGGGATTGGGAGTAGCTTTGAACATAGTGAATCTCCGCTTAGGTTTGGAGCTGGCCCTTTCGGTTTCCGAACGAAGGGGTGGCAGCTGTACGCAGGCTGGAAACCCGGGAAACGGCAACCCGGTTGACCCGAAGGTCTCCCGCGCACAGCCGCCATAACGGAGTGCACACTTTAAAGGTGCGCAAGCATACGTCATGAGTGGCGCTTTCACGCCGTTTACTCGTCGGGGTTTCCAATCCCGGTCGCTGGATTGGCAGCGACACACAAACGATAAAGATCAACGCAAAACCGCACCAGTCAGCGGGTTCCGGCATTGCTGTAGGCAGCGACGCCAGACTGCGTAGCCTCACACCGCTCCTGCGGACAAACTTTTAAACACAAAACCCCAGGCTGTCGGACCTTCCAACAAGCCCCTCGCCACAAAGGTTTCTGCATCAGGTTGAAGATTCCCAAAAAGGGACCTATCGTTCCTTTTTTGGGACTTATCGGTCGTTGCCGTGAAAAACCTGTCATTGAGCGAAGCCTTGTTCACCACCACCCAGCAAAAAGTGCTTGGCCTGCTATTTGGTAAACCCGACCAAAGCTTTTACGCCAACGAGATCGCCCGCTGGGCTCAAGTGGGTAAAGGCAGCCTCATGCGCGAGCTGGATCGGTTGCAGCGGGCAGGCGTGCTGACCCTGACCCGTCAGGGCAACCAGACCCACTATCAAGCCAATCCCGACTGCCCGATCTATGCCGAACTGCTGGGCATCGCCCGCAAAACCTTTGGCATTGCCGAGCCTCTGCGTCAGGCGCTCCAACCCTTTGCCGAACAGATCACTTGGGCATTTGTGTACGGTTCTATCGCCAAGGATCAGGCAAACGCATCCAGTGACATTGATCTCATGCTGATCGGCGAGGGCCTGCACTACAGTGAAGTGATGGAGCGGCTCATGCCGATGGAAGAGCAGTTGGGCCGCGTCCTCAACCCGACGCTCTACACCCCCGACGACTGGGCCGCCAAACTGGTGGCTGAAAATAGTTTTGTCGTGCGGGTAGCGCAGCAGGACAAGATCAATCTGATGGGGGGAAACCCTTTGGAGTCCAAGGATGGGCAGCAACGAGAACCTGGAAAACCTGTTACGTAGCGGTGGACTGAAAGCTGAGCCGCCGGATCGCAAGGAATGCGAAGGGCTGATGCGTTCGGCTGTGGACCGATTGAAAGACGCGCAAACGTCTTCGCTTTCCTTCGCGAGTCGTTTCGACCTGGCTTATAACGCTGCCCATGCCCTTGCACTGACGGCTCTTCGCTTGTGCGGCTACCGTTCAGACAAGCGATACCTGGTGTTTCAGTGCCTGGTTCATACCGCTGATGTTGGCAAAGTACAGGTTCGGCTATTCGCCCTGTGTCATGAGCGACGAAACCTGGCGGAGTACGAAGGCTATATGGATGAAGATCCGGCGTTGTTGGCGCAGTTGTTGGAAAGCACCGCGCAGCTGCAGATTCGTGTGCAGCAGCAGATGACCGGAGTGTAATGCCCCGTCATTGAAAACTGCGGGGATTGTTCTGGCCCCTTCGCGGGCAAGCCCGCTCCCACAGGTATTGTGGGTGGCTCAGGATTTGAGCACGACACGGACACTGTGGGAGCGGGCTTGCCCGCGATGAGGTCGGTATTGGCAACAGAGATCTTCTGTCGATCATTAACCTGACCGTAACAGTCCAACACTCCGCTTGATTGATGCCCCCCACCCAACGCTCCTAAGGTGACCCCCACGACAGCGAACCCGTGGAGTGGTCATGACAACAACAATATCCCCCGACTCGCGATGGACGCGGCGGCGCAGCGAAAAGCAGCGGCGCCTCGAATTGGTGAAGGGGCTTGCCGACGGTGTGGTGTTGCCCACCGACAAGATCGTTGCGGCGCTGGAGGCGTTGATTTTGCCCGGCGACCGTGTGGTGCTGGAGGGCAATAACCAGAAGCAGGCGGATTTCCTTTCCCGCTCCCTGGCCAAGGCTGATCCGGGCAAGCTGCATGACTTGCACATGATCATGCCCAGCGTCGGGCGTTCCGAGCACCTGGACCTGTTCGAGCGTGGTATCGCCCGCAAGCTCGACTTCTCTTTTGCCGGCACCCAAAGCCTGCGCATCAGTCAGTTGCTCGAAGACGGCCTGCTGGAAATCGGTGCGATCCACACCTACATCGAGCTCTATGCGCGGCTGGTGGTCGACCTGATTCCCAACGTCGTGCTCTCGGCCGGTTTCATGGCCGACCGCGCCGGCAACATCTACACCGGCCCGAGCACCGAAGATACTCCCGCGTTGATCGAACCGGCGGCGTTCAGCGACGGCATCGTCATCGTCCAGGTCAACCAATTGGTGGACGACGTCAGCGACTTGCCTCGCGTGGACATCCCCGCGTCCTGGGTCGATTTCGTCGTAGTGGCCGACAAACCGTTCTACATCGAACCGCTGTTCACCCGCGACCCACGGCACATCAAGCCTGTACATGTGCTGATGGCGATGATGGCGATCCGCGGGATCTATGAAAAACACAACGTCCAATCCCTGAACCACGGCATCGGTTTCAACACCGCGGCCATCGAACTGATCCTGCCGACCTACGGTGAATCCCTCGGCCTCAAGGGCAAGATCTGCCGCAACTGGACCCTCAATCCTCACCCAACCTTGATCCCTGCCATCGAAAGCGGCTGGGTCGAAAGCGTGCATTGTTTCGGCACCGAGCTGGGCATGGAAAACTACATCGCTGCCCGGCCCGATGTGTTCTTCACCGGCCGCGACGGTTCACTACGCTCCAACCGGATGTTCTGCCAACTGGCCGGGCAATACGCGGTGGACCTGTTCATCGGCGCAACCCTGCAAGTCGACGGCGACGGCCATTCCTCCACTGTGACGCGCGGTCGCCTGGCCGGTTTCGGTGGTGCGCCGAACATGGGCCACGACCCGCGCGGTCGCCGCCATGGCACGCCGGCATGGCTCGATATGCGTCACGACGATGCGCCCGAAGCATTGCTGGAGCGCGGTAAAAAACTCGTGGTGCAAATGGTCGAGACCTTCCAGGAGGGCGGCAAGCCGACCTTCGTTGAAACCCTCGACGCGGTGGACGTGGCGAAGAAAAGCGGCATGCCGCTGGCGCCGATTATGATTTACGGCGACGACGTCACCCACTTGCTGACCGAAGAAGGCATCGCCTATTTGTACAAGGCCCGTTCCCTCGAAGAGCGTCAGGCGATGATCGCGGCCGTCGCCGGGGTGACCGCCATCGGCCTGCGCCACAACCCGAAAGACACCGCGCGCATGCGCCGCGAAGGCCTGATCGCTTTGCCCGAAGACCTCGGCATCCGCCGCACCGACGCCACCCGCGAGCTGCTCGCAGCGAAAAGCGTGGCCGATCTGGTGGAGTGGTCCGGTGGTCTCTACAACCCGCCCGCCAAGTTCAGGAGCTGGTAATGCACGCATTCAACCTGCAACCGAAACCTTTAACCCTGACTGAGCGGCTGGCGGATCTGGCGGTGGACGCGCTGATCGACGAAGCCGATCTGTCGCCGAAACCGGCGCTGGTGGATCGTCGCGGCAATGGTGCGCACACCGATTTACACCTGAGCCTGATGCACGCCTCGGCGCTGTCGTTGTGGCCGGCGTTCAAGGCAATGGCGGACGCGGCCAGCGAATTTGGCGAAGTCGGTTTACCCCTGCGCGAAGCCCTTGGGCGGATTGGCCGCGACGGTGAACAAACGATGCTCGCCACCACCGACGGCGTGAATACTCATCGTGGGGCGATCTGGGCGTTGGGGCTGTTGGTAGCCGCCGCTGCGCTGGAACCTGAATCCAGTACCGCCAGCGGCATCACGTTGCGCGCTGCACGTCTAGCCTTGCTCGACGACCGCTACGCCCCGCGTCCTCTAAGCCATGGCGCTCAAGTGGCCCAGCGTTACGGTGCTCGTGGCGCACGCGAAGAAGCACAGCTTGGTTTCCCTGCAGTGATTCAACGCGCACTGCCGCAACTCAAACTCAGCCGCGCCGCCGGCCATGGCGAACAGAACGCCCGGCTCGATGCCTTGCTGGCGATCATGACGACACTGGCCGATACCTGCGTGCTCTACCGCGCAGGCGAAACCGGCCTGCAGACCATGCAACTCGGTGCCCAAGCCGTGCTCGACGCCGGCGGCAGTGCGAGCCTGGCCGGTCGCCGCCGTTTGTATGAGCTGGACCAACAACTAATCGCGTTGAATGCCTCGCCCGGCGGCGCTGCGGACTTGCTCGCAGCCTGCCTGTTTATCGACCGTATCGACTCGGGCGACGGCGTCTTCCAGGGAGCGTTTTGATGGAAACCTTATCCTTTGAATTCCCCGCCGGGCAGCCGCCTCGGGGTAGGGCGCTGGTGGGCTGCGTCGGCTCGGGCGATCTGGAAGTGCTGATCGAACCGGGGCTGGCCGGCAAGCTGACGATCCAGGTGCAGACCTCGGTCAACGGCAGCGAACAACGCTGGCAGCATCTGTTCGCGCGGATGTTCGACGGCCAGACACCGCCCGCGATGGCGATCGATATCCACGATTTCGGCGCCACTCCCGGCGTGGTGCGTTTGCGCCTGGAACAAGGCTTCGAGGAGATCAGCCATGACTGACAGCGCAGCGCTTCTCAGCAAACATAGCTTCGTCGAACTCGGCGCCCGGCAACGGGCAAGAGCGTTGCTCGACGCCGGGACCTTTCGTGAGCTGCTCGACCCGTTTCAGCGCGTCATGTCGCCATGGCTGTCACGCCAGGGCGTGGTGCCGCAAGCCGATGACGGCGTGGTGATCGCCAAGGGCAGCCTCGGCGGTTTGCCGGTGGTGATCGCTGCCATCGAAGGCGCGTTTCAGGGCGGCAGCCTCGGTGAAGTCGGTGGGGCGAAAATTGCCGGCGCGCTGGAACTGGCCGCCGAGGACAACCGCAAAGGCATTCCTACTGGCGCCGTGTTGCTGCTGGAAACCGGTGGCGTGCGTTTGCAGGAGGCCAATCTCGGGTTGGCGGCGATTGCCGATATTCATGCGGCGATTGTCGATTTGCGCCAGTACCAACCGATAGTCGGCGTGGTCGCCGGCAGCGTCGGCTGTTTTGGCGGCATGTCGATTGCCGCCGGGTTATGCAGTTATTTGCTGGTGACTCAGGAAGCGCGCCTTGGCCTCAACGGCCCCCAAGTGATTGAGCAGGAAGCCGGACTTGAGGAATACGACTCCCGCGATCGCCCGTTTATCTGGAGCCTGACCGGCGGCGAGCAACGTTTCGCCAGTGGGTTGGTGGATCGCTACGTGGCTGACGACGTGGCGCAGATTCAGCAGCAGGTTAGCGAGTTGCTCCAGCAGGGTTTGCCGGCGCAGCAACGCAGCCGCCAGGCCGAATGGTTTCTGCAACGGCTGGCGCGTCTGGATGCTGAACCACAAATCGAGCCGGCGACGGTTCGCGATCTGTATCAAGGAGAGCGCTCATGAGTTCGTATTCCCTGAGAGGCTTGAACTGGTTCAACGCCTTGAGTGCCGGCGCGAAACCGGTCGCGGATTTGCCGGCGTCGTTGAAAGTCGCCGATGGTTTATTGGGCGATCTACCCGTGCGGTTTATCGCAGTGGTGGCCGATCCCGACAACCGTTTCGTCCGCGCCCGCAATGGCGAGGTCGGTTTGCTGGAAGGCTGGGGCCTGGCCAAAGCGGTGGATGACGTCATTGCCGCGGATAACGACAAACCTCAAAAACGCGCCCTGATCGCCATCGTCGATGTGCCGAGCCAGGCTTACGGTCGACGCGAAGAAGCCCTCGGCATTCATCAAGCCTTGGCCGGTGCTGCGGACAGTTATGCCCGCGCCCGACTGGCCGGGCATGCGGTGATCGGTTTACTGGTGGGCAAGGCGATGTCTGGCGCCTTTCTCGCTCATGGCTATCAGGCCAACCGACTGATCGCATTGCGCGATCCGGGCGTGATGGTGCATGCGATGGGCAAGGCGTCGGCTGCGCGGGTGACGTTGCGCAGTGTCGAAGAGCTTGAAGCCTTGGCCGCCAGCGTGCCGCCGATGGCCTATGACATCGACAGCTTTGCCAGCCTGGGTTTGCTTTGGGAAACCCTGTCGGTGGATCAGATCGAGCAGCCGACCACGGCAGATCTGGCGCGGGTGAACGAGTGTCTGGTTCAGGCGATTGAAGATGTCGGGGCAGGTCGTCGCGATTTGAGCGGCCGCTTGGGTGCGAACAATCGCGCCGCGTCGAGCAAGGTTCGCCAACTGCTGAGAGCGCAGTGGTGAGCACGCTTCTGGCCCACGACCTGCTGTGGGGGATGACCCCGGAGCAGCTGCCTGCGGATGCGCCTGCGTGGGTGATCGAGTCGATCAGCGCGGGTCAGCCGGTGGTGGTTCGGCGTGCGATGACTGCGCCGGATCAAATCGCGGTCGGCGTGCGCGGACGCTTGCGTGAGCAGCGTTATCCAACGTCGATGGCGATCACGGCGATTTCACGTCGGGTAAGGCCGGAAGAGCTGTGTCATGTCGAGACGACTCGGGACCTGCCGGCCCTGCGAGCGCTGGCGCAATTGCGACCA
This sequence comes from Pseudomonas sp. PDM24, assembly GCF_019218905.1. Taxonomy (NCBI): domain Bacteria; kingdom Pseudomonadati; phylum Pseudomonadota; class Gammaproteobacteria; order Pseudomonadales; family Pseudomonadaceae; genus Pseudomonas; species Pseudomonas sp. PDM24. The sequence goes on along the minus strand of NZ_JAHUWR010000002.1, from coordinate 226,933 downwards.
ATGCTCGACGCCTGCGGTTGGGTGTGGGGTGTCAGCGGCAGTGCCGGGTTTGAATTGGCCAGTGGTTTTGCGGCGTTGCATGAGCGCAGCGATCTGGACTTGATCCTGCGTACACCGCAACTGCTGGGCCGGCTTCAAGCGCGAGAGTTGGTGACGCTTCTCGGCGCCGCTGAGTGTCTGGTGGACATGCAATTGCAGACACCTTACGGCGCTGTGGCCTTGCGTGAATGGGCCGGCCCGTCGCAACGTGTGCTGCTCAAAAACGCTCAGGTCGCCTGCCTGGTCACCGATCCCTGGAACCCGCAGGAGCAAGCAGCGTGAGCAGTTTGCTGGTGTTCCCCGGCCAGGGCGCGCAGCAACCGGGCATGCTTCATCGTTTGCCTCGGGAAACGCTGATCGAGGCGAGCGAGGTGCTGGGTGAAGATGTTTTGTTGCTCGATTCTGCCGAGGCGTTGCAGTCGACGAGGGCGGTTCAGTTATGCCTGCTGATTGCCGGAGTCGCCGCTTCACGTCAGTTGTCATTGAGCGCGGATTACGTGGCCGGACTGTCCATCGGCGCCTATCCGGCGGCGGTGGTCGCCGGCGCCTTGAGCTTCTGCGATGCGTTGCATCTGGTCAGCCTGCGCGGTGAACTGATGCAGCAGGCTTATCCTCAGGGCTACGGCATGACCGCGATCATCGGTCTGGATCTGGCGACGGTGGAAGGCTTGCTGGCGCAGGTTCACAGCGTCGACACACCGGTTTACCTGGCCAATATCAACGCCGATAACCAAGTGGTGATTGCCGGCAGCGACGAGGCGATGAAAGCGGTTGCCGAGTTGGCGAAAGGTTGTGGTGCAGGTCTGGCCAAGCGTCTGGCGGTCAGCGTGCCGTCCCATTGCCCGCTGCTGGAAGCACCGGCAAAAACCCTGGCCGAAGCTTTCGCCAAGGTGCAGTTGAAAACGCCGACCGTGGGTTACCTGAGCGGCAGTCGCGCCCGGCCCGTTATCAATCCCGAGGCGTTACGCGACGACTTGGCCTTCAACATGTGCCGCGTGGTGGATTGGCGCGGCACGGTACAAAGCGCTTACGAGCGTGGCGTACGTCTACAGATCGAACTGCCGCCCGGTGCGGTGTTGACCGGGCTGGCGCGCCGGGTGTTCGAGCAGGGCACCGTGATTGCCTTCGACGGTGCGCGGCTCGATACCTTGCAGGCGCTGTTGCGTGAGGAGGGAAGCCGCCAACCCTAGATCACCGACTCAGGCTGCGAACGACAAAAACAACAATTCCGACGATGCACTTTGAGGACTACAACAATGATTATTTACGGTGTGGCGCTGTTGGCGATCTGTACGCTGGCAGGGGTGATCATGGGTGACATGCTCGGCGCATTGCTGGGCGTCAAATCCAACGTCGGCGGGGTCGGGATCGCGATGATCCTGCTGATTTGCGCGCGGTTGTGGATGCAAAAACGCGGCGGCATGACCAAGGATTGCGAGATGGGCGTCGGCTTTTGGGGCGCCATGTACATTCCGGTGGTGGTGGCGATGGCCGCGCAACAGAACGTCGTTACCGCCCTGCACGGCGGGCCGGTGGCGGTGTTGGCGGCGATTGGTTCGGTGGTGCTCTGCGGTTGCACCATTGCGCTGATCAGCCGGACCCACAAAGGTGAACCCTTGCCCGATGAACCGGCGGACATAACGTCGGTTGGCGCACCGGCAGGAGGTCGCTGATATGTGGGATCTCATCGAGAAAGGTCTGGAACATAACGGGTTGGTGACAGCGTTCGCGTTCGTTGGCGTGATCATGTGGGTGTCGGTGGTGTTGTCCAAACGCCTGACCTTCGGACGAATTCACGGTTCGGCGATTGCCATCGTCATCGGCCTGGTGCTGGCCTGGGTCGGCGGCACCATGACCGGCGGGCAAAAAGGCCTGGCGGATTTGTCGCTGTTTTCCGGCATTGGTTTGATGGGCGGCGCGATGCTGCGTGACTTCGCCATTGTCGCCACGGCGTTCGAGGTGCAGGCCACCGAAGCGAAAAAGGCCGGGATGATTGGCGTCATCGCGCTGCTGCTGGGCACGATCCTGCCGTTCATTGTCGGGGCGAGCATGGCCTGGGTGTTCGGTTATCGCGATGCGATCAGCATGACCACCATTGGCGCAGGCGCGGTGACGTACATCGTCGGACCAGTGACCGGGGCCGCGATTGGTGCCACGTCCGACGTGATGGCATTGTCGATTGCCACCGGGCTGATCAAGGCGATTCTGGTGATGGTCGGCACACCGATGGCGGCGCGCTGGATGGGGCTGGATAACCCGCGCTCGGCGATGGTGTTTGGCGGCTTGGCCGGGACGGTGAGTGGGGTGACCGCAGGGTTGGCGGCGACGGATCGCAGGCTGGTGCCGTATGGCGCGTTGACCGCGACGTTCCACACCGGGCTTGGGTGCTTGCTTGGGCCTTCGTTGCTGTACTTCATTGTTCGCGGGATTGTGGGGTAGGGTCGAGAGTTGCGTCGCCTGTGATGACGCCTTCGCGGGCAAGCCTCGCTCCTACAGGTTATGTGTCGTGCCGCAAATCTGCGACACTCCGAAATCCTGTAGGAGCGAGGCTTGCCCGCGAAGGGCGCGACGCGGTCTCAGACTTGCCGATTGGCATACATCCGACACTCCGCCAGCAACGCCAGCAAATTCGGGTCACGCTCCTTGGCCTTCAGAAACACCACCCCGATATGCTGCTGCAACCGATACTTTTCCTGCAATGGAATCAGTTTCACCCGGTTCTCATACACCGCTGCAATCCTTCCCGGCAGCAACGCATAACCCACCCCCGAGCTGACCATGCTCAGCAGGGTGAAGATGTCGTTGACCTGCATCGCCACCTTCGGCTCGAACCCCGCCTGCTTGAACACCCGAATACCGTCCTGGTGCGTGGCGAAGCCTTGGGTCAAGGTGATGAATGTCTCGTTGCGCACCTCGGCCAGATCGACTTCTGTTCGTTGGGCAAAGGGCGAGTCAGCCGGGGTGGCGAGGAAGATGTCATCGGAAAACAGCGGAATCTGCTCGCAGTCCGGGTCGTTGACGCTGTCGTCCAGCGACACCAGGATCGCGTCGACTTCCATGTTCTTGAGCTTGTACAACAGGTCGATATTCGAGCCCAGGATCAGGTCGATATTGAGTTCGCTGCGGCGAATCTTCAGGCCCATGATCAGCTGCGGCACGGTCTTCACCGTCAACGAATACAGTGACCCTAGCTTGAAACGCTCAGCCGAGAACCCGGCCGCTTCGCGGGTCAGGCGCACGCTTTCGAGCACGTCCTGAATCAGCTTCTGCGCCCGTTCTTCCAGCACATAAGCGCTTTCGAGTGGGGTCAGGTTGCGGCCTTCGTGTTTGAATAGCGGGCAACGCAGGGCGCTTTCCAGAGAGTGGATGGCGCGGTGCACGCTGACGTTGCTGGTTTGCAACTCGGCAGCGGCGCGGGCCAGGTTGCCGGTGCGCATGAAGGCCAGGAACACCTCGAGTTTTTTCAGGGTCAACTCTTCATCGATCAGCATGGGCCAGACTCTTATTCGAATCGTTCGATTGTGCCCAATTGGCTGAGGTTTGGCTCGATAGCTTTTTGTAGGCGCTGCCGGAGGCTGCGATCTTTTGATCTTCGGCACTTTCAGAGGGCGCCTAGAATCAAGATCAAAAGATCGCAGCCTCGTTTCACTCGACAGCTCCTACACAGCTCCTACACAGCTCCTACACAGCACCTACACAGCTTCTACACCGGTCTTACAGGGGCTTTGTGTTAATGAATTTTGAGGTGAGCAACGCATGTATCACGGGGAAAGATTGAACGCCTGGACGCATTTGGTCGGGGCGGTGGCGGCGTTTGTCGGCGGCGTGTGGCTGTTGGTGATTGCCAGTATGGACGGCAGTCCGTGGAAGATCGTCAGTGTGGCGATTTATGCGTTTACCTTGTTGGTGCTCTACAGCGCCTCGACCGTGTACCACAGCGTGCGCGGGCGCAAGAAAGCGATCATGCAGAAGGTCGATCACTTTTCGATCTACCTGTTGATTGCCGGCAGTTACACACCGTTCTGCCTGGTGACCTTACGCGGGCCATGGGGCTGGACGTTGTTCGGGATCGTCTGGGGGCTGGCGCTGATCGGCATCCTGCAAGAGATCAAACCGCGCTCGGAAGCGCGGATTCTGTCGATCGTGATTTACGCGGTGATGGGCTGGATCGTGCTGGTGGCGGTCAAGCCATTACTGGCGGCGCTGGGGCCAGTCGGCTTTACCTGGCTGGCGTCGGGCGGGGTGTTGTACACCGTGGGAATTATCTTTTTTGCCCTCGACCATCGTCTGCGCCATGCCCATGGGGTTTGGCATTTGTTTGTGATTGCCGGAAGCGTGCTGCACTTTGTGGCGATTTTGTTTTATGTCTTGTAGATCGCATTGCAGCTATTTGCAAAACCTGTAGGAGCGAGGCTTGCCCGCGAAGAACGATGACGCGGTGTACCTGATATACCGCGGGGCCTTGTTCGCGGGCAAGCCTTGCTCCTACATTAGGGGACACAAGCGATCCAATTGCGCCTGCGCCCGTCGGCTGAACACCTGCAACAAGTCGCTCAAGGTGTGCGGCGGTGGCTCGTCGGCGCGGGTCACCGCGTACAGGGTGATTGGTAGCGCCGGCGCCAAGGGACGAATCGCCGTAGTGGCGGGGGACGCGCCGAGTGCGGTGAACGGGTCGATCACTGCTAGCCCGGCACCGGATTCAACCATCGCCCGCGCCAGCGAATAAGTCTGCACCGCGATGCGTACCTTTGGCGGCGGATTGACCGCTTCAAGGTAGCTGTCGAGTCGGGCGGCCAGCGGGTCGGCGCTGGACAAGCCAATCAGCGGCGCGCCGGCCAGTTCGATCAACGGCAACGGTTTACCGTGAGTGTCGTCGGCCCAAAAGCCCTTCGGCGCCAGCGCCACCAGCATCCCACAGGCCAGGGCCTGCGCCTTCAGGCCCGGATGATCCGGTAGTTGCAGCGTCAGGGCGACATCCACTTCGCGCATTAACAGGTTCTGCATCAGCTCACGGCTGTGGGCGCTGGACAATTCGCAGGCGATTTGCGGGTAGCGTTGCGTCCATTCGTTGATCGCCGGCGGCAGCAGCGACAAGGCCAGCGCCGGGATCGCGCCAATCCGTACACTGTGGCCCGGCTCGCGGCGCAGGCTCTGGGCCAGACGTCGCACGCCTTGCAGGCTTTCGGTGACCTTGTCGACCTCGCGCTCAAGTTCCAGGGCTTCGGGCGTCGGCTGCAATTTGCCGCGCACCCGCAGGAACAACGCAAAGCCCAGTTGCTGTTCGGCGTGTTGCAGCACTTTGCTCACCGCCGGCTGCGATACGTGCAGCAACTGGGCGGCGCCACTGACCGAACCGGTCTGGCGAATGGCCTGGAAAATTTCGATGTGTCGCAGTCGCATGGCAAGTCCATAACCTTTGTTTATGGCTCAGGCATCTTTATGCATTGTTCAACGTCTGTCACCTGGTCCTAAGCTGAGGACACGTTTCAACAACGCTTAAGGACTGACATGGCTCAGCGGGTTTGCATCATCGGTGGCGGCGTCATCGGGCTGACAACGGCTTACGCACTGGTTCGCGACGGCATCGACGTGACGCTGATCGAGGCCCGGGATTCGTTTGCCAGCGAGACCAGTTTCGCCAATGGCGGCCAGTTGTCCTACCGCTATGTCGCGCCCCTGGCCGATGCCGGCGTACCGTTGCAGGCGCTGGGCTGGATGTTGCGCGGTGACTCGCCGTTGAAGCTGCGCCCGCGCCTGGACCCGGCGCAATGGCGCTGGATGGCGGCCTTTCTGGCAGCCTGCCGGCGTTCGGTGAATCAGCGCAACGGCGCACATCTGCTGCGCTTGGCGCTGTTGAGCCAGGCCACGCTGCAAGGCTGGCGCGACGAAGACCGCCTCGACGGTTTCGACTGGCGGCGCAACGGCAAACTGGTGACGTTTCGCGAAGCCGCAAGCTTCGAGCATGCGCGCCAAGGGCTGGCTGATCCGCGACAGCAACAGGTGTTGTCCCGAGCCGAGTGCGCACAGTTGGAGCCGGCACTCGCCGAGGCGCCGTTCGTAGGGGCGATCTACACGCCCGATGAAGAAGTCGCCGACTGCCATGCGTTCTGCCTGCAACTGGTGGCCCGGCTCAAGGCGTCGGGGCGTTGCGAGTTTTTGCCGGGGCGCACGGTCACCGGCATTCGCCACGGGGACGGCGCGGTGCAGGCCGTTGAAATGGGCGCGCAGGTATTGCCGGTTGAGCAATTGGTGATCGCTGCCGGTCATCGCAGCCCGGCGCTGGCGTTGCCGGGCATGAACTTGCCGCTGTATCCGCTCAAGGGTTACAGCCTGACCATGCCGATCCGCGCCGAACACCGCGCGCCGGAGCTGAGCATCACCGATTACAACCGCAAGATCGTTTACGCCCGCATCGGCGCACAACTGCGAGTGGCGGCGATGGTCGACATTGTCGGTTTCGACCCGGCACTCGATCCCAAGCGTCTGGCGCTGATCAAACGCCAGGCGCAGGAAACCTTGCCCAATGCCGGCGATTATGACGCCGCCATCGAATGGGCCGGCATGCGCCCGGCGACCCCCAGCGGCGTGCCATTGATTGGCGCCACGGCGTACCGCAACCTCTGGCTCAACCTCGGCCATGGCGCCTTGGGCTTTACTTTGGCCTGCGGTAGCGCGCGGCTGCTGAGTGAGTTGATTGCCCGGCGCGCACCCTCGATCGAAATGCAGGGCCTCGCACCCCGCGTCGCCCGCTGCTAAACGCTTAACCCACAACGGAGAATAACAATGCAAAAAATCACGTTGATCGGCTGCACCCTCGGCCTGCTGCTCGCCAGTCAGGTCCAGGCCAACGAAGCGCCGCTGACCGGCACGCTGGACAAGGTTGCCAATGCCAAGAGCATCACGCTGGGCTATCGCGATGCGTCGGTGCCGTTCTCTTACGTGGGTGATCACACGGGGCAGCCGATGGGCTATTCGGTGGACCTGGCGAGCAAGATTGTCGAGCGCATCAAGCAAAAACTCGAACTGCCGGATCTGCAGGTGAAGTACAACCTGGTGACTTCGCAAACACGCATTCCGCTGGTCCAGAACGGCACGGTCGACCTTGAATGCGGCTCTACCGGCGTGACCGCCGAGCGCATGCAGCAAGTGGCGTTTTCCTATGGGTTCATCTACGTGAAGGGGCAGTTGCTCACGGCGAAGGACAGCGGTATCAAGCGCTTCGCCGACCTGCGCGGCAAGAACGTCGTGACCACCGCCGGCACCACCAATGAGCGGTTTCTGAAGAGCTACAACGTCGATCACAAGATCGATATGTTCGTGATCAGCGCCAAGGACCACGGCGAAGCCTTCCAGATGCTGCAGTCAGGGCGGGCGGCGGCGTTCTACATGGATGATGCGCTGCTCTACGGTGAACGGGCCAAGGCTCGCGATCCGCATAAGTGGGTCGTGGTGGGTGAGGAGCAATCGCGGGAAATCTACAGCTGCATGGTGCGCAAGGGCGATCCGCAGTTTCTCGAGTTGGTGAACTCGACGCTTGCCGATTTGTATAGCTCAGGGGAAATCAATGGCATCTACAACCGCTGGTTCCAGCAGCCGATTCCGCCTAAAGGTTTGAACCTTGAGTTTCCGATGACCAGCGAACTGAAGGCGATCATTGCGAAGCCGGTGAGTGATCCGGTGCAGTAGTTCCTGAACGATCAGATTCTGTTTTGTGTCTTGTAGATCGCGTCGCCGGCCTTCGCGAGCAAGCCCGCTCCCACACTTGATCTGTGTCGTTCAGAGATCAAATGTGGGAGCGGGCTTGCTCGCGAAGAGGCCCTAGAAGTCACCCCAAAGCTGTTGGGCCACCGCCAACGCCACCACCGGCGCGGTTTCGGTGCGTAATACGCGAGGGCCGAGGCGGGCGGCATGAAAACCGCCGGCCTTGGCCTGTTCGACTTCAGCGTCAGACAACCCGCCTTCCGGGCCGATCAAAAACGCCAGCGTCGCCGGTTTCGCATGGCTCACCAATGGCTCGGCCACCGGGTGCAGCACCAGCTTCAATTCGGCCTGCGTCTGCTTCAGCCAATCGGCCAACAGCAGCGGCGGATGAATCAGCGGCACCGATGAACGCCCGCATTGCTCGCAGGCGCTGATCGCCACCTGACGCCAATGCATCAGGCGTTTGTCGGCGCGCTCGTCCTTGAGGCGGACTTCGCAGCGGTCGGTGAAGATCGGGGTGATTTCACTGACGCCCAGTTCGGTGGCTTTCTGAATCGCCCAGTCCATCCGCTCGCCACGGGACAAGCCCTGGCCGAGATGGACCGCAAGCGACGACTCGACCTGCCCGGCGAAGCTTTCATCGATGTTCACCACGACGCGCTTCTTGCCGACTTCCGCCAGCGTGCCGCGAAACTCATGGCCCGAGCCGTCGAACAATTGCACCGCATCACCCTCGGCCATGCGCAGCACGCGGCTGATGTAATGGGCCTGGCCCTCGGGAAGCTCGTGTTCGCCGATGCTCAAGGGGGCGTCGATAAAGAAGCGGGACAGTCTCATGCTGGGTCTCTGGAAAGGTGTTAATTATCTGAATCGGTGTCGACTTCATTCGCGAGCAAGCCCGCTCCCACAGGGTATACGCGGTCAATTGTGGGAGCGGGCTTGCTCGCGAAGGCGGCGGCCCAGATACCACAAAAGCTCAAGGGGGTCACTTAGCCCGGATCACGGTAACCCGGATGAAAGTCCTTCGGCACTGCCACGCTGATGCTGTCGCGGGTGGCGATGTCGATGCCTTCACTGGCCACCTCGGCCAGAAAATCGATCTGCTCCGGAGTAATCACGTACGGCGGCAGGAAATACACCACGCTGCCCAACGGCCGCAGTAAAGCACCACGCTCCAGCGCATGCTGGAACACCCTCAAACCACGACGTTCCTGCCACGGATAAGCTTCCTTGGTGGGCTTGTCCTTGACCATCTCGATGGCCAGAACCATGCCGGTCTGGCGCACTTCGGCAACGTTCGGGTGATCGACCAGGTGCGCGGTGGAGGAGGCCATGCGTTGAGCCAGGGCCTTGTTGTTCTCGATGACGTTGTCTTCTTCGAAGATATCCAGCGTCGCCAATGCCGCCGCGCACGCCAGTGGATTGCCGGTGTAGCTGTGGGAGTGCAGGAAGGCGCGCAGGGTCGGGTAGTCGTCGTAGAAGGCGCTGTAGACCTCATCGGTAGTCAGCACCGCCGCCAACGGCAGGTAACCACCGGTCAGTGCCTTGGACAGGCAGAGGAAATCCGGACGGATGCCGGCCTGTTCGCAGGCGAACATCGTTCCGGTGCGGCCGAAGCCGACGGCGATTTCATCGTGGATCAGGTGCACGCCATAACGATCACAGGCGTCGCGGAGCAACTTCAGGTACACCGGGTGGTACATGCGCATCCCGCCAGCGCCCTGAATCAGCGGCTCCAGAATCACGGCGGCCACGGTGTCGTGGTTGTCGGCCAGGGTCTGCTCCATGGCGGCGAACATGTTGCGCGAGTGTTCTTCCCAGCTCATGCCCTCGGGGCGCAGGTAGCAGTCGGGGCTCGGCACCTTGATGGTGTCCATCAGCAGGGCTTTGTAGGTTTCGGTGAACAGCGGCACGTCGCCCACCGCCATCGCCGCCATGGTCTCGCCGTGGTAACCGTTGGTGAGGGTGACGAAGCGCTTCTTGTTCGGCTGGCCGCGGTTGAGCCAGTAGTGAAAGCTCATTTTCAGCGCGACTTCGATGCACGACGAACCGTTATCGGCGTAGAAACACCGGGTCAGGCCTTCGGGCGTCATCTTTACCAGGCGCTCGGACAGTTCGATCACCGGCTGATGGCTGAAACCGGCGAGGATCACGTGTTCCAGCTGATCGACCTGATCCTTGATGCGCTGGTTGATCCGCGGGTTGGCGTGGCCGAACACGTTGACCCACCAGGAGCTGACCGCGTCGAGGTAGCGTTTGCCTTCGAAGTCTTCCAGCCAGACGCCTTCGCCGCGCTTGATCGGGATCAGCGGCAGCTGTTCGTGGTCTTTCATCTGGGTGCAGGGATGCCACAACACCGCGAGATCGCGTTGCATCCACTGATTATTCAGGCCCATGTTCAGTCTCCTCGAGGCGGCTCGCTTGGTGCGCGGGCAAACAATCGCGCAAGCCTATGCAATGCGCGTCATCGGGACAACCCATTGTGTCGATTGAGCTACTTTGTATAAGGAGATAGACGTCGCTGGCGGCGTTTTGATGGCTGACGTATTCTTCGCGGTTCTTTGAGTCGTCTGACTCGTAAAACCGCTATTTCCTCGTGTATTTCCGGAGTTCGCTGAATGTCTGCTGGTTGGCTGCGCGCCTGTGCGCTGGTGATGTTGGGGCTGTTCAGCGTTTCGGCGCTGGCCAAGGATAAAACGGTGATCGTGGTCGGCGGCGGGCTTTCGGGCCTCACCGCGGCGTACGAACTGCAGAACAAAGGCTGGCAGGTCACTCTGCTGGAAGCCAAGCCGACGTTGGGCGGTCGCTCCGGCATGGCCACCAGTGAGTGGATCGGCAACGACAAGACCCAACCGGTGCTGAACAAGTACGTCTCGACGTTCAAGCTGACCACCACGCCAGCCCCTGAATTCGTGCGGACTCCGGGCTACCTGATCGACGGTGAATATTTCACCGCCGCCGATCTGGCGACTAAACAGCCGGCCACCGCCGAAGCGCTGAAACGCTACGAAAAGACTCTGGATGATCTGGCGCGTTCGATCGAAGACCCGCAGAACCCGGCCGCCAACAGCACACTGTTCGCCCTGGACCAGATCAACGTGTCCAACTGGCTCGATCGCTTGAATCTGCCAGCCACTGCGCGTCAGTTGGTGAATCAGCAGATTCGTACCCGCTATGACGAACCTTCGCGCCTGTCGCTGCTGTACTTCGCACAACAGAGCCGCGTCTACCGTGGCGTTGCCGACCGTGACCTGCGCGCCTCGCGTCTGCCCGGTGGCAGCCCGGTGCTGGCCCAGGCCTTCGTCAAACAACTGAAAACCATCAAGACCAGCTCGCCGGTTTCGGCCATTACTCAAGACAAGGACGGTGTGACCGTCAAGGTCGGCAGTGTTGGCTATCAGGCGGACTACGTTGTGCTGGCCGTGCCATTGCGGGCACTGAACAAGATCCAGATGACCCCGGCGCTGGATGCCCAGCACCTGGGCGCCATCAAAGGCACCAACTACGGCTGGCGTGACCAGATCATGCTGAAGTTCAAGACGCCAGTGTGGGAAAGCAAGGCGCGCATGTCTGGCGAGATCTACAGCAACACCGGCCTGGGCATGTTGTGGGTCGAGCCGGCCCTGAAGGGTGGCGCCAACGTGGTGATCAACCTGTCCGGCGACAACGCGCGTGTGATGCAGGCCTTCGGCGACAAGCAGATGGTTGATCAGGTACTGATTCGCCTGCATGCGTTTTATCCACAGGCACGCGGTTCGTTCACCGGTTATGAAATCCGTCGCTACAGCACCGACCCGTCGATGGGTGGCGCATACCTGGCCTTCGGCCCGGGTCAGATCAGCAAGTACTGGCGCCTGTGGGAGCGTCCGCTGCAGCGAGTAGCCTTTGCCGGCGAACACACCGACGCCTTGTACCCAGGCACTCTGGAAGGCGCATTGCGCACCGGTCAGCGTGCGGCCAGTCAGGTAGAAGACCTGGCGGCGGGCAAATCGTTTGAACCGGCGAAAGTTGTTCCGGCGGCGACCGCAGCAGCGGCAGGTGCAGTGGCGGCGAAGAAAGGTAACTTCTTCACCAACCTGTTCGGTGGTTCTGACGACAAACCGGAACCAGCCAAGGCGCCAGTACCCGTGGCACCGGTTGCTCCGGCACCCGCCCCTGTACCTGCGCCGACTCCAGCGCCAGCACCGGTTGAGGCGCCGAAGCCTGCGGCACCGGTGAAAGCAGAACCTGCCAGGAAAGCGCCGGCCAAAGCGCCAGTGAAAAAGCCGGCGGCCAAAGCCGAGTCCAAAAAAGCCCCGGTCAAGGCGACGGTGAAAAAGACTGAGCCGGTGAAGCCAGCGGTCAATACTGCTGCGAAGACCCCAGTGACGACTGAAACCAAGACGCAGTAAGTTCTGGAATCAAAAAAAGCGCGGCAGTGATGCCGCGCTTTTTTTATGTCTTGCGTATGTCGCTGCTGATTTTTCTTTGACGCTAAGCTAGATCGACACTATGGACTTTGTCGCTTTGGTAGTCGCTGACATAGGCATGGTTATGTTGATCAAGAACCATGTCATACGGTTCGGAAGCACCAGGGATGGGCACCCGGCGAACAATTTCATACGTGGCGGTATTAATTTCCACGACCTCTTTTTTGATTTGATCAACGGCATAAGCGTTTTTTTCGCCGAACACTATTTTCCCTTCGCAAGTCACAAAATCGAAATGCCTGGTGGTCGATAACTTAGGGTCCAGTACGGTCAGTTTTTGAGCGTCCAGACACACGATATACACTTCTTTGTCGTCGGGACTGACGGTAACTGCTGACGGATACCTTTCGGTTCTGATGATATCGAGGACTTTGAAAGTCTTGCTGCTGATGATCGTTAGTGCGTCCTGATAAGGGCCATCAGGAGAGTTCGTGCTGGAAATATAAAGACGCGAATCGTCCTGGCTGATATCCACACTTATGGAGGGAGAGGGCAATCCTCTCACTCTGCTCACCGCATAAGTGCGGGTGTCGATAATTGCCAGCCACTCTTTATTTTGTCGAACGGTGACGTAGACATGCTTCCCGTCTCGGCTCACGACGATTCCCCGAGGATATTTTCCCACCGTGACGTTACCCACCGCATAGGTTTCAGTATCGATAACCGAAACCGAACTTGACCCGTAGTTGGTCACATAAGCTCTTTTCCCTCCATGGGCAAGGACGATGTTTTGGGGGTAATGCTCGACGGCGATGGTGTGGATTACCTTTCTGTTCCGGGTGTTGATCACTGACACATTGCCTGAAATGTAATTGCAAACAAAAACCCGTGATCCATCGTTGTTGATGGCTATCCCTCGTGGCCCTGCCCCTACGGGTATCGAATTGGATAGGTTGCGCGTAGTCGCGGGGGATAAACTCGAATGGTGACTCATGGTAGAACTCCTGTTCAGACGCTCGGACAAACGCCCGAGATCAGGTTCATCAATGACCTGCAATGTTGGCTACTGTCAGATATGACAGTTCTGACGAGTGGTAAAGGCTTTTTTTAAGTGGGAATGGGGACGGCATTTGTAGGTTTTTTCGTTCGGTTAACACTCTCTTAACATCTCGACCGCAAGGTCTTGATCGTATTTCTCGATATTTCAGAGCGAAATTTTCCGCTTTAAATCGATAGATAACTCGATAGTCTTGGGCGCAGTTCTTACAGGATTTGGGCAATGCAACTACGTAACTCTTCTTCCCGCTACGGTTGGATCAGCATCTTCGTGCATTGGGGTGTGGCGCTCGCGGTCTATGGTCTGTTCGCGTTGGGGTTGTGGATGGTGGGTCTCGACTACTACAGCGCCTGGCGCAAAGATGCGCCGGATCTGCACAAGAGCATTGGCCTGCTGTTGTTCGCGGTCATGTTGCTGCGGGTGTTGTGGCGCTTCATCAGTCCACCGCCGCCGGCTCTGCAAAGTTATAGCCGCATGACGCGTCTTGGTGCCGTGTTCGGCCATGCCTTCCTCTATCTCGGATTGTTCGCTGTGATGATTGCCGGTTACCTGATTTCCACCGCAGACGGTGTCGGGATCCCGGTGTTTGGCCTGTTTGAAGTGCCTGCACTGGTTTCCGGACTACCGGACCAGGCAGATACCGCGGGTGTGATCCATCTGTACCTGGCCTGGGCGCTGGTAATTTTTTCCGGCCTCCATGCGTTGGCAGCATTGAAACACCACTTTATCGATCGTGATGCGACCCTTACACGAATGCTGGGTCGCAAAGCCTGATGTTCAACCTCGACTCCAAAGGAATAGAAAGCATGTTGAAAAAGACGCTCGCCGCCCTGGCAATCGGTTCTGCTCTGCTGTCCGCTAACGTAATGGCGGCCGATTACGTTGTCGACAAAGAAGGCCAGCACGCCTTCGTTGACTTCAAGATCAGCCACTTGGGGTACAGCTACATCACCGGTACCTTCAAGGACATCGACGGCAAGTTCAGCTTCGACGCCGCCAAGCCTGAAGACAGCAAGATCGAGTTCAATGTGCGCACCGCCAGCGTGTTCACTAACCACGCCGAACGCGACAAGCACATCTCCAGCGGTGACTTCCTGAACGTGGGCAAATTCGCCGACGCCAAGTTCGCTTCCACCAGCGTCAAATCCACCGGCAAAAACGCCGCTGGCAAAGACACTGCCGACGTAACCGGTAACCTGACCTTGCTGGGTGTGACCAAGCCAATCGTGGTCAAAGCCACCTTCCTGGGTGAAGGCAAGGATCCATGGGGCGGCTACCGTGCCGGCTTCGAAGGCACCACCAGCATCAAGCGCTCCGATTTCGGCAAGCAGAAAGACCTGGGCCCAGCGTCCGACGCAGTCGAGTTGTACGTTACATTTGAAGGTGTGAAAGCGAAGTGAATTTCGCTGCTTGAACAAAAACGCCCCTGATCTCGCGATCCGGGGCGTTTTTTTTGTTTCTGATGGGTGCGGGCCGATCGGCACATAACCCTGTAGGAGCCAGGCTTGCCGGCGAAGGGGGCGACTCGGTTTTTGCGGTGCAGCGGATGACGTCTTCGCGGGCAAGCCTCGCTCCTACAAGTTTTTGTTGAGGCATAAAAAATGCCCCTGATCTTGCGATCAGGGGCATTTTTCATGGCTTTGAAAAACTCAGCGATTGCGTGTCAGCAAGGCTGGTTTTTCGCCGCGTGGACGGCCTGGCAGTTGATCCAGTTGCTCAGGTGTCGGGAAGCGATCGCTTTTCGACTCCTTGTGAATGATCTTCGGTGCCGGGCCCCGCGGGTTCTGCACGGCCGGTTCCGAACGAGGCTGCTCGTCACGGGCCGGGCGGCGGTTGCGGGACTCTTCGCGACGGGCCTGGCCGTCACGTGGGGCGCCGTTGCGTGGGCCGCTGCGCTTGGCTGGCGGCGTGCCGGTGGTTGCGCCGCTGCTGCTGCGCGGACCATTTTGGCGACCTTGTGGCTGACCGGTGCGCGGAGCACCTGCGCCTGCGCCTTGTGCCGGAGCGCCCGGACGGCGGCCACGGCCCTGAGCCGGTTTGGCTTGAGGCACGTAATCGACGCGGTTACCGAAGTTATCGACATCGTCGTCCAGGAACTCGTCCGGAGCACGGTCAGCGGCGGCACGAGGTGCCGGACGCTGTTGCTCACGGGCCGGGGTGCCTTCGCGAGGCTTGTGTTCACGGGCAGGGCGATCGCCACGGCCAGTGGCAGCAGGTTTTTCCTTGCCGCCCTTGTCCTTGCCTTTGTCTTTACGACCGCCACCACCACCGCTGCCGTTCGGACCATCGCCGCGCGGGCCACGTGGGTTGCGCGGATTACGCACATCCGGACGCTCGCGAACTTCAGGTTTCTCGGCTTCCACAGTGCTGGAGTCGAAGCCCATCAGGTTGCCGTCGGCAATCTTCTGCTTGGTCATGCGCTCGATGCTTTTGAGCAGCTTTTCTTCGTCCGGAGCGACCAGCGAGATCGCCTCGCCCGAACGACCGGCGCGGCCGGTACGGCCGATACGGTGCACGTAATCTTCGTCGACGTTCGGCAGTTCGAAGTTGACCACGTGGGGCAACTGGTCGATGTCCAGGCCGCGAGCGGCGATGTCGGTGGCGACCAGGATGCGCACTTCACCGGCCTTGAAGTCGGCCAGGGCTTTGGTGCGGGCGTTCTGGCTCTTGTTACCGTGGATGGCGACGGCGGTGAGGCCGTGTTTGTCCAGGTACTCGGCCAGGCGGTTGGCGCCGTGCTTGGTGCGGGTGAACACCAGCACCTGTTCCCAGGCGCCAGCGGTGATCAGGTGCGCCAGCAGCGAACGCTTGTGGTTGGCTGGCAGACGGAATACGCGCTGTTCGATCCGCTCGACCGTGGTGTTTGGCGGCGTGACTTCGATGCGTTCCGGGTTGTGCAGCAGCTTGCCGGCAAGGTCGGTGATGTCTTTGGAGAACGTCGCCGAGAACAGCAGGTTCTGGCGTTTGTTCGGCAGGCGGGCGAGGACCTTTTTCACGTCATGGACAAAGCCCATGTCGAGCATGCGGTCGGCTTCGTCCAGCACGAGGATTTCCACGTGGGACAAATCGACGCTGCCTTGGCCGGCGAGGTCGAGCAGGCGACCGGGGCAGGCCACCAGCACGTCGACACCGCGGGACATGGCCTGAACCTGTGGGTTCATGCCGACGCCGCCGAAGATGCAGGCGCTGACGAACTTCAGGTCACGGGCATAGACCTTGAAGCTCTCGTGCACCTGGGCCGCGAGTTCGCGGGTTGGGGTCAGGACCAGTACGCGCGGTTGGCGCGGGCCGTGACGCTGGGATTTGTCCGGGTGACCGTTGGGGAACAACCGCTCCAGAATCGGGAGGGCGAAACCACCGGTTTTACCAGTACCTGTCTGTGCCGCAACCATCAGGTCGCGACCTTGCAACACGGCGGGAATGGCCCGCTGTTGCACCGGAGTAGGCTCGGTATAGCCCGCTGCCTCGATGGCGCGGACTAAAGCCTCGGAGAGACCGAGGGAAGCAAAGGACATGAGTAATCCTGTTTTAGTTAGGGCTTGGCCCAATGGGAGTCTTGCCTGGCGCGAATCGCGTTTAAGAGGACGCAATCCCGTCCGGTCCTGCTGGGACTCGAAGGCTCGTCTGGAGCGCTCGCGCGGGCTGAAAAGCTGCGCTGTAGCGGGATCGAGATGCCTTGAACAAGTCCGAGCGTCCGGGCGTGAGCCTGGCGGGAAGGCCGGAGTATAACAGAGCAATCACTGCGCGCCGCTTTCCTGCTGCTCAACGGTTTTTCCGCCGGTTGCGGTGGCACTGGCAGCCCCTGCTTCGGTGGGCGGGCTGGCGCCATAGCGGGCGCTCAGTTCAGCGTAGGCCGGCTCGCGCTTGAAGCGCTTGAGCTCGGCGCCGAAACGCTGCACCAACAAATCCATCCCGGCATTGCGGCGTACCGCCAGAAACTGGCTTTGCTGGCTGATGATGATCGGGTTCTCGGTGATCTTGTCGCGGATGTTCAGTTGATCGAGCAAGTGCTGGCCAACCCGGCGATCAGTGATCAGCAGGTCGATGCGGCCGCGCACCAGTTTGCCGAAGTTGGCTTCATGGGTGGGTGCCGGTTCTTGGGTGAACAGCGTCGATTCGCTGAAGTCCTTGCTGTACAGGTAGCCCGGCGAGGTGCCGATGGTCAGGCCTTTCAGATCGTCCAGGGTGCGAAACGGATAGGGTCGCTCGTTGGCATAGAACATTACGAATTCGACTTGCGAGAGCGGTTCGCTGGGGTAGAGCAGGGTCGCGTCGCGTTCAGCGCTGTGGAAGATATCCAGCACGCCATCTGCCTGGCCTTGCTCAAGCATCGACAGGCAGCGTTTCCATGGCAAGAACTGCCATTCCACGTCGATTCCGAGGCGTTTGAAGACAATGGCGGTGGTTTCGTAGTCAAGCCCCAAAGACTTGCCGTTTTCCTCATACACATAAGGTGCCCAAGGCTCGGTGACAATACGCAACTTCTCGCCCCGAGCAGTGAGGCTCAGGCAAGTGAACAGAAGCACGGTCAGTAACTGAGCGATCAAAGGCATGGGGTTGAGATTACGACGAGAAATCATAAAGAGCCAGAAACCGGATCCAGAAGCTCTGGTTCAGGGTATGGCTGCACAATAAAGGGGCGCCGGAAAGCAAAAGATCGCAGCCTTCGGCAGCTCCTACAGAGGTCCGTATCCCCTGTAGGAAATGCCGAAGGCTGCGATCTTTTGATCTTGCTTTAACGACGATTAACGCGGCAACTTCAGGTTATTCCACACCGCCAGGCTCGGCTCAGCCTGGTTCAGCGTGTAGAAATGCAGCCCTGGAGCGCCACCTTGCAGCAGGCGTTCGCACATCTGGGTGATGACTTGCTCGCCAAAGCCTTGAATGCTTTGGGTGTCGTCGCCGTAGGCTTCCAGTTGCTTGCGGATCCAGCGCGGGATTTCCGCACCGCAAGCGTCGGAAAAACGCGCCAGCTTGCTGTAGTTGGTGATCGGCATGATCCCCGGCACGATCGGGATGTTCACACCCTTGGCCCGTACACGCTCGACGAAGTAGAAATAACTGTCGGCGTTGAAGAAGTACTGGGTGATCGCACTGTTGGCGCCGGCGTTAGCCTTGCGCACGAAGTTGTTGAGATCGTCTTCAAAGTTGCGCGCTTGCGGATGCATTTCCGGGTAAGCGGCGACTTCGATGTGGAAATGATCGCCGGTTTCTTCACGAATGAATTCAACCAGGTCATTGGCGTGGCGCATCTCGCCGCTGGCCATGCCCATGCCCGAGGGCAGGTCACCGCGAAGCGCAACGATACGCTTGATGCCGGCTGCCTTGTACTGGCTCAGCAAGCCGCGCAGGTCGTCCTTGCTATCGCCCACGCAAGACAAATGCGGTGCGGCAGGGACTTTGACTTCGCTTTCAAGCTGCAACACGGTGTTGAGGGTGCGATCACGGGTCGAACCGCCAGCGCCGTAGGTGCAGGAGAAGAAGTCGGGATTGAAGGTCGCCAGGTGACGGGCAGTGGCGATCAGTTTTTCATGCCCAGCATCGGTCTTCGTCGGGAAGAATTCGAAACTGTAGCGACGGTCTTGGGACATGGTCATATCCTTGGAAACACGTAAGCCGGACGCTTGCACATCCCAATGTGGGAGCGGGCTTGCTCGCGAAGGCGGTGGGTCAGACGACATTAATGTTGAATGTTAAACCGCCTTCGCGAGCAAGCCCGCTCCCACAAGGGAGAGCAGGCAGCAGGACCAATCAGTAGCGGTAAGCGTGCGGCTTGAACGGGCCTTCGACGGTCACGCCGATGTAGTCAGCCTGTTGCTTGGTCAGTTGAGTGACCACGCCACCGAAACCGCGGACCATTTCCAGGGCCACTTCTTCGTCGAGTTTCTTCGGCAGTACTTCAACGGTCAGACGCTCGGCTTTCTGGGCTGGCGACAGGTCGGCGTACTTCTGGCCGAACAGGAAGATCTGCGCCAGAACCTGGTTGGCGAACGAACCGTCCATGATGCGGCTTGGGTGGCCAGTGGCGTTGCCCAGGTTAACCAGACGGCCTTCGGCCAGCAGGATCAGGTAGTCGTCGTTCTGAGCGTCGAAAGCGCCCGGGCCGGTACGGTGAACCTTGTGAACCTGTGGCTTCACTTCTTCCCATGCCCAGTTCTTGCGCATGAAAGCGGTGTCGATTTCGTTGTCGAAGTGACCGATGTTGCAGACCACAGCGCGCTTCTTCAGGGCTTTGAGCATGTTTGCGTCGCAAACATTGACGTTGCCGGTGGTGGTCACGATCAGGTCGATCTTGCCCAGCAGCGCTTTGTCGATGCTTGCTTCAGTGCCGTTGTTGATACCGTCGATGAACGGCGAAACCAGTTCGAAACCGTCCATGCAGGCTTGCATGGCGCAGATCGGGTCGACTTCGGAGACTTTAACGATCATGCCTTCCTGACGCAGGGACTGGGCCGAGCCCTTGCCCACGTCACCGTAACCGATGACCAGCGCTTGCTTGCCGGACAGCAGGTGGTCGGTGCCGCGCTTGATCGCGTCGTTCAGGCTGTGACGGCAGCCGTACTTGTTGTCGTTCTTGCTCTTGGTCACCGAGTCGTTGACGTTGATGGCCGGGATTTTCAGCTCGCCCTTGGCCAGCATGTCCAGCAGACGGTGAACGCCGGTGGTGGTTTCTTCAGTGACGCCGTGGACGCGGTCCAGGATCGCCGGGTATTTCTTGTGCAGCAGCTCGGTCAGGTCGCCGCCGTCGTCGAGGATCATGTTGGCATCCCAAGGCGCGCCATCTTTGAGGATGGTTTGCTCCAGGCACCATTCGTACTCTTCTTCAGTTTCGCCTTTCCAGGCGAAAACCGGGATACCGGCAGCAGCGATAGCGGCAGCGGCCTGGTCTTGAGTCGAGAAAATGTTGCAGGACGACCAACGCACTTCGGCACCCAGGGCAACCAGGGTTTCGATCAGCACGGCAGTCTGAATGGTCATGTGGATGCAGCCGAGGATCTTCGCGCCTTTGAGCGGCTGCTCGGCGGAGTATTTGCGGCGCAGACCCATCAGGGCTGGCATTTCGGATTCGGCGATGATGGTTTCGCGACGGCCCCAGGCAGCCAGGGACATGTCGGCGACTTTGTAATCGTTAAAATCTGCAGGCGTGATAACAGCGCTCATGATGAGCCTCCATTCGTAATGTATGCGAATGGGCGCCGTTGTGCGTTTAGTGTCTGGCCGTGGCCAGTCAACGCCCCATCCGAGCCTGACAGGTCGAACCTGCTGCAGCGCCCCTCGGACAGGTGGCGGGAAAACGGTAGCAAGTGAACATTACCGTTTTGAAACGGGGGCGATTATAGCGGGCTATGCTGATCTTCCAAAGCGTTTCTGTTGGTCAATGTCCGAACGGTAATCGAGACCATAGTCGATGCTTGATAGAGCTCTAGTCCGGGCTCTGCCATGATGGCCGGCATCAATCGGCAAGACGGTCAGGAGTGAGTATGAATTTCCACACCCGCAAATGGGTAAAACCCGAAGACCTCAACCCCAACGGCACGCTGTTCGGCGGCAGCCTGTTGCGCTGGATCGACGAAGAAGCGGCGATCTACGCCATCGTCCAGCTGGGTAATCAGCGCGTGGTCACCAAATACATTTCCGAAATCAATTTCGTCAGCGCCTCGCGCCAGGGCGACATCATCGAACTGGGCATCACCGCCACCGAGTTCGGTCGCACCTCGATCACGCTGACTTGCGAAGTGCGCAACAAGATCACCCGCAAGAGCATCCTGACGGTAGAGAAGAT
Organism: Pseudomonas sp. PDM24; assembly: GCF_019218905.1. Lineage (NCBI taxonomy): Bacteria > Pseudomonadati > Pseudomonadota > Gammaproteobacteria > Pseudomonadales > Pseudomonadaceae > Pseudomonas > Pseudomonas sp. PDM24. The sequence continues at coordinate 205,944 of NZ_JAHUWR010000002.1, read as the reverse complement.
GGTTTTCGTGAACCTGGGCGAAGACGGCCTGCCCGCGCCGCACGGCCGGACCGAGATCAGGTACGTCAAAGACCAGTTCAAGGATGATGTGATCGGCGGGTGAAATCGGCGGTGCGGTCTTCGCGAGCAAGCCCGCTCCCACATTCGATCCTCAGTGAGCAGATACTTTGTGTACGACAGAGATCCAGTGTGGGAGCGGGCTTGCTCGCGAAAGCGGTCTATCGGTCAGAGATGATTTAACGGATCACTGAACAGCTTCGAACCCCGCGTGTCGTAGTTAAACGACCTGCCACTGGTTCAGGAGTTTTATGGACACGCCCCAAGACGGCAAGACCCCGGACCTCTCGGCGCAAGAACAGCGCGAGGTCGACAAGAACCAGCCACCGCGCGCGGCGGTGCTGCACGAAATCATTCGCACCCAAGGCGATCAGGAGCTCGAGCGTAGCGTTGCGGCGCTGTGGTGGTCGGCCCTGGCTGCGGGCTTGACCATGGGCTTGTCGCTGATGGGCATGGGGCTGCTCAACTCGCGTCTGCCGGACGGCGAAGGCTTCAAGGTGATCGCCAGTTTCGGTTACTGCGCAGGTTTTCTCGCAGTGATTCTCGCCCGCCAGCAACTCTTCACCGAGAACACCCTGACTGCGGTATTGCCGATCATGAGCAAGCCTACGCTGGGTAATTTCGGTCGGTTGCTTCGGCTGTGGTCGGTCGTGCTGGTGGGTAACCTCTGCGGCACCTTGCTGGTGGCGTATGTGATGCTGCACCTGCCGATTTTCGACACCAAGACCGATCTGGCTTTCCTCGACATCGGGCGCAAGGTCATGGAGAACGACGCGAGCAAAATGTTCGCCAAAGGCATCATCTCCGGCTGGATGATCGCCACCATGGTCTGGATGATCCCGTCCATGGAAAGCGCCAAGATGTGGATCATCATCCTCATCACCTATTTCATGGCGCTGGGAGATTTCACCCACATCGTGGTCGGATCGGTCGAGGTCTCGTATCTGGTGTTTGCCGGCGAGTTGCCGTGGAAGGATTTCTGGCTGGTGTTTGCAGGACCCACGCTGGTGGGGAACATCATCGGTGGCAGTTTTATCTTCGCGCTGATCAGTCACGCGCAGATTCGCAGTGAAAGCGGGCCGCCGAAGACCTCTGCGCAGCGGAACCAGGAGCCCGAACCGCAGAAGATCAAAAAATGAAGGGTAAACGTACCTGATGCCAGTCAGTTCAAGGCGCGAAACCTGTGGGAGCGGGCTTGCTCGCGAAGGCGGTGTGTCAGGCGACATCAATCTTGACTGTGCCGCCGCCTTCGCGAGCAAGCCCGCTCCCACATGGATTGCGCTTAGCCGGACACATTGACCGCGACAGCACTGCGACGCTGCAGGTAGATGAAAAACAACGCCGTCAGCACCGTCAACCCGCTGACCAGTGCGCCGGTCCACGGCAAGTCCGCCAGGTCCGCGCCACTGGCCACAACCAGCCCGCCAATCCACGCACCGGCTGCGTTGCCGAGATTGAATGCGCTTTGATTCAACGTCGACCCGAGGTTCGGCGCTTCATGAGCCTGATCGATGATCAGCAATTGCAGGATCGGGCACAGCGCAAACGCGAAGATGCCCCACAACACCAGCGTGATCGCCGCCGGGATCACTGAGTGACTGGTCTGACTGAAAGCGGCCAGCACGACGACCACCGCCAGTGCCATACCCACCAGAGAAGGCAGCAAGCGACTGTCCGCCAACCGGCCGCCGAGCATGCTGCCCGCCGTCAGACCGACCCCGAACAACAGCAACATGATCGTCACGCCATGCGGGCTGACACCGGTGATGTCTTGCAGGATCGGCGCGATATAGGTGAACACGCTGAACAGACTGGTGGACGCCAGCACACTCATGCCCAGCGCCAGCAGCACGTTGACCTTGCCCAGCACTTTGAACTCGCTGGCCAGGTTGGCCTTGTCCATGGGGATTTCCTTGGGCAGCCAGACCCACTGAGCGATGGCCGCAATCACACCAATCACCGACACGGCCCAAAACGTCGAGCGCCAGCCAGCGTATTGCCCCAGCGCGGTGCCCAATGGAACGCCCAGCACGTTGGCCAGCGTCAGGCCGGTGAACATCATGGCAATCGCCTGGGCTCGTTTGTTCGGTGCCACCAAACCGGCGGCGACCACTGAACCGATGCCGAAAAACGCGCCGTGGCACAGCGCCGTGATCACCCGCGCGGCCATCAAAGTGGCGTAGTTCGGCGCCAGGGCGCAGAGGATATTGCCGAGAATGAACATCAGCGTCATGCCCAGCAATGTGGCTTTGCGCGGCATGTTGGCGGTCCCGACCGCGAGGATCGGCGCGCCGAACACCACGCCCAAGGCGTAACCGGTTATGAGCAGCCCCGCGTGAGGAATGCTCACGGCGAGGTCGCGGGCGACATCGGGCAGCAAGCCCATGATGACGAATTCAGTGGTGCCGATGCCGAAGGCGGCAACAGCCAGTGCAAGCAAGGCGAGTGGCATGCGCAAGGTCTCTGTCGGTAGTCTTGACGCTTTGATCAGGCATACGCAGGCCGACGACCGTTCTCGGTGGGAGCGGGCAGAGGCAGGAATTATTGGAATTAGTGTGTGCGCAACTGAGTGCGGCGTGGTCGCTTGCAGTATAAACAGCTGCGGACATATGGCGAATCAATTCTCTGCTCCGCCCATGAGCTGCCGAAGGCTGCGGGGTGGGTGGTGGGGGGAAATAAGGAGTGTGCCGTGCTTGCGACGGTTCTGGTGTTGGTGGCGGCGCTGTTGCACGCGGCGTGGAATACCCTGATCAAATTCAGCGCGGAGCGGCTGTTGGTGGTGGCCTGCATGGACAGCGTGGCGCTGCTGTTTGTCGCCCTGATGCTGCCCTTCGTGGCGCTGCCGCCACTGGAGATGTGGCGGTGGATTCTCGCGTCAGCGGCATTTGAGTTGCTCTATCGCTACCTGTTGATCCAGGCCTATCGGGTCGGCGATCTCGGCCTGGTCTATCCGTTGATGCGTGGCCTGTCACCGCTGGTGGTGCTGGCACTGACGCTGATCTTCGCCGGGGAAGTGCTGACGGCTCAGCAGATCTTTGGCATTTTGCTGATCCCGTTCGGCATGTTGTGCCTGCTCTGGCAGGGCGGCGGCGGGGTGCGTCTGCCGTGGTCAATGCTGCCGGTGGTGGCGCTGATCGGGTTGTGCATCGGTTGTTACACCTTCATCGATGGCCAGGCCCTGCGGCGCTGGTCCCATCCATTGGATTACCTGGTTTGGGTCACATTGCTCAGTGCCTGGCCGTTCCCATTGCTGGCGTTGGTGCGCAAGCGCCCGGCGTTCATGCTGTTCTGGCGCGAGCAGTGGCGGTTGGGCTTGGCGGTCGGGTTTTGCGTACTGTTCAGCTACGCTTTGGTGCTGTGGGCGATGCAGCTCGGCTCGATTGCTGAAGCCGCGGCGCTGCGCGAAATCAGTGTGATTCTGGTGGTGCTGTTTGGGATGCGCTATCTGAAAGAACCTTTCGGCAAGCCCCGGCTCTTAGCCTGTGGGCTGGTGCTGATCGGCATGTTGGTGATGAAGTTTTAGTCGCCCCTGATGGAATTCGATTTTCTATAACTTGAAGAAGGGACTGCGTTATGACGGTTGCTCTGTGGTGCATTTTGATTGCGATCTGCTTGCCATATCTATGCACAGGCGTCGCCAAGTTCAGCGGCGGCAAGTTCGGGCTGAAAGAGAATCACGATCCGCGGGCGTTTCTGGATTCGCTTGAAGGGGTAGCCAGGCGTGCGCACTCGGCGCAGTTGAACAGCTTCGAAGTGACACCGGCGTTTGCGGCAGCGGTGATCGTCGCGCACCTGGCCGGTAATGCTGATCTGGTGACGATCAATGTGCTGGCGGTGTTGTTTATCACCAGTCGGCTGCTCTACATCATTTGCTATCTGGCGGACTGGGCGATTCTGCGGTCGTTGGTGTGGGCCATTGGAGTGGGGTTGATTGTCAGTTTCTTTGTGGTGTCGGTTTAAAGGCAAGATCAAAAGATCGCAGCCTTCGGCAGCTCCTACCGGGATCGATGTTCATCCGCGATATTGCGGCGCACGCGGTCAATGCAGGAGCTGGCGAAGCCTGCGATCTTTTGCTTTTAAAGTGTGTCAGCCACCTGCGGCACTTGCGGCAACGCCGCCCCTTTTGGCCAAAGCATCCAGATCTGCCCCTGCTGTTTCATGTCGCCGGCCAATTGCCCGGCCGCATCCCCCGTGCCCCAGAACAGGTCCGCGCGGACCTCGCCGGCAATCGCGCCGCCAGTATCTTGCGCGGCCACCGGACGTACCAGTGCGCTGCCATCCGGGCGTGTGGTCGATAACCACAACAGGCTGCCGAGTGGAATCACCTTGCGGTCCACCGCCGCGCTATAACCTGCGGTCAGCGGTACATTCAGCGAACCGCGCGGCCCTTCATTGCTGTCGGGGTTGCGGGTGAAGAACACGTAGCTGGGGTTGCTGCCGAGCAGTTCGGGAATGCGCGCAGGATTCGCCTTGGCCCAGGTGCTGATAGCGCCCATGGTCACGTCTTCTTTCTTCAGCTCACCCTGGTCCACCAGCCAGCGGCCGATGGGTCGATAGGGGTGGCCGTTTTGGTCGGCGTAACCGACGCGCAACTGACGACCGTCATCAAGCTGGATGCGACCCGAGCCCTGGATTTGCAGGAACTGCAGGTTCATCGGATCGGTCAGCCAGGCAATCACCGGCGCCTTCACGCCTTTGGTTTCAATGGTTGCCGCATCGTCGTACGGCTTGAGCACGCGACCTTCGAGCCTTCCCCGCAGGCGCTTGCCTTTGAGTTCCGGATAGATACTGTCCAGAGAGACGATGATCATGTCCTCGGGTACACCGTACACCGGGATGTTGGCTTCCTCGGTCTGGGTCAGGCTGCCGGGGTACACCGGTTCGTAGTAACCGGTAATCAGGCCGTTGGGGTTGTCATTGGCGGCACGCAGGCCATAGACGTCCAGGTTCTGTTTGAGGAAACCGCGGATGTCATTGGCGGTTGGCTGCACATTGGCGGAAGCCGCACAGGTGCCGCCCCAGACCGGGTCGGCCTTGAGCCGGGTACAAGCGCTGCGCCACGAGCCGAAGCCGGCGACGAGGTCGTTGTCGGACACTGCCGGAAGCGCTTCCCAGGTGGCGCTGGAGTAGGTCGCCAGTGCGTGGGTTTTCGGTTTGCTGCTGTCGCCGCCGGTGCAACCTGCCAGTACGGCCACCATCGGAAGGGTCCAGGCCAGATTGTGACGCCATGCCTTGAAACGGCTGTTCATGGAGTAATTCCTTTGCCGGCTGCCTGAGTGCTCCATGCGCTCAAACAACCCGTATTGATAATAGGGCTATTGGTCTTTGCCGGTGACGCGAGGATACTGGCCGCCGTTTCCAGTGACCTGAAGCCACCATGATTCTTAAAAGACTTTCCGTTGTATTGCTGGCCTGCCTGACCTTGTCCGCCTGCGGGGGTGTCGACCCGAACTCGCCGCTGGGTCAGCGCAAGGCGATCTTCAAGCAGATGCTCAAGACCGGCGAAGACCTGGGCGGTATGTTGCGTGGGCGTATTCCATTCGATGGCCCGAAATTCGCCGACGGCGCGGTGAAGCTCGACGCGTTGTCCCATGAGCCGTGGAAACATTTCCCGCAGGTGCGCGAAGAGGATCACACCAGCGCCAAGGACGATGTCTGGCAGAAGCAGGCACGTTTCCAGGAGCTGGCCCGCACCCTTGAAGGCGCCACCGGTGAACTGGTGATTGCCAGCAAGGTTCAGCCCTACAAGGTCAGCAACCTGGGGCCGGCGGTGCAGAAAGTCGAAGATGCCTGCAGTGCCTGCCATAAAGAGTTTCGGGATCATTGATTGCAGAAAAGATCATTTACTTATCCAGCTCATCCAGTGCTTCCTGCAACTCCTTGCGCGATTGAGCCAGTTTGTCTTTGCGCTTGTTGATCTTCTCGGCGTCGCCTTTTTTCATCGCCTTCTCGAGATCGGCCTGACGCGTGCTGACTTCGTGCTTGGCGTCGAGCACCTTGTTTTCCCGTTCCTTCTTCAAGGAAGCGTCGGTGCAATGGGCAGTGACTTCGTTCAGGGCGGTTTCCAGGCCAGCCTGTTGATCGGCGTTGCCGCGGGACTTGGCCAGTTCGATCTGGTTGATGATGCCTTGTTTTTTGGCGGCGCAGCCGGTCAGGCCCGGGGCATCTTCGTCGGCCATCAATGGAGCGGCCATCACGCTGCACAGGGTCAACACGGCAAGCGGTGAAAGAAGTTTCATAAAAGCTCCAGGTGAAAAATTCGATATAGCGATGGGCTGTTTGAGCGCATCGGCACCTTTGGGTTCCCGGTTCTCAGAGCGGGCTGGCGTCTAGAAACCGTCAATCCCGGCAACACGTAATGTCTCACTCAAGGCCAGGACCTGCGGGTCGCGGAAAAATGCGCTCAATTGCGCTGCGCGCCCCGGGCCGATGCCGGCTTCGGCCTGCCATTGCTCGGTGTTTCGTTGCGCCAGCGCCTGCCATGAATCGGCGAGGCGTGCCTGGCCGGTCGGCGGTAAGCCCAAGGCTTTAAGCCAGCGAGCGAATGGGCGTTGCCGGGCGCTGTTGAAACTGTCCAAAAGACGAGCACTGCTGCGCTCACCGAAGCCGTCAATCTTAGCAAGCTCTTGCTCATCAAGGGTCAACCAATCGACCAGGCTGTCGAGGCGTTCGGCCTTGAGGAGTTTCTCCCAGGTGCCCGGCCCGACATGAGGCAATGCCAACCCCTGTTTACCACTGAGCCAGGTCAGGCGTGCGAGGAATTGGCTTTCGCATCCGGGTGTGGGCTGCCAGCAGCTCAAAGAATGAAAATCTGCCGCAAGCGGTACGTTCAATGCCGGGCGTTCGGTGCTGCGCAATACGACACCATCGAGCCTGGGGATGGTCAGCCCCGCCAGGCTGATAGCGACCTGATCGCCCGGGCGAATATCCAGCGCTTCCCAGCGGTGCAGGGAGCTGACACTGACGCGCCTGATCTGCCGGTCGTCGAGCATCACCGGTATCAGATCCAGCACCGGTGTGATCCGGCCGGTTCGTCCAATTTTGAAGTGGACCTTGCGCACCTCGGCCAGCGCCTGGGCAAAGGGGTATTTCCAGGCGACGCTCCAGTAAGGCGTTTTCGCCTGCCAGCGCTCGGCCGGTGGGCGCTGGTCCTGGCGCAGCACGACCCCATCGCTGGCAAAGGGCAGGGGCGAGCGATACCAGTGCTCGCGCCAGCGTACGGCATCGGCAAATGCCTCGATCGGCTGACTGTAGGGTGCCGTACTCGGGAACCCCAACTTGTCCAGAGCTGCCACCCGGTCGGGCAGGCTTTTCGGGCCTTGCGGCCAGTCCCAGACAAACAAACCGATACCGGCGGCCTGCTCGGCGCTCAGCGCCTTGCGTGCCATCAACCCGGCCACCGTGGCGCGGGCATTGAGGCTGCCGGCCTCGGCTTGTACGTGTTCGGTCAGGCGCCAATAGAGTTCGCCTTGGAGCAGCAAGTCCAGCGACTGCGAAAGTTTTTGAGGGATGGCGGCGATCTGGCGTGCCGAGGCTGTCCAGTCCTGGCCGTTTACCCCGTCCCCCCGACTGATCGCCCGGTGCAACCAGCCATTGCGATAAATCAACGTCACCGCCACACCGTCAACCTTGGGCTGAATCCACACCTCGCCCCGATCTTTCAGCCAGGCTTCGACGGCGCGCCCATCGCGCAGTTTTTCCAAACCGGTGTGGGCGATGGGGTGAACAACCGTGCCGCCGGCCGTACGCAATGGTTCGTCGGAGGGGGTTGAATCAAAACACTCGCGCCATTCGGTCAGTCGTGCACGGGACTGATCATAGAGTTCATCGGCGATCAGCGATTGGCCTTCACGGTGGTAGCTATCGTCCCAGCGATCGATTTGCAGTTGCAGGGTGGTGATTTCTTTCTGTGCGCGAACTGGTGGCCAATCGGGGCATTCGGCGGCATTGGCGGTCTGGCTGGCGAAGGTCAGCAGGAAAGCGAAAAACAGGCGCAGGTTGGGCAGCATCGAGAGCGTCCTTGCTCAGTGGGATGCTTGAAGGCTAGATCAGTACTGGTAGGCGCGAAGGGTGGTTTTTTTGCTGAGTGTTTCTGGCATGAGACAGAGGTGACTGGGCTGGCCTCTTCGCGAGCAAGCCCGCTCCCACATGGGATCTTATGTGTACACAGATGCTGTGAGTGACCGAGATCAAGTGTGGGGGCTTGCTCGCGAAGGCGGCGACACGGTCTCAAGCAGCAGAACAATAAAAAGCCCCGCACGGCGAACCGTGCGGGGCTTTGGGTACCGCAGGAAAAGTCTTACAGGCCGGCGGCGACACGCAGGTCGTCGGCGCGGTCGGTTTTTTCCCAAGTGAAGGTGGTGAACGTATCGTCGCCCACAGTCTTGGTAGCCGGAGTGCGACCGAAGTGGCCGTACGCAGCGGTTTCCTGGTACATCGGGTGCAGCAGGTCGAGCATGGTGGTGATTGCGTATGGACGCAGGTCGAACACTTCGCGAACCAGTTTGACGATCTTGTCGTCGCTGATTTTACCGGTGCCGAAGGTGTTCAATGAAATCGACGTAGGCTGAGCAACACCGATCGCGTAGGAAACCTGAATCTCGCAACGCTCGGCCAGGCCGGCCGCGACGATGTTCTTGGCCACGTAACGACCGGCGTAGGCCGCCGAACGGTCAACCTTCGATGGATCCTTGCCGGAGAACGCGCCGCCGCCGTGACGGGCCATGCCGCCGTAGCTGTCGACGATGATCTTGCGACCGGTCAGGCCGCAGTCGCCCACCGGGCCACCGATGATGAATTGGCCGGTCGGGTTGATGTGGAACTGGGTGTCTTTGGACAGCAGCTCGGCAGGCAGTACGTGCTTGACGATCAGTTCCATCACGCCTTCGCGCAGGTCTTTGTACGATACGTCAGGGTTGTGCTGGGTCGACAGTACAACGGCGTCGATACCGACAACCTTGCCGCCTTCATAACGGCAAGTCACTTGCGACTTGGCGTCCGGGCGCAGCCAAGGCAGCAGGCCGGATTTACGGGCTTCAGCCTGACGTTGAACCAGCTGGTGCGAGAAGGTGATCGGCGCTGGCATCAGCACGTCGGTTTCGTTGCTGGCGTAGCCGAACATCAGGCCCTGGTCGCCGGCGCCCTGGTCTTCAGGCTTGGCACGGTCAACGCCCTGGTTGATGTCGGGGGACTGCTTGCCGATGATGTTCATCACGCCGCAAGTTGCACCGTCGAAGCCGACATTGGAGCTGTTGTAGCCGATGTCGAGAATCACGTTACGGACGATGTCTTCCAGATCGACCCAGGCCGACGTGGTGACTTCACCTGCGATGATTGCAACGCCGGTTTTTACCAGTGTTTCGACCGCTACACGGGCGAATTTGTCTTCAGCAATGATGGCGTCCAGCACCGCATCGGAAATCTGGTCGGCGATTTTGTCCGGATGCCCTTCAGACACGGACTCGGAGGTGAAGAGGGAGTATTCGCTCATCTCGATTTTTTCCTGAATTTACCGATGGTGAGTGTCGCCAGTCGGTCGCTGAAAATGGCGGACCTGAATCTGGAAACCATTACGTAAGCCTACATAGAGGCTTTCCCCGGGAATGAGTCCCGCAGCGGTGGCCCAACGGGCCAGATCGTCCTGTTCAAACCCCAACCACAGATCACCGCAGGCCTCCCTGGCCCAACTCTGGTTGTGGCTACATAACTCTGTCACGAGCAGGCTACCGCCCGGTTGCAGCAAGTCGGCCATGCGCTTGAGTGCTTCGGCCGGCGCGGCGAAATGGTGCAGTACCATGTTCAGTACAACGCAATCAGCCTTGAGGCTTACGCCGTTCAATGCATCGGCCAATTGCAGGCTGACGTTAGCCAGCATTTCACGTTCGCAGACCTGACGGGCCAGATCGAGCATCGCCGGGCTGTTGTCCAGCGCCGTGACTTGAACGAAACGATGCGCCAGCTCCGGCAGAAAACCGCCATCGCCGGGGCCTACTTCGATCGCCGTGGCGCCCGGGCCGAAACTCAGCTTGTCGAGCAGTGCCACCACGCTTTCGCGGTATTGCGCCAGGCCGGCAATCAGGTCTTGCTGGGCGCGAAACTTCTCTGCGACCCGTGAGAAAAAGTCCTGGCTGGCCGCCGCTCGCTGCCCGTGGACCTGACCGATCCGCGACTGAACGTCAGTCGGCAGGGTCAGGTTGTCCACTTCTTCCAGCAGTGCGGCATGCAGCTTGCCGCCCAGCAGATCGGTGTGGGGCAGGGCGCGGCGGTAGAAAATCGCATTGCCTTCACGACGGGTCGCCACCAGGTCGGCCTGGGCCAAAACCTTGAGGTGATGACTCATGCCAGACTGGCCAATGCCGAAGATCTGCGCCAGTTCCAGTACGCCGAACGAATCGTTGGCCAGCGCGCGCAATACATTCAGACGCAGAGGATCGCCGCCGGCCTTGCACAGGGCCGCCAGTTCATCGCAATCGTCATGTCGAATGGAAGGCACGCGTAAATTCATAAGGCCAGCAGTCTAGTGACGGTCGGAAATCATCGCAAGAGCAATATCAAAAAGTTTTGATATTGCTCGATGGATGGCACTTTTCAGCGTTAGGTTTAGTCAGCAAACGAACAGCGGAAAGGTTTCATCAGTCGAATACGCTGTTATCCATTGGAAAAACGCCTTCGGATGACTATCTGTCATTGCCCCGAAGGCGGTCGGTGAGGGAAAATGCTCGCCTTTTTTCCGTTTCGTTTTATTAACTCTCGATTCAATATCCGCAGGAGAACAGCGATGCCCAGCCGTCGTGAGCGTGCCAACGCCATTCGTGCCCTCAGCATGGATGCCGTGCAAAAAGCCAACAGCGGCCATCCCGGTGCCCCTATGGGTATGGCGGATATCGCCGAAGTACTTTGGCGTGACTACCTGAAGCACAACCCGAGCAATCCATCGTTCGCCGACCGTGACCGCTTCGTGCTGTCCAACGGTCACGGTTCGATGTTGATCTACTCGCTGCTGCACCTCACCGGCTATGACCTGTCGATCGATGACCTGAAAAACTTCCGCCAGCTACACAGCCGCACTCCGGGTCACCCGGAATACGGCTACACCCCGGGCGTCGAAACCACCACCGGTCCACTGGGCCAAGGCCTGGCCAATGCCGTGGGTTTCGCGTTGGCGGAAAAAGTCCTGGCGGCGCAGTTCAACCGTCCCGGCCATAACGTCGTTGATCACCACACCTACGTGTTCCTGGGTGATGGCTGCATGATGGAAGGCATTTCCCACGAAGTCAGCTCCCTGGCCGGTACCTTGGGCCTGGGTAAACTGATTGCCTTCTACGATGACAACGGCATTTCCATCGACGGCGAAGTCGAAGGCTGGTTCACCGACGACACGCCGAAGCGTTTCGAGGCCTACAACTGGCAGGTGATCCGCAACGTCGACGGTCATGACCCGGAAGAAATCAAGATCGCCATCGACACGGCCCGCAAAAGCGAGCAGCCGACGCTGATCTGCTGCAAGACCACCATCGGTTTCGGTTCGCCGAACAAGCAGGGCAAGGAAGACTGCCACGGTGCCCCGTTGGGTGACGCGGAAATCGCTCTGACCCGTGAAGCACTGAAGTGGAACCACGGCCCGTTCGAAATCCCGGCCAATATTTATGCCGAGTGGGACGCCAAGGAATCCGGTCGCGCTGCCGAAGCCGAGTGGGATCAGCGTTTCGCTGCTTACTCCGCGGCCTTCCCGGAGCTGGCCAACGAACTGATTCGTCGTCTGAGCGGTGATCTGCCAACTGACTTCGCTGAAAAAGCGGCTGCTTACATCGCTGAAGTCGCGGCCAAGGGCGAAACCATCGCCAGCCGTAAAGCCAGCCAGAATGCCCTGAACGCGTTCGGCCCGCTGTTGCCGGAACTGCTGGGCGGTTCGGCTGACCTGGCCGGTTCCAACCTGACCCTGTGGAAAGGTTGCAAAGGCGTCACCGCCGAAGACGCCAGCGGCAACTACATGTACTACGGCGTTCGCGAGTTCGGCATGAGCGCGATCATGAACGGCGTGGCCCTGCACGGCGGCCTGGTGCCGTACGGCGCGACCTTCCTGATGTTCATGGAATACGCCCGCAACGCAGTACGCATGTCGGCGCTGATGAAGAAACGCATCATTTATGTGTTCACCCACGACTCCATCGGTCTGGGCGAAGACGGCCCGACTCACCAGCCGATCGAGCAACTGGCCAGCCTGCGCTGCACGCCGAACCTCGACACCTGGCGTCCAGCCGATGCCGTTGAATCGGCAGTGGCCTGGAAATGCGCGCTGGAGCGTGACGACGGTCCGTCGGCACTGATCTTCTCCCGTCAGAACCTGCAGCACCAAACCCGTGATGCCGTGCAGATCGAGTGCATCAATCGCGGCGGCTACGTGCTGAAAGACTGCGCAGGCGAGCCTGAGCTGATCCTGATCGCCACCGGTTCGGAAGTCGGCCTGGCCGTTCAAGCCTTCGACAAACTGACCGAGCAAGGTCGCAAGGTGCGTGTTGTTTCGATGCCGTGCACCAGCGTCTTCGAAGCCCAGGACGCCGGCTACAAGCAAGCGGTTCTGCCATTGCAGGTCAGCGCGCGTATCGCCATCGAGGCCGCCCATGCGGACTACTGGTACAAGTACGTGGGCCTGGAAGGGCGTGTGATCGGCATGACCACCTACGGCGAGTCGGCGCCTGCGCCTGCCTTGTTCGAAGAGTTCGGCTTCACCCTGGAAAACATCCTGGGCCAGGCTGAAGAGCTGCTGGAAGACTAAGTCCGACAGTTGCGTTGTCTGTGCTGACGTCTTCGCGGGCAAGCCTCGCTCCTACAGATCACTTGTCTGTGCAATCCGGCAGACAACACGTGACCCTGTAGGAGCGAGGCTTGCCCGCGAAGGCAATTGAACATTCAACGCAACACTGACGGATTCACCACGGTAATCGAGAACCCCATGCCTCAACCGCGTCCTTACAAAGTTGCACTCAACGGCTACGGCCGGATTGGTCGTTGCGTCTTGCGTGCGTTGTTTGAGCGAGGCTCGACGGCAGGGTTCGAAATTGTCGCGATCAACGATCTGGCCGACATGGCCAGCATCGAATACCTGACACGCTTCGACTCCACTCACGGGCGGTTTCCCGGTGAGGTGAGGGTGGAGGGTGATTGTCTGCATATTAAAGGCGACTGCGTGAAGGTCCTGCGCAGTGCCACCCCCGAAGGCATCGATTGGGCGTCACTGGGCGTCGATCTGGTGCTGGAGTGCTCCGGCGCTTACCACACCCGTCAGGATGGCCAGCGCTTCCTCGACGCTGGCGCGCCACGGGTGCTGTTCTCCCAGCCGATGGCCAGCGAGGCGGATGTCGACGCCACCATCGTCTACGGTGTGAACCAGGATTGCCTGACCGGCGATGAGCTGCTGGTATCCAACGCGTCCTGCACCACCAACTGCGGCGTGCCGCTGTTGCGCCTGCTGGATCAGGCCATTGGTCTGGAATACGTGTCGATCACTACCATCCACTCGGCGATGAACGATCAGCCGGTCATCGACGCCTATCACCACGAAGACCTGCGCCGCACCCGTTCGGCGTTCCAGTCGGTGATTCCGGTGTCCACTGGTCTGGCGCGAGGCATTGAACGCCTGCTACCGGAACTTGCCGGGCGAATTCAGGCCAAAGCCGTGCGGGTGCCGACGGTTAACGTGTCCTGCCTCGACATTACGATGCAGACCGTAAGCGATACTGACGCCACCGAGGTCAACCGGATTCTGCGCGAGGCCGCCACCCATGGCCCGCTCAAGGGCCTTCTGGCCTACACCGAGTTGCCTCACGCCAGTTGTGATTTTAATCATGACCCACATTCGGCCATCGTCGATGCCAGTCAGACCCGCGTTTCCGGCCCTCGGCTGGTGAACATCCTGGCCTGGTTCGACAACGAATGGGGTTTTGCCAATCGAATGCTGGACGTTGCAGAACACTATTTGCAAACAGCTGCACCACAACCAAAACCTGCTCTCTAAAACAGCTATCCAGGAAATGCGACCCATGACCGTGTTGAAGATGACCGACCTCGATCTGCAAGGTAAGCGCGTACTGATCCGCGAAGACCTCAACGTCCCAGTCAAGGACGGTGTTGTCACCAGCGATGCGCGAATCCTGGCTTCGCTGCCGACCATCAAGCTGGCCCTGGAAAAAGGCGCGGCCGTGATGGTCTGCTCGCACCTTGGCCGTCCGACCGAAGGCGAGTTCTCGGCCGAAAACAGCCTCAAGCCAGTCGCTGACTACCTGAGCAAAGCCCTGGGCCGCGAAGTGCCGCTGGTGTCCGATTACCTGGGCGGCGTCGACGTGAAAGCCGGCGACATCGTTTTGTTCGAAAACGTGCGCTTCAACAAGGGCGAGAAAAAGAACGCTGACGAACTGGCCAAGCAATACGCGGCCCTGTGCGACGTGTTTGTGATGGACGCCTTCGGCACCGCTCACCGTGCCGAGGGTTCGACCCACGGCGTGGCCAAGTTCGCCAAAGTCGCCGCTGCTGGCCCGCTGCTGGCCGCCGAACTGGATGCACTGGGCAAGGCCCTGGGCGCCCCGGCTCAGCCAATGGCCGCTATCGTTGCCGGTTCCAAAGTGTCGACCAAACTCGACGTGCTCAACAGCCTGAGCCAGATCTGCAACCAGCTGATCGTCGGCGGCGGCATTGCCAACACCTTCCTGGCCGCTGCCGGTCACCCGGTCGGCAAATCCCTGTACGAGCCGGACCTGCTGGACACCGCCCGTGAAATCGCTGCCAAGGTCAGCGTTCCGCTGCCGGTCGACGTGGTGGTTGCCAAGGAGTTCGCTGAAAGCGCGACCGCGACCGTCAAGCTGATTGCCGACGTGGCCGCAGACGACATGATCCTGGACATCGGCCCACAGACCGCTGCGAATTTCGCCGAGCTGTTGAAGTCGTCCAAGACCATCCTGTGGAACGGCCCGGTGGGCGTGTTCGAATTCGACCAGTTCGGTAACGGCACCAAAGTGCTGGCCCAGGCCATCGCAGAAAGCTCGGCGTTCTCCATCGCTGGTGGCGGTGACACCCTGGCAGCCATCGATAAATATGGCGTTGCCGAGCAGATCTCCTACATTTCTACCGGCGGCGGCGCGTTCCTCGAATTCGTCGAAGGCAAAGTGCTGCCGGCCGTTGAAGTCCTGGAAAGCCGGGCCAAGGCCTGAGGCCGCCCATTTGACCAGGCAAAGGAGTGTTCACATGGTCAGGACCTTAATGCTGTTGATTGCCGCGGGTATGCTGGCGGCTTGCGGGAGCAACCCGAAAGCCACGCCGGAACCCGCGCCGCAGTCACAGGAAAAAGGCTGCTACCAGGCCGACTGGCAAGCGGAAACCAACCCGGTGATCAACAAGCGCTCCGGGCCCGACGGCCTGGACAAATACGAGACACAGGTCCCGGCCAAGGAACATGGTTGCCCTTGAGGGGTCAGACTCTTTACTCAAGGCTGGCGGCGTGCGCCGTCAGCCGAGGAACACGGATGAAAGGCTTTATCGCCGTTGCGGCACTGGCATTGCTGGCAGGTTGCGCCAATTTGAACCTGTTCAACGCTGCCGAGCCAGCGGACAGCTGGACCACCTGGACCTGCGACAGCCAGGCCAAAGTGCTCTGGCGCTACACTGACATCAACCGCAAGGAAGTCGACGTTCGTCTGGGCGGTGCCGATCAGGTCTACCGCTTGAAGCTTGAACCGGGCGCCGAAGGTTCGCTGTACAGCAACGACATGCTGGCGTTTCACGTAAAAGGTGAGGAAGGCCTGGTTTACTGGGTCGCCACCAATGATTTGATCGGCCGCGGTTGTAAAGCCGAGTAATTGAAGGCCTGTGCAAAACCTGTAGGAGCGAAGCTTGCTCGCGAAGAGGTCATCACATTCAACAAATGTGGTGTCAGTTAAAGCGCTTTCGCGAGCAAGCTTCGCTCCTACAGGAAATCGTCAGCTGTTAGAGATAGACGCACCACCGAATTCGCAGCCCGGGCCAGCCCCCGATCTGCAATAACTTGAATAGCCGCCGCCGCTACGGCAGGCTGGCACGATTAACGACCCTCAACCGGGAGAGACACACACAATGGCACTTATCAGCATGCGCCAGATGCTGGACCACGCAGCCGAGTTCGGCTACGGCGTTCCAGCCTTCAACGTCAACAACCTTGAGCAGATGCGCGCCATCATGGAAGCCGCTGACAAGACTGACTCCCCGGTGATCGTTCAGGCTTCGGCCGGTGCTCGCAAATACGCAGGCGCCCCGTTCCTGCGTCACCTGATCCTGGCAGCCATCGAAGAATTCCCGCACATCCCGGTGTGCATGCACCAGGACCACGGCACCAGCCCTGACGTCTGCCAGCGCTCCATCCAGTTGGGCTTCAGCTCGGTGATGATGGACGGTTCCCTGGGCGAAGACGGCAAGACCCCGACCGACTACGACTACAACGTCCGTGTCACCCAACAAACCGTAGCCATGGCTCACGCCTGCGGCGTTTCGGTAGAAGGCGAGCTGGGCTGCCTGGGTTCGCTGGAAACCGGCATGGCCGGTGAAGAAGACGGCATCGGCGCCGAAGGCGTTCTGGATCACAGCCAAATGCTGACCGACCCGGAAGAAGCCGCTGACTTCGTCAAACGCACCCAAGTCGATGCCCTGGCCATCGCCATCGGCACCAGCCACGGCGCCTACAAGTTCACCAAGCCACCGACCGGCGACGTGCTGGCCATCGACCGCATCAAGGAAATCCACAAACGCATCCCGAACACCCACCTGGTAATGCACGGTTCGTCTTCGGTTCCGCAAGAGTGGCTGGCGATCATCAACCAGTACGGCGGCGACATCAAAGAAACCTACGGCGTACCGGTTGAAGAAATCGTCGAAGGCATCAAGCACGGCGTGCGCAAGGTCAACATCGACACCGACCTGCGCCTGGCCTCCACCGGTGCGATGCGTCGCCTGATGGCCACCAACCCTAGCGAGTTCGACCCGCGTAAGTTCTTCGGCGCGACCGTGACTGCAATGCGTGATGTGTGTATCGCACGTTATGAACAGTTTGGTACGGCGGGTAATGCTTCGAAGATCAAGCCGATCTCGTTGGAAGCGATGTATCAGCGGTATTTGAAGGGTGAGTTGAACGCTAAGGTCAACTAAGCCTGAGCGTTAAACTGCGTTGATAAAAACCCGCCGAGAGGCGGGTTTTTTAATAAGCGAATTCGCTCTACGTTGTCAGTTATTCGACATTGCGACCAACGATCTTTAATGAGAGTTTGCTGCCGACTAGTCCAGCATCCCCATCCTTAGAGCATAGGTATGCCGCCCATTGGTTCCCGTTGCTTGGTGCGTATATTGCTTTTTTGTGTAGTTCTAGCCCTCCGTCTTTGCAAACCATCTCTAAGCCAGAGGTGACCTCGTTGGGCATGTCGCTGAGCGTTAGTTGCTTGCCATTTTTTTTAAGTTTAAATAGGTTGTTCTCGGATCGTGACTCATAGGCATATACATAGCTTTTGTCGGTTATTCCTAGGTAGCGTCCGAGGTAAAAGTCTTCTTCCCTACTGGTTATCACGTAATCCCCACCACCTATATGCTCAAAGTGAAATAGCACAGCCTTGCTGTCGTTACATGTGTTTGCGCACAAATATTCTGTTTTCGGAAGCCCAGCTACCGAAACGGATTTTCCACCGCGAAAAACTCCGTGTGCTCCAGTCTGGTAACTGCTTTCATCCAGGTATTGAAAGCCCAATTTACATGTGAGCGCATACCCATCGATATAAATTTGCCCTGTAAAAGAACCTTCTTTGCTCATGGTAAACCTCATGCGGTAATAGTAGAAAGGGGGTTGTTTTATTTCTCGATTTATCGGTCTCACGTAGCTGATGATAGGTTGTGATGTGCATCAAGTAACCTGTGAAAAATGACAGTTTTTAATAACTGTTTGCGATGATGTGGGTTAGGTTTTTGGAATGAGGGGACAGATCTATTTAATCCCCTAGAACACCTAATCGAGTTGTTTCGCAGGCCTACCTCGAGCTCGATGCGATATTCGCAATCCAGTAATTTGTTCAATTTCGTCTATAAATCGAGGATTGCCCGTCAGTTGGCCACGCTGGAGAGCGCCTCTGATCAACTGCAATTCTGAGGACGGAATCGTCTGTTCCATAAATGAGGTATAGCGAGCCAGGCGCTCGGTATAGCTTTTACCGAGTTCGTTGAAGCAAAGATCTTCGTCCAGCCAATGGTTTTCTGCAGTTTCGTTGAGACGCAGGTGCAAGCTCGACCAAGGGTAATCTTGAGCATGTTGCACCTTTTGCGCTCGCACCGGGTTTAGCTCGATGTATCGACTACAAGCCAGCAGGTAGGTGTCGGTTTGAACCACGCTGGATTTGTATCTACTCTCCCACAAGGTACCGGAGCGTCCCTCCAGCTTGTTGCGATACCGCGTCGTGCGGCCCGCCAGGCCTTTCATCAATTGCCCGAGACCCGCAACGGAGTCTCCAGGTGCGAGCAATAGATGAACATGGTTGGTCATCAAGCAGAAGGCATACACTTTCACGTCGAATAGCGTTTTGAGTTCTCGCAGATCGTCGAGGTAGCGCTGATAGTCGCTCGGCTCGGCGAACACAACCTGCCGGTTGTGGCCGCGTTGCACGACATGGTGCGGATAATTGGGTAACACAATACGTCCCATTCTGGGCATATAGCTTCCTACTTCCTTGTAGTGATGGGGGAAGCGTAGCAGCAATGGACGTGCTCCTGCCGGACAAGCTGTTTCCAGTATTTTTTCTTTAAAGTTATAGCTGTTATCGCAAAGGCTTATAAAAGACTGTCATTTATTACAGGTGCTTTAATGCTGGCCCCTGCCTATTGTTTAATGCGTAAGGCGAGAAAGACAAGCAAGGTAGATTAAATAGATCTGTCCCCTTTATTACTTTATTACGTGGCCTCCACCGGTGCGATGCGTCGCCTGATGGCTACCAACTCAAGCGAGTTCGACCCGCGTAAGTTCTTCGGGGCAACCGTGACGGCGATGCGTGATGTGTGTATCGCACGTTATGAACAGTTTGGTACGGCGGGTAATGCTTCGAAGATCAAGCCGATCTCGTTGGAAGCGATGTATCAGCGGTATTTGAAGGGTGAGTTGAACGCTAAGGTCAACTAAGCCTTCTGCGTTTGAGTTGCACGAAAAACCCGCCGAGAGGCGGGTTTTTTTGTGGGCTGTGGGCGGATTTTGCGTTAACCCCGTGTAGATGAAAGTAAAGCCTTGGTTCTTTAGTTATATCGATTATTTCAAAGATGTATTAAGCACTGTCATTTATTACAGGTGATTGGGTGAGAGATATTACCTATGCTGGTCGTGCAATCACAGAGGAGCCAATTAAATAGATCGGTTCCCTTCTCTCCGTTTATATATTGAGGTGGATAATGAAAGTTAAGGAAGATAAGAGCGGTATGAAGAGTGTGGACGGTGAATTCACGGCTACTTTTTACGATAAGTCCGGCAATAAATCAGGAGACTTCAAGGCAGATCGAATTAGTGGGGTAATGGATGGCGATATATTCAATGTAAATGCATACGATAAAGATAATCTTATAAAATTCCAGATTCCGCGGGACTTTGGTATCAAAAAGCACGAATTGACGGACAAAGGGGAATTTTTATTTATGTCTGATCCTGCGGATGCCGAGCGTTGGTACGCTCAGTCGGGATATGTGGATATCGAAAATAATGATGTCGCTGACTATCGAGGTAGTTTTCATGTAAAAAAGCGTTCGGAGGGTGATACGGATAAGTCAGCCATGGAAGGAAGATATCGGCTCGACGTTTCCGCAATCAAGAAAGCGGCAAAGTAAAGGCAGAGTAGAAACCAAAAGGGGACTGATTGATTTAATCGTCCCTTATTCAGTGAGTTGAACGCTAAGGTTAATTAAGCCTGAGCGTTAAGCTGCATTGATAAAAACCCGCCGAGAGGCGGGTTTTTATTGGGGGCAAGTTGTTCGCATCAGCCGAGCCGCGATTACTCCTTCAATTCGACGTGGTCCAGTGCCTGGTTCACCGCCAGTTCGCCGAGCATGACCACTTGGGCGATGCCCAGTAGGGTCTTGCGATGGGAGGTCTCCAGCAGCGCCGCGAAATTGTTGAGCATGGTGGTGGCCGAGCCCAATGTTTCGCTGGCGTTGGCCAGTAGGGATTCGGTGTTGTACTTCGGGTTGGCCAAGTACATGGGCTCGGGTTCGTTGGTGGTGGCCATGATTTTGGCGGCCGGGTTGAGGTAATGGTCGAGGGCGCGCTCGGCGGCTTCGTGGAATTTTTTTGAGTCGAGTGATTCGTAGGGGGATGCCGGGTCGGTGACCGGCGGATGCGGCGTTGATTTGGTCATTTGCTCGAAACCTGATTGGAGTGCCCCCTCTTTGGCTACTAATCAAAGTGGAGGCAACTGTACGCAGGTTAGTAGACCGGGGTTTCGAGCAGGCCGGCGCACCCGAAGGTGCCCTGCGCACAGTTACCATCAAGCGCAGGAATCGAAATCCCTGACTGACAGATGCTTGTGCACCAAGCTCGAAACCACGGGCTACTAAACCCGATCACTGGAAATCAGTGACGCGAATCAAGTTACCGGTGGGCTTCAAGGCGCACAAGCCGGCGGATTCTGGCGTACCTGTAGGCGGTGACGCAAGCCGTTGTAGGCTTCATGAAGTAACGCTGAGTGTCTTTAAACGTGGGCGTTTAAGTGGGGCCAGATGCCGGTCAGTGAAGAGATGGAGTTGGACATAAAGAATCTGTGGCGAGGGAGCAGTCCCACGGGTTTTGTAGATGCCAAGTTCGTTCTTTGCCCGTAGCAGCTGTCGAGCTTGCGAGGCTGCGTTCGGCTGCATCGCAGTCGCAAAATCAGGCTTCACGTTTTTTCAGGTAAAACGTATGTGCCGGACGGCGGCCGCTTCGCGGCCGAACGCAGCCTCGCGGGCTCGGCAGCTGCTACAGGAGATCGAGTCGCCTTAGGTATCGTGATCGATATCCAGCTTGCTGAACGTCACTTCCCCGCCTTCGCTGGTGTACCCGGTGTTGTCCTGCACGTAGACGCCGGCCTTGAAGTACAGCGGTTTATCACGCCACATCGCGCTGATGTCGGTGTCCCACTGATAGCCTGCCGCACTGATGCCCAATGCACCGCCGGGGCTGAGGTGGATGAGGTAGGAAAATTCCCGGTCGAGTTTTATGCCAGTGGCGATGGTGATGACCCGGGCGGTGTCGTCGTCGGGGTGCATGCGGACTTTGGCGACGATGTTTCCGGTCTCGCTGTAGTCCTTGTATTGATATTCGAGCTTCACCATGGGCTTCTGGCTTTGGTAGGCATGGATCTGGCCAATGACGATCTTGCCCGTGCTGGGTACCTTGCTGACCGTAAGGGTCGCACGCAGGGAGTTGTCCGCGTCGGGGTAGTACCAGTTTTTCAGCGTGCCATTGCTGTAGGTTTCGCGCAGTTCGGTGCGAGGGTAAATCGCGTTTTCAGTGCGGGTGCCGGTTACCGGGGCCCAGAAAAACAAGGTGCCGGTGTCGGAGTGGAAGTACTGATCCTTGAAGCCGTCCACCAGTTTGGTTGTTTCAACGGTGTACGGCGGACTGCCGACAGGAACGCTGAGGTTCCAGGTTGCGAGATCGATCATATTCAAGCTTCCACTTTGTTCTGTACGCACGTGCCAGAAGCTCTAGCCCGCGCCTTCGGGCAGTCTTTATAAGCGTAGAACGGTTGTTTGTTAATGCCCGTTTGGCAGATGGTTGACGTCAACATCCTGTCGAAATGCCATCTTTCCCGGTTTACGGGGGCTGTAGGACTGACCGTTAGTCGGCTATGTGAAACTTATTGAAGTGACGGCACTCCGGTAGCTTCTGCTTTTGCGGATCCGGGTCTAGAGTGAAGTCGCATTATGTGTCCGGTTTTCACAAGAGGCCGGCCTGAGGTCACGAACAAGAGATGCAGCATGGAATGCGCACAACCTATGCCAGCTGAAGGCAGCTCAATCCTTTTAATTGTTGATGATTACCCCGAAAACCTGATCAGCATGCGCGCGCTGTTACAGCGCCAGGACTGGCAGGTATTCACCGCGGCTTCCGGGTTTGAAGCGCTCAGCCTGTTACTCGAACACGATGTCGACCTGGTACTGCTGGATGTGCAGATGCCGGGTATGGACGGTTTCGAAGTGGCGCGCCTGATGCGTGGCAGCCAGCGAACCCGACTCACGCCGATTATTTTCCTTACCGCCAACGAACAATCCCAGGACGCCGTGATCAAGGGCTACGCCAGTGGCGCGGTGGATTACCTGTTCAAACCGTTCGACCCGCAAATTCTCAAACCCAAAGTCCAGGCCCTGCTCGAGCATCAGCGTAATCGCCGTGCCTTGCAGCAGTTGAGCCATGACCTGGAAGTCGCTCGTGCCTTCAATGCCTCGGTGCTGGATAACGCCGCCGAAGGCATTCTGGTGGTGGGGGAGGATGGGCTGATTCGCTTTGCCAATCCGGCGATGTCCCGCTTGCTCAATGCCACGGTGCACGAACTGCAAGGCAAAGAGTTTCTGGATTTCCTGCAAAAGCCGCACATTCCGATCTGGGCCGACTCCGAATTGTTTGCCGGCTACAAGCGCGGTGAAACCCTGCGCCTGCACGATGCGTTGCTGCGTACCGCGCCTGGCCAGCAAGTGCCGGTGGCGTTGTCCTGCGCGCCTTTGCCCAGCGAACAACATGCCATGGTGGTGACGGTGCTGGACATGTCGGTGGTGCACCATCTGCATCAGCAGCTGGAGTTTCAGGCGGTGACCGATCCGCTGACCGGGCTGCTCAATCGTCGGGGTTTCTACCAGACCGTCGAAAACCTGCTGCTGCGCGGCGAACGCTCCGATAGCACGTGGGTGCTGTTGTACCTGGACCTCGACGGCTTCAAGCGGGTCAATGATTCCCTCGGCCACGATGCGGGCGACCGGGTGCTGCGATGGGTGTCCGAGCAGCTGAAGGCGTGTCTGCGACCCTTCGACATCCTGGCGCGGATGGGCGGCGATGAGTTCACCGCGCTGCTGGATCTTGAGCTCCCCGAGCACGCGGCGAAGATTGCCGAGAAGCTCATCGAGCGGGTGTCGATCTGTCAGCAGATCGAAGGCATGGACATCGCCTTGGGCGCCAGTATCGGCATCGCTACTTATCCCGATTGTGGGGCTAATCTCGACGGGTTGATGCGCGCGTCCGACATCGCCATGTACGAAGCCAAGCGTGCCGGGCGTCAGCAATATCGCTTCTACGATCACGAAATGAATGGCCGGGCGCGCTCGCGGTTGATGCTCGAAGAGAGCGTGCGCACGGCCATCGAGAATCGTGATTTCAACCTGGTGTATCAGCCTCAGGTGGCCATTGCCGACGGGCAGATTCGCGGGTTCGAGGCGTTGCTGCGCTGGCAGCATCCGAGTGTCGGCGATGTACCGCCGGGGCTGTTTTTGCCGTTGCTGGAAGAGGCGCGGTTGATCAGTCGCCTGGGCAGCTGGATTTACCATCGTGGGGCCAAACAGCGAAAAGCCTGGGAAACCTTGTTTGCCGAAGATCTGGTGCTGGGCGTCAGTTTGAGCAGCACGCAATTTGGTTTGCCCAATCTGGTCACCGAGCTGCGCCAGGTGCTGGAGCGCCATGGTTTGAAACCGCGGCAGCTGGAGGTCGAGGTCACGGAGGAGGCCTTGATGCTTAACCCCGACGAAACCCGCAAGCAGCTGCGTTTGTTGCGCAATTTGGGAGTGCGGGTGGCGCTGGATGATTTTGGCTCCGGGGCTTGTTCGCTGGCGCATTTGCGCGACCTGGAGCTGGACACGCTCAAACTCGACCGGCATTTGATCGCCCGGTTGCCGGGATCCGAGCGGGATGCAGCGCTGGCACGCAGTGTCATCGACTTGTGCAAACAGTTCGGTCTGTTAGTCATCGCTGAAGGGGTGGAGACCGTGGCGCAATATGAATGGCTGCAAGCCAACGGTTGCCAGTATGTGCAGGGGTTTCTGGTCGCGCGGCCGTTGATGGCCGAGGACACTTGTCACTTTGTCGAGCCGTTCGACTGGAGCGCGCTGACGAGTTGAATTCGTTACACTGGCGGCCTTTTCGTGACTCGTGTTGCCGCCCCAATGACCGCGTTGAAATACCTCCAGGCCTATCCCGCTACGTTGCAGGACCAGGTGCGACAGATGATCGCCGAAGGTCGGCTGGGCGATTACCTGAGCCAGCGCTATCCACAAAAGCATGAGGTGCAGAGCGACAAGGCGCTGTACGCCTATGCCTTGGACCTCAAGCAGGAATACCTGCGCAACGCCCCGGCGATCGACAAGGTGTTATTCGACAACCGTCTGGACCTGACCCACCGCGCGCTCGGCCTGCACACCGCGATCTCCCGGGTACAGGGCGGCAAGCTCAAGGCCAAGAAAGAAATCCGCGTGGCATCGTTGTTCAAGGACGCGCCCTCCGAGTTTCTGAAAATGATCGTGGTGCATGAATTGGCGCATTTCAAAGAGTCGGATCACAACAAGGCGTTCTACAAGCTGTGCGAACACATGTTGCCGGGGTATCACCAGGTGGAGTTCGATTTGCGGGTGTACCTGACGTGGCGGGATATGCAATAGAAGATCTTCCAATAAGGAGCGCATGGATGGACGTGAGCAAGACCAAAAGCAGCTTCTACCGCCGGTTGTACGTGGCGTACCTGATCGACAGCGGGTTGGCCAGCAGCGTCCCGGCGTTGACCGAAGTCACCGGCATGCCTCGGCGCACGGCCCAGGACACTATCGCGGCATTGGCGGATCTGGATATCGTTTGTGAGTTCGAGCAGGAAGAAGGCGCGCGCAACCATGCGGGGCGCTATCGGATTCGCGAGTGGGGGGCGATTGATCGGGGGTGGATCGAGCGCAATCTGCGGCAGATCAAAGCGGTGCTTGAGTATCCCTGAATTTCTGCGGCGACAGGGCTGACGCCTTCGCGGGCAAGCCTCGCTCCTACAGGGGCGGAAGTGGCCGACACATAATCTGTAGGAGCGAGGCTTGCCCGCGAAGAGGCCCTCAGGAACGACGCATCCCGATATGCGGAATGTCATCCTCCAGGTATTCCTCACCCACCACCACAAACCCGTACTGCCCGTAATACCCCTGCAAATGCGCCTGGGCCGAGAGGTAGATCGGCACTTCGGGCCAGCGTTTGGCGGCCTGTTTCAACGCCTGGCTCATCATTTCATGCCCAAGCCCGGCGCCGCGTGCAGCGGGAGCAATGATCACTCGGCCAATCACCACGTCGCCGCCCTGTAACTCCGGGTCGAGCAAGCGCAGATAGGCTACCAGTCGATCCCCGTCCCAGCCCATCAAATGGCAGGTGTCACCTTCCAGGTCCTGCCCATCGATGTCCTGATAAAGGCATTTCTGCTCGACGACGAACACCTCGGCGCGCAGCTGCAAAATGGCATACAGCTGCTCTTTGCCCAGATCGCTGTGGTGCTTGCAGACCCAATCGATTGTCATCTTCAGATTCCTTGAACAACGTGCTCCGATACTAAGCGTCCTGAGGCGGGATGTCTTTATGGCAAAGAAATCTGTGACAAAGGCCAAAATGCCATCATTCATTTCTCGCGAGATTGTCTTCTTTGTGTAATCTGCGATGCAGCGCTGTGCAATGTCGTCGATAAGCTAATGTTAGGACCTGGGTTTCGCCGCTAAAGGGGCCTTGGAGTTTTGGCTGAAAACACGTCGGGCAACCCGCCCGCTAAGGATTTTCTGGCATGCCGCGATTGCATCGAGCGTTTGCTTTGATTGGATTGCTGTTGCTGGCACAGAGTGCGGCAGCGCAAAAGCTGCGTCTGGTAGCCGATGCCTGGCCACCCTTTACCGACGCCACGCTGGTCAATGGTGGACTGGCCACGGACATCGTTAGCACCGCGCTGGCCCGGGCCGGTTATGGCAGTGATTTCGAACAGGTGCCGTGGGCGCGAGCCTTGTTTGGGATAGGCGAGGGGCGTTACGACGTGCTGGTCAACGCCTGGTACACCGATGAGCGCACGAAGCTGGGGCAGTTTTCCGGCGAGTACCTGCTCAACCGCGTGCGCTTTCTCAAGCGCAAAGATACGCCGATCGAATTCAACAACCTGCAACAACTGCACACTTTCCCGATAGCGGTAGTACGCGGTTATGCCTATTCGCAAGCATTCGACGACGATGTGTCGCTGCAGAAAGTACCCGTGCATAGCTTCGCCATGGCCGTGCGCATGGTCGCGGCCGACCGGGTCAAGCTGACTCTGGAAGACGAGTTTGTCGCTCGGTATTACCTGGCTCGGGAGTCATTCAAGGTACGCAATGCCGTGGAGTTTTTGCCCAAGCCATTGAGCGAGAACAGCCTGCATATTCTGGTGAGCCTGAAGAACCCGCAGCATGAACAGATCGTTGCCGGTTTCGACCGTGAGATTGCGGCGATGAAGGCTGATGGGAGTTATGAGAAGTTGCTCAGGCAGCATGGGATGTGATCTGAAAGGACTGCGGTGTCTGAGCTGACGCCTTCGGGCAAGCCTCGCTCCTACAGATTAGGTGTCTGGCACAGATCCCGTGGCCGACACTGATTCTGTAGGAGCGAGGCTTGCCCGCGAAGGGGCCGGCCCTGTCACTAAAAGTCTCACGCCTCGCTCGTATCCTTGATCAAATGCGCCGCCAACGTCCGCAACGGCCCCAGCTGCCGGCAGATCAACGCCAGTTGCGTCTGCACCAACCGCTGCCCTTCATCGATCTCATCCGGCATTTGTTCCAGCCCATTGGCCAGCGCTTCTTCCTCATCACTCTGAATCGCAATCGGCTGTTTGCTCGCCAGGCCTTGGGCGATTTCGTCGAGGCTGGCAGCCAGGCTCACGCCAGCGCCGTCGATCAAATGCTCGCGCACCTCCGTGGGTAATTGGGTTTCGCGGTGTGCCCCCAGCCCCGACAAATAGCTGAGCAAGGTGTGCGACAGCACCAGGAAACGAAACCCGACGTCCGCTTCCTTACGAAAGTGCCCCGGCTCCATCAGCATATTGGCCAGCGTCGTCGACAGCGCGGCATCGGCGTTGTGCGCGTTGCGCCGGGCCAGGCGATAAGCCAGGTCGTCGCTTTTACCGGCGGCGTATTGCTGCATGATCTGGCGCAGGTAAATGCTGTTGCAGGTGAGGGTGTTGGCCAGCACTTTGTTCAGGCGTCGACCCTGCCAGTCCGGCAGGAACAGGAATACCGCCAGCCCGGCGATCAGACTGCCGAGCAAGGTATCGAACAGTCGCGGCAGAAGCAGCCCATAACCATCGCCCACCTGGTTGAAGCAGAACAACACCATGAGCGTGATCGCGGCAGTCGCCAGGGTGTAGCGGGTGGTGCGGTTGGTAAAGAACACCACCCCGGCTAGGATGGCGAAGCTCGACTGAATCAACGGGTTCGGGAACAGATCGAATAGCGCCCAGGCCACGGTCAGGCCGATGGCGGTGCCGATGATCCGCTGCCCGAGTTTGCGCCGGGTGGCGCCGTAGTTCGGCTGACAGACAAACAGCGTGGTGAGGATGATCCAGTATCCCTGCGACGGGTGGATCAAATGCACCATCGCATAGCCAATGCTTAGCGCCAGGGGCAGGCGCAGGGCATGGCGGAACAGCAATGAGGTCGGCGTCAGCTGCGTGCGCAAACGTATCCAGACATCCTTGAGGCTGCGTGGCGAACGGTCGAGCAAGCTGCTGTCGGTGGCGTCTGCGAGCGCATCGGGGTTGCTGGCGTCGCTGAGCAAACGGTCGAGTGTGCCGAGGTTGGCGGCCAATGCTCGCAACGAACGCAGCAGACCGCGCCAGGCCGGATTGCTCTGGATACGCAGGTGTTCGAGGGAGGCATGCAGGTCGTTCAGGGCCTCGGCGAAGCTTGCGTCATAGGTGAACGGCTGGCGCATCTGGATCGATTCGGCCAGTGCGCGGCAGGCCTTGCCTTGCTGGCGCAGCAGGCGCTGACAGCGAAACAGCACGTCGCTGTGGAAGAACGCTTCGGCCAGCGCGTTGTAAGGGTAGTGTGAGGAGCTGGCGCGCTCGTGGATGTCCTGGGCGAGGAAGTACAGCTTCAGATAACGGCTGACTTTCACCCCCGGCCGACCGTCGCCGACCCGATGCAGAATGATTTCCTTGGCGGCGTTCAGGGCTGCCACCACCCGACCATTCTGTTGGGCCAGTTCCAGGCGCTGCGCTTGCACGTCCATCTGCCGGATCGGTTCGAACAGCGACGATTTCAGCTTCAGGTAATAACCCAGTTCGCGGAACAACCGCGCCAGGCTTTGCTGCACCGGCTGGTTGGAAAACAGCGCCTGCCACAGCACCGAGAGCAAGCCGTACCAGGCCGCGCCGGCCACCAGCAGCACCGGTTCGTGCCAGAAATCAGTGACCGCGCCACCGCGCTGGTCCACGCCGATCATGGTGTAGACCGACAGAATCAACGTTGCCGAAGCAATCGCGCCATAACGTTCGCCCAGCGCGCCGAGCATGGTCAGGCAGAAGCTGGCCAGGGCAAAGGCGATGATAAAAAGGACGGGGTAGGGGAAGAGCAGTTCGACGGACAGGGCCGCGACCATGAAACACACCAGCGTCACTGCGAGCGCGTTGAGGCGACCCTGCCAACTGTCGTCGGTTTCAGCCAGGGCGCTGGCGATGATCCCCAGGAACAACGGGATCAGCAGCCCCATTTCATCCTGATACCAACACAGCGCCATGCTGCCGGTCAGGGCGATGAATACCCGCACGCTGTAGCTGAATTTATCCAGCGCCCAGAGGCGACGCAGAGACTGCCGAAATGTGGTCGATGACATGAAGTGCGAAGGCCTTCCGAGGCAATGACGCTAAATTGAGCCACTAATGACGTCGACGCAATGGCGCCGATCACATCTGACAGCAAAATCTGTTCCTTGCGCACTCTGTGTTGCCTGTCGGGACGCCTTCGCGGGCAAGCCTCGCTCCTACAGGTTTTGTGTCGCCACAAAAATTGCGGCAACTCCGCCCTGTAGGAGCGAGGCTTGCCCGCGAAGAACGATAACGCGGTCGATCAGACGAATTGCGCGGCAGCGTAACCAGAGGCCCAGGCCCACTGGAAATTGAATCCGCCCAGATGCCCGGTAACGTCGAGCACTTCACCAATGAAATACAGCCCTGGGCTTTTCAGCGATTCCATGGTCTTGGACGACACTTCGCGAGTGTCAACGCCGCCCAGGGTCACTTCGGCAGTGCGGTAGCCTTCAGTGCCGGCCGGCACGACTTTCCAGTTCGCCAGTTTGTCGGCGATGTCCGCCAGTTCGGCGTGGGTGTACTGCTTCATCGGTTTGGAGGCGAACCAGTTATCCGCCAGCAGATTGGCCATTTTCTTGGTGAAGATTTCACCGAGCAGGGTTTTCAACTCGCTGTTGGGACGTTCGGCCTGCTGCTGTTGCAGCCAGGTCGGCACGTCGTGATCCGGCATCAGATTGATTCCCACCGTGTCGCCGGATTCCCAGAACGACGAAATCTGCAAGATCGCCGGTCCGCTGAGGCCTCGGTGGGTGAACAGGATGTTCTCGCGGAAACTCTGGTCGTTGCAGCTCACCAGGCAATCCACCGACGTACCGGACAGCTCGGTGCAAAGCGCCTTGAGCTGATCGGTGATGGTGAACGGCACGAGGCAGGCGCGGGTCGGCAGCAAGTCGTGACCGAACTGCTTGGCCACTTGATAACCGAAACCGGTGGCACCGAGGGTCGGAATCGACAAGCCGCCAGTGGCGATCACCAGGGATTCACACGTGACCTGGCCCAGTGTGGTATCCAGCAGATAACCGCTTTCCAGCTTCTCGATGGTCTGGATCGAGGTGTCCAGGTGCAGGCTGACGCCGACCTGATCGCATTCATCGAGCAGCATTTCGAGGATGTCGCTGGATTTGTTATCGCAGAACAACTGGCCGAGTTTCTTCTCGTGGTACGGCACACCGTGTTTGGCCACCAGACCGATGAAATCCCACTGGGTGTAGCGCGCCAGGGCGGATTTGCAGAAGTGCTCGTTCTGCGAGAGGAAATTGCCCGGTTCGGTGTACATGTTGGTGAAATTGCAGCGGCCACCGCCCGACATGAGGATTTTCTTGCCGGCCTTGTTCGCATGATCGAGCAACATCACTTTGCGCCCGCGCCCGGCGGCGGTCAGCGCACACATCAACCCTGCGGCGCCAGCGCCAATGATCACGACTTCGGTAGAGCGCAAAACGGTGTCCTCACACAAAATTTAAATTCACCGGCAAACCAATGTGGGAGCGGGCTTGCTCGCGAAGGGGCCAGTACATTCAACATGGATGTTGTCTGTCAGTCCGCTTTCGCGAGCAAGCCCGCTCCCACATTTGATCTCTGTCAGCCAGACGATCGCTTACAAAATGCGCACGCGCAACGAACGGCCTTTGATTTTACCGTCGTTCAGGCGCTGCAAGGCTTGCTTGGCGATCCCGCGTTCCACGGCCACATAAGCCTGGAAGTCGAAAATCGCGATCTTGCCGACCTGGGCACCCGGGATGCCGGCATCGCCGGTCAGTGCGCCGAGAATGTCGCCCGGACGTACCTTGTCTTTACGGCCCGCACCAATGCACAGCGTGCTCATCACCGGCAGCAGCGGTGCGCCACCCTGGGACTTGAGGTTGCTCAGCTGATCCCAGCTCAACGGCGACTTCTGCAGTTGCTCGATGGCTTGGGCGCGGTGGGCTTCGGACGGTGCGACCAGGCTGATCGCAATGCCTTTCTCGCCCGCACGGCCAGTACGGCCGACACGGTGGATGTGGATTTCCGAATCACGGGCCAGTTCGACGTTGATCACCATGTCCAGCATATCGATGTCCAGACCGCGCGCGGCGACATCAGTGGCAACCAGCACCGAAGTGCTGCGGTTGGCGAACATGGCCAATACCTGATCGCGGTCACGCTGTTCCAGATCACCCTGCAGACCGACGGCGGAGATGCCTTTGGAGGTCAGGTGATCAACGGTTTCCTGAACCTGCTGCTTGGTGAAGCAGAAGGCCACGCAGGACGCCGGACGGAAATGCGCGAGGACTTTGACCACCGCGTCCATACGCTCTTCCGGGGAGATCTCGTAGAAGCGCTGCTCGATCTGCGTATCGTCGTGGAACGCCTCGGCCTTCACGATCTGAGGGGTGCGCATGAATTTCGACGCCAGTTGCTTGATGCCCACCGGGTAGGTGGCGGAGAACAGCAGGGTCTGGCGGCGCTCCGGGGTCTGGGCGATGATTTCTTCGATGGAATCGTAGAAACCCATGTCGAGCATGCGGTCGGCTTCGTCGAGGATCAGCGTGTTCAGGCCATGGAGCACCAGCGAACCCTTGCGCAGGTGCTGCTGGATACGCCCCGGGGTGCCGACGATGATGTGCGCGCCGTGCTCCAGCGAGCCGATCTGCGGGCCGAAGGACACGCCGCCACACAGGGTCAGGACCTTGATGTTGTCTTCGGCGCGGGCCAGACGACGGATTTCCTTGGCGACCTGGTCAGCCAGCTCGCGAGTCGGGCAAATGACCAGCGCCTGGCAACCGAAGAAGCGCGGATTGATCGGGTTCAGCAAGCCGATACCGAAGGCGGCGGTTTTGCCGCTGCCGGTCTTGGCCTGGGCGATCAGGTCCATCCCCTTGAGGATCACCGGCAAGCTTTGCGCCTGGATCGGCGTCATCTGGGTATAACCGAGGGAGTCGAGGTTAGCCAGCATGGCGGCGGACAGCGGCAAAGTATTAAAAGCGGTGGCGATGGTGGTCACGGGACTGGCCTGCAAAACAAAATGTCGCGCAGTGTATCAGTCTCATGGCCATTCGCCTGAAGTTTCCGGACGAGAAGTCGTAGCAGCTGCCGAGGCACGAGGCTGCGTTGGGCTACGAAGCAGCCCCCGAGGGCGGTCCTGCGGACACGCAACGCAGCCTCGTGCCTCGGCAGCTGCTACAAATCAATGTTCTATATCGTGCTCGCGGCTGACCATCCGTCGGCCATCCTTGGGTGAAAGCTGCGAGAAGATGGTTGCAGCGAGCATCGCCATGATTCCAACCGTCACAAACGTCAGCTGGAACGCGCCCAGAACCGTGTCCACGCCGTCATTGCCGATCTCCGCCGTGAAGCCACCGAGCAGGGCGCCGGCGCAGGCCACACCGAGGCTCAGGGACAATTGCGCGACCACCGACAGCAAACTGTTGCCGCTGCTGGCGCTGGCGTCGTCGAGGTCGATCAGGGTGACGGTGTTCATCGCGGTGAACTGCAAGGAGTTGATCGCCCCCAGAACCGCCAACTGAGCCAGCAGCAGCCAATACGGCGTCTGCTCGCTGACCAGGCCCATGCTGGCCAGCATGATCCCCAGCGCCAGTGTGTTGCCGGTCAGCACGCTGCGATAGCCGAAGCGTTCGATCAGCGGCCGCGCTACCGACTTGGCGATCATCGCGGCCGCAGCCAGGGGCAGCATGCTCATCCCGGCCTGAGACGGCGAGTAACCCAGCGCCACTTGCAGCAGCAACGGCACCAGAAAGGGCAGGGCGCCGCTGCCGAGGCGAGCGAACAGGTTGCCGAGGATGCCCACGGCGAAGGTTCGGGTCTTGAACAGCGAGGGCGCAAACAGCGGATTGTCGATGTGCCCGGCCCGCAGCCAATACGCCGCCAGACACGCCATGCCGCCGAA
The DNA here is from genome assembly GCF_019218905.1 of Pseudomonas sp. PDM24. NCBI lineage: Bacteria > Pseudomonadati > Pseudomonadota > Gammaproteobacteria > Pseudomonadales > Pseudomonadaceae > Pseudomonas > Pseudomonas sp. PDM24. The sequence goes on along the minus strand of NZ_JAHUWR010000002.1, from coordinate 173,166 downwards.
CAGCAGCAACATCACCCGCAAGTGCGGCAGGTGCAGTTCGCCGAGGCCTTCCATGGCGATGGTGATCAATACCATCGCCGCGCCGAACAGCAAAAAGCCCAGGCTATCGAAGCGCGTGCGTTCACTGCCGCGCAGGTCAGGGATGAATTTCCACACCGCGTAGCAACCGAGGACACCTACCGGCAGGTTGATCAGAAAGATCCAATGCCAGGTCAGGTATTGCACCATCCAGCCGCCCATGGTCGGGCCGATCAGCGGGCCGAGCAGGCCGGGAATGGTGATAAAACCCATGATCCGCACCAGTTCCGAGCGCGGATAGGCGCGCAGCACCACCAAACGCCCGACCGGCAACATCAACGCGCCACCGAGGCCCTGGATCACCCGGGCGCCGATGAGCATGCTCAGGGTGCTGGACAAGGCGCAGAGCAATGAGCCGAGGCTGAACAGGAGGATGGCGCCGAAAAAGATCTTTTTGGTGCCGAAACGGTCGGCGATCCAGCCGGAGGCGGGGATCAGTAAGGCGACGGTGAGCATGTAGGCGATGATGACGCCCTGCATGCGCAGCGGGTCTTCGGCCAGGTCCCGGGCCATGGCGGGGAGGGCGGTGTTGAGGATCGTCCCGTCGAGGGACTGCATGAAGAAGGCAATGGCCACAACCCACGGTACCCAGCGGGCGGTGATGGCGTCGAGAGGTGGGCGGTCGGGCATGGGACCTCTTGTGGGTGTAAGTCAGGTAAACCGTGGTGACTTCTTCGCGGGCAAGCCTCGCTCCTACAGGTTTGGAGCCGGCCGCAAAATCCACGACAACGTTTGCCGCAAATCCGCGGCAACCCCCGATCCTGTAGGAGCGAGGCTTGCCCGCGAAGCTTTTTTACAGCGTCAACGTCAGTCGGCTGACGAGCGCGCCCGGCAACAGTGCCGAAGCAGTCGCCCGCTGACTGTAGGTGCTGGCCGACAGCAGCAATTCACGCTCCTCGGTCAACGCTTCCAGCTGCGAACCGAGCAGGCTGTAGACGCTGTCATCAAACCGCATAGTGCTCACCGGCGCCTGAATCTCGCCGTTCTCGACCCAGAAGGTCGCAAATCGGGTCATACCGGTCAGGCGCGCTGCCGGTTGGTCCGAGTAGTTCAGGTACCAGAGGTTACTGATGTAAAGCCCGGTGCCGAGGCGCTTGAGGATGTCCTTCTGCTCCAGATCGCCGCCGTTCATAACCAGCGCCGTCGGGTACTCATGGCTGCTGGCGCCGTTGGCAGCGAGGCCGTATTCGGCGGCGCTGCGGGAATTGATCAGTCGGGCATTGGCCATGCCTTTGGCGATCAACCCCAGATCATCGCGGGGATAACCTTCGTCGGAAAACGCCGGGCTCAAGGAACCGCTGACCTGCTCACTCAACCATACGCTGGGGCTGAAGCAGGCTTCGCTGGCGTAGAACTTCTGCAACGGGCTCTGTTTGCTGGCAATCGCCTGGGCCGAAAAACCGCCCCAGCTCAGCATGCCCATGATTTCTTCCAGCGCAGCCGGCGCCAGGTAGGCGCGGTATTCGCCGGGCGCCAGCGTGCGCAACGGCCGACCCAGAAACGCCAACTGCTCGCGGGCCTGCTGGAAGCGCCTGGCAAAGCCTTCGCTGCTCCAGTCGTGCCCGGCATAGCTGGCTTTCACCGCCTGACCGTTTTCATGAAACAGGCTGAAATCGAAGTTGAAGCTGTTGGCCTGATGCCAGCCGAACGCGCCCGAGGAGCTGGCGAAACCGCGACTGATCGGCCCGGCGGCATAGAAGCCGACCAGATCCAGCCCTTCGGCAGCCTGGGTGATTTCAGCGACCACTTGCTCGGTGTCCGGCAGCGGATGCTCCTGCACGTTGTTGCTCTGCCAGTCGTTCTGGTTAAGCAGCAGGTATGGATCCTGAGGCAACAGTGGCAAGGTTTCGCGCAACTGTTGCAGGCCTTCGGCCAGACGCTGAAGATCAACTTCGTGGTCGCCCGACAGCGTGATATTCAGATCGGCATGACGACCATCGTTAATCAGTTTGAACCCGACACTCGCTTGCTGCACCTGCCCGGCCTGACGGACCTTGGCGTGGTTGAAACGCACGAAAGCCGATGACTCGGCGGCGTAGCTGAGGGTGAATTGCTCCGGCGTGCGCAGTGCATCGCGCAGCCAATTGACCAGGTCCTTGAACGACTCGGCCTGGCTATTTGAAGTGCTCGTGGCAGTACTCATCAGGCATCTCCCCCAAACACATCCACATTGCTGAACACACAGGCCGGCGACGCGTGACCGACGCGGATCACCTGGTTCGGTTCGCCCTTGCCGCAGTTCGGCGTGCCTAGCACTTTGACGGTGTTGGCATCGCCGACAGCGCTGAGGCTTTTCCAGAATTGTGCGGAAATTGCCCGGTAGTTCGGGTTCTTCACCACACCCTTGAGTTCGCCGTTTTCGATCAACTGGCCCCATTCGCAACCGAACTGGAATTTGTTGCGCGCATCGTCGATGGACCACGAACGGTTGGTGCTCATCAAAATGCCGTGCTCGATGTTGCCGATCAGCTGTTCCAGCGGCTGATCGCCGGGCTCGATGTTGAGGTTGGCCATGCGGTCGATCGGCGGCCGGTTCCAGCCGCAGGCGCGGCTGTTGGCAACGCCATCCATGCCGGCGCGAAATTGCGACAGCGCACCGCCCAATGGCCGCAGCAGCAAACCTTCCTTAATCAGAAATTGCTTGCTGGCGGCGCTGCCATCATCGTCATGGCCGTAGCTGGCGAGTTGCTCGGGGATGTCCGGGTCGAACGTCACGTTGAGCAGTTCGGAGCCGTATTGCAGGCTGCCGAAGTCTTCTGCCTTGACGAAACTGGTGCCGGCGTAATTGCGCTCATCGCCCAGGATACGGTCCAGTTCCAGCGGGTGACCGATGGACTCGTGGATCTGCAGCATCATTTGATCGGGCATCAGCAACAGATCGCGGGGGCCTTGCGGGGTGTTCGGCGCCAGCAGCAATTGCAGCGCCTGATCGGCGACTTTCGGGCCGGCACCGATCAGGCCGCAACGGCTGATCACATCAAAGCCGCCCTGCTGGCCGAAGTTCTCGCGGCCCAGGCTACGGGTCTGGCTGTCGCTGCCGTCGAAGGCGGTGACGTCCATGCTCGGGTAGACGAAGCGCTGGGCCTGACGCAACTCGGCACCGGCGCTGTTGAGGTAGATTTGCTCGACGTTGGTGATGCCGATGCTCGCCTGCCAGTTCACCAATCGCTCGTCCTTGGGCACGGCGGCAGATTCGGCGCCGAGCAACTGGTAGCAATCGCTCAGGGACGGGAAGGGCTGGTCAAGATTGGGTGATAAGTAGTCGGCGCGGTCGCTGGAGACGGCTTGCTCGCGCAGGTCGAGCAGGGCGTGAGGTTTGAGTCGACGGGCTTGTTGCTCGGCTTTCTCCAGCGCGGCTTGCAGACCGGATTGGGACAGGTCATTGGTCGCGGCATAGGCTTCGACGCCGTTGACCCGAACGGTCAGCATCGCGCCTTCGTCACGGCTCAGGTTCGGCGGTTCGGCGACGTTCTTGCGCACCGACAGGTACTGGCCGGATTCGCGTACATAACGCAGCGAAAAGAATTCAGCGCCCGTGCGCAAGGCAGCAAAACGCTGCTTGAGCTGGGGGTGGAAATCGAACATTCGGGAACCTCCTTGGCATGGAGTTGCGATGTATCGGTATTGCGAGGGGGAGAAACGTTTGCGTGGCGCTAGATTAGGCCTGCGCAAGGGGAGGATCAAGGGCGTAGCGGAGTAAGAGAGGATTGCCCGGTATGGAGCAGGAAATTATGTATTGTTTGTTGGGGCCCCTTCGCGAGCAAGCCCGCTCCCACATTTGATCTCTGGCGTTCACAAAATTTGTGTTCACTACCGATCTAATGTGGGAGCGGGCTTGCTCGCGAAGGCCGCGCCTCGGTATTACGCCTTACTGAGCAGTCAGGCTCACATCCCGCAACGGCTTGCCACGCACCGGTGCATCACCGGCCACGTAGTAAGCAGCCTTGCTACGCGGCAATGGCTTGCGACCGCGGATCTTGTCGGCGATTTTCTCGGCCATCATGATCGTTGGTGCGTTCAGGTTGCCGGTGGTGATGATTGGCATGATCGAGGCATCGACCACGCGCAGGGCTTGCATGCCATGCACACGACCTTCGCCATCGACCACGGCCATCTCGTCGGTGCCCATCTTGCACGAGCAGGACGGGTGGAACGCGGTTTCGGCGTGTTCGCGGATGAACTTGTCCAGCTGCTCATCGGTTTGCACGTCGATGCCCGGGCTGATTTCGCGGCCACGGAAGGCGTCCAGTGCAGGCTGCTGCATGATTTCACGGGTCAGGCGGATGCCATCGCGAAATTCCTGCCAGTCCTGCTCGGTGGCCATGTAGTTGAACAGGATGCTCGGGTACTCGCGCGGATCCTTGGACTTGGCCTGGATGCGACCACGGCTTGGCGAACGCATGGAGCCCATGTGCGCCTGGAAACCGTGTTCTTTCACACCGTTGCTGCCGTTGTAGTTAATCGCCACCGGCAAGAAGTGGTACTGAATGTTCGGCCAATCGAATTCCGGACGGGTGCGGATGAAGCCGCCGGCTTCGAACTGATTGCTGGCGCCGATGCCGGTGCCGTTGAACAGCCACTCGGCACCGATGGCCGGCTGGTTGTGCAGCAACAACGACGGGTACAGCGAGACCGGTTGGGTGCAGGCGTATTGCAGGTACAGCTCAAGGTGATCCTGCAGGTTTTCACCAACGCCCGGCAGGTCGTGGACCACCGGGATGTCGAGTTTCTTCAGCAGTTCGGCCGGGCCGACGCCGGAGCGTTGCAGAATCTGCGGCGAAGCGATGGCGCCGGAGCACAGCAGCACTTCTTTGCGGGCGCGGGCTTCAACGCGCTCTTCAGCGGCGCCGATCAGGTAACGCACGCCGACCGCACGCTTGCCTTCGAACAGGATCTTGTCGGTCAGGGCATGGGTGACGATGGTCAGGGTCGAACGCTTCTTGGCGACGTCCAGGTAACCACGCGCGGTGCTGGCGCGACGGCCGTTCGGCGTCACGGTGCGGTCCATCGGGCCGAAACCTTCCTGCTGGTAGCCATTGAGGTCTTCGGTGCGCGGGTAACCGGCTTGCACGCCGGCTTCAACCATCGCGTGGAACAACGGGTTGTTGCCGGCTTTCGGCGTGGTCACGCTGACCGGACCGTCGCCACCGTGGTAGTCGTTCGGGCCGATGTCACGGGTTTCCGCCTTGCGGAAATACGGCAGGCAGTCGAGGTAGGTCCAGTCTTCCAGACCGGGCAGCTTCGACCAGTTGTCGTAGTCCATGGCGTTACCACGGATGTAGCACATGCCGTTGATCAGCGAAGAACCACCCAGGCCCTTGCCGCGACCGCATTCCATCCGGCGACCGTCCATGTGTGGCTCTGGATCGGTTTCATAGGCCCAGTTGTAGCGACGACCTTGCAGCGGGAATGCCAGGGCGGCCGGCATTTGCGTGCGGAAGTCGAGACGGTAATCCGGGCCGCCCGCTTCGAGCAGCAGGACAGTGACGCCTTCGTCTTCAGTCAGACGGGTCGCCAGGGTGTTACCGGCCGAGCCGGCACCGATGATGATGTAATCGAATTCTTGGGACATTGAATGCACCCTCTTTGAAAGTGGTCAGGTCATGGCCGTGGCGAGTGCTGCGCACTCGATTCGCGGGCAAGCCTCGCTCCTACAGGTTCGGCGTCGTGCACAAACCTGCGGCAAACCTCGATCCCGTAGGAGCGAGGCTTGCCCGCGAAGGCGGCCTCGCGGGCAACACAAGACTCGGGGCTTAGAACACCGAGGCGTAATCGCCCAGTTCGACCTGTACCGATTTGATGCGTGTGAAGTTGTTCAGCGAGCTGATGCCGTTCTCACGACCCACGCCCGACTGCTTGTAGCCGCCGACCGGCATCTTGGCGTCGGACTCGCCCCAGGCGTTGATCCAGCAGATACCGGCTTCCAGTTGATGGATCACACGGTGAGCGCGGTTCAGGTCTTTGGTGACGACACCAGCCGCCAAACCGAACTCGGTGTCGTTGGCGCGACGGATCACTTCTTCTTCGGTTTCGTAGGTCAGGATGCTCATCACCGGGCCGAAGATTTCTTCGCGAACGATGGTCATCTCGTCGGTGCAGTCGGTGAACACGGTCGGTGCCACGAATGCGCCTTTGGCGAATTCGCCTTCGGTCAGACGGCTGCCGCCGCACAGAACGCGCGCGCCTTCTTCCTTACCTTTGGCGATGTAACCCAGCACGCTTTCCATGTGGGCGAAGCTGACCAGCGGGCCGAAGTTGGTGTTCTCGTCTTCCGGGTTGCCGACGCGGATCCGGGCAACGCGCTCAACGATCTTGGCTTCGAACGCAGCTTTCAGGTGGCTCGGTACGAACACGCGAGTGCCGTTGGTGCAGACCTGACCGGAGCTGTAGAAGTTGGCCATCATCGCGGTGTCGGCGGCGCGATCCAGGTCGGCGTCGTCGAAGATGATCAGCGGGGATTTGCCGCCCAGTTCCATGGTCACGTCTTTGAGCGACGAAGCGGAAGCGCTGGCCATCACCTTCTTGCCGGTGTCGGTGCCGCCGGTGAAGGAGATTTTTTCGATGCGTGGGTGTTCGGTCAGCCAGGTGCCGACTTCACGGCCACTGCCGGTCAGAACGTTGAACACGCCAGCCGGAACGCCAGCTTCGGTGTAGATCTCGGCCAGTTTCAGGGTAGTCAGGGAGGTGACTTCGCTTGGCTTGAAGATCATCGCGTTACCGGCCGCCAGGGCCGGTGCGGATTTCCACAAGGCGATCTGGATCGGGTAGTTCCATGCGCCGATACCGGCCACGACGCCCAGCGGCTCGCGACGGGTGTAGACGAAAGACGTGGTGCGCAGCGGAATCTGCTCGCCTTCGATGGCCGGCACCAGGCCTGCGTAGTACTCCAGCACGTCAGCGCCGGTGACGATGTCGACGTAACGGGTTTCGGAGTACGCCTTGCCGGTGTCCAGGGTTTCCAGGGCGGCCAGTTCATCGTTGCGCTCGCGCAGGATGTCGACGGCGCGACGCAGGATGCGCGAACGCTCCATGGCGGTCATTGCAGCCCAGATTTTCTGACCCTTTTCGGCGCTGACCACAGCGCGCTCAACGTCTGACTGGGTCGCACGTTGTACGGTTGCGAGGACTTCACCGTTAGCCGGGTTGATGGCTTCGAAGGTGGCGTCGCTGCTGGCGTCACTGTAGCCGCCATCGATGTAGAGTTTTTGCAGTTCGAAACGGGCCATAAGGTCCTCGCAAGTGCATAAGTGGTTGGCGTTGACCACCGGGCGAGCCGTGTAGCAGTGGCGTCGCGGTCGGTAGCGGTTCAGGTGCTGAGCGGTTCTGTGTGCTCTAACTCACCTGCTTGGCCAGTTGGAAATCCATGTATTCGTAAGCGATCTGGTGCGCCTGCCCGGTGTCGAAAGCATCTCCCGACAGCGCGCCGCGCAACCACAAACCGTCAATGAGGGCTGCCAGGCCGCGGGCGGCGCTGCGCGCTTGATCAAGCGGCAACACACGGCGGAACTGGCAGCACAGGTTGGAATACAGACGGTGATCGTTGATCCGCTGCAACCGGTGCAAAGACGGGTGGTGCATGCTGGTGGCCCAGAAGGCCAGCCAGGTTTTCATTGCCGGGCCATTGACCTGGCTGGCGTCGAAGTTGCCTTCGATAATCACCTGAAGGTGAGCCCGTGGGCTGGTGTCCTCCAGCGCCTGACGGCGCGCGGTGACGTTCTCGCTGAGGACACTCATCAGATACTGCGCCGTGGCGGCGATCAGGCCGTTCTTGTCCTGAAAGTAGTGACTGATGATGCCATTCGAGACACCGGCCAAACGGGCGATCAGCGCAATGCTGGCGTCCCCCATGCCGACCTTGTCGACAGCCTGTAGCGTGGCTTCGATCAATTGCTGGCGGCGGATGGGTTGCATACCGACCTTGGGCATCTTGCACATCTCCTTAGGCCTTCCGGTGGACGAAAAACGGCTACCGGGTTAAAGGCCAGTCTATTTTGTTTTGATTGAACGTTCAATCAACAAAGAATAAGATCTGCGACAATTCGTCGCTGCCTACAGGTTTTTCCTACACGTAGTTGGCGGAAAAACGACATCTGAAAATGCTCGAAACCCACACGCTCAGGCGTTCAGGGGTTTCGGGCTTTTTTCGGGCTGTCTTTATATCACCCGCCGGTCGGCTGCCAACTAACCGAATGGTCGGGTAACGCGTTGCCTTGTGTTCTTCTCTCGCACTGCCTGGAGCATCTGTGCCATGAGTTCTGCCTCTCTAATAAAGACCCCACCCGAGAAGGTGACGGTCAACGGTTGGGTGTTTTACACCTCTACCGCGCTGATCCTGCTGTTGACCGCCATTCTGATCATTGCCCCGCAAGAGGCCGGCAGAATGCTCGGCATTGCCCAGGCCTGGTTGTCCCGCAGCTTCGGCTGGTACTACATGGTGGTGATCGCCGCCTACCTGGTTTTTGTGGTTGGCCTGGCGTTTTCGTCCTACGGCAAGCTCAAGCTGGGCAGCAAGGACGACACCCCGGACTTCAGCTACGGCGCCTGGGCGGGGATGCTGTTCTCGTCGGGTATCGGCATCTCGTTGCTGTACTTCGGTGCTTCCGAACCGCTGGATCATTACTTCAATCCGCCGGAAGGCGTGGCCGGCAGCAATCTCGCGGCTCGTCAGGCGGTGCAACTGACGTTCCTGCATTGGGGCCTGCATGGCTGGGCGATCTACGCACTGGTCGGCCTGGCCGTGGCGTACTTTGCTTACCGTCATAACCAGCCGCTGGCGTTGCGGTCAGCGCTGTATCCGCTGGTCGGCGAGCGTTGGGTCAAAGGCGCGGCCGGTCATGCGGTGGACGGCTTCGGCATGTTCGTGACCTTGCTGGGGCTGGTGACGAACCTGGGGATTGGTTCGCTGCAAGTATCGTCGGGGCTGGAAAACCTGTTCGGCATGGAGCACAGCAACACCAACCTGCTGATCGTGATCATCGTGATGAGCACCGTGGCGACCATCGCCGCTGTGTCTGGCGTGGAAAACGGCATTCGCCGTCTGTCCAACCTGAACATCGTGTTGTTCAGCGGTCTGCTGATTTTCGTGCTGCTGTTCGGCCCGACCCTGCACCTGCTCAACGGCTTTGTGCAGAACATCGGCGACTACCTGAACGGCGTGGTGCTGAAGACGTTCGACCTCTATGTGTATGAAGGCGACAGTGAGAAGTCCGACCGCTGGCTGGGCCTGTGGACTCTGTTCTACTGGGCCTGGTGGATTTCCTGGGCCCCATTCGTCGGCATGTTCATCGCGCGTATTTCCCGTGGTCGCACGGTGCGTGAGTTGGTGGCCGGCGTGTTGCTGATTCCGCTGGGCTTCACCCTGGCATGGCTGTCGATTTTCGGTAACTCGGCCCTGGACCTGGTGATGAACCATGGGGCGGTGGAACTCGGGAAGACGGCACTGGAACAGCCGTCGATGGCGATCTACCAGTTGCTTGAGCATTACCCTGCGTCGAAGATCGTGATCGGCGTGTCGATTTTTGTCGGCTTCGTGCTGTTCCTGACCCCGGCGGATTCCGGCGCGGTGATGATGGCCAACCTTTCCTGCAAGGGCGGTAATGTTGACGAAGATGCGCCGCACTGGCTGCGGATTTTCTGGTCAGCAGTGATCACTCTGGTGACCATTGGTCTGTTGTTCGCCGGTAACTTCGAAGCCATGCAAACCATGGTGGTGCTGGCCGGTCTGCCGTTCTCCGTAGTGCTGGTGTTCTTCATGTTTGGCTTGCACAAGGCCATGCGCCAGGACGTGCAAATCGAACAGGAGCAAGCGGAACTGGCAGCGCGTGGTCGTCGTGGTTTCAGCGAGCGTTTGACCCAGCTGGACCTGCAACCGAACCAGTCGATCGTTCAGCGTTTCATGGACAAGCAAGTCAGCCCGGCGCTGGAAGATGCCGCTGTGCAATTGCGTGCTCAGGGCCTGGATGTGCAGACGTTGCTGGGCAAGTCGAAACGCTGCATGGGCGTGCGGATCGAGATGGAAGAGGGCAACCCTTTTGTCTACGAAGTGAGCCTGGACGGTTATCTGGCGGCGGCGAGCGACACGGTGTCTGCTGAAAGCGCTGATGAACCGCGCGCACGTTACTACCGTGCCGAGGTGTACCTGCATAACGGCAGCCAGGATTACGACTTGATGGGCTTCACTCAGGATCAGATCACCCGTGACGTGCTCGATCAGTTTGAAAGCCATCGGCAATTGCTTGGCCGGGTTTATAGCTAAGAGGTGAGTGGCGCGGTGTTCCAGTGACACCGTGTCGTATTCTTCGCGGGCAAGCCTCGCTCCTACAGGTATTCGGTTGATCACCTATTTATGATTCAACCCCTAACCTGTAGGAGCGAGGCTTGCCCGCGAAGGGGGCATCAGCCGCAAAACTGCATGACCCGATATCCCGCAAACAAAAACGCCGCGATCTCTCGCGGCGTTTTTGTGTCTGCTTCTTACCCCAGGTTCTTGCCGAGCAGCGCGTGGTACAGCTCGCTGTCGCCAAGAATCCCGACAACCTTGTTGTTGTCATGCAACACCAGCTTATTGCCGGTCTGGTAACGAATCTGCAACGCATCGCGCATGCCGATGTTGGAGTCCACCAATGTTGGCCGACGCCCCAAACCTTCAACCGCTTGCCCCGGTATCCAGTTCTGCAGGTCCAGGCTCGAACCGTTCTGGCGTGCGCCTTTGATGGTGTTGCCTTCGGCCAGGTCCAGCCACGAATCGCCGCCCGGATCCAGGCACACCGAACCGTTGATGCGTTTGCAGTTGTCCAGGGTGCGCATCAGGCTGCGACCACACAATACGTTCAGCGGATTGGTGTGGGCGACGAAGGTGCGCACGTAATCGTCCGCAGGGTTCAGCACGATTTCTTCCGGTTTGCTGTACTGGATGATCCGGCCGTCTTTCATGATGGCGATACGGCTGCCGAGCTTCAGGGCTTCATCGAGGTCGTGGCTTACGAAAACGATGGTCTTGCTCAGTTTGCGTTGCAGTTCCAGCAGTTCGTCTTGCAGGCCTTGGCGGATCAGCGGGTCGAGGGCCGAGAACGGTTCGTCCATCAGCAGAATGTCGGCGTCCATCGCCAGCGCTCGGGCCAGGCCGACACGCTGTTGCATACCACCGGAGAGCTCATTGGGTTTCTTGTTGCGCCACTGGGTCAGGCCTACCAGCTCAAGCTTCTCGTCCACCAGTTTGCGGCGTTCTTTCTCGGGGCGTCCTTGCATTTCCAGGCCGAAGCTGATGTTCTCGCGCACCGTCAGCCAAGGCATCAGGGCGAACTTCTGGAACACCATCGCGATGCGCTTGGTGCGCATCATTTTCAGTTCCGCCGGGGTGCAAGAGGCGATGTCGATCTGCTTGCCTTCGTGCTCGACGAACAACTTGCCACGGCTGACGGTGTTAAGGCCGTTGATGCAGCGCAACAGGCTGGATTTGCCGGAGCCGGACAGGCCCATCAGTACGCAGATTTCGCCTTTTTCGATGTCCAGGCTGGCCTTTTCGACACCGACGATTTGCCCGGTCTTTTTCAGAATCTCGTTGCGGGTCATGCCCTGGTCGAGGAGTTTGAGCGCCTCGCGCGGGTCTTTGGAGAAGATCACGTCCACGTCTTCGAAGCGAATAATGCTCATGCGTCACCCCCTACTTTAGCGTCGGGTTGTTTGCAGATACGGTCGAGCATGATCGCCAGCAGTACGATCGCCAGGCCTGCTTCGAAGCCCAGAGCGATATCAGCAGTGTTCAGTGCGTTGACCACGGGTTTGCCCAGGCCATCGGCGCCCACCAGTGCCGCAATCACCACCATCGACAACGACAGCATGATGCACTGGGTGATACCGGCCGCGATGCTTGGCATGGCGTGGGGCAGTTCAATTCGCGAGAGCAGCTGACGGCGCGAGCAGCCAAAGGCCTTGCCGGCGTCCATCAGTTCGTCCGGAACATCGCGGATACCCAGGTAGGTCAGGCGGATGGGCGCGGCAATCGCGAACACCACCGTCGAGATCAGACCTGGGACCACACCCAGACCGAAGAGGGTCAGGGTAGGAATGAGGTACACAAAGGTCGGCACGGTCTGCATCAGATCGAGCACCGGCCGCATCACTGTGTAGAACATCGGTTTGTGCGCGGCGACGATGCCCAACGGCACGCCGATCAGCACGCACACCAGGGTGGCGAACAACACCTGGGCGAGGGTTTCCATGGTTTCCTGCCAGTACCCCAGATTGAGGATCAGCAGAAAGGAGGCGACGACGAAAACGGTCAGGCCCCATTTGCGTTGAATGAAGTGTGCCAGTAGCGCGATGAGGCCGATCAATGCCAGCGGGTTGAACCAGGTCAGCGCAAAAGTCACACCGTGGATCATCGTTTCCAGTGACACGGCGATTGCGTCGAAGGTGCTGGCGCCGTGTTGCGTCAACCATTCAACGAAGCCCGCGATGTACTGGCCTAAAGGTATTTTCTGATCAATCAGCATGGTAGTGAACGTCCGCATGCAAGGGAATAAACAGCCCGGGCGAGCGAACTCGCCCGGCGTAAGCATTACTGCGCAAGCTTGGCTTTCACGGCCTCCAGGCCAGGTTTACCGTCAATGGTGGTCACGCCAGCGAGCCAGGTATCGAGTACCTGTGGATTCTTTTTCAGCCAGGCCTTGGCGGCCGCGTCAGGCTTCATTTTGTCGTCCAGGACGTTGCCCATCAGCGTGCTTTCCATGTCGAGGGTAAACACCAGGTTTTTCAGCAACTGACCGACGTTGCTGCATTCCTGTGCGTAACCCTTGCGGGTGTTGGTGTAGATGGTCGCCTGGCCGAAGTTCGGGCCGAAGTATTCGTCGCCGCCGGTCAGGTACTTCATCTTGAATCGCGTGTTCATCGGGTGCGGTTCCCAACCCAGGAACACCACGGCGGTGTTGCGGCGCTGGGCGCGATCGACTTGCGAGAGCATGCCTGCCTCGCTGGACTCGACCACCTTGAAGCCGGCGTCTTTCAGGCCGAAGGCGTTCTTGTCGATCATGCTCTGGATCAGGCGGTTGCCGTCGTTACCCGGTTCGATGCCATAGATCTTGCCGTCGAGTTCTTTCTTGAACTTGGCGATGTCGGCGAAATCTTTCAGACCTTTGTTATACAACTCTTCGGGGACGGCGAGTGTGTATTTTGCGTTTTCCAGATTAGCGCGCAGCGTGTCCACGGTGCCGGCATCGCGGTAGGCCTTGATGTCGTTTTCCATGGTCGGCATCCAGTTGCCGAGGAACACGTCCATGTTCTTGCCGTCGGCCAGGGACTTGTAGGTCACCGGCACGGAAATCATCGTGGTCTTGGTCTTGTAGCCCAGGGCATCGAGAACGACGCTGGTGGTGGCGGTAGTGACGGTAATGTCCGTCCAGCCGACATCGGAGAAGTTTACGGTGCTGCATTGGGCCGGTTCTGCGGCTTGAGCCAGAAACGGCAGACTCAGCATGGCGGCCAACAACAACGACGGGGAACCTTTCATAAGGGGCGACTCCTTGGTGTTTTTTTTGGCAGTGTTCCGACTGGACCACCGCACTTATCTGTTGCGGTTGGATGGCGTTTTGGAGACAGCTCTACCACGGCGCCTTGCAATCGAGTCGATACGATCATGTACCAGTGAAAATCTGACGCCTACAGGGTGCGTCGTAACCAGTACAGGGATGGTCGCATCCAGTGTCGGTAACGTCGTTTACAGCTTTTTTCAGCCCGTTTTGCCCCTCTGATCCGCAAAAAAACGGCGAAAACACAGCGTAAGCGGCCTGCGGCGCTAGCGGGCATGAGTGCGTCGGTGTGAGACGTTGAACGACATGACAAAAGCCTGATGATGCGGCCATCTCGGCGGATTGCAGCTTGAGCGTAGCAGCTCCGTCACTGGGCGCTTTTGCGCCTGGAGCAGGCACATCCAGGAGTTCAGCAGTAATGGCTATCAGCGTTTTCGACCTGTTCAAAATCGGCATTGGCCCTTCCAGTTCACACACCGTGGGGCCTATGCGCGCCGCGGCGCTGTTCGTGCAAGGTTTGCGTGAGCAGGGTCTTTTGGAACAAGTAAGGCGTGTCGAAGTTCAGCTTTATGGTTCGTTATCTGCCACCGGCATCGGTCATGGCAGCGACAACGCGGTGATCATGGGGCTGATGGGCGAGTGGCCGGACGCGATCGATCCGTCGCAAATCGGCATCCGCATCGAGACCCTGCGTGAAACCGACACGCTACTGCTCGACGGTCGCTTGTCGGTTCCGTTCATCTGGGCTCGGGACATGCGCCTGATCGACGAGAACCTGCCGTTCCATCCCAACGCCATGACCCTGGTTGCAGAAGGTGATCACGGTGAGCTGCATCGCGACACCTACTATTCCATCGGCGGCGGTTTTGTCGTCGATGAGGCACAGGCTTCCAGCGGCGTGGTGGATCTGGATAGCACCGTGCTGCCTTACGACTTCTCCAGTGCCGTCGAGCTGCTCAGTCTCTGCAAGCAGCACAACCTGCGCGTTGCAGAGCTGATGATGGCCAACGAGAAAGTCTGGCGCAGCGAAGAGGAAATTCGCGCCGGCCTGATGAAACTCTGGCGCGCGATGCAAGATTGCGTGGAGCAAGGCCTCAAGCACGAAGGCATCCTGCCCGGTGGCCTGAATGTGCGTCGTCGCGCGGCCAAACTGCACCGCAGCCTGCAAGAACTGAACAAGCCCAACGTGATCGGCTCGACCTTGAGCGCCATGGAGTGGGTCAACCTGTTCGCCCTGGCGGTCAACGAAGAAAACGCTGCTGGCGGGCGCATGGTTACGGCGCCGACCAACGGCGCGGCGGGGATCATTCCGGCGGTGTTGCACTACTTCATGAAGTTCAGCGAGGCAGTGACCGACGCCAACGTGGTCGATTACTTCCTCAGTGCCGCAGCGGTGGGGATTCTGTGCAAGAAGAACGCCTCGATTTCCGGTGCCGAGGTCGGTTGCCAGGGTGAAGTCGGTTCGGCCTGCGCCATGGCGGCGGCCGGGTTGGCGGAGATTCTGGGGGCTACACCGGAGCAATTGTGCAACGCGGCGGAAATCGGCCTGGAACACAACCTCGGCCTGACCTGCGACCCAGTGGGTGGCCTGGTGCAAGTGCCGTGCATCGAGCGCAATGCGATTGCCGCGGTGAAAGCGATCAACGCGGCGCAGATGGCGCTGCGGGGTGACGGTCAGCACTTTATCTCGCTGGATCGGGTGATCCGCACCATGCGTGATACCGGTGCCGACATGCACGACAAATATAAAGAGACATCGCGCGGTGGGTTGGCGGTTAGCGCGGTTGAGTGTTGAATCAGTAATACCGAGTCGCCTGCTTCGCGAGCAAGCCCGCTCCCACATTGGATTTGTGCATGACGCTGATTAAATGTGGGAGCGGGCTTGCTCGCGAAGGGGCCAGACCAGTCAAAACTGCGCACTAAGTGAACACCTGCACCAAAACGCGCCACCTTTTAGCGCGTCGCAAACAGGTAAGCCTGTCTCCCCCAGTCAGGGATCCAATTCAAGCCTGACCGTCCGTCACCTGTGCTTGCGGTGACACTCTCCCCAGGAGCGTCGCAGCCCTGTTCCCACAAGTGCTACCGATTTGCTCACAGGCAACAGGGTAGCGGGTTTGCGGCCTCTAATGGCACTTATGACCTCTTATCTCTGCGCGCCATATCTAGACGCATCGCGACGTCGTTTTCAGGAGTTATTGAACACGCATTCAAGTTTAGGCATGGCAATTGCTCTGTCATTACAAAGCCCGTCTCCCACGCGAGAACGATGGCAATAAAAAGAGCCTCCGCCTGAGGCCATCACCCGCTTTGTGTGAGGAGATACCGCGATGACGACGTTCAACTCCGGGGCTCAACCCCAGAACCGTGCGCCTCAATCCATCGGCTTTTTGCTGCTGGACAATTTCACGCTTATTTCTCTGGCCTCTGCAGTAGAACCTCTGCGCATGGCCAACCAATTGTCCGGCCGCGAGCTGTATCGCTGGACCACACTCACCGTCGATGGCGGTCAGGTCTGGGCCAGTGACGGACTGCAAATCACCCCCGACGCCTCCATGCACAAAGCGCCTCCCCTGGACACTGTCATTGTCTGCGGCGGCATCGGTATTCAGCGTACTGTTACCCGTGAACACGTGTCGTGGCTGCAAAGCCAGGCGCGTCAGCACCGTCGTCTCGGCGCGGTCTGCACCGGCAGCTGGGCCCTGGCTTGCGCAGGCCTGCTGGACGGTTTCGATTGCAGCGTGCACTGGGAATGCCTGGCGTCGATGCAGGAAGCTTTCCCGCGGGTGGCCATGAGCACCCGTCTGTTCACCCTCGATCGCAACCGTTTCACCAGCTCCGGCGGCACCGCGCCGCTGGACATGATGCTGCACCTGATCAGCCGCGATCACGGTCGTGAACTGTCGGCCGCGATCTCGGAAATGTTCGTCTACGAGCGCATCCGCAACGAGCAGGATCACCAGCGCGTGCCGCTCAAGCACATGCTCGGCACCAACCAGCCGAAGTTGCAGGAAATCGTGGCGTTGATGGAAGCCAACCTCGAAGAGCCGATCGACCTCGACGAACTGGCGGTGTACGTCGCTGTTTCGCGTCGTCAGCTGGAGCGTTTGTTCCAGAAATACCTGCACTGCTCGCCGTCGCGTTACTACCTGAAACTGCGCCTGATTCGCGCCCGGCAGCTGCTCAAGCAAACGCCGATGTCGATCATCGAAGTGGCGTCGGTATGTGGTTTCGTGTCTACGCCGCACTTCTCCAAGTGCTACCGCGAATATTTCGGCATTCCGCCGCGCGACGAGCGTGTGGGTTCCAACACCACGCAACAAGTGGCGATGATGCCGCTGCCGCAAGCGCTGGTGCTGTCGCCATTGTCCGGGCCGCTGTCGGCGTTGAGTCAGGCGCGCAATGAATCGACGTTTGCGAGCGTAAGGCTGTAGACCACGGTGGCTTCATTCGCGGGCAAGCCTCGCTCCTACAGGATTGATGTCGATCGCGATTGTTCGATACGACGCCAAACCTGTAGGAGCGAGGCTTGCCCGCGAAGGCGATCTATCAGGCGCTACGGCTCTGCTGATACGCCGCCAACGCCGGCAGCAATTGCTTGTCGATCGCCTGGCGCACGGCCGGCAGGATGGTCGCGCTGCTGGTGTACATCTGCTTCACCATGGTCCGCAGCGTCATCGCCCGCTCATCGTTCAAGCCTCGCACCGCACACTCGCAAGCCTGCTCGGCTGTAGAGCCATTCGGCACTTGAAAACCCAACGATTTCAGCTGGCCCAACAGGTCTTCCTGGTCAATCAAATCGGCGTGCATCATGACGCAATCCTTCTTCAGGGAACGGTGTCGTGGCTCGATTCTGGTAGGGGCTGGGGATGGCGGCAAGGACGATTTGTCGCAATGGCCGCAATACCTATGAACAGGTCGCTTTCGGCTAACTTGCCATGCATGGGAATGGGCACACTGGATTCAGCTGGCTTCACGAAGGTTTGGTCACCCTCGCGCAACAGCTCCTCAACAGTACCCTCCTCAGCTCCGATCCTGTCACGGCTTGATCGGGGTTTTTTTTGCCTGTGAATCAGTGATGAAAGTGTTGATTGGGCTGACGCTTTCGCGGGCAAGCCTCGCTCCTACAGAGTTTTGCGTGATTCTTGTAGGAGCGAGGCTTGCCCGCGAAGAACGATGACGCGGTTTATCTTTGCAACACCAAAATCCGCGACAGCAACTCATCCCTGTCGACATAACACCCCTGGAAATGCCGGGCGCCGGTAGCGGGGTCGAAAGCGTTGCGGGCGTGCAGGGTACGGCGGTTGTCGAAGCACCACAGCTCACCGGGTTTGAGCCGCGTCATCACCCGGAAGCGCGCCTCGCGGGTCATCGCAATGAAGCGCCGGTAAGCGCGATACAGCTTGGGCATCTGCTCGACTGAAGCATCGAACGGCCCACGCAGAAAGTTCGCCATACGGATCTCCGACACCTGCCCGAAAGCATCCAGGGCGATGATCGGCGCCAGACAGCGGTAGTCGCTATGGCGGTCCTTGTTGCGGAACTCCACGGGAATTTCACACAAGGCTTGAAACGCCTCGGGATCTTCCTGGCGCAAGGCTTGGGCGATGGCAAAACCGTCGACGAAAATGCTCTCGCCACCGTCGGCGTCATTGACCAGGCAATGCAGAAATTGCAGCCCCGGTTGCAACTCCCGGGTCGGCAGGTCGCTGTGCAGCGGCAGGTTGAAGGCGGTGTAGGCATTGCTGTCGGCGTCGGCCTTGGATTGCACGTTGAACAGCACACCGAAATTGCTCTCACGGATGAACGAAATCCGTTGGGCGATCAGCTTCAGCGAGCCCGGCTCAGTCGGTACGCCGCGAACCTGGGTCAGGCCGATGTCGCGTACGGCCAGCAGCCATTGCAGCAAGGCATCGTTGTCGTCCATCAACGCCTGATAGTCGAACACCGGCAACTTCAGCTGGCTGTCCCACAGCATGCTTTTCGGTTTGGCGGCCCTGCGTTCGGCGCGGGACTCGTCGTCATAGGCGTGGGCGCGCAGCCAGCCCGGGTCGAAGCGGCTGAGATGGCCATCCTGCCAATCGATGCACAGACAACCTTCGGCATCGATTTGAGTGCTGTCGGGGATCAGATTTTCCGCGACATCGACGACTTCCAGCACTTGCTCGCGAGTCACCGTGTAGACGCACTGCGGGCACGGGCAGTTATCCCGTAGCCATTGATGATGAAAAGGGCTGACCCGACCGTCCGCCCACTGAACTTGAATGCGGTCCGCCAGGATGTGCACGGCGGTCAACGCGCTGATCAACGGGTAGGTGCGGAAATCGGCAACAGCGGCGGCGGTGTTCATGACGAGCTCCTTGTTATTTTTCGGGCGGCAAAGCAATCACTCGGCCGATGAAGGCGGGGGCGGGCAGGTCGGCTTGCTCGGCGACAATGGCTTGCAGCTTGCTCAAGGTTTCCTCGCTGAACGGTGCGGATCGCGGCCCGGCGAGGTCGACGTGCAGCAGCATTTGTTCATTGCCCGCCAGCTCCTTGTCACCGCCCACCAGATGCAGGCTGTGGTAGAGGTGCAGGCGCTTGCGGTCATGGCCGATGATCTGGGTGTGCACTTCGACGTCGGCATCGAGCTTCACTTCGTGCAGGTAGTTGAGGTGCAGCTCGAGGGTGAACAGCGAATTGCCGCTGGCTTCGCGGTTGTTGCTGTCCATGCCCAGTCGATCCATCAGCGCGTCGGTGGCGTAGCTGAAAATCAGCAGATAGAAGGCATCGCGCAGATGGCCGTTGTAGTCGACCCAATCGGGGATGATTTTGGTTTGGTAGGTGGTGAGGGTGGGCATGACGTCACATCCGAAAGGGTTGAGGTCTGTAGGAGCGAGGCTTGCCCGCGAAGAACGATTACACGGTGCATCAGGTAGACCGAGTTATCGTTCTTCGCGGGCAAGCCTCGCTCCTACAGGAGGGGGCGTTTAGTCTGCGAACGCCATCCCATGCTTCTCTTTGGTGGTTTTCACCGCCTCCAGCACTGCCAGCAAACAATCATCACGATAGCGCTCCAGCGCCGAGATGCTGTGCTTACCCAGTTGATCACTGGTGCCATCCACCACGTCATCGATCAATTTGTCGGTCAGCTCCGGTGCCGGCAGATAGGTCCAGGGCAACTGCAGCGCCGGCCCGAATTGCGCCATGAAGTGCCGCATGCCTGCGTCGCCGCCCGCCAGGGTGTAAGTCAGGAAAGTACCCATGAACGACCAGCGCAGGCCCGCGCCAAAACGAATCGCATCGTCGATTTCACCGGTGGTCGCCACACCGTCGTTAACCAGATGCAGCGCCTCACGCCACAGCGCTTCGAGCAAACGGTCGGCGATAAAGCCGGGTACCTCCTTGCGCACATGCAGCGGGCGCATGCCCAAGGATTCATAGACTTTCATTGCCGCTTGAACCGCTTGCGGCGCGGTATTTTTGCCAC
This sequence comes from Pseudomonas sp. PDM24, assembly GCF_019218905.1. Taxonomy (NCBI): domain Bacteria; kingdom Pseudomonadati; phylum Pseudomonadota; class Gammaproteobacteria; order Pseudomonadales; family Pseudomonadaceae; genus Pseudomonas; species Pseudomonas sp. PDM24. The sequence continues at coordinate 153,096 of NZ_JAHUWR010000002.1, read as the reverse complement.
CGACCACTTCCACCAATGGCAGCAGGTAAACCGGGTTGAACGGGTGCCCGACCACGCAGCGTTCCGGGTGCGTCGAGCTCTCGTAGAACTCGCTCGGCAACAGCCCCGACGTACTGGAACCGATCAAGGCATTGGGCTTGGCCGCCGCGCTGATTTTGCTGTGCAGTTCCAGTTTCAGGTCCAGTCGTTCTGGAGCACTTTCCTGAATGAAATCTGCGTCGCGAACGCATTCTTCGATGGTCGCGACAAAGCGCAGCCGATCCTGCGACGCGCCGGGTGCCAGGCCTTGCTTCTCCAGCGCGCCCCAGGCATTGGCGACGCGCTTGCGCAGGGCCGCTTCGGCACCGGGCGCCGGATCCCAAGCTATTACATCGAGGCCGTGGGCGAGGGCACGGGACACCCAGCCGCTGCCGATGACACCGCTGCCCAGGGCGGCGAAGGTTTTGATATCAGTGATAAAGCTCATGGCGACGTCCTAAAGAATTTCGGTAAGCCCTGTAGGAGCGAGGCTTGCCCGCGAAGAGGCCGGTACATCCAACGCATCTCTCGCGGCAGGAAAACCGCCTTCGCGGGCAAGCCTCGCTCCTACAGGGTGTGTGTTGGGGGGTTAACCGCGCTTGGTCAGGCCCATTTTTGCCCGGCCTTCAGCCGGCGTCAGAACACGGGCGCCGAGGCGGCTGAGGATTTCCGAAGCGCGTTCGACCAGTTGGCCGTTGGTCGCCAATACGCCCTTGTCCAGCCACAGGTTGTCTTCCAGACCGACCCGCACGTTGCCACCCAGCAGCACCGCTTGCGCCGCCATCGGCATTTGCATGCGACCGATGCCAAACCCGGCCCAGACCGCATCGGCCGGCAGGTTGTCGACCATGGCTTTCATGGTGGTGGTGTCGGCCGGCGCGCCCCACGGGATGCCCAGGCACAGTTGGAACAACGGGTTATCCAGCAGGCCTTCCTTGATCATCTGCTTGGCGAACCACAGGTGGCCGGTGTCGAAGATTTCCAGCTCGGCCTTCACGCCCAGTTCTTGAATGCGTTTGGCGCCAGCACGCAGCTGCGCCGGGGTGGAGACGTAAATGGTGTCGCCATCGCCGAAGTTCAGGGTGCCGCAATCGAGCGTGCAGATTTCCGGCAGCAGTTCTTCGACGTGGGCCAAACGGGTCAGCGGGCCGACCAGGTCGGTATTCGGGCCGAATTCCATAGGGTTCTCGCCCGCGCCGATTTCCAGGTCACCGCCCATGCCGGCGGTGAGGTTGACGATGATGTCGACGTCGGCCTCGCGGATACGCTCCATCACTTCGCGGTACAGCGCCACGTCACGGCTGAACTTGCCGGTTTGCGGGTCGCGAACGTGGCAGTGGACCACGGTGGCGCCAGCCTTGGCGGCTTCCACGGCGGCCGCGGCGATTTGTTTCGGGGTGACCGGCACGTGTGGGCTTCTGGCGGTCGTGTCGCCAGCACCGGTGAGTGCGCAGGTGATGATGACGTCGTGGTTCATGAGGCGGTTCCTTACAGGCGTGATTTTTGGGTGGCTCGGGGCGTGACGATTCCGTTCGCAGCCCGGCCGGGCTGCGAATCGGTGGTTCATTTCAGGTTTATTTACTGGTCAGTTTCAGGTTTTCAGCCGCCGGTTTGCCGTCGAAGGTGGTCACGCCTTCGAGCCAGCGTTGCTTGTCTTGCGGGTGATCTTTCAGCCATTGCTTGGCCGATTCGAAAGCGTCCTTGTGATCCAGCAATGGCTGCATCATCCGGCTCTCGTCTTCGGCGGTGTAGGTCAGGTTGCTCAGCAAACGACCGATGTTCGGGCATTGCTCGGCGTATTTCGGCGCGGTGACCGTCCAGACGGTGGCCATGCCTTCGTTCGGGCCGAGGGCGTCTTCGCTGCCGGTGAGGTAGGTCATTTGCACGTTGACGTTCATCGGGTGCGGCGCCCAGCCGAAGAACACCACGGCTTCCTTGCGCCGCACGGCGCGATCCACCGCCGCGAGCATGCCGGCTTCGCTGGACTCGACCAGCTGGAACTTGCCCAGGCCAAACTGGTTCTTGGCGATCATCGCCTTGATCTGAGTGTTGGCGCCCGAGCCAGGCTCGATGCCGTAGATCTTGCCGCCCAGTTCTTTTTCGAACCTGGCGATGTCGGCGAAGGTTTTCAGGCCTTTGTCGGCGAGGTAAGTCGGAACGGCGAGGGTGGCGCGGGCATCCTTGAGGCTTGGTGCTTCCAGCACTTTGACCTGCTTGGCATCGACAAACGGGGTGATGGTCTGGGTCATCAGCGGGTTCCAGTAGCCCAGGAACAAGTCCAGACGCTGGTCGCGAATGCCGGCGAAGATGATTTGCTGGGAGGCGCTGGTCTGCTTGGTGTTGTAGCCGAGGCCATCGAGCAAGACCTGGGTCATGGCACTGGTGGCAATCACGTCGGTCCAGTTCACCACGCCCATACGCACGTTCTGGCACGATGCGGGTTCGGCCGCCATGACGCTGGCGCTCAAGAAAGCGGTACCGCTGAGTGCAAGAACACAGCTGCTGATCAGTCGTTTCATGTCGGGTTCCTCGGCAGGTCGTTATTGTGGGTTCCGGTGTCTGATGCGCCGGTGATGCCAAGTTACGCAGCAAAGCCCCCGTGAAAGCGCACTGCGGCGACCAGCTCTTGCACTGCAGCGACCTGAGCCCTTGAATGCTCGTTGCAAGTGGCGTATCAACGTCCACACGCTACCCGCCCTCTCGTTACCTGGCCTCTTTTTACCTGCTAAGCGAGTGCGCTCCATGTCCCAGGATTTCTACTTCTTGTTGATGCCGGGTTTTTCGGCGATCGGTTTTATCTCGGCCATCGAGCCGCTGCGGGTCGCCAATCGCTTTCGTGGCGAGCTGTACCGCTGGCATGTGTTGAGCGCTGATGGCGGGGCGGTTTTGGCCAGTAATGGCATGTCGGTCAACGCCGATGCGGCGCTGGAACCCCTGAAGAAAGGCGCGACCTTGCTGGTGGTCGCCGGTTTCGAGCCGCTGAAGTTCGCCACTGCGGCACTGGAGCATTGGTTGCGTCGTTTGGACATCGAAGGCGTGACCCTCGGCGCTATCGACACCGGCAGCTTCATCCTCGCTGAAGCCGGTCTGCTCGATGGCCATCGCCTGACCTTGCACTGGGAAGCCATCGACGCCTTCAAAGAGTCCTACCCACAGCTCAGCGTCACTCAGGAGCTGTTCGAGATCGACCGTCGGCGCATCACCTCTGCCGGCGGCACGGCTTCCATCGACCTGATGCTCGACCTCATCGGCCAGGCCCACGGCCCGGAACTGGCGATCCAGGTCAGCGAACAATTCGTACTCGGGCGCATTCGCCCGCGCAAAGACCACCAGCGCATGGAAGTCGCTACGCGGTATGGCATCAGCAACAAGAAACTGGTGCAGGTGATCGGGGAGATGGAGCAGCACAGCGAACCGCCACTGAGTACGCTGGCGCTGGCGGAATCGATCAAAGTGACCCGGCGTCAGCTGGAACGCCTGTTTCGCCTGCATCTGAACGACACACCGAGCAATTTCTATCTGCGGTTAAGGCTGGAGAAGGCGCGGCAGTTGCTGCGTCAGACGAACATGAGTGTGTTGGAGGTGAGTATTGCGTGCGGGTTTGAATCGCCGTCGTATTTCACCCGCAGTTATCGGGCGAGGTTTGAGCGGTGCCCGCGTGAAGACCGACGGCAAAGCCAGAAGGCCTGAAACCGCCCCCTGTAGGAGCGAGGCTTGCCCGCGAAAGCGTCGTGTCAGGCAACAGTGATTTCGAATGTACCGGCCTCTTCGCGGGCAAGCCTCGCTCCTACAGGTATGTGTTGTTTTTACTTCTTCATCAAGGCCGAGCACGCCGCCTTGTACGCCTCATGCTGATACTTGTTCAGCGTCTCCGGCAGTGCAAAATCGAACTTCTTGTTCTGCGCATTGATGGTCTGCGGCGACAGCAGCATCACCTCGCAATTTTCCAGCAGCTGGAAAATCCCCTCAATCTTGAACGTAGTCGGCCCACCGGCGAACTCACCTTTTTTGCTGCGTTTCTTGATCGCGATCCGGTCGATGGAGTTCTCACGAACGAACGACGCCACCTGAGCAGCAAAGACTTTGACGTTGGCGGCTTCGTCGTCCTCATCGAGGGCGATTTTCCTGGTGGCGAGGGCGACGTGACTGAGCGCCTGACCGTCGAGGGAGGCCACGGCGATGATCGCTTCGCTGCCTTTGATTTCGATGCCGCAGATTTTCATTTCAATCCCTTTTCCTGATGCTGGCGTTCAGCTTACAACTCTAGTTGGTTGGCGGTGATGCCAAAAGCTGCGGCAATTTTTTCACGGGTTGCCTTGCGGGGCTTGGCGACCGTCTCTTGCTGGGCGAAAGCCGGTTGGGAAATGCCCATGCGCTTGGCAACTTCATCCTGCGTAAGGTTCAGGTGTTCGCGCCAGGCGCGAATGGGCGTCGCGCCATCGACGATGCGACTGACCACTTCGTGGGGGATCAGATCGGGCTCGATCTTCTGCGCCACATACTGCGCGTACGGAATGACCACGAACGCCGGTTTTCCCTCCGCGTCGTTGATGATTTGAATCTCAGTAGGTGCGTTCATCGCGTTTTTTGACCTCTTGAATACTGACCACTTTGATCGCGCCATCCCAGTCGAACATGACCCGATAACTACCGACTCGCAGTCGATAGGCGTAGTCATGACCAACCAGTGCTTTGACGTTGCCTACATCAGGCATGCCAGCTAGCGCCGTGATGGCATCACGAACCTGGATCTGATGAACGGAATGCAATTTCAAGAGCTGCTTAACGGCCTTTCGAGTCCAGTGAATGCTGTTCATGGAAGAATATAAGTCTTTTATAAGATTTTGCGAATATTTACTTATATTCTTCAGGTGGCCAACAAACGAAATTTGTCGGGATGTTGCTCGGAAAAACTGCTTTAACCCCTTACCCAGCGGGAGTTGTAGGCTTGCTCGGTGACACCTGTGGGAAAGGTCTTTATTGAGGGTGAAAGCTGGTAGGGCTACCAGCTTTCGACGGCCAATTCAGGATCACTCCTGCCCAATCGACTCTAAAAACTCCGACCGCTCATCACTCATCCGCGCCACACAGTCATTCTGCGCAATCGTGAATGCCTTGCTACCGGTCGTCGCCGGAAACGCCTCAACCGCGCAATCCGCATCCCGGGTCTTCAGCCACTGCTGTTGAGCGGCCTTGAGCTTTGCGGTGATGTCGGTCAGTTGCGCCGGGTTCTTGTCGTAGAGCGTCTGCATGCGCTCGTTCAGGCTTTTGTAGTTTTCGCTCAGGAGGTCTTCGGCGGTGGTTCTGCTGTAGACCGAGCATTCCAGGGTCTGGACCTCGTTTTCGACTTTGTCGCAGGGATTATCGTCGGCCTCTTCAGCCGCGTGTACGCCGGTCGCTATCAGTGCCAAAGCCAGGAAGATCGATTTCATTGCGCCGCCGCCCCTTTTTCCAGTAAAGCATCCAGTAATGGCGCGAATTCTGGCCCATGCGCAGGCCCTTGAACAGGTGCCCCATGACGTCCGGCGACGACCCTTTGTCGCAGATTGACGCTTTCGGCAAACCCCCTGTCGTTTTTGCACCCGGCTACCCCTGCACCGAGGCATATGCTGGCCCCAAAGCGCCGGCACACGATTCGGCGCATGAATCGCTAATAGGGGACAGCCTGATGAGCCCAGCCGAATTGCACGCCGACAGCATCGTTATCGACGGGCTGATTATTGCCAAGTGGAACCGCGAGCTGTTTGAAGACATGCGCAAGGGCGGTCTGACCGCGGCCAACTGCACCGTGTCGGTGTGGGAGGGCTTCCAGGCCACTGTCAACAACATCGCCGCCAGCCAGAAGCTGATCCGTGAGAACAGCGACCTGGTGATTCCGGTGCGCACCACCGCCGATATCCGCAAGGCCAAGGAGCAGGGCAAGACCGGTATCCTCTTTGGCTTCCAGAATGCTCACGCGTTTGAAGACCAGATCGGCTACGTTGAGGTGTTCAAGCAGCTGGGCGTCGGTATCGTGCAGATGTGCTACAACACCCAAAACCTGGTCGGTACCGGTTGCTACGAGCGCGACGGCGGCCTGTCGGGTTTCGGTCGTGAAATCGTCGCTGAAATGAACCGCGTCGGCGTCATGTGCGACCTGTCCCACGTCGGCTCGAAAACGTCCGAAGAAGTCATCCTCGAATCCAAGAAGCCGGTTTGCTACTCCCATTGCCTGCCGTCGGGTCTGAAAGTTCACCCGCGCAACAAGTCCGATGAAGAACTGAAGTTCATCGCCGATCACGGCGGTTTCGTCGGCGTGACCATGTTTGCGCCATTCCTGGCCAAGGGCATCGATTCGACTATCGACGACTACGCCGAAGCCATCGAATACACCATGAACATCGTCGGCGAAGACGCCATCGGCATCGGCACCGACTTCACCCAGGGCCATGGCCAGGACTTCTTTGAATACCTGACCCATGACAAGGGCTACGCCCGCCGTCTGACCAGCTTCGGCAAGATCATCAACCCGCTGGGCATCCGCACCGTGGGCGAGTTCCCGAACCTGACCGAGACCCTGCTCAAGCGCGGCCATTCCGAGCGGGTGGTGCGCAAGATCATGGGCGAGAACTGGGTGAATGTCCTCAAAGACGTTTGGGGCGAATAAGCCCACTTTGAACAACGATCCCTTGTAGCAGCTGCCGAGGTACGAGGCTGCGTCGGGCTGCGAAGCGGCCCCCGAGGGCGGTCCTACGGACACGCAACGCAGCCTCGTACCTCGGCAGCTGCTACGCAAAACACACAACGAATTTTCTGGAGTTAAGTTTCCATGGCCAAGATCGCCCCGCAATTACCAATCGAAGTCGACAGCGAAACCGGTGTCTGGACTTCCGACGCCCTGCCGATGCTGTACGTACCGCGTCACTTCTTCGTCAACAACCACATGGGCATCGAGGAAGTGCTGGGCGCCGACGCCTACGCTGAAATCCTCTACAAGGCCGGCTACAAGTCCGCCTGGCACTGGTGTGAAAAAGAAGCTGAATGCCACGGCCTGGAAGGCGTTGCAGTGTTCGAGCACTACATGAAGCGTCTGTCGCAACGCGGCTGGGGCCTGTTCAAGATTCAGGACATCGACCTCGACAAAGGCACCGCCAGCGTCAAGCTCGAACACTCCGCATTTGTCTACGTGTACGGCAAGGTCGGGCGCAAGGTCGACTACATGTTCACTGGCTGGTTCGCCGGTGCCATGGACCAGATCCTGGCCGCTCGCGGCAGCAAGATCCGCACTGTCGCCGAACAAGTCTACGGTGGCTCCGAAGAAGGCCACGACGACGGTTTGTTCACCGTCAAGCCGTTGTAAGTCGAGGACCCCGCCATGGCTTTCGAAGCAATGTTCCAGCCGATCCAGATCGGCAAACTGACCATCCGCAACCGCGTGCTCAGCACCGCGCACGCCGAGGTCTACGCCACCGACGGCGGCATGACCACCGACCGGTACGTCAAGTATTACGAAGAGAAAGCCAAGGGCGGGATCGGCCTGGCGATTTGCGGCGGTTCCTCCAGCGTGGCCATCGACAGCCCGCAAGGCTGGTGGAAGTCGGTCAACCTGGCCGACGACCGGATCATTCCGCACTTCCAGAACCTGGCCGATGCCATGCACAAGCATGGCGCCAAGATCATGATCCAGATTACCCACATGGGCCGACGCTCGCGCTGGGACGGCGAGCATTGGCCAACCCTGTTGTCGCCGTCGGGCATCCGTGAACCGGTGCACCGCGCGACCTGCAAAACCATCGAACCGGAAGAAATCTGGCGGGTAATCGGCAACTACGCAAGCGCAGCCGCGCGGGCCAAGGCCGGTGGCCTGGACGGCGTCGAGCTGTCTGCCGTGCACCAGCACATGATCGACCAGTTCTGGAGCCCGCGGGTCAACAAGCGTACCGATGAATGGGGCGGCAGTTTCGAAAACCGCATGCGTTTCGGCCTGGAAGTGATCAAGGCTGTGCGCAAGGAAGTCGGTCCGGACTTCTGCGTCGGCATCCGCCTGTGCGGTGACGAATTCCACCCGGACGGCTTGTCTCACGAAGACATGAAGCAGATCGCCAAGTACTACGACGACACCGGCATGATCGACTTCATCGGCGTCGTGGGCTCGGGTTGCGACACCCACAACACCCTGGCCAACGTTATCCCGAACATGAGTTATCCACCGGAGCCATTCCTGCATTTGGCCGCCGGTATCAAAGAAGTGGTGAAGGCTCCGGTTTTGCACGCGCAGAACATCAAGGATCCGAACCAGGCGACCCGTATTCTGGAAGGCGGCTACGTCGACATGGTCGGCATGACCCGCGCCCACATCGCCGACCCGCATTTGATCGCCAAGATCAAGATGGGCCAGGTCGACCAGATCAAACAATGCGTGGGCGCCAACTACTGCATCGACCGTCAGTACCAGGGCCTGGACGTCCTGTGCATCCAGAACGCCGCAACCTCCCGTGAATACATGGGCGTGCCGCACATCATCGAGAAATCGACCGGCGTGAAGCGCAAAGTCGTGGTGGTCGGTGCCGGTCCTGCCGGGATGGAAGCGGCTCGCGTGTCGGCCGAACGTGGCCACGACGTGACCCTGTTCGAGAAGAAAGAATTCATCGGCGGGCAGATCACTACCGCGTCGAAAGCTCCACAACGGGACCAGATCGCCGGTATCACCCGCTGGTTCCAGCTTGAGCTAGCGAGGTTGAAAGTCGATCTGCGCCTGGGCGTGGCGGCGGATGCGGCGACCATTCTCGACCTGCGTCCAGACGTGGTGGTGCTCGCCGTTGGCGGTCATCCGTTCCTGGAACAGAACGAACACTGGGGCGCGGCTGAAGGCCTGGTGGTCAGCAGCTGGGACATCCTCGATGGCAAGGTTGCGCCGGGCAAGAACGTGCTGGTCTATGACACCATTTGCGAGTTCACCGGGATGTCGACGGCTGACTTCCTCGCCGACAAGGGCAGCCAGGTCGAGATCGTCACCGACGACATCAAACCGGGCGTGGCGATTGGCGGTACGTCGTTCCCGACTTACTACCGCAGCATGTACCCGAAAGAAGTGATCATGACCGGCGACATGATGCTGGAGAAGGTCTACCGCGAAGGCGACAAGCTGGTGGCGGTGCTGGAAAACGAATACACCGGCGCCAAAGAGGAGCGGGTGGTGGACCAGGTCGTCGTCGAAAACGGCGTGCGTCCGGACGAAGAAATCTACTACGCGCTGAAGGAAGGCTCGCGCAACAAAGGCCAGATGGACATCGAAGCCCTGTTCGCGATCAAGCCGCAACCTTCATTGAGTCAGGCAGGCGACGGTTACTTGCTGTTCCGCATCGGCGACTGCGTGGCCCAGCGCAACACCCACGCGGCGATCTATGACGCGTTGCGGTTGTGCAAGGATTTCTAAGAGCTTGTGGATAACCTGTAGGAGCGAGGCTTGCCCGCGAAGGCCGACTGACATTCAACATTGATGTTGGCTGATCCATCGCCTTCGCGGGCAAGCCTCGCTCCTACAGGGATTCGAGCAAGGCATCCAGGTAGTTAGGCCTGCAAGACCCCCGAGGTCTTTGGGAGCTCCACATGTTGAACACCCTTCTTCCAATCCTGTTGTTCGCTGCCTTGGGCCTGGCTGTCCTGGGCGCGTTGCGGCGGGTGGCTATGTGGCGTCAGGGCCGGGCTTCGAAAGTCGACCTGATCGGCGGCCTGTTCGCCATGCCCAAACGCTACATGGTCGATTTGCACCACGTCGTCGCGCGGGACAAATACATTGCCAACACCCACGTCGCCACGGCCGGTGGTGCGGTGGCGTCCATTGTGCTGGCGATTCTGGTACATGGTTTTGGCCTGCATAACCGCATCCTCGGTTATGCACTGCTGCTGATGTCGGCGGTGATGTTTGTTGGCGCGATCTTTATGTTCCTGCGCCGTCGCAACCCACCGGCCCGCTTGTCCAAAGGCCCGTGGATGCGCCTGCCGAAAAGCCTGATGGCGTTCTCGGCATCGTTCTTCCTGCTGACCCTGCCGGTCGCCGGCATCCTTCCGGAAAACTTCGGTGGCTGGGTGGTCGCTGCGATCCTCGGCGTCGGTGTGCTGTGGGGCGTTAGCGAACTGTTCTTCGGCATGACCTGGGGCGGGCCGATGAAGCACGCCTTCGCCGGTGCCTTGCACCTGGCCTGGCACCGTCGCGCCGAACGCTTTGGCGGCGGTCGTTCCACCGGTTTGAAGCCGCTGGATCTGAATGACCCGAACGCGCCACTGGGCGTGGAAAAACCCAAGGATTTCACCTGGAACCAACTGCTCGGCTTCGACGCCTGCGTGCAGTGCGGTAAATGCGAAGCCGCGTGCCCGGCGTTCGCCGCCGGCCAGCCACTGAACCCGAAAAAACTGATTCAGGACATGGTCGTTGGCCTGGCCGGTGGCACCGATGCCAAATTTGCTGGTAGCCCTTATCCGGGCAAAGCCATTGGCGAACACGGTGGCAATCCGCATCAACCAATCGTCAACGGTCTGGTGGACGCTGAAACCCTGTGGTCCTGCACCACTTGCCGTGCCTGCGTCGAGGAATGCCCGATGATGATCGAGCACGTCGACGCCATCGTCGACATGCGCCGCCATCTGACCCTGGAAAAAGGCGCGACCCCGAACAAGGGCGCCGAAGTCCTGGAAAACCTGATCGCCACCGACAACCCTGGCGGCTTCGCGCCGGGCGGGAGGATGAACTGGGCGGCGGATTTGAACCTGAACCTGCTCAGCGAGAAGAAATCCACCGACGTGTTGTTCTGGGTCGGCGACGGTGCCTTCGACATGCGCAACCAGCGCACCTTGCGTGCCTTCGTCAAAGTGCTGAAAGCGGCCAAGGTCGACTTCGCGGTGCTGGGGCTTGAAGAGCGCGACAGCGGTGACGTGGCCCGGCGTCTGGGCGACGAAGCGACCTTCCAACTGTTGGCCAAACGCAACATTCAGACCCTGTCCAAGTACAGCTTCAACCGCATCGTCACCTGCGACCCGCACAGTTTCCACGTGCTGAAAAACGAGTACGGCGCCTTCGACGGCAACTACCTCGTGCAGCACCACAGCACTTACATGGCGGAGATCATTGGCGAAGGCGCCCTGAACCTCGGCCAGCACAAAGGCAGCAGCGTGACCTATCACGACCCGTGCTACCTCGGTCGCTACAACGGCGAATACGAGGCACCGCGTGAAGTACTGCGCGCCCTGGGCATCGAGATCAAGGAAATGCAACGCTCCGGTTTCCGTTCGCGCTGCTGCGGCGGCGGTGGAGGTGCACCGATCACCGACATTCCGGGCAAGCAGCGGATCCCCGACATGCGCATGGAAGACATCCGCGAAACCGGCGCCGAACTGGTGGCCGTGGGTTGCCCACAGTGCACCGCGATGCTCGAAGGCGTGGTCGAACCGCGTCCACTAATCAAGGACATCGCCGAACTGGTAGCCGATGCGCTGCTCGAAGACGCCGCGCCGGGAAAGCCTTCGGCACCGGCCAAACGTGAACCTGCGGAGGTGCATTGATGAGCGACATTATCCGCCGCGACCCACGCGCCGAATGGATCGCCCGCAACCGTCTGCACCCGCTGCACGCGGCCATGCAACCGGCGCAACACAGCTGGATGGGACCTAACGGTGTCATCCGCAAGAACCCTCACGGGATCGGTTTTATCGGCCCCAACGGCATCAAGCGGATCGACCGCAGCGGCGCTCAGCAGGGCGGGGCGACCAAACGCTCGGCCGCGGTTGAAGTGCAATTGCCGCTGCATCAAGTGGCTGCACCTGCGTTCTACATCAGCGTGGTGCCGGACATGGTTGGCGGCCGCTTGAGCAGCCACGACCGCGACTTGCTCGGCCTGGCTCATCAGTTGGCCGGCAAGGACGGCGCGGTACTGGCCGTGGTCTTCGGTGAGCACAAGGAAAACGCCTTCGCTACGGCTGGCGTGGATCGCTTGCTGGTGCTTGAGGGCGACGAATTCAGCGGTTATGCACCGGAACAACGCGTCCAGGGCTTGCGGGCTGTGGATAACCAGTTCGGCCCCCGTCACTGGTTGCTGCCGGACAGCCGCAGCGGTGGTGGCGAACTGGGTCGACGCTTTGCCGCCGCACTGGGCGAACGCCCGGCCACGCGGGTTTGGCAGGTCAAGGATCAGGAGTGCATCGGCCGCGCCGGTGCTGGTTTGCAAGACCTTGCGCGTCCGGTCGCCCGCTTGATTCTGGCTGCTGCCGAATGCGCCGAACCGGTCAGCGAAACCCGACACGAAGCCTTGCCAGTGGAGTTATCCACAGCAGTCGCCCGCAGCCTGTCGCGGATCGAAGATCTGGGCGCGGTGGCGGTGGACCCGGCGGCGATTCCGATGGCCGAAGCGGAGTTCATCTTCTCGGGCGGCAACGGGGTCAAGGACTGGGGACTTTTCCACAGGACGGCCGAGGCGTTGGGCGCGACCGAAGGTGCATCGCGAGTGGCGGTGGACGACGGTTTCATGGCTCGCGACCGTCAGGTCGGTGCGTCCGGCACTTGGGTGACGGCACGGGTTTACGTGGCGGTGGGCATTTCCGGCGCGATCCAGCACCTGCAAGGCATCGGTGCCTGCGACAAGGTGGTGGCGATCAACCTCGATCCTGGCTGCGACATGATCAAACGGGCCGACCTGTCGGTGATCGGTGAGAGCGCCGAGATTCTTCAAGCCTTGATCGATGCGGTAGAGGCTTACCGCAATGAAGCCAAGCGCGATGCGGCTTAAGGAAAGGAAAGGGTTATGAGCACGAAAATCATCAGCCTGGTGTCCATCGGCGCCCACCCGACCTCCGGCCGGCCACGCCGCGCCGAGCAGGATGCACGAGCGGTTGAACTGGGCCTGCAACTGGCTGGGGATAACCTGCAAGTGCTGCATGCCGGCGACGTCGCGGAGCCTGCGCTGCGCGCTTATCTGGGCATGGGCCTGGAACAGTTGCATGTGCTGGAGCAACCGGAAGGTGCTGACGCGCTGCCAGCATTGACTGCGTATTTGCGTGATGCCGGGGCGCAAGTGGTGCTGACCGGCAGCCAGGCGGAAACCGGCGAAGGCTCGGGCATGTTGCCGTTCCTGTTGGCCGAAAGCCTCGGTTGGCCGCTGGTGGTGGGGTTGGCGCAGGTCGAATCCATCGACGGCGGTTCGGCGCTGGTGCTGCAGGCCTTGCCGCGCGGGCAGCGTCGGCGCTTGAAAGTGCGCTTGCCGTTTCTCGCGACTGTGGATAACGCAGCGCCCAAGCCTCGGCAGAGCGCCTACGGTCCGGCGCGGCGCGGGGTGTTGCAGGCAGATGAAGTCGAAGTGATCGACGATGAACTGCTGGCGGTGGCCACGCTGCAACCGGCCAAGCCGCGGCCAAAACGCTTGAAAGTGATCAAGGCCAAGAGCGGTGCTGACCGCATGAAAGCCGCGACAGCCAAGGCCAGTGGCGGAGGCGGGCAAGTACTCAAGGGCGTGACCGCGCAGGCGGGCGCTGAAGCCATTCTCAAGTTGTTGATTGAAGAAGGCGTGGTTCGCTAAACCTGGACAAACACAAAACCTGTGGGAGCGGGCTTGCTCGCGAAGGGGTCATCAGCTTCAACATCATCGTTGACTGACACACCGTTTTCGCGAGCAAGCCCGCTCCCACAGAGTGCTCGTGCCCGAACGGGTGAAATACCGGAAACGCAGAACCTGAAAATCATCTCACCGAAGTTTATGGGGAAATAATGGCTGTTGAATTTCGTCCGGCATTGCGCACGGATGCGCGGGAGATTGCTCGCTTGTTCCAGATTTCATCAGAAGGTGCGGCGGATTACATCTGGAGCCAACTGGCGCAGCCTGGCCAGGACCTGCTGGAAGTCGGTGCCAGTCGTTACGCCCGTGAAGACGTGGATTTCTCCTATCAGAACTGCCTGATCGCGCAGGCCGAAGGAAAGGTCATCGGCATGCTGCACAGCTACGCGATGCGCCACGATCCTCAAGCCGCTCCCGTGACCGACCCGGTCCTGGCGCCGTATGCCACGATGGAAATCCCCGACACCCTTTATATTTCGAGCCTGGCCCTGCATGAGGGCTGGCGCAATCAGGGCTTGGGCAAACAATTCCTCGCCTACGCCTACGACCGTGCCAACCGGTTGGGGCTCAACGGCTTGAGCTTGATCGACTACTCGGCGAACACTGGCGCCCGGCGGTTTTATGAGCGTCATGGCTTCCGGATCGTCGATACCTGCCAGATCACGCCCCACCCAATGATTCGGGTTACGGGTGAGGCTTATTTGATGTATCGGCCTTAAGGCTGAGCCCTGTTCGTGTGGGAGCGGGCTTGCTCGCGAATGCGGCGGGTCAGTCGACATCGATGTTGAATGTCAGTCAGCCTTCGCGAGCAAGCCCGTTCCCACACGGGTTCTATGTCGATCATCGATTGTGTGCACACCAACAAGTCACTGTGGTTACCCACAATCCCTGTTAGCGCTTCTGTGGATAACATGTTCGCGCCTCGCTACACCCCATACCCAGCAAGCCCTCCAGCCCTCCGTACAAAAAACAACCAGCCTAACCCACGGTTTTTTCGAGCTTTTTCCACAGAGTAACGTTGCTCACACGTCGATACTTGCCCCCAATCTCTGTTGGCGCTTCTGTGGATAAGATGTTCGCTGTCCGCCACAGGCTATATAAACCGTGGCTTTCAGTGAGTTGATCAAATAATGTTCAATTCGTCGTTTTCCCTCGTTAATCCTCCCGCAAACCCCGAATTCTCACGGCTTTCAGCGGTTTTCCACAGAGCCTGCAAAGTTGCCCCCAAAGTCTGTTGGTGCTTCTGTGGATAAGGTGTTCGCCATCCTCTACACGTCATATGAACCGTGCCTTGCAGACTTTTGATCAAAAAATGATCAGTGGCTGCATAAAACCCTGCTTCTGGATAAGTCACGGTTTTTCTTCATTTTTTGTGAATGAATTTGGGCTCTCGTCCACAGTTGTCCCCAATAGCTGTGGGTGGAGATGTGGATAACTTGTTCGCTGAACCCTGCAAGCCACGGTCTGTATAGGCCCGAACGCGATAGATCAGATTTCATACAGTTCTAAGACACTTCCTTGACTTCGATCTGTCGCCTGTCTTCACTCTCAGGCACAAGGACAGCCGTCACTTATCCACATCTGGTTCAGGGAGAACGCGTGATGGATAACCAGCCACATCGCTCGCACCCAAACCCTTGCGTGACCTGTGTACCGACACCCGCCACCTTGCTGCGTAAACGGATTCACCGTCGCGCCACCAATCAGCGCGCTCGCCTATAGCGCCTGAAGCCTTTCCCCATACCCTGACGTCGCTGCCATTGAGGCCCGACCGTGCCCGGTGACCAGGCGTTTGTTCGTCTATCGATTGCAGGCAACCACAGAGTTGCCCATCTGCCTGAGAGGAAATGACCCATGACACGGATCGCCACGCCCATCAGCGACATCAAGGAACACTACGACGTGATCGTCATCGGCTCCGGCTACGGCGGCGGGATCGCGGCGTCGCGCCTGTCCCGGGCCGGCAAGCGGGTGTGCCTGCTGGAGCGGGGCCGGGAAATCCAGCCCGGCGAATACCCCAATACGATGCTGGCGGCCACCGAAGAGCTGCAAGTCCACGACCCGGATGGGCACATCGGTTCGCGCACCGGGTTGTTCGACCTGCACGTCAACGCCCAGCAGAACGTGGTGGTCGGTTGCGGCCTGGGCGGCACGTCGCTGATCAACGCCAACGTTGCGCTGGAACCGGAACCTGGTGTGTTCGACGATCCACGCTGGCCGCTGGCGGTACGTGAACACCGCGACACGCTGCTCAAGGATGGGTACGCCCGGGCTCGGGAGATGCTCAAGCCCAATCCCTACCCAAGCACCTCGCCGGTGCTGCCGAAACTGGAAGCCAACAAAAAATCTGCGGACTACCTCAAGCAGGGGGCGCATTTCTACAAGCCGCCGATCAACGTGACCTTCGACAAACTGCCGAACAATCTCAACCACGTCGGCGTCGAGCAGCTGCCGTGCAACCACTGCGGCGACTGCGTGTCGGGCTGTAACAACAAGGCCAAGAACACCACGCTGATGAATTACCTGCCGGACGCCTGGAACCACGGCGCGGAAATTTTCTGCCAGGCCGAGGTGCGGCACCTGGAGCGCGACGCCGATGGCGATGGCTGGATCGTGCACTTCCAATACCTGGACAGTGGCCGCGAGAAGTTCTCGGCACCGACGCTGTTCGTCAAAGCTGACATTGTTGTGGTGTCGGCGGGCACCCTGGGCTCCACCGAAATCCTCCTGCGCTCTCGGGACAAAGGCTTGTCGACGTCCAATCAGCTTGGCGAGAACATGAGCGGCAACGGTGACATTCTCGGTTTCGGCCACAACTGCGACCAAGCGATCAACGGCATCGGTTTCGGTGCGCATCCGGCCAGTGAAATGAAACCGGTCGGCCCGTGCATCACCTCGATCATCGACCTGCGCACCGAAGGCGACTGGCGCAGCCGCATGGTCATCGAAGAAGGCTCGATCCCCGGCGCGCTAGGCCGGCCGATGGTGCCGAGCATGGCCGCTTTCGCCGGGTTGATCGGCAAGCCCACCGACGACAGTTTCACCGGCAAGCTCAAGTACGCGGAGCGCGAAACCGAAAGCTTCCTGCGCGGCCCGTATCACGGCGCCCTGCACAACATGCAGACCTACCTGATCATGAGCCACGACGACGGCAAGGGTCGCATGGTGCTCGACAGCAAGGATCAGCTGCGCATCGACTGGCCGGGCGTCGGCGATCAGGAAAACGTGAAGATTGGCAACGATCGGCTGCACCAGAGCACCAAGGCGTTGGGCGGGATCTGGGTGGAGAACCCGATCTGGACCGAGTTGCTCAAACACAGCATCGTTTCCGTCCACCCGCTGGGCGGTTGCGTGATGGGCGAGGACGCGGAGCAGGGCGTGGTCAACCACAAGGGCCAGGTATTCAGCAGCGCCAGTGGCACCAATGTCTATGCCGGGTTGTACGTGACCGACGGCGCGGTGATTCCGACCTCCCTGGCGGTCAATCCGCTGCTGACCATCTCCGCCGTGAGCGAGCGCAACATGGGCCTGCTGGCGGCCGATCGCGGTTGGCACATCGACTACACGCTGCCCTCGGCACCGCGCAAACAGGTGGCGCCGCCGACCCTCGGCGTGCAGTTCACCGAAACCATGAAGGGCTATTTCTCCAAGGACTTCACTCAGCCTCAAGGCACTGATCTCAAACTCTACGAAGCGGCGGCCAAACGTGGCGAGTCGGAGAACTCGCCGATCGAGTTCACCCTGACCATCACCGCCAACGACCTCAACCGCATGATCAAGGAGCCGGAACACGCTGCGACGCTGGTTGGTACGCTCAATGCGCCGGGTCTGTCGCCGGAACCGCTGACCGCCAGCAATGGCGTGTTCAACCTGTTCGAGGAATATCAGGAACAGGTCGGCGTGCGGCACATGAATTACGACATGAAACTGACCGCCGAGGACGGCAGCGATTATTACTTCAGCGCGTTCAAGACCGTGCCCGAAGACAATGGCGTGCTGAACGTCTGGCACGACACCAGCACCCTCTACGTGACGCTGTATCGTGGGTCGGACAAGACCGGTGAAGTGCTGGGTTCGGGGGTGATGCGCATCCATCCAGCCGATTTCGCCAAGCAGATGACCACCATGAAGGTGCTCAACGCGCGCAACGAACGCGAGCGCATCGACGGTCTGGCGCGGTTCGGCAAGTTCTTCGCCGGCATCTTGTGGGAGAGCTACGGTGGGGTGTTCGCCGGCGACATCTACTTCAACCCCGATGCACCTGCGCGGCAGAAACGCCCATTGGATGCACCGATCCCGAGCGTGCAGTTCTTCCAGACCGAAGACAACGTACAGCTACGCCTGACCCGCTATCAGGGTGGCAGCAAAGGGCCGGTGATGCTGGTGCATGGCTTGGGCGTGGGCTCGAATATTTTCTCCACCGACACCATCCAGACCAACCTGCTGGAGTTCTTGTGCAAGCACGAGTACGACGTCTGGCTGCTGGATTTGCGGGTGAGCATTCTGTTGCCTGCAAGCAAGAAGGAATGGAACGGCGACCAGATTGCACAGTACGACTTCAAGGCTGCCATCGCGCAGATTCAGCAGGCGACCAAGGCGGCGGACGTGCAATGTGTGGTGCATTGCTACGGCGCGACGACTTTCTTCATGTCGTTGCTGGCCGGGTTGCAGGGCGTGCGTTCGGTGGTGTGTTCGCAGATCGCCGCGGATACGGTGGTCGCCACGGCAACCGGGCTCAAGGCCGGCCTGCACCTTCCGGGGATGCTCGACGCCATCGGCATCAAATCCCTCACCGCGTATGCCGACAACAAGGAGAGCTGGTTCAACAAACTCTACGACAAGGCCCTCAACGGCTACGCCCGCATCGAGGCTCAGGGCTACTGCACCAACCCGGTATGCCATCGCATCACCTTCATGTACGCGTCGCTGTACCGCCACGACACGCTCAACGACACCCTGCATGACAACCTGCATGAGCTGTTCGGCGAATCGAACATGCAGACCTTCGAGCACTTGGCGCTGATCCTGCGCAAAGGCCATCTGGTGGACTTCAAGGGCCAGGACGCCTACATGCCGCACTTCGACCGGCTGACCATGCCGATCTGTTTCATCAGCGGCGAAGACAACCAGTGCTACCTGCCGGAAAGCACGCTCAAGACCTATGAGCGCGTGTGCAAAGCCCATGGACCGGAGCGCTACAGCCGACATGTAGTGCCGGGTTACGGGCATATCGACTGCATGTTCGGCAAGAATGCGGTGCTCGATGTGTACCCGATCATCCTGCAACACCTGGAGAAAACCGCCCTCGGCTAGTCGTTAGACCGAGTTGGATTCTTCGCGGGCAAGCCTCGCTCCTACAAAGCGGTGCGAAACCTGTAGGAGCGAGGCTTGCCCGCGAAGGCAATCTATCAGGCGCTACATCTTGCGGGTCATGCACAAGGAAATGGATGCCATGGACAGTTACATCCGCTGGTTTCAACGCTTCATCTGGCTAGGCATCGTGATGAACATGGTCTTCGCGATTCCGGCGCTGTTCGCGCCGGCGTTGCTGACTTCGATGCTCGGGATGCCGCCGCAACTCTCCGATCCGTGGCTGGAAAACGCCGGCATGCTGCTGGTGGGGATCAGCCTGTTCTACATGCCGTCAGGCTTCAACGCGCCACGATACGTCGTGCATTCGTGGCTGTGCGTGTTGTCGCGACTGGTGGCCGTGGCGTTCTGGATCTACCTGATCAACACCAGCAACCAGGCTCAAGTATTCGTGCCGATGCTGCTGGGTGACCTGAGCATGTTCCTGATCCTCGGGGTTCTGCTGTACCTGGGCAGCGCGCCGGCCAATCGGCCCCTGGCGTTACTTCGCGACGGCTGGCATGCGTGGCGCGCAGCCTGGGCGCGACGCTGGCAGCGGCACAGCTTCAAAGTCGCCACGCTGGTCGTGGTGCTGGCGCTGGGGTTTATCGGCTACGAAACCTGGTACCAGATGCTGCGGGTGGTGCCGGCAGAGCAGTACGCCTCCGATGAGGACCACTACAAGTACGGCGCCATCGGCCTGGGCATCGAGGCGCGGATTCCCTATTACCTGTTCGCCGTATTGCCGCAGATGTGCCCGGATAAACTGCCGAAACCCGGCGGCTACGAAGTTTTCGGTTTCCTCTACGAGAACGGCAAGGACCTGCCGATCGGTATGGCCAAGCGGCAGATCGGCTACCCGACCGTGGAGCCCAACTGCGCCCTGTGCCACACCGGTTCCTACCGGGCCAATACCAGCGAGGTCGCCATCCCGGTGGCCACCGCGCCGGCCAATACCCTGCAACTGCAGGCCTTCCAGTGGTTCGCCTACAATTGCGCCAGCGACCCGACATTCACCCCTGACGCGGTGATGACAGCAATCAACAGCAAGTTCCAGCTCGGGTTTTTCGAACGCTTGTACAACCGCTACGTGATCATTCCGATGGCCACGAGCGCGCTGGTCAAGCAGAAACAGGCCTATGCCTGGCAACGCCTGCGCGCACCGCAAGGGCCGGGGCGCACCGACACCTTCAACCCGACGAAAATGGTGGTATTCGGCTTCCCGGATGACTCGACCATCGGCACCGTCGACTTGCCGCAAGTCTGGAACCAGAAGCCTCGGGAGTCGCTGTACCTGCACTGGGACGGCAACAACAACGACATCCATGAGCGTAATTACGCGGCGGCCATGGCCGTGGGCGCGACGCCGGAGTCAGTGTTGCCGGACAGTTTCAACCGGGTGACCAACTGGTTGCTGGGCCACAAGGCGCCGGCATGGCCGTTCGCGCTGGATCAGGCCAAAGTCGCGCGGGGCAAACCGGTCTGGGAAAACAACTGCGCCGGTTGCCATGATTTCGGCCGCACCGACACCGGTCAGGTCACCACCAGCATTGATGAACTGGGCACCGATCCCCATCGGCTGAACTCGTTCACCAATGGCTTAGTGACGGCTTTCCATGGCTTCAAGAAATCGCCGTTCGACTTTGGCGCCTATCGCAAGACCCAGAGCTACAGCAACACGCCCACCGACGGCGTCTGGTTGCGCGCGCCGTACTTGCACAACGGCTCGGTACCGACCCTGTGGGACTTGCTCCAACCACCGGAAAAAAGACCGCTGGTGTTCTTCACCGGCTCCGATGTGTACGACCAGGACAAAGTCGGCTTCGTCACCAGTGGCCAGCAGATGAAGGCCTCGGCGGACTTCAAGTACGACACCCGTCTGGAGGGCAACCACAACGGCGGCCACCTGTACGGCACGCAACTGTCGGAACTCGATAAGCGGGCGCTCATCGAGTTCATGAAAACCCTGTAATTCCACTACGGATGGAGGAAAGCGACATGTCATTGGTCAGTCATTGGGAACACGAGTACGACAAGGTCAAGCTACGCGTACATGGCTTGTTCACCCGTTTGGATATGGCCTGGAAAAAGCTCGTCAGCGAGCTTGAGCCGGAGGAGTACCAGGCCATTGTCGCGCTGCTGCAGCGGGGCCACGATCAGGCGCAATACGTGCTCGAGCACGGCGATGTGCCAGACGATCAGCCGAGTGTGCCGTGGGAGTTGGCCCACGGCTTGTCGATCCTGCACATCGGCAACGCCAGGCCCTTGCCGCAATCGGTCGACGAACTGCAAACCCGAGTGCTCAAGGACGGCAGCCTGCTCGGTTGTCGCAAATGGGAGCTGCTGGATCTGTTGTGGAGCGAGGCATTGCTCAAGTGGATCGAGAACCTGCGGCATCACGCGCCGTTCGCTACCAACCCGGCGCTGATGCGCATGGACAGTGACGTGACCCTGGCCATCGCCGGCGACTGGGGCACCGGGCCGTTCGATAGCCACGCCCCGGCGGTCTCAGTCGCCAACCAGATGCAACTGGCCCAGGCTGATTTCACCATTCACCTGGGGGACGTGTACTACGCCGGCACCCGCTCTCAGGAAGACGTCGACATGGTCGGCTGGCCCATGGGCAAGCAGGGCTCGTTCACTCTCAACTCCAACCACGAGATGTACAGCGGCGCCCATGGCTATTTCAAGGAATTGGCCAAGCGTTTCCCGGCGCAGCAGGGCACCAGTTATTTTGCGTTGTACAACGATGACTGGCTGGTGATCGGCCTCGACACGGCGTATGCCTCGGATCCGATTAACCTGTACATGGACGGTGCGCTGAACAAGGAGCAGATCGACTGGATGAAAGGGCTGCCTCAGCGCAAGAAGATCATGGTGCTCAGTCATCACCAGGGTTTCGACATTACCGGGCACAACAAGACGGCGCTGTATCAACCGGTGTGCGATGCCTTGGGCCGCGAGCCGGATTACTGGTATTGGGGGCATTTGCACAACGGCATCTGCTACGCCGCTCAAGGCGGGTTGCATGCGCGCTGCGCCGGCCATGGGGCGATTCCCTACGGCAATGCCAGCGAGCTGAACGGGCATTCGCGGGTGCTGTGGTCGGAAACGCAAAATGCGCGGGATGAGGCGTACCCGGATCGGGTGTTGAACGGTTATGTGAAGGTGCGGCTGGTGGGGGAAAACATCGAAGAGACGTTTATTGGGGAAGATGGGTCGGTGCGGTGGTCTTTAAGTTGATTGGGTGAATGTGCGACCGCTTTCGCGAGCAAACCCGCTCCCACATTAGATCGGTGGCGTACACAAAATCTGTGAACGACTCGGTCAACTGTGGGAGCGGGCTTGCTCGCGAAGCTCTTGATCTTATCCCTGAACCGGAACGCCTTTGAGGTACGGCGCAGGCTCGGCCCCAAGGTTGTTCAGCAACCGCTCGCTGTACCAGTCCACAAAATTCACCACGCCAAACTCATAGGTCTTGGAGTAAGGCCCTGGCTGGTAAGCCGTGGAGTTGATCCCGCGCTGGTTTTCTTCGGCCAGGCGACGGTCCTGGTCGTTGGTCGCATCCCAGACCTGGCGCATACGCTCCACGTCGTAGTCCACGCCTTCGACCGCGTCCTTGTGCACGATCCACTTGGTGGTGACCATGGTTTCCTGAGCGCTGATCGGCCACACGGTGAACACGATGATGTGGTCGCCCATGCAGTGGTTCCATGAGTGCGGCAGGTGCAGGATGCGCATCGAGCCCAGGTCCGGGTTCTTGATGCGGCCCATGAGTTTGGCGCAGCCCTGTTTGCCGTCCATGGTCATCGACACGGTGCCCTTGAGCAGCGGCATGCGCACGATGCGGTTACGCAGGCCGAAACTGGCGTGGGCGTAAGGGATCTTCTCGGCTTCCCAGGCAGCGGCCGAAGCAGCAACGTGGTCCTTGAAGGCCTGGTCGGCACGCGGGTCGGTGACGTCGTCCCATTCCAGCAGGGTTTTCAGCAGTTCCGGGTGCGATGCGTTGCAGTGGTAGCACTCGCGGTTGTTTTCCAGCACCAGTTTCCAGTTGGCTTTCTCCATCAAGGTGGTTTGCACCGCCACCTTGGTGTTCTCCATGTCGTACGGTTCCATGTAATGGTTCAGCGTCGACAGGAAGTCATCAATGGCCGGCGGGTTTTCCGACAGGCTGATGAAGATGTAGCCGCCAGCGGTTTTCACGTTCACCGGTTTGAGGCCGTACTGCTTCATGTCGAAGTCGGCGCCCATTTCGGTACCGGCGAACAGCAGGCGACCGTCCAGCTCATACGTCCACTGGTGGTAGTGGCAGACCAGTTTGGCGACTTTGCCTTTTTCACTGGTGCACAGCCGTGAACCGCGGTGACGGCAGACGTTGTGGAACGCATGGACCACGCCTTCGGCGCCACGAATCACGATGATCGGGTTCTTGCCGACTTGCAGGGTCAGGTAGTTGCCCTTGGTCGGGATTTCGCAGGTCATGCCGGCGATCAACCACTCTTTCTGAAAGATTTCCTGCATGTCGATATCAAACAGCCGCTCGTCAGAGTAAAACGGCTGCGGCAGCGAGAAAGTGCGCTCGCGTTCTTGCAGCATCTGCGCGGTGGCCTTGCGTGCGGGTTCCAGCGGATCGCCCAGGCTGATTTTTGCGGTGACGTCCATCGATTTGATCCTCATGGCCATTCTGTGTGGCCGGCGAAAGTGGCTAATCAGGTTTGCTACGCAAGGTGTAAAGATTATGTCTTGGTATGGGGCGAGTGTGGGGCCGGCGCTCGCCAGAACCTTATCCATGGGCGACATGGCCCAATCTGTTCCCGACGCGCAACCCCCGGTAATTGGGGGCTGGTCGCGATAAGTATGTGAATGTCGCAGATAGGTAAATGGAGGAGCTGCGCTATACGCAGAATCGCCAACATAAAGGCCGGTAGTCGGCCGTGGAGAACAGCATGTCCAACAGCTTCCTGAACCCGGTAACCACCCAGACCTGGGCCAATGGTCGACACATTGTCCGTTGCGTCAAAGTCATCCAGGAAACCTGGGATGTGCGCACCTTCTGCTTTATGGCCGACCAGCCGATCCTGTTCTTTTTCAAGCCGGGGCAGTTCGTCACCCTGGAGCTGGAAATCGACGGCGTGCCGATCATGCGCTCCTACACCATTTCCAGCTCGCCATCGGTGCCGTACAGCTTTTCGGTGACCATCAAGCGCGTGCCGGGGGGCAAGGTGTCCAACTGGCTGCACGACACCCTGCATGAAGGCCAGGAGCTGGCGGTGCACGGGCCGGTCGGGCTGTTCAACGCCATGGACTTCCCCGCGCCGAAAGTGCTCTACCTCAGCGGCGGCGTCGGTATTACGCCGTGCATGTCCATGGCCCGTTGGTTCTACGACACCAACGGCAATGTCGACATGGTGTTTATCCACAGCGCCCGTTCACCGAAAGACATCATTTACCACCGCGAGCTGGAACACATGGCGTCGCGGATCGATAACTTCAGCCTGCACCTGATCTGCGAGAAGCATGGTCTGGGCGAGCCGTGGGCCGGTTATCGCGGTTACCTGAACCACAAGATGCTCGAGCTGATGGCGCCAGACTTCCTTGACCGTGAAGTCTTCTGCTGCGGCCCGACCCCGTACATGAACGCGGTCAAGCGCATGCTTGAGGCGGCGGGTTTCGACATGAAGCGTTATCACGAGGAATCCTTCGGCGCGACGCCAGCGGAAGCCCGTGCCGATGCGGTGGAGCAAGCCGAGCAAGCGGCGGATGCTCCAGAAATCGACGCGGCGGATCTGCATCAGGTGGAATTCACCGCGTCCGGCAAAAGCATTCGCGTGGCGCCGGGCGAAACCGTGCATGCGGCGGCGGCCAAGCTTGGCCTGCTGATCCCGAAAGCCTGCGGGATGGGGATTTGCGGGACGTGCAAGGTGATGAAACTGGGCGGCGAGGTTGAAATGGACCACAACGGCGGGATTACCGAGGAAGACGAGGCCGAAGGGTTCATCCTGTCGTGCTGCAGCGTGCCGAAGGGCGACGTGCGGATCGAGTTTTGAACCTGTGGGAGCGGGCTTGCTCGCGAAGGCGGCGGCACAGTCAACATTGATGTTGCCTGACACACCGCTTTCGCGAGCAAGCCCGCTCCCACAATGGTTGGTATTTCAGTCCACAAACAGGTCTGGCATCAGCTTGTCTTTGGTGTCGGGCTCAAAGCGGTAATGATCGAATTCGGTCACGCCATGCTCCCGCAGAATCTCCTCATCAATCAGCAACCGCCCGGTGATGCTGCGACCACTGCTGCTCAGAATCGCGTAAGCAGCATCCGCCATGATCGCCGGCGTGCGCGCATGTTTGAACGACTCGCGTGACCCCAGCTGAAACTCGATGGCAGCCGTGGCGATCATGGTCTGTGGCCACAGGGAATTGACGCTGATGCCGTAGGAAGCGAATTCCTCGTTCATGCCCAGGGTCAGCATGCTCATGCCGTATTTGGTCACCGTGTACGGGCTGTACTGGGAGAACCACTTGGGGGCCAGATTCAGCGGCGGCGACAGATTGAGAATGTGTCCGGCGGATTTCTTCAGATAGGGCAGGGCAGCCTGACTGCACAGCAGCACGGCGCGGGTGTTGATCTGATGCATCAGGTCGAAGCGTTTGAGTTCGATGTGTTGCACGCCGGTCAGCTTGATCGCCCCGGCATTGTTGATCAGTGCATCGATGCCGCCGAAATGTGCGCTGGCGTCGGCCATGGCCTGGCGCACGGCAACTTCATCACGCACATCCACCTGCAAGGCCAACGCCTTGCCTCCCGCGGCTTCAACTTCCGCCGCCACGCTGAAGATGGTGCCTGGCAGTTTGGGGTGAGGGGTGGCGCTTTTGGCGGCAATCACGATGTTGGCCCCGTCCTTTGCTGCCCGCAGCGCAATCTCACGGCCGATGCCACGGCTGGCGCCGGTGATGAACAGGGTTTTGCCTTGTAGTGACATGCATACGCTCCTGATTGTTGTTATCTGAGCGGATCGAAACGGCTCGCCAGTCAATGTAGACGAAGTCTTGTTGGAGGGCAGTCAGTTAAGGCGCGGAACCTGTGGGAGCGGGCTTGCTCGCGAAGGCGGTGTACCAGGCGGCATTGATGTCGACTGACACTCCCTCTTCGCGAGCAAGCCCGCTCCCACAAAAGCTGGTGGGTGTCAGCCCGCCATGACCTGTCGAATATCCGCCGCCAATTCCCGCACGCGTTCTTCTTCGGTGTCCCACGAGCACATGAAGCGTGCGCCGCCGTTGCCGATGAAGGTGTAGAAGCGCCAGCCCTTGGCGGTCAGTGCGGCGATTGCCGGTTCCGACAGTTGCAGGAACACGCCGTTGGCCTGCACCGGGAACATCAGTTCCACGCCAGGAATATCGCTCACCAGTTCAGCCAGCAACTGCGCGCAGTGGTTGGCGTGGCGGGCGTATTTGAGCCAGGCGTCGTTTTCCAGAATCCCGACCCACGGCGCCGAGAGGAAGCGCATCTTCGACGCCAGTTGCCCGGCCTGCTTGCAGCGGTAATCGAAGTCTTCGGCCAGTTTGTGGTTGAAGAACAGAATCGCTTCGCCCACCGCCATGCCGTTTTTCGTGCCGCCGAAGCACAGCACGTCAACGCCGGCCTTCCAGGTCAGGTCGGCTGGCGAGCAGCCAAGAAATGCGCACGCATTGGAGAAGCGTGCGCCGTCCATGTGCAGGTTCAGGCCCAGTTCTTTACAGGTGGCACTGATGGCGCGGATTTCTTGCGGGGTGTACACGCTGCCGACTTCGGTGGCCTGGGTCAGGGTCACTACGCGGGGTTTGGGGTAGTGGATGTCCTGGCGCTTGAGGGCGATTTCGCGGATCGACTCCGGCGTCAGCTTGCCGTTTTCGGTGCGGGCGATGAGCAGCTTGGAGCCGTTGGAGAAAAACTCCGGCGCGCCGCATTCGTCGGTTTCGACGTGGGCGGTTTCCGAGCAGATCACGCTGTGGTAACTCTGGCACAGTGACGACAGGGCCAATGAGTTGGCGGCGGTGCCGTTGAAGGCGAAGAACACTTCGCAATCGGTTTCAAACAGTTTGCGGAATTGATCAGATGCGCGTGCGGTCCACTCATCGTCGCCGTAAGCGCGCTGGTGGCCGTGGTTGGCCTGTTCCATGGCAGCCCAGGCTTCAGGGCAGATACCGGAATAGTTGTCGCTGGCGAATTGTTGGCTCTTATCGGTCATGGCCGGCTTCCGTGGTCGAGGCTCTTATGGTGAAGAGCATCGTGGTCAATGATGGTGCGCACTTTACCGAAGATCGTCCGGGGAGCACACGGGATGTTGCTGTCAGAAAAATACACGGTTGACGGGCAATTATGCACATGACTCAACGGGATGGGGCGCTGGATCTGCTCAAGTGGCTGGCGCTGCTGAGCATGGTGCTCGATCACCTGCGATATGTCGGTTATTCCGTCGATATTCTGTATGTGCCGGGTAGATTGGCGTTCCCGTGGTTTTGTCTGGCGATGGCGGCGAACCTGTCGCGGCCTCGCGCAATAGCCACCGACGGGCAGTGGCGCTACTTCGGTTGGTTGTTGCTGTTTAGCGCGGTAAGCGAAATTCCCTACCGGATGTACATTCCTGATCACAACACCTTAAACGTGTTGCCCACGTTGGTTCTGGGTTTGTTGGTCGCCCGTGGCTGGCAGCACAGGCTGCTTCAGCCGCGGCTATTGGCGGCGGGTGCCTTGTTGCTGGCGGCGCTGTTCCCGGAACGACTGATGTTCGGATTCTTCGGCGTGCTGTTGCCGCTGGCGATGTTGCTGGTGATTAACCGCCCCTGGTATCTCAGTCTGCTGCCGGGGCTGGTCTGCCTGGCGGCCAATCAATGGCAAGTGCTGTATTACGCCGCGCGACTTCACAGCAGTGCAGCCATCCTCGGCATTGCCGCTTGTCTGATTGCGCCACTGCTGGGCCTGCTGCTATTGCGACATGCCCAAGGCGTTCAACCACCACCGATGCGCCGTTGGGCGTATGCGCTCTATCCTGCGCATTTCCTTATCTTGCTAGTCCTGCGCCACGCCCTCGCATAACCCTGTGGGAGCGGGCTTGCTCGCGAATGCGCCGGGCCAGTCAACATCAGTGTCGGATGACAAACCGCATTCGCGAGCAAGCCCGCTCCCACAGGGGATCCTGGCTGCTTCAAGGGTTGTGTTCGGCATGCCATTTCTCGCCATGTCGTAAACGCACCTTTGCGTGGCGTCCATAGGCATTTGACCTGTCTGCGCCGGTCATACCATCGCTTCCAAAGGGCACTGCCGTAACGCCAGTGCCTTACCGAGACGAATGGCGCATAGATGCCGCTGGGAGAGACGCGATGTTCAGCAAGCAAGACCAGATCAAAGGTTACGACGATGCACTGCTGGCGGCGATGAATGCCGAGGAGCAACGCCAGGAAGATCACATCGAGCTGATCGCGTCCGAGAACTACACCAGCAAGCGCGTGATGGAAGCGCAAGGCAGCGGCCTGACCAACAAATACGCCGAAGGTTATCCGGGCAAGCGCTACTACGGTGGCTGCGAGCACGTCGACAAGGTCGAAGCCCTGGCCATCGAACGCGCCAAGCAATTGTTCGGTGCCGACTATGCCAACGTTCAGCCGCACTCTGGCTCTTCGGCCAACAGCGCTGTGTACCTGGCCCTGCTGCAAGCCGGCGACACCATTCTCGGCATGAGCCTGGCCCACGGTGGCCACCTGACCCACGGCGCCAAGGTGTCGTCCTCGGGCAAGCTGTACAACGCCGTGCAGTACGGCATCGACACCAAGACCGGCCTGATCGATTACGACGAAGTCGAGCGCCTGGCCGTCGAGTGCAAGCCGAAGATGATCGTTGCCGGCTTCTCTGCCTACTCCAAGACCCTCGACTTCCCACGCTTCCGTCAGATCGCCGACAAGGTCGGTGCGCTGCTGTTCGTCGACATGGCCCACGTTGCCGGTCTGGTCGCTGCCGGCCTGTACCCGAACCCGCTGCCTTACGCCGACGTGGTCACCACCACCACCCACAAGACCCTGCGCGGTCCGCGTGGTGGCCTGATCCTGGCCAAGGCCAACGAAGAAATCGAGAAGAAGCTCAACGCTGCCGTGTTCCCCGGCGCTCAGGGCGGCCCGCTGATGCACGTCATCGCCGGTAAAGCTGTGTGCTTCAAGGAAGCGCTGG
The DNA here is from genome assembly GCF_019218905.1 of Pseudomonas sp. PDM24. Classification (NCBI taxonomy): domain Bacteria; kingdom Pseudomonadati; phylum Pseudomonadota; class Gammaproteobacteria; order Pseudomonadales; family Pseudomonadaceae; genus Pseudomonas; species Pseudomonas sp. PDM24. The sequence goes on along the minus strand of NZ_JAHUWR010000002.1, from coordinate 123,954 downwards.
AGCCTGGCTTCAAGGCTTACCAGCAACAAGTGATCGACAACGCCCAAGCCATGGCCGGCGTATTTATCAAACGCGGCTACGATGTAGTGTCCGGCGGTACCGATAACCACCTGTTCCTGGTCAGCCTGATCCGTCAGGGCCTTACCGGCAAAGAGGCGGATGCAGCACTCGGTCGCGCCCACATCACCGTGAACAAGAACGCTGTCCCGAACGATCCACAGTCGCCGTTCGTGACCTCCGGCCTGCGTATCGGCACCCCGGCGGTGACCACTCGCGGCTTCAAGGTTACCCAGTGCGTTGAACTGGCCGGCTGGATCTGCGACATCCTCGACAACCTCGGCGACGCCGATGTCGAGGCCAATGTCGCGCAGCAAGTGGCAGCCCTGTGCGCGGACTTCCCGGTTTATCGCTGAGCGCGGTTTTGGAGTAAATGACTATGCAACGCTATTCGGGCTTCGGCCTCTTCAAACACTCCCTCAGCCATCACGAAAACTGGCAGAAGATGTGGCGCACGCCGACCCCGAAAAAGGTCTATGACGTGGTCATCGTCGGCGGTGGCGGGCATGGTCTGGCGACCGCCTACTACCTGGCCAAGGAGCACGGCATCACCAACGTGGCCGTGGTCGAGAAAGGCTGGCTGGGCGGCGGTAACACCGCGCGCAACACCACCATCGTTCGCTCCAACTACCTGTGGGACGAGTCGGCGCACCTGTACGAACACGCGATGAAATTGTGGGAAGGCCTGTCCCAGGACCTGAACTACAACGTGATGTTCTCCCAGCGTGGCGTTTACAACTTGTGCCACACGCTTCAAGACATTCGTGATTCCGAGCGTCGGGTCAGCGCCAACCGCCTCAACGGCGTGGACGGCGAACTGCTCGATGCCAAACAGGTAGCCGACGAGATTCCGTACCTCGACTGCTCCAAGAACACTCGCTACCCGGTGATGGGCGCAACCGTCCAGCGTCGCGGCGGCGTGGCCCGTCACGATGCCGTGGCCTGGGGCTTTGCCCGTGCCGCCGACGCACTTGGCGTGGACCTGATCCAGCAGACCGAAGTGATCGGTTTCCGCAAGGAAAACGGCGTGTGCATCGGTGTTGAAACCAACAAGGGCTTCATCGGCGCCAAGCGCGTCGGTGTGGTCACCGCCGGTAACTCCGGGCACATGGCCAAACTCGCCGGTTTCCGTCTGCCGATCGAGTCGCACCCGCTGCAAGCGCTGGTGTCCGAGCCGATCAAGCCGATTATCGACAGCGTGATCATGTCCAACGCCGTACACGGTTACATCAGCCAGTCCGACAAGGGCGACCTGGTGATCGGCGCCGGTATCGACGGCTACAACGGCTACGGCCAGCGTGGTTCGTACCCGGTGATCGAGCACACCATCCAGGCCATCGTCGAGATGTTCCCGGTGTTGTCCCGTGTGCGCATGAACCGTCAGTGGGGCGGCATCGTCGACACCACGCCGGATGCGTGCCCGATCATTTCGAAAACCCCGGTACCGAACATGTTCTTCAACTGCGGTTGGGGCACCGGTGGCTTCAAGGCAACACCTGGCTCGGGCAACGTGTTTGCCGCGAGTCTGGCCAAGGGTGAAATGCACCCATTGGCTGCACCTTTCTCCATCGACCGTTTCCATAGCGGTGCGTTGATCGACGAACACGGCGCTGCAGCAGTCGCCCACTAACAGGAGAAATCCCTATGTTGCATATCTTCTGTCCTCACTGTGGCGAACTGCGCTCCGAAGAGGAATTCCATGCATCCGGCCAGGCGCACATCCCGCGTCCACTGGACCCGAACAGCTGCACCGACGAGGAGTGGGGCGACTACATGTTCTTCCGCGATAACCCTCGCGGTCTGCACCACGAACTGTGGGATCACGTCGCCGGTTGCCGTCAGTACTTCAACGTCACCCGTGACACCGTGACCTACGAGATTCTCGAAACCTACAAGATCGGCGCCAAGCCGCAGTTCACCGACAAGACCGACAGCCCGAAAGCGGCCGCCACGGCTCTGGGAGAGAAGGTATGAGCCAGATCAATCGCCTGTCCAACGGCGGACGCATCGACCGCAACAAAGTGCTGAGCTTCACCTTCAACGGCCAGGTCTACAAAGGCTTTGAAGGCGACTCCCTGGCTGCAGCCTTGCTGGCCAACGGTGTCGACATCATCGGCCGTAGCTTCAAGTACTCGCGCCCACGCGGCATCTTCGCCGCCGGTGCCGAAGAGCCGAACGCTGTGCTGCAGATCGGTGCGACCGAAGCCACGCAGATCCCCAACGTACGCGCCACGCAACAAGCGCTGTATCAAGGCCTGGTCGCCACCAGCACCAACGGCTGGCCGAGCGTGAACAACGACATGATGGGGATTCTCGGCAAGGTCGGCGGCAAGCTGATGCCGCCGGGCTTCTACTACAAAACCTTCATGTACCCGCAATCGTTCTGGATGACCTACGAGAAGTACATTCGTAAGGCTGCCGGCCTTGGCCGCTCGCCGACCGAGAACGATCCGGACACCTACGACTACATGAACCAGCACTGCGACGTGCTGATCGTCGGCGCTGGCCCTGCGGGTCTGGCGGCTGCGCTGGCGGCTGCCCGTAGCGGTGCGCGTGTGATTCTGGCCGATGAGCAGGAAGAGTTCGGCGGCAGCCTGCTCGATTCCCGCGAAAGCCTCGACGGCAAGCCTGCCACCGAGTGGGTCGCCAGCGTCATCGCCGAGCTGAAAAACACCCCGGACGTGCTGCTGTTGCCGCGCGCCACGGTCAACGGTTACCACGACCATAACTTCCTGACCATTCACGAGCGCCTCACCGATCACCTCGGTGACCGTGCCCCGATTGGCCAGGTGCGTCAGCGCATCCACCGGGTTCGCGCCAAGCGTGTAGTGCTGGCGACCGGTACTCACGAGCGTCCACTGGTCTACGGCAACAACGACGTGCCGGGCAACATGCTCGCCGGCGCTGTGTCGACTTATGTTCGTCGTTACGGCGTGGCACCGGGCAAGAAGCTCGTGCTGTCGACCAACAACGATCACGCTTACCGCGTAGCGCTGGATTGGCTCGACGCCAGCCTGCAAGTGGTCGCGATCGCCGATGCCCGCAGCAACCCTCGTGGTGCGCTGGTGGAAGAAGCGCGCGCCAAAGGCATCCGCATCCTGACCGGCAGCGCCGTGATCGAGGCCCGTGGCAGCAAGCACGTCACTGCCGCTCGCGTTGCCGCGATCGATGTAAAAGCACACACCGTGACCAGCCCGGGCGAGTGGCTTGAGTGCGACCTGGTTGCCAGTTCCGGCGGTTACAGCCCGGTGGTTCACTTGGCGTCGCACCTGGGTGGCAAACCGATCTGGCGTGAAGACATCCTCGGTTTCGTGCCGGGCGAAGCACCGCAGAAACGCGTGTGCGTCGGTGGCATCAACGGCGTCTACGGCCTCGGCGATTCGCTGGCCGATGGTTTTGAAGGCGGTGCTCGCGCTGCGAGCGAAGCCGGTTTCGGCAAGGTCGAAGGCGTACTGCCCAAAGCCCTGAGCCGACTCGAAGAGCCGACGCTGGCGCTGTTCCAGGTGCCGCACGAAAAAGCCACTGCCCGTGCGCCGAAGCAATTCGTCGACCTGCAGAACGACGTCACCGCTGCCGCCATCGAACTGGCGACCCGCGAAGGCTTCGAGTCGGTCGAGCACGTCAAGCGCTACACCGCACTGGGCTTCGGCACCGATCAGGGCAAGCTCGGCAACGTCAACGGTCTGGCCATTGCCGCCCGTTCGCTTAACGTGACCATCCCGCAGATGGGCACCACCATGTTCCGTCCGAACTATACGCCGGTGACTTTCGGCGCCGTGGCCGGTCGTCACTGTGGGCACATCTTCGAGCCGGTTCGTTTCACCGCGCTGCATCACTGGCATGTGAAAAACGGTGCTGAATTCGAAGACGTCGGTCAGTGGAAACGTCCTTGGTACTTCCCGAAAAACGGTGAAGACCTGCACGCTGCGGTAAAACGCGAATGCAAAGCCGTGCGCGACAGCGTCGGCCTGCTGGACGCTTCGACCCTGGGCAAGATCGACATCCAGGGCCCGGATTCGCGCGAGTTCCTCAACCGCATCTACACCAACGCCTGGACCAAGCTCGATGTGGGCAAGGCCCGTTACGGCCTGATGTGTAAAGAAGACGGCATGGTGTTCGACGACGGCGTGACTGCATGCCTGGCCGACAACCATTTCGTGATGACCACCACCACCGGCGGCGCTGCACGCGTGCTGCAATGGCTGGAAATCTACCATCAGACCGAATGGCCAGACCTGAAGGTGTATTTCACTTCGGTCACTGACCACTGGGCGACCATGACCCTGTCGGGGCCGAACAGCCGCAAGCTGCTCAGCGAAGTCACCGACATCGACTTGAGCAACGAAGCCTTCCCGTTCATGACCTGGAAAGAAGGTCTGGTCGGTGGTGTGCCAGCGCGGGTGTTCCGGATTTCGTTTACCGGTGAGCTGTCGTACGAAGTCAACGTGCAGGCCGACTACGCCATGGGCGTGCTGGAAAAAATCGTCGAGGCCGGCAAGCAGTACAACCTGACCCCGTACGGCACCGAAACCATGCACGTTCTGCGGGCAGAGAAGGGCTTCATCATCGTCGGTCAGGACACTGACAGCTCGATGACCCCGGACGACCTGAACATGGGCTGGTGTGTTGGTCGCACCAAACCGTTCTCGTGGATCGGCTGGCGTGGCATGAACCGCGAAGACTGCGTGCGTGATCAACGCAAACAGCTGGTCGGTCTGAAGCCGATCGATCCAACCAAATGGCTGCCGGAAGGGGCGCAACTGGTGTTCAACACCAAGCAAACCATCCCGATGACCATGGTCGGTCACGTGACTTCCAGTTACCTGCACAACTCCCTGGGCTATTCGTTTGCCATGGGTGTGGTCAAGGGCGGCTTGAAGCGCATGGGTGAGCGGGTGTTCGCACCGCTGGCCGACGGCAGCGTGATCGAGGCGGAAATCGTTTCTTCGGTGTTCTTCGATCCGAAAGGCGATCGCCAGAACGTGTAACACCACAGCTCCCGTAGGAGCGAGGCTTGCCCGCGAAGAACGATAACGCGGTCCCTCAGATAAACCGCGTCGCTGCCTTCGCGGGCAAGCCTCGCTCCTACGGTGTGTCGTACGAATTCAAGACAGGTGCTTTATGACCGCAGCCAATGTTTACCAACAACGCCCAACCACCGGGGCCAAGGCCGAGTCGTCGCTGCATCACGCCGACCTCGCCAGCCTGGTGGGCAAGGGCCGCAAGAACGCCGGCGTGATCGTGCGCGAGAAAAAACTCCTCGGTCACCTGACCATCCGTGGCGATGGCCACGATGCCGCGTTCGCCGCTGGCGTGCACAAGGCCCTCGGCCTGGAACTGCCGGCCGCGCTGACCGTGGTGATCAAAGGCGAAACCAGCCTGCAATGGATGGGGCCAGATGAATGGCTGCTGATCGTCCCGACCGGTGAAGAATTCGCCGCCGAGCAGAAACTGCGTGAAGCGCTGGGCGACCTGCACATCCAGATCGTCAACGTCAGCGGCGGCCAGCAGATCCTCGAACTCAGCGGCCCGAACGTGCGTCAGGTGCTGATGAAATCCACCAGCTATGACGTGCACCCCAACAACTTCCCGGTGGGCAAGGCTGTCGGCACGGTGTTCGCCAAGTCGCAATTGATGATCCGCCACACCGCCGAAGACACCTGGGAACTGCTGATTCGTCGCAGCTTCTCGGATTACTGGTGGTTGTGGTTGCAGGATGCGGCGGCTGAGTACGGGCTTAGCGTCCAGGCTTGAGATTGCCTTCGCGGGCAAGCCTCGCTCCTACAATTGACCGTGTCGCCCCGTTATTTCATGGCCGACATCAACCCTGTAGGAGCGAGGCTTGCCCGCGATCAACCGCGAAGCGGTTGCCCATAACAACAGGAGTCACCGCACTATGAGCCGCGCCCCAGACACATGGATTCTGACCGCCGATTGCCCCAGCGTCCTCGGCACCGTGGATGCGGTGACCCGCTTTCTGTTCGAGCAGGGCTGCTACGTCACCGAGCACCATTCCTTTGATGACCGGCTCTCGGGTCGTTTTTTTATTCGCGTGGAATTTCGTCAGCCTGATGGCTTCGATGAGCAAGCTTTCCGCGCAGGTTTGGCAGAGCGTGGTGACGCCTTCGGGATGGTTTTCGAGCTGACCCCGCCGCACCACCGGCCAAAAGTGGTGATCATGGTGTCCAAGGCTGATCACTGCCTCAACGACTTGCTCTACCGTCAGCGCATCGGCCAGTTGTCGATGGACGTGGTCGCCGTGGTTTCCAACCACCCGGACCTCAAGCCATTGGCCGACTGGCATCAGATTCCGTACTACCACTTTCCGCTGGACCCGAACGACAAGCCCTCCCAGGAGCGTCAGGTCTGGCAGGTGGTCGAAGAGTCCGGCGCCGAACTGGTGATTCTTGCGCGCTACATGCAGGTTCTGTCCCCAGAGTTGTGCCGCAAACTCGACGGCAAGGCGATCAACATTCATCACTCCCTGCTGCCGGGTTTCAAGGGTGCCAAGCCCTATCACCAGGCCTACAACAAGGGCGTGAAACTGGTCGGCGCCACGGCGCATTACATCAACAACGACCTGGACGAAGGCCCGATCATCGCCCAGGGCGTGGAGGCTGTGGATCATAGTCATTACCCCGAAGATTTGATCGCCAAAGGGCGGGATATCGAAGGGCTGACCCTGGCGCGGGCCGTTGGTTATCACATTGAACGACGGGTGTTTTTGAACGCCAATCGCACCGTCGTTCTTTAGATCGCCTTCGCGAGCAAGCCCGCTCCCACAGGTTTTGTGTTGTTCACAGACCTTATGCCTACCCGATCCAATGTGGGAGCGGGCTTGCTCGCGAAGAGGCCCTTACAGACAACGCAAAAAGACACAGGCAATAACCCGAGCAATCAACGCGCCGCCGATCCATGGCGACGCGACCGCTACATAAAAACAACAGCGAGGTGAAAGCATGTCTGGTAATCGTGGTGTGGTGTATCTCGGCGCTGGCAAGGTCGAAGTACAGAAAATCGACTATCCCAAAATGCAGGACCCGCGCGGCAGGAAGATCGAGCACGGCGTCATCCTGCGCGTAGTGTCCACCAACATCTGTGGTTCCGATCAGCACATGGTGCGCGGGCGTACCACCGCTCAGACCGGTCTGGTGCTGGGCCACGAGATCACGGGTGAAGTGATCGAGAAGGGCAGCGGTGTCGAGAACCTGCAGATCGGCGACTTGGTGTCGGTTCCTTTCAACGTTGCCTGTGGCCGTTGCCGTTCGTGCAAAGAGCAACATACTGGCGTCTGCCTGAGCGTTAACCCGGCGCGTCCGGGCGGTGCCTATGGTTACGTCGACATGGGTGACTGGACCGGTGGCCAAGCCGAATACGCGTTTGTGCCGTATGCCGACTTCAACCTGCTGAAACTTCCAGATCGCGACCGGGCCATGGAAAAAATCCGTGACCTGACCTGTCTCTCCGACATCCTGCCCACTGGTTACCACGGCGCAGTGACTGCCGGCGTTGGCCCTGGCAGCACCGTGTACATCGCCGGCGCCGGCCCGGTTGGCCTGGCAGCTGCCGCTTCCGCTCGTCTGCTGGGTGCTGCGGTGGTGATCATCGGTGACGTCAACCCGATCCGCCTGGCCCATGCCAAGGCTCAGGGTTTCGAAATCGCCGACCTGTCGACAGACACCCCACTGCACGAACAAATCGCTGCACTGTTGGGCGAACCGGAAGTGGACTGCGCCGTCGATGCCGTAGGCTTCGAAGCTCGCGGTCACGGCCATGCCGGCGTGAAGCACGAGGCTCCGGCCACCGTGCTCAACTCGCTGATGGGCGTGGTTCGCGTGGCGGGCAAAATCGGTATCCCCGGCCTCTACGTCACTGAAGACCCGGGTGCGGTGGATGCCGCCGCGAAAATGGGCAGCCTGAGCATTCGCTTCGGTCTGGGCTGGGCCAAATCCCACAGCTTCCACACCGGCCAGACCCCGGTGATGAAGTACAACCGCCAACTGATGCAAGCCATTATGTGGGACCGCATCAAGATTGCCGACATCGTGGGTGTCGAAGTCATCAGCCTCGACGACGCCCCGCGTGGTTATGGCGAGTTCGATGCGGGCGTGCCGAAGAAGTTTGTGATCGATCCGCACAAGATGTTCAGCGCGGCGTAAGGCTGGGAGCAAGACGGGAAGAAGGGCGACAGTGATGTCGCCCTTTTTTATGGAGCACCGCAGCCTGCGCTTTCAGGTTCTGCCGGGTTGTTCACAGGCCAGTTTGGCGGGAGCAGGCGTGCCATTCATCGTATGGATTCGGGGTTCCACGACTGGGGGGGAACATGCCAGCAGATGCCCGGTCAAATCGGCAGTTTTGCTGCCCTGCCGGGTGGTTCTCATGGCACAAGAGGATGTCTGGATGAACGTTTCACGCGGTTTTGCGCTGGCATCGCTCATGGCTGTTGCTTCGTTGACGACGCTGGCCGCCAGCCCGGCCTTTGCACAGTTCAGCCTCAGCGATGCGGCCAATGCGGTTACGGCGATGCAGGGTAACGAGGACGATGAGAGCGGCGAGAGCGACGAGAGCGAAGACGCCGTGGCAGCGCTCCCCAAGGCTGCCGGTTTGCTCACTACCCTGGGGTCTCAGCTCAACGTCACGGCAGAACAGGCCGTGGGTGGTGCCGGTGCGATGCTGGGGCTGGCCAGGAACCAACTCAGCGGCCAGGACTTCACCGAGCTGAGCAAAAATGTGCCGGGCCTCGATCAGATCGCCGGCAACAGCGCTCTCAGTGGCTTGAGCGGATTGGGTGGGCTGCTCGGCGGTGGTGTCGACAAGAACCCTTTGCTCAATGGTTTGCTGGGTAACGTCAAGGACACCAAGGACCTGAACAACGCGTTCAGTGCCCTGGGCATGGACACCGGCATGATCGGCCTGTTTGCCCCGGTGATTCTGCAATACCTCGGTCAGCAAGGCGTCGCCGGTTCGCTGCTGCAAAATCTTGGCGGGATCTGGGGCACTGGCACCGGCACCGGCATAGGTAGCTGAGTCAGCCCTCGGCGCGTAGCGCCTTGATGCGCCGGTCCTTCTCGATCCAGAGCTGGTTGACCCAGTTCTGGACGTGTTCGCGAAACACCGGATCGTTTTCGTAATCGCCTTGCCACAGCGCCGGGTCCAGTTCACGTGTCTGGATGTCGATGATGATCCTGGGCACGTTGCCGCTGATCAAATCCCAGAACCCAGGGATCTTCTGCTGCGGGTACACCACCGTCACATCGAGAACGGCATCCAGCTGTTCACCCATCGCCGCCAGCACAAAAGCCACGCCGCCAGCCTTGGGCTTGAGCAGGTGGGTGAACGGTGACTGCTGCTGGGCGCTTTTCGCCGAGGTGTAGCGGGTGCCTTCCAGATAATTGACCACCGTCACTGGCTGACGCTTGTACAGCTCGCAGGCCTCTTTGGTGATCTCCAGGTCCTTGCCGGCCAGCTCCGGGTTCTTTGCCAGAAACGCCTTGGTGTAGCGCTTCATGAACGGATAGTCCAACGCCCACCAGGCCAGGCCCAGGAACGGCACCCAGATCAGTTCTTTCTTGAGGAAGAATTTGAAGAACGGCGTGCGCCGGTTAAGTGTCTGGATCAGCGCCGGGATGTCGACCCAGGACTGATGATTGCCAATCACCAGATACGACGTGTCGCGGCGCAAATCATCGCCGCCGCGGATGTCCCATTGGGTGGGAATGCACAGTCGGAAGATCAGTTTGTCGATTTCGGCCCAGGTTTCGGCAATCCACATCACCGTCCAGGAGGCGTAATCGCGAAAGCGCCCGGGCAAGAGCAGTTTCAGCAGGGCGAACACCATCAAAGGCCCAAACAGCACCAGGGTGTTAAGCAACAGCAGCAGGGTAACGAAACAGCCGGTGAGCAGGCGGCGCATAAGTCACTCTTGAAAGCGTGTGGGCGCGCCATGATAAGCAGCTTCAGGCGACAGGCCAAATCGGTGGTGACGAATGTTTCACGTTTGCGGCGGTATGCTTGAGTGAATTTGAATGGGTCAGGTTGTTGTATTGATTGATCTGGCCTCTTCGCGGGCAAGCCTCGCTCCTACAGAGTTCCTGTCATATGCAATTTCGCGAACGACACATTTCTGTAGGAGCGAGGCTTGCCCGCGAAGCGATTTCAAGAACGAACGAATTCAAAGGCCGGGGTTCTAAAATCCCGCTGCCCACTCTTCAAGGAAGCCCCCTACGTGAAATCTCTCCTTGCACTGCTTTCCCTCGTGGCCCTGCCGGTCCTGGCCGCTGAACCGACCCTATACGGGCGTTACGAATACATCGCGCTGCCGGAAATCGGTGGCGAAGTCCTCAAGGCCAAAATGGACACCGGCGCCCTGACCGCGTCGCTGTCGGCCAAAGACATCGAAACCTTCACCCGTGATGGCGACGAATGGGTGCGTTTCCGCCTCGCCACCAAAGGCGCGAGCAACAAGGTCTACGAACACAAGGTCGCGCGGATCAGCAAGATCAAGACTCGCTCCGAAGAAGACGACGATGACAAAGAAGCGATCGAACCCACCAAACGGCCAGTGGTTGATCTGGAACTGTGCCTGGGCAATGTCAAGCGCACCGTCGAAGTCAACCTCACCGACCGCAGCAGCTTCAATTACCCGCTGTTGATCGGCGCCAAAGCACTGCGTGAATTCGGTGCGGCGGTGAACCCGGCACGGCGTTTCACGGCAGACAAACCCGACTGCTGATTGACGGCGAATCAGCCTTGGGGCACCGTTCGCCCACTTAACTAGTGGGCTCGGACGCCATGCCTCATATCCTGATTGTCGAAGACGAAGCGGCGATTGCCGACACCCTGATTTTCGCCTTGCAGGGCGAGGGCTTTACCACCACGTGGTTGAACCTTGGCGCGGCGGCACTCGAGCATCAGCGCGCCACGCCGGCCGACCTGATCATCCTCGATATCGGCCTGCCGGACATCAGCGGCTTCGAGACGTGCAAGCAATTGCGGCGTTTCAGCGAAGTGCCGGTGATGTTCCTCAGCGCCCGTGATGCAGAGATCGACCGCGTGGTGGGTCTGGAGATCGGCGCCGACGACTACGTGGTCAAACCGTTCAGCCCCCGGGAAGTGGCGGCGCGGGTCCGGGCGATTCTCAAGCGCATGGCGCCACGACCGGTGGCGGAGGCGGCGTCAGCGCTGTTTCGCATCGACAGCGAACGGGTGCAGATCAGCTATCGCAACCAGCCGCTGAGCCTGACTCGCCATGAGTTTCGTTTGCTGCAATGCCTGCTGGAACAACCCGAGCGAGTCTTCAGCCGCGAGCAATTGCTCGATGCGTTGGGTGTGGCCGCCGATGCGGGCTATGAGCGCAGCATCGACAGCCACATCAAAAGCGTGCGCGCCAAGTTGCGCCAGGTGAAGGCCGACGCCGAGCCGATCCAGACTCACCGCGGCCTCGGTTACAGCTACAGCCCGGGGCACAGCTGATGCCATTGGGAATCCGGATTTTTCTGGTTTATGTGCTGTTCATCGGCCTGACCGGCTACTTCGTGCTCAACACGGTGATGGAAGAAATCCGCCCCGGCGTGCGCCAATCCACCGAAGAAACCCTAGTGGACACCGCGAACCTGATGGCCGAGATCCTGCGGGACGACTTCAAGGCCGGCACCCTCAGCCAGAACCGCTGGCCCGAGTTGCTCAAGGCTTACGGTGAACGGCAACCGAAGGCGAAAATCTGGGGCATGCCGAAGAATCAAGTCAACCACCGTATTTACGTGACCGATGCCAAGGGCATCGTGGTGCTCGATTCCAGTGGCATCGCGGTGGGCCAGGACTACTCGCGCTGGAACGACGTCTACCTGACCCTGCGCGGCGAGTACGGCGCACGTTCGACGCGCAGCAACCCGGATGATTCGAATTCGTCGGTGATGCATGTCGGGGCACCGATTCGCGACAACGGCCAGATCATCGGCGTGGTGACGGTGGCCAAGCCCAATAGCTCGCTGCAGCCTTACGTTGATCGCACCGAGCGGCGATTGCTGATTTATGGCGCCGGGCTGATTGGCCTTGGTTTGCTGTTCGGTGCGCTGTTGTCGTGGTGGCTGAGCGCGGCGCTGCGGCGGTTGACGGCGTATGCCCAGGCCGTCAGCGAAGGCCGGCGGGTCGAGGTGCCGCATTATCGTGGCGGCGAGCTGGAACAACTGGCCACGGCGGTGGAGCAGATGCGCACCCAGCTTGAGGGCAAAGCCTACGTCGAGCGTTATGTACACACCCTGACCCATGAATTGAAAAGCCCGCTGGCGGCGATCCGTGGTGCGGCGGAGTTGCTGCAAGGCCAGATGCCGCTGGCTCAGCAGCAGCGTTTCGTCAGCAACATCGACAGCGAAAGTGCGCGCATGCAGCAGTTGATCGAACGACTGTTGAACCTGGCGCAGGTGGAACAGCGCCAAGGGCTGGAAGAGCGGGTGGCCGTGCCGTTGGCGGGTTTGGTCGATGAGCTATTGAGCGCGCAGGCTGCGCGAATCGAAGGCAAGCAGTTGCGTGTGGAGCAAACCATTGCAGCGGATCTGACCGTGACCGGTGAGCCATTCCTGTTGCGTCAGGCGCTGGGAAATCTGCTGGAGAACGCTCTGGATTTCACCCCGGCTCGTGGCTTGCTGCGATTCAGTGCCGCAAAGATCGGTGAGCAAATCGAATTCAAGTTTTTTAACCAGGCCGAGGCGATTCCTGACTATGCATTGCCGCGCTTGAGCGAGCGCTTCTACTCACTGCCGCGTCCGGACAGTGGGCGCAAAAGTACAGGGTTGGGGCTTAACTTCGTTGAAGAGGTGGTCAAACTGCACAGCGGCCAACTGTGGGTAGGCAACGTTACTGGCGGTGTAGAGGCCAAGTTGCATTTGCCTGAGGCGACTCGTCATTGACTCAAGGAGCTACCCAGCCAGGCACTGATTTTCGGGCCTTTTTTCTATGCACGAACTTGAGTGCCGGCTGCTCGATGAACAACCATGAAAGTGTCGCCAGGCCGATGACAATAAAAGTCGTGACAACAATGGACGGTAAAAAGGCCAGTGGGGTTTTATGGATGACCAGTTGTTGTACGGGAAAGGCATACAGATAGATGCCATAGGAGATATCAAACCGGCCCCTGATGGTTTTATCTACGTACAACAGGCCCAGGCTGATGGTTGCCAGACTAACCCCTAGAGTGGCGGTGACCCACACCGACGAAGTCCCCAAGGAAACTACTATCAGTAGGATGGAGGCGGCCAATACGATTGCTTTTGTGCGAGGGCTTTTGAAGTGATGTCGATGAAAGGCGATCAATGATCCCGAGAAAAACGCTATGCCCGCGGCGCAGTAGGCCAGAAATTTCTGCGCCAGTGCGCCCGTGATGTAGTTGCTCAGGACAAAGGTTGCGAGGCCAAACAGCAGTAACAAAGCCAGAGGCATCAAGGCGCTGCGATACAAGGTCAGTACCACCGCCAGCAGAATGTAAAAAACGAACTCGATCTTTAACGTCCACAGGCTTCCGTTAAAGGATTCGCTGAAGATGAAGTCGCTGGTTACTTCATCAATGGAGGCACGTCCAAAAGCTGAAATGCGCAGAAAGTCGACCAAAGCCTCTTTTCCCAAAACATAGTCGCTGGCAAAGAACGCTCCGGCCACGTAGGTCATCAAAAATGAGCAAGCGATAAGCGCCGGAAAGATTCGAGCGACACGCTTTGCCAAGTAGTCTTGAAAGCTAGCGGCGTTCAAATAACTGAGGGTGATCAACAGCCCGGAAATAGCGAAGAAGCAAATGACCGCTATACCGCCCAACGAGTTGTAACCAGTTATCCCCGGCTCGCTCATGCCCGACAGCACAAAGTGATGGCTGACCAGGACCATGAGGGCAGCGAGGTGTCTGATCAGGTCAAATGAGTTGTTTCGCAAAGAGGCGCTCCTTGTCTGGCCTCCTCTATATCAAACAAAGGGGCGAAAATCTGAACTGTAGCTGGCAGTAAAAAGTATCCGGAATGGGTGCAGATACCCGCAGGGGGCCTGAAGGTAGCGCAGTGTGCCAAGACCCAAAAGGCTTTTACAGGTATTTACACACAATCCCCACAGATCCTCCACGAACCCCCCACACAACTGACCCAGACTTTCCCCATCCAAACAGGGAGAGTCCCATGAACCGTAGCCTGACCCTAAAACTGGGGGCGATTGCCCTTTTGATTCTGTTGCTGCTGATCCCGCTACTGATGATCAACGGCGTGATCCAGGAGCGCCAGCAACTGCGCGACGGTGTGCTCGAAGACATCGCCCGCAGTTCCAGTTACAGCCAGCAACTGAGCGGCCCGCTGATGGTGGTGCCCTATCGCAAAACGGTGCGCACCTGGAAAACCAACGAAAAAACCAATCAGCGTTACCAGGACGTTCGCGAGGAACGCGGCCGTTTGTATTTCCTGCCGGAGCGCTTCGAACTGGACGGCCAGGTCCAGACCGAACTGCGTGCTCGGGGTATTTACGAGGCGCGGCTGTTCCACGCCGATAACCGCATCAGCGGGCATTTCTCAGTCCCGGCACAACTGGGCATCAAAGAGGACTTCGCCGATTACCGCTTCGATCAACCGTTCCTGGCCGTCGGCATCAGCGACATTCGCGGCATCGAGAATGCGCTGAAGCTCGAACTCAATGGCCAGAGCCTGGATTTTGTACCGGGTAGCCAGGTGGGCTGGTTGGGCGAGGGTGTGCATGTGACGCTACCAGCGCTGGATACCCGGCAGGCCACGGAACTGGCCTTCGGTTTCGACTTGCGCCTGCAAGGCACCGGCCAGTTGCAGGTTCTCCCGGTGGGCAAGACCAGCAAGGTTTCACTGGCCGCCAACTGGCCTCATCCCAGCTTCATCGGCAACTACCTGCCGGCCCAGCGTGAAATCACCGATCAGGGTTTCACCGCCCATTGGCAAACCTCGTTTTTCTCCACCAACCTGCAAGAGGCCTTGAGCAGCTGTGTGTCTGGCGGCCAGTGCGAGGCGTTCAGTGGTCGCAGCTTCGGCGTGAGTTTCATCGACCCGGTGGACCAGTACTTGAAAAGCGACCGGGCAATCAAATACGCGTTACTGTTCATCGTCCTGACCTTCGCCGGTTTCTTCCTCTTCGAAGTGCTGAAAAGCCTGGCGGTCCACCCGGTGCAATACGCGCTGGTGGGCGTGGCGCTGGCGTTCTTCTACCTGTTGCTGCTGTCGCTGTCCGAACACATCGGCTTTGCCCTGGCGTATCTGCTGTCGGCGAGTGGTTGTGTGGTGTTGATCGGGTTCTATGTCTGCCATGTGCTGCGCAGTGTGCGTCACGGCTTGAGTTTTTCGGCGGGATTGGCGGCGTTGTATGGCTTGCTCTATGGCTTGCTGAGTGCCGAGGATTACGCGTTGTTGATGGGCTCGTTGCTGTTGTTCGGGCTGCTGGGCGTGTTCATGGTGCTGACCCGCAAGCTGGACTGGTACGGGATCGGGCAGAAACCGGCCAAGCCGCTGGCGTTTGATATTGGAGCCGTGGAATGAGCCGGTCGTTGGGGTTGCGTGAGGATCAGCGGGTGGGCGAGGTGTTGGCGACGCGGATTGCCGGGTTGTTTCCGTTGGATTGCGGTGGTTCCTTCGCGGGCAAGCCTCGCTCCTACGGATCACTTGGACCTGTAGGAGCGAGGCTTGCCCGCGAAGACGGCAGACCAGTCACCGCGAGTTTCAGACCTTCGGCATCGTCGCAATCATCGAAGGCCGCTGACTCACCTCAAAATACCACTCTGCCAGCTTCGGATTCTCTTTGCGCCATTCCAGATCCGGATGGCGCAGATCCAGGTAACCCAAGGCACAGGCCACACTGATCGCCGCGACATCGAAATGGCTGGTCAGCTCGGCAATCGCGTCGGCTTCCAGCAGGGCCAGGGCGCGACGAATCTTGTCGCGCTGACCGTCAAGCCATTCGTCCCAGTGTTTTTCCGGCGCGCGCAGGGCTACTTCATAGCGAATCATCACCGCGGCATCCATGATCCCGTCTGCCAGCGAAGCCAGGGTCAGACGCCGCCAGCGTGCCGAGCCTTCACGAGGAATCAGCGGATTGCCGACGTGCTGATGATCGAGATAGTCGAGGATCACCCGGCTGTCGTACAACACATTGCCGTCGGCCAGGCGCAGGGCCGGAATCTTGCCTAGCGGGTTGTCTTCGTTGAGGGCCAGATCCGGGCTGACCGGCGTGAGCTGGCTGGCTTGCAGCGCCACGCGGTTCGTTTGCCCGGTTTCATGCAGCAGCACCATGACTTTGCGGACGAAGGGCGACGCGGGGTTGTGGAACAAGGTCATGCTGGGAACGGACATGGTGACGATCTCGATCGTGGGCAGTGTCGGCAGCATAGCGCGTTGACCCGATAGCTCAAGATGGCTTTAACCCTTGTAGGAGCGAGGCTTGCCCGCGAAAGCGGAGTGCCAGTCGGCATCAGTGTTGAATGACACTCCGCTTTCGCGGGCAAGCCTCGCTCCTACAGTTTTTAGCGGTGTTGCAGAAATCCGCGCAAGGCGAGGACGGTGGGGATGCCCAGCCCGAGCCAGCTCAATGCATCCCACACGCCATCGCCCAACAACGCGGCAAACAGCCCCGCGGCGCTGAGCAGGGCAATGACGGTGGGCGTGGCGAAGACCTTCCAGAAGTTCGACTGTCTCGGTCTCATGTCGGGCACTGCGCATTCTCGAGCACAGTTTTCGTGACCTTGCGCCGCACCACCCACAAATAAACCCCACTGCCGAGCACAATGATGGTCAGCACATCGAGGGTCGCCCAGAGGATTTTCATCGGCATGCCGCCGTAATCACCGAAGTGCAGCGGCTGCGACATGCCCATGGCGTCCATGTACCAAGGCCGTTCAGCCACGGCGGTGACTTGCAGGGTGCTGGCGTCGATCAACACCGGTGTCAGCAGGTGCGAGGTCAGGTGAGTGCTGCCTTTCATGAACACGGCGTAATGGTGTTCGCTGGAAAATCGCGTGCCGGGGAAGGCGATGAAGTCGGGCTGCATGTCCGGCGCGACATCTTTGGCGATGTCGAGTAAGCGAGTCGCAGGCGCCAATTGAGTCAGCGGTGGCGCATCGCGATAGGGTGCAACCATCGCGCTCAGGCTGTCGTTGCGCCACGCGGCGATCAACAAGTCGGCGCAGGCGCTGATCACGCCAGTCACGCCGACCACCAAGGCCCAGGTCAGCGTCACCACGCCGATCAGGTTATGCAGATCGAGCCAACGCAGGCGGGTGGATTTGTCGTGGCGCACGGTGGCGAACTTCAAACGCCGCATGAACGGCAGGTACAGCACCGTCCCGGAGACAATCGCCAGCACAAACAGCATCCCCATGAACGCCAGCAGCAACTTGCCCGGCAGGCCGGCGAACATGTCCACGTGCAGGCGCAGCATGACCATCATCAGCCCGCCATTGGCCGAGGGCATTTCCAATGCTTCGCCGGTGCGAGCGTCGAGCATGAAGGTGTGGGACGCGTTCGGCTCGGTGCCGGCGGTGGGCGCCATGATGGCGATCACGCCGTTGGGGTCTTCATCGTCGTAGCCGAAATACTGCACGACGTCGCCAGGACGATGCTTTTCAGCCGCTTGCACCAACTGCTGCAAATTCAGCTGCGGGGTATCGGCCGGCATGGATTTCAACTCGGCGGCATCGCCCAGCAGATGGTCGATCTCGTGGTGGAAGATCAACGGCAGGCCGGTGAGGGCCAACATCAACAGGAATACCGTGCAGATCAGGCTGGTCCAGGTGTGAACGAATGACCAGCGGCGGATGGTTTTGCTTTTCATTTCATGGCCTTCAGAAAGACCAAAGCCGTCCTCGAAGGACGGCCTGGTCGTGGCGCGTGTCAGTTCAGGCGATTACCACTTGTACGTAGCACTGGCGACGACACTGCGTTGGTCGCCGTAGTAGCAGTAGAAGCTGTCGCAAGTGGAGATGTAGTCCTTGTCGAACAGGTTGGTGGCATTCAATGCCAGTGACGCACCTTTCAGACTGTTATCCAGACGGCCCAAGTCGTAATGAACCGCCGCATCGAACACCGTGTAGGCATCAGCCTTGCCCAGCCAGGTGTTGCCCTGGTCGCCATAAGTATTGCCGGTGTAGCGTGCGCCGGCACCGATGCCGAAACCATCCAGCACACCGTTGTGCCAGGTGTAATCGGCCCACAGCGAGGCTTGCTGGTTAGGCATCAGTTGCAGGCGATTGCCCTTGAAGTCACCCTTTTGTACTTCGGACTTGGCCAGGGTGTAGGCGGCGATGACTTTCAGGTTGTCGGTGACGTCGGAAACGGCTTCCAGCTCCAGGCCTTTGACCTTCACTTCGCCGGTCTGGCTGGTAATCGAGACATTGTCCGCGTTGGTCGTGGTGACGGAGACGTTTTTCTGGGTCAGGTTATAGACCGCGGCCGTCAGCAGGGTGTTGCTGCCCGGCGGTTGGTACTTGATACCCAGTTCCCACTGTTTGCCTTCAGTCGGCTTGAACGACTCGGTCGGCGATGCCGTGGCTTTGCTGGTCGGCTGGAACGACTCGGCGTAGGACAGGTAGGGCACGAAGCCCGAGTCGAACACATAGCTGATCGCTGCGTTGCCGCTGAATTTCTTGTCCCGTTCGGTGTTGGTGGCATCACCCTTGTTGAAGAATTTGGTGCCCGTGTGGACCCAGTCCTCACGACCACCGAGGGTCAGACGCCATTGGTCGAGGGCCATTTGGTCCTGGACATACAAACCGGTCTGGTAGGTCTTCTGGTCATAGTCATAGAACGCCGTCGAGCGTGACGGGCGAACGATTGGCTGGCCATAGATCGGGTTGTTGACGTTGGTGGTCAGACCGTCACCGAAGATCGAGGTGTAGTTGGTATTGGTGCGCTGGTGATCGAGGCCGATCAACAGGGTGTGACGGATGTCGCCGGTCGCGAAGTCGCCCTGGAAGTTGTTGTCCACGGCGAACTGGCTGATGTCCTCGTCGACACTGGTGCTAGAGCGGCCAACGTTGCCCTCGGCATCGACCTGGGTGAACGGGTAGGCGCCCGGC
This sequence comes from Pseudomonas sp. PDM24, assembly GCF_019218905.1. NCBI lineage: Bacteria > Pseudomonadati > Pseudomonadota > Gammaproteobacteria > Pseudomonadales > Pseudomonadaceae > Pseudomonas > Pseudomonas sp. PDM24. The sequence goes on along the minus strand of NZ_JAHUWR010000002.1, from coordinate 104,843 downwards.
GTGAGAGCCTGGAAGGACAGGTCCGACTTGGTGTAACGCAGGTTCTGCTTGAACTGCCAGACATCATTCAAGCGATGTTCAAAGGCGTAACCCAGTGCGTAATAGGTGCGGTCGTAGAATTCCCAGTCCGGGTCGCCGAGGTTTTTGTGATGGGAAATCTTGCCGAGTGGCGAATGGATCTTGGTGCCTTGCACAGGCAGAAACTGGCTGGTGATGCCGGTATCGTCTCGGGTGAATTGCGTCAGCAGGGTGAATTTGGTGTCTTCGTCGATGTTCCAGGTCAGGCTCGGCGCGATGTTGTAGCGCTTGTTGTCGACGTGGTCGATCTGCGTGCCGCTGTCGCGTACCACACCGCTCAAACCATAGAGGAACTGGCCTTCGTCATCGATCTTGCCGGTGCTGGCGAAGTTAATCTGGCGATGATTGTCGCTGCCGTATTGCACCTGGATTTCATTGCTCGACTCGGCGCTGGGACGGCGGCTGACCATGTCCAGCAAACCGCCCGGCGGGGTTTGGCCGTAAACCGAAGAGGCCGGCCCGCGCAACAGGGCGAGTCGCTCAAGGTTCCAGGTTTCCTGTTTCGGATTGGCGTACACGCCTTTTGGCAATGGCAGGCCATCGAGGAATTGCGTCGGTTCGAAACCGCGCACGAGCAACCAGTCGGCGCGGGTGTCACTGCCGAAGCTGCTGGCGACGATGCCAGGCATGTAGCGCACAGCGTCATCGAGGTTTTGCACACCGCGATCTTCCATTTGCTGGCGGGTAGCGACGGATATCGAACGCGGCGCTTCGACGAGCGCGGTGTCGGTCTTGGTGCCAGCAGCGGTGCGCGTGGCCACGTAACCTTCGACCGGGCTCCAGGCCGTTTCCGCATTTTCCAGGCCAATGACGTCGGTTTCCGGCAAGGCCATTACGCCCTCGGGTACGGCCACCAGGCTGTAGGTGCCGGCGCTGCTCTGTTCCAGTTGCAGGCCGGTGCCGCGCAGGGCTTCACGCAGGGCGCCGGTGGCGTCGAACTGGCCCTTCACAGGCGCCGAGGTCTTGCCCGCCGCCAGCGACGGATTCAACGACAGCGCCAGACCGGCCTGGCTGGCGATCTGGTTCAGGGTGCTGGCCAAAGGCGCAGCGGGCAGGTTGTAGGCGCGAACACTGGACGCCTGTTCGGCGGCCATCAGTGGACCGCTGGCCAAAGGGGCGCAAAGGGCAATGGCGACCGCCAGCAAACGGGGGCGCAACACGGTGTCTAGCGAACGGGACATACAGCGGCTCCTGAATGGAAATATTTCTCAATTGCCTAGGTGCCGGACGAGAATTCAAAAGTGATAGGGCGAGATGAAAATAATTTCGATTCAGCCATTTCTAATGTGGGGAGGGGGACTTGCCCTAATGCCAGCCAGTTATGCGCAATCCATGTGGGAGCGGGCTTGCTCGCGAAGAGGGCGTGTCAGTCGACATTAATGTTGCCTGGGACACCGCTTTCGCGAGCAAGCCCGCTCCCACAGGATCTGCGCTGAATTCAGGGCTTGGCGTCAGCCTTCGCCACCGTCACCCACCACGGCGTGTGCTGTTCGATCTGCACCGGCAGGGTCGGTAAAAGTGCACTCAGCGCCTTGTCGGTATCGTTCAGCGGGAAGCTGCCGGTGATGCGCAGGTCGGCGACCTCTGGCGTGACGCCAAGATGCCCGCGACGATAGCGAGCGAGTTCCTGGACCAGATCCTCCAGCCGCGCGTTGTCCACCACCAGCATGCCGCGGGTCCAGGCATCGGCGCCGAGGTTGAGGGCGATGATGGCGCCCAGGCCATTGCTGCGCATCAGCACTTGCTGGCCTTCGCGCAGGATCTGTTCCTCGGGGCTCGATTCGGGATGAGCGGCGACCGCTGATGTCAATACGCTCAGGCGCGTGCCTTCATCTTCACGCTTGACCAGGAACCGTGTCCCCAGTGCTCGCATGCTGCCTTCGCGAGTTTCGACAATAAACGGCCGGGCATCGCCATGGCCGGTTTCGACGAGGATTTCCCCTTCCTGAAGGACGATCAGCCGCTGCTTCTCATCGAAGCGCACATCCACTGCGCTGTGGGTGTTGAGGTTGATCTGCGTGCCGTCGCTCAGGCGCAGGGTGCGCTGCTCGCCGGTAGCGGTGCGCTGGTCGGCCAGCCAATAGTCGATGGGCAGATAACGATCACCGGCGAACAGCGCCAGGCCGATCACCGCGACGACGCTGGCCAGGCCGCTGCCAAGCTTGCGCACCCGGCGCCGGATGCTCTCACGCGATTGCAGCAGGGCAGTGCGGGCCGGGCCGTTGGCGACGCTGAAACGCTGGTCGAGCATGCCCAACTGACGCCAGGCCCGAGCATGTTCTTCGTGGGCGGCGTGCCATTTGGCGAACGCTTCGCGCTCGACCGCGTTGCCGGAATCCAGCGACAGTTGCCAGGCAATCGCGGCATCCAGCACCTGCGCCGAGACGGGTTTGGAGCTGACTGGGCTCATACCGGCTCACCGTACAACGCGATGTAGCACTGGCGAATGCCCTGGGCCAGGTACTGACGAACCCGCGGCACCGACACCCCCAGACGCTCGGCGATTTCTGCGTGGCTGAGACCATCGAGACGGTTATAGAGAAACGCCGCCCGGGCCTTGCTCGAGAGCTTGCCCAGCAGGTGATCGATGGCTTTGAGGTCTTCGAGGATCAGTTGCTGCTCTTCTATCGACGGTTGTTCGCCTTCGGGGATCAGCATCAATTCGGTGAGGTAGGCCTGTTCCAGTGCGGCACGGCGGAAATAGTCGAACAGCAGGCCTTTGGCGATCGCCACCAGAAATGCCCGAGGTTCGCGAGGCGCCTTCAGTTCGTCACGGCCCAGCAAGCGCACGAAAGTGTCCTGGCTCAGGTCTTCGGCCCGTTGCGGGCAGGCCACGTTGCGCCGTAGCCAGGCTAATAGCCAGCCGCGATGGTCGCGATACAACGCACCAACGAGCTCACTCTGGGGGCTTTGGACTGACGACACGCAACATCACCGAAGGGGAAGTGTTAAGTAACGAGAATTGTTCGCGATTGTGGCAGAGGCGGGGGAGGTAAGCAATTGGTGCTGGTCGGGTGGTTTTGGCGGGGGGTATTCAGGTTGACCGTGTCATCGTTCTTCGCGGGCAAGCCTCGCTCCTACGGGTTTTGTGTCGTTCATGAAATTGGTGAACGACACAAAACCCGTAGGAGCGAGGCTTGCCCGCGAAGGCGCCAGAACAGGCGCCATAAAACCTAAAAAGACGGAGCCTGTCGCCGCCGCTTCCACTGACTCAGTCGCTGCTGCAAATTCAACGGGCTATGAATCTGCTGCTGTCGCGCCCGGCTGAACAGAATCAGCACCAGCTCCGCTGTCGCCAAGGCATCGGCACTGGCGTTATGCCGCTCGAAAACCTCCAGCTTGAACCAGTCGATCCACTCGTCCAGCCCGGCCTCGCGAATGTGTGCCTGTGGACAAAGCAGCGGCGCGATGTCGGCCACGTCCAGAAACGGATGCTGCAACTTGTAGCCCAGATGTTCTTTCAGCGCGCGCCCCAGCATGTGCTGGTCGAACGGCGCATGAAACGCCAGCACCGGACTGTCGCCGACGAACTCCATGAATTCGAGCAAGGCCTGCGCGGGATCACTGCCGGCGGCAATGGCGCTCGGGCCCAGACCGTGAATCAACACGCTGGGGCCGAGTTTGAGTTCGGTGCATTGCAGCGTGCGTTCAAACTGCTGGCTGAAATCGATCGCCCCGTCCTCGATCACCACCGCGCCGATGGACAACAGTCGATCTTTATTCAGGTTCAGCCCGGTGGTTTCCAGGTCGAGTACTACCCAGCGTTGTTCGCGCAGGCTGCAATCGCCCAGCTCGGCCACGGCAGGCAAGCGCTCCAGACGTTGTTGCAGTTCGCCGGGCAAAATGGGGCTGACCGGGCGCAGCCATGAAAACAGGCTCATAACTGATACCGCAGGGTCAGGCTGCTTTGCAGGCGTTGGGCCTGGCGCAGGGATTCACGCAGGATGCGTCGGTCCAGATGATTGAGGCTGTCGGGATCGACGCGGTTGGAGTAGGGAAAATTCTCCCGGGTCTGCAGCTGATGTTGCTGCATGCGGGTTTGCTGGATGAAGTGATACGCCTCTTCATACGCCGCGCCGTCCAGCCGTTCAATGACCTCTTTGTCCACCAACTGGCGAAAACGCTCCAGGGTGTTGTTGGCGTCGATGCCGTGGGCCAGGGCCAGCACTCGCGCACCGTCGACGAAGGGAGTCAGGCCCTGGAGCTTCAGGTCGAGGGTGGCTTTCTCGCCATTCTTGCGAGCCAGCACGAATTCGCGGAAACGGCCCACGGGCGGACGGTTGCGCAGGGCGTTTTCGGCCATCATCCGCTGGAACAAGCGGTTGTCGCCGACCTGATCGAGAATGCCTTGGCGCAGTTGCTCGCAGCCTCGCTCGTCGCCCCAGACCACGCGCAGGTCGAAATAGATGCTCGAACCCAGCAGGTTTTCCGGCGTCGCCTCGCGGATAAACGCCGCAAAACGTCGCGCCCATTCGGCCCGGGACAAACACAGCTCGGGGTTGCCGGCCATGATGTTGCCTTTGCACAGAGTGAAGCCGCACAGCGCCAGGTTCTGATTGATCTGCTGGGCGATGGGCAGCAACTTGCCGCGAATCTCGGCGGCGTGGGCCGCGTCGCGGGCCTCGAACAGAATGCCGTTGTCCTGATCGGTGTGCAGCGTCTGCTCGCGGCGGCCTTCGCTGCCGAAACATAACCAACTGAACGGCACGCCGGGGTCACCTTTCTCGGCGAGCACCAGTTCGATTACCCGGCACACGGTGTGGTCGTTGAGCAGGGTGATGATGTGGGTGATCTGGGTCGAAGACGCGCCATGGGCCAGCATCCGCTCCACCAATTGGCCGATCTCGCCGCGCATCGCCACCAGGTTTTCCAGCTTCTGGGCACTGCGAATAGTCCGCGCCAGATGCACCAGATCGACCCGCTGCAGGGAAAACAGGTCACGTTCCGAGACCACGCCGCACAGGCGCTGATCCTTGACCAGGCAGACGTGGGCGATGTGCCGTTCGGTCATGGCAATCGCGGAATCGAAGGCGCTGTGGTCCGGCGTCAGGTAAAACGGCGCCCGGGTCATGTGTCCTTCGATGGCTTCATTGAAGTCGCTGGTGCCGTTGGCCACCACATGTCGCAAGTCGCGCAGGGTGAAAATGCCCAGCGGCGCCTTTTGCTCATCAACCACCACAATGCTGCCGACTTGTTGATTGTGCATCAGCGTTACGGCTTCACGCAGCGCAGTGCTAGGACTGCAAGTCACCGGGTGACGCATGGCCAGTTCACCCAGTCGGGTATTGAGCGAGTACTGGGTGCCGAGGGTTTCCACGGCTTTCTGCTGGACTTGCTGGTTGACCTGATCCAGCAAACTGCTGACTCCGCGTAGGGCAAAGTCGCGAAACGGGCTGGAAAGTGCGAACAGTTTGATGAACGCCAGCTTATTCAGCTGTAGGCAAAAGGTATCTTCGGCCGCCAGATGTTCGGTGCGAGTCGCCCGTTCCCCCAGTAGCGCGGCGAGGGGAAAACACTCGCCGGTGGTGATTTCGAAGGTAGTTTCCGTCCCGCCCTTGGCCGTGTGCGGGCGTTCGCCCACGACCCGGCCCTGTTTGACGATGTAGAAATGCTCAACCGGGCCATCGGCAGGTTTGATGATGCTTTCGCCGGGGGCATAAAAACGCAGCTGACATTGCTCGACCAGATAGGCCAAGTGGGCGTTTTCCATCTGATTGAACGGCGGGAAGCGCTGTAGGAATTGCAAAGTGCCCTGGATGTTCTGCAACACCGCGGTTTTCCCTGCCTGGGTGAAGGCGTCCGCTTTACTCATAACCATTACCGCAGTCTTTTTCTGATTGTTGTGTCGGATCGTTGTGTCAGATCGTTACAGGCATGGTCGGCCCCTACGGGCAGGGTGCCCATTGGACGTAAGTCTAGGTAGGCAGTGCTACGGTCGGAATATGGGAAATGTCTGACACAACTGTGGGAAAAACCTCCTACATTGTCTATTGGAAAAGTTTCCGACGAAGTGCACATTGAAGTCTGCTGAGCGATGTCTGACACACTGTGTCAGGGATCGAATCGAAAACGTTGAGAAAGCCATGTCCGACCACGATATTTTGAGTGATGCCGAGCGCGAAGCGCTCAGTGCCGTCATGCTGGAACCAGACTTGCCGCCGCAGCGGGTGTTGATCGTCGATGACGATAAGGACTCCAGGGAATTGCTGTCGGAAATTCTGGGGCTGGACGGCATTCACTGCATGATGGCGGCCAGTGGCGAAACGGCGCTCAAATTGCTGGAGACGAAGTCATCAATCGGGCTGGTGATTACCGACCTGCGGATGGGACATGTCGACGGCCTGGAGCTGATCCGTCAGGTGCGGGAATCGGCGCGTGCGGCGTTGCCGATCATCATCGTCTCCGGCGACGCCGACGTGAAGGATGCGATCGAAGCCATGCACTTGCACGTAGTGGACTTTCTGCTCAAGCCCATCGATAGCGGCAAACTGCTTGAATTGGTCAAGCATGAGTTGGGGATGGATGTGTAGCGGCTTTTTTTGTGGGCGAGGGGGCTTGCCTGTGGCGAGGGAGCTTGCTCCCGCTGGGTTGCGAAGCAGCCCCAAAACCAGCAATCCCAATGTACCTGGTACACCGCATACACAGGATTTACGACTGCTGCGCAGTCGAGCGGGAGCAAGCTCCCTCGCCACAGGGGACCGCGGCGTAAAAAAAAGCCCTGATCTTTCGATCAGGGCTTTTTCATGTCCAGCGTCAGCGTTTACTCAAAGGCCATTGGCAGCCTTGAATTCGCGACGACGACGGTGCAGAACCGGCTCGGTGTAGCCGTTCGGCTGTTTGGTGCCTTCCACCACCAATTCGACCGCCGCCTGGAAGGCGATATTGCTGTCGAAATTCGGTGCCAACGGACGGTACAGCGGGTCGTTGGCGTTTTGACGGTCAACCACCGGCGCCATGCGCTTGAGGCTTTCCATCACTTGATCTTCAGTGACGATGCCGTGGCGCAGCCAGTTGGCGATGTGCTGACTGGAAATACGCAGCGTCGCACGGTCTTCCATCAGGCCGACGTCATTGATGTCCGGCACTTTCGAGCAGCCGACGCCCTGGTCGATCCAGCGCACCACGTAACCGAGAATGCCCTGGGCGTTGTTGTCCAGTTCGTTCTTGATCTGCTCCGCGGTCCAGTCTGGGTTGACGGCCAGCGGGATGGTCAGGATGTCGTCCACCGAAGCGCGTGCGCGTTTGGCCAGTTCGGCCTGACGGGCGAATACATCGACCTTGTGGTAGTGCAGCGCATGCAGTGCAGCAGCGGTCGGAGATGGAACCCAGGCAGTGTTGGCACCGGCCAGCGGGTGAGCGATTTTCTGTTCGAGCATTGCTGCCATCAGGTCCGGCATGGCCCACATGCCTTTACCGATCTGGGCGCGACCTTGCAGGCCGGTGCTCAGGCCGATGTCGACGTTCCAGTTCTCGTAGGCGCTGATCCACTTCTCGGCCTTCATGTCGGCCTTGCGCACCATCGGGCCGGCTTCCATGGAGGTATGGATTTCGTCACCCGTACGGTCGAGGAAGCCAGTGTTGATGAACACCACGCGTTCGCTGGCAGCCTTGATGCAGGCCTTGAGGTTAACCGTGGTGCGGCGCTCCTCATCCATGATCCCGACTTTGAGGGTGTTGCGCGGCAAGCCCAGCACGTCTTCGATGCGACCGAACAGCTCGTTGGTGAACGCCGCTTCTTCCGGGCCGTGCATCTTCGGTTTCACGATATAGACCGAGCCGGTGCGGCTGTTCTTGCGCGAGCTGTTGCCGTTGAGGCTATGAATCGCCGCGAGGCAAGTCACCAGACCGTCGAGAATACCTTCCGGTACTTCATTGCCATCTTTATCGAGGATCGCGTCGATGGTCATCAGGTGACCAACGTTGCGCACGAACAACAGCGAGCGACCGTGCAGGCTCAGTTCTTTGCCATCGACACCGGTGTAGGTGCGATCGGCGTTCATGGTACGGGTAAAGGTCTGTCCACCCTTGGCGACTTCTTCCGACAGATCGCCCTTCATCAAGCCGAGCCAGTTGCGGTAGATCACCACTTTGTCATCGGCATCGACCGCGGCGACCGAGTCTTCGCAGTCCATGATGGTGGTCAGCGCGGCTTCCATCAGGATGTCTTTGACGCCGGCCGCATCGGTCTGGCCGACGGGGGTGCTGGCGTCGATCTGGATTTCGAAGTGCAGGCCGTTGTTTTTCAACAGGATCGCAGTTGGAGCCGCTGTATCGCCGTGGAAACCGATCAGTTGCGCATCGTCGCGCAGGCCGGTGTTGCTGCCGCCTTTGAGGGCGACCACCAGTTTGCCGTCAATGATCTTGTAGCCTGTGGAATCGACGTGGGAGCCGGCAGCCAGTGGCGCGGCTTCGTCGAGGAAGGCGCGGGCGAAGGCGATGACCTTGTCGCCGCGAACCTTGTTGTAGCCTTTGCCTTTTTCCGCGCCGTCCGCTTCGCTGATGGCGTCGGTGCCATAGAGCGCGTCATACAGCGAACCCCAGCGGGCATTCGAGGCGTTGAGCGCGAAGCGCGCGTTCATCACCGGCACCACCAGCTGTGGACCGGCCATGCGGGCGATTTCGTCATCGACGTTTTGCGTCGTTGCCTGGAAATCAGCCGCTTCTGGCAGCAGATAACCGATGTCTTGCAGGAAGGCTTTGTAGGCCACCGCATCGTGCGCAACACCTGCACGAGCCTGGTGCCAGGCATCGATACGTGCCTGGAAATCATCGCGTTTGGCGAGTAGGGCTTTGTTCTTCGGCGCCAGGTCATGGATGACCTTGTCGGCACCGGCCCAGAACGTGTCGGCGGTGAGGCCGGTACCGGGAATGGCTTCGTTGTTCACGAAGTCGAACAGGACTTTGGCGACCTGCAGGCCACCGACTTGAACGTGTTCAGTCATTGCTTGCCTCACTCTGCTCAGCTATTTCGCTTTTCAGCTCTTCAATTTTAACAATGAAGCCTCTGGCCATTTAAACCACAAACCCTTCTACCAGTACATGCCATTGCTGGCGGCTGGGTTCGATCCGATCAACGGCTTTACGGCCTTGCTGACAGGGCTTTCAGGGGTTGCGACGGACCTGCGGCAGACATCGATCCAGCGTTATGTAGTGCGCGCTGCGGCATACTACATGATGAATTGCGGTTGTGAAAATTAGACTAATTACGTCGTTCTGCGACCCCATGACGCATTGCGGTCATGGCGAGAAACGGGATGTTCTCAAAAAACTATTGGATTGTTCCAGTTAAATATAAAAACTTGTACACGATTTGTGGTTTGGCAGGATTGTTGGTGGTGCCCTATTCGCGGGCAAGCCTCACTCCTACAGGTCCGCGTCGTTCCCATGATTGTGGATTACCTCGATACTGTAGGAGCGAGGCTTGCCCGCGAAGGGGCCGATCGATTCAACACACAATTGACTCTACTTCAGGCACCCACCAGCCCCTTGCCTATACTTGTTTTTCTATAACAAAAGTCATGACCAGAGGGCTGCGCCATGGACCATCTCGTACTCACTGTAATTGCTCCAGACAAGCCCGGGCAGGTCGAGCGCATCGCTCAATGCATTGCCGAGCACGGCGGTAACTGGCTGGAGAGCCGCATGTCGCGGATGGCCGGGCAGTTCGCCGGGATCCTTCGGGTGGGTGTACCGGCCGAGGCTTACGATGAACTGGTAGACGCCCTACAGAGATTGGCGGATCAAGGGATCCGCGTGCTGATCGCCGAAAGCGGCATCGAACAATCCTGCACCTGGAAGCCGATTGCCATGGAGCTGGTGGGCAATGATCGTCCGGGTATTGTGCGAGACATTACGCGTCTGCTGAGTGAGCAGGGCGTGAACCTGGAGCAGTTGGTGACCGACGTTCGACCGGCGCCGATGAGTAGCGAGCCGCTGTTCCATGCCGAGGCGATTCTTGCGGTGCCACTGACCTTGTCGCTGGAGGTGCTGCAATCGCGCCTGGAAACCCTGGCGGACGATCTGATGGTCGAATTGGTGCTGCGCAGCGAACCCTGAAAAGGTTATCCAAGTTATACGTGCACCTGCCTGTGGATAACCTGTAGAGACACCTCGCCAGGCCACGTCGGCCGGTGCTCTTCAGGATCTGATCAAAAAACCAGCAGTTTCAGTGACTTGCGCACAAACGCCGGGGATCACACTGTGGATAACCTTGGGAAGGATGGATGCAGGCCACGGGATACGTGGCCTGTAGAGATTTGTACGTTTTCTGATCAGCTGCGGCGGCGCAGACTTATCCACGCATCGACGCTGTAAACCGCCAGACCGGCCCAAATAAAGATGAACGCCACCAGCGTGCTGGACGACAAGTGTTCGCCAAACAGCAGAACGGCTTGCAACAACACCAGCGTCGGCGCCAGGTACTGGAGAAATCCGAGGGTGGTGTAGGGCAAATGCCGGGCGGCGGCGTTGAAACACACCAGCGGCACCAGCGTCACCGGACCTGCAGCCACCAGCCACCAGGCTTCAGAGGTGGTCCAGAATTCGGCTTGCGCGCTGCTCGCCGTCGGATTGAACAGCAGCCAGGCGACAGCAATCGGCACCAGCATCCAGGTTTCCACCACCAGCCCGGGCAGCGCCTTGACCGGGGCCTGCTTGCGGATCAGTCCGTAGAAGCCAAAGGTCAATGCCAGCACCAGCGACACCCACGGCAGGCTGCCGACTTGCCACACTTGCTGCGCAACACCGACCGCCGCCAGGCCAACCGCCAGCCATTGCATGCGCCGCAGCCGTTCGCCGAGGATCAGCATTCCCAACAGCACGTTTACCAGTGGGTTTATGTAGTAACCGAGGCTGGCTTCGAGCATGCGTCCGTTGTTCACCGACCAGACGTAGGTCAGCCAGTTGGCGGCGATCAACGTGCCGCTCAGGGCCAGGATTGCCAGCCGTCGGGGGTTCTCCCGCAGTTCGCGCCACCAGCCGGGATGCTTCCAGACGAGCAGCAGCAAAGCACCAAACAGCGCGGACCAAAGCACTCGATGGATGATGATCTCCACGGCGGGCACGTTGGCGATGGCTTTGAAGTAGAGCGGGAACAGGCCCCAGATGATGTAGGCACTCAGGCCCAGGATGTACCCGCGACGCGGGTTGGCGGCTTGCATGAGAATCCTTGCTTAGGCAGCTAACAAAGAGGGGATTGTATAGATGTGTCATGTTTTTTGTAGGAGCGAGGCTTGCCCGCGAAGAACGATGATGCGGTTCGTCAGACAAACCGCGTTATCGTTCTTCGCGGGCAAGCCTCGCTCCTACAGGGGCTGGTGTGTTTAGAAGAGTTTTAGTGGCTCTTCATTGAGCGCAGCCAATTGCTCACGCAGCGCCAGCACTTGATCGCCCCAATAGCGCTCGGTACCAAACCACGGAAAGCTGCGAGGGAAGGCCGGGTCGTCCCAGCGACGGGCGAGCCAGGCGCTGTAGTGCATCAGGCGCAAGGCGCGTAGCGGTTCGATCAGTGCCAGTTCCCGCGGGTCGAAGTCGTGGAATTCGTTGTAGCCGTCCATCAATTCCGACAACTGCCCCAGACATTCCTGACGATCACCCGCCAACATCATCCAGATATCCTGCACCGCCGGGCCCATGCGGCAGTCGTCGAGGTCGACGATGTGGAACATCTCGTCGCGGCACATCATGTTGCCGGGGTGGCAATCGCCGTGCATGCGGATGTTCTGGTGTGGCGTGGCCTTGTAGACCTCTTCGACCCGCTTGAGCAGGTCGCGGGCCACGGACTCGTAGGCCGGCAGCAAGCTTTTGGGTACGAAATTGCCTTCGAGCAATGTCGTCAGCGAGTCCTGACCGAAGTTCTTTACTCCCAGCGCTTCACGGTGTTCGAACGGTTTGGTGGAGCCGACCGCGTGCAGGCGACCGAGCAGTTGCCCCAGGCGATACAGCTGATCGAGATTGCCCGGTTCCGGCGCACGGCCGCCACGGCGGGGGAACAGGGTGAAGCGGAAACCGTTGTGTTCGTGCAGGCTGGCACCGTTGTGAATCATCGGCGCGACCACCGGTACGTCGCATTCGGCGAGTTCAAAGGTGAATTGGTGCTCTTCGAGAATCGCTTCGTTGGTCCAGCGCTGCGGGCGGTAGAACTTGGCGATCAGCGGTTCGGAGTCTTCGATGCCGACCTGATAGACACGGTTCTCGTAGCTGTTGAGCGCCAGAATGCGGGCGTCGCTGAGAAAGCCGATGCTTTCGACGGCATCGAGCACGAGGTCTGGGGTGAGCGTTGCAAACGGGTGGGCCATGCTGACTCCTGCGCGCAGCAGGCTGCCGCGTCGGGCCAAACATGGTAGCGCAGACGGGGCTTCTTTAGGGGGTGGGCTTGAGATCAGTGGTGTTTGGGATGACGCCTTCGCGGGGCAAGCCTCGCTCCTACAAGGGATCACGCTGTACCTGTAGGAGCGAGGCTTGCCCGCGAAGAGGCCCGATCAGGCGCCGACGACTCCGCCATCCTCGCGGGAAATCGCCATCACCGAAGACCGCGGCTTGCCGTTGGGCAGATGCTCGGGGAACGTCGACCCACCGTTTTCCCCCGGATGCTGGATCCCGACAAACAAGGTTTTCTGATCCGGCGAGAAGCTGATCCCCGTCACCTCGCAGCCCACCGGCCCGACCATGAAGCGGCGGATCTCGCCGGTCACCGGGTCGGCACAGAGCATCTGGTTATTGCCCATGCCCGCGAAATCGCCTGCGTTGCTCGAGTCGCCATCCGTGAGGATCCACAGGCGACCGGCCTTGTCGAAACCCAGCCCGTCCGGGCTGTTGAACATGTTCTGCGGTGTGATGTTCGATGAACCGCCCTTCGGCGTGCCGGCGTGGACGTCCGGGTTGCCGGCGACCACAAACAGATCCCAGGCAAAGCTTTTCGAGCCGTGATCGTCACGGTCAGTGCGCCAGCGCAAAATCTGCCCGTAGACGTTCTTTTCGCGCGGGTTCGGCCCGCCCACCGGTTGCCCGTCCTCGCCACGCTTGGCGTTGTTGGTCAGCGTGCAATAGACCTGGCCATCCTTGGGGCTGACGACGATCCATTCCGGGCGGTCCATGCGCGTAGCTTTCACCACGCTGGCCGCGAGGCGGGCGTGAATCAGCACTTCGGCCTGATCAGCAAATCCGCTGCTGGCATCAATGCCGTTCTTGCCATGGGTCAGTTCGATCCACTCCCCCTGGCCTTTCGGGTGATCGGCATTGCCGTCGCCCGCATCGAAGCGCGCCACGTACAAAGTGCCGTGGTCCAGCAGGTCGCGGTTGGCCTTGGGGCTTTTATGGTTGATCTTGTCGCGGCTGACAAATTTGTAGATGAACTCGCCGCGCTCATCGTCGCCCATGTACACCACGGCGCGACCGTCATTGGTTTCGGCCAGTGCGGCGTTTTCATGTTTGAAGCGGCCCAGCGCGGTGCGTTTGACCGGCGTCGACTGAGGATCGAACGGGTCGATTTCCACCACCCAGCCATGACGATTGAGTTCGTTGGGGTTTTTCGCCAGGTCGAAGCGCGGATCGTGTTGATGCCAGTTGATTTCTTTACTGGCCGCCACCGCGCCGTAGCGTTTCTGCGCGGCGTCGAATTTCTGCTCGGCATTGCTACTGCCGAAGCAGTCGGTGAAGTTCTCTTCGCAGGTCAGATAGGTGCCCCACGGCGTCTTGCCGTTGGCGCAGTTCTGGAAGGTGCCGAGGACGTTCTTGCCGTGTTTGTCGGCGCTGGTTTTCATCAGCTCGTGACCTGCCGCCGGACCGCTCAGGCTGATCGGCGCGTTGCCGTGAATGCGCCGGTTGTAGCGCGAGCCCTGGATGAACTGCCACTGGCCGTTCTTGCGCTGCACTTCGATGACCGACACACCTTCGCAGGCCAGGGCCTTGCGCACATCTTCCGCCGATTGCGGCATACCACCGTGGGGGTAGAGGTAGCGGTAGTTGGTGTATTCGTTGTTGATCGCCATCAGCGCCCGGTCTTTTTCACCGGGGAATTCGAACAGGCTCATGCCGTCGTTGTTGTCGCCGAACTGGACTTCCTGCGCCTGGGCCGTGCCGTTGCCGCTCGGGTCGAACGCCGGGCCATTTTTTTGCAGTGGCTGGCCCCAGCTGATCAACACCGAAGATTTGTAGCCCGGCGGCAGGGTGATGGTATCGGTCGTGGCGGCGGCGATGCTGTCGAAACCCAACAGTTTGCTGGAACCGGCGCTGACGCTGGCGGCCAGCACGCTGCGACTCAGCAGGTTGCCACCGAGAAACATCGCCGCACCACAGAGGGCACCCGCGCTGATGAAGCCACGACGGCTGAGGCCGACCATTTTTTCGAGGTCGGTGGGTTGGTTGTCTTCTAATAAGCTCACATCAGGCTCCCTGCGGGTTTTTGCAGCCACCTTAATGGTGGTCGATGAAGCTTTTGTTGCAGCCGCTGCATTGATTTTTTGTAGCAGCTGCCGAAGGCTGCGTTCGATCGCGAAGCGGTCGTAAACCCGCCACCGCGATTGCCAACGTCGGATGGCGACTGCTGCGCAGCCGAACGCAGCCTTCGGCAGCTGCTACAGGGTTGTGTGGTGTCTGATCTAGAGCGGTGTGCCCAGCAGAATGTTGGATGGCGCGAATTGCACCTGTACCGGTTTTCCGGCGGTGAGTTCGAGGGTCTTCAGGTGCAGCGGCTCGGCCAGGGCGCAAAGTGTCTGGCCATTGGGCAGGCCGATGCGCACTTCGCTGGGGCCGTCGTCGGCGTCGAGGATTTCTTCGATCATGCCCTTCAGGCAATTGTTGCCGGGCGTTGCGGTTTGATCGATGCCCAGCAGTTCCAGCCAACCGGCCTTGATCAGCGCCACTACTTCGGTGCCGGTCTGCAGTTCCAGGCGCAGAGTGCTGTCGTGGGTGATCTGCGCATCGATCCGCAAACCTTCGGCCAGTTCAAGACGGATGCGGTCGTTGCGTCCTTGTGCATCGATCGCCACGACCTTGCCGTGCAGTTGGTTGCGCGCGCTGGTTCTGAGCATCAGGCGACCGAGCAGGTCCAGGTCACTGGCTTCTTCGGCGGCTTCCAGCACCTGAGTCTGCAAGGCTTGCAGCTTTTGATACAGGCGCAACACGCGCTCACCTTCGCTGGACAGTTTGGCGCCGCCACCGCCCTTGCCGCCGACGCTACGCTCCACCAGCGGTTTCTGCGCGAGGTTGTTCAGCTCGTCGATGGCGTCCCACGCCGCCTTGTAACTCAGGCCGGCGCTTTTCGCGGCGCGGGTGATCGAGCCTTGTTCGGCGATGTGTTGCAGCAACGCGATGCGCTGCGGGCGACGGGCAATGTGCTGGGACAACAACGTAGGCAAGGACATGGCGAGACGCTTTGGGCTGTGGCGATGGGGAGGACGTTGGCGGCTTGGCGCGCGGGAGTCAAGTCAGGTCACGTCGCCAGGTTTTGGGGTACGGGCCAGGCAGTAGACATCGACCCGCGCGGCGCCCGCGTCCATCAACAGGCGAGCCAGGGCCTGGGCGGTGGCGCCGGTAGTCAGCACATCGTCGACCAATGCGAAATGGCGACCCTTGATCGAGGCGCTGGGCGCCAAGGCAAAGGCGTGGCGCAGGTTCTTTTTACGGGCGTCGGCATTCAGCTCTTGTTGCGCGCTGGTGTCCTGAATCCTCAGCAACAGCGTTTCATCGCAAGGAATGTCGAGGCTGACGCTGAGCCAGCGGGCGAGCATCGCCGCCTGGTTGAAACCCCGCTGGCGCAGACGTTTGGAGGCCAGCGGTACGGGTATCAGCACATCGGGCCGATCCAGATCTTCATCGAAGCGATGTTGCAGAAACTGAGCGAGAAGTTCGGCGAGCAGGCGGCCAAACGGCCACTTCGCGCTGTGCTTGAAGCGGGTGATCAAACTGTCGACCGGAAAGCTGTAAGTCCAGGGCGCGGCGACTCGCTCGAAGGCCGGCGGTTGTTTCAAGCATTGGCCGCAGGTCAGGCCCGTGGAAGGCAAGGGCAGGGCGCAGGTTTGGCAGTGCTCGCCCAGCCAGGGCAACTCGGTTTCGCAGGCCATGCAGATTGGGGTGATGTCGTCCGCGGCTTCTGCGCAGAGTAAACAGATTTGTTTGTTTTTTAACCAGATGTAAACCGGTCCTTCGTATCGTGGTTGACAGCGCATCGCTCTTCCTTAAATATGCCGAACATCCGTGTCGCGTCTGTGGGTATTCCATTCCCCAGCCGCTTGCCAAGCATAAACAAGGAAACGCCCATGAGCGCCAGCACCACTGCAACCCTGCGTCATGACTGGTCTTTGGCCGAAGTCAAAGCTCTCTTCGTTCAGCCATTCAACGACCTGCTGTTCCAGGCGCAGACGGTGCACCGCGCGCATTTCGACGCCAACCGCGTCCAGGTCTCGACGCTGCTGTCGATCAAGACCGGTGCGTGCCCTGAAGATTGCAAATATTGTCCGCAGTCCGGTCACTACAACACCGGCCTGGAAAAAGAAAAACTGATGGAAGTGCAGAAGGTCCTCGAAGAGGCCGCTCGTGCCAAGGCCATCGGTTCGACCCGTTTCTGCATGGGCGCGGCGTGGAAGCACCCGTCGGCCAAAGACATGCCGTACGTGTTGGAGATGGTCAAAGGCGTGAAAGCCATGGGCCTGGAAACCTGCATGACCCTGGGTCGTCTCGATCAGGACCAGACCGTCGCCCTGGCCGAAGCCGGCCTGGACTACTACAACCACAACCTCGACACCTCGCCGGAGTTCTACGGCAGCATCATCACCACCCGTACGTACAGCGAGCGCCTGCAAACCCTGGCTTACGTGCGTGATTCGGGGATGAAGATCTGCTCCGGCGGCATTCTCGGCATGGGCGAGTCCCTCGACGACCGCGCCAATCTGCTGATCCAGCTGGCCAACCTGCCTGAGCATCCAGAGTCGGTGCCGATCAACATGCTGGTGAAGGTCGCCGGTACGCCGCTGGAAAATGCTGACGACGTCGACCCGTTCGACTTCATCCGCATGCTCGCTGTCGCTCGCATCCTGATGCCAAAATCCCACGTGCGCCTGTCCGCCGGCCGTGAAGCGATGAACGAGCAGATGCAGGCCCTGGCGTTCTTTGCCGGCGCCAACTCGATTTTCTACGGCGAAAAACTGCTGACCACCGCCAACCCGCAGGCGGACAAGGACATGCAGCTGTTCTCGCGTCTGGGCATCCTGCCGGAAGCCCGCGAAGAGCACGCCGACGAAGTGCATCAGGCCGCCATCGAACAGGCGCTGGTGGAGCAGAAGAGCAGCGAGCAGTTCTATAACGCGGCTGTCTGACTTCACCCCGCCCTGTAGGAGCGAGGCTTGCCCGCGAATGAGGCACTTTGGTCTATCTGACTGACCGTGGTGACCCCTTCGCGGGCAAGCCTCGCTCCTACAGGAGTTGTTTGTTTTCCTGACCCGTGAGGCCTGCATGTCTTTCGATCTCGCCGCACGCCTTGCTGCCCGTCGTGCCGAAAACCTTTATCGCCAGCGTCCGCTGCTCGAAAGCCCTCAGGGGCCGGAAGTGGTGGTCGATGGCCAGCCGTTGCTGGCGTTCTGTAACAACGATTACCTGGGCCTGGCCAATCACCCGCAGGTGATCGAAGCCTGGCGCGCCGGCGCGTCGCGTTGGGGCGTGGGCGGTGGTGCTTCGCATTTGGTGATTGGCCACAGCGGCCCGCATCACGCACTGGAAGAAGCCCTCGCCGAGTTCACCGGTCGCCCGCGAGCTCTGCTGTTCACCACCGGTTACATGGCCAACCTCGGCGCGGTCACCGCGTTGGTCGGGCAGGGCGATACGGTGCTCGAAGACCGTCTCAATCACGCGTCGTTGCTGGATGCAGGGTTGTTGTCCGGTGCGCGTTTCAATCGCTATCTGCATAACGACGCGGCCAGTCTGGCCAAGCGCCTAGAGAAGGCCACCGGCAATACGCTGGTGGTCACTGATGGCGTGTTCAGCATGGACGGTGACATCGCCGACCTGCCGGCGCTGGCGCGGGAAACCAAGGCCAAAGGCGCCTGGCTGATGGTCGATGACGCTCACGGTTTTGGTCCGCTGGGTGCCAATGGCGGCGGGATCGTCGAGCATTTCGGTCTGAGTCAGGAAGACGTGCCGGTGTTGGTCGGCACCCTTGGCAAGGCTTTCGGTACGGCCGGTGCTTTTGTGGCTGGCAGTGAAGAGCTGATCGAAAGCCTGATCCAGTTCGCTCGCCCTTATATCTACACCACCAGCCAACCGCCGGCGCTGGCCTGCGCGACGCTGAAAAGCCTGGAGCTGTTGCGCAGCGAACACTGGCGACGTGAGCATCTGCAGGCGCTGATTCGCCAGTTCCGTCATGGCGCCGAACAGATTGGCCTGGAGTTGATGGACAGCTTCACGCCGATCCAGCCGATCATGATTGGCGATGCCGGGCGCGCAGTTCGACTGTCGCAGATGTTGCGCGAACGCGGGCTGATGGTGACCGCGATTCGTCCACCGACTGTGCCCGCGGGCAGCGCACGTTTGCGCGTAACCCTGACCGCCGCTCACAGCGAGGCGCAGGTACAGCTATTGTTAAATGGACTGGCCGATTGTTTTCAACAACTGGGACCGGAGCCAAGCCATGCGTGATCGTCTGATTCTGCTGCCGGGTTGGGGTCTCGGGATTTCGCCGCTGGAGCCCTTGGCAGCGGCCTTGCAAGGGTTGGATGAGCACCTGCGCGTCGAGATCGAGCCGTTGCCGGAGCTGGAATCGAGCGACCTTGAAGAATGGCTCGATGAGTTGGACTCGACGTTGCCGCAGGATGCCTGGCTCGGTGGCTGGTCATTGGGTGGCATGCTGGCGTCCGAGTTGGCGGCACGACGCGGTGACCGCTGCTGCGGCTTGGTGACCCTGGCGAGCAACCCTTCTTTTGTCGCCCATGAACGATGGTCGAGCGCGATGCCCGGCGAAACCTTCGATGCGTTTCTGGCCGGCTGCAAGGCTGACTCGCGCATGACGTTGAAACGTTTTTCGCTGCTGTGCGCCCAAGGTGCCGAAGACCCGCGCGGGATGTCACGGCTGTTGCTCGCTGGCGCACCGCATACGTCTTCGCCGGTGCTGATGAGCGGCCTGGAGTTGCTTGCCCAGCTGGATACCCGGCAAGCGTTGCAAGCGTTTCGCGGCCCGCAGTTGCACTTGTTCGCCGGCCTCGACGGGCTGGTCCCGGCCGAAGCGGCGGGGGACTTGTTGACGCTGCTGCCGGATGTCGAAATCGGTCTGATTGAACAGGCCAGTCACGCGTTTCTTCTGGAAGACCCTCACGGTGTGGCGGGGGCGATTCAGGCCTTTTTGCATGAGTTCGGTGATGACTGATTTATCCCTTCCCAACCTGCCCGGCGGCTTGCCCGACAAACGCCAGGTGGCGGCGTCCTTTTCCCGTGCGGCGGAGAGCTACGACAGCGTGGCCGAACTGCAGCGTGACGTGGGCAGCGAGTTGTTGCGTCGGTTAACGGGAGATCTTGTCCCTGCTCGTTGGCTGGATATGGGCTGCGGCACAGGGTATTTCAGCCGAGCCTTGGCGCAGAAGTTTCCTGCGAGCGCCGGAGTGGCGCTGGACATCGCTGAAGGCATGCTCAATCACGCTCGTCCCTTGGGCGGCGCGACCCATTTCATCGCGGGCGATGCCGAGCGCTTGCCGTTGCAGGACTCGACCTGCGATCTGGTCTTCTCCAGCCTGGCGGTGCAATGGTGCGCGGATTTCGCCTCGGTGCTCAATGAGGCGTATCGGGTACTGAAACCGGGCGGTGTTTTTGCGTTTGCTAGTCTGTGTGTAGGCACGCTGTACGAATTGCGCGACAGCTGGCGTCAGGTGGATGGCATGGTGCACGTCAACCGCTTCCGCGAGTTCGGTGTTTATCAACAGCTTTGCGCGGGCAGCGGCTTGAAGGTCGTCAGCCTCGAAACGCAGCCGCATGTGTTGCATTACCCCGATGTCCGCAGCCTGACCCATGAGCTCAAGGCACTTGGGGCGCATAACCTGAACCCCGGTCGGCCAGGCGGTTTGACCGGCAGGGCGCGGATCCTCGGCCTGATCGAGGCTTACGAGCAGTATCGTCAGGCACAGGGACTGCCGGCGACTTATCAAGTGGTTTACGCCGTGTTGGAGAAACCCTTATGAGTGCAGCCTATTTCATCACCGGTACTGACACCGATGTCGGCAAGACCACCGTCGCCGCAGGTTTGCTGCATGCCGCGCGGTTGGCGGGCTTGAGCACGGCAGCGGGCAAACCGGTGGCCTCCGGCTGCGACCTGACGCCCAAGGGGTTGCGCAACGCCGATGCGCTGGCCCTGTTAGCCGAGTGCTCGATACCGTTGACCTACGATCAGGTCAATCCGGTCGCGTTCGAACCGGCGATTGCACCGCATCTGGCGGCGCGAGAGGCTGGCGTGGCATTGACCGTGCAATCGCTGCTAACACCGATGCGGCAGATTCTCGATATGCAGGCGGACTTCACGTTGATCGAAGGTGCTGGCGGCTGGCGAGTGCCGTTGGCGGATCAGGACAATCTGTCGGACCTGGCGATGGCGCTGGGGCTGCCGGTGATCCTGGTGGTCGGTGTACGGCTGGGTTGCATCAATCATGCGCTGCTGACAGCTGAGGCGATCGCACGGGATGGTTTGCAGTTGGCAGGGTGGGTGGCCAACATCATCGATCCTAAGACGTCGCGCCTTGAAGAGAACCTCGCGACATTGGCCGAGCGCATCCCCGCGCCATGCCTGGGACGAGTGCCAAAACTCAAATCGGTGACAGCCGACGCGGTGGCCGCGCATTTGCAGCTGGATCTGCTGGACTGAATTTGTTGGCTTGAGTTTTAGCTATGACAAGGCACTGTGCCATTAGTGTTTTTGTCGGGCCTTTTGTCGGCGTGTCTGGTTCAATGGCCGCTGTTGATCCTTTGTCGGACGAGTTCCCCCATGGAAATCTCAGGAAATACCGCTTTTTATGCCGGTCTGAGCACTATTCAGACAGGGCAGAACCGTGTCGATCAGGCTTCGGGTCAGATCGCCAACAACACCATCGAACGTTCGGTCACCAGTCAATCCTCCGAGGTTCAGGTTGATCGCCTGCGTTCGGTAGACCGCAGCCAGCAATCGGACTTGGCCAGCAATATGGTCGAGATGTCCCAAGGCAAGTTCCAGGTGGAACTGGGCGTCAAAGTCGCCAAGGCATCCGATGAAATGCTCGGTACGCTGATCGATACATTTGCCTGAACCCTCGCTGAATCCGCTACTCCAACGCCGCGCCTGTTCGCGGCGTTTTTCTGCGTAAGTCCTTCTGCCTCAACTAATCTCTCCTACATGGCGTGTTGCTCAGTCAACGGCGGTGGGCAGCGGCGTGTCCGAGGTTTTCGTGACGCGATGACGAACGGCAAAAGATCGGCGCTTGACAAGAATTGGGCGTAAACGTATGTTTCAAACAACTGTTTGACCGCCACAACAAATCAACGCGGTCGTTCATTCCCGGTTACATCAGCAGAGGTTTATCGCTATGCCTGACTACAAGGCCCCCTTGCGTGATATTCGCTTCGTTCGTGACGAACTGCTCGGCTACGAAGCGCACTATCAGAGCCTTCCGGCTTGTGCAGACGCAACTCCAGACATGGTTGACGCCATTCTCGAAGAAGGCGCCAAGTTTTGTGAGCAGGTGCTGGCTCCGCTGAACCGCGTGGGTGACACCGAAGGCTGCACCTGGAGCGAGTCCGGCGTTAAAACCCCGACCGGTTTCAAGGAAGCCTACAAACAATTCGTCGAAGGTGGCTGGCCAAGCCTGGCTCACGACGTAGAGCACGGCGGCCAAGGCCTGCCAGAGTCTCTGGGTCTGGCCGTCAGCGAAATGGTTGGCGAAGCCAACTGGTCGTGGGGTATGTACCCAGGCCTGTCCCATGGCGCGATGAACACCATTTCCGAACACGGTACGCCTGAGCAACAAGAGGCTTACCTGACCAAACTGGTTTCCGGCGAATGGACCGGCACCATGTGCCTGACCGAACCGCACTGCGGCACTGACCTGGGCATGCTGCGCACCAAGGCCGAGCCTCAGGCTGACGGTTCCTACAAAGTCTCCGGCACCAAGATCTTCATCTCGGCCGGCGAACACGACATGGCCGACAACATCGTCCACATCGTTCTGGCACGTCTGCCGGATGCACCGGCCGGCACCAAAGGCATTTCCCTGTTCATCGTTCCGAAGTTCCTGCCGAACGCAGACGGCTCGATTGGCGCACGCAACGCTGTGACCTGCGGTTCCCTGGAACACAAGATGGGCATCCACGGTAACGCCACCTGCGTGATGAACTTCGACGCGGCCACCGGTTACCTGATCGGCCCGGCGAACAAAGGCCTGAACTGCATGTTCACCTTTATGAACACCGCACGTCTGGGTACCGCGCTGCAAGGTCTGGCTCACGCCGAAATCGGTTTCCAGGGCGGCCTGAAATACGCTCGCGATCGTCTGCAAATGCGCTCCCTGACTGGCCCGAAAGCGCCGGACAAAGCCGCTGACCCGATCATCGTTCACCCTGACGTACGTCGCATGCTGTTGACCATGAAGGCGTTCGCCGAAGGCAACCGTGCGATGGTTTACTTCACTGCCAAGCAAGTCGACATCGTCAAGTACGGCGTAGACGAAGAAGAGAAGAAGAAAGCCGACGCACTGCTGGCCTTCATGACGCCGATCGCCAAAGCCTTCATGACTGAAGTCGGTTTCGAATCCGCTAACCACGGCGTACAAATCTACGGCGGCCACGGCTTCATCGCCGAGTGGGGCATGGAGCAGAACGTTCGCGACAGCCGCATTTCGATGCTGTACGAAGGCACCACCGGTATCCAGGCACTCGACCTGCTGGGCCGTAAAGTGCTGATGACTCAAGGCGAAGCGCTTAAAGGCTTCACCAAGATCGTCCACAAGTTCTGCCAGACCAACGAAGGCAACGACGCGGTCAAAGAGTTCGTCGAGCCATTGGCTGCGCTGAACAAAGAGTGGGGCGAGCTGACCATGAAGGTCGGTATGGCTGCCATGAAAGACCGCGAAGAAGTTGGCGCCGCGTCGGTGGACTACCTGATGTACTCCGGTTACGCCTGCCTTGCCTACTTCTGGGCTGACATGGCGCGTCTGGCTGCCGAGAAACTGGCTGCCGGCACCACCGAAGAGGCGTTCTACACCGCCAAGCTGCAGACTGCGCGCTTCTACTTCCAGCGCATCCTGCCGCGTACCCGCACTCACGTTGTAACCATGCTGTCGGGCGCCAACAACCTGATGGACATGAAAGAAGAAGACTTCGCACTGGGTTACTAAGCCCTACGCAGTCTCTTCACAAAGCCGCTGCTTCCTCGGGAGCAGCGGTTTTTTTATGCCTGACGCAAACGATCACGCCTGTAAATATTCCTGACTAAAACGCTAAGAAGAACACCATTGCTGCCGTTAAAGAGGATGGCGATGTGACACACGTCACATTGCATGTGCTTAGCTGTGCTAAATGCAGGCACAATGCCATCTTTGTTTGCCGGGTCGGAGTTTTACCCTTGCCGCGTTCTTCCGCTGTACGTTTCAGTCACTTTTTGCCATCGCTACTGTTATTGCTTGCGGGGCTTGCGGCTGCCTACGTCAAGGATCTCAACGTCTTCTTCACCTCGCTGTTCAACGTGCTGCCTACGCTGGTGCTGTTGCTCGGCGGGGCGTATTGCGCAGTTTACCGACGTCAGCGTGAACTGTTTCTGATGGTCACGGTGTACATCGCCTACTTCTTGCTCGACACCCAGACCGACTACTACCGCGACAATGGTAAAGTCCGTGACGATGCCGCCGTGGTCTTCCATCTGTGCTGTCTGTTGCTGCCATTACTCTTCGGCTTGTTCGCCGCCTGGCAGGAGCGCACCCATCTGTTTCAGGACATGGTGGCGCGTTTCGCCGTGTTGCTGGCGTTCGGCAGCGTGGCGCTGGGGCTGGAACAGAGTTACCCACAGGCGCTGTTGATGTGGCTCTCGGAGATCCGCTGGCCAGCCCTGCATGGCGCCTGGATGAGTCTGATCCAGTTGTCCTACCCGGTATTCATCGCCTCGTTCCTGTTACTGGCCTGGCAATACTGGCGCAACCCAAGACCCTTGCACGCTGCGCAATTGGTGGGTCTGTTGGGATTGTTCTGGATGTTGCCGAAGACCTTCATCCTGCCGTTTACCCTGAACATCATGTGCAGCCAGGTGATGTTGATGATTGCCGCTGCAGTTGCCCATGAAGCCTATCAGATGGCGTTCCGCGATGAGCTCACCGGCCTGCCGGGTCGCCGCGCCCTGAACGAACGCATGCAACGGCTGGGGCGCAATTACGTGCTGGCCATGGGCGACGTCGATCATTTCAAGAAATTCAACGACACCCACGGCCACGATGTCGGCGATCAGGTGTTGCGCCTGGTCGCCAGCAAGCTGTCGAAAATCAGCGGGGGCGGTAGGGCATATCGCTACGGCGGTGAAGAATTTGCTCTGGTGTTTGCAGGCAAAACCCTCGAAGAGTGTATGCCGCACCTGGAAGTCATCCGCGAATCCATCGCCACCTACAACATCCAGCTGCGCAATCAGGACAGTCGTCCCCAGGATGACCAGCAGGGACGCCAGCGCCGCGCGGGTTCAGGCGCCTCGAGTGTATCGGTCACCGTCAGCATCGGTGTCGCCGAGCGGTTGGAGCAGCGCACGCCGGAAGAAGTGCTCAAATCCGCTGACCAGGCGCTCTACAGCGCCAAAGGCGCGGGGCGAAACTGTGTGATGGCTTTCGGTCAGAACCGCCGTGGCGCGGTGCGCATGGACGCCGCTGCGGGTTGAGTGATGATGGCGCATTCAGCGTCTGGACTGTGATTGTGAGGCGTGGTGCGCGGCAGTAGGTTTGAGCAATCTGCTGCCGGAGAAATGACCATGCCCGAGTACAAAGCTCCCCTGCGCGACATGCGCTTTCTGATCGACCACGTCTTCGATTTCCACCGCAACTACGCCGCTCTCGGGGCTACCGATGCCAGCCCGGACATGATCAATGCGATCCTCGAAGAAGGCGCGAAATTCTGTGAGAACGTTCTCGCACCGCTGAACCGAAGCGGCGACGAGGAAGGCTGCCATTTCGACAACGGCGTGGTCACAACGCCTACAGGTTTCAAGCAGGCTTTCGCACAGTACGTGGAAGGCGGCTGGCATGGTCTGGCGGCGGATCCGGTTTACGGCGGCCAGGGTTTGCCAAGCTCTTTGGGTTTGGTCATCAGTGAAATGGTCGGTTCCAGCAACACCTCCTGGGGCATGTACCCCGGCCTGACTCACGGTGCGATGTCGGCGATTCATGCCCATGGCACCGAAGAACAGAAACAGACCTACCTGAGCAAGCTCACCGCTGGCCAATGGACCGGTACCATGTGCTTGACCGAAGCCCATTGCGGCACCGATCTGGGCATCATCAAGACCCGCGCCGTGCCTCAGGCCGATGGCAGTTACGCGATCTCCGGCAGCAAGATTTTCATTTCCGCCGGCGAACACGACATGAGTGACAACATCATCCATCTGGTGCTGGCCAAACTGCCGGACGCTCCTGCCGGTACCAAGGGCATTTCGCTGTTTATCGTTCCTAAATACCTACCCGATGCCGAGGGCGAGGCGGGTGAGCGCAATGGTGTTTCCTGCGGCTCGATCGAACACAAAATGGGCATCAAGGCCTCGGCCACCTGTGTGCTGAATTTCGACGACGCGAAGGGATTCTTGATCGGTGAGCCGAACAAGGGCCTGAACTGCATGTTCACCATGATGAACCACGCGCGGCTCGGCACCGGCATGCAAGGTCTGTGTCTGGGTGAGGCAAGTTTCCAGGGCGCGATCAAATACGCCAACGACCGCCTGCAAATGCGCTCGCTGACCGGCCCGAAAGCACCGGAAAAAGTCGCCGACCCGATCATCGTTCATCCCGATGTGCGCAGGATGTTGCTGACCATGAAGGCCTTCAATGAAGGCAACCGGGCGCTGACTTATTTCACCGCGCAGTTGCTGGACGTCGCTCATCTGAGCCCGGATGAAACGGCGCGTCAGGAGGCCGAAGATCTATTGGCATTCCTGACGCCGATCTGCAAAGCCTTCATGACCGACACCGGGCTGGAGGTGACCAACCTCGGCATGCAGGTGTTTGGCGGCCACGGTTTCATTCGTGAGTGGGGCATGGAGCAGCTGGTTCGCGACTGCCGGATCGCGCCGATCTACGAAGGCACCAACGGCATTCAGGCGCTGGATCTGCTTGGGCGAAAAGTCCTTGGCAGTCAGGGAAAACTGCTGCGCGGCTTCACTAAAATCGTCCACAAGTTCTGTGCAGCAAACGCTGAACATCCGCAACTCGCCAGCTATATGGCGCAACTCAATGGTCTGAATCAGCAGTGGGGCGAGTTGACCACCAAGGTCGGCATGGCCGCGATGAAAAATCCGGATGAAGTCGGTGCCGCCTCGGTGGATTACCTGATGTACAGCGGCTATATCATCCTCGGCTACCTGTGGCTACGCATGGCGTTGGTGGCTCAGGCGCAGTTGGAGGCGGGCGGCGGCGATGCCGATTACTGCCGGGGCAAGCTGGCGACCAGCGAGTTTTACTTCAAGCGTTTGCTGCCACGTACGGCTGCTCATCGGGCGGCCATCGAGGCGGGCAGCGATTGCCTGATGAAGCTGCCGGCAGAGTTGTTTGCGCTCTGACGGTTACCCGAAAAGCTTCGCGGGCAAGCCTCGCTCCTACAGGTCGTGTCGTACGCATTTAACGTGAACGACATAGAACCGTAGGAGCGAGGCTTGCCCGCGAATGCGTTCTGGCAGGCGAGAACGATCTCAGCTGAAAGGCTGGTGACTAAAAATAACAAAACGGTCATGGGCTGACCCTATGTGTCGTAAAAGTTGTTGAGGTACACTCGGACACAACGAAATCACATTCTACGAACCACCTGTTTAGATCTTGCGAGGTTTGCCATGGCTGACTACAAAGCGCCCCTGCGCGATATGCGCTTCGTCCTCAATGAAGTTTTCGAGGTCGCCAAACTCTGGGCCGAATTGCCTGCGCTGGCCGAGACCGTCGATGCGGAAACGGTCGAAGCCATTCTCGAAGAAGCCGGCAAGGTCACCAGCAAAAGCATCGCGCCCCTGAGCCGTGCAGCTGACGAAGAAGGCTGCCACTGGGCCGACGGTGCCGTCACCACCCCAGCCGGTTTCCCACAGGCTTATCAGACTTACGCTGAAGGCGGTTGGGTTGGTGTCGGTGGTGATCCGACCTACGGCGGCATGGGCATGCCCAAGGCGGTTTCGGCGCAGGTCGAAGAAATGGTCAACTCTGCGAGCCTGTCGTTCGGTCTGTACCCGATGCTGACCGCCGGCGCCTGCCTGTCGATCAACGCCCACGCCAGCGAAGAGCTGAAAGCGGCGTACCTGCCAAACATGTACGCCGGTGTATGGGCCGGTTCCATGTGCCTGACCGAGCCGCACGCCGGTACTGACCTGGGGATTATCCGCACCAAGGCCGAGCCTCAGGCCGACGGTTCCTACAAAGTCAGCGGCACCAAAATCTTCATCACCGGCGGCGAGCACGACCTGACCGAGAACATCATCCACCTGGTACTGGCCAAACTGCCGGACGCGCCAGCGGGACCGAAAGGCATCTCTTTGTTCCTGGTGCCGAAGTTCATGGTCAATGCCGATGGCAGCCTGGGCGCACGTAACCCGGCGAACTGCGGTTCGATCGAACACAAGATGGGCATCCAGGCGTCCGCGACCTGCGTGATGAACTTCGACGAAGCCGTAGGTTACCTGGTCGGCGAGTCGAACAAAGGCCTGGCGGCGATGTTCACCATGATGAACTACGAGCGTCTGGGCGTCGGCATCCAGGGCCTGGCCACTGGCGAGCGCTCGTACCAGAACGCTATCGAATATGCTCGTGACCGTCTGCAAAGCCGCTCGCCGACCGGCGCGCAAAACAAAGACAAGGTCGCTGACCCGATCATCGTCCACCCGGACGTGCGTCGCATGCTGCTGACCATGAAAGCCTCGAACGAAGGCGGCCGTGCTTTCTCGACTTACGTGGCGATGCAGCTGGACACCGCCAAGTTCAGCGAAGACGCCACCACCCGCAAGCGCGCAGAAGACCTGGTTGCACTGCTGACGCCGGTGGCCAAGGCATTCCTGACCGACCTGGGTCTGGAAACCACGGTTCACGGCCAGCAGGTGTTTGGCGGTCACGGCTACATCCGTGAATGGGGCCAGGAGCAACTGGTGCGCGACGTTCGTATTACGCAAATCTACGAAGGCACCAACGGTATTCAGGCGCTGGACCTTGTAGGACGCAAAATAGTCGGCAGCGGCGGGGCGTTTTACAATCTGTTCGCTGATGAGATTCGTCATTTCATCGGGACAGCCAGTGCTGACCTGGCGGAGTTCACCCAGCCGCTGAATGATGCGGTGGACACCCTCGACGAACTGACCGCCTGGTTGCTGGACCGGGCGAAAAACAACCCGAACGAGATCGGTGCGGCGTCGGTGGAGTATCTGCAAGCATTCGGCTACATGGCCTACGCCTACATGTGGGCACTGATGGCCAAGGCAGCCTTCGGTAAAGAAGCGCAGGACGAATTCTATGCGAGCAAACTCGGCACGGCGCGGTTCTATTTCGCACGTCTACTGCCGCGTATTCACTCATTGAGCGCGTCGGTAAAGGCAGGCAGCGAATCGCTGTTCCTGCTGGACGCAGGACAATTCTGATCCTTTGACGTTATGTAAGCATTCTCTTACATAACGTGCTGCTGTTTTCCCATAGGCGAAGATTGGATCCAGAGCTAATCTACTTCACATGGACGTCGCGCAGGAAGCGCAAAGCAACAACACGGACACGTAGGATTCTGCCAGGACGGCGGAGTGAAATGGATGTCAGGGAAACAGTCTGCAAAGCCCCGCTTCGGCGGGGTTTTCTTTTGCCTGGAAAAAAGTGCTCAGCTCAACCCGTCCAGTGTCGCCGGGCCATTCAAGTGGTCATCTGGCCCATTTATCACTTCTTCCAGCAATGTCCGCAACAACGTCAGCGAAGCCTGTTGCCGCTGCACATCCCGACACACCAATCCGACTTTCAGCGGCACCCGCGGCTCGCTCAGTGGTTTCCACAGCAAGGCCTGATCGCCATGGGTCTTTTGCGAGCGCCCAGGCAGAACCGTCGCCAGTCGCGTGTGCGGCAGGCTGTCGAGAATCCCCGCCATGTTGTTCAGCTCAGCCTGCACTTGGGGGCGACGTCCCAGATTGGCTAATTGTGCCTGCCAGATCTGCCTCACTTGGAACTCTTCACCCAGTAGCAACATCGGTAACTCGGCGGCCTGGCTCATAGAGACTTTCTTGAATTCGCGCAACGGGTGGTCCGCCGGGATGACAAGGGTCAGTTCATCTTCGTACAACTGCACGCCGTGCAAACCCGGCTGACGGGGCGGCAGGTAGCTGATGCCGATGTCCAGTGAACCATTGAGTAGCCGCCGCTCGATTTCCAGGCCGGTCAGTTCATAGATCTGCACCACCAAATGTGGCTGTGCCTTGCGCACGCGTTCGAGCATTTGCGGCACGAGGCTGGAGTGGACGGTCTGCAGTACGCCGATGGCCAAGGTTCGTAGCGCCTTTCCCTTGAAGTTGCCCAAGGCTTCGCGTGCGCGCTGCAGGCCATCGAGCAAGGGCAGAGCATGGTTGTACAGCGTATGGGCAGCCAGAGTGGGCAGCAGACGTTTGCTGCTGCGCTCGAACAGGCTCACATCGAGGTTTTTTTCGAGTTGGCGAATCTGCTGGGACAACGCTGGTTGGGAGATTGAAAGTCGCTCGCCGGCCCGGCCGACGTGGCCTTCTTCGTAGACCGCGACGAAATAACGCAGTTGCTTGAAATCCATAAGTAATACTTATCGAAAATGCTGGAAAATCGAAATGGCTCAGTGCCTTGCCTAAGCCTAGTCTAACCACATTCACAGGGCTTACAGGGCCATAGCGCACGATGAATACCGTTTACGACGATGGTGTTTACATAGGCAAGACAGAAAACCTCAAACGAGGTTTTATCCAATGAATCTGTTCAACCTGCGACGCAAAACACCGAGCCTTGATGACCTGGCAATGGACACCTCCCTGTCGTCCAGAAGCGACAACTTAACCAGCGAGTGCCTGATGCCCAGTGTCGAACGGCCGAAACAGATTTTCGTGCGGGGCCAAGGCTCATGGCTGTGGGACAGCGATGACCGCGCTTATCTTGATTTCTCACAGGGTGGCGGCGCCAATAGCCTTGGACATAGCCCTTCGGCACTGGTCAAAGCCATTTCGGAACAGGCTCAGTTGTTGATCAACCCAGGTTTCAGTTTGCATAACCGTGGCATGCTCAACCTCACGGAACGGCTCTGTACCAGCACCGGCAGTGACCAGGCGCACCTGCTCAACAGTGGCAGCGAAGCCTGTGAAGCAGCGATCAAGTTGGCGCGCAAATGGGGTCAGCGACATCGCGGCGGTGCTTCGAGGATCATTGTTGCCAGTAAAGGTTGTCATGGCCGTAGTCTCGGGACGATTTCAGCGTCGGACAGTTCCAATCTGATCAACCGATTCGAGCCACAACTGCCGGGCTTCAGTCATGTTCCGTTCAATGACCTGCCGGCGTTGCATGCGGCCGTGGACGCCCAGACTGTCGCAATCATGCTCGAGCCGATCCAGAGCGAGGCCGGAGTGATTCCCGCCACCGAACACTACCTCAAAGGTGTCGAGCGCCTGTGTCGTGAGCTTGGCATCTTGCTGATACTCGACGAAGTGCAAACCGGCATCGGTCGCTGCGGCAGCTTGCTCGCCGAACAGTCCTACGGCGTGCGGGCAGATATCGTCGTGCTCGGCAAAGGACTTGGCGGTGGCGTGCCATTGGCGGCATTGCTGGCGCGAGGCAAGGCCTGTTGTTTCGAAGTCGGCGAACTGACCGGCACGCATCACGGCAATGCGCTGATGAGTGCTGCCGGTCTTGTCGTCCTCGACAATGTGCAGGACAAGGGCCATCTCGATCATGTGCGCGAGGTCGGTCAGCATCTGCGTGAAGGCTTGAGTCGTCTGGCTCATCGCTACGGTCACGGTGAGTTGCGCGGGCAAGGACTGCTCTGGGGTCTTGATCTGTCCGACGATTCGGCTGAGGCCGTAGTCAAGGCTGCGCTGTACGAAGGATTGCTGCTCAACGCCCCGCAACCCGATTGCTTGCGCTTTACCCCAGCCCTCACCGTTAGCAAGGCCAATATCGACGAAATGCTCCTGCGCCTGGCCCGTGCCTTCTCCCGCGTACGCACCGCGCAACTGCAGTGCCGGAAAGGTATTGCGGTCTGATCAGACCCGTCCTACACGAATTCTCGAACCGTCTCGCGGTATAACGCATCGCCCTACGCCTGATTCTTTTGGCGTGGGGCGTTTTTTTGTCTTCCTTTGGAGGGAGGCAGTGATCGGAATTGACAACGGAACCCCGTAGAACGCCGCAGGTCGATTAGCTGTATGGTTTCACAAGAGCCAACTTCAATCAGGAGCTACCCCATGGACTTTATTCGAATCATCATAGCCATTCTGTTGCCGCCACTGGGTGTGTTTCTGCAAGTCGGTTTCGCTGGGGCGTTCTGGCTGAACATTCTGCTGACGTTGTGCGGTTACATTCCGGGGATCGTGCATGCGGTATACATCATCGCCAAGCGCTGAGTTTTGATGTGTCAGGTAAACAGCCTTCGCGGGCAAGCCTCTACGTTCTGTAGGAGCGAGGCTTGCCCGCGAAGGGCACGACGCGGTTTCAGCCCGCCAACTCCATCACCCGCCGATAAAACAACCACTCCTGTTCCAACGCATGGGCCTGATTGCCGGCCTTGCGAAAGCCATGGCGCTCGTCGGCGTAGTAATGCGCTTCGACCAGAATGCCGTTGTCCTGTAGCGCAGTGACCATGTCGCGGGTCTGTTGCGGCACCACCACGGCGTCCAGTTCACCCTGAAAGAAAATCACCGGAACGCTGATGTTGTTCGCGTGCAGCAATGGCGTGCGCGCGGCGTAGCGTTCGGCGTCCTGCACCGGGTCGCCGATCAACCAATCCAGATAATCACCTTCGAACTTGTGAGTGGCGTGGCCTAGCGCAACGGGATCGCTGACGCCATACAGGCTGGCACCCGCACGAAAGACCTTGTGAAAGGCTAGTGCGCACAACGTGGTGTACCCGCCGGCGCTGCCGCCGCGGATAAACGCCTTGTCGCCGTCGATCAGTCCCTGATCGGCTAGGTAGGCCACCACCGCACAGGCGTCTTCCACATCCACGTCACCCCAGCTCAGATGCAACGCCTGGCGATAAGCCCGGCCATAGCCGCTGCTGCCTCGGTAATTGAGGTCGGCCACGGCGAAGCCGCGTTGTGCCCAATACTGGATCCGCGGATCGAACATCGGGTAGCAGGCTGAAGTCGGGCCGCCGTGAATGAACACCACCAACGGCGGTTTCGTGTTGTTGGTCATCGCTGGGTAGAAAAAACCATGGGCCTCGCCCGAACCGCTTGGATAACGCAGGGTTTTCGGGCAGCTGATCTGTTCGGCTGGCAGCGGTGCGATACCGCCGGCCAGAACGTTGACCTGGCGTGTTTCACGGTCGATGGCAATGATTGCCGATGAACTGACCGGTGAAGCGGCGATGCAGTAGATGAACTGCTCATCCTGTGCGAGATGGCGGAAGCGGCTGTAGTCGCCAGTGAAATCGTCACGGGAACCATCGCCATGACAAAGCCCCAGTCGACCAAAACCACCTTCGGTCCAACTCGCCAGATAAGTGTCGTCGCCCAACGGCAACCAGGTGCAACCTCCCAGTTGCCAAGGCGCCGGTCCATGGTCGGCGGCAGCGCTTGGGAGTGGGCTCAAGCCGTTGCCGGACTCCACCCACGGCTGCCAGAAACCGCCGCGATCGGTCAGACAAAACAAACGGCTGCTGTCATCGAATCTAGGTTGTTGCAGTGACTCCTGGGCGCCGTCACCCGCCACACAGCGCGGTGGCGCAAAGGTGTGATCACTCTGGCGTTCGGCAACCATCAGGCGGGTAGCGGTCCAAGGCTGATCCGGACGGTTCCACTCGATCCAGGCCAGACGCTGACCGTCAGGACTCAAGGTCGGTGCCGAGTAGAAATCGGCACCTTCGGCCAGCAGATGACGTTGGCCGTCAGTCAGATTGATAGCCACCAGGCGATGTCGATCACGGTTCTCTTCCACCGCCAGCACCTGCCCGTTGGCGAAGTGCAAATCGCCGTAGCGGCATTCACTTGAAGTCAGGACCTCAGGTGCCTCACCCGTCAGCGATTGCCGATACAGCTGCTGGTCGGCCTCGTTGACGAAAACCAGCCCGTCATCGGTCAGACAAAACGCGCCGCCGCCATATTCGTACACCCGGCTGCGCACACTGAAGGTGGGCGGCGTCAGGCAACGAGCCTGGCCGTCGCGCCACTGCCAGATCCGGCAGGCGGCGTCCTCGGGGCGGTATTCGTTCCAGAACAGGCCATGTTGCCCGACCTGTAACTCGGCGAAGTCGATGCCGGCCGCGACAGCCTTGGCGGCGCTCAAGGGTTCAGCTTTTGGCGATGAGGCGTGAGTTTCGTTCATTGCGAAAGGCCAGTTGTTCAATGGTCTGGGTCGCGTGTTCGGCTTCTTCGCGGGCCTTGAGAATCACGCCGTGATGTTCCGACTTGCTGCACACCGGGTCGGCGTTGCTCGCGTCCCCCGTGAGCATGAACGCCTGACAGCGGCAGCCGCCGAAATCCTTTTCTTTCTCGTCGCAGGAACGGCACGGCTCGGGCATCCAGTCGTAGCCGCGAAAGCGGTTGAAACCGAACGAGTCGTACCAGATGTGCTGCATGCTGTGGTCGCGCACATTGGGAAACTGCACCGGCATCTGTCGGGCACCATGACAAGGCAGGGCGGTTCCGTCCGGCGTGACTGTCAGAAAAATACTGCCCCAGCCATTCATGCAGGCTTTCGGGCGTTCTTCGTAATAGTCCGGCGTAACGAAAATCAGCTTGCACGGATGCCCTTCGGCTTCCAGTTTGGCGCGGTATTCATTGGTGATGCGTTCGGCGCGAACCAATTGTTCTTTGGTCGGCAACAGGCCAACCCGATTGAGCTGGGCCCAGCCGTAGAACTGGCATGTCGCGAGTTCGACGAAGTCCGCTTCAAGGGCAATGCACAGCTCGATGATCCGGTCGATCTTGTCTATGTTGTGCCGATGGGTGACGAAGTTCAGCACCATCGGGTAGCCGTGAGCCTTCACCGCGCGAGCCATTTCGAGTTTCTGCGCGAAGGCTTTTTTTGAGCCGGCCAGCAGGTTATTCACTTGCTCGTCGCTGGCTTGAAAACTGATCTGGATGTGGTCCAGACCGGCCTTCTTGAAGTCGCTGATTTTCTGCTCGGTGAGGCCAATGCCCGAGGTGATCAGGTTGGTGTAGAAGCCCAGCTTGCGCGCCTCGGCGATCAGCTCGGCGAGGTCTTGGCGCACCAGCGGCTCACCACCGGAAAAGCCCAGCTGCGCCGCACCCATCTCCCGGGCTTCACGAAAGACTTTGAGCCACTGCTCGGTGGTCAATTCTTTGCCTTGCTCGGCGAAATCCAATGGATTGGAGCAGTACGGGCATTGCAGCGGGCAGCGATACGTCAGCTCGGCCAGCAACCACAGTGGCAGGCCGATTTCAGGCTTGGGCGGTAACTTGATTGACGTGGAGTCAGGCAAGTTCGATCCAGTGCTGAGCACGGGCGACCTCCATGAATTGCTCGATGTCTTCACCAAGCTCGGGCACGTCGGGGAATTGCGTGTTCAATTCGGCGATGATCGCCGCGACATCCCGCTGACCATCAATCAAACCGCCAATCAGCGCGGCGCTGTCGTTGAGTTTGATCATGCCTTCCGGGTAGAGCAGCACATGGCCTTTTTGTGCCGGCTCGTACTGAAAACGATAGCCTGGGCGCCAGGTCGGGGTTTTGCTGCGATCGAAACTCATACGATGATTCCTTTATGCCAGACCCGCTGTTCGGTCACGCTGTGGTAGGGCGGGCGGTTCAGTTCGTAGGCCATGCTCATGGCATCGAGCATGCTCCAAAGAATGTCCAGTTTGAACTGGAGAATTTCCAGCATGCGCTCCTGGCCTTCCCGCGTAGTGTAGTGCTGCAAAGTGATCGCCAGACCATGCTCCACATCCCGGCGCGCCTGGCCCAGACGCGTACGGAAATATTCGTAACCGGCCGGGTCGATCCACGGGTAATGCTGCGGCCAGCTGTCGAGGCGCGATTGGTGGATCTGCGGCGCGAACAGCTCGGTCAGCGAACTGCTGGCGGCTTCCTGCCAACGGGCCCGGCGGGCGAAGTTGACGTAGGCATCCACGGCAAAACGCACGCCGGGCAGCACCAGTTCCTGAGAGCGCAGTTGATCCGGGTCGAGGCCGACCGCTTGGCCAAGGCGTAGCCAGGCTTCGATGCCACCTTCTTCGCCGGGGGCGCCGTCATGGTCCAGCAAACGCTGAATCCACTCGCGACGAATCTCGCGGTCCGGGCAGTTGGCCAGAATCGCGGCATCCTTGAGTGGAATGTTCACCTGGTAATAGAAACGGTTGGCGACCCAGCCCTGGATCTGCTCGCGGGTCGCCCGGCCTTCATACATCGCCACGTGATACGGGTGATAGATGTGGTAGTAGGCACCCTTGGCGCGCAGGGCCGCTTCGAATTCGGCGGGGGACATTGCGGTGTCAGTCATTGCGGTTCTCCGGGGTACAACCGGTGGATTCTGGTGTATCTGGTGGGACGCCTTCGCGGGCAAGCCTCGCTCCTACAGGTCGGCGTTATCGCTCTGTAGGAGCGAGGCTTGCCCGCGAAGAGGCCATCCGCTACAACACAATACTCATGCCGTCATACGCCACTTCAACCTCGCGACGGGCCAGCTCCGCACGCTCTGGCGAATCCTCGTCGAGAATCGGGTTGGTGTTATTGATATGGATAAGCACTTTGCGCTGTTTGGGCAGCTGTTCCAGCACTTCGAGCATGCCGCCAGGGCCGTTCTGCGCCAGGTGGCCCATTTCCCGGCCAGTGCGGGTGCCGACGCCACGGCGCTGCATTTCGTCGTCGTCCCACATCGTGCCATCCACCAACAGGCAATCGCTGCTGGCCATGATCTTCAGCAGCGATATGTCGACCTTGCCCAGGCCCGGTGCATAGAACAGTTTGCCGCCGGTGCTCAGGTCTTCGACGATCAGGCCAATGTTGTCGCCCGGGTGCGGGTCGAACCGATGCGGCGAGTACGGTGGTGCGGCGCTACGCAGGGGCAGCGGGGTGAAGCGCAAGTTCGGGCAGGCCGGGACGGTGAAGCTCTGATCGAGTTCGATACGGTTCCAGTTCAACCCGCCATTCCAGTGAGTCAGCATGGTGAACAGAGGGAAACCGGTGCTCAGGTCTTCGTGGACCATGTCGGTGCACCACACCTGATGCGGGCAACCTTCGCGCAGGCTGAGCAGACCTGTGGTGTGATCGATCTGGCTGTCCATCAGAATGATTGCGCTGATGCCGGTGTCACGCAGCGCGCGGCCCGGCTGCATTGGCGCAAAACTCTGGAGCTGGGCGCGGATGTCCGGCGAAGCATTGCACAGCACCCAGTTCACGCCGTCATCGGAAATAGCGATGGACGACTGGGTACGTGCCTCGGCCCGCAGGCTGCCGTCGCGAAAACCTGCGCAGTTCACGCAGTTGCAGTTCCACTGGGGGAAACCGCCGCCGGCGGCGGAACCTAGAATCTGGACAAACATGGCCGCTCCATCATTGAAAGCTGAAAATAAAAACGCCCCGGCGAGCCGAGGCGTAGCACTGCATTCTCTACCAGACGGCAGAGCTTAGCGGCTTGCGAAGTACATGGTGACTTCGAAGCCGATACGCAGGTCGGTGTAAGCAGGTTTGGACCAGGACATAGAAGCGCTCCTTCAGGTGGATGGGACAGTTGAGACCTATACATATAGTCCACCTCCAGCTGGAGATGTTCAGATAGTTAGGTGGCTATGTTACTCAAAATTACAGAGCGATTGGCCACGAATCTTTGAGAAAGCTAATTGCAGCGCCGGTAATGATCATTTTGCCACTTGCCAAGGCGCCCCGGAACAAGGCCCGCTGGCCAGACAGCGCCATCCACCATCGGCCCGATTCAGTCGTTGTGCCGCCGCCAGCAAGGCTTCACGGTCGATCATCAGAATCGCCTGAGGCAGACGCTGCAGGTAATCAGACGAGTGGCCGGCCAGTTTGCCTTGCCAGAGCAGCTCGGCGGCCTGGGCGTTGGGCAGGGCGATGCTGTCGAATTGATCGGCCAGGGCTTGGCGCTGAGCGATGAAGGTCGCGTCATCGATGCGTTCGATCATCCCTTCCAGTTCGCTGAGGAACTGTTCGATGTGTTCCAGTAAATCCATGGGCGCGACGCTCGGCGATTGCACGCCAAACAGGAGCCCGGTCTGACCGTTTATCTGGCGTAGTCCGCTGAACACGGCATACCCAAGTTGCAACTCTACCCGGAGGCGCTGGTAGAACGGCGTCTGGCATACGTGCCCGAGCAAGCGCCAGGCGGCTTCATCGGCGATGTCATGGGTTGCTGTCGGACAGAAGAGTAGCAGCGCGTGTTCGCTGGAGCCGGTATCGACGGAGTTCCAGAGATGCTGCGAGCGAATCGACGGAGGCGGCGTCAGTTGACTATCCGCAGTGCCGGGAATACGACTCAAGGCAAGCCCCATCGCCGCTTGTGTCTGGGCAGACAGGCCTGTGGCCAGGCCATCCCAGCGTGCGCTCGACCAGAGTTGCTGTAGGTCATCTGAGGCTACGCTGTGCTCATGGCATAGATCGGGCAATGCTTTGAGAAGCTGTCGAATCGGCATCAATGCAACAGCCGCCGGCTCTTCCTGTGAGAAATCGGCATCAGGTTTTGTCAGTTCTTTCAGCGCATGTTCGAGGACTGTCGGCATCGGTTCCTGCAGCCCCGTCATTTTCAATAGCCATTCGTTGCCCGAAGCACTGAAGGAAAAGTCGACACCGGCCTGACGCGCATCTTCGCGCAGCAACCGCAGGTTGTTTTCCAGGTTCGACTGAAGGCGGCTGTGGGGTACGAACTCCAGGCGCCAGCGCAGATAAACCGCACCTTGATCGGTGTTGTCCGGCAATGCCTGACTGAACTGCATCGGCGATCGTTCACGGCGACTGCGTGAGCGATCCTGGGCAAAAGTCCGCAGGCCGCGGTGGGCGCTGGTCTGGCCGCGAATCAATCCGGCATTCGGGGCTGGCGTCTCGGCGCGCAAAAACGGGTTGGGAGTCGGCAGTTGCCATTGGCCGGTAAAGTTATCCACAGCGCCGATTTGTTCAAGGATTGCCTTGAGGGCGACAACGCCCTGTTCGGACAGTCCGAGTTCAAGCTGTTCGCTGTCTCGTCGGGCCAATTGCAGGGCGCTGCTGACTTGCTGTTGGCGCTGCAGCAGGGCTGCATACTCTTCGCGCAATTCGGCCCAATTCTGATGAGAGGCAAAAAAGCCCAGCCAATCCAGGAGCTGTTCGCGGATCATTTTGGCCGGTTGCGTGGCGTGGGCGGGCCGTGTGAGTTCGATGTGCAGCAAGGCTTGGCCTGCATAGTGATAGAGAGGCGTGGCTTTCAGGTTGTCCGCCAGCCCATGCTCTCGCAGCTGCGCCACCAGGCCGCCGGGTTTTTCGGCGTTCAGCCTATGGCACAGGAACGCCAGCGCTTCGGGCGATGAGTCGGGTAGCGCTTCGAAGGTGAACAGCAGATCCAGCCGACGTTCTCCAGCCTGTTGATAACTATTGTCTGAAGAATCCATCAACAGGGTGGGTTTTGTCTGAGGGACTTTCTCGCCGGAGGGAATAGCAACGGCAAACGCCTGTGCCATCCGCTTCAATTCATCGAGATTCTGTGGCCCGGCCAGACTCAGCGTCATCTGCCCGGTCTGGTAAAACCGCTGATAGAAGTCCTTCAGCGCTTGCTGAAATTCGGGCTGCGGTACCGGCAGGCTGTAACGGTTTCCCGCATGAAACGCCCGCAACGGATGAGCCGCCGAGAGCCCATCGAACAGCGCAAACTGCTGTTGGGCCGTCGCATCCCGCGACCAGGCGACAAATTCGGCGTGCAGAACTTCCCGTTCCCGCCGCTGATCGTCCGGATTCATACGCGGATGAGCGAGCATGTCTGACAGACGCTCCAGCCCACCCCTGAACGCCTGAGGTGGCAGCTCGAAAAAGAAGTCCGTCGTACGTTCGCTGGTTCGCGCATTCACCTGCCCGCCATGACCTTGTACGTAGGCCATCAACCCCTGCTCTGCGGGAAAGCGCTCTGTACCCAGGAACAGTAAATGCTCAAGAAAGTGCGCCAGCCCCGGCCAGGCCAGTGGCACGTCGTGACTGCCTGCAGCGACCCGCAACGCAGCGGCGCAACGCTTCAAATCCGGCGCATGACGCAACGTCACCCGCAGGCCGTTGGCGAGGGTTTCAGTATGAAGGCGAGGGTGATTCAGCGCAGGCATGAGCACTTCCAGAACAGAGAAGCGCTAATGCTAGCGGATTAGGGCTTGTTCAGCTCGCCGTATAGCTCGGGACGGCGGTCGAGGAAGTAGCGATTGGCGGCGCGGGAATCGATCATCAGCTGACGATCCAGTTCACCGACAATCAGCGCTTCATCAAGTCCGGCCAGGGCGATGCGGCTGCCATCCGGCGCGGCGATGCTGCTTTGGCCGCAATACTGGATCTCGCCTTCGTGCCCGCAATAGTTGGCGTAAGCCACATAACACTGGTTTTCGAAGGCCCGTGCCCGGACGGTGACGTCGGCAATGAAATCGTAGGGAATCATGTTAGCCGTCGGTACCAGGATCAGCTCGGCACCGGCCAATGCCAGGCGGCGGGCGTTTTCCGGGAACTCCAGGTCGTAGCAGATCAAAAAGCCAAGCTTCCAGCCGTTGAGTTCAACCAGCGGAAACTCATCCGGCCCGGGGCTGAACATCGAGTGATCGAGGTCGCCGAACAAGTGAGTCTTGCGGTAGTTGCACAACCGCTCGCCATTGGCGTCGATCAACTGCACGGCGTTGTAGATCTGCCCGTCTTCGGTACGCTCCGGGTAGCCATACAAAATGGCGATCCCCGTCGTTTTGGCAATGCGCGCGATTTGCTGCGCCGATTCACCGTTGTGCACCTCCGCCAGCACGCTGACCGCATCGATGCCGATGTTGTAGCCGGTCAGGAACATCTCCGGCAGCACCAGCAAATCTGCGCCCTTGGCCTCCAGCGCCAGTTGATGCAGGCGTTGCAGATTACCTGCGACATCCAGGGGCAGCGGTGGACATTGGTAAAGGGCTACGCGCATTTCGGATTCCTCTTACTCGGGCAGGGCGATCGGACCGATCTCGTTGAACACATCTCCTGGACCCGGGTTTTCGGCGTGAGTTTCACCGCCGAAGTGTTTCATGATCCCCCACACCGCGTTGAGCGACGTCTGCACCGCGCCTTCGACCCATGCCGGCGTCCAAGAAACGTCGTCGCCGGCGATGAAAATCCCGCGCTGCTCGGCCGGCATGTCGTCCTGCATGAAGTGCGCGTACATGCGCTGATTGTAGCGGTAGTGGCCGGGCAGGGCGCCTTTGAAAGCGCCGAGGAAATGCGGGTCGGCTTCCCACGACACGGTGATCGGATCGCCGATGATCCGCGCGGCGATATCGACTTTCGGGTAGATCTTCTTCAATGCATCCAGCGCCAGCTTCACGCGTTTTTCCACCGGGTGCGGGAGCATTTTCAGGGCGTCGCTCATCCACGAGTACGACAGGCAAATCACCCCTGGCTTGTCGTCGCCGTTATCGAACAGGTACGTGCCGCGGGTCAGGCGATCAGTGAGGGTCATGCTCATCAGGTCGCGGCCTGTTTCCGGGTCCTTGTCCTTCCAGAATGGGCGATCGACCATCACAAACGTCTTCGACGATTGCATGTAGCGGGTGCGGTCCAGGGCCATCCACATCTTTTGCGAGAACAGGCTTTCGTCGCATTCGATCTGGGTGGTCAGCAACCAGCTCTGGCAGGTGGTCAGTACGGCCGCGTATTCGCGTGTGTCGCCGTAGTTATCGGTGACCGTAAAACGCCCATTCGGCGCGTGGGCAATTTTCTTCACGCCGGAACGTGGCGCACCGCTGTGCAACGAACTGAGGCTGGTGCCTTCAGGCCAATGCACGCAACGCTCCGGTACATGGCGCCAGATGCCCAGCGGCACCTGCTCCACGCCGCCGACTACCAAGTGCTGGTGATCGTCACAGTTGGTCATCACTACGCGGAAGATTTCCAGCATCGAGTTGGGGAAGTCCGAGTCCCAGCCGCCAGTACCGAAACCGACCTGGCCGAACACTTCGCGATGATGGAACGAGAGCTTGGCGAAGGCTTTGGAGGTGGCGACGAAATCATAGAACGTGCGGTCGTCCCACAGCGGCACCAAGGTGTTCCACAGTTCCTTGAGGCGCGGCACGTCTCGGTCACGGATCGCTTGCTGGATATCGGAGAACTGCGAGCCGGCTTCCAGAGCATCGGCCCAGGCGTCAGCGACTTCCTGGAACAGTGCAGGAAGATCCGCCAGTTTCTGTGCGTAATGAGTTTTACCTTCCAGATCGATTACCGTGCTGCCCGACGCAGGCGTCAGTGGGTTCGGGAAGGGCTTGGTCTGGAGGCCGAGCTTGTCGACGTAGTGATAAAACGCAGTGGACGACACCGGGAAACGCATACCGCCGAGCTCGGCGATGATGCCTTCAGCGCCATTGAAGGCCTGCGAGCGCAGACGGCCGCCCATCTTCGAGGCTTCGTAGACGACGGGTTTGAGGCCCAGCTTCATCAATTCGTAGGCTGCCACCAGACCGGCAATGCCTGCCCCGACAATCGCCACTTCGGCGCCGTGATTGTGTGCCGGAATGCTGCCCAGCCCGGCCGGGTGCTCGATCCAGTCGTCGAAAGCGAAAGGAAAGTCCGGGCCGAAAACGGTGACCGGTTTTTTACCGTCTGCAGGATGGCGATTGTTCTTGTTCATGGCTGACCTTGCTGGCGACCTGACGCAGAGTGCGCGTCTGAGTATAGGAAAAGATGGCAGCCATTCTAGAGAGCGTAGAACACGTTAATAAGACGCAATGTGTCGTCGTTTTGCCAATTACCTGATCAATATGACGACATATCACTACACACTGTAGGAGCGAGGCTTGCCCGCGAAGAGGTCCGACCAGACACCGAAGACCTACCGGCAGAAACTCAAACCGGCTGCCCCCGATCAATCTTGCTACTCAGGATGATCGAAGTCGTCGTCTTTTCCACGCCATCCACACTGCCAATCTGATCCAGCAACTGATCCAGCTGCTCCGGCGAGTCGGTGCGCAACCACGCCACATAATCGAATTCGCCACTCACCGCACACAACTGCTGCACCTGCGCCATGGCGCTGAGACGACGCAGCACTTCCTTGCCGGACCGTGGTTGCACCGTGATCCCGACGTATGCCTGCAATCCACCATCCACCATGCGCTGTCCCAGGCGCACACCGTAACCGGTGATTACCTTGGCCTTTTCCAGCCGCGCCAAGCGCGACGTGACGGTGGTGCGGGCGATACCCAGTTGACGGGCGAGCATGGCGACACTTTCGCGCGCGTTGATTTGCAAGGCCGCGAT
Source organism: Pseudomonas sp. PDM24 (assembly GCF_019218905.1). Taxonomy (NCBI): domain Bacteria; kingdom Pseudomonadati; phylum Pseudomonadota; class Gammaproteobacteria; order Pseudomonadales; family Pseudomonadaceae; genus Pseudomonas; species Pseudomonas sp. PDM24. The sequence continues at coordinate 62,001 of NZ_JAHUWR010000002.1, read as the reverse complement.
CAATTGGCGGTCGATTTCGTCAAGGACGGGAGGGCGGGTGTCAGGCAAAGGGGCATCTCCAGCGGTATAGAGCAATGGGCAGGCATGTTACAGGCACATCCTGCACGGTGCTCGTGGCGGTTGACTGGACTAGCCTTGGATGAGACACAAGCCGTTACTCTCATAGTCGAATACGCAACGGAGAGCTGTGACGGGAGATGATGGGAATGAACAAGAAAATGCCTCCCGCTATACGGGAACATGCATTGCAGATCGCGAATCACGAAATGGGACACTACGTGGTTGCCCGAGCTTTGGGCTTTGAAACGGGTGATGTGACCTTGAAAGTCACCATGGACTTGAGGCATCAGGCCGGGGCTTCCATTATCTTGACGCGGTCAATTTCCTCGATAGAAGAAATGAAGGAACATTTGGAAAGTCGGCTGATCGTCCTCTTTGCAGGAGCCATGAGTCAAACCTTACCTGCAAAGCATTCGGCCAGGAAACTTGTCGATAAATTGAAAGCGACAGCCATCCTGAATGGAGAGCTCGGGGCAGAACAGGATTACGCAAAAGTAAGGGAGTTACGGCATTTGCTGCGAAATATCTCCTACCCCGCTACGGATCCCGCGTCGTCCGAGCGCATAACTGCCGAGCTTAAAGAAATCACTGACCGTATGTGGTTGCGGACCCAACAAATCGTAGAGGCATTGGCCGATACGATTACCGGACTGGGCGCGACGCTGGTAGACGGCATGGTCATTGTGGAGCAATGGGGTAGGCCGGGGGATACTTATGAGGTCGTGTTGACGAGGGAAATGCTTGAGCAGTTGCGGCCTGTGCAGGCCATTCCATTGTTGAGTGTCTGGGGCTGAAAAGTGCCTAAAAAAAGCCCGGCATTTTTGCCGGGCTCTATCGCAGCATTCAGGCTCAAGCGCATGCTTTGTCTTGATTGTGCCATTCACCTGCAAACTCCAGATTGAGTTTGTAAAGGTCGTGGTCCAATTTGTTGATGGTATTGATAGCCGCCATCAGATCCGCTTCGCCAGTTTTGGCTTCAAGATAAAGCCCCCGCAAGTACCGGTCGTTCACCATCGGGATTTTGTCGGTTTTTTCCCAGATCGCGACGGCTTGGCTCGTCAAACCGACGATTTCGGCGAGGCTTTCCTGGGACAGCCCAAGCTCTTTTCTCAAAAATCTGAACTCGGCGCCTGTCAGTAATGAGGGCTTCTCCGCGATGGCCTTGCCGATTACGTCATGTAGGCCTTTCACATCCGTGATGGCAACAGACTCTCCATATGCGGTCTCTTTCACCACGAAGCCATTGCTAAGCCATACGTTCGGTAGGCCGCTTTCTACGTAGTGGTACATAAAACTCACCCCTTCTTTTGTATCGTGGTCACTATGACGAGAAATGTCCCGTCGTCATCGATGTCGATTGCGCCGACGACCTGGAGAGGTGACCCAGCTCTAAACCAGGAAATAGTAAACCTCCAATCACCCCCAGGCTGCTGAAACGGCCCCTCGGTGATCTGCCCCTTACCTAAACAGTCCATTACATCCGGCATGCTCACGCCTCGTTCAATCATCCGCGCCCTGGCGTGCGGCGAATAGAAGATGCGCTCCGATACCTCCGAAAGCTCACGTATTATTTCAAGCGCTTTCTTTTTGGGTAGAGGAAAGGGGAGAAGGATGTTCATTAGTTTTCTATAATATTTATAGGTTGTGCCATCCTAAAGTGCAAGATTGGTTTGTCAAATTCTATTGTGTGTCTCGCTGCAAAAATCGATTTGGACACTTTGTGGACGTTTCAGCTGCATTAAAAGAAAAAAGCGTTAGGAAAACCTGAACGACAGACACGAAAAAGCCGCGCAGTGCGCGGCTTTGAGTATGGTGGGCCCAGTAGGACTCGAACCTACGACCAAGGGATTATGAGTCCCCTGCTCTAACCAACTGAGCTATAGGCCCTCAGTAGGCCGCGGATTATAGCGATGGTTTCTCGGCTGTGCTATCCGAAAAATCCAATATGGCTGTACGAAGAAACGTCGCGGCGAATTCGTCGGGGGGAAGTGGCAGGCTGACGATGTACCCCTGGATCTGTTCGCAGCCTTCGGCGGTGAGAAATTGCTGCTGCGCCTGGGTTTCGACGCCCTCGGCGATGACGGTGAATTGCATGCTGCGGCCCAGGGCGATGATTGCGCGAACAATGGCCGCGTCGTGTGGGTCGTCCGGCAGGCCGCGGACGAAGGATTGGTCGATCTTGAGGATGTCCAGCGGCAGGCGTTTAAGGTAGCTCAGGGACGAATAGCCGGTGCCGAAATCATCGATCGCCAGTTGCACACCCAGGCGTTTGAGTTGATGCAGCACCGCCAGCGCTTCTTCGGCCTGGCTCATGATGAAGTTTTCAGTGATTTCCAGTTGCAGGAAGCCGGGATTGAGGTGGTTGTCTTTGAGTAATTGCTCGATCCGGCCGAGCAGGTTCGGCTGGCGCAGTTGCGCGCCTGCGAGGTTGACTGAGAGTGGGCCCAGGCACTCATAGACCTGATTCCACTCGTACATCTGTCGGCAGGCGGTCTCAAGTACCCAATCTCCGATCTGCAGGATCATGCCGTTTTCTTCAGCCAGGGGAATGAAGTGCTCGGGAGGTACATCGCCAAAGGTGGGGTGATGCCAGCGGATCAGCGCTTCGGCACCTACCACTCGATGGTCATTCAGACTGATTTTGGGCTGGTAGTACAAAAACAGCTCATTGCGCTCGATGGCGCGTCGCAGTTCATGTTCCAGCGCCACGCGCTCGCTGGCTTGGGCGGTGAGGTCCCGGGTGTAGCTTTCAACCCGGTTACGACCCTTGGCCTTGGAGCGATACATCGCGGCATCGGCGTTCTTGACCAGCGTCGCGACGTCGCAGCCGTCCTTGGGGTACAGGCTGGTGCCGATGCTGGCGCTGATGAAAAACTCGTGTTCACCGGCCTGGAAAGGGGCGGCGAAGCAGTTCAACAGCTTGGTGGCAATGTTGTCGGCATCGCTGGACTGTTGCAGCCCCGGGAGCAGGATGATGAACTCGTCGCCACCGAGTCGCGCCACGGTATCGATATCGCGCAGCTGCTCCTTGAGGCGCACGGCGATGCCTTTGAGCAGCAGGTCGCCGACCGGGTGGCCGAGGCTGTCGTTGATGTGCTTGAAGCGGTCCAGGTCGAGGAACAGCACTGCGCCCTGTCCCCCGTTTTCCTGCTGGCTGTTCAGTGCGGTCAGCAGCCGACTCTCGAACAATGTGCGGTTTGGCAGGCCCGTCAGGGGGTCGTGGTGCGCCTGGTAGTCGAGTTTGGCCTGAGCGTGCTTGAGGCTGGAAATGTCCGCGAACACCGCAACAAAGTGGGTGATGAATTTGTCCCGGTTGCGCACTGCACTGATAGTCAGCCAGCTCGGGTAAAGTTCGCCATTCTTGCGCCGGTTGGAAATCTCGCCCTGCCAATGACCGTCGGCGGTCAACTGATGCCACATCGCCGCATAAAATGCGCTGTCATGCAGGCCCGAGGCGAGCAGGCGAGGGGTGTGGCCCAGCGCTTCGCTCTCGCTGTAGCCGGTAATTTCGGTGAATGCACGATTGACCGCACTGATGTGCTGTTGGGTGTCGGTGATCAATACACCCTCGGCAGTGCTCTCGAACACCGTGGCGGCCTGCTGCAGTTTCTCCTGCATCAGGTGCCGCTCGGTAATGTCCCGGGCAATAGTCAACATGCAGTCTTCATCGCCGATGGGCAACGGCCGGCTTGAAACCTCACAGAGCCGGATCTGCCCGTCTTTGCGGCGGATGTGGCAACTGAAGTCGCGCACGAAACCATCCCGGTGCAGCAACTCGAGCATCTGCTTGCGTTCGTTGAGATTGACCCAGATCCCCAGGTCCAGGGCCGACCGATCCACGGACATCGCGCTGTTGAAACCGGTAATACGGCTGAAGCCTTCGTTGACTTCCAACAGCAAACCGTCGCTCTGCCGGGACAAGAGCAAGCCGTCGGGAGACGCATGAAAGGCTTTGGCGAATTTCTCTTCGGAGGTTTGCAGTTGTTGCTGGGTTTCTTTGAGCTGACTGATGTCCCGCACGACGACCACCAGGGCCGGGGTCGTATCGAGATCGAAAGGCTCGGCGGAAATCAGGCCGGTAAACACCTGGCCATTGCTGCGGCGAAAGGGCATCTCCAGGTTGCGGATGCTGCCGGCCTGCAAACGCTGCAACAAACCTGGGCCCACGCCGGGTACGCCCCAGATGTTCAGGTCGGTGGCGGTCTGGCCTATGACGTCTTCGGCTTTGAGACCGATCTGTTCTTCGAACGCTTCGTTGACTTCCAGCAGACAACCGTCGGAAAGCCGGGCGATCACCAGAATATCCGGGCATTGCTGGAACACTGAAGCGAACTTCTGTTCCGACAGGCGCAACGCCTCTTCGGTGCGCTTGGCTTCGCTGATGTCGATCATCAGCCCGCGCAGTACCGGTTCATGGGCGTGCTCGATCAGGCTGACGATATCGCGGACCCACAGGCAGCGGCCGTCGGCGGTGATGACCCGGTAATCGACGCTGTGATCGCGCCCGGCTGCCACTTCACGGTCGCAGAAGGTTTGGGCTCGGGTCAGATCCGCCGGGTGGATGATGTTGCGCCAGAAGCCCGGAATCAGCCAGTGGGGCAATGGGTAACCAAGGAGCTCCTCAGCATGAGGTGACACGTAGCTGTAGGTGTAATCGCTGATCCGGGCTTCCCAGGCGATGGCCGAAAGACTCTCTACCAGCCCGCGATAATGGTATTCGCTGCTGCGCAGCTCCTGTTCCAGAGCGACCCGACGGGCAATTTCCGAACTGAGTCGGCGGTTGATCCGGATAACCACTGCCAGCACGATCATCAGAAACAGTAATCCAGGCAGGCCGTAAATCAGCACGTCGAGCCAGATGGTTCGATGGTCCAGGACGTTACCGATCCAATGTTCCTGGATAGCACTGATTTCACTTGGGGTCATGTCTGCCAGGACTTTGTCCAGGATGCTGACCAACAGCTTGTTGTTCGGTGGCACGGCCATCGCCAATTGGTAGCGATAGGGTGTTTCACCGCTGACGTAAAGCCCGTCGAGCTTGAGCTGGCGCAGGCTCCAGACACTGGAGGCGAGATCGCCGACTACGGCGTCCACGGCGTCGGTAGCGAGCGCCTGCAGCGCCGAGCTGACGTTGGGCATCGCCACCAGATTCAGGTCGGGATGGCGGGTGCGCAATAGTTCATGGGGGGCGTAGTTTTCCACCACGGCGATCTTCAGCCCGTACAGGTCTTCAAGTTTGCGCGGTTGGGGGCCTCCGACGTGAGCCAGAATGACAATCGGAAAGTCGAGATAGGGGCGGGTGAACGACAGATACGTCTGACGCTCGGGAGTCGACATAATGCCCGGCAAGATGTCTAGCTTGCCTTGTTTGGCCTGCTGCAAGACTTCAGTCCAGCTGACCGGCTCGATGGGCGTGAGTTTGATGGCCAGCCGTTGACGGATGACGTTGATGTAGTCCGCTGCCAGGCCCTGATAACGCCCGTGCTCGTCGCGAAACTCAAACGGCGGCCAGGACGCGTCCACGCCCAGGCGCAATTCCGGGTGAGCCGTTAGCCAGCTACGTTCTTCGTCGGTCAGAGTCAACGCGCCAGCCGTTGCGGTCCAGGTCATCAGCGACAGCAAAAAAAACACGGTCGGCCATCTGGGCATAACGGTCTCGTTACGGCTTGGGGGAATGCTTCGAGTGTAGACGGGCTATGCGGCGGGGGGGATGTACGGGGCATTTAATCTGCATAAAGCAAAACCCCCGGCCTGGGCCGGGGGTTCTGTGATCACTCGTCGAGGAAGGAGCGCAAATGCTCGCTTCTCGTCGGGTGGCGCAGCTTGCGCAGCGCCTTGGCTTCGATCTGACGAATCCGTTCACGGGTCACGTCGAACTGCTTACCAACCTCCTCAAGGGTGTGGTCGGTATTCATGTCGATACCGAAGCGCATGCGCAGAACCTTGGCTTCACGGGCAGTGAGGCCGGACAGGACTTCGCGAGTCGCTTCTTTAAGGCTCTCAACAGTGGCGACATCGATTGGCGACTGCATGGTCGAGTCTTCGATGAAGTCACCCAGATGAGAATCTTCGTCATCACCGATCGGGGTTTCCATGGAGATCGGCTCTTTAGCGATCTTCAATACCTTGCGGATCTTGTCCTCAGGCATTTCCATGCGTTCGCCCAGCTCTTCCGGGGTCGGTTCGCGACCCATTTCCTGCAGCATTTGCCGGGAAATACGGTTGAGCTTGTTGATCGTCTCGATCATGTGCACCGGAATACGGATGGTGCGGGCCTGGTCGGCGATCGAGCGAGTGATCGCCTGACGGATCCACCAGGTGGCATAAGTCGAGAATTTGTAGCCGCGGCGGTATTCGAACTTGTCTACCGCTTTCATCAGACCGATGTTGCCTTCCTGGATCAGATCGAGGAATTGCAGGCCACGGTTGGTGTACTTCTTGGCGATGGAGATCACCAGACGCAAGTTCGCTTCTACCATCTCTTTCTTCGCGCGGCGGGCCTTGGCCTCACCGATCGACATGCGACGGTTGATGTCCTTGATCTCGGCGATCGTCAAACCTGTTTCGGTTTGCAGCGCGGTCAGCTTCTGCTGGCAACGAATGATGTCCGGTTGCAGGCGACCAATGGCTTCAGCGTATTTGCTTTTGCCTTTGGCCAGTGCGTCGGTCCAGCTTTCGTCGACTTCGTTGCCCGGGAACTGGCGCAGGAAGTCGGCACGCGGCATGCGGGCATCACGTACGCAAAGTTGCATGATCGCGCGCTCTTGCTGACGCAGACGATCCAGGGCACTGCGAACACGCTCGACCAGGCCTTCGAATTGCTTCGGCACCAGTTTGATCGGCATGAACAGCTCAGCCAGGACTACCAGCTCGGCAATTGCCAGCTTGTTGCCACGACCGTGCTTTTTCAGGGCCTTGCGGGTGATTTCCATCTGATCGGCGACAGCGCCAAAGCGCTGTGCGGCGATGACCGGATCCGGACCGCTTTCGGCTTCTTCTTCGTCATCGCTCGCTTCGGCGTCATCGTCGTCGGTGTCGTCGTCCGCTTTCACGGCTTTCGGGTCGACAGGCGGTGGCACTTCGGCTGCAGGCGGCGCAATGCCGTCGTCCGGGTCGATATAACCGCTCAGGACGTCGGACAGGCGGCCACCTTCGGTGGTGACGCGAGTGTACTCGGAGAGAATATGGTCAACCGTGCCAGGGAAGTGCGCAATTGCGCCCATCACTTCGCGGATGCCCTCTTCAATACGCTTGGCGATTTCGATTTCGCCTTCACGTGTGAGGAGCTCTACCGTACCCATTTCACGCATGTACATGCGCACTGGGTCGGTGGTGCGACCAATGTCGGTCTCGACCGCTGCCAACGCTGCTGCTGCCTCTTCGGCCGCGGCTTCGTCGGTATCGGCGTCGGCCAGCATAAGGGAATCCTTATCTGGCGCAACCTCGAATACGTTGATCCCCATGTCATTAATCATGCGGATGATGTCTTCCACCTGTTCCGGATCTGAAATATCCTCCGGCAGGTGGTCGTTGACCTCCGCGTAAGTCAGGTAGCCCTGCTCACGACCAAGTGTGATCAACTCTTTGATACGAGACTGCTGTTGCGCTTTTCCGGACATAACACCCTATCCACTGAAGGTCTTGGCGGGCAAAAAACAAGCCGAGGATTATACCTGAGCTATGACCTCACGCGCCAGTTGAGGTCGGGCTTGATGCGGAAACATTGCGACTTAAAAGGTCGCGCAGTTGATTTTTCTCTTCGGTGCTCAATTCACTTTGACGTGCTTTTCGAAGAAGTTGTTCCAGGTTTCGCTCGCGTTGGCGGGCTGACAAGCTAGTAATGGTGTCGAAAAACTGTTGTTCAAGGTTATCTCCATCAATCAGCCATTCCTTTTCTGCCAGCGCTTTGAGCAGTCGGCCTTGTTCGGTGCCGTGCCAGCGCGCAATCAGTTGAAATGAGTTTAGCTTGGGATTCTTCTGTACGGCTTCGAGCAGGGCGACCAACAGTTGTGTGTTGGTATGGTCCTCGGCAGCGAAGTGCCCGGCATCCTCGACTTTCTCAGCCAGTTGCGGGTGATGCAGCAATGTGCGCAAGGCGGCCAGGGTAGGCGGCTCTACAGCGGCCGGAATCCGTGGCGCGCGCGGTTGATCGCGATCACCACCCCGTTTGCCATTCTTGTCCCACGGCTTCTTGTCCCATTTCTTTCCGCCTGCGCCAGGCTTCTTCGGCGTCCACTCCTGCTGCGGCGCGTACATCTCTTGTGCCTGCGGCTGATGGTAGTCGCTGTAATCCGGCATGGCGTCGTAATCGATGCCTGGATCGTAAGCGGGTGGCGCTTCCTGATGCTGAGGCGTGCTTTGCACCAGTTGGCTCACGGCTTCACCACTAAGCCCGGTAATTTCGCTCAGGCGCTGGCGCATCAAGATGCGCAGGTTGGCGCCCGGGACTTTGTCTATCAGCGGCGCGGCGAGGGTGGCCATATGGGCCTTGCCTTCGAGGGAGCGCGGGTCCGATTCCTCGGTCAGCTGTTGAAAAAAGTAATCGGCCAACGGCTGGGCGTGCTGATTGATCCGTGCGCGGAAGGCGTCAGTGCCCTCGGAGCGGACCAGGGTATCCGGATCTTCGCCTTCAGGCAGGAACAGAAAGCGCGCCCTACGTCCGTCTTGCAGGCATGGCAGGGTTGCCTCCAGTGCCCGCCAGGCGGCATTTCGGCCCGCCTGGTCGCCATCAAAGCAGAACAGCACGCTGGGCACGACGCGAAACAGGCGCTTCATGTGTTCTTCGCTGGTGGCGGTACCCAGTGTTGCGACGGCATTGCGCAGGCCTTGCTGGGCGAGGGCGATGACGTCCATGTAGCCTTCGACGACGATGATTTCGTCGAGGTTGCGATTGTTTTTGCGTGCTTCATAAAGGCCGTAGAGTTCCTGGCCCTTATGGAAAACCGGAGTTTCAGGTGAATTCAGGTATTTCGGCTTGTCGTCGCCCAGTACCCGGCCGCCAAAGGCAATGATGCGCCCGCGACTGTCGCGGATCGGGAACATCACGCGATCGCGGAAGCGGTCATAGCGCTTGCCGGTTTCGGCGTTCTCGATCAACAGGCCGGCATCGATCATGGCTTTTTGCTGCAGGGTATCGCTGCTCAAGTGCTTGTACAGATTGTCCCAGCCAGGCGGGGCAAAACCGAGGCCGAAGTCCCGGGCGATTTCACCCGTTAGTCCACGACCCTTCAAATAATCCACGGCGGCTTTGCGCGACGGATGGCTTTTCAGGGCTTGACGATAAAAGTCGGCGGCGGCAGTGAGCAGCGGATACAGCGGCGAATCAGTAGGCTGGCGCGGTTTGTGCGCCCGACCGCTTTCTTCGCGGGGAATTTCCATGCCGGCGGCTTTGGCCAGTTCTTCGACAGCCTGGACAAAATCCAGATTGTCATGGTCCATCATGAAGCCGAGGGCGTTACCGCCAGCGCCGCAGCCGAAACAGTAGTAGAACTGTTTGTCGGGGCTGACGCTGAAGGAGGGGGTTTTCTCTTTGTGGAACGGGCAGCAGGCAGTGTAGTTCTTGCCGGCTTTTTTCATTTGCAGGCGCGAGCTGACCACGTCGACGATGTCGGTGCGGTTCAGAAGGTCGTCAATGAAGCTCTGGGGAATTAGCCCGGCCATGGCGTTCTCGTCATCTGCGCTGAAATGGACCCAAAACGAAGGGCGGCCAAACGCGGGTCGTTGTTCGAGGCACGCAGGGTGTGCGGCTCGACCTGTGTCGTCTGCGTATCGCTGTCGGGAAGTGTATCTGCCGAAAATCCACTGACGTTAATACCAATCAGTATTCGACTATTTGAAAGTGTTTCGCTGAATCCGGCGACGGCCAGTCATTGGCCTCGGATAGCTCATAAGCGGGCACGCAAGAAGGTGCCTTGGGCTGATCGTCGTGAGAGGAATCAGTGGGTGTGCTCGTCAGTAGCCTTGGAAGGCTCGTCAGAAAAGACGTGCACCGCTGGCAAAAGAGCCAGGTCTGACGCTGTGAAGCAGATTTGTCTCGGTCGCGTCTGCGGCTTTGACGGTGAAGCATCAAGCGTTGTCCGCAAATGCCATTAGCCCGGCTTGGGGCCGGGCTTGGCAGAAGCTTGCTACGATCGTCTGTGTATTAGTACAGACGAACGGCGCGGCGCTGTTCGCGCTGAACTTTCTTGGCGTGACGCTTAACAGCGGCTGCTGCTTTACGCTTACGCTCAGAAGTTGGCTTCTCGTAAAATTCGCGGCTACGAACTTCAGCCAGTACACCGGCTTTTTCGCAGGAGCGCTTGAAACGACGCAGAGCTACGTCGAAGGGTTCGTTCTCTTTTACTTTGACGGCTGGCATCCAGAGCTACCTTCATTCATTACCGGGGTCAACATCCTCGCGGCAAAAGAGCACTTGAAGACGTCGGTTTTTAAGGGTTGCGGATGTTAACCCCTCATCGCTAGGAATGCAAAGCCTCTGATCGAAAACCGCTGGTCGGGGCATCACGCGACGACTATTATGCGCGCCTTCGAATTCAGCCTCTACAAGGCGCAAACCCATGCTAGTACTGGGATTAGAAACCTCTTGCGACGAAACCGGTGTCGCACTTTACGACAGTGAACGCGGGCTGTTGGCCGACGCGCTGTTCAGTCAGATTGATCTGCATCGCGCCTATGGCGGTGTGGTGCCGGAGCTGGCGTCGCGTGATCACGTCAAACGCATGCTGCCCTTGATTCGTCAGGTCCTGGCCGAGGCCGGCTGTGTGCCGACCGAGATCGACGCCATCGCTTATACCGCCGGTCCTGGCCTCGTCGGAGCCTTGCTGGTGGGGGCCTCCTGCGCCCAGGCGCTGGCGTTTGCCTGGGGCATTCCGGCCTTGGGCGTGCACCACATGGAAGGTCACTTGCTGGCGCCGATGCTGGAGCCGCAACCACCGGAGTTCCCGTTCGTCGCTTTGTTGGTATCGGGTGGTCATACGCAGCTGGTTCAGGTCGACGGGATCGGTCAATACACGCTCCTGGGCGAGACTCTCGACGATGCGGCCGGCGAAGCGTTCGACAAGACCGCGAAGATGATGGGCCTGAATTATCCGGGCGGCCCGGAGATCGCGCGTCTGGCGGAGCAGGGCGTTGCAGGACGTTTCACTTTTCCGCGTCCGATGTGTGATCGTCCAGGCTTGGCTTTCAGCTTCAGTGGCCTGAAAACCTTCGCCCTGAACACCTGGCAGCAGAGCGTCAGCGCCGGGGACGACAGCGAGCAAGCCCGTTGCGACATCTCACTGGCGTTCCAGCAGGCCGTGGTGGAGACTTTGACCATCAAGTGCAAGCGTGCCCTGAAACAGGCGGGTCTCAAGCGTCTGGTGATCGCAGGGGGCGTCAGCGCCAACAAAGCACTGCGGGTTTCACTGGAAAAAATGCTCGGCGACATGAAGGGCGATGTGTTTTATGCCCGTCCGGAGTTCTGCACCGATAATGGCGCGATGATCGCGTTTGCCGGTTGTCAGCGCTTGCAGGCCGGCCAGCATGAAAGCCTGGCGATCAGCGTGCAGGCGCGCTGGCCGATGGAGCAGTTGTCGGCGCTGTGATGAGCGGCGCTCATGTGCGGTATTTAAAAATGCCGTTCGCGCCCGGCAAACAGGTCGCGTAGATTGCCGCGATGACGCCAGACGATCAGGCCTGTGAGCGCGCTCATGGGCAGCAATGCCGCTGGTTCTTGCCAGGCAAGCAGTGGCAAGGTCAATGGTGTGGCAATCAGGGCTGCGAGTGAGCTGGTGCGGGTCAGGTAGAACGTCAGCGACCAGACACAGACCGCCAGCAGCGCGGCGGGCGGGTAGAGCCCCAGCAACATGCCAGCCGCGGTGGCGACACCCTTGCCACCGCGAAAGCGGAAGTACAGCGGAAACAGGTGACCGATAACGGCGCAGACGCCAATCCAGGCCTGTTGTTGCAGTGAAAGGCCCACTGCACCTGCGATCAATACGGGTAGCAGACCTTTGTTCAGGTCGCCGAGCAAGGTCAGAATGGCGAGTTTTTTGCCGGCCAGACGCAACATATTGGTGGCGCCGGCATTGCCCGAGCCACTCATTCGCGGATCGGGGTTACCGGTCAGGCGGCTGAGCAAAATGGCGAAGGACAGAGAGCCGAGCAGGTAGGCGAGGATCGCCAGTAACCAAAACATGCTAACTATTCCGGGCGAGGACGCCCTGATTCTAACGGCGCATTGCGCCCTTGTCGTGCAGTGGAGAGAAGTGCTTGGACAGAGTGTTTATCGAGGGCCTGGAAGTCGACACCGTCATCGGTGCCTACGACTGGGAACGAGGCATCCGACAGTGTCTGCGACTTGATCTGAGCTTCGCCTGGGACAATCGTCCGGCCGCCGCCGGTGATGACCTGGCCCTGGCGCTCGACTACGCGAGCGTTTCGTCGCGCATTCAGGCGTTTGCCGAGCAGGCGCAGTTCCTGCTGGTGGAGACCTTTGCCGAGCGTCTGGCGCAAGTGCTGATGAGCGAATTCAAGATCACCTGGATGCGCCTCAAACTGACCAAGCCAGGTGCCATCCCGGCTGCCACGGGTGGTGTGGGCGTGGAGATCGAGCGCGGATGTCGCTGACTCAGGTATACCTCGGGCTCGGTAGCAATATCGAGCGCGAAGCCCATTTGCAGGCAGGCCTGGATGCTCTGGCGGGTTTCCTGGTGGATATTCGCTGTTCGGCGGTATTCGAAAGCCAGGCGGTGGGGATCAAGAGCGGGCCGTTTTTTAACTTTGTGGTCTCGGCCTTCACCGATCTGCCGCTGATGGAGCTGGATCGACGGTTGAAATTCATCGAGGCGGATAACGGCCGTTACGCGCCGGATCGCAAGGGCTTGCCGCTGGATATCGACGTGCTGCTCTTCGGCGATCTGGTGGGCAATTTCGATGGCTTGATCTTGCCGCGGGCAGAGATTCTGAAAAATGCCTTCGTGCTTTGGCCGTTGTCGCTGATTGCGCCGGATCGTGTGCATCCGGGCGTAGGCAAGAGCTTTGCAACCCTGTGGGAAGAAGCGCAGATCGATCAGGTGTTGGCGCCGGTGGCTTTTGAGTGGCGCGGCGAGCAGTTGACCCCTTCGAATTTGTTGTGAGGCGCAAGACGCCTTCGCGGGCAAGCCTCGCTCCTACAGGTTGACGCCGTTCATCACCTGTAGGAGCGAGGCTTTTCAGGCCGAGGCCGCTTCTTTGTAAGCCTTCAACGCCTTGAGGCGCTCGCCCTTGATCGCCTCACCCAATTCCGGCCCCTTGAATCCCTTTTCCAGCAATGGCTGAACGGCAACACTTCGCGCTGCAGTTGCCGCACCCCGTAAATAATCCGCCTGTGGATAACTTCTCTGCTCCAGGCCTTTACGCCCTCGAGCGTCCATCTCGCACGCCGAGATAAATTCTTCAAAGCGCTGAGGTCGACGATAGACGTCGAAACTCTGCAGCAACTCCAGCAAGGTCGACGGTTTCAGCTCCAGAGCACGATGGCCATGGGTGTGATACTTGCCCACTAGCAGCGCCAGCTCCTGACAGTCTTTCGGTGCCCTGAAGCGCTCATTGACCGCTTTGATCAGCTTCAGGCCTTTGTGCTCGTGGGCTATGTGGCGGGGCCATTCTTCCTCGGGCGTCAAACCTTTGCCCAAGTCATGCAGCAAGCAGGCCCAGCGTACGGTCAGCGGTTGTTTGTGCAGCGCCGCTTGCTCCAGCACGCTCAGGGTGTGCACGCCCGTATCGATTTCGGGGTGATGGGCTTCGGGTTGCGGTACACCGAACAGCGCGTCGACTTCCGGCATCAGTACCTTGAGCGCGCCGCACTCGCGCAACACCTCGATGAAGACTTGGGGTTGGTCTTCCATCAGCGCGCGGGCGATTTCTTTCCAACTGCGTTCGGGCGTCAACGCCTCCAATTCACCGGATTCGCTGAGTTGACGCATCAGCTCCAATGTCTCGGGGGCGACGGTGAAACCCAGTTCCGCATAACGCGCGGCAAAGCGGGCAACGCGCAAAACACGGAGCGGATCTTCGGCGAACGCGGGGGAAACGTGACGCAGCAAGCGAGCCTCGAGGTCCCGTTGACCGTGGTAAGGGTCGGTCAGGTTCTGTTGATCGTCCTCGGCCATGGCGTTGATCGTCAGGTCGCGGCGAATCAGATCTTCTTCGAGGGTGACATCAGGGCTGGCGTGAAAGATGAAGCCGCCGTAGCCGCGCCCGTTTTTGCGTTCGGTGCGGGCGAGGGCGTATTCCTCACCGCTTTTGGGGTGAAGAAAAACCGGGAAGTCCGCGCCCACCGGACGAAAGCCCTTGGCGAGCATTTCTTCGGTGGTGGCGCCTACAACGACCCAGTCGATATCGGTGACAGGTTTGCCCAGCAGGCGATCGCGGACCGCACCGCCGACTTTATAAATCTGCATAAAAAACCTCCGTTAGCCCGACAGAATAACCGTTGCGTCGAACTTCCGGAGGCAGAAAACAGGATCAAAGATGAATGACTGCCAAGTCCAGCCGGCCGTAATCCCCCTCGCCATGCTCGCTTCTGGGCGGAACATGGTGGGTTTTCATCACCTGATCCCCTTGCAGGGTTTCCAGGTGGATGTCGAAGCCCCAGAGGCGGTGCAGGTGCTTGAGCACTTCATCAGTGGAATCGCCCAGCGGTTTGCGGTCGTGTTGTTGGTGACGCAAGGTCAGGGAGCGGTCGCCACGTCGGTCGATGCTGTAGATCTGTATGTTGGGTTCGCGATTGCCCAGGTTGTATTGCGCCGCCAGGGTTTCACGAATGGTTCGATAGCCGTCTTCGTCGTGTATCGCCGGAACCAGCAGATCGTCCTTCTGATCGTCATCGAGGATGCTGAACAGCTTGAGGTCACGGATCACTTTGGGTGATAGGTACTGCAGGATGAAACTCTCGTCCTTGAAGCTGCTCATGGCGAATTTGATGCTGGACAACCAGTCGGTGCCGGCGATTTCCGGAAACCAGCGATAGTCCTCTTCGGTGGGGTGTTCGCATATCCGGCGGATATCGCGATACATGGCAAAACCCAGGGTGTAGGGGTTGATGCCGCTGTAATAGGGGCTGTCGAAACCGGGCTGGAAGACCACGCTGGTATGGGACGTCAGGAACTCCATCATGAAACCATCGGTGACCAGGCCTTCGTCGTACAGGTCGTTCATCAGCGTGTAATGCCAGAAGGTGGCCCAACCTTCGTTCATCACCTGGGTCTGACGCTGTGGATAAAAGTACTGGGCGATCTTGCGTACGATCCGCACGATTTCGCGCTGCCAGGGCTCCAGCAACGGTGCGTGTTTTTCGATGAAATACAGGATGTTTTCCTGAGGTTCGGCGGGGAAGCGTGCATTATCCTTGTCGCTGTACTTGTCCGCGCCTTTTGGAATGGTCCGCCACAAATCGTTGATCTGCTTCTGCAGATGCTCTTCCCGATCCTTCTGCCGACGGCGTTCTTCTTCGGCGGAAATCGGATACGGGCGTTTGTACCGGTCGACCCCGTAATTCATCAGCGCATGGCAGGAGTCGAGCAAGTCCTCTACCGCGTCGATGCCGTGGCGTTCTTCGCACTGCATGATGTACTGCTTGGCGAACACCAGGTAATCGATGATCGAGCTGGCGTCAGTCCAGGTGCGGAACAGGTAGTTGCCTTTGAAGAAACTGTTATGGCCATAGCAGGCGTGAGCCACCACCAGCGCCTGCATGCAGATGGTGTTTTCTTCCATCAGATAGGCAATGCAAGGATCCGAGTTGATCACAATCTCGTAGGCCAGCCCCATCTGGCCGCGACTGTAGGATTTTTCGGTGCTGAGGAAGTGTTTGCCATAGGACCAATGGTGATAACCCAGGGGCATGCCTACAGAGGCATAGGCGTCCATCATCTGCTCGGCGGTGATCACTTCGATCTGGTTGGGATACGTATCCAGCGCGTAGCGGGCCGCGAGACGACTGATTTCGCGGTCGTAGGCCTGGATCAGCTCGAATGTCCATTCGGAGCCGGTGGAAATGGGTTGGCGCTTCTGCTCTTTGGCGGTCATGTCACTAACCTGCGCTGGAAGAGTTCACGAAAGACCGGATAGATATCCCCGGCCGAGACCAGTTGCTGCTGGGCAAAAGTGTCAGAGAAGGCTTCGGCGATGCGTTCGTATTCGAACCACAGGGCCTGGTGTTCGCGCGGGGTAATCTCAACATAAGTGTAGTACTGCACGAACGGCATGATCTGATTGATCAGGATGTCGCGGCAGATCGGTGAATCGTCGTTCCAGTTGTCGCCATCGGACGCCTGGGCGGCATAGATATTCCATTCATTGCTCGGATAACGCTCGGCCATGATCTCTTGCATCAGTTTCAGGGCGCTGGAGACGATGGTGCCGCCGGTTTCCCGGGAGTAGAAAAACTCCTCCTCATCCACTTCACGGGCGCTGGTGTGGTGGCGGATGAACACGACGTCGATTTTGTCGTAGTTGCGCTTGAGGAACAGGTACAGCAGGATGAAGAAGCGTTTGGCGATGTCCTTGGTCGCCTGGGTCATGGAGCCGGACACGTCCATCAAGCAGAACATTACGGCTTTGGAACTGGGGTTCGGCTGCTTGATCAGCAGGTTGTACTTGAGGTCGAAGGTGTCGAGAAACGGCACTCGGTGAATGCGCGCGCTGAGCTTCTCGATTTCTGCTTCGAGATCCTGGATATCGCCGAAGTTGTCCGGTTCTTCCCGTTTAAGTCGCAGCAGTTCCTCTTTGACTTCGCGCAATTTCGCCCGGCTGCTGCCGGACAAGGCGATGCGTCGGGCATGGGCCGAACGCAGCGTGCGGATAATGTTGATCCGTGACGGGTTGCCCTCGTTGCTGATACCGGCGCGTACGGTCTTGAAGGTGTCGGTGCCGGTCAGGTGGCGTTTTACCAGGTTAGGCAGTTCAAGGTCCTCGAACATGAATTCGAGGAATTCCTCCTGGGTAATCTGGAAGACGAACTCGTCCATCCCTTCACCCGTGTTGCCGGCCTTGCCGGGGCCTCTGCCGCCGCCACCTCCCGGCGGGCGGGCAATGTGCTCGCCGCTGGTGAATTCCTTGTTGCCGGGGTGCACGATGGTTTGCTTGCCGCCACGACCGTGGTGAAGCACCGGCTCGTCGATGTCGCGGCCGGGAATGCTGATCTGCTCGCCGTGTTCCATATCGGTAATGGAGCGCCGGCTGACCGCCTCTTCGACAGCCTTTTTGATGTGATCACGGTAGCGCCGCAGAAACCGCTGGCGGTTCACCGTGCTCTTGTTCTTGCCATTGAGGCGTCGGTCGATCACATAGCTCATGACTGCTCCTTAGAAGCTGTCCTGAAAGGGGCGAGCGTTAACGCAGCATAAGGCCAGTGCCGGAGGGTGTACACGCTCCCCTCAAGCGCTTTGATGCTGCCTGAACCTCGCTACCGCATTTCGGACACCTCCAGAGGCCTGTGTAACAGAAAAAGCGTAAACAGGCCTCGGGCTAACGACAACCGGTCTGACCGGCAGCGGGTTACTGTGATTTTCTGACCCGCAAGTACCACTCGGACAGCAGTCGTACCTGTTTGTCGGTGTAGCCCCGCTCGACCATCCGTGTGACGAAGTCGTTATGCTTCTGCTGGTCCTCTTTGCTGGCCTTGGCGTTGAAGCTGATGACCGGCAGCAAATCCTCGGTGTTGGAGAACATTTTCTTCTCGATGACCACCCGCAGTTTTTCGTAGCTGAGCCAGGTTGGGTTCTTGCCGTTGTTGTTGGCTCGGGCGCGCAGTACGAAGTTGACGATTTCGTTGCGGAAATCCTTCGGATTGCTGATGCCGGCCGGTTTTTCGATTTTCTCCAGTTCTTCGTTCAGGGCTACGCGGTTGAGGATCTCGCCGGTTTCCGGATCGCGGTATTCCTGATCCTGAATCCAGAAGTCGGCGTACAGCACGTAGCGATCGAAGATGTTCTGACCGTACTCGCTGTAAGACTCGAGGTAGGCAGTCTGAATCTCCTTGCCGATGAATTCGATATAACGCGGCGCCAGGTACTCTTTCAGGAAGCGCAGATAGCGTTCCCGGGTCTCGGCCTGGAACTGTTCCTGTTCAATCTGCTGTTCCAGCACGTAGAGCAGGTGTACCGGGTTGGCAGCGATTTCGTGCGGATCGAAGTTGAAGACCTTCGACAGAATCTTGAAGGCGAAGCGGGTCGACAGACCGTTCATGCCTTCGTCGACACCCGCTGCGTCGCGGTATTCCTGGATCGACTTGGCCTTCGGATCGGTGTCCTTGAGGTTTTCGCCGTCATACACGCGCATCTTGGAATAGATGTTGGAGTTTTCCGGCTCCTTGAGGCGCGAAAGTACGGTGAATTGTGCGAGCATTTTCAGGGTATCGGGCGCGCAATGGGCCTTGGCCAGCGAGCTGTTGAACAGAAGCTTGTCGTAGATCTTCACCTCGTCGCTGACGCGCAGGCAGTACGGCACTTTGACGATATAGATCCGGTCGATGAATGCTTCGTTGTTCTTGTTGTTGCGGAAGGTGTGCCATTCCGACTCGTTGGAGTGAGCCAGCAGGATCCCGGTAAACGGAATCGCCCCCAAACCTTCGGTACTGTTGTAGTTGCCTTCCTGGGTGGCCGTCAGCAATGGGTGCAGCACCTTGATCGGTGCCTTGAACATTTCGACGAACTCCATCAAGCCCTGGTTGGCCCGGCACAGCGCCCCCGAGTAGCTATAGGCATCGGCGTCGTTCTGCGGGAACTCTTCCAGTTTGCGGATATCGACCTTACCCACCAGTGCCGAGATGTCCTGGTTGTTTTCATCTCCCGGCTCGGTTTTCGCCACCGCGATCTGGTTGAGAATCGACGGATAGAGTTTCACCACGCGGAACTGGCTGATGTCGCCGCCGAATTCGGCCAGACGCTTGGTGGCCCATGGCGACATGATGGTATTGAGATAGCGCCGGGGAATGCCGAAGTCTTCCTCAAGGATCGCGCCATCTTCGGTGGCGTTGAACAGACCCAAAGGCGACTCGAAAACCGGCGAGCCCTTGATTGCGTAGAAGGGCACTTTCTCGATCAGTTGTTTGAGCTTTTCGGCCAGGGACGACTTACCGCCACCGACAGGGCCGAGCAGGTAGAGGATCTGTTTCTTCTCTTCCAGACCCTGGGCCGCATGGCGGAAATACGACACGATCTGGTCGATGCATTCTTCCATCCCATGGAAGTCTTCAAAGGCCGGATAGCGGCGGATCACCTTGTTGGAAAAGATTCGCGACAGCCTCGAATTGGTCGAGGTGTCGAGCAGCTCCGGTTCTCCGATGGCCAGCAAGAGACGCTCGGCGGCGGAAACGTAGGCGCTGCGGTCCTTTTTGCACAGCTCCAGGTACTCCTGCAGAGAGAGTTCTTCCTGGCGCGTGGACTCGAAGCGTTGTTGGAAGTGGCTAAAGATACTCATGACGTCACCTCGCTCGATACGTGGAGCCGACGCCGGATCACTCAGTCGATGCTGGCAGCAACCGAACAGGCAGTTGCTGTTTACCCCCCAGAACTCTCTCGGAGCTGACGACTCCGAAAGCTACTCCCGATGACCCGCGCGCCGGTGTACCGGCTCTCCCCTGTTTTGGATGGCCTGCGCTTAAGGATAGTTGGGAATTCGGAAGGTAAATGCAAGATGCGTAATAAGTTGTGGCAGACCGTTCGTCTGTCACCGCGCTAGCCCGCGGGGACCGGGGCTTGCGCGCATTGAAAAAAATTATTCGGAAGTGCTTTGCGCCGTTTCCGAAGGATAGGTCGTACGCCACAACTCGAAACCGCCATCCATGCTATAGACGTCGGAGAAGCCTTGGCTGACTAGATAGGCAGCCGCGCCCTGGCTGGAATTGCCGTGATAGCAGACCACTACCGTCGGCGCGTCCAGGTCAGCGCCCTGAATGAAAGCATGCAGAGAATGATTGTCCAGATGCTTCGAACCGGCGATGTGCAGTGCGGCAAACGTTGCCGGGTCACGGACATCGACCACCACCGCGCCTTGTTCGCGCAGGGCCTGGGCCTGTTCTGGGGGGATACGTTTGAATTCGCTCATGGCGGGCTCCTGTGGCTCGGCTGAAAGCGCAGTCTAGCGCGGGGCGCTGGCTGACGTTTGTTCGGGGATAGAGGCGGCGACTGGCGGCCGGGTATTACCTCGGGGGGCGCATTTACATTGCAGGCGCTCACCGGTGTCGACGTTCATCAGGGTCATGGCGCCACCCCAGACGCAACCGGTGTCGAGCGCAAACAGACCTGGCTCGTTGCACTGGCCTTCGAGCGCCGCCCAATGGCCGAAGATGATCTTCAGGCCTTTGGTCTTGCGCTCCTTGTGGGCAAACCATGGCGCATAACCCGGCGGTGCGGTGTCGATGCCTTCCTTGCCCTTGAGGTCGAGTTTGCCGTCGCTGGTGCAAAAACGCATCCGGGTGAAATAGTTGGTGATGACTCTCAGGCGAGCCGCGCCTTTGAGATCGTTGTCCCATTTCACCGGCTCATTGCCGTACATGCCGTCAAGGTAAGGCGCGAAGCGATTGTCATCGTGCAGGGCGTCTTCGACTTCGGCGGCGCACTTCAAGGCTTTACGCAGCGACCATTGAGGCGGAATGCCGGCATGGACCAGGGCGATATCGCGCTGTTCGTCGTAATGCATGAGCTTTTGTTGCCGAACCCACTCCAGCAGCTCCCCGCAATCGGGTGCTTCAAGAATCTCGCGCAGCGTGTCGGCCTTCTTCAGGCGTTCGATGTTTTGCCCGACCGCCAGCAAGTGCAGGTCATGGTTGCCGAGTACGCACACCAGCGATTCGCGGATGCTATAAAGGAAGCGCAAGGTCTCCAGCGACTGTGGGCCACGGTTGATGAGGTCACCCACCAGCCACAAGCGATCCTTTGCCGGGTCGAAAGCGACTTGCTTGAGCAGGCATTGCAGCGGCTCAAGGCAGCCTTGCAAATCGCCGACGGCATACGTCGCCATCAGTGCAGGGCTCCGGGTACTGCCAGGCGAAACGGAGCGATGACGGCGTCGAAGTGTTTACCGTCGTCGGCGACCATCTCATAAGTGCCCTGCATCGTACCGACTTTGGACGTCATGACAGTGCCACTGCTGTAGGTGTGGCTCTTGCCCACGTCTATCAACGGCTGCTGGCCGACGACGCCTGCACCACGAACCTCCTCGACATGCCCGTCACCGTCGGTGATCACCCAATGCCGCGACAGCAGCTTGGCCGGTAACTCGCCATTGTTCTGCACGGTGATGGTGTAGGCGAAGGCAAAGCGATTTTGCTCGGGTTGCGATTGTTCTGCCAGATAGCGGGTGACGACGCTGACGTCGACCTGATAACGAGGATCGGACATGCAAAAGGCCTTAGAAACGAAGCGGGACGCGGGGCATAGCTGATAGAACTCAGTCTAGGCCAAGTATCGGGTAGTAAACCAGAGTGGCGTCCTACCCGATAGCGCTCATCGCCTTTCAGTCGGTGGCAGGCTTGTGTAGGACTTGTTCGCTGAGCTTGTCGGCCAGACGAACGAAGGCCGCCAGATCGAGCTGCTCGGGGCGTAGGCTGCCATCGACGCCGGAGGCTTCGATTTCAGCGTTGCTCAGCAACAATTTCAGCGTGTTGCGCAGGGTTTTACGGCGCTGGTTGAAGGCTTCGCGCACGACGCGCTCCAGCAGTTTGTGATCTTTGGCTGGATGCGGCAGTACAGCGTGAGGCACCAGGCGCACGATGGCCGAGTCGACTTTCGGCGGCGGATTGAATGCGCCCGGGCCGACGTTGAACAGATGTTCTACCCGGCAATGGTACTGAACCATGATCGACAGGCGACCCCAGTCACCGCCACCAGGCCCCGCCGCCAGACGCTCGACCACTTCTTTTTGCAGCATGAAGTGCATGTCACGAATCAGGCTTGCGTTGTGCAGCAGATGAAAAATCAGCGGCGTAGAGATGTTGTACGGCAGGTTGCCGACCACTCGCAGGCTGTTCGGCGCGGCGTTCAGGCTGTTGAAGTCGAACTTCAGCGCATCACCCTGATGCAGGTGGAAATTGCTCTTGCTGGCGAACTGCTGGTTGAGGATCGGGATCAGGTCCTTGTCCAGCTCCACCACGTCCAGTTGGGCGCCACTGTTGAGCAGGCCTTCGGTCAATGCGCCTTGGCCCGGGCCGATTTCCAACAGACGGTCTTCGGGTTTGGCGTGAATGGAACGCAGGATGCGATCGATAACGCCGGCATCGTGCAGGAAGTTCTGGCCGAAGCGCTTGCGCGCCCGGTGTTGGTAATGCTCGGTCATAAACGGGTCTCGGCCATCTGATAGGCGGTTTCCAGGGCGACTTGCAGGCTGCCGGTATCAATTTTGCCGCTGCCGGCCAGATCCAGGGCGGTGCCATGGTCGACCGAAGTGCGGATGATCGGCAAGCCAAGGGTCACGTTGACTGCCGCGCCGAAGCCTTTGTATTTCAGCACGGGCAGGCCCTGGTCGTGGTACATCGCCAGCACCGCGTCGCAGTGCTCCAGATATTTGGGGGTAAACAGAGTGTCGGCGGGCAGGGGGCCGCGAAGGTCCATGCCCTCGCCGCGCAGGCGCTCTAATGTAGGTTCGATGATGTCGATTTCTTCATGGCCCAAGTGACCGCCTTCACCGGCGTGCGGGTTGAGACCGCAAACCAGGATGCGTGGCTGGGCGATGCCGAATTTTTCTTGCAGGTCGGCGTACAGGATCCGCGTGACCCGCTCCAGACGCTCCGGCGTGATTGCGTCGGCAATCTCGCGAAGGGGCAGGTGAGTAGTAACCAGCGCTACGCGCAAGCCGCGGGTGGCGAGCATCATCACCACTTGCGCGGTATGAGTCAGGTCAGCGAGAAATTCCGTGTGCCCGGAAAAGGCGATTCCGGATTCATTGATCACGCCTTTGTGCACTGGGGCGGTGATCATGCCGGCGAAATGCCCGTCCAGGCAGCCCTGGCCAGCACGCGTCAGGGTTTCCAGAACGAAAGCCGCATTGGCTTTGTCCAGTTGCCCGGCGATGACCTTGGTGTTAAGCGGCGTATCCCACACATACAGGCTGTTGGCCGGTGCGGGAGCATCCGGCCAGCTGTCCGGCGTTACCGACAGCAGATCAACAACCACGCCCAACTGCGCGGCCCGCTCGATGAGCAGGTCGCGGCTGGTAATGGCAATCAGAGGGTGTGGCTGGGCTTGCGAGGCGAGCAGCAGGCACAGGTCGGGACCTATGCCGGCCGGTTCGCCGGGGGTCAACGCGAAACGCTTGGGTTTCACTGCGTTGCCTGGTCTGCACCAGGGAGCTTGATTTCTACATACGCTTCGTCACGGATCTGACGCAGCCAGGTTTGCAGCTCTTCGTCGTATTTGCGGTTACGCAGTACGGTCATCGCTTGTTGTTCACGGGCCTGGGTGGTGCTGTCGGTAGCACGGCGACCAAGGACTTCCAGAACGTGCCAGCCATATTGAGTCTGGAACGGCTTGGACAGCTGACCTTGTGGGGTCTTGGCCATCACTTCGCGGAATTCCGGCACCAGTGCATTCGGGTCGATCCAGTTCAGATCGCCACCGTTGAGGGCGGAACCCGGGTCTTCCGAGAAGCTTTTCGCCAGCTCGCCGAAATCTTCGCCCGCTTCGATACGGGAATAGAGCGAATCAGCCAGAGCCTTGGTTTTTGCTTCGTCGCGGATCGGGCTTGGTTTGACCAGGATGTGACGCACATGCACTTCGTCACGCACCTGGGCTTCGCCGCCACGCTTGTCGAGGATCTTCAAAATGATGAAGCCGCCCGGGGTACGCATAGGCTGGGTAATGTCGCCAACAGCCATGGTGCTCAGCAGGCGATCGAACGGAGGTGGCAGTTGAGCAGCTTTACGCCAGCCCATGTCGCCGCCTTCCAGTGCGGTTTCGCTGGCGGATTTGGCGATTGCCAACTGACCGAAGTCAGCGCCTTGCTTGAGTTGCTGGTAAACCGCGTCGGCTTGTTTGGCTGCATTCTGAATCGCGTCGGAGTTGGCGCTTTCCGGCGTAGGAATCAGGATGTTGGCCAGACGGAACTCTTCGGACAGCTGCATCTTGCCCAGGTCGGACGCCAGGAAGTTCTTCACCTCCTGCTCGGACACCTGGATGCGTTCAGCTACACGGCGCTGACGCACACGGCTGATGATCATTTCGCGGCGGATCTGGTCACGAGCGTCGTCATAAGACAGGCCGTCGCGAGACAAAGCGGAGCGGAATTGTTCAATCGACATGTTGTTGCGCTGGGCAATGGTGCCGACAGCCTGGTTCAGTTCTTCATCGGTAATGCGAATGCCGGAACGCTCGCCGATCTGCAGTTGCAGGTTTTCGACGATCAGACGCTCGAGCACCTGCTGATCCAGCACGCCGGCAGGCGGTACGGCAGCACCGCGTTTGGCGATGGTTTGCTGAACTTCGTGAACACGCTGGTCCAGTTGGCTCTGCATGACCACGTCATTGTCGACGATAGCCACCACTTTATCGATGGACTGTACCGCGGCGTTGGCCGCGGTACCCAGGAACAGCGCGCCCAGCATCAGCGGGCGCAGACAATCAGAAAGCTTGGTCTTCACGTTCACGATAACCTTGGATGCCTTTGTCGAGGAAGCTCTCTACCTTGGCGCCAGTGAGGCCGCCGAGTCCCTTCAGAACAATTTGGAGGAAGACGCCGTGGTCGCCTTTTTCGTTTTCCGGGGCGTTCTGACTGAACTCGTCATAGCTGACCCAGTAACGGTTGATCAGGCGCAATTTCCAGCAGCAGTTGTCGTATTCGAAACCACCGAAGGCTTCCAGAGTACGGTTGCGGTTGTAGTCATACTGCCAGCGGCTGATGGCGTTCCACTGCGGCACGATCGGCCAGATCACCGAGAAGTCGTGCTGCTTGATCTTGTAGTAGTCCTTCACATAGCCAGGAGTGCCCGGAGTACCGTAGTCACCGCCGCCTACCGACCATTTACCGGTGTTCTGGTCATAACGGACCTGGTCATTGCGATAGCGATAACCGGCGTTGATGACCTTGTTCGGGTTGTCTTCAGGCTGGTAGTGGAACATCGCGCTACCCGAGCGAGGGCTGCGGCTGTCCGGGTCCCAGTTGTAATCGGCGGTGGTGCGCCAATCGCGGTTCCAGCGGTATTCGTATTCCAGCGCATAAGGCGAAACACTGGATTTTGCATCGTCGCGGGTTTTCGCATCGATACCTGGCAACTGTACTTCGCGGTCCTTGAAGTACAAGGCCTGGCCGACGCTGATGCGTTGACGTTCGAAGCCGTTATCTTCAATCCAGCGGTTGGTCACGCCCAGCGACAGCTTGTTCTCGTCGCCGACACGGTCGGAGCCGGAGAAGCGGTTGTCGCGGAACAGCGAGGCGTAGTTGAAGGTGTATTCGCTAGTGTCGAATACCGGAATATCCTTCTGGTCTTCCTCAGGTACATAGAGGTAGAACAGGCGCGGTTCCAGGGTCTGGCGATAGTTTTTGCCGAACCAGGTGGTGTTGCGGTCGAAATACAGACCGCTGTCGATGCTGGCGATTGGCACGCCGCGGTTTTGCGAACTGCCGAACGATTCGCCGAGCGCTGATGCACCATTTCGATTCGTCACTAGATCGTTTTTGCCGGTACCATCAAGATCGAGATCGTATTGGGTGTATTGGTACTTGAGCGATGGCTTGAGGAAACCATAGGTCGCGTTCATTGGCAGGCTGACACCCGGTTTCAGGTTCAGACGGGTGCCATTGGCTCGGGCAAGGCCTGCAACGTTGTTATCAAGACGCGATTCGACCGTGCCGTCTTCGTTTACGAAGTCGCCATTCTCCAAGTCACGCTCAAACCGCACGACTTCCGTCTCGTAATCGAAGTTCAAACCTTCCGGATGATACGGCAGCTGCCCATTGAAGGTGATCTGCGGCAAACGATCATAAGGCGTGATGTTCGAAACGGTCGCCAGCTGATAAGCCTGGGCATTCAAACGAGCGGTGTAGCTGTCGCCACGATAGGTGACAGAACCTTGCTGATTCACGAAATCGGCACTTTTCACACCAATCTGATCAGTCTGCAAATCCTGGAAGTAATACGGATCGCTGATCTTGGTGTAATCGACCTGAGTCAATACGCGCGAGTCCAGGCCACCCTTGTGCTGCCAGTTGTACATGTAGCGGGTTTTTTCGTAGTCAGTCTGCAGCTTGCGATCGTCGTTCTCGTCATTGAGGTACGAGGCGCCGAACTGGCCTTCGCTGGACTTGGTCAGGTAGCGGAACTCGCCTTCCATCAACAGGCCACGCTTGCTCATATAGCGCGGGTACAACGTGGCATCGTAGTTCGGTGCCAGGTTGAAGTAGTACGGAGTGACCAGCAGGAAGCCGGTATCGCTGCCGGTGCCAATGGTCGGTGGCAGGAAGCCGGACTGACGACGGTCGTCGATCGGGAAGTAGATGTACGGCGTGTACAGAACCGGAATGTCCTTGACCCGCAGCGTCACGTTGGT
Source organism: Pseudomonas sp. PDM24 (assembly GCF_019218905.1). Lineage (NCBI taxonomy): Bacteria > Pseudomonadati > Pseudomonadota > Gammaproteobacteria > Pseudomonadales > Pseudomonadaceae > Pseudomonas > Pseudomonas sp. PDM24. Next base: position 35,440 of record NZ_JAHUWR010000002.1, on the reverse strand, counting down.
CGCAGTACCGAAACCGGTCGCCGGGTTCAAGGTGATGTTGTTGCCCTTGAGCTGCCAGGCGTTGCTGTCCGGTTCGCACGTGGTGTACGTACCGTCCTTGAGGCGGATGATCGCGTTCTCGGCCCGTTTGGCATATAGCGCGTTACCGCGGATACGCGATTTGTGCATCACGTATTCGGCGTTGTCGACTTTGGCTTCACCCGTGTCGAGCTGCACGTCGGCGTGGTCGCCCACGATCAGTGCGCCGTTGTCGCGAACACGCACGTTGCCGCTCAGTTCGCCACGGCTCTCGGCCTGGTACAGGTTCGCTTCGTCGGCTTCTACCTGCATGCTGCCCTGACGCATAACGACGTCACCGGCCAGAGTAGCGACCTGCTCATCCTGCTTATAGCGAGAGGCTTTGGCACCGAGAAAGGTCGGAGCGTCACTTTTACTCGTCTTGTCATTCATGCCAGGACGAATCGGTTCGATATAGGAACCAGAGCAGTAAGGACCGGTTTCGGCCAATTGCGCTGCGGTGAGCTTCTCGCGCGGAACCCAGTCGAGGTGACTGTAGTCTTCACTACGCGACTTCAAGCCGCGGCCCTTGGACTCCGTAACCAGCACGGGTTTGGCGCCGGTATCTGCGCTGGAGCCGGTGTCTGCCGCAGCTTCGCCAGTGGCGGAAACTGCGCTGCCATCATGGACGGGGCGTGGCGGCAATGCAGCAGCCGGTGCCTTTGGCGCGCAGTCCCAGGCACCCGAAGCAGAGACTGAGCAGTCATACTGTTCCGCGGCGACCACGAACGAAGTGGCTAGAGGTTGCAGGGCCAGCAGACTGCCGGTGACCAACAACGGAAATTTTTTACGAAACGCGGGGGATTTCAATGCCATCTTATTAGTCCGGGCTTCCTGCGTGCCATCTGCCCGCGGTGTGGGCCGCACGCCTCTCGATGGTCTGAAAAAGATGCTGGATAATAAAGCATGACCCGCTTGACGGCTAGCGCCGTCGGAGACCCTTGCAATGCCTGACCAAGATGTACGTTTGCAACACCTGAAAGTTTGGCTCGATGAACAGTTGGCTATCCTCTTTGCAGAACAAGGTTGGGGCACCGTGCCCCCGGCCACGTTGACTGCGGCCAGTAGCGACGCGAGTTTTCGGCGCTATTTCCGCTGGGAAGGCGCAGGCAGAAGTTTCGTCGTGATGGACGCGCCGCCGCCCCAGGAAAACTGCAAACCCTTCGTGGATATCGCTTTTCTGCTGGCGAAATCCGGAATAAACGTGCCGAAAATTTATGCCGAAGACCTCGAACGTGGTTTTCTTTTGCTCAATGACCTGGGCAACAAGACTTATCTGGACGTGATCGACAGCGAAAACGCCGATGATTTGTTCAAGGATGCCCTGCAAGCGCTGTTGGCTTTCCAACAGTTGCCGATGGTGGCGCCGCTGCCGAGTTATGACGTGGCGCTGCTGCGTCGCGAGCTGGAACTGTTCCCCGAGTGGTACGTGAAGCGCGAACTGGGCATCGAGTTCGACTCGGCGCAGCAAACGCTCTGGCAGCAGGTCAGCGACCTGCTGATCGACAGCGCCCTGGCTCAGCCCAAAGTCCTGGTGCATCGCGACTACATGCCGCGCAATCTGATGCTCAGCGAACCGAATCCCGGCGTGCTGGATTTCCAGGACGCGGTCTACGGGCCGGTGACCTATGACGTGACCTGCCTGTTCAAGGATGCCTTCCTCAGTTGGCCTGAGGAGCGCGTGCGTGGCTGGCTGGAGGATTACTGGCAGCAAGCGGGTGCGCTCGACATCCCGGTGCAGCCAGATTTTGAAGACTTCTTGCGCGCCAGCGACCTGATGGGTGTGCAACGGCACCTGAAAGTCATCGGCATTTTCGCCCGTATCTGCCATCGCGACGGCAAGCCGCGCTACCTCGGCGACGTGCCGCGCTTCTTTGCTTATATAGACGCCGTCATCGCCCGTCGCCCTGAACTGGCGGCGCTGGGTGAATTGCTGGCCAGTCTGCGTGCTGGAGCGACTGCATGAAGGCAATGATTCTGGCAGCGGGTAAAGGCGAGCGCATGCGTCCGCTGACCCTGACCACGCCAAAACCGCTGGTTCGCGCCGGCGGAGTGCCCCTGATCGAATATCACCTGCGCGCCTTGGCGACTGCAGGGTTTAGCGAGATCGTGATCAACCATGCCTGGCTCGGTCAGCAGATCGAAGATTATCTGGGCGATGGTTCGCGGTACGGCGTGAGCATCCAGTATTCGGCGGAAGGTGAGCCGCTGGAAACCGGTGGCGGTATTTTCCGTGCGTTGCCGTTGTTGGGAGACGAGGCCTTTGTGGTGGTCAACGGTGACATCTGGACCGACTACGACTTCAGCGTGTTGCATCAGCCCATCGCCGGGCTCGCTCATTTGGTATTGGCGGACAACCCGGCGCATCACCCGAGTGGGGATTTCGCTTTGGTCGATGGCCATGTGCAGGACGGTCGGTCGGATACATCAACCTTGACCTACAGCGGCATCGCTGTGCTGCACCCGCATCTGTTTGACGGGTGCTCGGCCGGCGCCTTCAAACTTGCGCCGCTGCTGCGCAAAGCCATGGCTGACGGGCAAGTGACCGGTGAACGCCTGAATGGGCATTGGGTGGATGTCGGCACCCACGAGCGCCTGGCTGAAGTAGACACTCTGATAGAAGCGAGACGCTGACATGTTGTGGCCAGGGACTCTGATTGGAGCCGGAGCGGGCTTTGCTATAGCCAGCATTCCGGGGGCCATGCTCGGCGCTTTATTGGGACAGGCGCTGGACCGGCGCTTGCACCTGCAAAGCTGGGCGCATTTATGGGAGAAGTTCGGTGGTCGCTCGGTGCTGCGCAACGATGAGCTGCTGTTCGTGTTGCTAGGCCGATTGGCCAAGAGCGATGGGCGGGTAGTGGATGGCCACATTCAGCAGGCGCGGCAGGAAATGCGTTCGCTGGAAATGACCGAGTCGGCGCAACGTCGGGCGATTGCAGCATTCAATCGCGGTAAGTCGGGACACGACCGGTTGCGCGGTTATCTGCGACGCCTGAGTGCTCAACCCCACGCGGCGGAAGGGGTGTTGCGTGCCTGTTGGCGGATGGTCTGGGCGGATGGTCGCGCCGGTAACAATGAGCGAGAGCTGATTGCCCAGTGGGGCAAATGGCTCGGCTGGACGTCGCATCAAGTGCAGGCGCTGGCCAGCGATTACGAGCCACAGAAGCGACCGTTGGTCACCAGCGCGATCACGTATCAGGATGCCTTGCGACTGTTGGGAGTGTCTGCCACGAGTGAGCCGGCACAGATCAAGCACGCCTATCGACGCCTGCTCAGTCGGCATCATCCGGACAAGATTGCCGGCAGCGGTGCGACGGCGTTGCAGGTTCGCGAGGCCACGGACAAGACTCGTGAATTGCACAATGCCTATACGTTGATTCGTGAGCGGCGGGATTTTCGTTAGCCGGGCAGAGTTGTGTTGTCAGTGATTCCGTCTTCGCGGGCAAGCCTCGCTCCTACAAGTTTTATGCGCGCCGGGCGCGACACCTAACCTGTAGGAGCGAGGCTTGCCCGCGAATGGGGCGACTCGGTCTATCAGTCCGCCACAGGCTGCGGATTCAACCACCCACGCACCCGCCGCACCAACTGCTCTTGCTCGGCCTTGGCATTCCCCGGCAAAGCCTTGAGCGACACCTGACTGAACCCCGAAGTTTTCAAGCGCTTGCTGGCCTGCAAACGTTCCAGCGCCGCGTTACGATCCACCGGCTTATCCATATAGAAGATGTCTGCGGCAGGCAGCTTCAAGGTGGGTATGAGCTCAGCCAGTCCCGGTTTTGCTGTAGCAGGCGTCTGGGCGGCAATCATCACGAATTTCTCGACTTGCGATGGCTGCTTCTCGCTCAGATAACGCGCGGCCCAGTAAGCGCCGGTACCATGGCCCACCACGACGATACTGCGAGCGCTTTGCTGTTCGGCGTAGGCGATGGCGGCATCGATGCGCGCGAAGATTCGCTCGGCGTCAGCTTTGGCTTGTTCTTCGGTGGTTTCGACGATGGCCTTGTCGGTTACCTCCGCTTCGCCGCCGGCCGCCTGTTCGATGGGCGCCGCAGTCGTCGCGTCTTTGCTGCCGGCATCAGGCGTTTTGGGCGCTGGCGCCACTTCGACGATACGCGGCGCAATGGCTTCGCTTTGCAGGTCCGGCAAGGTGATACTCAGGCTGCTCCACTCGGCGTCCGGCAATTTACGGCGCAATGGGCTGATCGCTTGCGGCCAGTCAACGGTTTCGCCGGCGCCCGGGATGATAATCACCGCGCCTTTGGGGTCGGCGGTATTGGCCGGTTTCCACAAGGCGAGAAAGCTGTCGGTGCCGGCTTGCAGTTGTTGCTGTTCCTGCGCAGGGATTTTTCTCTCAAGTGCTGCCGCTTCTTCCTGACTACGCTCAAGCAGCGGCTGGCGTTCAACCGGTTTTTCTTCTGCGGGTTGTTCCGCGGCGGCAGGTGCCGGGTCAGCCGCTTCGACGGAAAACGCGCAAGGCAGGATCAACGACAGGCACAATGCTGGCAGTGCCAGGCGGTAGACAGGGGGCATCGGATATTCCAGGCCAGAAGTTATTCCGGCAGCCTAATGGGTTGGTCAGTATTTGTCAGTGTGTGAGACTTCGATGAAGCATTTTCGCTGCCTGTGGGTTATCGGCTGTTTATGGTTTCCCTTGATGGGCTGGGCGGCGCCCGCGCCACCGGCGCACGTCGTGCAGTTGTTGCCAGCGCAACAGCAATGGCTGGCGCAGCATGGCGAGTTGCGGGTCGGCGTGGTGTTGCAAACGCCTTATGCCCAATACGATCGCCGCTTGCAGCGCCTGTCCGGGGTTAACATCGAGCTGATGAAGTGGTTGGCCAAGGCGCTCAAGATCGAACTGAGCTGGCGTAATTATCCCGATCTTGCGCAACTGGAAGCCGCCGCCCGTGAAGGCGACATCGATATCGCGCCAGGCCTGACGCAAACCCCCGTGGGTTTGCGGCTCTGGCAATTTTCCGACCCTTACATGCGGGTGTCGCAACTGGTGGTCAGCGACCAGAAAAGCACCGGTGCGGTAGAACTGGAAAAACTCGACAGCCAGACCCGCGTTGCCGTGCGCATGCCCAGCGTCACCGCCGATTATCTGCGCAGCAATTATCCCCATCTGAACTTGCAGGGCGTGCCTCTGGAGCGCCAGGCGCTGCAACTGTTGTTGAGTCAGCAGGCCGGCTACGCCGTGGTCGATGAAGCTCAGTTCGGGCGTCTGTCTGCCGAGCCCGAGTTCTCCGGGCTGGTGGTGGTGGGCGATATCGGTTTCCCGCAACTGCTGCGAGTGGCCACGCGCCGGGACTGGCCGGAGTTGGCCGGCATCGTCGAAAGCGCGCTGCGGACGATCCCGGCCAAGGATCTGGAGCAATTGCACAATCAATGGGTGCAACCCAAGTATCCGCGGCTGTCCGAGTCGCCGGGTTTCTGGCAAAACCTCTGCCTGCTCTTGGTGGTGTTGCTGCTGAGCAGCATGGCCATTGTGTTCTGGCAGCGCCGTCAGCAACACAGTCTGGAGCAACGATTGCTGGCGGCGCGCGAAGACATTGCCCTGCGCGAGGCCAGCGAAGAGGCCTTGCGCCTCACGCAGTTTTCCATCGATCAGAGCACCGTCGGCATCCTCTGGGTCAACTGGGACAGCCATGTGCGCTATGCCAACCGGGCGGCTGAAACCATGCTTGGCTACCCGGTGGGCGGGATCATTGATCGGCCATTGATCGACTTCGAGCCCGGCTTGCACATGGACCGCTGGCTGAGCCTGTGGAAACGCGCCCGGACCAGTGACGAAGCGCCGCAAAGTTTCGAGACCCATTGCGTGCGAGCGGACGGCAGTATCCTGCCGGCGGATGTTTCGTTGAGCTTCTTGCGTTTTCGCGATGGCGAATACCTGGTGGTTTACCTCAATGACGTCACCGAGCGTCGTCGCGCCCTGGCCGCGTTGCAGGAAAGCGAAGCGCGCCTGCAAGGGATCGCCGCCAACGTCCCCGGCCTGGTCTTTCGTCTGGAGCGCGCGCCGGTGACCGGGCGGATCGACTTTGCCTACATCAGTGAAGGCAGCGAGAGCCTGGTGGGCTACTCGCCCGCGACGCTGGCCCATCGCGACAAAGGCCTGCGCAGTCTGGTGCATCCGGACGACAGGGCCAGTTATCACCAGACTCAGGATCACGCGCTGGACACCGACAGTGACTGGTCGTGGCAGGGCCGGATTCTGACCCGTCAGGGCGAGCAGCGCTGGGCCGAGATCAAGGCCATCACTCGCCGCCTCGATGACGGCGCCTATGTCTGGGACGGGATCGTCTGGGACATCACCGAGAGCAAGCGCATCGAACTGGAACTGGCCAGCTCCCGCGAGCAACTGCGCGAGTTGTCCGCCCACCTGGAGAGCGTTCGGGAAGAGGAAAAGGCCCGCATCGCCCGGGAAGTCCACGACGAATTGGGTCAGATGCTGACCGTGTTGAAGCTGGAAACGTCCATGTGCGAATTGGCCTACGCCCAGCTCGATCCGGGTCTGCACGAGCGCTTGAACAGCATGAAGCGGCTGATTGCTCAGCTGTTTCAACTGGTGCGCGATGTGGCCACGGCGCTACGGCCGCCGATTCTCGATGCCGGGATTGCCTCGGCCATTGAATGGCAGGCCCGGCGGTTCGAGGCACGCACGCAGATCCCGTGCCTGGTACAAGTGCCGGATAACCTGCCGGTGCTCAGCGATGCCAAGGCCATCGGGCTGTTCCGGATCCTTCAGGAAGCGCTGACCAATGTCATGCGCCACGCCCAGGCGCATACTGTTGAACTGACGCTGGCCCTTGAGGGCGATGAACTCTGCCTGACTGTCAGCGATGATGGCGTAGGATTTGTCGCCGCCACTGGCAGGCCGACATCCTTTGGAGTGGTCGGCATGCGTGAGCGGGTGTTGATCATGGGCGGGCAGTTGTCGCTTGAGAGTGAGCCGGGGGAGGGTACGACCCTGAGCGTGCGAGTGCCGTTGGACCCCTAAAAGATCGCAGCCTTCGGCAGCTCCTACGCCGAACGCGTACCCCTGTAGGAGCTGCCGAAGGCTGCGATCTTTTCGGCGACAAGGCAATTTTTGAGGAGAGGCAAGTGATCCGTGTACTGGTAGCCGAAGACCACACCATCGTTCGCGAAGGCATCAAGCAATTGATCGGCCTGGCCAAGGACTTGCTGGTGGTAGGGGAGGCGAGCAATGGCGAGCAGTTGCTCGAGACCTTGCGCCATGTTCCGTGCGAAGTGGTGTTGCTGGATATCTCCATGCCCGGGGTCAACGGCCTGGAAGCGATTCCGCGGATTCGCGCCTTGAACAATCCCCCGGCGATCCTGGTGTTGTCGATGCACGACGAAGCACAAATGGCCGCCCGGGCGTTGAAGGTCGGCGCTGCAGGTTATGCGACCAAGGACAGCGATCCGGCATTGCTGCTGACGGCAATCCGCAAAGTCGCGGCGGGTGGGCGATACATCGACCCGGACCTGGCTGACCGGATGGTCTTCGAAGTCGGCCTGACGGATTCGCGGCCGTTGCACTCATTGCTGTCGGAGCGTGAGTTCTCGGTATTCGAACGCTTGGCCCAAGGCGCCAACGTCAACGACATCGCCCAACAACTGGCCCTCAGTAGCAAAACCATCAGCACCCACAAAGCGCGACTGATGCAGAAACTCAACATCACCTCCCTGGCCGAACTGGTGAAGTACGCGATGGAACACAAGCTCCTCTGATTTTGAACGCGATCCCCCGTAGGAGCGAGGCTTGCCCGCGAAGCTTTTAGCGCACTTGAGGACGCCTTCGCGGGCAAGCCTCGCTCCTACGGGATCGTTGAGGCATGTCCATTTGCGACATGCACACAAAGCCGCTTTTGCCTGATCTTGCGGCTTGCAGATCACCGCTTGTCGCGATCGCGAATCGACATATCCATCCCCGCCATCCTTGTAGGGCAATCCCTACCCCCAATCTTCCATCCGGCTGAGGCGATTCTCTCCTGCGCCCCGATTTGCGCCCCTCCCAGCGTCCACTAGGCTTAGTCCACAGCAGTCATCAATAACAAAGGTGTGGGTATGAGCCAGGTTGATTCAAGCGCAGGGGCCAGCGATATTCTGGTCAGCTTTCGTGGAGTGCAAAAGAGCTACGACGGCGAGAACCTGATCGTCAAAGACCTCAACCTGGATATTCGCAAAGGCGAATTCCTCACCTTGCTCGGGCCGTCCGGCTCCGGCAAGACCACCAGTCTGATGATGCTCGCCGGTTTCGAAACGCCGACCGCCGGCGAAATTCAACTGGCCGGGCGCTCCATCAACAACGTGCCGCCGCATAAACGCGACATCGGCATGGTGTTCCAGAACTACGCGTTGTTCCCGCACATGACGGTCGCCGAGAACCTGGCGTTCCCGCTGACCGTGCGCGGTTTGAACAAGAATGATGTCAGTGACCGGGTCAAACGTGTTTTGAGCATGGTTCAGCTCGACACCTTCGCCCAGCGTTATCCGGCGCAACTGTCCGGCGGCCAGCAACAGCGTGTGGCCTTGGCCCGTGCGTTGGTGTTCGAACCGCAACTGGTGCTGATGGATGAACCTCTCGGTGCACTGGACAAACAACTGCGCGAACACATGCAGATGGAAATCAAACACCTGCACCAGCGCCTGGGTGTGACCGTGGTCTACGTGACCCACGACCAGGGCGAAGCCCTCACCATGTCTGACCGTGTGGCGGTGTTCCACCAGGGCGAGATCCAGCAGATCGCACCACCGCGCTCCCTCTATGAAGAACCGAAAAACACCTTCGTCGCCAACTTCATCGGCGAGAACAACCGTCTCAATGGTCGCTTGCACAGCCACACCGGTGACCGTTGTGTCGTCGAACTCGGTCGCGGTGAAAAGGTTGAAGCCCTGGCGGTCAATGTCGGCAAGACCGGCGACCCCGTCACCCTGTCGATTCGCCCGGAACGCGTGAGTCTCAATGGTTCGAGCGAATCCTGCGTCAACCGCTTCTCGGGGCGGGTGGCGGAATTCATCTATCTGGGCGACCACGTCCGGGTTCGTCTGGAAGTCTGCGGCAAGACCGACTTCTTCGTGAAACAACCGATTGCCGAGCTCGATCCCGCGCTCGCTGTCGGCGACGTGGTACCGCTTGGCTGGCAGGTCGAACACGTTCGCGCGCTCGACCCACTTTTAGAGGCGCATTGATCGCCCCGGCTACACCAACACCAACCCTGCACGTGGAGAGAACAATAAATGTTGAGATCCCTGAAATTCACCGCCCTGGTCGTGGGCATGATGGGTGCGGCACACGCGATGGCGGCGGGCCCGGACCTGACCGTGGTGTCCTTTGGCGGGGCGAACAAGGCGGCGCAGGTCAAAGCCTTCTACGCACCGTGGGAAGCGGCGGGCAACGGCAAGATCGTGGCGGGCGAGTACAACGGCGAGATGGCCAAGGTCAAAGCCATGGTCGACACCAAGAGCGTGTCCTGGGACCTGGTGGAAGTTGAATCGCCGGAACTGTCCCGTGGTTGCGATGAAGACATGTTCGAGCAACTCGACCCTGCGCTGTTCGGCAAAACCGAAGACTACGTCAAAGGCGCTATCCAGCCGTGCGGCGTGGGCTTCTTCGTGTGGTCGACCGTGCTGGCCTACAACGCTGACAAGCTGGCATCCGCACCGACCAGTTGGGTCGATTTCTGGGACACCAAGAAATTCCCGGGCAAGCGCGGCTTGCGTAAAGGCGCCAAGTACACCCTGGAATTCGCACTGATGGCTGACGGCGTTGCGCCGAAAGACGTCTACAAAGTACTGGCCGGCAAGGATGGTCAGGACCGTGCGTTCAAGAAACTCGATGAGCTCAAACCAAGCATCCAGTGGTGGGAAGCCGGCGCACAACCGCCGCAATACCTCGCCTCCGGTGACGTGGTCATGAGCTCGGCCTACAACGGCCGGATCGCGGCGGTACAGAAAGAAAGCAACCTGAAAGTGGTGTGGAACGGCGGTATCTACGACTTCGACGCGTGGGCGATTCCAAAAGGTCTGGACAAGACCCGTGCTGAAGCGGCGAAGAAATTCATCGCATTCACCGTGCAACCGCAGCAACAGAAGACCTACTCGGAAAACATCGCCTACGGACCGGCCAACACCAAAGCCGTGCCGTTGCTGGCCAAGGATGTCCTGAAAGACATGCCGACCACCCCGGAAAACATCGCCAACCAGGTGCAGATCGACGTCAGCTTCTGGGCTGACAACGGCGAGCAACTGGAACAGCGCTTCAATTCCTGGGCTGCGAAGTAAGACCACCCCGTGGGCTTACCCACTCCTGTAGGAGCGAGGCTTGCCCGCGAAGCCGTCAGCACATTCAACATCAATGTTGACTGACACGCCGCCTTCGCGGGCAAGCCTCGCTCCTACAGGGGTGATGCATAGTTATCAAGAACAGAGGTGGCCTTGCGGTCACGGAATGCCGCCTCTGTAACGATCAAAGATTTCCGGAGTACGCCATGGCTATCGCCGTTCCCGTGAACGCGGGCACTGACCCCACCTTGAAGCAGCGGCTCAAGCACGCCGAGCGGATCAACCGCTGGAAAGCTCAAGCCTTGATCGCGCCGTTGGTGCTGTTTCTGTTGCTGGTGTTCCTGGTGCCGATCGTGGCGCTGCTCTACAAAAGCGTCGGTAACCCCGAAGTGGTTGGCGCCATGCCGCGCACCGTGGCAGCCATCGCCAGCTGGGATGGCCGAGGCCTGCCGGCAGAGCCTGTGTACAAGGCCGCCAGCGAAGACCTCGCCGAAGCCCGCAAGAATCAGACCTTGGGTGACTTGTCCAAGCGCTTGAACATGGAGTTGGCCGGCTACCGCAGCCTGCTGACCAAAACCGCACGCGCCTTGCCGTTCGCCACCGAGCCGACTTCCTATAAGGAAGCGCTCGAAGCGCTGGACGAGCGTTGGGGTGATCCGGCCTATTGGCAGGTCGTGCGCCGCAATACCAGTAATGTGACGCCTTATTACCTGCTGGCCGCTGTCGATCATCGTATCGACGACCTCGGTGAGCTGGCCCCGGCCACCCCCGATCAGGCGATCTACCTCGATATCTTTGCCCGGACCTTCTGGATGGGCCTGATCATCACCGTGATCTGCCTGGTGCTGGCCTATCCACTGGCCTACCTGCTGGCGAATCTGCCATCGCGGCAAAGCAACCTGTTGATGATTCTGGTGCTGTTGCCGTTCTGGACCTCGATTCTGGTGCGGGTCGCTGCGTGGATCGTGTTGCTACAGTCGGGCGGTTTGATCAACAGCGGGCTGATGGCCATGGGCATTATCGATAAGCCGCTGGAGCTGGTGTTCAACCGCACCGGGGTTTACATCTCGATGGTGCACATCCTGCTGCCATTCATGATTCTGCCGATCTACAGCGTAATGAAAGGCATCTCGCCGACTTACATGCGTGCGGCGATTTCCCTCGGCTGCCACCCGTTCGCCAGTTTCTGGCGGGTGTATTTCCCGCAAACCTATGCCGGTGTCGGCGCCGGTTGCCTGTTGGTGTTCATCCTCGCCATCGGCTACTACATCACCCCGGCGTTGCTGGGCAGCCCGAACGATCAGATGGTCAGTTATTTCGTCGCCTTCTACACCAACACCAGCATCAACTGGGGCATGGCGACCGCGCTCGGTGGGCTGTTGCTGCTGGCGACCGTGGTGCTTTATCTGATTTACAGCCGGCTGGTGGGCGCCAGTCGCCTGCGCCTGAGCTAAGGGGAGAATGAAATGCTGAGTCCTTACATGTCGCCCATCGAACGGGTGTGGTTCTACAGCTTGCGGATTCTCTGCGGCTTGATTTTGTTGTTCCTGATCCTGCCGGTGCTGGTGATCATTCCGCTGTCGTTCAACTCCGGGAGCTTTCTGGTCTATCCGCTGCAAGGCTTCTCACTGCACTGGTACCAGGACTTCTTTGCTTCGGCGGAATGGATGCGTTCGTTGAAGAACAGCATGATCGTGGCTCCGGCGGCGACCGTGCTGGCGATGATCTTCGGTACGCTGGCAGCGATCGGCCTGACCCGGGGCGATTTCCCGGGCAAACCGCTGGTGATGGCGCTGGTGATTTCGCCAATGGTGGTGCCGGTAGTGATCATTGGTGTGGCCAGTTACCTGACCTTTGCCCCACTGGGATTTGGCAACAGCTATATCTCGCTGATCGTCGTGCACGCCGTCTTGGGTGTGCCGTTTGTGATCATCACGGTATCGGCGACGTTGCAGGGGTTTAACCAGAACCTGGTACGGGCCGCTGCAAGCCTGGGGGCTTCGCCGCTGACCGCGTTCCGTCGGGTGACCTTGCCGTTGATTGCGCCGGGCGTGATTTCCGGTGCGCTGTTTGCCTTCGCCACCTCATTCGATGAAGTGGTGGTGACGCTGTTCCTTGCTGGTCCCGAACAAGCGACCTTGCCTCGGCAGATGTTCAGCGGCATCCGCGAAAACCTCAGCCCGACGATTGCCGCTGCCGCGACGCTGCTGATTGCGTTCTCGGTGGTCCTGTTGCTGACACTGGAATGGCTGCGTGGGCGTAGCGAAAAACTTCGCACCGCCCAGGTCTGAAATTACACACAGCTAAAAATGTGGGAGCGGGCTTGCTCGCGAAGGCGGTGGAACATTCGACATGCACGTCGGCTGACACTCCGCCTTCGCGAGCAAGCCCGCTCCCACAGTTGATCTGTGTGGTTTTCAGGATCGGCGGTCATTCACCAACTTAATAGCAGACAACCCCCAATCCCCAGCTACTATTGTGCCCAGCTCCCCTATCTATAAGAGGCTGCGCACATGAGTCTTTCCTCTTTCAAAATCGCTCACAAACTGATCACTGGCGCAGGTGCCATCGAGCAACTGGCGGCTGAGCTCACACGTCTGGACATCGATAACCCGCTGATCGTTACCGACGCCGCTCTGGTCAAGTCCGGCACGGTAGAGCTGGCGCTGGCGCAGCTGGGCGAGCGCAGTTACGAGATTTTCGACCGGGTGCTGCCGGATCCGGAAATCGCCATCGTCGAAGATTGCATGCGGGTTTACCGTGAAGGCGGGCATGACGGATTGATTGGTCTCGGTGGCGGCAGTGCCATCGACATCGCCAAGAGTGTTGCCGCTTATGCCGGTTACCACGGCGCCCTGGAGGACTTGTTCGGCGTCGATCAGGTGCCGCGCAAAGGCCCGCCGCTGATTGCTATCCCGACCACTGCCGGCACCGGTTCGGAAGTGACCAACGTGGCCATCCTCTCCGACAAGATCGCGCAACTGAAGAAAGGTATTGTCAGCGATTACCTGTTACCGGACGTGGCACTGATCAGCCCGCAAATGACCCTGACCTGCCCGCGCAGTGTCACCGCTGCCAGTGGCATCGATGCGCTGGTGCACGCCATCGAGTCCTACTTGTCGCTCAATGCTTCGCCGATCACCGATGCCCTGGCTATTGGCGCGATCAAACTGATTACCAAAGCACTGCCCAAGGCCTACGCCAATCCATCCCATCTGCAAGCCCGCGAAGACATGGCCACCGCCAGCCTGATGGCCGGCATGGCGTTCGGCAATGCCGGGGTCGGCGCGGTGCATGCGTTGGCGTATCCACTGGGCGGGCGTTTCAACATTGCCCATGGCGTCAGCAATGCCTTGCTGCTGCCGTATGTCATGACCTGGAACAAGATGGCTTGCGTGGAGCGCATGCAGGATATTGCCGAGGCCATGGGGGTGAAGACCGCTCATCTGAGCGCCAACGAAGCGGCGGACAAAGCCGTGGAGGCGATGACCGAGCTGTGTGCAGCGGTAGAAATCCCGCTGGGCCTGCGCAGTTTCGGGGTGCCTGAGGATGCGATCCCGGCCATGGCCGTGGAAGCCGCCGGGATTGAGCGCCTGATGCGTAACAATCCGCGCAAGTTGAGTACCGTCGATATCGAGAAGATCTACCGAGCGGCCTATTAGTACCCAATCATCGCAGCACGGTGCGCGCGTCAAAGCATGAGGTATACAATGCGCGCCATCGTGATTCTGCTCAAAAAAGGTGCGTCATGCAGCCCTTCGTCATTGCTCCGTCGATTCTCTCCGCCGACTTCGCCCGCCTGGGCGAGGAAGTGGACAACGTCCTGGCCGCCGGCGCCGACTTCGTGCACTTCGATGTCATGGACAATCATTACGTGCCCAACCTGACCATCGGCCCGATGGTGTGTGCCGCGCTGCGCAAGTACGGCGTGACCGCGCCGATCGATGCCCACTTGATGGTCAGCCCGGTGGACCGCATCGTCGGTGACTTCATCGAAGCCGGTGCGACCTACATTACTTTCCACCCGGAAGCCACGCAGCACGTCGACCGTTCCCTGCAACTGATCCGCGAGGGCGGCTGCAAGGCGGGCCTGGTGTTCAACCCGGCGACCCCGCTGGACGTGCTCAAGTACGTGATGGACAAGGTCGACATGATCCTCTTGATGAGCGTCAACCCAGGCTTCGGCGGACAGAAGTTCATTCCCGGCACCCTCGACAAACTGCGTGAGGCGCGGGCGCTGATCGATGCCTCCGGTCGTGATATCCGCCTGGAAATCGACGGTGGCGTGAACGTGAACAACATTCGCGAAATCGCTGCGGCGGGCGCCGACACCTTCGTGGCCGGTTCGGCGATCTTCAATGCGCCGAACTATCAGGAAGTGATTGAAAAAATGCGCTCCGAACTGGCGCTGGCTCGCCCATGAGTGGCTTTGAGCAGCTGTTCCCCGGGCGTCTGCCGCGGCTGGTGATGTTCGATCTGGATGGCACGCTGGTCGATTCGGTCCCCGACCTCGCGGCGGCCGTGGATAACATGCTGCTCAAACTCGGGCGTCAACCTGCCGGTATCGAACCGGTACGGGAGTGGGTCGGCAACGGCGTGCACATGCTGGTGCGCCGGGCCTTGGCCAACCACATCGACGCCGAGGGTGTCGATGAGGTCGAGGCCGAGCATGCCCTGGAATTGTTCAACGGCTTTTATGAAGATGGTCACGAACTGACGGTGGTTTACCCCGGCGTGCGTGACACCCTCAAGTGGCTGAACAAACAAGGCGTCGAAATGGCGCTGATCACCAACAAGCCGGAACGCTTCGTCGCGCCGCTGCTGGATCAGATGAAGATCGGCCGTTACTTCAAATGGATCATCGGTGGCGACACTCTACCGAATAAGAAACCCGACCCGGCCGCGCTGTTTTTCGTGATGAAAATGGCCAACATTCCAGCGTCCCAATCGTTGTTCGTCGGCGACTCGCGCAGCGACGTGCTGGCGGCGAAAGCGGCGGGGGTCAAATGCGTGGCCCTCAGTTACGGCTATAACCACGGTCGGCCAATCGCCGAAGAATCTCCGGCGCTGGTGATCGATGATCTGCGCAAACTAATTCCCGGTTGCCTGGATCCGGCCGCTGAGATAACGTTGCCCGACGCTGTTCAATCCCCTCCTGGAAACGCCATCGTGGTGGTCACTCGCAAACTCTGGATGAAAGTCATCAAGGCCCTGGCCCGCTGGCGTTGGCGCGCCTGACTTGTTCCTGGCCGGCGTACCGGCGCGTTTGCACACCTGACCGTTAGACCCTCAAGCCACGAGGCACCTCATGATCCGCGAAGAATTCCTGCGTTTGGCCGCTGCCGGCTACAACCGCATCCCGCTTGCCTGCGAAACCCTGGCCGACTTCGACACGCCGTTGTCGATCTACCTGAAACTGGCCGACGAGCCCAATTCCTACCTGCTGGAGTCGGTGCAGGGCGGCGAGAAATGGGGCCGTTATTCGATCATTGGCCTGCCGTGCCGCACCGTGCTGCGGGTTCACGATCACCACGTCAGCGTGACCCACGACGGCGTCGAGATCGAAAGCCACGACGTTGAAGACCCGCTGGCCTTTGTCGAAGCCTTCAAGGCGCGTTACAACGTGCCGACCATCGCCGGTCTGCCGCGCTTCAATGGCGGTCTGGTGGGCTACTTCGGTTACGACTGCGTGCGCTATGTGGAGAAGCGTCTGGGCAAATGCCCGAACCCGGATCCACTGGGCGTACCGGACATTTTGCTGATGGTGTCCGACGCGGTAGTGGTGTTCGACAACCTCGCCGGCAAAATGCACGCGATTGTCCTGGCCGATCCATCGCAGGAAGACGCCTTCGAACAAGGTCAGGCGCGTCTGCAAGCACTGCTGGAACAACTCCGTCAGCCGATTACCCCGCGCCGTGGCCTGGATTTCAGCAAGCAACAGTCTGCTGATCCGGTGTTCCGCTCGAGCTTCACCCAGGACGATTACGAAAAAGCCGTCGACACCATCAAGGAATACATCCTGGCCGGTGACTGCATGCAGGTCGTGCCGTCCCAGCGTATGTCGATCGACTTCAAGGCTGCGCCTATCGATCTGTATCGGGCGCTGCGCTGCTTCAACCCGACGCCTTACATGTACTTCTTCAACTTCGGCGACTTCCACGTCGTCGGCAGTTCGCCGGAAGTATTGGTGCGGGTCGAAGACAACCTGATCACCGTGCGCCCGATTGCCGGCACTCGCCCACGCGGGGCCAACGAAGAGGCCGACCTGGCGCTGGAAAAAGACCTGCTGTCGGACGACAAGGAAATTGCCGAGCACTTGATGCTGATCGATCTGGGCCGCAACGACACCGGTCGGGTTTCGGAAATCGGTTCGGTGAAACTCACCGAGAAGATGGTGATCGAGCGTTATTCCAACGTGATGCACATCGTGTCCAACGTCACTGGCCAATTGAAGGCCGGGCTGACGGCGATGGACGCACTGCGGGCGATCCTGCCGGCCGGCACCTTGTCTGGCGCGCCGAAGATTCGCGCGATGGAAATCATTGACGAGCTGGAACCGGTCAAGCGTGGCGTCTACGGCGGCGCGGTCGGTTACTTCGCCTGGAACGGCAACATGGACACTGCGATTGCGATCCGCACCGCAGTGATCAAGAACGGCGAACTGCACGTGCAGGCCGGTGGCGGCATCGTCGCCGACTCTGTGCCGGCACTGGAATGGGAAGAAACCCTGAACAAGCGCCGCGCCATGTTCCGTGCAGTAGCCCTGGCCGAGCAGACGCCGGACACCTGAGTTCATGCAATACCTGTGGGAGCGAGCCTGCTCGCGATGGGGCCAGCACTGCTGACATTGATGTTGCCTGGCTCATCGCTATCGCGAGCAGGCTCGCTCCCACATGGATCTCACCCCCATAAAAAACGCGGCGCCTGTGAGGGCGCCGCGTTTTTTTATTGCCTGCGGTTTAGAAATCCAATGCCACCCCAACGTTGATGCCCTGTTGGGTAAAGTCATCATCCTTGCGGAACGTGTAACCACCACGCAGCGCCAGGTCGGCGGTCAACTTGTGGCTGACCCCCAGGCTCACGCGGTTCAAGTGACTCTGCGGCGTATAACCTTCCAGCGTAAAGTCGTTCGCCGGCAGGCTGTTGAGGGCGATGTTTACCTTCTGAACGTCATCTTCGTACTCACGTTCGTAGGCATATTCGCCAAATACCTGGGTCTGACGGGTGAAGTTGTACTTTCCTTGCAAACCGACACCCAGGCGTTTCGAATCTCGGGTCTGATCATCAAAGGTCAGCGCCGTGGAGCGGTTGCTGTTTTCCGAGTAGCCGTCGACTTCCACTTTGGCGTAATCGGCGCTGATGAACGGTGACAGATGCCATTCGCTGCCCGGTTGCGCAATGTCATAGCCAAGGCGAGTGCTGAAGGCCCAGAGGTGGCCATCGGTATCACCCTTTTCCCCACCTTCGCTGACACCCAGGTCGAATTTGCGTTCGAGGTTGTCGTAATCCAGTTTGCCACCGGTCAATGCGGCATCGGCCCACCAGCGATTCTGCTGAAACTGGGCGAAGGCGGTCGCCAGATAGCTATTGAGTTTGTAGTCCGAATCGTTACTACCGGCGTCCAGGTTCTGACGATAGAAGCCTGCTGCCACACCCACGCGCCAGACTTCATTGAGGCGATAGCTGCCGCCGATATTCAGGTTGTAACCGCTGCCATCGGCGCTGGCGCCGCTGCTTTGGCTATCGACATCCAGATGCTGGCCACCGCCGGCGACAATCGCGCGCCATTGACCGACGGCCTGCCAGTTCTCCCAGTCGGATTGCCACTGGCTACGCAGTTCATCCTGATGGGCGCGTAAGGTGGCGTGGGCCATTTCCGGCAGCAGCGTCAGTTCCCAAGGCGCCGACAGCAAGGAATAGGCGTAATCGGCTATCAGCTTTTGCCCGGTTTCCGTGGGGTGAACCGAGTCGTTATAAATCAGCTTGCTCGGGTCCGGGGTGGCACTGTTGATGCCATACACGGCGTTCTCCGTACAACCGCTGCCGCTAAAACAGGTGGCCGTCAGGTTCTGGCCGGTGGCGAGGCCGAAACGCGCCGGGTCGGCGAAGGTTTCCTGCAACAGCAGTGGAATGTTCAGCGGGATAATTTCGGCATTGATCCCCGCCAGGCGTGTGACCAACTGTTGATTAAAGTCGGTACTCAGCTGTGAGATCGAGGCTTGTAATGGAGTGCCATTGACGGCGGGCGTCAATCCAAGGTCGGGCAGCAGCCAGACCACGATGTATTTGGCGCCGGCGGTTTGCAGGGTCTGCACGCTGTCGGCCAGTTGATTTGCCGCGGTGTTGGCCTGGGCGGTATTGAGTACGCGGCCTTGAAGGAAGTCGTTGCCGCCCCCGGAGATGTAATACAGCGCATTCGGATCGGCGCGGAAATTGTTCGTCGGCAGATAGCCTGGTCGGGTGCGTTCGCCCGTAGCGGATTCGGTAGTGATCGAATCCAGAATCTGGTCGGTGCGGTAACCGCCCACGGCCCAGTTGTTGCCATCCACCAGTCCTTCATTGGCGCGTACAGCCGAAGTCGAGGCGGCGGTCTGGTCTGCTGAGAACCCGAGACGTCCACCCAACAATTGCGTGGAGTTCAGCGAGCGAAATTCACCACTGCCATCCAGGTAGACCGGCCCGGTCCGGTTGGTAAAACGCTGGGTCGCACCGGCAGGGCCACCCGTGTCGGTAAACTGCCCGGCATCGTTGAGGCTGTCGCCAAAGACGACGAAATTCGAATACGGGTTGGGCGCGGCAATCGCCTGGGAACAGGCCGCAGCGAGCAGGCATCCGGCGAGCGGTACAAACAACGTCTGTTTGATCATGAGCAAGTCCGTTTATTTATTGTTGTTGTAAACGAAACGACAGTACCAAAAACTTTCGGCCCTTTGCCATCTATCGCGAACCCTTCGCTTGTTTCGCACCCTGTCGCCCCGACCATATTGCACGCTCTGCCCAGCTAAGTTACTGTGCCGAGACGTATGAATGAGACCTTCCCCGTGTTGATCGTCAGCAAACTCCTGGATCAAGTCATCAAGGCACACGCCCGTTGGCGTTGGCGCGCCTGAATCTTTTCTGCCGGCCTGGCCGGACCTGTACCGCTTTGCCTTCTTTACCTGTATGAAATGCCGCTTTGCTGGCGCCACTCCAGCACCTGACAAAGCGCAGCGCACTGCGGGTAAATCATTCGAAGGCCGTCTTAAAAGTCAGTGAATTCAAGAGGTTCTTAACGCCATGTTGCTGATGATCGATAACTACGACTCTTTTACTTACAACGTTGTGCAATACCTTGGCGAGCTGGGCTCCGAGGTCAAAGTCGTACGCAACGATGAACTCACCATTGCCGAAATCGAAGCGCTCAACCCTGAGCGCATTGTCGTGTCTCCCGGTCCTTGCACTCCGACCGAAGCCGGTATTTCCATCGAAGCGATCAAGCACTTCGCCGGCAAACTGCCGATTCTCGGTGTTTGCCTGGGTCACCAGTCCATCGGCCAAGCCTTTGGTGGCGATGTGGTCCGTGCCCGTCAAGTCATGCACGGTAAGACTAGCCCGGTATTCCACGAGGACAAGGGCGTGTTCGAAGGTCTGAATCGCCCGCTGACGGTCACCCGTTATCACTCGCTGATCGTCAAGCGCGAAACCCTGCCCGATTGCCTGGAGCTGACCGCCTGGACCCAGCTCGAAGACGGCTCTGTCGACGAGATCATGGGCCTGCGCCACAAGACGCTGAACATCGAAGGTGTGCAGTTTCACCCTGAGTCTATCCTCACCGAACAGGGACACGAATTGTTCGCCAACTTCCTCAAACAAACCGGCGGCACGCGCTAAGGACTTTCCATGGATATCAAGACAGCCCTGAGCCGTATCGTCGGCCACCTCGACCTCAGTACCGATGAGATGCGCGATGTCATGCGCGAAATCATGACCGGGCAATGCACGGATGCGCAGATCGGCGCGTTCATGATGGCCATGCGCATGAAGAGCGAAAGCATCGATGAGATCGTCGGCGCCGTGACGGCGATGCGCGAGTTGGCGGACAAGGTTGAACTCAACACCCTCGACGGCGTGGTCGATGTGGTCGGCACCGGCGGCGACGGTGCGAACATTTTCAACGTTTCCACCGCTTCTTCGTTTGTCGTTGCCGCGGCCGGTTGCACCGTGGCCAAGCACGGTAACCGTGCGGTGTCGGGCAAAAGCGGCAGCGCCGACCTGCTGGAAGCCGCAGGTATCTACCTGAACCTGACCCCGGTACAGGTGGCGCGTTGCATCGATAACGTGGGCATCGGTTTCATGTTTGCCCAGACTCACCATAGCGCCATGAAGCACGCCGCCGGCCCGCGCCGTGAGTTGGGCTTGCGCACCTTGTTCAACATGCTCGGCCCGCTTACGAATCCGGCCGGTGTGAAACATCAGGTGGTAGGTGTGTTCAGTCAGGCGTTGTGCCGGCCATTGGCCGAAGTTTTGCAGCGTCTGGGTAGCAAACACGTGCTGGTGGTGCATTCGAAGGATGGCCTGGACGAGTTCAGTCTGGCGGCTCCGACCTTTGTGGCTGAATTGAAGAATGACCAGATCACCGAGTATTGGGTCGAACCCGAAGACTTGGGGATGAAGAGCCAGAGCCTGCACGGTCTGGCGGTGGAAAGCCCGGCGGCTTCCCTTGAGCTGATTCGCGATGCCTTGGGCAAGCGCAAGACCGAGAACGGTCAGAAAGCCGCCGAGATGATCGTGCTCAATGCCGGTGCCGCGTTGTACGCCGCCGACCATGCCAGCAGTTTGAAAGAAGGCGTTGCCCTGGCGCACGATGCGCTGCACACAGGCCTCGCTCGGGAAAAACTTGAGGAATTGGGTGCATTTACCGCGGTATTCAAAGTGGAGAATGAGGGATGAGTGTGCCGACGGTTCTGGAAAATATTCTGGCCCGCAAAGTTCAGGAAGTCGCCGAGCGTAGCGCCCGTGTGAGCCTGGCGGAGCTGGATAATCTGGCCAAGGCGGCCGATGCACCCCGTGGTTTCGCCAAGGCATTGATCGATCAGGCCAAGACGAAACAGCCGGCGGTCATTGCTGAAATCAAGAAGGCTTCGCCAAGCAAAGGCGTGATTCGCGAGAACTTCGTTCCCGCCGACATCGCCAAAAGTTACGAAAAGGGCGGGGCGACTTGCCTGTCGGTGCTCACCGACATCGATTACTTCCAGGGCGCCGATGCGTATCTGCAACAGGCTCGGGCGGCATGCAAGCTGCCGGTGATCCGCAAGGATTTCATGATCGATCCGTATCAGATCGTCGAGTCCCGTGCTCTGGGTGCTGACTGCGTGCTGTTGATCGTTTCCGCACTGGATGACGTGAAAATGGCCGAGCTGGCGGCCGTAGCCAAAAGCGTCGGTCTCGATGTGCTGGTGGAAGTCCACGACGGTGATGAGCTGGAGCGGGCCTTGAAGACACTCGACACGCTACTGGTGGGCGTGAACAACCGCAACCTGCACACTTTCGAAGTCAATCTGGAAACCACCCTCGACCTGTTGCCGCGTATTCCGCGCGATCGTCTGGTAATTACCGAGAGTGGCATTCTTAACCGGGCCGATGTCGAGCTGATGGAAATCAGCGACGTGTATGCGTTCCTGGTCGGCGAAGCGTTCATGCGCGCCGAAAACCCGGGTACCGAACTGCAGCGCCTGTTCTTTCCCGAGCGTGGCATTCCAGTGAGCGGTTCTACGCTCGATTGATTGAAAATCGGGGCGCTCCCTTCGCGAGCAAGCCCGCTCCCACATTAGCCCGCGTTCATCCAGACAACGCGAATTCACTGTGGGAGCGGGCTTGCTCGCGAAGGCGGCATAAGATGCACCACAGACTGACCGTCCTATGGAAGACCTTATGACCTCACCAACCCCCCTGACCATCGAAGCCGGCCTGCTCGCCGAGCAGGATCTGCTGGCGCATGTGTGCACCGGTGAGTCGGAATTCGGTCTGCTGTTCTGGCAACCCACTGACCGCGCATTGGTCATGCCTCGTCGCTTGAATCGTCTGCCACAGTTCGAGGATGCCTGCGAAGTCTCCGCTGCCGCCGGCTGGCCGGTATTGCTGCGCGAAACCGGCGGTGAGCCAGTGCCGCAATCGGCTTCGACGATCAACATCGCACTGGTTTATGCCCCGCCGCGCAGCGAAGGCGATTTGAACCGCATCGAAACCGGCTACCGGCGGCTGTGCGATCCGATCTGTCAGTTACTTGATGAGCTGGGCGGCACTTCGTCGTTGGGCGAAATTGAGGGCGCGTTCTGCGACGGCCGTTTCAACGTCAACCTCGATGGTCGAAAGATGGTCGGCACCGCCCAGCGCTGGCGCCAGAGCAAGGGCGGTCAGCGTCCGGTCGGCCTGGTGCACGGGGCGATGTTGATCGATGACGAGCGAGAGTCGATGGTCGCGGCGGTCAATCGCTTCAATGAAGCCTGTGGCCTGGAGCAGCGGGTTCGCGCTGAAAGCCACATCGCCCTGCATGAGAAGTTTGCCGCTTCTGATGCGCTGGAACGGCTCAATACGCTCTACCGACAGTTGTTGGCAGAAATGCTCGGGGCTTAAATGCTCGGAGCCTGGTTTTCGAGCTTAGCGCGTGCCGAAGACCACCATGGTCTTGCCTTTGACGTCGACCAGGTTGCGCTCCTCCAGATCCTTGAGCACGCGGCCGACCATCTCACGGGAACAACCGACAATCCTGCCGATTTCCTGACGGGTCACTTTGATCTGCATGCCGTCCGGGTGAGTCATGGCGTCAGGCTGCTTGCACAGCTCCAGCAGACAGCGTGCAACGCGACCGGTCACGTCGAAGAATGCCAAGTCACCGACCTTGCGCGTGGTATTGCGCAGGCGCTGTGCGATTTGTCCGCTGAGCACGTAAAGAATGTCTGGATCTTGTTGGGACAGCTCGCGGAATTTCGCGTAGCTGATTTCCGCGACGTCGCATTCGACCTTGGCCCGCACCCAAGCGCTGCGTTCCTGTTCCAGGCCCGCTTGCTCAAACAGACCCAGCTCGCCGAAAAAGTCCCCGGAGTTGAGGTAGGCAATGATCATTTCACGGCCGTCGTCATCCTCAATCAGAATGGTGACCGAACCTTTGATGATGAAAAACAGCGTGTCCGAGCGGTCACCGGCACAAATGATGTTGCTCTTGGCGGCATAGCGACGGCGCTGGCAGTGCATCAACAGTTTGTCGAGGTTCTTGATTTTGGGTGTGGGGGTAATAGCAACCATGGTTGTATCCCGAAAAGACTGCACGGTGTGTTTGTTTTTTATAGGCGCTGGCGAAGCCTGCGATCCTTTTTATTCGCTGCGAAGCTGGCTATGCGCCACTGATTTGGCGCCAGCTTAACAGACACATTCCTTCAAGATTCGAGAATTTGCCTACGACGCAGATGGTTATGTCCTAGGAAGGCGAAGCGCTGCCAATCAAGGGCCCTGTGCTAAGCTGGCGACCCTTTTTTAGACAGTGGAGTCTTGGCGATGAAGGCACGCATCCAATGGGCTGGCGAAGCCATGTTCCTCGGCGAATCCGGCAGCGGTCATGTCGTGGTCATGGACGGTCCGCCCGATGCCGGCGGTCGTAACCTGGGTGTCCGGCCGATGGAAATGCTCCTGCTGGGTGTTGGCGGCTGCAGCAATTTTGATGTGGTCAGCATCCTCAAGAAGTCCCGTCAGGCCGTCGAAAGCTGCGAAGCCTTCCTCGAAGCCGAGCGTGCGAGCGAAGATCCGAAGGTTTTCACCAAAATCCACATGCACTTCGTGGTCAAGGGCCGCGGGCTGAAAGAAGCTCAGGTCAAGCGCGCCATCGAGCTGTCGGCCGAGAAGTATTGCTCGGCCTCGATCATGCTCGGCGCGGCTGGCGTGGCGATTACCCACGACTACGAAATCATCGAGCTTGGTTGAATCGACGTGCAGACTCAGGTGATGCAAATTTTCTACGCGCGCAACATGCCGAACTAAGAGTTCCGAGTGTCTAGTCCTGAAATAGGTTTACACCTGTTTCACCCTAACGCCCGATGCGGTGCATCGGGCGTTAGGGTGAAACAGGTGTAAACCTTATTCAGGACGGGACAGAGTACAAAAAAAAGGCGACTACCTCGAGGTAGTCGCCTTTTTTATTGCGAAACGCGGTTTCTGTGGGAGCGGGCTTGCCCGCGATGGGGACGTCGCGGGTGCTGCAATACTTAGATCCGATACGTACTCTTGGTCATTACCTTGGCCAACAGACTCATGCCGAACTTCACCGGTGCAGGAAAACGAAACCCCCCGGCATCCAGCGCACTTTCGGCGTGGTGTTCTTCATCAATGCGCATCTGCTCGAGGATCGCCCGGGATTTTTCATCCTCGGCAGGCAGTTGCTCAAGGTGTTCATTCAGGTGTTTGCAGACCTGATGCTCGGTGGCAGCAACGAAACCCAGGCTGACTTTGTCGCTGATCAACCCGGCGACCGCGCCAATCCCGAACGACATGCCGTAGAACAGCGGATTGAGGATGCTAGTGTGGCTGCCCAACTGATGAATGCGTTGTTCGCACCACACCAGATGGTCGATTTCTTCTTCGGCGGCGTGCTCCATGGCGGCGCGCACTTTCGGCAGCTTGGCGGTCAGGGCCTGGCCTTGATATAGCGCCTGGGCGCAGACTTCGCCGGTATGGTTGATGCGCATCAAACCGGCGACGTGTCGGGTGTCCTCGTCGCTCATTTGTGCATCCGGCTGCACGATGGCAGGCGACGGACGGTAGGGCTGACCACTGAAGGGCAGCAAAGTACGCATCGCGGCATCGGCTTGCAGCAGAAGACGGTCAATTGGCGAGTAGTGACGTTGGGTAGTCATGCTGACCTCCGGGAAGAATCTCGGCGGCCAGTTTAACTCAATCGGCCGGGGGAGGGTTTGCGCTGGGTCATTTCCGGTGGGAGCGACACCAATCCTGTAGGAGCGAGGCTTGCCCGCGAAGCTTTTGGCGCACTTGAGGACGCCTTCGCGGGCAAGCCTCGCTCCTACAGGGGGAGATTGATGAATCAGCCCGGCGGCCAGTGCATCTGGCGCTGACCCAGCACGTGCATATGAATGTGATAGACGGTCTGCCCGCCCAATTCATTGCAGTTCATGACTACCCGGAAACCTTCCTCACAGCCCAATTCCAGAGCCAGGCGCTGGGCCGTGAACAGAATATGCCCGGCCAAAGCCTTATCGTCCTCGGTGAGGTCGTTAAGGGTGCGCACCGGTTTCTTCGGGACTACCAGGAAATGCACGGGGGCCTGTGGCGCGATGTCGTGGAAGGCCAGTACCTGGTCGTCCTCGTAAATGATCTTCGCCGGGATTTCCCGGTTGATGATCTTGGTGAACAGAGTATCCACAGCTGTTTTCTCCGTTGTTTGGGCTGGCCTGAGTGTAACCATGGGTCAGGTCAGAGCCCAGTCTTTTGCCTTGAGGATTGATCAGCGCGGGCAATAGGCTTTGTTGACCATGCCCGCGATTGTCCGGGTCAGCCAGCGTGAGCCGAGCCGCGGCAGGAACGCGAACCAGCGATTCAGGCGACCGGGAATAATAATGGCGCGATTTTTCGCCAGCGCGCGCACGGTATAGAGCGCGACTTCTTCTGGACTCATCAGCAGTTTGCTCTCGACCAGTTTGTCGGTGTCCAGTTGCGCGGTGCGGAAAAACGCCGTGCGGGTCGGGCCGGGGCAGAGTACCGACACCTTGACCGCGCATTTCTTCAGTTCGACGCGTAAACCTTCGGAAAAATGCAGCACGTAAGCCTTGCTGGCGTAGTAAGTGCTCATCCAGGGGCCGGGATGGAACGCCGCGACCGAGGCGACGTTCAGAATCTGCCCGCCGCCCTGCAAGGCCATGCTGTTGCCGATGGCATGGCACAAGCGCGTGAGGGCCAGGATGTTCACTTCTATCAAGTCTTGTTCGGTCATCCAGTCCTGGGCCAGGAATGGACCGCAGGTACCGATGCCGGCACAGTTGACCAGTAAATCGATCTGCCGGTCGCCTTCCTCCAGCTCCAGCAAAAAACCGGACAGCCTCAGCGGCTCGCCCAGGTCACAGGCACGAAACAGCACCTCCACACCAAAACGTTGAGTCAGTTCAATCGCAATGCTTTCCAGCTGATCACGCTGTCGGGCCACCAGAATCAGGTTGCGGCCGCGCCGGGCCAGCGCTTCGGCCATCGCCAGGCCGATGCCGCTGGAAGCGCCAGTGATCAGAGCGTAACGGGTCATGCAGTTCTCCATCGCAACAGCTCCGCGCCGGCGACGCAGGTGTCACGGGTGGGAAGCGCTGTTCATTCTTTCGCAGAGTCTACAGTGGGCTCGGCTGCTTCGGCTGCATCATCGGATGAATTTGGCGCTTGTTCAGCCTCATAGGCCGGCTCGACTTCAACTTCGTCGGGGATCACCGCGCTGCTTTGATAGGTGCTGTCGGTGGCGCTTTCGTACTCATCCTGGATCGCGGTGAGGCCTCCAGTCAGCCCGCCCACAAACATGATTGCGATAAACACCAGCCACAGCGAAGCCAGCACCCTGACCGCGTTGCTGTTGGGCGGTGGTGGTGCGCCATATCGGTTGGCCGTGTTGTTACCTGGCACGATCATTATGACAAACGGAAAAACGCTGCCCACGACCGGTACAAGGTTCAGCAGCCAAAGCCAGCCGGACCAGCCGATATCGTGCAGGCGCTGCACACTGAACTGGATGCTGATGAAGGCGAGCACCACGACCAGGATAACGGCCAACAGACCCGCGAGGATCAAGCCAGCAGTCGAGTCTGTGCTAATGAGTGCAAAGCCGAACACCGCCAATACGGCGCCAACGCCAAGCGTCACCAGCGTAAGAGCCATCGTCCAGGCCAGAAAGCGCAAGCGACCGATGCGGCCAACGAAACTGAAGGCCTTGAGCGTAGAAAACTCCGGCAGTGCTTCGCCGACAGAGGCGCGGGGCGGTGCATAGGGAGAATCGGGATCTGCCGTGACAGGTTGGCTGTTGGCAGGAGCGTGTTCGTGAACGTCGGACAGGTTCAGCTCGATCGAGGGTTCTGTCTCGATTCGGGCATCGATCCCGGTTTTCGTCAGTGCCTGAAGGTAAGTCTGCGCATCGGCGTGGGACAGGTCGCGTTTGAGCGCAACCTGCCGGCCACTGAACAGGCGTTCAATGGCCGCGACGTCGCTTTTGAACAGCTCGGCGAGGTTGAGCTTCGCGGTGGTGACGTCCACACCTGGCAGCAGAGCGCCATCGAAGACGATCTTGAAACGGTTTTCGCTCATGGCCGGGCATCCTTGTCGCAAGAGTTTGTAATAGACGGTGTTGCAGCTATGAAGTGTAAGGCCCGCCTGTCAGCGCGGCCAGCGCTTGGGCAACGCCGCCGCCAGTTCCAGCGCCTTGCGGTATTCGGTGTCGAGACGTGCGATCAGTTGATCGACACTCGGCAGGTCCTCGATTTCTCCGACGCCCTGGCCTGCGGACCACACGGTTTTCCAGGCTTTGGCTTCATCGTTCAATGGCTTGAGCTTGGAGCCGAAGTCCACCTCGCCCTTGCCTTGCAGGGCAGCCATGTCGAAACCGGCGGCCTCAAGGCTCCGGCGCATGAAGCTTGCGGGTACTCCCGACACCGCTGGAGTATGGACGATGTCTGCCGCTCTGGAAGTCAGGAGCATCTCCTTATACGCGTCAGGCGCATGACTTTCCGTGGTGCCGATAAATCGCGTACCGAAGTAGGCCAAATCCGCGCCGAGCAATTGCGCGGCAAGAATTTCATGGCCATGGTTCAGGCAGCCGGCCAGCAGTAAGGTCTTGTCGAAAAACTGGCGAATCTCGGCGATCAGCGAAAACGGGCTCCAGGTCCCGGCGTGACCACCGGCGCCCGCAGCCACGGCGATCAAACCGTCCACGCCGGCCTCGGCGGCTTTTTCTGCGTGGCGCCGGGTCGTCACGTCGTGAAACACCAGGCCGCCATAGCTGTGCACGGCGTCGACCAGTTCTTTCACGGCACCGAGGCTAGTGATCACGATCGGTACTTTGTGCTCGATGCAGATCGCCAGATCCGCCTGCAATCGCGGATTGCTGTTGTGGACGATCAGATTCACTGCATAAGGCGCGGGGTTTTCCAGTATCGCCAGTCCTGCTTCGATTTCTTCCAGCCAGGCCTTGAAACCGCTGCTCTCACGTTGGTTCAGCGCAGGAAAGCTGCCCACCACGCCATTGCGGCAGCAGGCGAGCACCAGCTCAGGATTTGAAATCAGAAACATCGGCGCTGCTACAACGGGCAGACGCAAACGTTGTTCGAGCAAAGCGGGCAGCGACATTGGAAGTACCCCGGGTGAATGATGCTTGTTGGATTAAAACGGCCGAACGACGACCAGAATTACGATAGCCAGCAATATCAGAACCGGCACTTCATTGAACCAGCGATAAAAGACATGGCTGCGGGTGTTTTCGCCACGGGCAAAACGTTTTACCTGTGCGCCGCACATGTGGTGGTAGCCGATCAGAATCACCACCAGGGTCAATTTGGCATGCATCCATGCACCTTGGGTGAAGTAGGCGCTTGGGTTGAGACTGATCAGCCAGATGCCGAACACCAGGGTGGCGATCATCGCCGGGCCCATGATGCCCCGGTACAGCTTGCGCTCCATGATACTGAAGCGTTCCTTGCTGACGGTGTCTTCGCTTTGGGCGTGATAGACGAACAGGCGCGGCAGGTAAAACAGGCCGGCAAACCAGCAGACCATGCTGACGATATGAAGCGCTTTGAGCCACAGATAAAGCATTTTTAGTTGTTCCCAGGTTCACGGTAACGAAGATAGTAGGGGGTAGAGCGTCCGCACGTCACCTTGACGGTTGTCGCAGGGCCGCGCGGCCCCTATTATCGACGGCTTTCCAGTGGGTTCGTTGAGGGCAGGTTTATGGTCAAGGTCGGTATCGTCGGCGGCACGGGTTACACCGGTGTCGAACTGCTGCGTCTGTTGGCACAGCATCCGCAAGCTGAAGTGGTAGTGATCACTTCCCGATCCGAGGCCGGCCTGGCCGTGGCCGACATGTACCCGAACCTGCGAGGCCATTACGACGGCCTGGCTTTCAGCGTTCCGGACATCAAGACCCTCGGGGCCTGCGACGTGGTGTTCTTCGCCACGCCGCACGGTGTCGCCCATGCCTTGGCGGGTGAGTTGCTGGCTGCCGGGACCAAGGTCATCGACCTGTCGGCAGACTTCCGTCTGCAAGACGCCGATGAGTGGGCCAAATGGTACGGTCAGCCGCACGGCGCGCCGGAACTGTTGGAGGAGGCGGTTTACGGCTTGCCGGAAGTCAATCGTGAACAAATCAAGCAAGCGCGCCTGATCGCTGTGCCGGGTTGCTACCCGACGGCCACGCAATTGGGTTTCCTGCCTTTGCTCGAAGCGGGTCTGGCGGATACTTCGCGGTTGATCGCAGACTGCAAATCCGGCGTCAGCGGTGCCGGTCGTGGCGCTTCTGTAGGTTCGCTGTACTCCGAGACGTCGGAAAGCATGAAGGCTTACGCCGTCAAAGGGCACCGTCACTTGCCGGAAATCCGCCAGGGCCTGCGTCGCGCAGCGGGCAAGGACGTGGGGCTGACCTTCGTTCCGCACCTGACGCCGATGATTCGCGGTATTCACTCGACGCTCTACGCGACGGTTGTGGATCGCTCGGTGGATCTGCAAGCGTTGTTCGAAAAGCGCTATGCCAACGAACCGTTCGTCGACGTGATGCCTGCCGGCAGCCATCCGGAAACCCGCAGCGTGCGCGGTGCCAACGTTTGCCGTATTGCCGTGCACCGTCCGCAGGATGGTGATCTGGTGGTGGTGTTGTCGGTGATCGACAACCTGGTCAAAGGCGCGTCGGGTCAGGCGGTGCAGAACCTGAATATCCTGTTCGGTCTGGATGAGCGTTTGGGTCTGTCCCATGCGGGCATGCTGCCGTAAGACTCTATCCCGCTCAGCAAAAAGGCCCGTCGACGGGCCTTTTTGCATTTTGGTCTGACAATTGGATTGATTGATATACCGTAACAATAGTTGACCGATTTTCTGGGAGAAGCGGATAATGCGCGTCATCACGCATTATGGCGGCGTAACGCCGGGAGATAGTCAGCATGAGCGTCGAATCCTTCACCCCCACGGCTTTGCAATTTACCCACGGTGCCGCGCACAAGGTGAAGAGCCTGGTCGATGAAGAGGGGAATGATCGCTTGAAGCTGCGCGTATTCGTTACGGGCGGCGGTTGTTCAGGGTTTCAATACGGCTTCACCTTCGATGAAGAAGTGGCCGATGACGACACCATCGTCGAGCGCGAAGGCGTCAGCCTGGTGGTCGATCCGATGAGCTTCCAGTACCTGGCTGGTGCCGAAGTGGATTACCAGGAAGGTCTGGAAGGTTCGCGTTTCGTGATCAAGAATCCGAACGCTACCACCACCTGTGGCTGTGGCTCTTCGTTCTCGATCTGATCGCACCCCACCGCATTACCAGACGCCGCAGAGTCTCAGGACTTTGCGGCGTTTTGCTGTCTGGGGTTCAGGTTCAGGCGGGGTAGATGGCGCCGAGTACACGCAGGCCGCGGGCACCGGTGACGCTCGGGCGGTTGGCCGCGATACCTTCCAGGCAGCAATGAGCCAACCAGGCGAAGGCCATGGCTTCGACCCAGTCCGGATCTACACCATACGCAGCAGTGCTGCTGACTTTCGCATTCGGCAACAGGCTGGCCAAGCGGCGCATCAATGTGCCGTTGTGCGCGCCGCCACCACAGACAAGCAGCTCATCAGTATCCGATTGGGCGCTTTGCAATGACTCGGTAATGGTTAGCGCAGTCAGCTCAAGCAGCGTGGCCTGTACGTCTTCGGCAGCGAAGGTTGGTAGCTGCGACAGATGTTGCATCAGCCATGGGAGATTGAATACTTCGCGGCCGGTGCTCTTCGGGCCCCGGGTCACAAAGAATGGATCACTGAGCAGCTCGTTCAACAGGACAGGTTCAACCTTGCCGCTGGCGGCCCATTGACCGTCACGATCAAAATTGTCGCCGCGTTGCTGGTGAATCCAGGCATCCAGCAGGACGTTCCCGGGGCCGCAGTCAAACCCGGCGACAGGCTTGCCGGGTTCGATCAGGCTGAGGTTGCTGAACCCGCCGACGTTCAATACCGCGCGGTTGCCAGGCCGTTCTTCAAACAGGGCTTCGTGAAAGGCTGGAACCAGTGGCGCGCCTTGTCCGCCAGCGGCTACATCGCGGCTGCGGAAATCGCTGACGACGGTGATGCCGGTCAGCTCGGTGAGTAAGGCGGGGTTACCGATTTGCACCGTAAACCCGCGCGCCGGCTCGTGGCGAATGGTCTGGCCGTGGCTGCCAATCGCGCGAATGTCGTCGGGTTTCAGATTTTGTTGGTCGAGGAGGGTGTGAATGCCCTGTGCGGCCAGTTTCACCCAGTTCTGCTGGGCAATGGCGGAGCGGGCAATCTCGTCCGGGCCGCTGGCGCACAAGCCAAGTAGCTCGGCGCGCAGGGAATCAGGCATAGGGATGTAATGGGTGGCGATCAGCTTGATCGTCGGGTTTCGCTCGATCAACGCAATGTCCAGGCCGTCAAGGCTGGTCCCGGACATCACACCTATATAGAGCGCCATGGCTTAGCGTTTACTCGAAGCCAGTTGGGTGGTTTTCTCTTGATCCATGCGCGCCATCAGCGGTTGGCTTTGCGCGAGGAAGCGTGAGCGTTCAGCTTTGGAGATCGGATCGGCCATCGCCACCTTCTGACCCAGCGGGTCGACGTGCACGCCATTGACCTGGAACTCGTAGTGCAAGTGCGGGCCGGTGGAGAGGCCGGTGGTGCCGATGTAACCGATCACCTGACCTTGCTTGACGCTGCCGCCAGTCTTGATGCCTTTGGCGAAGCCCTGCATATGACCGTACAGCGTGCGATAGGTATTACCGTGCTGGATGATCACGGTGTTGCCGTAACCGCCGCGACGCCCCGCCAACAATACTTTGCCGTCACCAGCAGCCTTGATCGGCGTACCGCGTGGTGCCGCGTAATCGACACCCTTGTGGGCGCGGATCTTGTTCAGGATCGGGTGCTTGCGGCCCATGGAGAATTTCGAGCTGATGCGGGCGAAGTCTACCGGGGTACGGATAAACGCCTTGCGCATGCTGTTGCCGTCAGCCGTGTAGTAGCTGCTGTTGCCTTGTTTGTTGGTGTAGCGCACCGCGGTGTAAGTCTTGCCGCGGTTGGTGAAGCGTGCGGAGAGGATCGGGCCGTTGCCGACAGCTTTGCCGTTGACGACCTTCTGTTCATAGATCACATCAAACTCGTCACCTTGGCGAATATCCTGGGCAAAGTCGACGTCATAGCCAAACACGCTGGCCATATCCATGGTGAGGCTGTGGGACAAACCGGCTCGGGCGGCAGATTGCGACAGCGAACTGTTGATCACGCCATGAACGTAGGCGGAGCGAACGGTGGGCTTGGCGGTAATGCGATTGAACGTATAACCCTTGTCATTCTTGGTCAGGCTGATGCTTTCCGTGTCGCTGACTTTGCTGTGCAAATTGGTCAGCTGGCCATCAGGGCTCAGTTCGAATTCAAGCTTCTGGCCATGTTTGAGTTGGCTGAACTGCTTGGCCTGCTTGTCGCCGGCCAGTACTTCATGCACCGAAGTGGCCGGAAGGCCGACTTTCTCGAACAAAGTCGAGAGAGTGTCACCTTTACTGACAATCACTTCTTTATGGCCTGGTGCCTTCTTCTCTTCGACGACTGGCGCGGGAGCAGGGGCGGGGGCGGGGGCGGCCTGGGCAGTTTCCTGAGTCTCTTCGGCGCTGTTTTCGATCTGCGCGAAGGGGGAGGCTGCCGGCTCATTTGTGGCTTGGACGGTGTCGGCGGCGTCTTGATCTTGTGTCAGTTGTTCTGCAGGGCTTTCCAGTTCAAGACTCAGGGTCGTCTTTTTGGCTTCAACATCACTGGAAGGGAATACCAGAAGCGCCAGGCTGAGAAGGGCGGCGATGCCACTTGCTGCGAGCAGGTGGGTCTTCGGGTAAAGCGGCGGCGCTTTAGACGGTTCTGTGGTCATAGGTAATTTTGACTTTGAAAAGATGAATTGGAAAAGATGAATGACATGATGAAGACGAAATAACTGTATAAAATATAACCAAATCATCTCTGAAGCAAGTCTGCGAGCGCTCTGTCCGTGGATTGGCGTCCGCGCGCCGGGCAAAACTTGTATTTGGTGCGCGATCTTGTATGGTTGTTCCCCTTTGAATCTGAGCCTTGCGGGTCTGTTATGAAGTCGGTTGAAGAGCAGCTAGCGCTGATCAAACGTGGTGCAGAAGAACTGTTGGTCGAGTCCGAGCTGATCGAGAAACTCAAGCGTGGCCAGCCGCTGCGTATTAAGGCAGGCTTCGATCCGACCGCGCCGGATTTGCACCTGGGTCACACCGTGCTTATTAATAAGCTGCGCCAGTTCCAGGATCTGGGGCACCAGGTGATCTTCCTTATAGGTGATTTCACCGGGATGATCGGTGATCCAAGCGGCAAGAGCGCGACACGTCCTCCGCTCACTCGTGAGCAGGTTCTCGAGAATGCTGAGACCTACAAGACTCAGGTCTTCAAGATTCTTGATCCGGCCAAGACCGAAGTGGCGTTCAACTCCACCTGGATGGATCAGATGGGGCCGGCCGACTTCATTCGCCTGACTTCGCAATACACCGTGGCTCGCATGCTCGAGCGCGACGATTTCGACAAGCGCTACACGACCAATCAGCCAATCGCCATTCACGAGTTCCTCTATCCGCTGGTTCAGGGTTATGACTCGGTCGCTTTGCGTGCGGATGTCGAGCTGGGCGGTACCGATCAGAAGTTCAACCTGCTGATGGGGCGTGAGCTGCAACGTAGTTATGGTCAGGAGGCTCAGTGCATTCTGACGATGCCATTGCTCGAAGGTCTGGATGGCGTGAAGAAGATGTCCAAGTCGTTGGGCAACTATGTCGGTATCCAGGAAGCTCCGGGTGTCATGTATGGCAAGCTGGTCTCTATTCCGGATGCGCTGATGTGGCGTTACTTCGAGTTGCTCAGCTTTCGCTCCATGGAAGAGATCAATGCTTTTCGGGTTGACGTCGAAGCGGGCGCGAATCCGCGTGATATCAAGATCAAGCTGGCCGAAGAGATCGTTGCGCGCTTCCATGGTGAAGAGGCTGCGGCCAATGCTCATCGTGCGGCGGGCAACCGTATGAAAGACGGTGAGCTGCCGGATGATCTGCCAGAGATCGAATTGACTGCCGCCGAGGATATGCCGATCGCTGCGGTCCTTAATAAAGCAGGATTGGTGAAGAACTCCGCAGTGGCGCGCGACCTTCTGGGTTCTGGTGGTGTGCGTATAGATGGTGAGGTTGTTGATCGCACCTTTATATACGTACTGGGCGCGACCCATGTTTGCCAGGCCGGGAAGAAGGCATTTGCGCGTATTACGCTCAAATCCGAATAAAGCTGAAATCAGGGGTTGACGGCAGATTCTGGACGTCTATAATTCGCCCCACTTCCGGCGCAGTCGAAACGGAAAACTCCTTGGTAAACAAAGAGTTACGCAGTTTTCGGCAGCGGTTACGCTTCAGTTCATCGAAGCCAGAAGGAGTTGAAAGAGCGGTGTTGTTTGGCTCTTTTGACGGTTCGATCTTCTCGGTCGAAAGCGGAGAAAAAGAGGTGTTGACAGCAGCGAGTAACGCTGTAGAATTCGCCTCCCGCTAACGAGAGATCGGAAGCGCAAGTGGTTGAAGTTGTTGAAGATTCCCAAGCGAAACTTTGAAAACTTCTGAAAATAACCGCTTGACAGTAACAGAGGCTGCTGTAGAATGCGCGCCTCGGTTGAGACGAAAGATCTTAAC
Source organism: Pseudomonas sp. PDM24 (assembly GCF_019218905.1). Classification (NCBI taxonomy): domain Bacteria; kingdom Pseudomonadati; phylum Pseudomonadota; class Gammaproteobacteria; order Pseudomonadales; family Pseudomonadaceae; genus Pseudomonas; species Pseudomonas sp. PDM24. Next base: position 183 of record NZ_JAHUWR010000002.1, on the reverse strand, counting down.
CAACCGCTCTTTAACAACTGAATCAAGCAATTCGTGTGGGTGCTTGTGGAGTCAGACTGATAGTCAACAAGATTATCAGCATCACAAGTTACTCCGCGAGAAATCAAAGATGTAACCAACGATTGCTGAGCCAAGTTTAGGGTTTCTTAAAAACCCAAAGATGTTTGAACTGAAGAGTTTGAT